>NZ_LRFC01000001.1 GCF_001619875.1 Fictibacillus phosphorivorans
AAAACCGCCTCTAATGGCGGTTTTTGTTTTGGTTTATGTGAGAGGAATGATTTTGAGCAGTAATTCATTTAGACTCAATTAAACAGACTCAATAAATTTTAAACAGACTCAATAATCTTGAAACAGACTCAATAATCTTGAAACAGACTCAATAAAGTTTAAACAGACTCAATAATCTTCAAACAGACTCAATAATCTTCAAACAGACTCAATGCAAAGCAGAAACTATCCTCTCTATCTCGGCACCTAGCAAACCGCTTGCAGCACTTATTTTCATTTGACAGAAAATTATTATAAATGATAAGCTAAACACAAATAACATTACACTATAATTAGATAACGGTACAAAAACGTCATATTTTTTTAATCTCAAATGTAATCGCTTACATATCATTAAGGGAGATGAAAAGGAATGATCCTCCATCCACAAGTGGAATGCATGAGTCGTGTTGAAAAAGAAGAGCTGCAGCTGTATCGCTTAAAGCAGACGGTACACAATGTATACGAAAATGTACCTTTTTACAAAAATGCTTTTGACGAAATAGCCATACATCCTTCATCGATTGAAACGTTAGAAGATCTTCAAAAACTTCCTTTTACAGTTAAGAAAGACCTTCGTGATCATTACCCTTTTGGATTGTTTGCGGTACCGCAAGACCAGCTTATCCGTCTTCACGCATCATCTGGAACGAGCGGGAAGCCGACAGTAGTTGGATATACAGAAGGGGATATCCATCGGTGGAGTGACATGGTGGCGCGTTCTATCGCTATTGCGGGCGGTGAGCCAGGAAATGTGCTTCATAACGCATATGGGTACGGACTTTTTACAGGCGGGCTCGGACTTCATAACGGTTCGGAGCGGCTCGGTATGATTACCGTTCCCGTATCAGGAGGAAATACGGAGCGTCAAATTCTTTTGATTGAAGACTTCAAGCCCCAGGTGATATGCGGCACTCCTTCTTATATTTTAACAATCGCGGAGAAGATGGAGGAGCTTGGAAAGGATCCAAGAGCTACGTCATTAAAATATGGCATCTTTGGAGCAGAGCCTTGGTCGGAAGAGATGCGGACAACACTTGAAGAGAAATTAGACATTAAAGCCATGGACATTTACGGATTGAGTGAAGTGATGGGACCAGGTGTTGCAATGGAATGTCACGAAGCACAAAACGGACTTCATATTATGGATGATCATTTTATCGCTGAGATTATTAATCCAGATACCCTTGAACCTATGCCTGATGGGCAGTATGGGGAACTTGTTTTTACAAGTTTAACGAAAGAAGCTTTTCCGATCATCCGTTATCGTACGGGGGATATTGCAGCGATTGAGCGCACGCCGTGCAGCTGTGGCAGAACTTCCATACGAATGAGCCGTGTGAAAGGGCGAATCGATGACATGATTATCGTTCGAGGAGTTAATGTTTTTCCGTCAGAGATCGAGAATTGCCTTCTATCTATACAAGATATTGTTCCGCATTATCAAGTGCACATTTTAACTGAAGGGTTAAAGGAGCATATTGAACTTCATGTGGAGATAACAGAACAACTTCATGCTGTAACAAATGGGGATGAGCATCATGAGGCAACACGACTTCTAAAACAATCCATTTCAAAAAAGATTAAAGATACGTGTCTCGTTTCTATGGAAATCAAAGCATTTCCGCCTAAAGGAATTCCGCGTTCTGAGGGCAAGGCAATCAGAGTGGTTAGGCAAATTCAGAAAAAAATGGGCGTTTAACTATTGTTAAAACATATGACGATAAAATATAATTACGGTAAATAAACGTAATATAACAGGAGGAGAATAGCATGACAGTTGGTATGAGCTTTAATCAGCTAAATGAAGAAGAGAAAATGACTCATTTTCTTGACCGCATCAACGCTGGTGAGAAGATTGAACCAGATGACTGGATGCCAGATGATTACCGTTTGCAGCTCATCAGATTAATTTCGATGCATGGCATTTCGGAAATTATGGGAGCGCTTCCAGAAAAGGAATGGGTACCTAAAGCACCTTCACTTCACAGAAAGCTTGCGATTATGGCGAAGGTTCAGGATGAGATGGGCCACGGGCAGCTTTTGCTTCGTGTAGCAGAAGACTTAATGGCACCGCTCGGCAAGACGCGCCATGATATCATGGAAGATCTATTTTCAGGAAAATTAAAGTTTCATAATGTTTTCCACATGGACGCACCAACTTGGGGAGATGCGGGAATTATCGCGTGGCTTGTTGATGGAGCTGCCATTATCTCGCAAAGCATGATGCTGGATTCTTCGTATGGCCCATACGCCAGAGCGTTAAAGCGTATCTGTGCAGAAGAAGTATTCCACGCACAGCACGGTGAGAGCATTATTTTAGCGATGGCTGAAGGAACACCGGAACAGCGAGAAATGCTGCAGGATGCACTAAACCGCTGGTGGGAATCGCTGATCATGTTCTTTGGACCAAAGTCTGCTAAAGAAACCGGTAATTCAAATGCCGATAAGAACATCATGTATAAAATTCGTACAAAAACGAACGAAGACCTGAGACAAGAGTTCTTCACAAAATACATTCCGCGCATCTGGTCGCTTGGACTAACAATTCCAGACGATACGATTCGTTTTGATGAAGACAGCCAAATGTGGATCTATAAGGACGCAGACTGGAGCAAGTTCAAACAGATTGTTTCAGGCAACGGTCCACAATCACAGAATCGCTTAGATCTTCGCCGCAGCTCATACAAGAATAACGAGTGGGTACGCGAAGCATTAGCAGCTAAAAAGGCGATCTGACAGCGGAAGGGAGAGACAACCATCGTGAACGAACAGAAAAATGAGTTTTACAACGTTTATGAAGTTTTTAGCAAAAAGACAGATAAATCTCCGTTTCAGCATAGTTTCAGCCTTTTAGCACCGAACGCAGACATGGCGCTGATCATGGCGAAAGAAAACTTTTTCAGAAGAGAAACGGTTGCCGACATTTGGGTTGTGAAAAGAGAGAACATCAGAGGACTTAACCAGGATGAAAGAGAGATGCTGAAACGCCTCGATAAACAGTATAGAGAGACAAAAGGATATGGATATTTGAAGAAAAAATGGCGTGACTATAACCAGGAGCAGTTTACCGAACAGCACATCCTTGGCGGAAGGGGAGAAAATTCATGACAGAGGAAACGTTAAAACCACAAGAAAAAAAAGCTTTAATCGAGCTTCTCTATCAGCTGGCAGACGATGACTTTCTCCTTTCGTTCCGCGGATCTGAATGGCTTGGTCTTGCCCCCCACATTGAAGAGGACGTTGCGTTTTCATCGATCTCTCAAGACATGATGGGGCATGCAAACCTTTACTATAATTTGCTTGAGGATCTTGGAGAGGGAGAAGCAGACAGAATTGCTCACCTAAGAACACCTGATCAGTACCGAAACGCTATCATTTTAGAAGAAGTGAACGGACCGGGCACCTATTTAAAAGAACCTGATTACGACTGGGCGTTTACCGTTGTGCGCAACTACTTTTACGCGGTGCACAAGCATATTCGTTTAGATTCGCTGCGCCACTCGGCATACGGACCTCTGGCAGAAGCTGCCCGCAAGATCATGACAGAGCAATACTATCACCTGATACATTGGGAAATCTGGTTTAAGCAGCTCATGACGAGTACGGATGAAGCAATTGAGCGAATGACGGCCGCGATCCAGAAGGTTTGGAAAGACTTTGGCGGTGTGCTTACACTCGGACCTTACTACGAAGATATCGTGAAAGCGAACTTTATTGATGACGAAAATGTGATGAAAAAGAGATGGAACAACAAGATTGAAGCTGTCCTTAAAGAGGTTGGTGCGCATTATCCAGGTGAGCCGCGTATGGAAAGAGGAAACGGCCGAAACGGAGTACACACGGATGACTTAAAGCAAGCGACTTCAACACTTTCAGAAGTGTATGCAACAAACCCTGCGACTGGCTGGTAAGACGATTTAGAAAGGAGATGAACCACGTGTCCGAATTAAAAAGCAGCATGACCGAAAGTGTGATGGACGCGCTTGGGAAAGTAAAAGATCCTGAAATCGCCTCCGTCAGTATATTAGATCTTGGCATGGTGCATGAAGTTGACGTAACAAATGGAGCAGTAAAAGTGTCTGTATTGCCTACGTTCTCTGGATGCCCTGCACTGCACATCATCGAGCGAGATATAAAAAAAGCAATTGAAGATGTAGAAGGAATTACTTCAGCAGAAGTGAATTTTGTATTTACACCATCGTGGACAACAGACCGCATTACACCTGAAGGTCGAGAGAGATTAAAAGAGTTCGGCATCTCGCCTCCTCCGGCAAACCATGTGATGGGTGAGCCTTGGGAGATCGATTGCCCGTATTGCGGGTCCACATATGTAACGATGGAAAACATCTTTGGTCCAACAGCCTGCAGAAGTATTTTGTATTGCAAGTCTTGCAAGAACCCGTTTGAAGCAATGAAACCTGTTGCTGATATGGGATAGTAAGACATTATGAGTTTAAAAATAGGGAGGAAACACACGTGGTAAAACTAATCGCACTTTACAAAACACCTGAAAACTTGGAGCAATTCGACGAGCACTATTTTGGACATCATACAGAGATTACAAAAAAGATTCCAGGGCTTCGCAAAATGGAAGTAACAAAAATCGTTGGTTCACCGATGGGAAAAAGCGACTACCACATTCTTTGTGAAATGTACTATGACGATCATGATGCGTTAAAAGCCGCTATGAAATCTGATGAAGGTAAAGCTTCTGGAAAAGACTTGATGAGCTTTGCGGCAGAACTTGTAACCCTTATGATCGGTGAGGAAATCAATGAGTAATTACGAAACAATTCTAACCTCTGTTGAAGATGGGATTGCCTTGATTCAATTAAACAGGCCGCGTGTATTAAACGCGATCAACCGGCCGATGGTTACGGAACTATTAGATGCTTTTGAAAGCTTTGACCGTAATGATGAGGTAAAAGCAATTGTTTTAACAGGCAGCGCGCGCGCGTTTGCAGCAGGTGCCGACATTGATGAGATGAAAGAGGATACAGCTGTTTCTCTTGAACTATTAAATCAGTTTAAAGAATGGGACCGCTTAGCAACGATCAAAAAACCAATCATCGGTGCGGTGAACGGTTACTGTTTTGGCGGAGGCTTCGAACTGGCGTTATGCGCTGATATTCTATTTGCCGCAGAAAACGCACAGTTTGGTTTCCCAGAAATCAAGCTTGGTGTCATGCCTGGTGCTGGCGGAACGGTAAAACTTACAAAGCTGATGGGGCAGAAGAAAGCTCTTGAATGGCTATGGCTAGGTGACCCGATGACAGCGGATGAAGCTCTTCAATATGGGGTGATCAACCGCGTAATCGCACCAGAACTAGTAGTGGACGAAGCGAAGAAATATGCGAAAACTATCGCTTCACGAGCACCGTTATCTACCCGATTAATTAAAGAAACCGTCTATAAATCGATCGACTATTCAACATACGAAGGCATGCAGTTCGAACGTAAAAACTTTTATCTATTATTCTCGTCACAGGACCAAAAAGAGGGCATGAAAGCTTTCGTTGAAAAACGTCCTGCCGAATTTAAAGGGAAGTAGGGGGATAAACATGTTTGAAACGATTAGTTATGAAACTAGAGGGAAGACGGCTTGGATCACATTAAACCGTCCAGATAAGCTGAATGCTTTTACATCACTCATGCACAAAGAAATGGTTTCCGCGATAAAAGAAGCAAATAAAGACAGCCATGTAAGAGCGGTTGTTATCACTGGCGCTGGGCGTGCGTTCTGTTCTGGTCAAGACTTATCAGGCTCACCTGCTGGCACGGATTATGGTGATGTTCTTCGTAAAGGATATAACCCGATGGTGCAAGCATTAGTTGCTATGGAGAAGCCGGTTATCGCAGCTGTTAACGGGGTAGCAGCAGGTGCAGGCATGAGTCTTGCACTAGCGTGTGACTTCCGTATTGCAAGCGAGAAAGCAAGTTTTATAGAAGCGTTCATCCATGTTGGCCTTGTGCCAGACTCAGGAAACCTCTACTTCTTGCCGCGTTTAGTCGGACACGCAAAAGCGATGGAGCTTGCGGTACTAGGTGAAAAAATTACAGCTCAAGAAGCAAAAGAGCTGGGCTTGGTGACGAAAACCGTTAGTGAAGAAGAATTTATGCTCGAAGTTGAAACGTTTGCTGAAAAACTAGCAAATATGCCTACTAAAGCAATTGGACTGATTAAACGCTATATGAACAAAAGCTGGGAAAGCGATTTGAACGAAGTGCTTGAATTTGAGGCGCAGGCGCAAAAGATTGCTGGAGAGTCAGCAGATCATCAAGAAGGTTTGCAGTCATTTTTAGAAAAGAGAAAACCCGCATTCACAGGAAAATAGACAACAAGACTAAAGGGAGTGGAGAATTTGAGTACAGCAAAGACAGAAGTTAAAGCAGTAAAACGTGATGTGTACGAAATGGTTATTGGCGGACAAAGCGTTGGTGGATCAGAGGGAGAGTACTTTGTTACATATAATCCAGCAACAGGTGAACCGTTGGCAAAGGTAGCTAAAGCAACAAAAACGGATGTTGACCGTGCTGTTGAGGCAGCAAGAACTGCCTTTGAAACAGGAAAATGGAAGCGCTCTCCTGTAAACAAGCGTTCTCGTACGATGAATAAGATCGCAAGCATCATGCGTTCTCGTTACAATGAGCTTGTAGAGCTTGAGATTTTAAACAGCGGAAAATCATTAAGCGCAGCTCAAGGGCAAGTCATGCAAGCCATCGAAGACTTTGAGTTCTATGCGGGAGCGATCGTCAGCCACCGCGGTGCTGTGAACCCGTTGCCAGGGCCGTTCATGAACTACACGTTAAAAGAGCCTCTTGGCGTTTGTGCACAGATTATTCCTTGGAACTATCCGATGATGATGGCAGCGTGGAAGATCGCGCCGGCTATCGCAACAGGATGTTCTGTAATCTTAAAACCCGCAAGCTTAACGCCACTTACAGCAATCGTAATGACTGAGATCTGCCACGAAGCTGGTGTACCTGAAGGTGTTGTAAACATTATCACAGGTGATGGGGCAACTGTCGGTTCTTATCTTGCAGAGCATGAAGGTGTCGATAAAGTCGCGTTTACTGGTGAAACAGGAACAGGAAAAGACATCATGGCAAAAGCATCTCAGACATTAAAACGTGTAACGCTTGAGCTTGGCGGTAAATCACCGAACTTGGTGTTTGCAGATACAGATCTTGATGCTGCAGTTGATGGCTCATTATTCGGTATTTTCTATAACACAGGGCAATCGTGTGAAGCCCGTTCTCGTCTTTACATTGAGGAAAGTGTCTATGACGCGTTCATGGAAAAGTTTGTTGAGAAAGCGAAGAAACTTGTTCTTGGAAATCCGCTTGATCAAGGTACTCATGTTGGGGCAATCATCTCTGAGCGTCAGCTTGAAGTGATCGATGGCTATGTAAAATCTGCTGAAGAAGAAGGCGCAACCATTGCTCTTGGGGGCGGACGTGCAAAAGTGGATGGCTTTGAAAACGGACACTGGTACTTGCCGACAATCATTACAGATGTAAACGAAGACATGAAAGTGGTTAAGGAAGAAATCTTCGGACCGGTTGTCGTTGTTTCGACGTTTAAGGACGAAAAAGAGGCTGTGAAACTAGCAAACAACACTGATTTTGGTTTAGCTGCAGCGATTTGGACGAAAGACCATGCGAAAGCAACACGTGTTGCAGGCTTGATTCAAGCAGGAACAATCATGATCAACTCACCGTTCTCAGCATTTCCGGGAACGCCGTTCGGAGGCTATAAGCAGTCAGGTTTTGGCCGTGAGCTTTGTATTGAAACGCTTGATCTTTATACAGAAACAAAGAGTGTTGTTTCTTATACAGGATCTCGTCCTTTAAATCCTTTTAATTTGTAAGAAGTCTTTGTAGCTCTTGAATGTAGTTGATTTCCGTTACAGGTGCTCCCTTTCCGCGGGGCGACCGGTGAGCCACATTCGTACGTTTCACTCTTAAGTGTCTCACCTGACCGCTCGTCCTAGCCGAGAGTCTCGCACCTTTCACTCCAATCAACTTGTCAATGGAGAACAAATTCCAAAAGCTCTTATAAAAAAAACACAAAAATAAAAGCGGGCCGTTGTGCTCGCTTTTTATACAAGAATTCTGCTGCTAATAAACTTTAAATAATACTTCTTTGAATAGTTAATTGAAGTGGAAGGGCGAGACTCCTGCAGGATGAGTGGGACAGGTGAGACCGTTCGTCGCAGAGTGGCGAATGGGCTCACCGCACACCCTGCGGAAAGCGAGCCCTGCAGCGGAAATTAACCCTTTCAAAAGCAACAGAAAATACGAAAAACGTTAAACACTTGTTTAAAAGAAAGGCAGGAGAGATCATGTTGCAAAATGCAGTAGTCATCGGATCTGGTGTCATGGGGAGAGGGATTGCTTACGTTTGTGCAGTTGGAGGATTTGACGTTCAACTCGTTGATGTGAAAGAAGAACAGCTGGAAAACGCCAAAAGAGAGATCGATTCTATTTTTTCAAAAGCGGTATCTCGCGGGAAGCTTTCGCAAGATGATGCGGAAAGAGCGCAAGAAAGACTAGCCTACACTGCGAATCTATCAGCAGCTGTAAGCGGTGCTGATCTAGTGATCGAGGCCGTTCCTGAAAACATAGAGATCAAGCGTGCTGTTTTTGAAGAATTAGAACGTTCTGCACCAAGTCATTGTGTACTTGCTACAAACACATCCACGATGAGCCCGACAGAAATTGGATCATTTACGAAGCGTCCTGAAAAAGTAATCGCCATGCATTTCTTTAATCCTGTTCACAGGATGCCTCTTGTTGAGATTGTACGCGGACATGAAACGAACGATGAAACCGTAGAGCTTGCAAAAGAGGCTGCAGTAAAAATGGGTAAAGAAACGGTGACTGTGAATGAATTCCCAGGATTCGTAACAAGTCGTATCTCCGCGATGATCGGTAACGAAGCTTTTTATATGCTTCAAGAAGGTGTCGGTACGCCAGAAGATATTGATAAAGCGATCAAGCTTGGATTAAACTTTCCGATGGGGCCATTTGAGCTTGGAGATTTAGTAGGGTTAGATACACGCTTAAACAACTTGAACTATCTTCATAAAACGCTAGGTGAAAAATACCGTCCAGCACCGCTTTTAGTGAAATACGTTAAAGCAGGAAGACTTGGGCGCAAATCCGGCAAAGGGGTTTACGATTACACCACGGAAAGCAGCGGGGTGAAGAAGTAATGAGAGAAGTTGTTATCGTTGATGCGGTCCGAACACCGATTGGCCGCTATAAAGGTGAATTAAAGTCAGTCAGGCCGGATGATCTTGGAGCAGTCGTTATTTCTGCGCTTGTAGAAAGAAACCCTCTCGTACCTGTTCACGAGATTGAAGAAGTTATTTTTGGTAATGCGAACGGGGCTGGTGAAGATAATCGAAATGTAGCTAGAATGTCTGCACTATTAGCTGGTCTACCGGTTGAAGTAGGTGGTACTACCATCAATCGTCTCTGCGGATCTGGAATGGACGCTGTTATTTATGCAGCACGGGCGATCTTAGCAGGTGAAGGGGATATCTTTATCGCAGGTGGAACCGAAAGTATGACGCGTGCACCGCTTGTTATGGGAAAACCAGAAGTAGAGTATCCGCGCGGCGATATGAAAATGTTTGATACAACAATTGGGTGGCGCTTCGTAAATCCACTTATGCATGAAAAATTCGGTACTGATTCTATGCCTGAAACAGCAGAAAACGTAGCGAAGAAATATGAAATATCAAGAGAAGACCAAGACAAATTTGCGTACGACTCTCAAGCGAAAGCTAAAAAAGCAATGGAACAGAACCGATTTAAGGAAGAGATCGTTCCTGTAAGATTAGTAGATCGAAAAGGAAATGAAACATGGATTACAGAGGATGAGCATCCACGTCCCGAAACATCCCTTGAAAAACTAGGTACTCTTAAACCGTTGTTTAAAGACGGCAGTGTAACAGCAGGAAATGCGTCCGGTGTGAACGATGGCGCTTCAGCATTGCTATTGATGAGCCGTGAAAAAGCAGATATGTTAGGATTAAAGCCTTTAGCTCGCTATGTGTCGTCAGGCGTTGCAGGTCTTGAGCCTTCCATTATGGGTGTCGGTCCAATCGAAGCTTCAAGAAAAGCGTTAAAGCGTGCGGGACTTTCAGTGGGTGATCTAGACTTAATTGAACTGAACGAAGCTTTTGCGTCACAATCGCTAGCATGCATCAATGAATTGGAACTGGACCCCAGTAAAGTTAACGTAAACGGCGGAGCAATCGCGTTTGGCCATCCGCTAGGCGCAAGCGGGGCACGTATTTTAACAACGCTCATTCATGAGATGAAAAAGCAAGGTTCACGATACGGACTTGCGACGATGTGTATTGGAGTAGGGCAGGGAATTGCTTCTATTGTTGAAGCGATCCAAGAATAGGAGGAGCTAAAAGTGAGTGCTATTTTATACGAAGTTAAAAATTTCGTTGCTTATGTGACATTGAACCGTCCAGAAGTATTAAACTGCTTTAACTATGCAACGCTAAAAGAGCTGGAAGAAGTGGTAGAAGACATTCATCACAACAATGATGTTCGTGTCGTTATCTTTACTGGAGCAGGCGAAAAGGCGTTCAGTGCAGGTGCTGATCTAAAAGAAAGACGAACGCTCACTGAATCAGAAGTTCGCAGAAACGTACGTAAGATCCGCGATGTGTTCTCTGCTGTAGAGGCATTACCGCAGCCTACGATCTGTGCGATCAACGGTCATGCTTTTGGCGGAGGATTTGAATTGGCTCTTGCATGTGATCTTCGTGTCTCTGTAAGAGAAGCATCAATGGGGCTAACTGAACTGAGCTGGGCAATCATTCCTGGTGCAGGAGGAACACAGCGTCTTCCAAGGTTAATCGGTCAGGCAAAAGCGATGGAACTTATTTTGACAGCGAAAAAGATGATGGCCGAAGAAGCTTTTTCATACGGCATCTTAAACCAGGTTACATCAAGAGAAGAGCTGATGGCAGTTTGTGAAAACTATGCAGGACTGATTATGAAGAACGGACCTGTTGCAGTCCAGCAAGCAAAATATGCAATCAAGCACGGAACCGAAGTGGATCTTCAAACAGGACTTGCGATTGAAGCAAAAGCGTATGAAGTGACGATTCCGACAAAAGACCGAATGGAGGCGCTTGTCGCTTTCGGTGAAAAAAGACCACCTGTTTTTAAGGGAGAGTAACTTGTTTCTGTCTCTATCGTTCCACTATTATAAAGTATAATTATTTGCACGATTGATTTTCGACGAGGTAACCGATTTAGGTCGATCGTATAAGCGCAACTAAGACTGACGTGAAAAACGTGGGGTCAGTCAAGGGATCTTTATGGTAGGATTGTACAGACAATAACAGGTACAAATGAGGGTATGAACATGCAGAATAGTTTAAACACACGCTCCATGATCTTTACGCTTTACGGAGATTATATCCGTCATTATGGTAGCGAAATCTGGATCGGCAGCCTGATTCGTTTGTTAGAAGAGTTTGGCCACAATGAACAAGCGGTTAGAGCAGCGATCTCTAGAATGAACAAACAAGGCTGGATTGCAGCTAGAAAACAAGGAAATAAGAGCTATTATTATTTAACAGACCGTGGAAAAAAGAGAATGGATGAAGCTGCAAAAAGGATTTTTAACGTGCAGCAGGAACCGTGGAACGGCGAATGGATGATGTTCACGTATACGATTCCGGAAGAGAAAAGAAGCATTAGGGATGAACTTCGAAAAGAGCTTGTTTGGAGCGGCTTTGGTTTACTAGCAAATAGTTTCTGGATCTCACCTCATCCATCATCTGACCAAATTCAGTCCATGATCGATAAATACGATATTAAAGAATATGTTCATTCATTTACAGCGGTTTATAACGGGCCGAATGAAAATGAAAAACTTGTATCTGAGTGCTGGGATCTCAATGATATCAACACGAAATACAATGATTTCATCGTGACGTATTCACAAAAGTATGTAATTGATAAGAACAAGATCGAAAAAGGAGAAATGACGGACGGTGAATGCTTTGTGGAAAGAACGAAACTCGTCCACGAATACCGAAAGTTCCTTTTTATCGATCCGGGCTTGCCTGAGGAGCTGCTGCCAGCTGAATGGCTCGGCGATCACGCAGCCTCATTGTTCAGTGATTACTACCGAGCGCTTGCCGGACCAGCAAGCCGTTTCTTTGAAAGCATCTATTCAGATGGGAATGAATTGAAAAAGAATACAAAACATGATGTGCTGAATCATCCGCTTATTCAGGAGAAGTAATTCTTAGATGGAAAAAGCACTATCGTGAAAACGTTGTTGTTTTTGAAAGTTGTTGATTTTCGCTCCAGGCTGCTCGCTTTCCGCGGGGCAGGCAGTGAGCCACATTCGTACGTTTCACGTATAAGTGTCTCACCTGCCCGCCTGTCCCGCAGGAGTCTCGCATCCTTACGCTACAATCAACTTGCTAACGCAGTCAAAAGTAACAATTTCTATTAAAAAATAGAAGCACTTTCGGAATATGAACGAAAGTGCTTCAAAATAAGTTACTTTTTTAGTTCAGCCGCAAACTGCTGCCCTTTTTCGTAATACGTGTCGATCGTTAGCTGGATGAGCTTTAGGTCATCGTCGTTCAATTCGCGGACCACTTTACCGGGTGACCCCATAACCATTACACGAGGCGGAATCTTTTTGCCTGGGGGAATGAGAGTGTTTGCACCGATGAAGGCTTGTTCACCGATTTCTACACCATCAAGAATGGTAGAACCCATGCCAACGAGAGCACCTTTTTTTACAGTGCAGCCGTGCAGGATCACGTTGTGTCCGATCGATACTTCATCTTCTAAGATTAGCGGGTAGCCTTCATACAGGTGAAGGGTACAGTTGTCTTGAACGTTTGTTTTTTTACCGATGGAGATCGGTCCTTCATCACCGCGAAGAACAGAGTTAAACCAGATGCTTGAGCCTTCGCCGATTGTTACATCACCGATAACATGAGCACCAGGGGCGATAAAAGCGCTTTCATGAATGTCTGGTGTTTTGCCATTAAATGAGTATTTCATAATGAACCTCCCTAATTTCAGGTATACAGGTTCAGTATAACAAAGGTAAGAATGGGAGGTGGAGAATTTGAATCTTATCTGCGAAAAATTAAATATTAAGTTTCCTATCATACAAGGCGGAATGGGAAATGTTAGCAATGCAGAGCTAGCTTCTGCGATATCAAATGCAGGTGGATTGGGCACGATTGGCGCTGGCACAATGTCACCTGAAGAGGTAGAGGATTTAATTATTGCAACAAAGGGGATGACAGAAAAGCCATTTGCTGTTAATGTACCTTTAACCGTTGCATCAGATGTTAAAGAAATCTTAAGGCTACTGATCAAACATAAAGTCGAGGTTGTTTCTCTTTCTGCGGGTAATCCTGCACCTTACATAGCAAAATTAAAGGAAAATGGATTAAAAGTTATTTGCGTTGTTGCTTCCGTCTATCATGCGCAAAAAGCGGAAGCTGCAGGGGCAGATATGCTTGTGGCTGAGGGCTATGAAGCAGCAGGATTGAACTCACCATACGAGACGACAACAATGGTGCTTCTGCCTCAAGTTTCCCGAAGTGTGGCAATACCGGTCATTGCTGCTGGAGGGATTGCAGACGGAAGCGGATTGGCTGCAGCCTTCGCTCTAGGAGCACAAGGCGTGCAGATGGGTACCCGTTTTATCGCAACAAAAGAAGCACCTTTTCACGATATTTACAAAACATCGTTAGTTGAGGCAGATGATACAAAAACGTTGATCGTCGGACGTTCGACAGGAAAGATCAGAAGAATTTATGATACACCTTATGCTCAAAAGCTGATCCAGCTTGAAAAAAATGGCGTCGAACCCCAAGAGTTTTTAGCACACACCTCAGAGGACCACCACATTTTAGGGGCTGTAAAAGGGGACTTGGAGAACGGTTTTATTAACAGCGGGCAGATCGCTGGAGCCATTAATGATGTGCCAAGCGTAAAAGACCTGCTTGAAACCATGATGAAAGAAGCGCAAGAAACAGTTAGTATGTTAAACAAACGTTTAATATAAGCTAGTTGTATTTGTAACAGGGGAGGTAGTATTAAACTATGAAACAGCAAGACCAGTGGACGTCGAAGTTAGCCTTTATTTTAGCTGCAGCAGGATCTGCAATCGGACTCGGAGCAATTTGGAAGTTTCCTTATGTAGCAGGTACTAGTGGTGGAGGAGCTTTTTTCCTCATCTTTTTATTGTTTACGTTTTTAGTTGGTTTTCCGCTTTTGATGGCTGAGTTTGTCATCGGACGAGGGGCACAAAAAGAGGCGGTTTCCGCTTACCGGACAATCGCTCCAGGTTCTGCATGGCCATGGCTAGGAAGAATGGGTGTAGCAACTGCATTTATCTTATTATCTTTTTACAGTGTTATTGGAGGCTGGATCGTCCTTTATCTTAGCAAAAGCTTTTCAGGCAACTTCTTTAACCATGATTTTGGTGCCCTATTTGGCGAATCCATCTCAAGTCCTTGGCCAGTATTGATCTCACAATTTATCTTTATGATGATTACGATCTTTGTTGTAAGCCGCGGAATTAAAAACGGTATTGAAAAAGCAAACCAGATTATGATGCCAGCCCTTTTTGTGCTGTTTGCTGTATTAATCATCCGTTCATTGACACTGGATAACGCGATGGAAGGCGTTAAGTTCTTCTTGTTCCCAGACTTCTCAGAGATCGGTTCGGACGACATTCTTTTTGCATTAGGACAATCGTTCTTCTCGCTGAGTGTCGGTATCTCCGTAATGGTTACGTACAGCTCATATTTGAGTAAAAAAGAAAGCTTAACGAAATCCGCAACAACAATCGTTTTGCTTAACGTTTTGATTTCTCTATTAGCCGGATTGGCGATTTTCCCAGGAGTATTCTCATTAGGACTAGAGCCTACAGAAGGTCCAGGATTATTGTTCGTTGTTCTTCCAGCAGTATTTGATCAAATTGTCTTCGGACAATTTTTCTTCATTGTATTCTTAGCGCTGTTCTTGTTTGCGACGTTAACATCGGCGTTTTCCATGCTTGAGATCATTGTTGCATCCATTACAAAAGGTGAGCTATCACATCGTGCAAAATGGTCTTGGATCATCGGTGTTCTGATTTTTGCAGCTGGGGTTCCATCCGCACTTTCAATGGGTGTACTGTCAGATGTAACACTTTTCGGTAAAACGATTTTCGATCTATTAGACTTCTTAGTTAGTAACATCTTATTGCCGCTAGGAGCATTATTTATCGCTTTATTCGTAGGTTACCGTTATCCGAAAGAAATGCTGCTAGAGGAATTTAGAGCAGGTTCTTCCGTGACAAAAAGAGGTTTTGCATTATGGCTGATGCTGATTCGTTATATCGTGCCAGTCATCATCGTAATTGTATTCTTTAATACGCTTGGGTTGTTTTAATCTTTGTTGCTTCTGAAAGTGGTTGATTTCCGTTCCAGGTACTCGCTTTCCGGGGGGCGTGCGGTGAGCCTCCTCTGCGCTTTGCGCATCTAGGAGTCTCACCTGTCCCGCTAATCCCCCAGGAGTCTCGTACCTTGCACTCCAATCAACCTGTCAAGAAAGTAACAAAAGGGCTCAAAAAACAATTAATTCTAATGAGACTTTATATAAGAAAGACGCAGACCGAATTTGGTGCTGCGTCTTTTTCATGCTTATAATAGACTAGGAAAGTAACACAGCAGTGAAAGGAAGGTTTTACTATGATCAATGAAAAAATTGCAGTCGTAACTGGTGCGTCTCGCGGATGTGGCAGAGCGATCGCAGAAAAATTAGGAAAACTAGGTGCCAAGTTAACAGTCGTTGGTTCCTCAGACGATATTTTTAAAACAGCGGACGAATTAAGTGATAAAGGCTATGAAGTACTAGCGGTAAAAGCAGATGTAACAAAAGAGGAAGAAGTAGCTGATCTGTTTAAACAAACGTTTGATCAATACGGACAAGTTGATATTTTAGTAAACAATGCAGGAGTAGGTCAATTTAAGCTGGCAGAAGAGCATTCTTTAACAGATTTTAAACATATGTTTGAAGTTAACGTTCAAGGTGTATTCTTATGTAGTAAAGCGGTTGTTCCACATATGAAAGAGCGTAAAACAGGGACGATCATTACAATCTCATCTGATGTCGGCCGGAGAACGATTGCGAATGGCTCTGTGTACACTGCCACAAAATACGCGGTTCAAGGATTTTCAGGTTCTCTTGCACAAGAGCTGCGCGAATTCGGCGTGCGTGTGGGTACAGTGAACCCAGGTGCCATTGACACATATTTTGCTGACTCTGAGCCTGGTCTTGATTTTAAAGAGGACTGGCTGAAGGTGGATGATATTGCAGAGGCAGTAGTTTACATGGCAAGCGCCCCAAAACATATGGTTGTTGATGAGATCATGCTTCATCCTCTTTCTCAGGAATATCCGAACGTTTAACACTAGGAGGCTATTTTGATGAATCTAGATCAGCAACTGGTATCGGTTAAAAGTTCAGAGTCTGTTGCCCTTCATGATTTGTTTGGAGATCACAGAACGTTCGTTGTGTTAGTCAGACACCTCGGCTGACCTTATTATCAAGACTTCCTTGCGCAGTTGCGCGAGTCATATGAGGAGTTTGATCGATTGTCAGTAAAAGTGATCGTTGTTTCACCGGCAGATCGTGAGCAGATTCAAGAGTTCCTGGATGTACATGGTGTGTTTCCGTTTGAAATTTACGGAGACCCTGAACTGAACGTGTATCATGAGATGGGAAATCACCACATGTCCACGGTGAAAACCTTGCTGTCAGTAGGTGCGGATCTTATAAAAGGTGAAGTCAAAATAAGCGATATGTTGCCAAAAGAAAAAGATGAAAGAAAGCATTTCTTAAGCGCAGTAAAAAATCAAGATGTGAATGTGCAAGGTAGTTCATGGGTGTTTGATCGAAATGGTGAGGTTTTATGGAAGCACATGGATGATTCACCTGAAGATCATGCGAAAGTGGACGAAGTATTGAAGCAGCTGCAAAAATAACAAGGATCAAGCTGATAGGGCATGTGCTGTATCAGCTTTTTTCTTGTGGTAAGGATCCGAAAAGAGAACAATCACGGAAAAATGAATGACAATCAAGGGAAAATTAGAGACAATCACGGAAAAAGGTCTGTATATCACGGAAAAAAGTCTATAAATCACGGAAAACAGGTAGTTGGCTGTTTTTAGACCCCAGGTTCTTTACCAGGCCTGCGGTTGGCCTCAGATTTGATCCACGATCGGATGCCCCTACCAGCAAAAGGCTCGTCCTTAAATCGAGGAATGATATGAAGATGAGCATGTGGAATACTTTGGCCGCCGACTGGATTGACGTTCCAGCCAGTGCTGTAACCGTCTGGCTGATACTCCAAATCCAACAATTTCTTCGCTTTCTGCATCATTTCGTATGTGTCTGTCCACTCTTTTTCACTTAAATCAAATACAGTTTCTTTATGGGCTTTTGGAATAATTAACCCTGCACCTTCCAAGATATCTTGTGCTTTCGGACTTTGCAGAAAGTAGCAGCTATCATTCTCTAACTCTATTTTTTGCCCCGGAAAACTCATTGGGTAACAGAATAAACAACCATCCATAGGTTAAAACACCTCCAACATCATTTTTGCACATTTTTCATATTTCATACAAACAGAACAATTCAGGCGATTCATTGACCGACTATCACACAAAATGATATGATTACGTTAAGAAAACGTTATATAAATTAGATGAAAGATATGAGGTGTGTGCATGAAACCAGGCATGGAGGTAGGTCAAACAGCTACCATCACAGCTACCGTTACACCCGATATGTTTGCTCAATTTGAAGGGAAGCTGGTTCACCCAGCATATTCGACTGTCAGCATGGTTTACCATATGGAATGGGCAGCAAGGCAGATAATATTGCCATATCTTGAAGAACATGAAGAAGGAATCGGCGGGGGGATAGCAGCCAAACATATGGCACCGACTCCAGAAGGTGCTGAACTTACCGTTACAGCTACATTGAGAGAAGTAAACGGAAAAGCAGTTATTTGTGATGTGACCGTCTATAACGGAAAAGCGGTTGCAGGTGAAGGAGAAGTTACACAATATATCCTGCCAAGAGCAGCGATCACACAGAAAATTGAAGAGATGAAAATATAAAATTTTTTTTACATTAATGAAAGCGCTTACACTTTAAAGCAGCAAAGCAAAAGAGAAACAAAGTGAAAAGAGACATACTAGGGGGATTTACACATGTTTGAAAAAATTTCACAGCACGAGCAAGTTGTTTTTTGTAACGATCCATCAACAGGTCTCAAGGCAATCATTGCTATACATAACACTACCCTTGGACCTGCTCTTGGCGGATGCAGAATGAGACCGTATGCGTCAGTTGATGAAGCATTAGAAGATGTTCTTCGCCTTTCAAAAGGCATGACATACAAGTGTGCAGGCGCAGATGTGGATTTTGGAGGCGGGAAATCAGTCATTATCGGAGATCCCACTTCTGATAAATCACCAGAGTTGTTCCGTGCTTTCGGTCAATTTGTTGATTCGTTAAACGGCAGATTCTACACAGGAACAGATATGGGTACGACGCCTGATGATTTTGTTCATGCGTTAAAAGAAACAAACTGTATTGTCGGTGTTCCAGAAGAATATGGCGGAAGCGGTGACTCTTCTGTTCCAACGGCTCAAGGCGTAATCTACGGACTTCAAGCAACGATCCAAACGCTTGAAGGCACGGACGAATTAGCAGGGAGAGCTTATTCCATTCAAGGACTAGGAAAAGTTGGATTTAAAGTAGCTGAACAGCTTCTCGCTGCAGGCGCACAAATCTATGTAACAGATATTAATGAAAAAGCCTTAAAAATGATTCAAGAGAGAGCAGAATTGCTTCCAGGAAACGTGGAAGTTGTAGAAGGTAACGACATTTATGGAGTAGATGCAGATATCTTCATTCCTTGTGCACTTGGCGGAATCATAAACGACGAGACGATTGACAAGTTAAAAGTAAAAGCGATCGTAGGAAGCGCAAACAACCAGCTTCTAGAAGACAAACACGGTCTCTATCTGCAGCAGCAAGGCATTCTGTATGGACCTGACTATATCGTAAACGCAGGCGGCTTGATTCAAGTGGCTGATGAACTATACGGACCGAACAAAGCACGTGTTTTAACAAAAACGAGAGCGATCTATGACAGCTTGATCCAGATTTATAGCGAGAGCACGAAGAATCAAATTTCAACGATGGAAGCCGCAAACCTTTTCTGTGAAGAGAAGCTTGCTGCTAGAACAAAACGAAACAGCTTTTTTGCTCATAACAGAAGACCAAAATGGCAGGTTCGAAACTAAGGAGGGGCTTTAATCCATGGAGAAGTTATTTCCGAAATTGCAGATCATTGATGAGAACGGCGAGTGGAATGATGAAACATACCGCGGTGAGATCACAGAGGAACTAACGAAAGAGCTTTATACGAAGATGCTTCGTTCAAGACTTTTTGACCGCAAAGGGGTAAACCTTCAGCGTCAAGGAAGGATTGGTACGTACGTTCCGTTTGAGGGTCAGGAAGCATCACAGATCGGAAGCGCGATGGCGATGGGTGAAGGTGACTGGATGTTCCCGACTTATCGTGATCATGCGGCTACAATGACTTTTGGGCATTCACTAAAAACGCTCTTCCTTTATTGGAAAGGACGCCAAGAAGGGTGTATTCCGCCAGAAGGAAAGAACATTTTCCCTCCTGCCGTTCCGATTGCATCACAGCTTTTGCATGCGACGGGCGCAGCTTGGGCTGAAAAGTTAAAAGGAACAGACCGCGCTTCGATCGTTTACTTTGGAGACGGTGCAACTTCTGAAGGTGATTTTCACGAAGGATTGAACTTTGCGAGCGTGTTTAACGCACCTGTTATTTTCTTTAACCAAAATAACGGATTCGCAATTTCAGTTCCGATCGAAAAGCAGATGAAGAGTAAAACGATCGCTCAAAAAGCGGTAGCTTATGAGATGGAAGGCGTTCGTCTAGACGGAAATGATGTGTTTGCTGTCTACTTCCACACACGTACAGCAGTTGAACGCGCACGTAAAGGAGAAGGGCCAACATTAATTGAGGCGGTAACGTGGCGTTATGGCGCACATACAACGGCTGATGATCCTTCTAAATATAGAAACCAAGAAGAATCAACAAGTCGCCGAGAAACGACGGATCCGATTTTACGACTCGAACGTTTTATGAAAAACGAAAACATGTGGGATGAGAAATGGGCTCTAGATCTCCAAGAATCACTGACAAGTGAGATTGAAGCAGCGGTAAAAGAGATGGAAGAAGCGCCAGCACCACATTATAATGATGTGTTTGATCATGTTTTTGCGGAAAATCCTTGGCCGATTGAAAGCCAAAAGAAAGCATACGCTCATTCAAGAGGTGATCGCTAATGACAACGGCAGTTGATACGAAGAAATTAACGATGGTTCAAGCCGTAACAGACGGCATGAGAGTAATGATGAAAGAGCAGGAAAACGTAATCGTACTTGGCGAAGACGTTGGTCAAAATGGCGGTGTGTTCCGTGCAACGGATGGCCTTGTGGCTGAATTTGGCGATAAGCGTGTCATTGATACACCTCTTGCAGAGTCTGGCATCATCGGGACTTCTATCGGTCTTGCGATGAACGGATTCAAACCGATTGCTGAGATGCAGTTCCTTGGGTTCATCTATCCGGCGTTTAACCAGATAATGACGCATGCATCCCGAATTCGTGCGAGAACGCTTGGAGCTTTTACCGTGCCGATGGTTATTCGTGCACCATTTGGAGCAGGAGTGCGCGCACCAGAGATCCACTCAGATTCCGTTGAAGCACTATTTACGGGAATGCCAGGGATGAAGGTTGTTGTTCCATCTAATCCGTATGATGCAAAAGGCATGCTGATTTCTGCGATTGAAGATCCAGATCCAGTTCTTTTCCTAGAGCCGATGCGCTGCTACAGAAGTACAAAGATGGATGTACCTGATGGCAAGTACAATGTTCCACTTGGAAAAGCAGCCCGTCTTCAGGAAGGGGACGACGTAACGGTTTTTGCATACGGTGCGATGATTGATGTTGTTATGAAAGCTGCTAAGACGGCAGAAGGAAAAGGCATCAAGTGTGATGTGATCGACCTTCGTTCACTTTATCCTTTAGATAAAGACATGATTGCAGAGAGCGTCCAAAAAACGGGCCGTGCAGTAATCGTTCACGAAGCACCTGGAACAGGCGGACTAGGCGAGACCATCATGTCACTCATTAACGATACATCGTTCCTTTATATGAAGGCGCCAATCGAGCGTGTAACAGGATTCGATACACCAGTACCGATGTTTGCACTGGAAGATCACTATCTGCCGAGCGCAGAACGTGTTGTGCAGGCAATTGAAAAAGTAACGCAATTTTAGGAGGTGAGTTCAGTGGTAGAAGTGAAATTACATGATATCGGAGAAGGCATGCACGAAGGAGAAGTGATTCACTTTTTTGTTAAAACAGGCGATTCCGTAAAAATTGACCAGCCGCTAGTAGAAGTGCAGACAGATAAAGTGACAGCAGAACTTCCTTCACCTGCAGCCGGAACAATTAAAGACATCAAAGTAAAAGAAGGCGATGTGGTAACGGTCGGATCGGTTATCTTAACGATCGAAGCGGTTTCAACATCTACGGCACCATCTTCAAAAACAGAAGACAAGGTGAACGTTGAAGAGCCAGTCGTTGATAAAATCGTCAAAGCTCCAAGCAGCACCACTTTTGCTGGAGGCATCGCAACACTGAACAAGCGTGTGCTTGCAGCTCCTTTTACAAGAAAAATTGCCCGTGAGAACGGTGTAGATATTGAACAGATTACCGGTACAGGAGCTGGCGGACGTGTAACCGATCAAGACGTTTATAACTTTATCGAGAATGGCTCAGCACCAAAAGCAGAAGAGAAGATTAAGAGTGAAGCTCCTAAAGAAGTGAATACAGCTCCATCGTTTACAACAAAGAATGCAGAAGAGATTCCGTTTAAAGGACGCAGAAAACAGATTGCCAAGAAAATGGTTCAGTCTCTTACAACGATTCCGCACGTCACTCATTTTGAAGAGATCGATGTGACCGCTGTTATGGATCTGAAGAAGCAGCTTAAAGCGATGGATCCTGACAACAAACGCGGCATGAACGTGTCTGTTGCGGCTTTCTTTGTAAAAGCGATTCAAATTGCACTAAAAGACTTCCCAATTTTCAACGCGAAGCTTGATGAAGAGAATGAAGTGATCCGATTAGAGAAAAACGTTAATATCGGGATCGCCACTGACTCTGATGAAGGTCTGATCGTACCTGTTATTTCTCACGTCGAGCAGCGCAATGTACGTGATATCGCTGTGGATATGAAGGATAAGATCACACGTGCGAAAACAAACAAGTTGAAGGGTTCAGATATGACAGGCGGTACATTTACGATTTCTAACGTAGGACCGCTCGGATCAATCGCAGCGACACCGATCATCAATCACCCAGAAGTGGCGCTTATGGCATTTCATAAAACAAAGAAAACCCCAGTAGTTGTGGGCAACGAAATCGTGATCCGTTCGATGATGAACGTATCCATGTCATTTGATCACCGAGTGGCGGATGGCGCAACAGCTGTTATGTTCACGAACCGTGTAAAAGAACTCATCGAGAATCCATACTTCATGACACTGGAGCTGATATAGATGGTTGTAGGTGATTTTGCAACAAAACGACAGCTGGTGATTATCGGCGGCGGACCTGGCGGATATCATGCTGCGATCCGTGCGGCTCAGCTTGGAATGGAAGTCACGCTGATTGAAAAGGAAAAGCTAGGCGGTGTTTGTCTCCATAAAGGTTGCATTCCCTCAAAGAGTCTGACACAGGCAGCAGCTAATTTATCAGCGCTTTCTCAATTCAACCAGATGGGGATCTCGGTTACAGAAGCGAGTTTTGAGTATGACACGTTCACAAACTATTATTCTTCTGTTGTAGCTGGTCTTCAAAAGGGTGTAGAAGCGTTAATTAAAGCGAACAAGATCGAGCATTTAACGGGTAAAGCATCCTTTATGTCAGGTGAGAGAATCGGAATCGATTCTGGCCATCACTTTGAGATGTACGAATTCGAGTACGCTCTTATTGCTACAGGGAGCTCACCGTTATTACCGGATCATGCAGCACTTTCAAACCGGGTGATGACACCTCACACGTTGTGGAAGTTGAGTGGGGTGCCAGCAAGTCTTTTAATCTATGGGGAAGATTACTTCGCTTTAGAGGCAGCGATGGCATATAAGCAGCTTGGAAGTGATGTAAACTTAGTGATTCCAGCTGAAGGCTTTGGTTTAGACGCTAGCATTGAAAAAGAATTACAGCGTGTGCTGAAGAAAAACAAGATTAAAGTCTTCAAGAATCATAGTTGGGATAGCGCTGAGGAAGCTAGTGATACCGTTACCGTAACGTTAAAAAAAGACGATGGTGAGAAAGTATCTGTGGAAGCTTCACACGTGTTGTATGCCGCCGGCTATTCGCCCAATGTGGAAGATCTTGGTCTTGAAAGCCTTGGACTAGAACGTGACGAAGAAGGCTTTATTATTGTAAACGAACATAGTCAAAGCAGCATAGCCAACATCTATGCCGCAGGTGACTGTACGATCGGAATGAAGTTAGCTTCAAAAGCGATCAAACAAGGAAAGACTGCAGCTGAACATATGTCAGGACATAAGTCAGCGTTCTCTTTAAGTTTGATACCTTTTGTGGTGCACACGAACCCGCCGATTGCCTCTGTTGGACTGACAGAAGAACAGGCTCGTGCGGAAGGATATGAAGTGAAAACCGGGCAGTTTTCCATGAGCGGCAATGGGTTTGCTTCCATACTCGGTCAAAAAGAAGGGCTGTCCAAAATGATAATGGATGCGAAGAGCGATGTTGTGCTCGGCGTTCATATGATGGGAGCGGGCGCCATCGAAATGATTCAAGCAGGAACATATGCGCTAGAGATGGTTGCGAGGGAAGAGGATCTAGCCTATCCCATTTACGCACACCCAGCTTTGAACGAAGCTTGGCTTGAAGCGATTGAAAGTATAAGCGGAAAAGCGATTCATGTACCGCCAGCGCGAAAAAAAGAGAAAAGTTCTGTGTAAGTGAAAGTGTGAGTGAAGGGAAAAGCGGTCTAATCGGCCGCTTTTTTTTATAGTTGACGATGTTGGGTTGAGGGTATAAATGAGTTCCGAATTGTAGAAAAATGTCGTTTCGTCATTATGTGAGTAAAACTCGCCAATATATGAGTAGAACTGGAGAAATGATAGCTTGAATTTGGTAAATTAAGTTTAGAAGTATTCTTAACAGGTGTATTAATACCCCACACCGTATTAGTGACTACAAAGTTCTCCATCTTAACTACCTGCAATCCTGCTAGTACAAAGGTGATTTTATACGAATTTACACACAATTATCACTCACATGCCATTTTCTTTTTTTGGCTACATATATTAAAATGGCGATAAGATAAAATCCGCGCTAATCAAGCACGGCGGATATAAAAGAAGTGAGGAATGCTGTTTGAAAAAGTTAGTACTAACGGGCGGTGGTTCAGCTGGACATGTAACACCGCATCTGGCATTAATACCTAAATTAGAGAAAATGGGATGGGACCTGCATTATATCGGTTCTGTTGATGGAATAGAGAAAAGTTTGATACAAGATGGAACGAACGTGCCGTATTACGGTATATCCAGCGGGAAACTTCGACGCTATTTTGATTTGAAAAATATAAAAGATCCTTTTAAAGTGGCAGCAGGTGTTGCACAAGCTTATTTCAGGCTTGGCAAGATCAAGCCGGACGCTGTTTTTTCAAAGGGCGGTTTCGTAGCTGTTCCCGTAGTGATTGCAGCATGGATGAGAAAAATCCCTGTGTACATTCATGAATCTGATATTACGCCAGGACTTGCAAACAAAATATCGTCTAAGTTTGCTTCTAAGATTTTTGTTACGTTTGATGAAGCGAAAAAGCATTTTGCTGCAGGTCAAGCGATCGTAACCGGCTCACCTATTCGCGATGAGCTGCTTCAAGGCTCTAAAGAAAAAGGGCTTTCTTTCTTGGGATTCAGAGGTCATTTGCCGGTTTTAACCATTATGGGTGGAAGCTTAGGCGCGCGAAAAATTAATGAGGCCGTTCGTGAAGGACTTCCTGAACTGCTCCGTTCTTATCAAATTGTACACATTTGCGGTAAAGGAAATCTGGATGAAAACCTATTAAATACAGAAGGATACCGACAGTTTGAGTATATTCAAAGTGAACTGCCAGATGTTGTTGCTGCAACAGATTTCGTGATTTCACGTGCTGGATCAAACAGCATCTTTGAATGGCTGACGCTTAAGATCCCGATGCTGCTTATTCCGCTTTCAAGAGCCGCGAGCCGGGGAGACCAGATTCTTAACGCTCAATCCTTTGAAAAACAAGGCTATTGTCACATTTTGTATGAAGAAGAGCTAACAAAAGCAACGCTGGTTTCTTCACTAAAAGATTTAAAGTCCGATCAAGTGAATATGAAGCGAAACATGGAGAGCTTTAAAGCATCTGACAGTGTAGACTTAATCCTTCGTACAATCACTGGAGAGAAGTAAGTAAATAAAAAGGGGGTCTGTCCCGGGGACAGACCCCCTACAATTTAAATACACTTCATATCATACAAAAGACGGAGATGAAAAATAGATGATGCCAAGCCCTGTTTTACACAGAGAACAAACATCTGGTCATTGGAAAAAGGGGATACAAGCGGGTTTGCCGATTGCAATCGGTTATATGCCCGTTGCGTTCACATTTGGCTTACTTGCTAAGGCTGCAGGCTTAAGCCTTTTTGAAACACTAGGAATGAGTTTTATTGTATTTGCCGGTGCTTCTCAATATATCGCATTATCAATGATTGCTGCAGCGAGCGGAGCCGCTGAGCTGATTCTCACAACGTTCATCATGAATATTAGACATCTCCTGATGAGTGCTTCTCTTAAAGAAAGAGCAGAAGAAGAGCCAAAATGGTTAAGAGCATTTTATGCTTTTTTCATAACAGATGAAACTTTTTCTGTTGCTGCAACCTCACCAGAGAAAAAGATAACGGGAAGTTATTTGCTTGGTCTCGGGATTATTGCCTATAGCAGCTGGGTCTTATTTTCAGGCGTAGGTTACATGATGGGCGCAGGTCTGCCAGCGGCCTTGCAAAACAGTATGGGTATTGCTCTTTATGCGATGTTTATTGCTCTGCTCGTACCTGCAGCCAAGAAAAGCAGGAAAGTTATTGCTCTTGCAGCAAGTGCAGCCATTTTAAATTGCTTTTTTTCAATGATTCCAGCGTTAAGCGGTGGATGGGGCATTATTTTATCTACAACAATTTCGGCTGTCTCTATCGAGTTTTTCATGAAAGGGGATGAGAAGAGTGAATGATCAATTGATATGGGTAATTATCGGAATGGGAATTGTAACCTATATTCCAAGAATGCTTCCTCTCGTTCTCTTTCATACGAATCATCTGCACAGTAGAATTCAAGGAATATTGAAAAACGTTCCTTATGCCATTTTAGGTGCTCTTATCTTTCCCGGGGTGTTAACGATAAATTCAGATTCATATCTTTATGGAATAATTGGTGCAGCAGCAGCCTTTATCGCCGCATGGCTGAACTTAAATGTTATTTTGGTCGTGTTGTCTTCCATCTTGGTTTTGTATGGTTTTACGTTTTTGTAGCACATTGTCATAATTTGCTTTGTAAATAATTCACCTTATGAATTGATTTGTAGAAAAGACGGGCGTATAATCACAATTAAAAGGAGGAGATATGAATGCCTCATTTAATTCGATTCATCGTTATTGGTTTATTTTCTGTTTCAGCTTTATCTGTTTTATCTTTCCAAGCAGTTGAAGTTTTTCATGCAATATCAGATATGGTACAATCATTCATCTACAACAAAGACCTTTAAAAAATGTAAATTGTGAAGAGCTATGGAATTTAAATCAATAGCTCTTTTTTTGTTTGTTGAAAAAGCTCACCGCAACATCACTATGATTAGAGGCCTTTCATTTAGGGGTAAACTTACTAATGGACTAAGCAATAAAGGATGATTAGATGAAATTAATAGCAATTGATATGGATGGAACTTTAGTTAATAAGCAGCTAAAAGTGACAAAAGAAAACAGCGAAACAATCTCAAAAGCTGTAGAAGAAGGGCATCATGTTGTAATTGCAACAGGCAGATCTTATGATGAAGCAAGACATGCATTAGAAGATGCTGAGCTGCATCTGCCGCTTATTTGTGTGAATGGAGCAGAAATTAGGTCTGCAGATTGGAAGATTCTTTCTTCAATCCCTCTAAATTTTAAGCAATATGAGGACATCAAGAATATCTTAGATGAAGAAGATATTTATTATGAACTATACACGAGTAAAGGTACATACACGGATAATCGTGAAAAAGCATTTGAAGTCATGAAAGATATCATTTTAACTTCTAATCCTGAAGCAACAGATGATGATGTTGAGAAAGCCGCGCTCCGCCGTTTTCGTTTAGGGCTTGTAAGTGTTATAGGAGATTTTGATAAGCTTTTGGATGAAAAAGATCTAGAAGTATATAAGTTCCTAGCATTCTCAAGCGACACAGCAAAACTTCAGCGGGCCTTTCAGCATCTAAAAGGTGTTAACGAACTCGCTGTCAGTTCATCTGCAGATAACAACTTAGAGATTACAAACAGCGAAGCACAAAAAGGGGTAGCTCTTAAAAAATACGCTGAATTAAAAGGTATTCCTTTAGAGAATACGATGGCGATCGGCGATAACTATAATGATGTTTCCATGCTTGAAATCGCAGGTTTTCCAGTAGCGATGGGAAATGCAGTTGATGAGGTTAAAGAAATGGCTGCGTTCGTGACAAAGGAAAATGACGAGAGCGGAGTAGCGTTTGCTATTAAGAGGTTTTTAGATATTTCACATTTGTAAAAGCTGTTTGCGAATTTCACGATGTATATGTAAGTAGTTGATTTCCGTTCCAGATGCTCGCTTTCCGCGGGGCAGGCGGTGAGCCACATTCGTACGTTTAACTCTTAAGTGTCTCACCTGTCTAGTTGCAGTGGCTAGCCCCTCGAGGTCAAAAGGTGAATGAATCAGAAGGCAAAGTGCGCCTTCAAATCCATTCACCTTTTGCTTGTCGGGGCTGAACGAGCCACTTCCACTTTTCGGACTGCCCGCCTGTCCCGCAGGAGTCTCGCATCCTCCACTCCAATCAACAATCATAGAAGACAATATTAGAAAGCAACAATCTTTTACCTTTAAAAAAGAAGGCACTTGCTTGGTCAGACACGCAGATTACAAAAGCTGGTTCGATCTTTACGAACCGGCTTTTTTTATACACACTTTTTTTACATATGATTTACTATCGTGTAAACATGCTTTTATACTCCCTTGTTAAAGTGGCATAGTAGTTCACTTATAACAAAGGGAGAGTGCGAGATCGTGAAAAAAGCATTTAAGATGAGTGTAGGGGCTCTTGCGTTAAGTTTAACATTTATGGGTGCTGATTTTACTGCTGACGCAAAAGAAAAAGATAAAGAGATTCTGAATGTGGCACACCGAGGAGCTTCTGGACATGCACCGGAACATACGATTACTTCTTATAAAATGGGAGAAAAAATGCATGGAGATTATATTGAAATTGACCTTCAGATGACAAAAGATGGTGAATTGATTGCGATGCACGATGAAACACTTGACCGTACAACAAACGGAACAGGTGAAGTTAAAGACTATACGCTAAAAGAGATTAAAGAGCTTGATGCAGGCAGTTGGTTTAATGAAAAGTATCCAGATCGAGCAAAAGGGGAGTACGAAGGCCTTCAAGTTCCCACGTTAGAAGAAGTGTTCCAGACGTTCGGTAAGAATGCAAACTATTATATTGAAACAAAATCACCAGAAGTATATCCAGGTATGGAACAAAAACTTGTAGAAATGGTGGACAAGTATAGCATTAATAAAGACAAGCTTTTGGTACAATCTTTCAGCTCTGAAAGCTTATTGAAGATGAATCAAATTGATCCTTCTATCCAGCTAGTTCAGCTTATGTGGTACACATCTCCAGCCACGTTAACGGATGCAGAAGTGCAGTCTATCAAACAATATGCGATGGGAATCGGGCCAAACAGCAATATGATCGATCGCGAGTACGTACAACAAGCGGTACAAAACGGACTTGAGATCCATCCGTATACAGTAAACGAAAAAGAAGAAATGCAAAAGCTGATTGATTGGGGCGTAACAGGTTTGTTCACAAACTTCCCAGATCTTCTGCATGAAGTGAAAAAAGGAAAATAAACGATGATAAGCAGCCGACGATTTTAAGTCAGCTGCTTTTTTCTTTTTTTACAAAAAACACTTCGCCGTTATCCTGAAGCTTAGCAAAGAATATTTCTTTCACATCCTGAAACCGGCATTATTATGCTGGCTAATAAACCATTCTTCAGAAAGGTTGTATTCTTTAAAAGGCTGATCGATCTATTCTCCGTTCGAGATCAACATGGTCGGCAAATATTGAGGCATAGTCTGCGGAATGTTTAAATCTTCTTTTGTAACAGAATCTTTAAGATTCCTTCCGTTGTCATCCCTCATTTAGTTTTAGTTATGGTGATAAAAGGTTGTCCGAAGATAATAGGTACAAACAAAAAGAGCGGCAAAGATTAGCCGCTCTTACATTACTTGCCAAACTGCATGCGCAAATTGATTAATCTTTTTAGCATAAAGAAAGCCAGTACACCGCCAATAGCTGCGGATAAGTAATACCCGATAAGAGAAGGAGATTGATGACCACCGAAAATGCCGCCGCCAATCATTCCAAATGTTAAGGCAAAACATAATACGACACCAAAAGTAAAGAATCTTCTTCCTTTCTCAAAAACAAGTAATCTGCCATTGTTTTCGTTTTTCGTTCTGCCAAACAGATAAGTACCGATTAGAACGGAGAACATTGTGTATATAAGAGGGATGATAAGCATAACGAATGATATTCTGTTTAAGTAATTCACTTGATTACCAGGTGATGTGTCAACATAATAGTTGAAGTCTATTACTGACATCGGAAGCGTTATACTCTTAATGATATCTGTTCTTTCAAGGTTATTTATATTGTACAGGGAAACACCATGAAACTCTAAAAAGGATAGAATCAACGTTAAAAACCCTATAGGGAAGAGTAAAAAGATGCCGCTAAGCAACAATTGAGAGACAATACTGCCTGCAATGGTTCCAATAAATAGACTAAAAGAAAAAATCGCAATAGAAAAAGGCAATACGATGATCATAAATTCTAGAACAAAAGATGGATCTGCAACTTCTGATAATATTGTAAACTTTACAATTAACATGCATAACAACAAGTTTAATAGCAGTCCTGAAATGATATGGACTACCCCAAACATCCATTTTGATAGAAAGATATCTTTGCGTTTGAATGGAAGTGAGAACGTTAGATCTGTGGCATGAGTCGTTCTTTCATTGCCTATTAAAAGCGCAGCTAACCCTACAACTAAGAACAAAAATAAAACAATATCAGCTCCGATAAAACTAAAGTGTAAGTAATAGTTTTCAGGCGAATCTGGATACGGGTTCTGCTTCTCGGCTAACATGCTTTGCGCTTTACCAAAAAACGAATAAGGCAAAAAGAGAAACAAAGAAATATACATGGCCCATACCGCAGGACTTCCAAGTTTTTGATTTCTCATCCACAATGCTTTATGAAACATGTGATTCACCTCCAAGTGATGAAATAAATATGTCTTCAAGTGTCATCGGAAGTTCTTCTATGAATAAAGGATTTTCCTGATTTATTTTATCAAGTGTCGCTTCAATGTTTCCTTTGATCATTAATGTATACACCCGCCCTGTTTGATTCAGGATGTTCACATTCCTTAAGTGAGCAATCTTTTCTGGCAGGGAGTGTTTGTAGACGACTTGAACTTTTCTAAACGATGATTTTGCATCTTCAATCGATGTCGTAGATTCTATTCTTCCTTCTTTAATCATGATCAGCACATCTGCCATCTTTTCAACTTCTTCTAAGTGATGGGTAGAGATCAGCACACATAATTGCCTCTCACTTACTTCTTCTATAATGAACTGTAGAATGTTTCGTTTAACAATCGGATCGAGTCCGTTTGTCGGCTCATCTAAAATGATTAGTTCTGCTTTAGTAGAAAAGGATAGAATCATTAAGAAAAGTGCCTTCATTCCTTTTGAAAAAGTTCTAAGTTTCTTATTCTTAGGAAGCTTAAAGCGGTCAAGAAGTGAGTAAAAATACATCACATCAAAATGCTCATAAATGGCATCATACAGCATTACAATTTCTTTAACGCTGTAGCCTTTTAAGATTTCAGTTGAGTCAGGCACATACGTCATTCTTTGCTTAATTTGCGGGTTGTGATGGATATCCGTTTCATTATAAGTAACAGATCCATGATCAGGATCTAAAATCCCAGAAATAACGCGGAGCAGCGTTGACTTTCCCACACCGTTTCGTCCAACTAGACCTGCAATCGTACCGGGCTCTAATGTCAAGTTCACATTATCTAAAACGATTTTGCCTTCTATTGTTTTACTAACATTACTCACTTTCAACATGGCTGTTTTTCCCTCCAAGCTCTTCTGAATATTTTTGTAGCCACTTTGATAATGTTTGGTGATTGATACCTAAATAAGAGGCTTCAATTAGCAGCTGTTTAAGCTGCTGCTTCAGTTCATTTTTTTTCTGATCGTCGGCTCTTGGAGTGATCGTAGCAGATACGAACGTGCCTTTTCCTCGCAACGTTTCAATGATGCCTTGGCGCTCAAGCTCTTGATAAGCCTTGCTTACTGTATTCGGATTAATAAGCAAAGTAGAAGATAGTTCTCTAACCGAAGGCAATTTATCTTCCGGCAACAAAATTTCCTTCAATATCAGTTCTTTGATCTGATGGACAACCTGTTCCCAAATAGGTGTATTGCTTCGGGGATCTAAATTTAAAATCATATTATCCCACCTTTATATACTATATGTGTATTACTGTGTATAGTACACTTATAACATACAAGATAAGTAAATTTCTGTCAATGTACTTTTCTTTACTTTTTGAAATGGGGAAAACTACAATATTATAGAAGGAGGAATGGACGTGAAACAAATCATTGATGAAGCAAAGCTGCTTATTTTTGATCTTGACGGAACTCTTTATGAGGATACAGATCATTTTGATTATTACTGCCGATTGCTGCAAAAAAGGGTACCTGATGAAAAGAAGCAAGCCTTTTGGGATACATATGAAAACATGAAAAATGGAAATCATCCGGTGACGATTGGAAAAGTGTATGATATCCAAAACGATGCGAGTGTCACGGTAGATCCCATGACGCTTCAAGTGACGAAAGTAATGTCATTTAATGGGCAAGAGTGGCCTGAGGAAAAAGTGAAAGATGAATTTTCGGGTGAACTTGTTTATGATTTTGACCGATTAATCGCAATAGGAGACGGCTGGTGGCTGCCTTATGCAACTGCAATGCACTTCGGTTTGAAACAGGCTGACACGTGGGAGTGCTACAACGCAACAAAAGAATATATGGTAACAGATCAATTTCAACTTTCGAAAACACCGGGACTGAAACAGGCGTTGGAACGCTTGAGGGAAGAAAAAAAATTGGTCCTTTTAACGAATAGTGAAAAGGAAGATGTAAAACGTTTATTAAAAGAGTTGAATCTGGATGGTCTGTTCCACCGTTTATGTACAGAAGGTGAAAAGCCGCTGAAAACAAGAGATAAGATGCAAGCCATTCTAGACGAATTTGAAATACAGCCTCATGAAGCCGTTTCAATTGGTGATAATTTTATAAATGAGATTGCACCAGCACTTCTCATGGGATTAAAGGCCATCTATATTCAGCCGAACCGTATCGAGGTAGATCATGAAAACCTCCATGTCGTGCCAACACTTGCTAATGCTCTGTAAATTTTTATGATGTATTTTTGAAAGCTTGTTCTAAATTGGACAAATCGCCCTACACTTTATAGTAGGTATAAAAGGGGGCGTAGGCTTTGAAAAAATCGTTCGTGTTTTTAATCGGCTTTGCGATATACGCTGGACTTATGTGGTTTTACCTTTTTCAAGGAGCAGATTCAACATTACCGGTTCACTTGAGGGGGTCTGCTGCTGATCCTGCTGTTTTTATGACAGACCGGGAACTTGAGTTAAGTACGGACTTTTCAAGGATCAAAGATTTTATCTACTTCATTTCCGTGCCACTTGAATGGTTCATTTACTTGTTTGTCCTAGGATTTGGACTTTCGAAATGGTTCCGGAAAGCATCTAGCGGATTATCGAAGTTCTCTATCGTTCATACAGGGGTATACGTGCTTTTGCTTTCTTTTGCAAGCTGGGTGCTAACGTTCCCGCTGCGCTATTACAGTTTTACGGTCTCAAAAAGCTTCAACATATCCGTCCAACCGTTTCATAGCTGGATGAGGGACGGACTTGTAGATTTCTGGATCAGCTGGCTTTTGACAACGGTGATGGTCGCAGTGATGTACTGGCTCATTAAGAAATACGAAAAAAGATGGTGGCTATACGCTTGGCTGCTATCCATCCCGTTTACGGTGTTCATGTACTTTATCCAGCCGGTTGTAATCGATCCGCTTTATAACAAATTCTATCCGCTGCAGGATGAAGTGTTGAAAGAAAAGATTTTAGATATTGCAGAGAGAGCCGATATTCCTGCAGAGAATGTATATGAAGTGAACATGTCTGAAAAGACGAATGCTCTTAATGCTTATGTGAATGGGATCGGATCTAACTTAAGGATTGTTCTTTGGGACACAACTTTAAATAAACTGACTGATAACCAAGTGTTGTTCGTAATGGCACACGAGATCGGACATTATGTGATGAACCATCTCTATTGGAATCTGATATCGTCAATCGTCCTTTCATTTCTAGGACTGTGGCTCGGAAATATCATTTACCGGAAATGGATAGAGAAGTATGGGAAGTCATGGGGAATTAAAGGAGCAGGGGATTTAGCCGCTTTACCGGCATTGCTTTTGATCTTTTCATTGTTAAGTTTTGCTGTATCTCCTGTAGAGAATGCAGTTTCTCGAAAAGCAGAACGAGACGCAGATTTGTATGCCATTCAGATGACGAACGATTCAAAAGCTGCAGTAGGCGCTTTCCAAGAACTTGCGACAGTCAGTTTAAGCGAAGTGAATCCCCCTAAGATCGTAAAATGGTTTTTATACGGCCATCCGACTATGCTAGAACGTATTCATTTCTTAGATAGCTATAAAACGAGTAATAAGATAGATTAAAAATGAAAACTGGCTCTTATGTGGGTGGAAAACCACCTTTGGGAGCCAGTTTTTTATGTGTTTTTATAATACTTTCTTCTTTTACTTTACTGCCTGCAGACTAACATTCGGCAGTACGAGCACTTCAACACGGCGGTTCTTTCCACGGCCTTCCGCGGTTTTATTATCTGCTTTTGGGCGATACTCACCATAGCCGCTTGCGCTTACTTGGTTGGGTTTTAAACCCGGATTTTCCAAGAGAACACGCATAAAGTTAATTCCTCTTAATGCGCTTAGCTCCCAGTTGGATTGAAAGGCAGCTGTACGGATTGGCACGTTGTCTGTGTGACCCGCTATGACGATGTTTCTTGGGGGAGTTGTAACGAGTAGATCTGATAGTTTCTTACCAATCTCCCTTGAGCCGGGTTTAACTGTTGCACTTCCCGAATCGAACAATGCGTTGTCTAAGATGGTAATCAATAAGCCGTTCTCAGTCAGTTTTGTTTGCAGACTGGAAGTTAGCTGGTTCGCTTGGATATACGCATTAATTTTTTTTTCAAGTTCTTCTAAAGCTTCCAATTCCTTTTTTGCTTCTTCAAGACGATCTTTTTCTTCCTTAGAGATCACTTCTTTTACAGCTTCAGGTATTGGAGTGGAGTCAGGTGTTGGAATCGGAGCTTGTTCTTCCATAACGCCAGTACCACTCGTAAATTCATTTCGGAATGCACTGGCCATTTGTTTAAACTTTTGAGCGTCGATCTCACTCATCGCAAATAGAACAATGAAGAGCGCTAACAAAAGCGTAAGCATGTCAGCATAAGGGATGAGCCAGGTTTCGTCCACATGCTCTTCGTGATTCTTTTTCTTTTTAGCCAACAGAACCACCCGCTTTGTATTGATCGCGTTCGCTAGCCGGAATATAGGTTAACAGTTTTTCTTCTAAAATTTTTGGTGAAGTTCCATCTTGTATGGATAACAAACCTTCAATCATAATTTCCTTGATCATCACTTCTTTTTTAGACTTTCGTTTTAATTTATTAGCGAAAGGGTGCCATAACACGTATCCGGAAAAAATACCGAAAAGCGTTGCGATAAATGCAGCAGAAATGGCTTTACCGAGTGCAGTAATATCAGCCATGTTGCTGAGTGCTGCTACTAATCCTACTACTGCACCTAAAACACCAAGTGTTGGGGCATATGTACCAGCTTGTGTAAAAATGGTGGCGTTACTTGCATGACGCTCTTCCATTGTTTCTAGGTCTTTCATTAAAACGTCTTTTATGAATTCAGGCGGTTGCCCGTCTACAATCATTTTAATTCCTTGCTGTAAAAAAGGATCATCTACTTCTTCTGCTTTTGGTTCTAATGCAAGCAAGCCTTCTTTACGTGCAATAGTAGCCCATTCGATAAAAATGGTGACTAGATCTTTCATATCAATGAGTTTTTGTTCTTGAAATAAAATTTTAAAAAGAGCAGGTATTTTTTTTATTTCATTCATTGGAAATGCAATAAGTATGGTTGCAGCCGTACCTGCAAAAATAATTAGCAGTGCTGCGGGATTGAACAGGGAAATCGGACTGACCCCTTTTAATACCATTCCAACTCCAACAGCAACAATGCCTACGATGACCCCAATTAAGCTTGTGCGATCCATAATGATGTGCCTCACTTTATCTTTAAATTCTGTATCTAAATTTTGTGTGCTATATTTTCTTTTATATCGGAAAGTTAAGAGGAAACTTAATGATAAAGTATGGAAAATATGTGATCGGAGCTTTTTATGTTACGTTACTTTGCAGTTGAGTAAGAAAATCCTCTATAATAATAAAAGCGAATGAACGTGAAAAGAGGACGTAACAGTGAAGATAAAATCGATTGTGATCATGCTCATATTTGCGGGATTGATCGGTCTGGCTTTTTATTCGGCTCAAGAGAAAAAGGAAGAACCAGAAACAGCAGAAAACACAACAAATGAGGATACAGGACTTAAACCAGGAAGCAAAGCGCCTAATTTCTCATTAAAAACGCTTGATGGAACACCAATTGAACTAAATGAATACCGCGGTAAAAAGGTGATTTTAAACTTTTGGGCTACGTGGTGTCCTCCTTGCAGAGAGGAGATGCCAGAGATGCAAAAGTTTTATGAAGATTATAAAGAAAATAACGTAGAGATTCTGGCAGTAAATTTAGCTTACGCAGAAACAAAAAAGGAAAAAATCGGCGAATTTGTCGAGAAATATAGTCTTTCATTTCCTATTCCATTAGATGAAAAGAATACAATAGGGAAAGAATATAGAGCTGTTTCGATTCCAACCAGCTATTTTATTGATGAAAATGGAATCATAACAAACTTTCATATAGGTCCAATGGATTATGAATTTATGAAGGAAGAAATTAACAAAAAGAATAAATAAATACTGTTTTAAAGCCTTTTGGAGCAATTTCGGAAAGGCTTTTTCTTTTGATTGATAATTCGAGTCATACCTTTTAATGGGAAAAATAATTCGAAAGACCTGTATTGGAAATTGAAAAAATGGGAAAGTCGACCAATAGGGAAAAGGTATAATTTTGTCGAAATGAGAATATTAGCGAAAAAGGATAGGGTGTTTAATTGAGGGAATAGCCCGAGCACATGATTCTGTAAGAAGAAGGGGACTACTTAATGAACAAGCAATATGAAGAAACTGAAATAAAACGTATTGCCGATTTTCATAATACACTTTCCCACTGCCCAATCCATCTTTTTGGACTGAAAAGAGATGGTGAAGGTGATTATAAGTTTACATATTCTGCGGGATCCATGCTTGATGGACTTGGAGTTTCGGTAAAACCTTTGCCAGGAACAAGCTTACTTGAACTTTATTCTAAAGAATTAGTTACAGAATGGGCAAAGCAACTAGAAAAAGCTTTTTCGGGTGAGACACAAACTGCAAATATTAATTTAGGTGTACGATCAATACGCACGATTATATATCCGGTTTTAGAAAAAAATCATGATGTGCAGGAGGTTGTAGGTACATCCTATATGACATCAGGGTCTGTAAAAGAGGTCACACAGGACCAAAATCTGAAAAAGTTTAAACAATTGTTTAACCATGCCCTAGAAGCAATCGTTTTGTGCAGGTCGAACATGGAGATTGCGGAAGTGAATGACCGTGCATGTGAACTTCTGCAGCTTTCTAAAGAGGAACTTATCGGAAGAAGTGCTGAAGAATTTTTTGTCAGAAATGGCAGAGAAGTAATCAGAAAAAAATGGGATGAAGTATTGCATGGAAGAAAAATTACAGGAGAGTTTCGGTATCGAACCCCTGATGGTTTTATAAAAGAAATTGAATACTCTTGTCAAAAAGATATAGTAGATCATCTTCACGTGACCATTTTAAGAGACGTAACGGACCAAAAGCTAACAGAGCAAAAATTATTAAAAGCTGAAGCATTAAATGTTGTAGGGGAATTAGCGGCTGGTGTTGCACATGAAATCCGCAATCCTTTGACATCATTGAAAGGTTTTGTTCAGCTTATTCAAAATCAGACCGATGATTTTAACCAATATTTATCGATTATCTTATCCGAGGTAGATCGAATTGAGCATATTATTAAAGAGTTTCTCGTTCTTTCTAAAAGCAATTCCCAAAATTTTAAGATGGCCTGTATTACCGATATTATTAAAGATACTGTTGATTTACTGAACACACAGGCAATCATGAAAAATATCGAAATAAAAACGGAGCTCGAGGATCAGATGCCACTCGTTTTCTGTGATCCTATGCAGCTTAAACAAGTGTTTATCAATTTTGTGAAAAACGCAATTGAAGCTTCTTCTATAGGAGACTTCGTAAAAGTAAGCATGAGTTTGTGTGATGAAAAGAAAAACATTCAAATCCAAATAAAGGACTATGGGTGCGGAATGGATGAAGTAGTTCTTAAAAAAATCGGAAAGCCGTTCTTTACAACAAAAGAAGAAGGTACGGGGCTAGGGATGATGGTGAGCACCAATATTATAAAGCATCATAACGGCAAGCTTGATGTAAAAAGCAAGAAGGGAAAAGGAACGACCTTTATTATTACCATTCCTGTTTAGTAGGATATGTCCGAATGTGTGCGTTTATGGTGTGCGGAATATGTCGAGGGTTGTAGACTCGCGGATAAATAGCAATTACTTTTGGATTGTGGACCAAATCTTGTGGATAAACGGCAGAAATTTCTGGATTGAATGAGTGGAACCCCAATAAAAAAAGCTTTCCCGATTCGGGAAAGCTTTTTTGCTGTTTTTATCCTTTGAAAAGTTGAACGAACATTTTACCATATTGTCCACCGTCAACTACGCCAATACCAACGTTTGTGTAGTCAGACTTAAGGATGTTTTCACGGTGACCTTGAGAGTTCATTAGGCTAGTGTGAGCACCTTCAACAGAAGAGTTTCCTGCTAGGTTTTCACCTGCTGTGTTATATTGAACACCAAATTTCTTCATCATATCAAATGGAGAACCATAAGTTGGTGAGTTGTGATCGAAATAGTTGTTGTCGATCATGTCTTTTGCTTTAACGCGTGCAACTTTTGTTAACTCTGGATCAGCTTTTAATGCTGGTAAACCTTGCTTTTGACGCTCTTGGTTTACAAGATCAAGCATTTGTTGCTCTTGTGCAGTAAGTTCTGCACCTGCTTCAGCTTTTGGTGCCGCCTCTGCTGGAGCTTTTGTTTGCTCTTGCTGTGGAGCCGGAGCCGGAGCTGGAGCTTGTAGTTGTGGTGCTGGTGCCGGAGCAGCTTGAAATTGTTGCTGCTGTTGTGGCTGATTATTATTTAAAGAAGCAAATGGGCATGAAGATGCCGCTTCTGAGATTCCTGCGTTTGCGCCGAATAGGGAAGCGCCTAATACTGATGCTACTACTAATTTTTTCATAAGATGTTTCCCTCCCAATAATTTATCTTACGTGTACATGTTTCGGGACTTTTGTAGGAGGGTTGGGGGTCTGGAATTAACTACCAGTTTAATACACTCACAACTTGGATACATCTTTTAATGACACATCGATAAGATAAACATCAGGGTTTGATAAAAGCTCCCATTCTTTAAAGCCAAAGGAAGGCTGATACAAATTAATCATTAGGCTCAACAGATTTCCGTGGGTCACAATCAGTACAGATTGATAAGATTTACGCTGCAGTTCATTAATGAAAGAAGAGATTCTTTCTTTCGCTTCAAACGTAGACTCACCCCCAGGAAATTTTAAATGTTCTTCCTTATATGTACGTTCCAGATTCGTTCTCCAATTTGGATCATCTTCACTAGAAAGGATTCTTTCAGCTAGACGTTCATCTATCTTAATTGATATTTCATTTAACTCTGCAAATGGTTTAATGGTGTCGACAGCTCTTTTAAAAGGACTCGAAATGACACAATCGAATTGCTGCCCCTCTAAAAAAGCAGCCAATTCTCTAGCTTGTTGTTCTCCTTCAGCAGTTAATGAAGCATTACTTTCCTGACCTTCCGCTTTGCAATGTCGTATCGCAGTGATCTTCATGTACTATCCTTCTTTCTAATAGGTATGACTTAAAATTGTGTTGATTCTATGTCTATGTCTCTTAATGATTTTCTTCTTTGAACAGGTGATTGTAGTGCAAGGTGGGAGACTCCTGCGGGACAGGCGGGCAGGTGAGACACTTAAAAGTGAAACGTTAAGAATGTGGCTCACCGTCTGCCCCGCGGAAAGCGAGCGCCTGGAACGGAAATCAACTACTTCCAAGTACCCACAGAATTTCTAACACAGCACTCAATTTTAAACAGTTGTTTAATCTTTCGAGACGTTAAACCGAAAACCTTCCCGAATACTATTAATGTTGAAACTCGAAGGGAGATTGTCATGTATCCGGAATTAAACCACTTTAAGCAAATGAAAAAAGAATACGATATAGAGATAGAACGTGCACAAGAAAAGTGGCAGCAGCTACATAAACAGAAAGAATGGTCTTCTCATGAATATGAAGAGTTGCTAAACGCTTATGGTGTCAGGAATACAAAGATTACGATGGATGATCTGACTGAAGCCAAGAATAAGTATCTTCTAGCTATGGAAAAAGAACGAAACGCTATGGAGCATTTGGATGATTTAAAAGACCATCGAGATGACAGATTGTCGGAGTATCTAAAAACGGTCTATTCTTCACGTGATAGAGAACTTGATACAGCAAAAAACAGCATGGAAAAGAAGATTATTCAACTGGAGCGGTTAAAAGCGGAATACTTGATGATGGTCCAACAGATTCAAGAAATACATGCCTATCGTCAATCCGTTGAAAAAGAAACAAATGAAGCCGTTACGAGTTATCAGCAAACGTACGAACCAAAGGAGATTTTACCTTTATATCCGGCATTGTCCCGTCTAGAAATTCCTCTATCAGACATTCAGTATGTTTTTCAAAAAGGGGAGCTCCCTGAACACTTAAATAAATATATACAATTTAGTGATCAACAAAAAAGATTTCCTAAATAAAAAAAAAGCCATAATCCTATGGATAGGATTATGGTAAAGAAAACCGAACGCATGATGAAGAAATGGGGGGTAGGGAATTGCTCTGCCTTTTGCTGACAGGCGAGATTTTGTATCTCACAATCCTACTATATGTCACTGGGGGACAAATGGTATGGACAAGTGCCATGGGCATTCATGTATTTTTAAATGAATAGGAGAAAAACTGGAGTTTTATTGTTTTACTTTTTCTCCCCATTTTTGCAGCAATCGTTTTTCTTTATCCGGATGCAGTCCAGCTCGCCACTCATCAGGTCTCAGTTTTCTAGCTTGTGACCATTCTGCTGTATCTTGGATGGTTTCTTCTACAGGACGGAAAATGAGACCTTTGTTAATTGCCTTAGTGTCATCCGCGTAATTAAGACCTTTAAAATCACTACTTGCAATCCAAAGGGGCATTTCTATCCATTCGCCAACTTTTTCTTCTAATAAAAACGATTCAGAAACGGAAATGATTTTTGATTCTTTGTGATTTCTTATGCATTTTTTCACAAACTCATTAAAATCATATCTTCCGCCAACAGCTTGATAAGTACCGCCCTCTTCATTTTCAGCCATCCGCACGATCCAATTTGCCAAGTCGCGTACATCAATAAAACGAACGGCAGGGTCTTGCATGGCAGGTACCAAAATATCTCCTCCACGAACACCTCGATCCGGCCAATACGTAAACCGATCGGTATAATCACCAGGCCCGACGATTAATCCTGGACGAATAATTAAAGCTTGTTCCTGAAATACTTGAAGCACTTCTTGTTCACAAGCCGCTTTAAGAGCTCCATAATTTTCACCAATCTCAGTTACATCAGGATCAGAAAGTTCAGCAGTCTTAGCTTCTTCTGTTAGATTTCGTGCAGATTGATCTTCATAGACGGACACAGAAGAAACAAAGATGTAAGATTTTGTGTTATTATGGAGAGCTTCAGCAGATTTACGAACTTGTTTCGGGAAGTATCCGCATGTATCAACGACAACATCCCAAGAACGTTTCTCAAGCAACGATAAGTCTTCTGCTCTGTCGCCAATGATCTCCTGAACATTCTTCTGACTTCCTTTTTCAGCTGTTTTTCCTCTGTGAAACAAAGTAACTTCATGGCTGTTACTTTTAAAGGATTCTGCCAAATGCTTGCCTAAAAATCGTGTACCGCCGATGATTAATACTTTCATTCATTCCACCGCCTATTCCATTTTTCTTAAAGCAGGAAGTTTCCACATGATTAACACATTTACAAGAATTAAAGAGAGTGCGCCGCCAGCCATAATCTTATCGATGGTGAATCCATAAGAGATCAACATGGAAGTTGCTGCAAGTGAAAGTGGTGCGAGACCCATACTTGCCATCGTGAGCAGTCCCATCAAGCGGCCAAGCAGTTTTTTATCTACAGAAGACTGTACGGCAGAGATAAGCGGGATATTCGTAGCTGGGAATGTGATTCCAATAAAAAAGATAGCTAACATACAAGTAAAGAGTGAGGAGCTTTGGCTAAACAAGAAAAAGAAAAGATTCATGGTGAAGAGCGAAAGAGTTACCATAAGACCCCGCCTTTTTTTCATGTTTAATATCCCGATGACCACTGAACTAATAAGCATACCGGCAGCCATGGACCCCTCAATAAAACTGAAATCCAATGCACTTCCGTTGAGTACATTTTTTACAAAGATCGGGAGACCCATCATTAAAGGACCGACAACAAAAACATTTAGAAAAATCGTACTTAAGAAGAGTGCCTTTAAAAATGCAGAGCTCTTTACAACATCAAGTCCTTCTTTAATGGATTGCCACATGCCAGACTTTTTTGAACCGGAGTTTTCTGAAGCTGGAACATTAAGCAAAAAGGCAAGAACGGCAGATAACAAGAGCATGACTGCAGGAACTCCAAATGAAAGAAAGTAACCTCCGCTGCTTGCTACAAGCAACCCTCCAATCATCGGTCCTAGAATAAGGGAACTCTGCTGCGTGGTTTGGATGACGGAGTTGGCACGCGTTAGCTGGGATTGATCAACTACATTTGGTAATAGAGATCCGTTAGCCGGCCAAACGAACGCATCAAGTGCACCAAAAAATAAACCAAAAACAATAAATGATAGAAGTGATAGATGCCCGGTTGCGAGCATGATCAACAAGCCAATCAATAATACGGTTCTTAAGAGATTAGAGACAAACAAAATCTTCGTCCTGCTGACCCGATCTGCAAGAACGCCTCCAATGGCCATAAATAAGATACGCGGGACGTTCGCAGCGATAAATACGATTCCGAGCGATGCTTCTTTGTCGAGAGTCTTAACCACGTACCAGCTCTGTGAAAACTGAAAAATAGAGATGGAGAATGAAGAACAAATCGTGATTGCCCATATGAACAAAAAAGAACGTTGTTTAAAAAGAGATACTGAATCTTTTTCATTCTGTACCGTTAAGGCTTGTGCCATTTCAATCAAGCTCCTCTTCTGGATATGGCGTTTCTTTTAAAGGAAATGAGAGCATAAAGTAATGATAAATTTCGCCATCTTCCTGTTCATTCTTCTTAAACTCGGAGATTAGATCCGAAATTTCTTTTGCTTTTTCATGAAGCTGCTTAACTTGGTCAGGAGAAAGTTTCACATGGCGATAGCCAAATTTAAGAGGGGAATCCGTATAAGCAAGAACTTCAGGATCCAACTTGCGAATCATGGATTTTGTTTTTTCGAGAGAGACTAAAATATTTTCCTTTAATGCATCAGAGAGTTCATCTTTTACTTCAGTACGCTGATCAGGTAAAATTTCGGCAATAGAAAAGGATTGAGCAACCGGTCTGTAGAACTTTTGTATAATGCCGTTCTTTTCTTCAGTACGTTCGACAACTATCAATCCTACGCGTTCCATTTCTTTGAGATGATAGTGAATTTTTGGTGCAGGCACTTCCAAAAGGTCAGAAAGGATTTTTCCAGTCTTCGCTTCATCTAGAATCTCCCATAGAATTTTGATGCGAAGTGGGTCAGAAATAACCTTTAACTGTTCTACTTCACGTATTTGGTAAATATCTTGCATGTTCAACACTCCTAAAACGTTCAAATTTATTTGAATGTATCATACTGTGAGTATATGTCAATAGTCAACACTTTTGCACATTATTTGTAAAAAATAGTTCAAATGTTATGAAAATTCTTGTATAATGTTAGTATAATTTTTCGCATTACAACTTAGAGGCTGGAGGTTCATAGTATGGGGAATAAGGATTTGAAATCCTATGTGGAGAGATTGGAAAAAGTACATTATATTGTGTCAAAGCGTTTGCACCCGGAAATTGCTATTGAAAAGGAACTAACGAAAACACAATTCGTACTTTTAAAGACATTATGTATTAGAAATAAATGGACCGTGTCAAAATTGGCTGAATATATGGGTGTTAAACCAAGTGCTATAACTGTTGGTGCAGATCGTTTGTACAAGCGTGGTTTTGTAAGTCGTTACCGTAGCGAAATGGACCGTAGAATTGTTTATCTCGAAATTACTGACGAAGGGCATGAAATTTTAAGAGAGGCTGAAAATGAAAGAGTCAATTCAATAAGCAGCTACTTAAATCATTTGTCACCTGAAGAGTTGGGAACTTTTATTGATATTTATGAAAAGCTTGCAAGTGAAACTCAAACAGAGGCGGAAAAGCTCATTTTCACATCAAAAACCAGTTAAGCGACTGGTTTTTTTTGTGCCAATAAAAGCTTGAAAGTGGCTGGTTTTCGCTCCAGGCTAACCATATTCTACGGAGCGCAAGATGAGCTGTGTCATGTAAGCTGGAAGAATGTCTCTATTATTTTTTCATAGATTTGATTCTATTTAAATAATTACGCGCATAGGATGTGATAGAAACGCAAACAGAAGTGGAGGGCTATACATGTTTACCCCGCAATTGAATATAAAACGTTTACCTTTATTACTTGCTGGTGCCATGCTGTTTATTGTAATAGCCACTAGTTTCATCACATCGTTTGAAAACAAATACAGGTTGAGTTCTTCAACGATGCACAAATGGCTAACGGAATTTTCCGGAGAGGCACTCGTCTATTTCATAGGCTGGGAAAACAGGTATTTTACGCAAGAACTGCCGAAAGAGAGTGAACCGCCTGCGTTGTCGAGTGTCTTGTTCGAGCTTACAACAAGTATAAAACCTGGAGACATCCGAAGTCTTCTAGGAAATGAACTGCCAGGATTTGCGCTCTACGATTCAACCATTATCGTTGCAGGGGAAGGAACGGATTATACGAACTTAGCATATGAGTCACCCCCGCCGATGGAGCTGTTGTTAAGTGGGGAAGAAGCAGAAGTTCAAGACATGGAGCGTTTAGAAGATCCTGACCCAACTGACCCTCAAAATCCGCCAGGGAAGCCGTCAAGCGGGAAGAAGATCGCCTATATCTATCATTCGCATAGCTGGGAATCCTTTTTGCCGCATTTAAAAGGAGTCACAAATCCTGACCATGCCATACATTCAAAAGTAAACATCACAATGGTCGGCAAAAAGCTAGGGGAAGAATTAGAGGCGAGAGGAATTGGCACTACCGTCGATTTTACTAACATGACCGAACTGTTGAAGAAAAACAATACGGACTACCGTAAAAGCTACCCGATGTCACGTACACTCGTTCAAAGTGCAATGGCAAGCAATCAGGATATTGATCTGATCTTTGATTTGCATCGTGATTCTCAAAGAGGGAAATCCACAACAACAGAAATCAATGGGAAATCATATGCACGAACGTTGTTTGTAATCGGAACTGCAAATCCTAATTTTGAGAAAAACCAAAAAGCGGCACAGGAAATTAATGCGATCTTAGATAAAAAATATCCAGGATTAAGCCGTGGCGTAATCGGAAAAAACAAAACGACAGGGAACGGTGTCTATAATCAGGATCTCTCGGATCATGCTCTTCTAATCGAATTTGGTGGAGTTGACAACAATATGGATGAACTCTACAGAAGTGCTGAAGCAGTAGCAGATGCAGTAGCAGAATACTACTGGAAACAAAACGGAGCAAAAGCTGAATAAAGTTGAATGGCTCTAGAGGTGGTAATCCTTTGGAGCTTTTTTATGTGTTTATTTTTTTGCGGAAAATTAAAGTGGACAGTAAAAATAGCAGAGTGGACAGTAAATTTACCAAAGTGGACAGTAAATCAGCGAAAGTGGACAGTAAAACTCAAAAAGTGGACTGTTTATTCGTAAAAGGCGACAGTAAGTGGCATAGAGGAGTCTGTGCAGGGGGGCAGTTTTTTTGTTGATGACGGTAATTTGTCCAATTGACTAGTGAATCTGTCCGAATTGAAGATTAATCTGTCGGATTGGTCACATAATCTGTCCGATCCAGCCAATAATCTGTCCAATTCAAAATTCAACGCCGATTGGCCCCGCAAATTTTCGTAGCGTCTGTATATTAACCCAATGCGCACACAAAAAAACCGTTTCAAATGATTGATACGAGACTAATTTTCATAACAGACATGATCTCTGCAAATCCTAAGAAAAAATGGTATAAAAAGAGAGATGCTCTTGTTTTATTTACAAGGGGAAGGGAATAAAAGAGGTAAAGAGAAGACTCGAAAAAGGAGCTAGTGCATGAAACGGACATGGGAATTTTTTCTAACACTATTGTTACTCATCTGTTTATACATCGTTTTTTTTGCAGAAGGATATGTAATCATCAAAACAGCATTCGGGCTCCTTTACATTTCTGTCATCTTGTATACGATTTATTCGTTAATGCTCGAAAACAGAACGGCTCAGCACACGCTCTTATGGATTTATGTTCTGATTTTGTTTCCCTTCGTCGGGTATATGTTTTACTTGTATTCGGGACAGCTCTATTTAAAAGGTCATCTGTTTAAATCAAAAAGAAAGAAAGACAGAGATGAGTGGATCAGGGTTTCTAAACAAGAAGAGAAACCAGATTTTAGTGATCTTAAAAGACATCAGCAATGTTTCGCTAAACATGCTCACCACATCACGCTTACTCGGATTAACAGACGGACGGATACAAAGATTTTACAGAACGGTCAAGAGACGTTTCCGGAGATTATCGCACGGTTACAAGAGGCAAAGGAATATATACACATCCAATATTACATCTTTCGTTCTGATAGGCTCGGGAAAGATATTATTGATCTTTTAATCAAAAAAGCAAACGAAGGTGTTAAAGTCAGATTTTTGTATGATGGAATTGGGAGTTTATCCTTACAGCAGCACGATATCGACCGAATGAAAAAGGCAGGTATACTTGTTGAAGCGTTTCTGCCTGTTCGCTATGGATTCTTTAATCAAAAATTAAACTTCCGAAATCACCGTAAAATTATTGTGATCGACGGGAAAATTGGTTTTGTTGGCGGATTGAATGTTGGTGTTGAGTATTTAGGTGAAGACCCAGATATCGGTTTCTGGCGTGATACACATATGGTCATGGAAGGAGAAGCTGTTCAGGTTCTTCATGCTATTTTTCTAATGGACTGGGAGTATGTATGCGGCGAGGATTTGTTAGAAGATGATCATCTAACAAAAGCCTATCCAGCCGAAGGGGACGGCACCGTTCATGTCGTGGCGAGCGGGCCTGATACGCAACTCGGCATTATGAGTGACCTTTATTATTCTTTAATTTCCTGTGCGGAAAAATCGATCTGGATTGCTACGCCTTATTTTGTTCCGAATGAGGCCATTCGAACAGCACTTCGGGTGGCCGCCAAAAAAGGAGTTCAAGTTCGTTTAATGGTACCTGAGATTAACGATGGATTCTTAACACAATATGCAACCCGTTCTTATTATCCTGAACTTCTCCGCTCAGGAATCGAGATTTATTCGTATAAAAAAGGGTTTTTGCATCAAAAGGTTATCATTATTGATGGTGATACAGCATCAATCGGAACAGCAAACATGGATATGAGAAGTTTTCATCTAAACTTTGAAGTGAATGTGTTCCTCCTAAACACTTCCTCTGTTGATGATCTAGTTCGACAGTATGAAGAAGACGTGGAAGAATCGACAAAGATACGCCCTGTAGAATTTTATAAGAGAGGGCTTTGGGAAAGAACGAAAGAGTCGTTCGCCCGTCTGTTTTCAGGTGTTTTATAAGATTTAGATTAGGAACGTATCTGTTATACGTGAGTACCGCAGAAACAAAACTGACGAAGAGATTCGCCGCCTATAAGAAAACAGAAACATTGGCATAGAAACCCCCTTTAGAGAATAGGTTGTACGAGACCATCTTTTGAGGGGGATTTTTTTATGGACTGGCTCGAGGCCCTGATATTAGGTATTGTCCAAGGCTTAACTGAATTTTTACCTGTTAGCTCAACAGGACACTTATTATTAGGCAGGCAGATTTTTCAGCTGGAAGAAGCAGGGCTTTTCCTTGATAGCATGCTGCATATCGGAACACTGATCGCCGTTATGACAGTGTATGGAAAAGAGATTTTGGAAGTCATAAAAAGACCATTCAGCAAAATCGGAATTCTGCTCATTGCTGGAACGATCCCAACGGCAATAATCGGATTAGCTTTTAAAGATTTTTTTGAGGAAATCTCGAAAACAGGTGTAACCGTCGGGTGGGAGTTTTTACTGACAGGTTTTCTTTTATGGTGGGCAGATTCATATAAACGGAACGGATACAAAGGAATTGATGACATTACAATTCGAGATGCTCTTGTGATCGGAACGTTTCAAGGAGCAGCCATTCTTCCGGCTGTTTCGCGATCAGGTCTAACGATTGCAGCAGCTTTATTTTGTAAAATTGATAAAAAGGCTGCGGCGTATTTTTCATTTTTGCTTTCAATCCCATCGATTGCTGGCGGTGTTGTGCTTCAGTCAAAGGATCTTTTCACAGGTGCACAGCCACCGATCTCTTTTTCAGCGTTGGCCATTGGGACGCTAGCTTCATCAATATTCGGATATATGGCTGTGAAGTGGATGATTAAACTGCTTCAAACGGGTACGTTAAAAGGCTTTGCCATCTATGTATGGTTTGTAGGAATCGTTGTTTTAGTTCTTCAATTTTCAGGTAAAATGTAAAGTATTTGTTAACACATTAAAAATGGATTGACATTTAAATGATGGAGGATTACAGTATATGTAATTCAAAATTTAGCAGGCTTTAGATCGCTGAATTTACAGTTGTTTTTAGGGTAAAACTAAAATGAACTGTGAAACGGGGGAACCAATTTTTTGGGGTGAATTTTGCTTTATGCAAAAAGGGATACTCCAATCCCTAATCCGACAGCTAACCCCGTAAGCGTCATGTCACTGGAGAGGTCAATTTGGTGAAAAACCGGACCCGCTTTTTTGTGTGGTCTTTTTTTGCGTTTTTTAACTGATATAGAAACCTCTTAACCAGCAAAGGCTAGAGGACAACGAAGGGAAACTTCATGTAGTTTAAGGGGAGAAACCGAAATGAAAAAAAAGCAGTTTGCAGTTATAGGATTAGGCCGCTTCGGGGGCAGCATCTGTAGAGAATTTGCCACGATGGGTTACGATGTCCTAGCAATTGATAACGATATGGAAAAAGTAAATGAATTTGCAACGATCGCTACACAAGCGGTTCAAGCTAATTCAACAGATGAAAAAGTGATGAAGTCTCTAGGGATCAGAAACTTTAACCATGTTATTGTTTCGATTGGAGAAGACATCCAAGCAAGTATTCTGACGACCTTGCTTTTAAAGGAAGCAGGGGTAAACAAAGTTTGGGTAAAGGCTCAAAACGACTATCATCATAAAGTTTTGGAAAAGCTAGGTGCAGACCGTATTATCCATCCAGAGCGTGACATGGCACTTAGAGTTGCACAGCTTATTTCTTCAGAGAAAATCATTGATTTTATTGAATTATCACACGAACACAGTATTGTTGAGATCGGTGTAACAGACAAACTGGTGAACAAAACGCTTACTGATTTAGATGTGCGTGCTCGCTACGGATGTAATATAGTTGCCATTAAACGGGGAGATGAGATCCATGTTTCTCCTATTGCAGATGTTTCTCTAGAGTACGGAGATATTCTTGTTGTTATCGGAAAAAACGAGGATCTGAACCGTTTTGAGGATGAGGGAGTGTAAGCATTGGCACTGCATGTGAAAAATCCTAAACGATTTCTGCACAATCCGATAAAATTGAGTCCGCCGCAATTTTTAGCATTGCTGTTCTTATTTCTTATATTTATTGGTACGTGCCTATTAAAGTTACCGGTTGCGCATGAAGAATCCATATCTTGGATAGATGCATTTTTTATCGCAACATCAGCTGCAACCGTAACAGGGCTGGCGTCGGTTGACCCAGGTTCTACCTTTACGCTGTTCGGTGAAATTGTGATCTTATTCCTGATTCAAGTCGGAGGACTTGGTGTGATGTCCTTTGCTTCCTTAGTCGTCATTATGATGGGGAGGAAAATTTCCGTTAAGCAAAGGGTGCTGATGCAAGAGGCCCTAAACCAGCCTTCAATCGGCGGGGTGATTCGGTTAGTCCGAAATTTATTTGTGTTTTCAATCAGTATCCAATTGATTACGACTTTCTTTTTATCCATAAGATTTGTACCGGAATTAGGTGTTTATAAAGGCATTTATTACAGCGTGTTCCACGTTATATCAGCGTATAACAATGCAGGGTTCTCACTTTGGTCTGACGGATTAACAGGATATGTTGGAGATCCTATGGTCAATATCATCATATCGTTTCTCTTTATTACGGGAGGTATTGGTTTTACTGTATTGGTTGATATATGGGTAAGCCGCAGATGGAAGACCTTATCGCTCCATACCAAAGTAATGTTGATCTCCACACTGATCATTAACGTGGTGTCCATTCTTTTGTTCTACTTATTCGAATTTAATAATCCGAAAACGTTAGGGATGCTTTCTGGTGCTGAACAGTTTTGGGCGTCCTATTTTCAAGGCGTTTCGCCAAGAACGGCAGGCTTTAATTCCATAGATATGACATCAATTACACCTGATACTTCATTGTTAATGGTGCTTTTAATGTTTGTTGGAGCAGGGAGCACATCAACTGGAGGCGGAATTAAGCTGACCACATTTGTTGTTATTCTTTTTGCCGTAGGTGCCTTTTTGAAAGGGAAAGAAAATCCAGTTATTATGAAACGAACAATTCGTGTGGCCATTGTATATCGAGCCCTTGCCATTTCAACCATCTCGCTGCTCTTTATCTTTGCCGCCCTCTTCATATTGAATTATGTTCAAAAGGATACTTCTTTTATGGTTATCGTTTTTGAGGTGGTTTCCGCTTTTGGAACGGTAGGATTGAGTATGGGTCTTACAGCGGATCTTACAATCATCGGGAAAATCGTGATCTGTGTTGTGATGGTTTTCGGTAAAATAGGACCACTCACATTAGCATTCAGTCTAGCAAAACAATCTAAAGAAAATATTCGTTATCCTGATGGTGAAGTATTTACAGGATAAAAAAGAAAAGCTAACTCAAGGGAAAATTTCCTTTAATGAGTTAGCTTTTTCTTTTTTGGCTATTTATGGGTTAAAGCCTTTTCAGTTGGGAATGCTAAAACAAGATTTCTAAGCATACTGCAGAAAGGATGGGAACTCGTCATGCAAAAAATTAAAGAAGCTTTTCTCGTGTCTCCCTTTCTTGTCTTTTTCCTTGTCCATTCTGAACAAATTGGTGTCGGAGTTCTCGGGTATCAGAGGATCATCGCGAAATATGCGGGTTATGATTCTTGGATATCTGTCATTATCGCTGCCGCATTTGTCCATATTCTTATATGGATGATCTATTATGTGCTTAATAATGGTGATGGGGATATCGTTAGTATCCATAAGTCATTGTTTGGCGGTCTTTTTGGAAACCTGTTTAATCTTGCTCTTTTGCTATACTTTCTATTATGGTCTATTACAGTTTTAAGAACGTATATTGAAGTGATACAGGTCTGGATGTTTCCTACATTGAGTACGTGGAAGATCGCTATTGTCTTTCTCCTATTAACGTATTATGTCGTTTCTTCAGGTTTTCGAACAGTTGCAGGAGTCTGTTACTTAGGAGTCGTTATTCCATTAGGATTAATCACCTTGTTGTTTTATCCATTAGAGTTCACACATTTTTCTAATCTGTTGCCTGTATTTGATGAAAACATTAAAGATTATTTATCAGCAACGAAAAACATGATGCTCAGTTACCTGGGATTTGAGACACTGCTCGTTTTTTATCCATTTATAAAAAATGCTAAACGCTCTCAAAGATTTGCACATCATGCTAATATCTTTACCTTTATGATGTATTTATTGGTTACACTGTTCTCGTTTGCATTCTTTAGTGAGGAGCAGTTGGCGAGAAATATATGGGCAACCCTTTCCATGGTTAAAATCGTACAAGTGTCATTCGTGGAACGTTTTGACTTTGTGTTTGTATCCATATGGTGCCTTGTAATCCTTCCGAATATTACACTTGCCATATGGTGCTCGAGCCGAGTTGCTAAATTAATGTTGAACATTCGTCAGCATGTAACACTAATTGTTTTATTAGGAGTTGTTTTAGTTTCTTGTATCTTTTTAGATACCCGCTTAAAAATCAATCTGCTCAATAATTACACGAATATTATTGGCTTTTACTTAGCCATTAGTTATATTCCTCTGTTATTTATTACAACATTTCTCAAAAAGCAATTAAAGAAGAAAAGAAAGAACAATGAGCAAGCAACACCTACTACTTGATTAAAAGTAAATACAATCAAAAAAACTGCTAACCTTTCATCTGAAGTAGAGATGAAGCGGCTAAGCAGTTTTTATATGAATATAAAATTTAAGCTTGAAGCAGCAAGGTTAACCGATTTTTATGTTTCTCCCGCTGGAAATCATCAGATGTGTTATGCCAATTGTGAAGAGTTTCGTTAATAAGCTGTTTAACCATATGCTTCGCCCAAACAACATATGCGCCATATATGTCACCTTTAAAAAAGCTTGTTAACATATTGTTTTCAGGACCGAAAAAGAATCCAAGCTGATCGTGGATGAGTGTAGCTTCTTCCATTGAAAACGGCATGATTTTATCTGAAAGCGTAAATTGGTAAGAGTTGTTTTCTTTTTTTACAAATGAGATGGCATACAGTTGGCCTTCAGGCAGAAAACCTTTCGTTGTAGGTAAGAGCAATATAGGGTTATGTCCTTTGTCATAAGCAATAAAAAAGTCATTCGCATTTTCCTCAAACTGCGGTGTTCGTGACATTGAAGCAAGTGCAATTTCTTTTTGTACGTTTAACATGTTACAACCCTCATTCCGTTTTATTCTTACTAACATTCTTACCGCTAGATTGCTAGATTATACATGTCTTTTTCTTTACTATAGTGACGTGATAAGTTGTTGAAAGGGAATTGACGGACAAATTGTAAACGCATACACTAGAAGTAGTTATTAGCCGTGAGCAGAAAGAGTGGTTCATGAAATGGCATTATCGAACGAGCGATTGATTGGAAAGATGGCGATGTTAGGTGTATTAGACGAAAGCTATCTGCCTGAGATTGAGAAACAGGGCTGGAAGTATTGCGTAGGCAAAGCTGGTTCGATGGATTCTCAAAAGGTAGTAGCTGCGATCGAAACAGCAGCCAAAAATGAACAGGTGATTCAAAGCGGGATTTATCGTGAAACCCATTCCCTTTATCATGCCATCATGGAGGCTTTTCATGGTGTGACAAGAGGACAGGTTCAATTAGGGACGGTTCTTAGGACTGTAGGTTTGCGGTTCATTGTTGTCCGCGGCAATCCATATGAAAAGAAAGAAGAAGGGGACTGGATCGCAGTCGCTCTATACGGAACAATTGGTGCTCCTGTAAAAGGGTTGGAGCATGAAGCGATTGGTCTCGGGATTAATCATATTTAAATAAGTGCCCATAGCAACTAGTGATGAGGGGGCGTATTCGAAAGTGTTTCTTTCGGGTGCGCTCTTTTTGTTTGTAATAGGGCCTTTTCGCAAAGCTTAGTTGTTATTTGAAGTAGTTGATTTCCGTTCCAGATGCTCGCTTTCCGGGGGGCGTGCGGTGAGCCTCCTAGCGCTCTGCGCTGTTAGGAGTCTCACCTGTCCCGCTGATCCCCCAGGAGTCTCGCATCTTGCACTCCAATCAACAGTTCAACGAAGTTTTTAAAACAAACTAGAAAGCAAGAACATTAAAACCGCTTTCGTAAAACTTTGAGGAGAAAAAGCCAACCTAAAGCAACATTTAACTCTAAAGAAACTAAAGAAAAAACCTTAATAAAAGAGGGATGATAATGGTTACGTTAACAGGTAATACGCTTTCGATGGAAGAGATTAAACGTATTCTGCATGAAAATGAACCGATAGAAGCTTGTCCTGTCAGTATGAAGAAAGTTGCGGACAGCCGTAAAGCGGTTGAAGAGATCGTAGCTGCAGGGAAAGTGGTCTACGGAATAACAACGGGTTTCGGAAAATTTAGTGATGTATTTATTTCTAGAGATGATGTTGAGACATTGCAGATCAATCTGATCCGCAGCCATGCGTGTGGAATCGGGGAACCTTTTCCTGAAACAATTTCACGCTTGATGCTGATCTTGCGGGCAAACGCGTTACTAAAGGGTTTGTCAGGTATCAGGCCGGTAGTGATCGAAAGGCTGCTAGAGTTAGTCGAAAAGAGCGTCCATCCTGTTGTTCCACAACAGGGATCACTTGGGGCGAGCGGTGATCTGGCTCCACTTTCTCACTTAGCACTCGTTTTAGTAGGTGAGGGGGAGGCGTACTACAAAGGAGAGCGACTTCCTGGTCAAGAAGCATTAAAGAGAGCGGGCATTGAACCTGTTGTGTTAACGGCTAAAGAGGGCCTTGCTTTAATAAATGGAACACAAGCCATGACAGCTCAAGGAATTGCAGCCTATCTAGAAGCTGAACGTATCGGGCTCATGGCTGATGCCATTGCTGCATTAACAACTGAGAGTTTAAGAGGAATAACAGATGCGTTTGATGAAGTCGTGCATCTTGCAAGAGGATATAAAGAACAGGTAGAAGTGGCTGAGCGGCTTAGAGCCTATTTAGAAGACAGCCAGCTTACAACGAAGCAAGGCGAGATCAGAGTGCAGGATGCGTATTCGTTAAGATGCATTCCTCAGGTACACGGAGCATCTTGGCAAGTACTTGGTTATGTAAAAGAAAAGCTTGAGATCGAGATGAACGCTGCGACGGACAATCCGCTCATTTTTGATGATGGCAAAAAGATTATTTCAGGCGGTAATTTTCACGGTCAGCCGATCGCTTTTGCGATGGATTTTCTGAAGCTTGCTGCAGCAGAATGGGCCAATATTTCAGAACGCCGAATCGAACGTATGGTAAATCCTCAATTAAGCGACTTGCCAGGTTTCCTAAGTCCGAACCCAGGTCTAGAGTCTGGTGCGATGATTATGCAATATGCTGCAGCATCGCTTGTATCTGAAAATAAAACGCTCGCTCACCCTGCAAGTGTTGATTCGATCCCATCATCAGCGAACCAGGAAGACCATGTGAGTATGGGGACGATTGCTTCAAGACATGCAGCGCAAATCATAGCGAATGCAAGACGAGTGCTGGCAGTAGAGTTAATCTGTGCGATGCAGGCGGCAGATTATAGGGGACCTGAAAAACTCGCGCCAAAAACTAAAAAAGTTTATGAACATGGCAGAATCGTATGTCCGACCATCCAGTGTGACCGTATGTTTCATAGGGACATGGAAGCCGTTGCATCATGGATCCTTGACCCGTCGTGGAATGATATTTTAATTGGTACAAAAACTCAAAAGTTAGCACATTAAAAAGGAGGTAATTTTACATGTCAAACGTAAAACATTCTATATCAGCTGCTAGAGGTACAAAATTATCGGCAAAAGGGTGGGTTCAAGAAGCAGCAATACGCATGCTGATGAACAACTTAGATGGGGAAGTTGCGGAGAATCCAGATGAACTCGTTGTTTATGGCGGTATCGGAAAAGCTGCTCGAAACTGGGATTCTTATCATAAGATCATCGAAACGTTAGAGCGTTTAGAAAATGATGAAACCCTTCTTGTCCAATCTGGTAAACCTGTTGCTGTCTTTAAGTCGCATACGGATGCACCGCGCGTTTTACTCGCAAACTCCAACCTCGTTCCTGCATGGGCAAACTGGGAGACGTTCCGTGATTTAGAAAAAAGAGGTCTGATGATGTACGGCCAAATGACAGCTGGCAGCTGGATCTATATCGGAACTCAAGGCATTTTACAAGGAACGTATGAGACGTTTGCAGAAGCAGCAAGAAAGCATTTTAACGGATCACTTAAAGGAACGATCACACTTACTGCGGGTCTTGGAGGAATGGGTGGCGCACAGCCTCTTGCTGTAACGATGAATGATGGTGTTGTGATCGCAATAGATGTAGACGAAACAAGAATTCAGCGCCGCTTAGACACAAGATACCTAGATAAAAAGACGGATAGCTTAGAAGAAGCATTAAAGATAGCGAAAGATTATGCGGCAAAAGGTGAGCCATTGTCAATCGGATTGTTAGGTAACGCCGCTGAACTTTTACCAAGAATGATTGAGATGGGTGAGATACCTGATCTCGTTACAGACCAGACATCTGCGCATGATCCGCTGCATGGTTATTTGCCAGTTGGGTTCACAATGGAAGAGGGAGCAGAACTTCGTAAACGAAACCCTGATCAATACATCGAAAAGTCAAAGCAATCCATGGCGGTTCATGTAGAGGCGATGCTGGAGATGCAAAAAAAGGGTGCTGTTGTTTTTGATTATGGCAATAACATCAGACAAGTTGCTTTTGACGAAGGAGTAAAAAACGCTTTTGATTTCCCTGGATTTGTTCCAGCGTTCATCCGTCCATTATTCTGTGAAGGAAAAGGACCTTTTAGATGGGTAGCGTTATCGGGCGATCCTGAGGATATCAGAAAGACAGATGAAGTGATATTACGAGAGTTTAGTGATAACGAGCACCTCTGCAAATGGATCAAGATGGCTCAGGAGAAAGTTCAGTTCCAAGGCCTTCCGTCCCGTATCTGCTGGCTAGGATATGGCGAACGTGCGAAGTTTGGAAAAATCATCAACGAGATGGTTGCTTCAGGTGAACTGTCAGCACCAATCGTAATCGGACGCGATCACTTGGATTGTGGTTCAGTGGCATCACCCAACCGCGAAACAGAAGGAATGATGGATGGCAGTGATGCGGTTGCGGACTGGCCAATTTTAAACGCGATGATCAATGCTGTAAATGGTGCCAGCTGGGTTTCTGTCCACCATGGCGGCGGTGTTGGGATGGGGTATTCCCTTCATGCTGGAATGGTTGTTGTGGCAGATGGAACAGAAGAAGCCGCACGCCGTTTAGAGCGTGTATTAACAAGTGATCCTGGAATGGGAATCGTAAGACATGCTGATGCAGGTTATGACTTAGCGATTGAAACAGCAAAAGAAAAAGGCGTCGACCTGCCGATGATCGAGAAATAAAAAGGAGTGTGGAAAATGCTAGATACATTGATATTGGCCGGACAAGTGGTTGTTCCAGAAAGTAAAGGAAGAGCGCTTCGCGGAACGGAAATGAATGAGCTAAAAATCATTGATAATGGTGCCGTTGGCATAAAAGATGGCGTAATCTCATTTATTGGGACGGCTGAAGAAGCAACAAAATTGCAGGCAGCAGAAACGATTGATGCAGCAGGAAAACTGTTATCACCTGGCTTAGTGGACCCTCACACACATCTTGTGTTTGGGGGATCACGTGAGCATGAGCTTGCACTTAAACAGCAAGGTGTTCCTTACTTAGAAATCCTGGCACAAGGCGGCGGAATTCATTCCACCGTTAAAGCGACCCGCGAAACAAGTGAAGATGCTCTTTATGAAAAAGGACTTTTCCATTTAAACAGATGTTTAACATATGGTGTCACGACGATGGAAGCAAAAAGCGGATATGGGCTTGATAAGGAAACAGAACTGAAGCAGCTTAGAGTGGCTAAAAAGCTGAATGAAACACACCCAATCGATCTTGTGTCTACATTTTTAGGAGCGCATGCAATTCCTGAAAACTACAAAGGAAGACCGGATGCGTTTTTAGAAGAAATGCTCTCGATGCTAGGCGTTATCTCGAAAGAAGGTTTAGCTGAGTTCGTAGATATTTTTTGTGAGACAGGCGTATTTACGGTTGAACAATCTAAAGTGTTTTTACAAAAAGCGAAAACTGCTGGATTTGGTGTAAAGATTCATGCTGATGAGATCGATCCTCTTGGTGGAACTGAGATGGCTTGTGAGATTGGTGCTGTTTCGGCAGATCACTTAGTAGGAGCGAGTCGTGACGGCGTTCAAATGCTTGGGGAGTCAGAGACGATTGCGGTTCTCTTGCCAGGTACAACGTTTTATTTAGGAAAAGATCAGTTTGCGCCAGCTAGAGACATGATTACGAGCGGTGCTGCTGTTGCTCTTTCAACCGATTTTAATCCTGGAAGCTCACCGACTGAAAATCTGCAGTTCATCATGAATCTGGCAGCATTAAAGCTGAAGATGACACCAGAAGAAATTTGGAACGCGGTAACGGTTAATGCCGCTTTTGCGATTGGACGCGGTGATGTAGCTGGCAGTTTAGAAGAAGGAAGAAAAGCGGATCTTGTACTGTGGGATGTACCAAACTATAAATATGTTCCTTATCACTATGGCGTCAATCATGTTCAAAAAGTGTGGAAAAACGGCAAGTTGGTGGTTGGAAAGGGAGATGTTCATGCAAACTATACCCTTTCTACGTAAATCAGGCTCAGCACCATTTACGGATCGTGGAATAAAAAAAGCAGGCCAGCTTTTGCGGCAGTGGGCAGGAGAGGAAGTAAAAGGAGTAGCAATCGCTGGTGCTCCACTCTCCAAAACGTCCATCTCTCATTCGGGTGCACACTTATCACCGCAAACGATTCGTATGATGATGCAGTCATTTTCTACTTATAGCATTGAAGAAGAAACCGATATGTGGGATTACATCATTACCGATTTTGGAGATATTGAGATGCATGTGACAGATCTGTTTGAGTCTCAAACACGGATTTTTTCAGCGTTAAGAGATATTCAAGACCAGCATAAGGATGCAGTGGTTATTACGCTTGGCGGTGATCATTCGGTATCTGCAGGAGCGATAAAAGCCTTTCAAGAAACTAGAGGCAGGGTAGGAATCATCCAGTTTGATGCGCATTTTGATCTCCGTAATACAGAAGATGGCGGCCCATCGAACGGAACACCATTTCGTCAGCTGATTGAAAATGGTGTGATCCATGGAAATCAGCTGATTCAGATTGGTATTCGTGATTTTTCAAATGGCAGACTTTATCATGACTATGCAAAGGACCAAGGGGTTACCGTCCATACGATGGGTGATATCAAAAGAGATGGTCTTCTTTCTTTGCTGCAAAAATCAGTTGACCAGTTAAAACAGACAACAGATAACATATACCTTTCACTGGATATGGACGTGTTGGACCAAGCTTATGCACCAGGTTGCCCAGCTATCGGACCAGGAGGATTAGACAGTCATTCATTAATTGAAGGAATTCAATGGCTCGCACAGGATCCATCTGTAAAAGGAATGGACATTGTAGAGATCGACCCGACACTTGATTTTCGGAATATGACGAGCCGTTTAGCTGCGTACATCATCATGCAATTCACGCTTTTCTATAATAAAAGAGAAGGAGGTACAACGAAATGAGTGATTTTGGCAAATTCATAGAGTTGTCTCGAAATCAAAAAGGCTTAAGTAAATCCGAGCTAGCTCGCAGACTAAGCATTACGCCTCAGTATATGGCTGATATTGAAAAAGGCAGAATGATACCGTCTGAGGAAAAGATCGAGAAGCTTGTTAAGACGCTGGAACTGAATGAAAAAGAGGCGTTTAAACTTGCAGATAAACTGCCCTTGCGTGTGTTGGCAGAAGCAAAACAAGAGTACTATAAGCAGGGATCTTGAGGTCATTTGGAAGCCTACCATTATTGGTGGGCTTTTTGTAAACATGTTGCTTTTAAAGGGTGGTAAATTTCCGTTTCCGGTGCCCCGCGCAAAGCGAGCATCTGGAACGAAAATCAACAACTTTCAAGAAAAAACCGCAGCATTTATACAAGCTGCGGGTTTTTATGTTTAACTTTCACTTTCTCTTGGTTGAGAGGGTTTGGGCTTTAAGATTTTTTTAAGTCTGGACCAGCGCAGTTCAATAAACGGCTGTGCCAGAGCAATGACAGGCTTGCTTGCTAGGAAAAGTGTTACGATGACAGCTAAGAATAGGAGCATAAAGTACGCACCGTTTTCTTCAATTGATGCAAATAGTTCTGTTGTAAACAGATACTTCAACACAAATCCATGGAGCAAGTAGATATATAATGTCCGTTCACCAAATTCAGTAAAGAACATTCGTCTGCGTGGCAGTAGCGCTAAGAAGCTAAATGTTGCTGCAAACATGACTCCGTACATGGCAAGTCTGACGATACCGCCATACCAATCGTTGTAGCCTAGAATTTCAGAGTAGGAAGAAGACGATAGGAGCCATTCTTTTGTACCGTTTGGAAAAATAAAATGATACGTGATAAACAGTACGATTAAGAAGGCCGCAGATGCCGCTTTGGCCCTAGGGCGTAAAATCTTTTTAAAGTCTCTCTTCTCAAGCAAATGTCCTAGCAAGAAAACAGGGAAGAAGACAAACGTTCGAAGCAAGCTTAAAAATGTACCGATATCATGGATATAACCTACTGCTACACCAATCCCAATAGCAAGTACGAGCGGGTATTTCATTTTCACAAAAACTTTTAAGAGGATATTCCAGAAAACCAAACTCAGTAAGAACCAAAGTGTCCAATGCGGTGAGAAAAAGTCTAGTTTTACCTCGCTTTTACCGTATAGGTCATAATAAAAAAAGCTGTAGATTAACTGAAATACAAGATAAGGAATCAAAACTTTTTTAAAGATTTTTGGCAGGTACCCGTCACGCCAAACGCCTTTAGTGAAAAATCCGGCAATCAATATAAAGGCAGGCATATGAAATGTGTAAATAAAGTTGTAAATCGTGTAAAGCCACTCATTTTGACTTTTTATCGGGGAAATAAAGTGCCCGAACACGACAAGGAAAATTAGTATAAACTTTGCGTTGTCAAAATAATAATCGCGTTCTTTCGTTGCAGTACTCATTGATATTCCTCCAATAATCATTCACCATGTAAAGTATTCGTATGAATTCCTCGTTTTTTTTACTCACTCTCTATAATTCCCAACAATACGGGTGTTTCTAACCTATTTAATAGAAAAAAAGCGTATTTCCTATTAAGGAAACACGCTTATGTTAGAAATCTATTTTTATTTTGATAAAACCTGCACTTCTTAACGCTTCGTATATAATGACGATCGCAGGACCAACGATCAATCCGATAAAACCTAAGAGCTGGAAACCAATATAGAGCGAAACGAGTGCAGCAAGTGCAGATATTCCAAGACTTGATCCTAGTATTTTCGGTTCTATGATTCTTCGGACGATTGTAATTACGCCGAACATGATTAAAAGTCCGAAAGCGAGATGATCATTATTATTGATAAAGAAAGAGTACGCTGCCCATGGTACTAGGAACGAACCTGTACCCAGGATAGGGAGAATATCAACAATAACAATTAACAGAGCGAGAATTACAGCATACTCTACGTCTAAAATCATGAGCCCTATTAGAGCTAATAGATATGTAACGAAGCTTAAGATGATTTGTGCCCGAAAAAACCCTACGGTTGCTCTTGATAATTGACTAAAGACCAGTTCAACTTTTTCACGAGCTGATGTTGTGAACAAGTTAAGAAACTCGGCATAAAGTCGAGGAAGATCGAGTGAAAATAAAAATACGGCAACTACGTAAATGATAAAGTAAATCAGCAGACCAGGAATGGCTGTGATTAAACCTAAAATGCCAGATGTTAAATTCTTTGCTGTTTCAACTCCATAATCCTTCAAACCTACTAATCCCTCTTCAAGCGTTCTTACGACTTCAGGAGGAAGTGTAGCATAAAAGTTTTCCATTTCATAAAACGTATTTTCTGCTACTTCAAACAGATGAACAGAGTAGGATGGAAGAACCGTTATAAACTCAATCACCTGAATAACAAGTGTAGTTGTAAGCCAGTAGGAAAGGATCCCGAATCCTGCAAGATACAAAATAAATGTAACAGTGACGGCCAATAATCGTCTGCCTTTAAAAAGTCTAATAAACAATTTTACTACTGGTTCTAGCATTATAGCGGTAAGCAATGCGAGAAGGAGAGGTATACTGTAAAAGACAAAGATGACGATTCCGGCAAGTAAAACGAGTAATAATATTAAGTTTTTTACAGTCATTTTCCAGCCCCAATCCCCGTGATTTTTATCCAGTCAGTATTTTCATATTACTATCCATTATGACCGGAAAAAAAGATGATAATTCTTCGTATATACACAATGATGTTACGATAATGTGAAAAAGTCAATTGAAGTGAGTGAAGTTTTCAAAAATCTTTTTTATTTTGCATCTGCCACCTTAAAGCGAGTATCGCATTCAACTGTCCGCCTGCAATTAAGATCATGGCAGATATGTAGAACCACACCATCAATGTTAATAATGCGCCTAAATTTCCGTATATCTGTCCGTAATCAAAAATAAGTACATAAGAAGAAAAAAGATAGGAAAACAAATGCCATCCAGCCGTTGAAAATATAGCTCCAGGCCAAACATTGCGAAAGGTGAGTTTTACATTTGGTGCAAATCGATACAATGCAGAAAAGATAGAGAGCAAAACGGAAAAGCCGATCAGATACCGTGCCGTCTCCCAAATATGCCAAACGGGATGGGAAAACCCTGTTTGTTCAAATATGTATATCCCGATCTTTCTTCCGAATACAGGCAGTAAAAGAGCTGTAATAACCGCAATGACAAGCCCGAACGTTAGAAACATGCCTAAGATGAGTTCTTTGAAGAAAGGGCGGCTTTCTTCTACTTGATAGGCTTGGTTAAATACACGGATGATGGCATGAGTTCCAATTGTGGCAAGCCAGATCATAATGATTAATGATAGTGATAAGACATCCCCTCTATGTTCATCCAAAACGGCAACTAGATTATACTCTAGTAAAGTATATGCTTCTTCAGGTGCAATAGACTGGAAAAGTGAAAGAACATAAGCAGACGAGATAGGCAAAAAGCTTAGAACGGTAAAGATAAGAAAGATAAAAGGAAACAAAGAAACTAGAAAATAGTAGGCAAGCTGTGCAGACAAATCAAATACTTTATCTTCAAAAAAACGATGAAACCACTGTTTCATAAACCAACGCATGAGGGCAGCCTCCAAATTAGATCTTAAGGTCTCTATCTTGCATTATTCCCGTATAGAAAAAAAAGAACGCTTTTTCTGAAACAAAACGTTCCTATAATCGTATCAATGATTTAATGAAATTGACATAAAGCTGTTGCAAGAATGATTTATCTGTGTTTCTGTGAACAACAATGGCAGCTGCAAAGAATAACTAAAGGAGAGGTTACTTGTGTAGGTTGAGGCTGAACTCATTTTTTATAGTTTGCACTCATGAAAAATTCTTTTCCTTTTTAAAAGGCATAGAGTTATACTATTATACAGATGTTTAACAGGGAGGCTTTTTTTAATGGATTTTATGACACCAGATTTCTGGTCAGCCTTATTGGCAATCGTTGTTATCGATTTAGTGTTGGCTGGTGACAACGCAATTGTAATCGGTTTGGCTGCTAGAAACTTACCGAAAGAAAATCAAAAGAAAGTTATAATTTGGGGTACAGTAGGAGCAATCGTTATTCGTGCGGCTGCAACACTCGCAGTAGTATGGCTGCTTAAGATTCCAGGCTTGCTTCTTGCCGGTGGACTGATTCTTTTATACATTGCTTACAAGTTGATGATAGAAGAGAAAGATCATGATATCGAAGCACAAAATAGCGTATGGGCTGCGATTAAAACGATTATTATTGCGGATGCGGTAATGGGTCTTGATAACGTACTTGCAGTAGCAGGAGCAGCACATGGTGATTTCTTGCTTGTCGTGCTTGGCTTATTGATCTCAGTACCGATTGTTGTTTGGGGAAGCACATTGTTCTTAAAATTAATTGATAAATATCCGTTCATCATCACAATTGGAGCTGGTGTACTTGCATGGACAGCTTCTAAAATGATCGTTGGTGAAAAGTTTATGAAGCCTTATTTTGAGAACGGCTTTGTAAAGTATGGATTTGAGATTCTAGTTATTCTTCTTGTACTAGGAATCGCAACTCTTAAGAAAAGAAAGATTGCTGAAGAAAGAGCATCTGCAGAGCAGAACTTATCAAAAAGTGAAGCACAGTAAAAACCGCCTAGTGCGGTTTTTTATTTTGCAGAAAAGTGAATTCCGTGATGTGAAGGTTTTTTTCCGTGATAAGTAATCTTTTTTCCGTGATCAAAAGCCATTTTTCCGTGATAAGCAGTGTTTTTTCCTTGATTAGGTAATTTCTTACTCAAAACAACAAACCAAGATAGGTGAAAAGTACCAAATTTAAACACTTTTAAATAAAAAGTAATTCTTTTGTACCTGTTTAGACCTATTTAATAAACCATTTACGATCCATTGTCGATATTTTAGCTAAGGGGTTACAGAATGAATGGTGGGGGTTAAACAGATGTTTAAAAGAATTCAGACGAAGATTATGCTTTCAGTAAGTATTTTGGTTGCAGTTGCACTTTTATCTGCATCTCTATTTTCATATTTACAAACAAAGCAACAATTAGAAATTAAAAGCAGTGAGCAAGCTACAGGGCTTGCTGATGAAGTAAAAGCTTCAACAGAAATCTATTTAAATTCATATGGCAATACGATCGATCGTTATAGTCGAGACAGCAGGTTGATTACCTATTTGAAAACAGTAAAGACAAACGAAGCAAAAGGATTAAACGAGGCATGGCCGATCGTTGACGAAGATTTTAATCATTTTTTAAAACTGAATGAAAACGCTGCTGTTTTGTATGTTGGGGCTGAAACGAAACAGTTCAAAACAACACCTGTGCTTGAGCTGCCAGATGGATTTGATCCCACTGGGCGTCCGTGGTATCAAACAGCAAAACAGTCTCCTGACCAGGTCATGTGGACAGAACCTTATGAAGATGCAAGCTCTGGTGAGTACGTTGTAACCGTTGCGAAACCCGTGTTAGACCCGGAAACAGATGAGGTCTTAGGTGTGGTCGGTCTCGACTTAAGCCTTGCTGGGTTATCAAGCATGATCAACAAAACGAAGGTCAGCTATGGCGGCTACCCTGTGCTCTTAGATCCAAAGGGAATGGCACTTGTTCATCCGACACAACAAGGTAAAGACTTAAGCAAAGAAGTTTTTGTAAAAGAGATGAACAAACGTGAAAAAGGCAGCGTATCTTATACCTATCAAAAATCGGATCGTGAAGTCTATTACACAACGATTGCAGACACGAAATGGAAACTAGGATTTGTTTATGAAAAGAAAAAGTTATTAAAAGATGCTCAAGAACTATTCAATATGATTCTAATATTCACTTCAATTGCTGTAATTGTCGCGCTAGCTGTCACATATTTCATGGCAAAAAGTATATCTAATCCCATTCGAAAGCTGCAAGAGCAGGTTCAGCTTGTTGCAGAAGGAGACCTTACTGTATCCGTAGAAGCTAAATCTAAAGATGAAGTAGGGACCCTTACACATCATTTTAATGCGATGGTAGAAAACATGAGAGGTTTAATCACTTCGGTCAGCCAGTCTGTTGTGACCGTAAATGAATCTACTTCTAACTTGAGTGCTGTTTCAGAAGAGACGATTGCAGCGAGTGAAGAGGTATCAAGAGCTGTTAGCGAGATTGCATCGGGTGCAACCACTCAAGCAGAAGATGCAGATGAAACGAACCGAAGAACAATGGATCTGTCGTCACAAATTGAAAAGGTAAATGAACAAGCAGAAGAGATGACGCGTCTATCGGCACTTGCTGAAGCGGCTAACCAAAAAGGAATCTCACAAATGGACGTTCTTCGTGAAAAAACAAGTGAGAGCAATGAAGTCCTGCAAAACATAGAGTCAGTGATTTCAGGTTTAGCTAGTAAAGTAGAAGAAATTGAGCAAGTGATTCAATCGATTACTGAGATTTCAGAGCAGACCAACTTGCTTGCATTAAATGCTAGTATTGAAGCAGCTAGAGCAGGAGAGAGCGGACGTGGTTTTGCAGTTGTAGCAGATGAAGTACGTAAACTTGCAGAACAATCAGCAGTAGCTGCGGATAAAGTGCGAAAAACGATATCGGGTATTGGAGCTGAATCGGTTCGTGCAGTAAAAGAAATGGAACAGACAAAACAAATTTCGCGAGATCAAAGCCTGACTGTAACGGATACGGAGTTTGCATTTAAGGAAATCGCTGATACGATGAATGAAATGGTAAGATCCATTCAGCAGATTACGAGTGAAGTAGAGATCATCAACAACTATAAAGAAGAAGTGGTTGCTTCCATTCAAAGCATTGCTGCTGTAGCGGAACAATCTGCAGCAGCAAGTGAAGAGGTAAGCGCATCAACAGAAGAGCAAGTCAGAGCACTTGCAACTGTTTCCCAATCAGCTGAGGAATTGAACGATGCATCCCAAGCACTGACAGATATGATCAAGTACTTTAAGATCTAATAATGCTAGATTGGACAGATTAAGTTGTAGAACGGCTAAATAATCGTCCAGATCAGACAGATTATAGATTGAATTGGACAGATTATCGTTTGAATCAGACAGTTAAGCTGCCTAAACGGACAGATTACGCACTAAACTTCATACACCGAGTCACATAAAAAAAGGAAACCGACGTTGGTTTCCTTTTTACTTTTCTTTTATTAATAGATATCTCTTTTAGAAAACGTAACAAACGCAATAATGAAGCCAGCGATGCCCCAGACTGCGAGAACGCTCATCGAAAAGCCTAAGGACATGCCTTCGATCGGAGTTGCCATACCGCTTACATAGTTTGTAAGGTTCAAGTTCACCATAAAGAAGTATTTCGCGCTTTCCCAAGAAGCTACCATGTTCGCTAGAATGGCACCTGCAATAAGAGACGCGAGCATGATTCCCATAACAGCTGCTGTGCTGCGTAACAAGACGGATAGCATGAAAGTAAGTGTACCTACGATCATACAGACATACCATACAAGCCCAAACTCCATCAAAATATATTGCCACTGAGGTACAATGTGTACATGATCTGTTAAAAGTTCATCACCAGAGACCGTGAATCCTGTCAGTAAAGGCATGTTCCAGCCGCCATAGCCAAACACCACGCCAGAAATCCCGTATGATAGAACAGCTACGGATAAGACGATAAACGAAACCGAGAGCAGCATCGCTAAATACTTGCTTAGAAGGATACGCCATCGTTTGACAGGCCGCGTAAGCAGCAGCTTGATCGTACCGCCGCTCGCTTCAGATGATACAAGATCTGCTACGATCACCATAACGAGGAGCGGCAGAAGGAGGTCAATTGAATTTTCAACGAATATACGCATGAACGTTGGTGCCCCAGGTGCACGGGGATCAATGTCGTTCTCTAAATAATATTGCTGCTGAGAGAGTCTAATCTTCAAATACTTTCGCCATTCATCTTGAATACGGCTCGAGCTCAATCGGTTCTGTGTGTCTGTAATCTCTTGCTGTAGAACGGTTCGCCAATCTTGATTTCCTAATTTTTCACGCTGCTCTTGTATTTCTTTAAACTGCGCGTAAGTAAAAAGAGGGACAAGGAAAGCGATGATCAGAATAATGACGTATAGCCTTTTTTTCCTAAGAAGCTTTAACATTTCATTCCGCACAAGATTAATCAATACTTTCGCCTCCTGTTACTTCTAAGAACAGATCTTCTAACGAAGGAAGCTGCGTTCTCATTTCTTTCACTCTTACCCCTCTCTTTACGAGCTTAGCATTCCAATCTGGCAAAAGTGGTTCATTGTATAAAGTGATCAACGTACCATCGGCGCCTTCTGTAACATCGGTTTCCTCAGACAGAAGCTGCTTGGCAAGTGGTAGAGGTTCCGCTTTCCAGATCACTCTTTCTTGTTCCGCTAACAGATTTTGAACAGAATCTGTACGCAGGACAGCGCCTTTCGAGATAATTGCCACTCTGTCACACATGAGTTGAATTTCACTCAATAAGTGGGAAGATACGAGAACACTTAAGTTTTCTTCGCGTGCCAGCTGGCGGATGAACTCACGCATCTCACGAATTCCAGCAGGATCCAGTCCGTTTGTAGGCTCGTCCAAAATAAGAACTTTTGGTTTTCCTAAAAGAGCTTGAGCAATACCGAGGCGCTGTCTCATACCGAGTGAGTAGGTGCTCACTCTGTCGTGGATTCGATTCGTTAAACCAACAAGTGTAACGACTTCATCTAATCTTGATCTTGGAATAGAGCGATCCATTTTTGCGAAGTGTTCAAGGTTTTCCCAACCCGTAAGATAGGGGTAAAGTTCAGGATTTTCAACGATACATCCTAAATGTCTCATCGCTTCAGTAAACTCTGTACGCACATTTTTACCGCCGATTTTTATCGTTCCTGATGTGGGGGAGATCAACCCGACAATCATTCGGATTGTAGTCGTTTTACCCGCTCCGTTCGGCCCGAGAAAACCAAATACCTCTCCAGGTACAAGGGTAAAAGAAACACCCTTAATGATCTGCTTTCCTTTTATTTTTTTTGTAAGGTTGTCAACTTCCAGTGCTGGAACTTGGCTCATGATTTCTTCTCCTCCTGTTCAAAGTTGATCAGTGAGGCTACTCGTTCTGCGATCAGCTTGTAACCTTCTGTGTTAGGGTGGAATTGATCGGTATATAAATAGTTTTCAACTTGAAGCTGGAAAAGATCAAAAGTAGGGACGTATACAATGTTTTCGTAGCCAGCTGCCGTTTCTGCAGACTGAAAGTTCCAATCTCTAACAATAGAAGAAGTGGTACTCGCATCAGGCATATTGCTGAAGGGGTTGTATAAACCTACATGATAGATAACCGCATCTTTATTAAGCTCTCTTAACTGCGAGTATATCTTTTTAACGTTGTTTAAATAGATCTGCTTTTTGCCATTGATTGCGTTCATGTCTAGCGACTCTAATGCAGCACCTTGCTGAAATAAGTCATTTCCGCCAATCGTCATAACAATCACATCAGCTTGTTTGGTCTGACGCTGTATCTCACTTTGCTGAAGCTGCTTTAACAAACCTCGGGAAGTTTCTCCTTTAATTGCGGTATTGAGAAGATTGATGTCCTGATTCGTCTTATCTTTTAATCGATCTGTTAAGTAACCGGTATAACCCTTGCCATCCGCATCACCCGTTCCGCGGGTTAAAGAATCTCCCAAAGCAAAAATGGTGAGTGTGCCTTCTTGCTTTTTAGCTGTTGATGATTCTGTTTTTACTTTTGGCTGTTCCATTTTTTTAGTGGCAGAGAACTGATCTTGCAGTGTCCAGCCGAGACCAAAAAGCCATAATAAAGTAGCTGCAATCGAGACAATTGATACAATCGTGAGCGTATATTTTTTCAAAACCGCTTTCATCCTTCCCAAAATGCATGATCTGTTCTTTTTAGGATAGCAAAAATCGAATCGTATTCTAACTTTTTTGCCTATTTACGGTAAAATAAACCAAAGGGAGTGGAATCATGCGAAAAAAAACGAAGTGGGGCCGATTATGAATCTAACACCAGTAAGAGATAATGAACGGATACAATCGTTAGATATTATGCGTGGCATAGCCATTTTTGGCATATTGCTCGTAAACATGAAATCTTTTTCCGGACCTGATACACCAATCCGTGCTTTAAGCTATGAGTATTTCAAAGAGCCTTATCATGTTTGGACAAATGTGCTGTTAGAGTTTTTCGTTCAAGGAAACTTTATTACAATGTTTTCATTTTTATTTGGGTTTGGCATTATTTTAATGGCAGAGAGGGCTGCAGAGAAAGGCCGCAATTTTGCCCCTGTCTTTTTAAGAAGGCAGTTCGTTCTCTTGATTTTTGGTATCCTGCATGTGCTTCTTTTTTGGTACGGAGACATTTTAATCATGTATGCTGCAGTTGGTTTACTCATGCTTGTGTTCTATCGATTGCCTAGAAATGTGCTTCTTATCACAGGGATGGTTTTGATTACAGCTTACAGCTTATTTATGTCCGCTTTAACGTATAGTTATTGGACAAGTGGAACAGCACTTGCGTATAAAAGTGCTCAAAATGGACTTCACCTACAAGAGATACAACAGTCGATTGAAATTTATAGTGAAGGTAGCTTCGTTGAGATCATGCAGGAAAGAATGAGAGAATGGACAGATTTAAACCGTTATTTTCTATTCTTTATAGCAGGTCTTTTACCGATGTTTCTGTTCGGTGCATATGCCGCTAAGAAAAGAACGTTCACAAACAAAGGATTATGGAGACTTTGGCTGCTGACACTCATTCTTGGACCAGGAAGTAAGATCCTTCCTGTTATCTTCTTTCCTTATAAAGGAGAAGATTGGCGCTATGATACCGCAATGTCATGGGGATATGAGTTCGGCGGGGCGATGATGAGTATCTTTTATATATGCAGCATTGTTCTTCTGTACCGGGGCGGCAAGTTTAAACGTTTGTTTAACTCTTTTCAGTATACGGGCCGGATGGCTTTTACCAATTACTTGACACAATCCATTATTGCGACAACGATCTTTTACAGTTATGGCTTTGGGTTGTATGGGGAATACGGACCGCTTACAGGCGTTGTTATCGCAGCAGCCATATTCACCCTTCAAGTACTGTTTTCAAAGTGGTGGCTTGAACGGTTCTACATGGGACCGCTTGAATGGATATGGAGAACATTGACGTATGGGAAAAAACAAAGATTAAAAAGAGAAGAAGCAAGCAATGGTTAAAGAAGCTGTGAACGCAGCTTTTTTTGTTTGTTTTAGTAAAACAATATTGCTTATGTAAGTAGTTGATCTCCGCTCCAGGTGCTCGCTTTCCGCGGGGCAGGCGGTGAGCCACATTCGGACGTTTCACTCTTAAGTGTCTCACCTGCCCGCCTGTCCCGCAGGAGTCTCGCACCCTGCACTCCAATCAACTGGCACAGAAGCAAATAAAAATGAGGTTTGAAAGCAACATTCTACCCGAAAAGAGCCTTTCTAGAAGACAGTTACTAATTGGCATTTTTTATTCTCTTTCATGACAAGTTGATTGTAGCAGAAGGTGGCGAGACTCCTATGGGACGAGCGGTCAGGTGAGACCCTTAATGGCGCAAAGCGGCAAGGGGCTCACCGGTCGCCCCATGGAAAGCGAGCCACCTGGAGCGGAAATCAACCACTTACAAGAACAACAAAGCCTTCCTAAACAGCAATTTGCTTTGCACATTTTTCAAATATTCGTTACACTCTAAGTAACATATATGAGCATATGTTCATATAATGATTGAAAGCTGAAAGTAAAGGGGTGGCGGGGATGACTGATCATACTAACAAATATGAACAACTTGATGAGGAAACACTATTTATGGTATCTCAAACGTTTAAAGCACTCTCAGATCCGACGCGCATTCGTATTTTGCATCTGTTAGGGGAAAAGGAATGCAGTGTATCTGTAATCGCTGAAGAGCTCGCTCTCATGCAATCCACCGTATCACATCAATTGCGTTTTTTGAAAAATTTAAGGTTAGTAAAATTTAGACGTGCAGGAACAACACTCTTTTATTCAATAGATGATGAACACGTAATGACTCTCTTGCATCAAACGATACATCATGCAAGACACGATTAAAGGAAGGAGGGGAAAAATATGAAAGAGCATAAGATTACAGGACTATCTTGCGGCCACTGTGCCTTAAGATTACAAGAGCAGATTCAGCAGCTTCCGGGCGGTGAAGAAGCGAAAGTTCAATTCAATTCCAGTAAGATCGTACTGGATGAGAAAATGGATATGAAAGCTGTTCGTTCCATTCTTTCTTTAGAAAATGTACGTTTTGAATCAGATGGAGAACCAACAGGTCCAAACTGGCTGATGATTGGGTTATATGTATCTGTTGCATCTTTTATTGCAGCATTAGGTGCTGAATGGGTCATGAAAACGGCATATTTACCTATTCTGTTATATGCGGTAGCAACAATCACTTCAGGTTATCCAACGTTTATGAAGGGCCTTCGCAACCTCACAAAGTTCAAATTCGATATAAACACATTGATGACAGTCGCGCTGATCGGGGCGGTTGCGATTGGAGAATGGAAAGAAGCTGCACTTGTTGCCATTCTGTTTGGAATCAATGAACTGCTTGAATCTTATGGAATGGAGAAGGCACGCCGTTCGATGGAGACTTTATTAAAGGTCGCTCCAAAAGAAGCTCTGCTTTTACAAGACGGTAATACAGAAACCATTTCAATTGAAGAACTAAAAGTAGATGATGTAGTTCTTGTGAAAACCGGTCAAAAGATTCCGTCAGACGGCATTGTCGTTTATGGTAAAAGCTCAGTGAATGAAGCAGCGATAACGGGTGAATCGCTGCCAGTGGAAAAAGAGAAAGGTGAAACAGTCTTTGGCGGAAGTATTAATAATGAAGGTGTACTTCACGTAAAAATCACAAAAACGTACAATCAATCAGCTCTTTCAAAGATTTTGGCTCTCGTTCAAGAAGCACAAGAATCAAAAACACCAACAGAGCTGTTTATCAACCGTTTTGCAAATTATTACACACCCATTATCATGGTGATCTCAGCACTCGTCATACTAGTGCCGCCGCTTTTATTAAATGCTTCGTGGACAGAGTGGTTATACCAAGGCCTTGCCGTTTTGATCGTTGGATGTCCTTGTGCTCTCATCCTTTCTTCACCTATTGCCATTTTATCTGGAATCACGGTAAATGCACGAAACGGGATTCTGATCAAAGGCGGAGCGTATTTAGAACAACTTGGAAAAATTGAAATCATCGCGTTTGATAAAACAGGAACTCTCACTTTAGGGGAGCCGCACGTTGTCGCAGAGGTAGCGTTCCACCCTGATTTTTATAAAGTAGCATATGCAATAGAAAAATCATCTTCCCACCCTTTAGCAAAGGCGGTTATTGCGAAGTGCAGTGAAATCGGTACTGAAGAAATAGAAGCAGATGAGATCACAACTGTATCCGGTCAAGGTATTACAGCCATTGTGAACGGGGAAACATATCGAATTGGAAACGAAAAAATGATCGGTGAAGATCAAGCCGACGAAAATGTAAAAAAAGTTATAAGTTCATTAAAAGAAGAAGGAAACACAATCGTTCTTGTGGCAAGTGAAAATGAAATACTAGGTGTGTTTGCCATAGCAGATGAGATCAGAACTGAAAGTCCAGCTATCGTCCGAGATCTCCATCGAAAAGGTGTGAGAGAGACTGTGATGTTAACAGGAGATCATCCGGCAGTTGCAGAAAAAGTTGCAAAACGAACAGGGGTTTCCGCTTTCTTTGGAGGACTGCTGCCTGAAGAAAAGGTAGAAAAGGTAAAGTCACTAAAAGCGAGCGGGAAAGTAGCCATGATTGGTGACGGAATCAATGATGCACCAGCACTCGCAACCGCTGATTTAGGAATTGCAATGGGAAAAGGAACGGATAGTGCGATCGAAACAGCAGATATCGTACTCATGCAAGATCATTTAGGCAAACTGCCAGATGCAGTTCAGGTGTCCAGAAAAGTAAATAGAATCATCAAGTGGAATATCGGATTATCACTTGGACTGAAATTATTGGCATTGCTACTTACCATTCCAGGATGGTTAACATTATGGATTGCCATCTTATCTGACATGGGTGCTACGATCCTTGTAACACTGATCAGCTTAACCGTTTTACTTCATAACCGAAAATAAGTTAGACCAAAGCCATGCACCTGCATGGTTTTTTTAGTACGATAGATGAGATATAGGGAAACTTTTGGAGGAGGGACGTACATCATGTCGGAAGCGGTATTAACTTTTTTTCATGAATACAGTGAATGGGCAATTTTCATATCCATTGTTCTTAATGTTATCATCGCGATATTAGGTGTCGTTCCATCTGTTTTTTTAACAGCTGCCAACATTATTTTCTTTGGCTTTTGGACGGGTACACTCATTTCCTTTATAGGGGAGGCTGCAGGAGCTGCAATTTCGTTCGCTTTGTATAGAAAAGGGTTTAAACACGTTACAAGAAAGAAGCTAAATGGGTACCCCCGGGTGGTAAGGTTGTTAGAAGCAAAAGGGAAAGAAGCATTTTTATTAATAATATCTCTAAGGTTATTGCCTTTCGTTCCATCAGGGATCGTTACATTTGTCAGTGCAATCGGCGCTGTTTCAGCAGGAGTTTTTATTTTAGCAAGTTCGATCGGTAAAGTGCCTGCATTACTGCTTGAAGCTTATTCGGTCTATAACATTGCAGAATGGAACACGGAAGGAAAGATCATCTTAGGGGTAGCAGCTGTGATGATTATCTACACCATTATGAAAAAGAATCGAACATAAGCAAACTGTTTGCATACTATAGGGGGGTATAGTATATTTTATTTATAAATTGTGGAGCTCTTTTCTAAAGTAGTGTTACTCATCATTTGCAAGTTGATTGAAGCGTAAGGATGCGAGACTCCTGCGGGACAGGTAGGCAGGTGAGACACTTAAGAGTGGAACGTACGAATGTGGCTCACCGCCTGCCCCGCGGAAAGCGAGCAGCCTGGAGCGGAAAACAACTACTTTCAAGAGCATCATTGTTAGTAAAGCATCCCATCTCGAAAGGGTGATAAACGATGGAACAAAAAACACATCGCTGTGACAGTGATAAACAAGATTTAAACAATCGTTTAAAAAAGATAGAAGGCCAAGTGCGTGGTCTTCAAAAGATGATAGAAGAGGACCGATATTGTATAGATGTTCTCGTGCAGATCTCTGCGGTTACCGCTGGTCTAAAACGAGTGGGCTTTCAATTGATGGAAAGCCACACACAGCATTGTGTAGCAGATGCGATCAAGTCCGGAAATGGTGAGGATTCTATTGAAGAATTGATGAGAGTGATTAAGCAGTTCTCCAAATCGTAAAAGAAGGTGAAAACCATGAGCCAAAGAGAAACAAACCTTGGGATTACAGGCATGACTTGTTCAGCCTGTGCTGTTCGTATTGAGAAAGTGTTGAACAAAATGGATGGTGTTGACGCAAATGTAAACTTAGCCATGGAAAAAGCCTCTGTAACGTTTGATCCTGAAATCACAACGATTGGAGAGATTGAACAAAAAATAGAGAAGCTAGGCTATGGAGTAGCAAAAGAGAAAGTTGAGCTTGATATCTCTGGTATGACATGTGCCGCTTGCTCAACGCGAATTGAAAAAAGTTTAAACCGAATGGATGGTGTTTCTCATGCCACCGTCAATTTATCAGGAGAAACTGGAACGATCGAATACAATCCTTCTACGGTTTCGGTAGAAGATATTTTAAGAAAAATAGAGAAACTGGGCTATAAAGGCTCTATTAAGCAAGATCGGGAATCAAGCATTACGAAGAAGGAAGAAGAAATTTCGGCTAAAAAGAGAAAGCTGATTCTCTCGATCGTCTTATCGCTGCCGCTATTATATACGATGATCGCTCATATGCCTTGGGATTTTGGACTTCCTCTTTCGCATCTTTTAATGAACCCTTGGTTTCAATTAGTGCTCGCTTCAGTCGTTCAGTTTTATATCGGGGGACCGTTTTACGTAGGAGCTTATCGAGCGCTTCGAAATAAGAGTGCGAACATGGATGTGCTAGTGGCATTGGGAACATCAGCCGCGTTTTTTTATAGTGTTGTAGAAGCGTTCAAAACAATCGGAAACCCGAACAGCATGCCAGAGCTGTATTTCGAAACGAGTGCGGTTTTAATTACATTGATTTTAGTAGGGAAATATTTTGAGACACTCGCAAAAGGAAGAACAACTGAAGCCATTTCTAAGCTGCTTAACCTTCAAGCGAAGGAAGCTACTGTTATTCGTAATGGAGAAGAAGTAAAGATCCCACTAGATCAAGTCGTTGTCGGTGATCTCTTTCTCGTAAAACCAGGCGAAAAAATCCCTGTAGATGGCAAGGTGCTGTCAGGGAATTCCTCGATTGATGAAAGTATGATAACAGGAGAATCCCTACCAGTTGAAAAAGCAGTAGGTGATTTTGTTATCGGTTCGACGATTAACAAAAATGGAACACTCAGGGTGGAAGCTCAAAGAGTTGGTAAAGAAACAGCACTTGCTGGAATCATTAAGATCGTTGAAGAAGCACAAGGGTCGAAAGCGCCTATTCAGCGAATGGCTGATTACATCTCTGGCATATTCGTTCCAATTGTTGTAGGAATAGCGGTTGCCGCTTTTATCGCATGGTATTTCTTTGTGGATCCCGGCAACTTGCCACAAGCACTTGAAGTTTCGATCGCGATCTTAGTAATTGCATGTCCCTGTGCACTAGGTTTAGCAACACCAACCTCTATTATGGTGGGGACAGGTAAAGGAGCGGAACAAGGTATTCTCTTTAAAGGAGGCGAATACCTGGAGGGCGCACACAGAATCAATGCTATTCTTTTAGATAAAACCGGAACGGTAACGAATGGGAAACCGGAAGTAACCGATTTAGTAGAGGTAAAGGAAGGGTTTCTATCTGAAGTGATCTCAGCAGAAAAAAGTTCAGAGCATCCTTTGGCTGAAGCGATTGTAGAGTACGGAAAAAGTAATGGGATTTCTCTTACTGATTCCGATTCCTTCAATGCCATCCCAGGTCATGGAATTGAAGCTCTAGTGAACGGAAAAGCGGTTCTCGTTGGAACGAGAAAACTGATGAAAGAAAAATCTATTGCATATTCAGAGCATGAAGCGTTGCTTGAAAAGTATGAGCTTGAAGGCAAAACCGCAATGCTCGGGGCGGTAGATGGTGAACTCGTTTCAATCATCGCTGTTGCTGACACCGTTAAGGACTCATCCAAAAAGGCGATTAACCGCTTAACTGAAATGGGAATCGATGTGTATATGATCACGGGTGACAATGAACGAACTGCACATGCGATTGCCAAACAGGTTGGGATCTCTGGGGTATTTGCAGAAGTGCTTCCTGATGAAAAAGCACGTAAAGTGAATGAGCTACAGGAAAAAGGGAAAATCGTTGCGATGGTCGGTGATGGGATCAATGATGCTCCTGCTCTTGCAACTGCTGATATTGGAATGGCAATTGGAACCGGCACAGATGTGGCGATTGAGGCAGCAGACGTAACACTTGTTGGAGGAGATTTGAATCATATCCCAAAAGCAATCGAATTAAGCCGAAAGACAATGCGAAACATCAGGCAAAACTTGTTCTGGGCTCTATTTTATAATTCAGCAGGGATTCCGATTGCTGCATTCGGCTTGCTGGAACCGTGGGTTGCGGGTGCTGCAATGGCCTTCAGCTCTGTGTCAGTTGTCACTAATGCATTGCGGTTAAAACGATTAAAACTAAACGAAAACTAGGAGGAAGAAACAATGGAAAAGAAAACATTAAAAGTAGAAGGTATGACATGCGGACATTGTAAAGCTGCCGTAACGAACGCACTTAATGAACTGGATGGCGTAAAAAATGTGGTTGTTCACTTAGAAACAGGAAACGTGGATGTCGAAGTGGATAGCACGAAAGTGACGGATGCAGAAATGCGTGAAGCAATTGAAGAGCAAGGGTATGATGTTAAAGCATAAGATGAATAAGGCTTCTTCAAGTAGAGATAACTGAAAAAGTCACAAAATAACATGATTGTTGCTTTGATGCATCTTAAAGAAAGGCTCAAATCCACTCGTATTTACGAGGTATTTGAGCCTTTTTATAATAGGTTCTCTTTTTTGAGAGAGAAAACAAGATAAAACAAGCTTTCATTTAGAGAATCAGGAGAAAATAAGGGCTTTCTGGTTCCAAAGACCGCTGAAATGACTAGATAACGTGTTTTAATCCATAATGTAGTCCCGAAGTAAGGTGAAAGCTAACGATTGAGCGAAAACAGCTGTGTTGTGAGCGGAAATGGCAAGCTGGTGAGCGAAACGGAGCTCCGACTGAGCGAAAACCCCATTCGTTTGCGCGAAAGTGTAATAAATAAAAGAACACGTACCGTAAAAAATGATGCTGCATCAATTTTCTGTAATTGGGTGCTTAAAGGACATATGAAAAAGACCAGACAAAAGTCTGGTCTTTTTCATGTCAATTACATATCTAATACAGCTAAAAGGCTTGTGAATTACAATTTTCTCTAAGAGAGAACCAGTGATCCTTTTTGTACGTTATTTTTTATTTTTTATAGATTGCCTTTCAATGCTTTCGCTACTTTGGCTACTCGTCCACCAAGACGAGACGCCATCGTTTTCTCGACATCTTGAGGCTGTTGACTTCCGTCTGCCCCTGCAACCGTTGAAGCCGCATAAGGAGAACCGCCAATCCCATCCGATGTCATCTGTTCCGGATTCTCACCATATGGCAGACCAACATAAATCATTCCAAAGTGCATAAGAGGTACGAATGAAGTGATAGCCGTAGATTCTTGACCGCCATGAATCGTGTTAGAACTTGTAATGACAGCAGTGGCTTTTCCTTCTAGATCACCATTTGCCCAAAGGCCACCAGCCGAATCAAGCAATTGTTTAATTTGAGCAGGCATCATGCCATATCGAGTTGGAATGCCCCATACGATTCCGTCTGCCCATTTTAAGTCATCAAGGGTTACTTCAGGAATATCTCCTTGAGCCTCTTGTGCTTTAACATAAGCATCTTGTTGCGACATATACTTTTTCGTAACTTCAAATTCTGGAACTTTAACAACCTTTACCTCAGTGCCATCTACTTGCTTTACGCCTTCAGCGGCTGCAAGTGCCATCTCATAAATGTGGCCATAAGAGCTATAATATACTACCAAAATGTTAGCCATGATATACCTCCTAAAATTTTTATGACTTAAGTACACTTCCCTTTTTTAATCATTTGAAATCATAAAAAAAACCACCTGACGTTTCAGGCGGTTGGTTTTAATAAGGATACGGGTAAGGATAAGGCGGGTAGTAAGGATAGTAAGGATAGTACGGATAAGGATATGGCGGATAATAGGGATACAGAGATAATGCAGCAAGTGCTGCAAGCGGATAGATCTGACGATAAAAGCGGCGGTAATAGGGACGGGGACGGCCATAATATTGACGCTGATTTCGCTGCCCGCCTTGCTGACTTTGTTGTCCTTGCTGTCCTTGCTGTGTCTGTTGTCCTTGCTGGCTCATTTGTGGACTTTCTTGTTCAGATTCTTCTGCTGGCATCATGTTTTGCGGAACCATGATATACACATTTTTTTTATCTAAATCAGTAATGATTCCTTCAACTTCTTGCCCATCACGGGTTTTAATCGTGACATGATAATACATATGCTGCTTGCACAACTGATGCATACTTTCTGCTCGCAGCTGTTCTTGCAGATTTTCATTTTCGTTGCTCATCATTATCACTCCTTCCCATTTTATCTTTATTTTCAAGTTAACAAAGTTATGCCATGGAAGGTGAAAACAGTTCGACACGAAAACGGTTATCTATAATAAAGCTGCGCACAAAAAAACTGCTTTTGACAGCAGTTCTTTAGTAAATTAGCTTTTTTCTGAGCTTTGAAGTTTGGTTTTAAACATTCGTTTAAAAAAGGTAAACACCGTTTCGGCTTCAAGATAATAGAACAACTTAAAAAGAAGACTTCCTAATAAAATTCCGGCTACTACGTCCAGCACTACATGTTGTTTTACAAAAAGAGTGGATAAAATGATGCTATAGGCAATGGTTGAAACAAAAATATCTTTTTTAATGGTCCACATTTTACTATGACGGATGCCTAATATCATAAGATAACTGCTCAACACATGAATACTCGGAAAACAGTTAAAAGGCTGATCAGCACCGTATACGTATTGTACAATTTGTGTCAGCATTCCTTCTGAAGCTAACTCTGGGCGTGGTACAGTGGTTTGAAAGAAGAAGTAAACGATATAACATGCTAGCATCCCTACACAAAAACTCAATAGGGTTCTGTAATAAATGGCTCTGTCATAAATACAAAAGTAGACAAACATTAAAAAGATAAAAGCGTACCAAAGAACATATGGAACAATAAAAATTTCAACAAATGGGATTTGATGATCTACTGCCGTAATGAGTTGTCTCGCTCCACGCTCCCCATGATTCAACACCTGATAGATGATATTCAGCAAAGGGATAGAGAGGAGGAGACATAATGCTAGAATATTTTCTTTTATGATTCGCAATACGAACTACTCCTTTGTTTATATCATCAATTTATTACCTTATTCCCGATTTATAAGGTTTTACACGTTTTAATACATCTTATTGATATTACCATAATATGGTTTCAACGTCATAAGAAAAGAGAATTATTTTATGAATATTTTAGTACGCTATATTATATTTTTAGTCTTCCCTGTAATAGGTGTAATTCGTTTACCACTATTTGTGACAATAAGAAATTCTATCCGTTATAATTTTTGACTTTTCTGACAAAAGGAATATAATGTAGGTACAACCGTAAGACCTAATGCATAATTAACCTACCTCTTTGAAAGGGAGTGTTATGGATGTATGTAGGCAATACCATTAAAGTAAATCGTTTCAATGGTGAGTTTTTTATAATCAGTCAAAAATGGCTGATGGAAGTCGTTTGGAACAAATACAACATGCCACTACAGGATTTTTTATTATCGTACGACAAATCAGACAGCGATTATATTTTTTCGATGGCTGAAACAGAGTCGATTGATTTTCAAGTAGAATATGATGAAGACTACCTGTATATCGGGTAGTTTTTTTAATGGTATGGTATGTCAAAAGCCCTCCTTCCTACATACACTGTGTTTAGGATTTAGGGGGAGGGTTCGGAGATGGCTAAGAAAAATGCAAAGAAAAATATTAAAAATAAATATGATAGCAACGTAAACAAGTATCAGCACACACAAAAGATGGTCACGAGTGAAACATGCATCGTCTGTAAAACTCAATGTGCGAGGGGATTGGAATATATCGAACGAATGTCTAAGCCAGGAGCGTTAGGAAAAGGGGTTCCCTGCCACCTGACAAAAGGAAGAGGACATAAATAGAATAGGTAATGTTAAACTTTTTGGCCTAAAGATTTTTGGGCCGTTTTTTTTTGTGATTATACTCGTTCGTGGAGATGAATTCGCTTTGAAGGGCATAATCAATTTGGCGTGCAATCGATTATGATTTATGCGACATATTTACTAGTGAGCATATTGTGATTTTAATTCAATGATTGTGATTATAATTAATTGAAAGTGTTCAATTCTGACTAGAATCAAGGGAACTTAAACACAAAACAAGTAAATGCCCGATTGTTTCTATCTAATAAGTTGGGAAAATTGCACGGATTTTACTAAAAAGAAAGCACATGTTCTCCTTCGATTTTCCCAATACAAAGCTTGAATGCATCCTGCTACAATAGTGATACACCCTCTTCCCAGCAAGACGGGTAGAAAAGTAACAGGAATGGGTGAAAACCATTGAAGAAGAAAGTACTTGTCTATTTGTATCCACAATTTAGAGAAGTTGAAATCATGACGACTTTATCTATTATCGGTAAAAAATATGAAGTGCTGCCTTTCTCGCTTTTACCAGGAACTGTTACGAGTGAATGTGGTTTGCTGATGCAGCCCACGATTAAAGTAAAGAATATAAGTCCCATGGATTATGAGATGTTGCTCATCCCAGGGGGAAAACAAGCATTTACCCAAGGGAATCCAAGGCTGTTGCATCTCTTGCAAGTGTTTAACAGAGAAAATATTCGAATCGCAGCGATTGGAAACGGTGCTGTTATTTTAGGAAGATCAGGAATATTAAACGGCAGGTCCTACACGGTTTCGTTGCATGAGGAAGAACTTACTAAGACTAACAGCTGGTTAAATGGGACATATCAGTCCAAACAAATCGTGGAAGACAAAAATCTGTTAACAGCTAAAAGTCATGCTTATATTGATTTTGGTTTAACCATCGGGGACCGTTTGAAATGTTTTGACGGCCTTGAAGAATATAACTTTTACAAAGGTACGAGTTCCTTTTAACGGAACACTAAATTTGCTCCCCTTTACGCTTTCTAGCTTTGCTGGAAAGCGTTTTTTTATTGGTAAAAAATACTAAATAAAATCATGATAATAATAAAAAGTTCAATGCTTGACAAAAGTAAGTTAAGGTTTTATGATGTAAAGGAATCAACTTACTAAAGAGAAGTTAATCACTAAAAACAACAAAACATTCAAGGGAGAGAATCACATGAAAGTACTTTATATTAATTCAAATCCAAAACCATTGGACCAATCGTTCGGTCTTCGCTTAGGACGTCATTTCTTAAATGAGCTATCAAATCAGGATCAAAACATTGAAATTGAAACGGTTAACCTTTATGAAGAAAACATTCCGTTTATCGATGCAGATGTTCTTGATGCATGGGGTAAATTAGCAGCAGGCCAAGAGCTTTCACCGTCACAAGTTGAAAAAACTAGCCGTATGGGTGAAATTCTAGATCAGTTCTTATCTGCAGATATGTACGTATTTAACACACCAATGTGGAACTTGAGTTATCCTCCAATGCTAAAGGCATACATCGATAATGTTGTAATGGCAGGGAAAACGTTTAAGTATACAGAAAATGGACCAGCCGGATTATTAGGCGGTAAAACAGCTGTTCACATTCAATCTCGTGGAGGCGTATATTCCGAAGGTCCTGCACAAGCTTTTGAATTTACGAACGGATACCTTCAAGGGGTAATGGCGTTTATCGGTATTACGGATTATCACCATGTGTACACGGAAGGAATGGCTGCAGCTCCAGATCGTGCAGAAGAAATTTTAGCGGATGCAAGAGAAAAAGCTTCAGAGTTGGCAAAGGAATTATCAGCAGTTAAGCGCAATGCGTAATCTTTGACTACAACTGATAACCCACTATAATTAGTGGAATAGTAAAGAGGTGTCGGTTACTACAGGCACCTCTTTATTGCGAAGTTAAGTATGCCAAGTAATTCGGAGCAAGGAGTGGAGAGAATGAACGAGACATTTAAGGTGATGGAAGAACGATCTTCTGTCAGACTGTATCAAAAAGATAGAGAGATACCGAATGAGACACTTCATAAGATTCTAGAGATGGCGGGAAAAGCACCATCTGCCTGGAACCTTCAGCACTGGCGCTTTATTGTAGTGACGTCACAAGAACAAAAAGAAAAGCTCTTTCCAATTGCCTATAATCAAAAGCACGTACTTGATGCCTCAGCAGTTGTTATTGTTTTAGGAGATACGGAAGCAGACAAGGTGGCTGCCGAAGTTTTCGAAAAAGCTCCAGAAGAAGCGCGAAACATTTTATTAAAAAACATCAACTCGGCTTATTCACAAGGGCGTGCGATCGGGGAAAGAGAAGCACTAAAGAACGCTTCTCTTGGGGCGATGCAGCTGATGCTCGCAGCTAAAGCAGCAGGTATTGACTCTTGTCCGATGACTGGATTTGACCATGCAGCAATCATACCTGCTCTAGGCATTCCAGAACGATTTATACCAGTCATGATGATTACGCTCGGATATGCAGACGGTCCAGCAAAACCGACTGATCGCTTTGATATCGATCGCATCGTCATGCATGAAAAGTACGAAGAAAAAAATTAAAACTTCTTTAAAGCAGTTGTGCCACATTACAGGCATGACTGCTTTTTATATGGGAAAATGTGCTATCATACAGATTGAAGTCAGTATTTTAATAAAGGAGTAAATATGAGCACGTTAACCATTTCTATATTAATTACCCTTGTTATTATCATTTTTGTTGTTATTATTTTCGCGGCAGCGATTACGAAAGGTTATTCTTATAAACATACCGTAGATCAATTAGAAGATAATCCATATGTAAAAAGAGAAGAAGATAAAACTAAATCAGACACCGATCGGACATATGAAGGGGAGAATAAAGGATGAAGTTTACACTTGCACCTAAACCGCCATTTGATTTTCAAAAAATGATGCAGCGATTGACGGTTACAGGTAAAACGCATGTCTTAAAACTTAATCAACAACATACGAAGTACGAAAAGGTCATTCGGATTGACGGTGTATCTTGTTACATTAAAGTAGTTTCGTGCGGAACTGTAAACCAACCCCTTTTAGAATGCCTGGTAAAACCTTTAAGCGGTGAAGTAAACGAACGAGAAGCAAAAGATAAGATTCAGCAGCTTTTCTCAACCGAAATTGACATTTCGCCTTTGTATCAGCATTTTGCTGTGGATAAAGAATTAGCAAATGTACTAAATCGTTTTGAAGGCTTAAAACTTCTAACGGATACTGACCTTTTTGAATCAATCGTGAAGATCATTATTGGTCAACAAGTCAATTTAACGTTTGCTGGAACACTGACCGAAAGGCTAATTGAAGCAGCTGGGGAAGAAGTAGAGATAGAAGGAGAGATGTTTCAGGTTTTTCCAACACCAGACGCTGTTTCAAAGCTTGCATATGAAAATCTACGTGAACTGCAATTCAGCCAGCGAAAAGCGGAGTACATCATTGACCTTGCAAGACTCATCACAGACGGCAAGCTCGACTTGGAAAGTCTATGGACGATGACGGATGAACAAGTCATGAACACCTTGCTGCCTATTAGGGGTATTGGCAAGTGGACGATTGAATGTTTGCTGATATTCGGTATGGGACGAACAGATATACTCCCTGCTGCAGATATCGGATTAAGAAATGCCGTTCGGCAAGTCTGGCAGCTAACAGAGCAGCCGTCAGAGGAAGAAGTAAGGAAACTTGCAGAGAATTGGAAACCATGGCGGACCTATATTACCTATTACTTATGGGAGAGCTTAAACCAGACACCTGTTGTTGTTGATCATACATAAGCTGTTTTTGCTATACATTGATGATTGAAGTTGTTGGTTTCCGCTCCAGGTTGCTCGCTTTCCACGGGGCGTACGGTGAGCCTCCTGCCGCTTTGCGCCATTAGGAGTCTCCACCTGCCCGCTCGTCCCGTAGGAGTCGGCAACCTTCCGCTACAACCAACTTGCAATGAAGAGAATAATAAGAATTCCCAAGCAGAAACCTTTTTAAAAGTCTCTTTTCTAAATGATTGTTGCTTTCAAATTTCATTTTTACTATCTTCTGTGACAGTTGATTTGAGTGTAAGATGCAAGACTCTCGGCTAGGAGAGGCGGGTAGGTGAGACACTTAAAAGTGAAACGTGTCAATGTGGCTCACCGCCTGCCCCGCGGAAAGCGAGCATCTGGAACGGAAATTAACTACTTCCAACAACAACAAAGTTTTACGGAACCAGCCTTTTACAACAAGCAAAGTTCCTCACCCCACAGGTTTACAGCTCACTCCCTAAGAACTCAGCTATTGCCTTCATTCCGTAAATGCCTGCCGTTTCTTCCGCCTCTCGGTTGTAATTCGTATTTGTATTCACATCATACGCGTAAACCTGCGCATTTTTATCAGTAATAATTTCAATACCAGCAAACGTGATGTTATTTGCTTTTAAAAATGCTTCGTAATTGTCTTGAAGGGGAAGTGTAAAATCCTTTAAGATCTTGAACTTCGGCTCTGGTTTCTCAGGCTGCTCAGTAATCGGGCAGAACTGGTCACCGATTTGGCATGCATCAGCTGGACAAAGTTCAAACCCTTCTGATGTATCTACACGGACTGCGTATAAAAACTTTCCGCCAATGAATTCACAGCGGACAATGTATGATTCAGGTGCTTCAATATAGTCTTGTAAAAGGGTGATACCGTCAATGGATTCGTCAAAAGCTGAAGAATTCACATACGTTTCAAGAGCGGCTTGTGTTTGAAATAACTGAACACCGAGCCCTTTACCAGCCCGGTTATGCTTTGTGATAAATGGACCGTCAAAGCTTTTTGCAGCTTTTAATAACTCCTCTTTACCGTAAGCTGCAATTGTACGGGGAACAGGAATATCAAAAGCTTTTAATGCGGTATATTGAACGACTTTGCTGATCTCAAGCTGAAGAGCTCTAGAGTTATTGAACACTTTACGTCCGTAGCTTTCTAGCCAGGCTAATACAGCTGATGTATATTCAGGTGCATATCGATGGCCTCTTGTGTGAGAAGACGCACTCATACGATTATAGAATATGCCTTCTGGCGGAGCTTTTGTTAGATCAATGTGCCCCTTTGCCATGTGCCAGTCTTCATAAGGAAGACCAAATTCTTCAAAACGCTGAAACAATGGAGTCGTCCATTCACTATTTTCATGTATCACATAAATCTTTTTAGTCATAATAGCCTCCTTAACGCTCTAATTCCGATTACTTCTATAACTATAGTATATGATGTAGGTTGTGATGAACAGTAAACTGAATTGAAAAAGAAGCCTTTAATTAGACTTCTTTTTCTGAAGGTGCTCTGACTTTTCAAGTTTTTTAATGACAGCAGCATAATGGTTGAATTCTTCATTTGTAATGATTTCTTCACCATATCGCACTTTTTCATAAGCCTTTAAAACAGATTCCGCTTCGTCTCCAGACAGTTTAAGCCGTTCAAACCAAAGAGCAGGCGATTCACCTGGCAGTCGTGAAAAACCGCGTTTATCCATTGTTTTTTCAAAGCGTAAAAATCGCTTTCTTGTCCTGTCATTAGAATGAAGCCATCTTTTTTTAGAAGAATAGTTGCCCATCAAGTCAGCGTGACTTAAGCCGGCTAAATTATCGCTTAATAATGGATTTTTTCTCCCGAGTAGGAGTGCTTTTTTCCTCCAAATATAAAATCCGGCGATCATAATGAACAGGATAACTATCGACCACCACAGAATCGAAAAATCGGGAGATTCAAGCTGTTCAGGCAATAAGATCTCTTCCTCAACCTTGCCTGTATCGCTGTTTACTTGTTCATCCTTCTCAAATAATTTGATTAAGTATTGAATGGGAACCGCAAGAAAGCTAAACAGTTTCCATAGTGGCATGGCCAAAACGTAGTACAATACGAATAATACGCCATCAACAAGCCAATAAATGAATTGTTTAAGCGGTCCTAAAAAGATAAAAATCACTGCACTTAAACCAGTAACGCTAATGGGAATCGAGAAATCTTTCCAAAGTTTATCTGCAGATGGATTTTTAAAATAATGAACCGTCATCTTTATGAAGAGCATAAATAAGAATTGCAGCCAAACAGCACCATACATGACGGTGTATCCGTCTTTGAAAAAGAAAGACAGCAAAAGAGAAAGGACTACAGATACAGCTAAAAGGAGTTCTAGATCAGCCTTTAAGGGATCCTGCCAATTTTCTGTGCTTCTCCATATGAAGATGGATGATAAAATAGCTGAAAATAGTAGTGAAGAGGTTAATAGCCAAAATAAAAAAATGGACAATATGAGTGTAAGGACTAGTGTTCCTTTTAAAAGAGACGGCTTATACGTGAAAAGGGAGCCGCTTAGTGCAATTATGAGAATCAAAGCTGTTATATAAAACAAGAGATCTTGCCAAGAGCCTCCCTGCAAAAGAAGGACATACAGCAAAAATAAGAGCATGCTATCAAAGATCATGTTCATCCCATACAGAATGAGCCGCTGACTGTTTAACATGTCACGACCTCCTGTGCCCGATATGGCATCAGAAATGCTTCAGAATCACTATGGCTGATATAGAATAATCTTCCCCCAGCTTGTATCCATTTCTTTGTTATGAAAACAGTATCTGTATCATTTGGAATATGGCCTAAAAGGATCACAAACGGAACTTTGCCTGCGAAGTTTCCATTTATTTTTGTCCACATATATTGAGGCTTAACGGTTATATTTGACCGATCGATGCGAGCAAGACCTTCTAATACTTTACTGAGATGCTGTGGTCCGCTGTCAGTAGGGACATGATACATGCCGAGAGGACCGGGAACTTTGAAATTGATGTAGACTTCAAAAGGTATTCCTTTTTCAGCGGCAAACTGACACATGAACGCCAAATAACTGATTTCATTTTCAATTTCTTCCGCTGTTCTCGTATCCTTATGGTCAGGCTGTATCATATACACGAACGTCCAGTGATAGACTACTGTTTTTTCAAAAACTTTTGTTTGAAGTGTTCCTGTTCTGGCAGTAGCTTTCCAATGCAGCTTATGAAAAGAGTCCCCATAGGCATAATCCCTGTTGCCTGCTGGAAGTGCTGCATTTTCAAACAAAGCAAAAGGACGAGATGCTTCCCCAGTTCCTTGATAAAAAAGCTGCTCGATTCTATGGACAGGGAGCGGCTTAGGATACACGATAATCTCCGCTGGGAACAAAGCTTGATAGGTCAATGATTGTCCGCTCGTTTGCAACGGGTCATGGATATGCAGCGTCACATTCGAGATTCTTGTCGTCCCGCGTTTTTGAGCCACAAAAGGTATCGTTTGTGTATATGCTGTTTTTCGATAAATAGCAAATGGCCGTTTTACTTCTATTCTGCCTTTGGCGGAAGCGGAATCCTCCGTTTCTTCTGAAGAGATCATATTTTTATGTGTAAGAAAGATTTCTCCTCTAAAAGACGGCCAGAATCCTTTATGCAGAAGCTTTACAGAAAAGGCATCCGAGTCTCCAGGAAAAAGCCGATAGATTTGCCTAACTCGATCCACATGCAGATCTTTAGCTGCAAAATTAAACTGCAGCAATGTGGCACCGTAAAAGAACAGTATAAATAAACCGAGCAGAAAGAGAAATGAAATATTGCGATAAAACCCAATGATGAAGAGCAGGGGACTAAAGAGAACGAGCACCTTGAAAACAGGTTTAATCCATACTTGATTACTCCACTCCATGTTATCTTCCTGCCTCGGATTCTACAGGCACCTCAATTGATTCTAAAATGTCACGCAGCACATTCTCTTTTGTTTTTCTCATCGTTCCTTCCATCGTAAGAACTAAGCGGTGAGACAGAACATATGGAGCAACATACTGGATGTCATCAGGTGTAACAAACGTTCTTCCTTGTACATATGCCGCACCTTGAGCCGCTCTCATAAAAGCAAGAGTGCCACGAGGAGAGACACCATTCTCAATAAACTCATGATTCCGTGTAGCTTGAACGATAGATAGCAAGTAATTCTCAACCTCATCACTCACATGAATGTGCTGTACCTCTTGCTGCATCAATAGAATATCTTCAAGTGAAAAAATAGGCTCAATTGTGTCTTGCGGATTCTTTGATCGGTACATGTGAAGCATTTGTTTTTCTTGATCGTAATTAGGATATCCAGACGGAAGCTTCATAAAAAAACGATCAAGCTGTGCTTCAGGCAATGGAAATGTTCCGTGAGATTCAATTGGGTTTTGAGTAGCCATAACTAAAAAAGGAGTTGGAAGTTTTATTGTTTCACCATCAATCGTTACTTGCCGCTCTTCCATAACTTCCAATAGACTCGATTGAGCGCGGGGTGTTGCACGATTAATTTCATCAGCTAATAAAATATTGGTCATAACTGGTCCAGGTCTCATCTCAAATTCTTGGTGTTTAGGATGAAAGAATTGAATACCAGTGATGTCAGTTGGAAGAATGTCAGGAGTAAACTGAATTCGTTTGAAATCGCCTCCAATCAAACGAGCAAGACTTTTTGCAAGAACTGTTTTTCCAGTTCCAGGCACGTCCTCTAGTAATAGATGTCCTTTATTTACAATCGCGATCATCGTAAGTTCAACAAGTTCGTCTTTACCTGCTAGAACGGCTGCAATCGCATTTTTCACTGCAGTCATTTGATTCAGCATGTTCATATATGTACTTCCTCTCTAAATCTATAAAACTACTTTACCATTATTATAATAGTTAGAAAATGAAAAAATGTAATATTTTTGAAATTAATGTAACAAAGGATAAGCTCACCTCCTATTTAAAAAAAGTAAGCAAATAAAAAAGATGGGGTCTAATTGCCCCCATCTCGTGTTAGTTTATGATTGTGATATTGACGTTTTTTCTGCCCCAGTTGACTGCATCTGAATAGTTCTTCATGAATATATCAATCTCATTTCCTTTAATTCCACCGCCAGTATCATCTGCAACAGCATAGCCATAACCAGGTACGTATACAACAGAACCGAGTGGTATAACACTTGGATCCACCGCTACAACTTTTGCATAAGGAATCTCTTTTAAGTTTGTCCCTCCATAAGTCGTACCGCTGCAGCCATCACAACTTGCTGTGTAAGCTGTTGAAGCAACCGTCATGGTTTTCTTTTGTATGTTATTTTGAATGCTGTTAAAAGTTTGTGGTCCAGCAATTCCATCTACTGATAACCCTTTTGCTTTTTGATAGCTTGTAACGGCTTGTTTAGTTACAGGACCGTAATAGCCTGTTGTAACAGCAAAATCGTAATATCCCATCGCTTTTAGTTTACCTTGAAGTTCATATACGTCATTGTCCCAAACACCTGGTCGGAGTGTGTGATCACCCATTGCCGCAAATCCGCTGACTGGAGCAGAAACGAGCAATCCGAATGCTAGAGCCCCTGTAATTACCCATTTTTTTATCATGATAACTCCTCCTAATATGTATAATTGGTTAAATACGCCTCGGTTGCCAATTATACTAATGAAATGTAACAAACGGATTAGGAGAAGATAACAAGTAGATTACAAAGATATATTAATATAATAATAGGTAAAAATAGACAGTTGAATAATTTTTTATTTTGAATTTCTTTCGTGCTGTATCTGCTCGACAAATTTCCTGGGAAATAGACAAGAAGTTACGTCTCGTTATTAGGCTCTTTCATAAAACCATCAAGACGGTTTAATAATTGATCTAACTCCTGACTGCAAGTTACGGTTTCTTGTGCTGATAGTCCATAAGTTTTCCCAAGGCAGAGCAGTACTTCACGTTTTTCCTCAATTAATTGCAATAACATGTTCTATTCACAACTTTCATGAGAGATTTTGTCTTAAATTAATATGCAATAGATTTACGAAAAGAAAAAGGGTTTCGTCGAAAGAAGTGATAATGTTACAAAATGCTACAAAAAACAGGGAGGGTATGTCGAATGCTTAATTCTCCAAATTCTGTCTGAATGATATAGGATATGGGGAATATAAAGTAATGTAAGAGATAGAGAGGAGATTGTTATGCATCACTCACTAAATATTGCATTGGTATTATTAGCTGTTGCTGTTGGTGTAACGGCTCTAGCAAAGAAAATAAAAAAGCCATACCCCATAGCTTTAGTTATTGTCGGCGGAATAATTGGTCTTGTACCAGTCCCAGAGTTGGAACCTTTAAAAGGCATTATTCAAGAAGGATATACCTTTCAATTCATTATTATCTCTTTATTGCTGCCTACCTTGCTAGGTGAGGCAAGTATAAAGCTTCCTTTCAGTCATTTGCGTGATCATGCAAAGCCTATCATAGCACTTGCGCTCGGCGGAACGTTTCTTACTTTCATAATTGTAGGAGCTGGTTCCTATTATGTACTGGGTCTTGGGCTTCAAACCGCATTTGTATTCGCAGCACTAATGAGTGCAACTGATCCTGTTTCAGTGTTAAGTATCTTTAAATCACTCGGAGTGAACAGAAAACTCTCCACAATTATTGAAGGTGAGAGTTTATTTAATGACGGATTAGCTGTCGTTCTTTTCATGATTGCTTCGATCTATCTTCCTTCCTATATCGAAATGGGCGCAGGTGGGTTTGTATCAGCACTGTTGATGCTGTTAAAGGTATCCATTGGCGGTGTACTTGTTGGTGGAGGATTAGGTTATATTTTTTCAAAGTTTACGAGTTGGTATGATGATTACCCACTAGAGATCTTATTTTCTATTCTTTTATTTTATGGAAGCTTCTTAATAGCGGAAAGCATACACGTTTCAGGAGTTATAGCAGTAGTTGTAGCTGGATTAACTTTTGGAAACTATGGAGCGAAGATAGGAATGAGTCCCACCACTAAAATAAACATCCATTCGTTCTGGGATGTGTTGGCTTTGTTTGCCAATTCTCTCGTGTTTTTACTTGTAGGATTAGAGATTGCTTATATCAATATTAATGATAAATGGGGATTAATTATTAGCAGCATTCTCATTGTACTAATCGCGAGAACGATCGCGGTTTACGGAACGCTGTTTACTATAAAGGGTATTCCAACAAAGTGGAAGCATGTACTAAATTGGGGAGGCCTTAAAGGCTCTTTATCTATTGCGCTTGCCTTAAGTCTACCTAATGATTTTCCTGGCAGAGAGGATATTATTATTTTGGCGTTTAGCGTGGTGTTCTTTTCATTGCTTGCACAAGGCATGACAATATCTGCCCTTATCAGCCGATTAAAGATTAAAGGCTCGAACAAGGAGAAAACCGAATATGAAGAAGTGATTACAGCTGTGAATCGATATGATTATGCTATACAGAGACTATACCAGCTGAAAAAGGAAGCGATCATTTCATCGATTGTATTTGAAAAGTGGAAAGCATTGTACGTTCATAAAAGTGAGGAGTCAAAAAAGAGATTAGATGAGATGTATGAGCAGCATCCAGAGTGGAGAAAATCACAGGAATATAAGGCAACGATTGAAACTTTGTACGCAGAGCATGAGGCAGTTGAAAATCTACTTCGGAAAGATATGATTTCCAGTCAGCAAGCTGAAGAGGAAGTGGAGCGCATACTCGATAAGATTGAACAGCAAAGAACACATTATAGTGAGCAAGAATAGAATGGCCGGTGATCGATCGGCCATTTTTTTATGCCTTTTGTTTTATTCTCGCATATTGGTTCAATAGCTGATCAAGCTGCTGACTGACATTTACAAGTCTAGGATGTGTGAGTTCATAGTTGAGCTGAGAAGACATACGATATAATTCTTCTCTCAATAAGATGATGCGTTCTAGGACAGTGTGTTCTTTCATAGGTAAAACTCCCTTTTATAGAAGGATCTGTTATAGGCCTTTGTTGAAAACTGAAAAGTTGCTTGTGGAATTTTGATTTCCGTTACAGGTGGTCAACCTGACATAGAGGGAAATGAAACACATACAAAGCAACTATTGTTAATAAACCGTTTTTAATAAGAATCAATTCATGTGTGCAAATCATTGAACTTGTTTATCTATTATCGGAAGAAATACAACGATTTAAATGATCGAATGTGTTTTCTTTGGTCAATTTACGCCGTTTCCTTTAAAATAGATATGATATACATGAATGTTTGTCTAATGAATTCGCTATAATTGGTAATAAAAAGGAAGGGGGGAGACGGAATGAAACCTACTGAGGAACATAAAAGTGGGCAAAATGAACGGCATTATGATACACCTGAACAAAAAGTTCAAAACACACATTCTGTTCAGCTGTGGCGAGAGTATTTTTCAGAGCGGTTCGAAACATTCGAAAGACGTAAAATGCAAACCGTCTCCTTTCGCGATCTTGTAGACGGAAAAGATACGAGCTATACATTTGTGCATATTTACCGTGATTATTATCCTGCTTTATTGAATGCAGGTCAGTTTTTTGATGAAGATGTTGCTTCTTTATATAAATATCATGTACAGATCGAGACGCTGATCCGGTTGTTTTCATTTGAAGCACAATATGGTGTGGCTACTTATATGCAGGCAAACTTTGATGCAACAGTTGAGAAGCTTTCTGATCAGATGTATGTGACGTTAAAACAGATTAACAGTGAAAAGCTGCTACAAGAAAATAAAAAGCTTGTAGAGGAGAGTCTGCGAAATTTCCAAAGCCTATATGAGATACCGCCTAAGTGGGGACATTTGCTATTTTATCTTTTTCAGATCAGCTGGTCGCTGCTTTATAGGGATCAAGCTTGGGTGACAAAGTATGAAAAGCAGTTAATGGAGGAAAAAGAAGGCGGGAAAACGTCACAGATGCTGGAGCTGGCACTTGTTCATTTTGCTTTTGCAAGCGGAGATGACACCCTCGCTTTTGAGCGGCTGAGCCAAAGTGAAAAGAAAGTCGAGATGGTTCATTATCTCGTTTGGATGAAGCTTTTATTAGACAAGCAAGAGTGGGATCGTCTTTTATTATGGCTTCTTGACTTAAAGCCGCATTTTTTAGAACGGGTGGGCACGTATTATTACCATTCTGACTCACGTGAATTTTTCCATGAATATTTAAGCTATTTTTGGAAGTATGCTCAGCATACAGGAGATGAGGATCAGTATGAAGAGATGCTGATTGAATTCTTGCCGATCACTTTTTATGAATATGGTGAGTATTTGATGGTAATCGGTGAGCATGAACGGTGGGTAGAATTACAGGTAATCATGGGTTACTCTCCAGAATTAATCCAAAGAAAAGACTTGAAAGAGGTCGTGTCCTTTCAAAAAGAGAACGTATTGCCAATCTACCACCAAGCGATTGACAGATTGATTAACGAACGAACAAGAAAGTCCTATCAATCAGCCATTAAACATTTAAAAACCCTTCGTTCTCTTTATTTTGATCTTGGGGAAGAAGAACGCTTTTCGCAGTATATAGATAAAATTGCTACTGTTTACGGCCGGCTAAGAGCCTTTCAAGAAGAGCTTAGGAAAGGAAAGTTTATTTCATGATCGATACAAGCAATCTTTTGCTTCACGCGAAATGGCTTCAGGGAAATATGGTTTTGTGGGCCACTAACCAATTGAAAAGAGTGCATGTAAACGACTGGAAACCTCTTTTATTCACCTGGCATCAACCTTCATTTTACGGAACGATGCTCGATATTGACGATGATCAGAACGTTTATTTAAGTGCTGGAGAAGCGTTTATCCTATTTAATAAGTATCCGGATTTCTTTCTTTCCGAAAACAACTGGGAAGATGATTCGAGAGCTTATGTAAAAGAGGCAAATGACATTTATAATCTGCTGAAGAAAGAAAAGGTAACCCCTGATTTTGAAGCATGGAAGAAAGGGAATTGGGCGTGGAGAAAAAAGGGTGAACCTATTGAATCTCAGTGGATAAACGAAGCTCTCTCTACGGTGCCTGATGACGATTCCATCCCTATGCCTTCACGCTTTAACAGAGACCGAATGAGAGGAATCCCTCGCCAAGTCATATCGGCCTTGAGTCATTTGAATGAGGATGAATGGCTCGTGAAGATTGGCTGGAGAGCAGATCCTAAGCCATTTGAGCTTGTTTTTGAACTGTCAGAACCAAATGAGGATGCAGAGGTCAGTAATGATTTATGGCACTTGAACGTCTTTCTTCAGGAAGTAGAGGAAGGGATTCGTGTGCCTTATCATGGTAAAAGTACACTCTTACCTGACGAATGGAAGCCTTTTAAAGAAATGCTCGAATCGGATATTGAACTTGTGTCAAAACTCATTTCTTGGATGAAGCTTACGAGTCGTAAAGAGTTTCGCAGCGAAATTACTGAAAAAGAAGCCTGGGATTTCTTAACTCTTAAAAGTCATATGCTTAAGCAAATTGGAATGACTGTTGTGCTGCCAGAATGGTGGCAAACCGTACAGGAACTGCAGCCTAAGGTTAAAGTGAAGATCAAGACAAAATCGCAAGTCGCTGGTGGAGCCCCTTCATTTCTTGGATTAAATGCCATCATGCAATTTGATTGGAGAATGTCTACTGGTGATGAAGACCTTTCAGAGGAAGAGTTTCGTAAGCTTGTTGACGGCAGCAGAAGGCTAGTACGCAGAAACGGTCAATGGTACAGAGTGGACCCTGAATGGATGAAGCAAGTTCGCCACTTGATCAAGAATGTCGACCGTACTGGAATTCAATTAAAAGACGTGTTAGAGCAGCATCTTCTAAACATGGAAACCAATCCAGCTGAAGATGGCCTTGAAGGCATTGATGGAGAAGGTCCAATGCTCGACATGGAATGGGATGAACCCTTAAATCTATGGATGGATCAGCTTTCTGAGATTAAGTCACTTCCTGTTGAACCGAAAGCCAAGAATTTACAAGGAACTTTACGAGAATATCAACTAACAGGAAGCTCCTGGATGTACTTCCTTAGAGAGTTTGGACTCGGTGGATGTCTGGCAGATGACATGGGACTTGGAAAAACGGTACAAACGATTGATTACTTTTTAAAAGTGAAGGAAAAGGAGAAGCAGAAAGGGACATTTTTACTTGTTTGTCCTACATCCGTTATCGGAAACTGGCAAAAAGAGCTGGAGCATTTTTCTCCGACCCTGACGGTTGGTCTTCACTATGGTTCGAACCGAAAAAAGGGAGAAGATTTCGCAGACTGGTATAAAAAGTATGATGTCGTTATTACTTCCTATACGACATGCCAGCTTGATTTTGACGAGATGGGCGGAACGTTTTGGGAAACGATCGTGCTTGATGAGGCACAAAATATAAAGAACAGTTATACAAAACAGTCAAGAAGCATACGGAAGCTGAATGGACGACACAAGATTGCGTTAACAGGAACCCCTGTAGAGAACAGGTTGCTGGAGCTTTGGGCTATTTTCGATTTCCTGAATCCGGGCTATTTAGGAAGTGAACCATCCTTTCAAAAGAAATTCGTGGTACCTGTTGAGAAAGAGAATGACAATTTACGCTTGCAGCAGCTTAAGCAGCTTGTACAGCCTTTCTTGCTTCGCCGCACGAAAATGGATCCAGCCGTTCAGCTCAATCTGCCTGAAAAACAAGAAATTAAAGAATATTGTCCGTTATCCAAAGAGCAAGCTTCGTTATATGAAAGACTGGTTCAAGATACGTTTGAACAGCTTGAAAAAGTTACAGGAATGCAAAGACGCGGCCTATTACTGGCAATGCTTGGCAAACTTAAGCAAATCTGCGATCACCCTGCTCTTTATACGAAGAACGATAAATTAACGAAATTAGAAGATCAATCAATTAAGTTTGCAAAGACCATTGAATTAATTGATGCAATCCTCGAGAAGGATGAGAAGTGTTTGATCTTCACTCAGTTTATTTTTATGGGTGAATTAATTAAGAACTATGCAGAGAAAAAGTTTGGTCGAACCGTCCTCTTTTTGCACGGAAGTCTTACGAAGCAAAAACGAGATGAAATGATCGAAAGTTTTCAAAAGGGAGAGCATCCTATTTTTATCTTATCGTTAAAAGCTGGAGGAACGGGACTTAACCTTACTGAAGCGAACCATGTTATTCATTACGACAGATGGTGGAATCCAGCGGTTGAGAATCAAGCAACTGACAGGGCTCACCGGATCGGACAAAAGAAATTTGTTACGGTTCATAAGATGATCACACTCGGCACGCTTGAGGAAAAGATTGATATGATGCTTGAAAGCAAGAAAGAGTTATCCGAAAAAGTAATTCAGAGCGAAAACTGGATTACTGAACTATCAACAGATGAATTGAAAGATTTATTCACGCTTAGAAAAGAATGGGTAGAGTCGTAAAGACATGGCTTTTGAGTCATGTCTTTTTTGTATTTTTGAGTGGTCCAGTAAGAAAGGGAAATTCATTTTATGTGATGACCTTTAATTTTTATGTGATGAGTCGTAATTTTTATGTGATCATATATTTTTTTTTTTGTGATGCGGAATCTATCAAATTATTTTTCGGCATCTTCATCCATTTTTTTGATAAACTTATTTTAATATCCAAAAAATAGGGGATGTGAATCTGATGCAACTAGAATCCTTACTAAGCTGGGGGATATCTCTCGTTTTTATTTTGCTATTAGTGCTGGTTTACAAGAAAAAAGGAGATCGGGAAGAACGTTTTTTAGGCTGGAAACTGGTTGGCTACTACTTTTTAGGAACGTTTACTTTACGATTGGAGTCTTGGATCTTACCCGTTGGAATTGCGGTATTTTTGCTTTTCTTTCTGCCTAAGATTATTTCGAATAAACAATCGAAAAAGTGGGCTGCTTCACTCGGGTTATTATCATTTGCTTTAAGCATCGTTATTTCGCACTCGGTTGAAGCGTATTACGAAGGAATGATACAGTTAAAGCCATCTTCAGATAATGCATATGAAATGAATTTCTTAAAGGAATATGAGAAAGTAAAAGCAGCACTAGATGCAGATGGGGAGCTAGCTATCAATAATATGGAACTATCCTTTGAAAAAGATGGGAAAATGAAGCAATTCAACTATGAAATCTATTACAGTAGGGACGACCGAAACATGAGTGCGTGGATTACACTTTTAAACGATAAATATCAAGTGGTTACACACATTCAGAAGGACGAGGAAGAAATGATGATGAATCATCAGAATTATATTTCATCACCTACCATCTATTTTCAGGCGCTTGATCTGCACGGTTTAAAGAAAATGTTGCCAACTGGTGATCTGTATTATGTGTACTTCACAAATTCTGACGAGGCTTCTTTGGATGTTGAAGATGCATCATTTTGGACTATTGAAAGATCGGGTATCCAAAAACATACCGAAGCCGCTTCAACGGATGAAAACACAGATTCAGAAGAAGCAATGGTTCCTCAATTTTCCTATCAAATTCGTATAAACAGCATGAGTGCAATGGGAGCTGGAGATTATAAAGGAGATCAACAGCGATACTTTGCCATTTCCCCAGAGCTTTATAACTAAAAAGGAGGCAGCGAATATGTATTTACCGTCATTTTCATTAAAAGGCAAGACAGCGCTCGTAACGGGTGCTGGCAGAGGAATCGGACATGCGATTGCAATCGGTTATGCTGAAGCTGGAGCGGATGTAGTTATCGTTTCACGAACACAATCAGATCTGGAAAAAACAGCTGAAATCATCGAGAGTAAAGGTTCAAAAGCGTACATATTTGAAGCGGATGTAACAAACAAGGATCATATAGAGAAAATTTTTGAAACACTAGATTCAAAAAAAATCAGATTGGATATTCTCGTAAACAATGCCGGTATGAACATTCGTTCAAAAGCAATGGATGTTTCAGATGAAGAGTGGAATACAATCATGAATACAAACCTGCGTTCAGCATTTTGGTTTTCTCAAAAAGCGGGGAAACGAATGAAGGAAGCTGGTGGTGGAAAAATCATTACGATTTCTTCTGTTGCGGGTCACGTGGCCCTTCGAACAGGAGTCGTCTATGCATCTACGAAAGCTGCGATCATTCAAATGACTAAAAACCTAGCACTTGAATGGGGAGAGTATGGTATTAACGTAAATAGCATCGGTCCTTGGTATTTTAAGACACCGCTTACAGAAAAATTGCTTGCCAATGAAGAGTACTTGAATGATATCTTAGCTGTAACTCCGCAAAAACGAGTAGGAGAACTTCCTGACCTTGTAGGACCAGCTGTTTTTCTTGCAAGCGAAGCCTCAAATTATGTAAATGGTCAAACGTTATTCGTTGATGGCGGCATGACAATACAAGGATTTTAAGTATTAATTATTAAACTATATAAATATTTTTCGGAATTTTATATCTTTCTGTATGAAACCTTTAATATCCGTTAATAATGTTGCTACACAAGCAGTTCATTCAATGTTTGAAGGGAGCAACTTATAATGAAAAAGATGGATTTAGTAGATGCAGTTAGAAATGCAACAAGTATGAACAAAAAAGAATCAGCGCTTGCCGTTGATGCTGTGCTAGATGCGATTACAGATGCTTTGAAAAACGGCGAGAGCGTGCAGCTTATCGGTTTCGGAACATTTGAAACGAGAAACCGCAACGCAAGAAAAGGACGCAATCCTCTAACTGGTGAAGAAATCATGATCCAAGCAAGCAACGTTCCAGCGTTCAAGCCAGGAAAATCGCTAAAAGAAGCAGTAAAAGCTGTTTAATCGCCAACAAATACAAAAGACGCTTTCCTCAAAGGAAGCGTCTTTTTGTCATATTTAGGCGAAAAATAAATGAATTTGACGTGCGAATGTTCAAAATTGTTGAAGGAAAAGAGATCCTTTTATTTAAATAATAAACGTTAAGAAAGTTTTAGTAAAAAGGGTGGATTAAAATGAAAGTAATAAGCCAGGACGAACTTCCTGCAGTTGCCACTTTAAAAGAGATGATTGATGTCCTGCCTGAATTTGTTTGTTTAAGATATCCAGATGGGACTTGGGCAGAAGCAAACCGTTTTGCTTTGAACATTTATGGTATATATGAAAATGATTATAAAGGAAAAAGTCTTGAAGAAATGCAGACAAGACTTTCAGAAGAAGCTATTGAAAGGTGCAATCTCTCTGATAAAAGGGCTTGGGAATCAGGAAAACCAATTAAAACAGCCGAAAAGATCCATATGAAGAGCGGCCGCGTCGTTATGCTGGAACTTATTAAGCAGCCAACTTTTACAAAGGATGGAAAGCCGCAAGTATTAGTGATCACCGGAAGAGACATTACTTCTCATAAGCAGAAAGAGGAAGAACTCAGCGTTGCTCTTGATCTTCTAGAATCGGTATTAAAAGGGACGACTGATGCGATTCTTATATTAAATACGAGACAAGAAGTCATTAAGGTAAACGATGCTTTTATTCAAATGTTCGGCTGGGCTGAAGAAGATTTTGACGAAGAAAATGAAGAATATCCAGTCATCACTCCCCTACATCTGCAAGGAGAATCAAAAGAGATTATCGATCTGTTAAAGAAAGGGCAATCGGTTCCCCTCCATGAAACACAGCGTATCCATAAGGATGGAACCGTTTTTGACGTGTCTGCGTCCTTTTCAAACATCTGTGATATGGATGGAAAGATAATGGGATTTGTCATTGTCTACCGCGATATCACGTCTCAGAAAAAAGTAGAACGTGCGCTTAGGGAAAGTGAAGCGAAGTATCGTCTGATCGCAGAACATTCTACAGACTTAATTACCGTTATTGATCCATCTGGCATAATCCAATATGTGTCTCCTTCTCATTTTATGGTGCTCGGGTACAAAGAGGGTGAGATCAAAGGCGCCATCCTCGATCTTGTTCATCCGGATGATATGGAGGATCTATCTGAACATTTTATGAGATCACTTGTGAAGAAAGAGCCGTTCGAGACAGAGTTCAGGCTTCTCCACAAAAATGGAGATTGGATCTTGCTTGAGACTCGCGGTGTGCCGGTGATGACGAAAGAAGGGCATGTTGAGAGCCTAGTAACGTTTGCACGAGATGTAACAAAAGCGAAGCAGACTGAAGAACTGATGCTTAAATCTGAAAAACTATCTGTCCTTGGGGAACTGGCAGCAGGGGTGGCACATGAGATCCGAAATCCTTTGACTTCCTTAAAAGGTTTCACAAAACTATTAACAGATGCAGATGATGTAATCCGTTTAGAATATTTGCGAATCATGGAGTCAGAGTTAAACAGAATCAATGATATCGTCGGTGAGTTAATGCTCGTTGCAAAGCCGCAAGCAGTAAGCTTTGAACATACGAATATTCAAGAACTGATCTATAGTGTAGTAAGATTATTAGAAACTCAAGCCATTATGAGAAACATCCAGATCTGGGTGAACATTGCCCCAAATATTCCCCTTGTTTATGGAGTCGAAAATCAGCTTAAACAGCTGTTTATCAACCTTTTGAAAAATGCCATCGAGAGTATGGATAAGGACGGTGAGATCCACATTAGGATCGGCACCCGCGACGATGCTGTTGTTCTTGAACTAAAAGACCAAGGATGCGGTATCCCGGCAGAGCGTCTGAAAACACTTGGAGAACCATTTTATACGACAAAGGAAAAAGGAACCGGATTAGGGCTAATGGTTTGTTTTAAAATTATTGAAGAACACGGTGGAGCAATCCAGTTTTCATCGGTAGAGAACGAAGGAACCCGTGTGGAAATTGAACTTCCGACAGCACCTGTTTCAACAAAATAAGGTTTATAGTGCACAAAATCCGACCACACTGTGTGTAAGGGAGTGTGGGAACGATGGATAAATACCGAATCTTTTTTGTTTATCGAGTAAAGAATTTGAATTACATTCATGTACATGGAATGAACATGGAGAATAAGAAGTTGTTCACTGTTTTGATTTCTTCTCCAAACGATGAGATGAACCTCGCTCAGCATCACCATGTGCTTCCAAATGAATTGTTATCGCTGCTGGAAGTAGAAAGCACACGAATCAACGCGGGGATTTATGATCTTGGTCATTGGGAACCTTATACGTATAGTTAATACTCCTTTCATTTTTGTTGAAAGGAGTTTTTTTGTGTAAAATGTTCCTAAAAGGATAAAAGGAGATATTTCTAGCATGACACAAGATCAAGTTGTGGATCTGTTAACGGGCAAGATTAAGCTTGTTCGAACAGAGCTTGGCTATACACAGGACAAGATGGCAGATATATTGGGTATTTCGAAAAAGACCCTCGTTCAAATAGAAAAAGAAAGAATTAAAGCGAGCTGGACGGTTATTGTTGCTTTGTGTGCATTGTTTCGGAACTCTGAAATCCTTAACAGCACACTTGGCGGAGATCCTGTTGATGTTATGGAAGTTGTCGTACATCAATATGTGGCCAGATCAAAAGAAAAGACGTGGGGCGGGCATGTCTGGTGGAAGGAAATAGATTCGAATAAGGGGTACAGGCTACAACAGAATATAATCAGCCAGCATTACCGAATTCTTGATGGAAACGACTACCGTGTCTATAGTTCTTTTGAAGAAAAGGAAGCAAAAAAGAGGTTGAGAGAGATATAGTAAAATAACTAATTCATAAAAGGTTTAAAGTGCTGTTACAGTAAATTTACTTTATGCTGTTACTTTCAAAATGCAAGTTATTTTGAAGGGAGATCAGCACATGAATTGGAAAACAAAGCTAACAGCACTTGTTATTACAGGTGCATTAACGATACCTGCAGGACAAGCTCATGCCTTTTTATCTGGTATTGACAAACAAGATGGCGGAATAGGAAACACGCAAAACTATTTGGATACAATACCTAACATCGCACTGGATCCAAAGGTTGATAATATCATTTATCCGCTTATGGCAACACCAGCTATCAAGAAGAACGGCTCAGAATTAACAGTAAAGGTAGATACAAAAGGTAAAGAGCTTGCAGGATGGGATGTATCCTTAAACCCAACAGAAGCAGCGAAAGTGGAAGGAATATTCGATCTTCCTGTAAAACATGTTCAAAAAGGATCTTCCTATTGGAAAGACAGCTCTTCCGTTTATGAAGTTACCGTACAGATTCCTGCTGATGTACCAGAAGAATTGTTTGATCTGCAAGTTTCATACACAGGGAACGGAACGCGTGTAACGGATGATGAACCAAACTCAGTTAAAGTTGTAAAAGAATTTAAAAAAGATTTTACGTTCATGCACTTAACGGACATTCATGTAGGCTCTCCAAGAAATATTGCCGATCCTGCTAATCTAACAGAAGCGGGAATGTGGCATCCTGACGAGTCAAAGCGCTGGCTTTATCTTCAAAAAACAATCAATCAAGTCAACTTGTTAAAACCAGACTTTGTCGTTATGACTGGAGACTTAATGTATGGCCAGATGAATCCGCAAGAATATATTTATGAATACGAGGAAACATACCGCATTCTGAAGAAATTTGATGTTCCTGTATATATCGTTCCAGGCAACCATGATTATTATGCTCAAGATGCGACGTTAGCGGATGGAGCAAAGTATTGGGAACAATATTTCGGTCCGCAGTATTTCTCATTTGATTATGGTCCTTACGCTCATATGATTGGGTACAATTCCTTCGACTGGCACAAGTTTGACCGTCAAGGGCATGGCACGGTTTCAGTACCAACATGGGGAGGACAGATTCGCGATCAGCAGATGGAATGGATCAAGAAGGATTTAGCTGAAAATAAAGCGACCTCTGGAGCCGGACAAGTAAAGGGGTTATTCTCTCACCACAATCCAATCTGGCGTGACCGTGACATATGGCCGTCAACTGATCCAGACGTTACGGAATACTGGAATGAATATGATGCAAAACATGATCCTCAGGACTTGAGCACACTCATTAAAGGGGAGAAACTTGGTATTAAATACGATCAGCAATGGCACGGAGAAGGTTCACATGAATTGATTGATATAATGAAACAAAATTCAGTAGACATCTCCCTTCACGGCCATACGCACATCGATAATATTACAGAGCAAGACGGAATTTTGTATTCCACAACAGCATCAATCGAACTGTCTGCTAAACCATGGGTGGGTTATCGTTTGTTTGAAAAGAACCCAGACAATAATAAGTTCAGCTCTTACGTTTACGAAGGTCCAGACAAATCGATGCCGGTTTATGAAAATGGCAATACGTCGGCTGGAGTTGTTTCCTTTGAAAATAAGTTTGAGCTTCCTAATGATGGGTCCCAAGTTACGCAAACATCAACTCTGACGAACCGTTTAAATAAACCAGTAACCGTTACTGTTCCTTTTTATATGAAGCAGGGCAGCTATACACCTTCGACTGGTAAAGTAATTGAAACACAATTATATGGAACAAAACAGTTTGTAGAGGTGCAGGTTACGATACCTGCAAATAGCGTACAGCGTATAGAATTAAAAAGATAACATAAGAAACGCTTGGGCGAGAGCCTAGGCGTTTTTTGTGTGCTAGAAAATGACCACGTTTTGTCGAATTTCCGCTGAATTGTGGCTAACGTGAAATTATTTCAATTAATGTGAAATTATTTAAGATAACGTGAAATAAAACAAAATAACGTGAAATTATTCAGATTAATGTGAATATAAACGGACAAGAAGCAGAAAATGAGCCCTTTTCACTCTCATTTACTCCCCTCCACCTATTTTTATCTCCTTTAAGGCATTTTTAAAAACTAAAACAATTGAAATGCATAACCGATAAAAAGGATGGGACTTAAGACTATCGTTTAACGTCGAAATACCTAGAAAAGGAGTAAGTGAGATGTCACTTAGCACTCAAACATTAAAGATTGTTATTATTATGGCGGGCGATGAACAGTACGGCTTGCCGATTGAACATGTCGCTTCTATTGAACGAGTTCTGGACATTACACCAATGCCGGAAATGCCTTCAGAGGTGTTGGGAGTCATTCATCTAAGAGGAAATGTCATACCGATACTTGACTTTGGCCATCTGATCGGGAAGCGTAAAACAGAAATGACAGATCAAACGAGAATCGTTATCTTGCAAAATGAGGATCGTTATTTAGGGTTGTTAACAGAAGCGGCAACAGATGTTATTGACATCGGATCAGATTCCATACAATCACCAGGAAGCTTTAGCCCAAAAGAAGATTCATTGATACAGGGTGTTTCTAAACAAAATGAGCATCTTATCATTGTGCTCAATTGCCCTGTTATTTTTAAAAACAGAAATTTATAAGAGGTGACGTATGAAACTAACGCTGAGGAAGAAGCTTGTTGGATCTTTTTTAACCATTGCTGTTTTATTTGCAGCGACCTGCGGGATATTCTTCTATTTTCTAAAAGACATGCAGAATACTTACAGTGATTTATTAGACAGAAGATCAGTAATCTTTCAAAACGCTAAAGAAATAGAGCTTCAAGCGACCATACAGAACAACAGTGTTCGTGAATATTTGTTAGAGCAAACTTCTGAAAGTAAAGGGAAGCTGACAGATGCAACCGAACAAATCGAGACACTAGTGAATGCCACCATGAAACTCGTACAAGCAGATGCTGATAAGAAAAGACTAGAAAAGATTTATTATTTAAACAACGACTATAAAAATGAATCCGAACGAGTCCTGCAAAACTCAATGAGCAACATGGAAGCGGCAAATGAATATGCAAAAAGTACTCTATTTCCATTAGCAAGAGAGATGCGATATGTAACGGAAGAAATGGCAAAGAGACAAGCCAATCTAATGGATGAAAGAAAAATGGTGGTTGCTGAAGCTGAATCGTTTATTGTAACTCTTATTACCATTCTGGGGACAGTCATCGTTATAGCAGCCCTTGCAATCGGCTATAGCATTTCACGTATGATTTCAAAACCTGTAGTCAAAATGGCAGATATGTTAAATGATATCGCTGACGGTGATCTTACAATGGATCCAATCACAGTTAAAAATAAAGATGAAATCGGAATGCTTGCAGACGGCATCAATCATATGGGGACCAACCTAGCTACCTTAATTAGACAAGTGAGAGCAACTTCCGAACAAGTTGCAGCAGCCTCTGAAGAGCTAACAGCTTCAGCTGAACAAACCAGTATGGCAACTGAACAAATAGCGACAACCATTGGGGAAGTAGCTGGTGGATCTCAAGAACAGGTTAGTACGGTTGAAAATATTGTTGAAGCGATGAACCAGCTGTCAGCAGGTATTCAGCAGATTGCGGTAAGCATGCAGAACATGTCTGAAGCGTCCTCGCGTTCATTACAGGTAGCAGAAGGCGGAAACGAGACGATCCAGCAAACAATCGGTCAGATGGATGCTATTCATACATCCATGAACAGCACGTCTCATGTGGTTAGAGAACTTGGTGATCAGTCCCAAGAAATTACTAAAATCGTTGATGTGATTACAGATATCGCCGGGCAAACGAACTTGCTAGCTCTAAACGCTGCCATTGAAGCGGCGCGTGCTGGGGAACAAGGCAGAGGATTTGCAGTTGTAGCAGATGAAGTTCGAAAGTTAGCAGAACAATCATCCGAATCCGCTAAGCAGATTGGTCAATTGATCTCAAGTATTCAAGAGCTTACAGAAAAAGCAGTTGATGCGATGAAGAGCGGGACAGATGAAGTAACAGGTGGAAGAGAACTCGTATATCAGTCAGGTGAGGCGTTTAAAAGTCTTTATCAAACGGTAGCTGAAGTCTCTAATCAAGTAGGGGAAGTTTCAGCTGCCACTCAACAGATGACAGCGAGTACTGAGCACGTGGTCGGATCGATCGATGTGATTTCATCAATGGCAGAAGCAGCAGCATCTTCTACACAAGAAGTTTCTGCATCAGCAGAAGAGCAGCTTGCAAGCATGGAGGAAATCTCTTCTTCATCCAACGCACTATCTCACTTAGCAGAAGAAATGAACGAAGCCATTAATAAATTTAAAGTATAAAAGGAAAAGCCGCTGGTTGAACTGGCGGTTTTTTTAGTGCAGTGAAGAATTCGGACTCCCTTAGCTTTGTGAGCGAGCAAAAATCTTCGTGAGCGAGCATAAATCCCTGTGAGCAAGCATAAACCTCCGTGAGCGAGCATAAATCCCTGTGAGCGAGCAAAAATCTTCGTGAGCGAGCATAAAACCCCGTGAACGAGCATAAATCCACCATCATCAAGCACAAAATCTAGACGGTTCTATAAAATAAAAGCTGGCTTCAGAAAGGACAAGCATCCTTCTTAAGGCCAGCATCCATTTATTCTTCTTTATAAAAGCGATCACCCGTGTCTGGATTGTAGTAAACACGTTCTCTTTTTCCAGAGGTTGGATCGATGGAAATTTCCTCCGTCCAAATATAGCCTGAGGGAACCTTTGTTTCACTTTTTTTATAACGCTTATCGTAATACTTCCAAGAGATGATGCCCAACACAATAACAACCAGGATGGAGATCACTTGCCAGCCGATAAGGATGTTTATCATATTCATTGCTTTTCAACAACAACTGCTGTTCCATATGCGACGATTTCGCTCATGTTATTGCCCATTTCACCAGAATCAAAACGCATCATAACAATGGCGTTCGCACCCATTTCCGTAGCGTTCTTAACCATGCGATCGACGGCTTGCTTACGTGCATCTTCAAGCATGCTTGTATATTCCTTAATCTCGCCACCCATAATTCCTCGAAGTCCTGCCATGATGTCTCCTCCGATGCCGCGTGCGCGAACAACAACTCCAAATGCTGAACCTTTTACTTCTTTTACTTCATATCCAGTAATGTTCTCAGTAGTAACAACGATCATAATTAAGTCCCCCTATTTTGTTATATAAATAATTACGGATCAAACAAGCTTTTCGTTTCATTTCTATACTATGATTTTACCTGGATTTAAAATGTCTTTTGGGTCTAATTGTTTTTTTATAGACATCATGATCGGGAGGGTGTCGGCATGTTCTTTTGCTAAATATTTTGCCTTGCCGATTCCGACGCCATGTTCCCCTGTACACGTTCCGCCTTTACTTAATGCATAGGTCACAATACTTTCATTTACAGAGTCTGCTTTTTTACGCTCATTCTCATTCGATGCGTCATACATGAGTATCGCATGGAAATTCCCATCCCCAACATGTCCCAATACTGCGCCAGGGACTCCTAATTCATCCATCTTGTCTCTTGCGTGAACAATTGCACCAGACAATTCTGAAAGAGGAAGACACACATCGGTAAACATCATGGACTTGCCAGGGTAGCCATGTTTAAACGCATAAGCTAAGTTATGTCTTGCTTCCCATAGCTTTGCACGGGCTTTCGAATCACGCTCTTCCACCCACTCTATACCTCCAAAGCTTTCAAGCAATTCTTTTGTTAATGATGCTTCATATGTAACGCTTGCTGGATTTCCTTGAAATTCTAAGAAAAGGGTCGGAGCTTCAGTATACGCTGTTTCGCTGTTGTGATTAACCTGTACGATGGAACGTTCATCTACAAGTTCCATTCTTGCGATCCCTGTACCTGATCCGAGGACAGCGATAGCAGCTTCAACGGCAGTTTGAATAGAAGGAAATGTACATCGAGCAGAGAGTACGGATTCAGGAATACCATACACTTTTAGCGTGATTTCTGTAAAAACGCCAAGCGTACCTTCAGAGCCTACAAACATGGATGTTAAGTGATAACCTGCAGATGATTTTGCAGCAAGTCCGCCGGTTTGAATCATCTGTCCATCTGCCAAAACAACTTGAAGGTTTCTAACCTGATCGCGCATGATGCCGTATTTTACGCTTGTTGTCCCGCTCGCATTTGTCGCAGCCATTCCGCCGATCGTGGCGTCTGCACCTGGATCAACAGGGAAGAACAATCCATATTTTTTAAGCGCAAGATTCAGCTGAGTTCGGGTTACACCAGGCTGAACTCTTACTAAAAAATCATCCGGACGAATTTCGAGTACTTTATTCATCTCTTGAAAGTTGATGGAAATGCCTCCTTTTACAGGAATGCAGTGGCCCTCAAGACTCGATCCAGCTCCATAAGGCACAACAGGAATTTTGTGTTCGTTTGCGAATGTTAGAATAGAAGAAATTTCTTCAGCCGATTCGGGGTATACAACGATATCAGGTGAAACAGGATGATGATAAGATTCATCCCGGCTATGCTGCCAAAGAATCGTTTCGTTTTGTGTAGCGCGTTTTTCAGATGTCCGTTTCTGCATTTCAAGTAATAGATCTGTATGTGCAATGTTCAAGTAAACCCGCTCCTTACACTTTTGAGTTATTATCTATTTTACATGAACAAAGCTAAAAATCCTTTTTAAACATGAAATTGCGTATATATGCCCAAACTAACAAGTGAGGTGATAAACGATGCATAAACGAAGAAGTGTATGGCATGTTATACTGATCATAATATGTATTTCGATAGTCGTGACAGGCTGTGGAAACAAAGACAGCCAAAACCAATCCGAGGGGAGAGAACAACCGGTGATGGGTGATGGTAAAGGAAACGAGAAGAAACCGCGTCCTGAAGAAGGACAAGACGGGCAAATAGGACAGAACGGACAAGGCGGCATCGTGGCGGGCAGTATTGAGCCTTCTATTAAAGTACAAGAGCAGCAGAATGCTAAAGGGATATTGTTTAGGTATGAGTTGAAAAATCAGACTGAAAAAGAAAAGGTTTTTCAATTTCCATCAAGTCAGAAATTTGATTATGTAATAAAAGATAAGAATGGTAAAATCGTGTACCAATACTCAAGAAATCATATGTTCATGCAAGTGTTAACCTCTTTAAAATTAAAGCAGGCCGATGTTTTTAAGCAGGATATTTTAGTCAGCGATCTAGAACCTGGTGCTTATACATTAGAAGTATGGTTAACACCAAGTGGCGAGACAGAAGATTACAGACAAAAAATCACTTTTAATTGGAACTAAATTGGGGAAGAGATGAGTTAAGAGCTCATCTCTTTTTGATTTTTATGACAGCAAAACAAAATACTTGAAAGTCAAAAAAGGTCAAAGTATAATAAGTTTAAAGGTTAATGGTCAAAGAAAGTCAAAGTCAAACTAAGACTAAAAAGACTCATGACACCTAGAAACAAAATAGTTGCGAAACGATTAGCATGCACGTATAATCGCAAATCATTTATACAAATTTTAAAAAACATGAGGGGGTTACAAGTATGCGTTGTGAACAATGTGAAGTTAATCCTGCTACGATCCAAATGAGTATCTCCATGAATAAAGATAAGAAACAATTTGTGCTTTGCTCTGATTGTTACCATAAAGTGAAACAAGAAATGAACACTGGAGGAGGAATGAATATGAATTTTTCTTCTTTCGATGATATCTTTCAACAAATGATGAATGGTCAAGCATTCACAGATCACGCGAACGACCATGGGAAACAACAAACTCAAAAAGGAAAACGAGGCGGAGGCTTTTTAGATAAATTTGGCCGTAACTTAACAGATGCAGCCAAAGCAGGAATTATAGATCCAGTTATCGGACGAGACGATGAAGTGCGCCGAGTCATTGAAATACTAAATAGACGCACAAAGAACAACCCGGTGTTAATCGGGGAACCTGGTGTTGGTAAAACAGCCATTGCGGAAGGACTGGCAACTAAAATTGTAGAAGGCAACGTTCCCGCGAAACTGTTGAAAAAAGAAGTGTACTTGCTTGATGTAGCATCACTTGTTGCAGATACAGGGGTAAGAGGTCAGTTTGAGGAACGTATGAAACAGCTGATCGCGGAGCTTCAAAAACGTAAAAATGTCATTCTGTTTGTGGATGAGGTTCATCAGATCGTAGGAGCAGGCTCCGCAGAAGGATCTATGGATGCTGGGAACATCTTAAAACCTGCACTTGCACGCGGTGAGCTGCAGATGGTCGGAGCTACAACGTTGAAAGAATACCGTCAAATCGAGAAGGATGCAGCGTTAGAACGCCGCTTCCAACCGGTAATCGTTAACGAACCAACACTAGATGAAGCGATAGAGATTCTAAAAGGTCTTGCACCTCGATACGAAGATTATCACCAAGTTAAGTTTACAGAAGAAGCGTTAAAAGCATGTGTAATGCTTTCACATCGCTACATTCAAGACCGATTCTTGCCGGATAAAGCGATCGATCTTATGGATGAAGCGGGATCTAAGAGCAACCTTCAACATATTACGATTGAAAAATCTTCTATTGAAGAACGTTTAGAAGAACTCGTAAAAGAAAAAGAAAAAGCGGCTGCAGATGAAAACTATGAACTGGCTGCAAAACTTCGCCAAGAAGAACTGCAGCTTGATGAAAAATTAAAAACACAAGAAGAGGATAAAAAAGCTGCGATTGTTCAAGTGGAAGACATTCAGCACATTGTTGAGCAAAAAACAGGTATTCCTGTACGCAAGCTTCAAAGTGACGAACAATCTAAAATGAAAGAGCTGGCTGCTAAGCTTGCAGCACAAGTAATTGGCCAAGATGAAGCAGTCGAGAAAGTAGCTAAAGCGATTCGCAGAAGCCGTGCAGGATTAAAAGCAAAGAAACGCCCGATCGGATCATTCTTGTTCGTTGGTCCAACAGGTGTTGGTAAAACAGAGTTAACCAAAACGCTCGCAAAAGAAATCTTTGGTGATGAGGACAGCATGATCAGACTCGACATGAGTGAGTACATGGAAAAACACGCTGTTGCGAAATTGATCGGTTCACCTCCAGGGTACGTTGGGCATGAAGAAGCAGGACAATTAACAGAGCAGATTCGCAGAAAGCCATATAGCATCTTGCTGTTAGATGAAATCGAAAAAGCTCATCCAGATGTTCAGCACATGTTCCTTCAAATTATGGAAGATGGCCGATTAACAGACAGCCAAGGTCGCACAGTGAGCTTTAAAGACACTGTGATCATCATGACAAGTAACGCAGGTGCTTCTGTTAAGCAAACGAAGAAACTAGGATTTAATACGGGAGATGTAGAAAAAGAAACACATATCCTAGATTCATTAGGAGGCTATTTTAAACCAGAGTTCTTAAACCGTTTTGATAGCATCGTACAGTTCCAGTCGTTGAAAGAAGAGCATCTTGTGAAGATTGTTGATCTTATGCTGCAAGAGCTTTCAGATCAGCTGCAAGAACAAAACATTGAGATTACGGTAACTTCGGCTGCAAAACAAAAGCTTGCCAAACTTGGATACCATCCTTCATTTGGTGCGAGACCACTCCGCCGAATCATTCAAGAGCACATCGAAGATAAGATTGCTGATGTATTATTGGATGAAGAGGATGTCCAAAAACTAACAGTAAACGTTGCAGACGGACAGATCGTCGTAAAAAAAGCATAAAACTAAAAAACCTTGCTAGAGTGTATCTCCGGCAAGGTTTTTGTTTTACAATGCAAAGTAAAGGTTATTTTAATACATAGGTTTTGGAAGGGTCATGATTTAAGGACTCAATGAAAATATCCGAAAAAATAAGCCATGCATCTGCATGGCAGAATGAAAAAATCAATCTCTCTGTCTTCTAGGAGTCATCTTTGGAGCGGATTATGGTAAGAACAAGCATTGAAAAACCAATCATGAGTGACATCGCTTCAAATACTGTCATCCCCATCCCTCCTTATTTATTAAGGGTAAGACTCGTACGAGAATTAGAGAAGGAAAAGTATTGTATGTTTTCCATTTTATCCCGAATCATAAGTTGAAACAAGAATCGTAATGACTATTTCTAATACTTGCAATTAGGTCAATAGGTTTATTTTACTAATATTATATTTCATAAAATGTCCACTTTTTTTTTCATGTCATTGAACTGGCTGAAAAGACCTATGAAACATACAATTTGATATTTTTAAATAACAGGAGAAGCAAGGAATATCGTGAAAAGGAAAATAAGGACGCTAAGTAAGAAAATTAAGCATGTTCGAATCATTCTTTTCAACCCCCTTGTGTATAACAATGTATAAAAAAATAGAATTCTTCATGACAGTTATACGAGAAAAATTTAAAGGAGGATTTTTTCATTGGATACGTCTTATGTTTGGTATGTGAGTTATGGATCAAATTTAATGGAGCACCGATTTTTGTGTTACATTCTCGGTGATCAGCCAGAGGGTTCTTCTCAAAAAGAAAGGGGCTGCAGAAATCCAGCAATGCCGCTTAAAAACGGAAAAGCCATACTTCCATACCCTCTTTATTTTGCAAGAGAGCGGACAAAATGGGGTGAGGGCGGAGTTGCTTTTATCGGACATGAAAAAAGTAATCAATACAAGACCTATGGCCGAAAGTATTTAGTGACGGTTGAACAGTTTTTAGATGTTACTGCCCAAGAAAATAGCTGTGACGAGATAGAGGCTGATTTAGAAGAAGTCATACAGAAAGGGTATATTCATTTTGGACAAGGCTGGTATAGCCGAATGGTCTATTTAGGAGAAGAGGAAGGGTACCCAATGGTTACGTTCACATGTAACCTGGATATGCATGAACAAGATCTGAACCCTCCGCCTGCAACTTATCTCACTACGATCGCGAAGGGCTTAAGCCAGCTTGGTCTAACTTCAGGAGAGGCTGTAAAATATTTTGCCCAAACACCTGGAATTGCAGGGAGGATGAACGAAGAAGAAATTGAGCAGGTCATCAGCAGTTATTTTTAGGTTTTTCCCGAGACAATGTTTTCGCATATATTGTAGCTTCTGGAAGCTGTTGATTTCCGTTTCAGATGCGCGCTTTCCGGGGGGGCGGGCGGTGAGCCACACTCGGCGCTTTGCGCGCTTAGGTGTCTCACCTGTCCCGCTGATCCCCCAGGAGTCTCGCATCTTTCACTCCAATCAACTTGTCGATGTTGCATTTTGAATGCCATGCTTTCAAAGATTGAAAAACTGCTAACACAAGTGTTGTGAAAATAGTTAAGCCAAAAGAATGATAATGCCCCCATTCAACTGGAGAATTGCCGTTAAAAGGGACGAACATAGGTCGAGCGTTATATGACTTATGGAACTTACGAAAAGGCTGTATCGATGAGATAATAAAGTCCCCTATACATATAGAGGTGCTTCTAACAATAGAAGCACCTCTTTTTTATGCATTCATCTTAATTTGCTTAATGGAGATAATTCCAGTGGGGCAATTAAATTGATCAGCTATCACCTTTTTGACCTGTTCATGGAGATTAGATTTTCCAGGCTGAATATTAGCGATCATAATATTTCCTTGGGTAACTTTTTCCTGGCCATGGCTGAGTTGGAAATCCACAAGAATTTTAGCCATCTTCTCTCTCCTTAAATGGTGTGTCATAGACTACTTGTTGAGATATTCGACATTCTTTTGAAAATCCTGTCTGAATTAACTGGAATTAGTCATAAAGTATCGAGGTTTTTCAAATCATTTACTTTTCTTCACCCTTTTACAGGGAAATCCGTCATATTAGAGAATGTTATTAGGAAGATTGTCAGGCAGGAGGTATATATGTGGAGAGAGCGCTTCAGAAGAAACGTTTGATTAAACGATTAACCTGGAAAAAAAGTTTACTCATCATAGGGGTGGCACTTGTCATCATTTTATTAGCCGCAGGAGGAACAGCCTATTTTCTGCTTCAAAAAAGTAAACCTTTAGTAAATGGAATGATATCTGTTAACGGACTAACGGCTAAAGTAGAAGTTTTCAGAGATTCTCATGGTGTTCCACACATAGAAGCAAAATCAATGAAAGATCTATTTATGGCTCAAGGGTTTGTTACAGCACAGGACAGAATGTTTCAAATGGACTTAAGCAGAAGACAAGCATCTGGAATGCTTAGCGAGGTAATCGGAGAAAAAACGATACAGCGTGATAAGTTCTTTAGAACACTCGGATTAAGAAGAGCAGCCGAAGCTTCTTACAACGAATATTCACCTGAGATGAAGCAATATCTTGAATGGTATGCTAAGGGTGTAAATGCGTATTTGAAGCAGGCTAAGAAAGACCATACACTACCCATTGAATTTATGCTTGTCGGTTACGAACCAAAAGGGTGGACGCCTATTGATTCTCTTGTTATCGGAAAATATATGGCATTCGACCTTGGGGGACATTGGGAAGGGCAAGCTTTTCGTTACTATTTAATGGAAACGTTTTCAAAAGAAAAAGCATTAGATCTGTTCCCGGGATATCCGAAAGACGCGCCTGCTATATTAGAAGATTTAGAAACGGCTGATATCGATTTTGAAAAAAGTTTTGCAGATTCTGTTATTCCAAACTTTCATAATGGCAGCAACAATTGGGTGGTTGCCGGCAGTAAAACTGAGTCAGGTAAGCCTCTCCTTGCCAATGATCCGCACCTCTCGCTAGGAACTCCATCCATTTGGTATCAGAGTCATTTGAAAGCGAAGGATTACGAAGTATCTGGTGTTATTTTTGCAGGGATTCCCGGTATAATCGTCGGTCATAACAACACAATCGCATGGGGTGTGACGAATGTCGGTCCTGATGTTCAAGAATTATACGTAGAAAAAAGGAACCCTAAAGATCCTTATGAATTTCAGTATTTAGCCAATTGGGAGAAAGCTGAAGTCATTGATGAAATCATTAAAGTCAAAGATAAAACAGATGTGAATCATGAAGTGATTATTACGAGGCACGGACCTGTAATCTCAGAGTTTGCTCACCAGGACAAACCTGGAACCGCTCTTTCGTTAAAATGGACAGCGCTTCAGCCATCAAAGGAACTTGAAGCCGTAATTATGATGAACCGTTCAAAAAACTGGAAGCAATTTGAGAAGGCGCTGGAATCATTCCATACTCCTGCACAAAACTTTGTTTTTGCGAGCACCGACGGAACCATCGCTTATAAGGCAAACGGATTAATACCGATCAGAAAGCAAGACTACACGTCGATGCCAGTCCCGGGATGGACCGATCAATATGAGTGGAAAGGATATATCCCATGGAATGAACTTCCTTCAAGGGTCAATCCGGAAAACGGATATCTTGCCACAGCAAACAACAAAGTAACAACCGATTCGTATCCTTATCACATCTCGGATACGTTTGCCCAGCCTTACCGACAACAAAGAATTGTGGAAGTACTAGAGGGTAAAGAAAAGCTGTCTGTAAAAGATATGCAACACTTGCAATTTGATCAAAAGAATAAACAAGCTGAAGAAATGCTGCCGATTCTTATAGAACACGTGATGAAAGAACCGTTGACTAAAAAAGAAAAAGATGTGCTGACTATATTAAAGAATTGGAACAAAGTTGATCGTAAAGAGAGCGCGGCTCCTTTAATCTTTCACATCTGGATGGATCGATTTAGTGATGTACTCTTCAAGGATGAGATCAGTGATGAGATGTTAAAAATGTTTGACGGCCGTGAGCAAGTGGTGGACGAGCTGATTCGAAAAGCAAATGCTGGTCAGCCTGGCCCGTGGATTAATGAACATGGAGGTTTAGCAAAAGTAACTCAGAATTCGTTTAAATCCATGATCTCTGTAATCAGTGAGGAATATGGTGAAGATCTGTCTAAATGGAAGTGGGGAGATTTTCATACCTTAACGTTTGAACATCCTCTGGCAGCTATTAAACCATTAAATCTGTTGTTCAATCCTGAAACTCAAGCAATGGGAGGAAGCCGGGTTACAGTAGGTGTTGCTGGGTGGAACCGGGAAACTGGCGACATTACACATGGCGGTGCATGGCGTATGGTGATCGATATGAATGATCCTTCAAAGGCGTATCATGTGGTCGGTCCTGGCCAGTCTGGTCATGTATTAAGTCCATGGTATGACGATCAAGCGAAAGACTGGGCAACAGGTAAGTACCATGTTACAGCATTAGATGTGAAAGACAGAGGTAACCAGCAGAAGCTTGTTTTACAGCCTTCCTTAGAAAAATAAAGAGGGTTAGACACTTGTCTCTGTCAAAATAACAGGTTGGACATATGGTGTAGAGAAGGCAAAACAAGCTGGGAGGTTTACGCTTTGTCATACCACACCTATCACCTGTGCCGCCGTTATTTAGGCGAATCTGTGTATATTGATTGTCACTGCGGCACGAGATATCATGGTGTTCTTAAGCATGTAGATGATAAAAAAGCATACATTCTGCCGTATAGTACGGAAGGGCAGGATGAGAGCAGCGATCGCTTCTTCTTTGCACCTGCACTTGTAGGGCTAACACTTGGAACGATCGCGGGTCTCGCATTAGCACCAAGACCGTATCCAATCTATCCTGTTTATCCGCCATATCCTCCGTATCCTTATTATTAAGTTGTTTTAAAGACTGAACCCTTATTGGGGTTCAGTCTTCTTTATTACGTGTGTTGGAATATCTAGTCAAGAAGTTACGATAAGTAATTTGTTACATGTTAGGATTAGGTTTATTAGCTTGAATTCACGTGTTTCTTCATTATTTTTGCTCTCATTTAAATCTTTTCAAAGCACCGGTAAAATCAATAACACTCATTTTTAAAGAATTAGCAGGAAAAGATTAAAGCCAGATGGAAAGTAACGTATACACAAAGAAGAAGTTCATACAATCAGACACATAATCATGAATTTTTTACGAGGGGGTATTGGAATTGAAGCTCGCATTTTTGTTTCACCCAGTAAAAGATTTACAAGAATCACAACAATATTATGAAGGTCTTGGGATGACTGAAGCTTGGCGAGAAGGAAATCAAGTACTGGGAATGTCTATGAAAGATTGTGAAGTACAGCTTATGATCGAAGAGGACGAGCATGACTTGGGGCCAGGCGGCGTGTTCTTGGTAGAGAGTGTTGATAACTTTTATGAAGAACACGAAACCAAACTGGATTTTGTAAAATCACCGTGTACAATCCCTCCCGGCAGATACGCTATATACAGAGACGGAACCGGAAATCCAATTCGGATCATTGATTTTTCGAATAAAGACTAACATCACAAAAAGCACACTCCAATCGATCCAATCGGGAGGTGCTTTTTTATGTTTGTATATTAGGATAGAATTAATGATAATAATCCTGATCTTCATTTAGTGCAGGATCATGCAAATCTCCTACAAAATTCAAAAGACTGTCTCCTTCGAAATAATAAGGTTCTGTATCCTCAAGCCAGCTTCTATATTCTTGAAAGTCCTGATCAAAATGACCTGAGAAAAAGCGGTGTGCTACTTCATTTGTCAATGTATCAATGATCACAATGCCTCTATAACTCTGACGATCTGGTTCGTCATAATCACATGCAACATAATAAGCCATAACGATTTGCTCCCTTTTAGAAGTAATACACATAATGTTGCAATTTAGTGCTTTTTTCATACCATTATTTTTGATTTTCTTCATAAATTGAAACGATAAGCCATAAAACACTTACAAAGCGTTTAAACGGGCTTTACATTTTGCATGTAGGATGAAAGATGAAGAGGACTGAAAGAGGGTAATAGGATGAAAACTTACTTTATGGTGCAAGAAAAAATAAGACCTGGATGGATTCATGAAATGGTAGTCAAAGCCAATGAATTTGAGCAATGTCAGATTTTTATCGAATGCAACACCTTAAAAATTAACGCCAAAAGTCATCTTAGTATGAGTCTGCTTAACGGTATGAATGGAATTTGTTGTGTATCTGCCACTGGAGAAGAGAGCCGAACAGCTGTGGATGCATTGCGGAGCCTTGGAACAGGTTTGTTAGCGTAAAAAGGATGAAAGAAGCTGCGTTCAGGCAGCTTCTTTTTAGGTGTAATACAACCGAACGGAAATTTCTTGCTTTTCTTTTTGTGAGGTCTAAAATGGAGGATAGAGATTACGGAAAAGCTAGAGAGGGATGTTTGTTTGCATAGAATCATTTGGTTGACTTTTGGAGCTTTTTTACAGGGACTAGCTATGGCAGCCTTCTTGTTTCCACACGCTATCCCTTCTGGTGGGGTGGCAGGCATCGCCATTCTAAATCATCATTTCTTCAGCTTGCCATTGGGACTCACGCTATGGACCATTAATTTTGGACTCTTGCTGCTCGCTGTAAAGAAACTCGGGAAAAAGGCAGCGATATTGACCATCTATTGTGTAGCGGTGACATCCATAACGGTAGATTGGATTACAGCACATGTACCTAATCCTTTAAATGGAACGCTGATTGATGTGATATATGGAGCGATCATTTTTGGTACTGGTGTCGGAATTCTGTTTCGGTTTGGAGCCTCTTCAGGCGGTATGGATATTTTAGCCCTAATATTGTCTAAATGGTCAGGAAAGAAACCAGGAACCATTCTTTTCCTGATCAACAGTTTTGTGCTGGTTATCACGTCGTTTACTATTGGAATTGAAATTATCCTCTTTGCATTGCTTTGCCAATGGGTCAGTACCCGAATCATTGATTATGTTCGAACGGCAACATTTCAAAGTAAAACAAAGCGTACAATGTAAATATAATTGTAAACAGAAAAAGGGTACGGTCATGATAACCGTACCTTTTTTGCTGTGTAAAATTAGCAATCCTTGCCTTTGTGCGCCCAAGAACAACCAACGATAATGAGAAGGATAAATAGAACTACTATGATCGCAAAACTCTTTCCATATCCATATCCGCCACCACAATAACCATATCCGCCACCGCCGCCATACATTGGTGCGTTTGCAAGTGAAGCATTTACCGGTGAATTTGCATACATTCTAAAAACTCCTCCTTAAGAAAATTGTACTTTCGACCTCGATACAGTATATGTGAGGTACAGAAAGGGTGTATGGACAAAAGTTTAGTTTTTATGGAATTAGGCGGATGTAATAATTCTGCAAAGAAAATGTGATGTTACGAATCAGGATAAAAGGGGTAAATGTTAGCAAGGAGGCGTTATATATGCAAACTGCAACCCAAACTCAAATGAAAACAACGAACAGGTTATTCAAAACTCAATCGTGGGCCTTGATCGGTCTTGGTACAGGTGCACTTGTCTGGCTTTCTTTTAAACCAAACCGTATTAAAACAAAAATGAAATTCAAAGATATGAAACGAAGAGTTCGCCCTCATCACATCGATCGCACACAGCTGCCAATCAATAAAGCAGGGCATCCTGATCCAATGGATGTGGAAGACAATAAGATGGTAGAAGAGGGAGCAATGTATTCTGTAAACTATTACAATGATAAAAAAGGTTAAAGGATGGGGATACCCATCCTTTTTTCTGTCTATTATTTGCGGATCGGCCGCTTTAATGTGTAAAGGTCTTCTTCTAAATTTTCCATTCTCGATTGTAAGGTAGAAATAGAGTCCTCAATGCCCTCATTGTAAAAATAAGCACCCATTTCAACCGTTATGAAATCTAGGACTTGTTCAGCCGCTAGATTGCCGATTTCTTCACCGCGTTCATCCAGAAAGAATGACTGGATGCTAGTCATCATCTCTTCTTTTGCCTCTTTTGAAAGTTTTCTCAATCTCTTAACCCCTCCTAGACCATGAATAAATTTTTTATTGGACGCTCTTTTTAAAAGATAGTCGCTTTTAAACTTCTATGATAGTTGATTGGCGTGTAGGATGCGAGACGACTGCCCCTCTGCAAGTGAGCACCTGAAACGGAAATCAACCACTTTCAAATGCAACAAAGTTTGCAAAAAAAAGTTAGATGAATGCGGTTGAAAAATGCATAACAGTGGGTGATATGATGGGTCTTTATGACGATTTTTCATGTAAAAATATGTCCAGTTTTGTAACATTACTTCTTCTTTTGTGGAAACTATTTTCAACAATAAAAAAAGCGGGCATAATAACTGAGAATACCAAAATTAACATAAGAGGAGCCGATTTTCGTGGAGAAAAAAGAATGGAATAACTCTCTTCTGATGGAATGTATAAAAGAAAAAAAAGAAAAGCTGGTAGAGATTGCAGACCGAAATGGTTTAACCAGCAAGGAAACCGTAAAGTGCAGTCAAGAGCTAGACGTTCTGCTGAATGTCTACCAAAGACAAGCCACTTTTTAATTAGTGTTTATTGAAGATGAGTTCATCTGTTAGTTGATCAATACGAAGCAGGATCGCCTTCTTTGTTACTAAAGGATAATTACAGTGAAACTCTGATAACAGTTCACGAATCTCCTGAATGAGGGAAATTTCTTGTTCAGGCATAGATTTGGTTGATTCGCTTTTCATTCTAAATTGAATCAGATTATCTTTCACACCAACACCCCTTTTTCATATTGTGTTGGATACTACTTCCATATCATTCATTAAATACCTTCCAAAAGTCGAAATGTTTCCTTTCTACAGCAGAATGTGACAATATCTTTTTAGGGAACAAAATAAGTTTTAAAATGGGAGGCTATTAAACAGATGACAGCTATTCAATCATTGCAAGACACAACTGTGCTGAACAATGGAGTTAAAATGCCATGGTTCGGACTTGGTGTATTTAAAGTGGAAGAAGGACAAGAAGTAATCGATTCTGTTAAATGGGCGATTGAAGCAGGATATAAAAGCATCGATACAGCTGCAATCTATAAAAATGAAGAAGGTGTTGGACAAGCGATTAAAGAAGCGGGAGTACCTCGCGAAGAATTGTTCATCACAACAAAAGTATGGAATGCCGATCAGGGCTATGAGTCAACACTTGCAGCTTTTGAAAGCAGCATGGAAAAGCTAGGACTTGAGTATCTTGATCTTTATTTGGTTCACTGGCCGGTTAAAGGCAAGTATAAAGAAACTTGGCGTGCTCTTGAGAAACTTTATAAAGATGGAAAAGTAAAAGCGATTGGTGTATCTAATTTCCACGTTCATCATCTAGAAGACATATTAGCTGATTGTGAAATCAAACCAATGGTGAACCAAGTGGAATACCATCCGCGACTAGCGCAAAAAGAGCTTCTTTTATTCTGTAAAGACAATAATATTCAAATGGAAGCATGGAGTCCTCTTATGCAGGGAGAACTGCTGGAAGAGCCTACACTAGTGGAGTTAGCAGAAAAGCACGGGAAATCTGTTGCTCAAATCATCCTTCGCTGGGATCTTCAAAATGGTGTAGTAACGATTCCAAAATCCATTAAGCAGCATCGCATCGTTGAAAATGCGGATATCTTTGATTTTGAGTTATCCTTAGAAGATATGGCTAAAATCGATGCCCTTAATGAAGACCGACGCATCGGGCCAGATCCAGATAACTTCGACTTCTAAAAGGGGTCTGACCCCAAACAAATACAAAAATTCACTTTTTGTCCACGTGGAATACACATATTCCGCGTGGTTTTTTATTTCATTCCTTTCTTCCTCATTCATTTGTTTCATACTTTCTTTTCGTTACAGACTTCTTCATATGGGGAAAGGCTAAGTAATGCCTGGATCGTACATAATGAGAAAGACTTATTTCATGTACACATATAGCCGTAAAACACAATTTCACAAACAAATATAGTTACTTGACAAAAGTAAGTATAATCTCATATACTAAACTTACAAAAAATAAGTAATCAAGTATGAAGGGATGTTTAAGATATGATCATGCAAACAGATGGAATTCATCACATTACAGCTATCGTTGGCAGTCCACAGGAAAATGTTGATTTTTATGCAGGTGTATTAGGATTAAGGTTAGTGAAGAAGACGGTTAATTTTGATGACCCTGGAACTTATCATCTTTATTTTGGAGATGAAGGAGGGAGCCCAGGAACGATTATGACGTTCTTTCCATGGCCAGATGCATATAGAGGAAGAGTAGGCTCCGGCCAAGTGGGCACGACTTCTTTTGTTGTTCCGGAGGGTTCGCTATCTTTTTGGGAAGAAAGACTTTTAAAATTCTCTGTAGAATATAAAAAAACGATACGCTTTGAAGAGGAGTATTTAGAATTTCTTGATCCACATGGCCTGCGTATTGAGATTGTAGCAAGAAAAGAAGGTAGAAACAGCGAATGGTCATTTGGAGCAATCAAGTCTGAGCATGCAATTAAAGGATTTGGCGGTGCTGTATTGCTTTCTGCTGCACCAAATCAAACGGAAAAAGTACTCATCGACGTGATGGGACTTGAAAAAGTCGGGCAAGACGGTGAGTATATCAGGTTTAAAGCGAAAGCCGATATTGGAAATGTCATTGATATTAAGCTTGCTCCAGAAGCAAGAGGGGTGAGCGGAGTTGGAACGGTTCACCATATCGCATGGAGAGCCAACTCTTATGAACAGCATGAATTATGGCAGCAGCATGTGAAACAGAATGACTTTCAGGTGACAGAAATTATAGACAGACAATATTTTAACGCCATCTATTTCCGTGAAGAAGGCGGTATCCTTTTTGAAATTGCAACAGATCCACCAGGATTCACTCGTGACGAACCAGAAGAAGATCTTGGGAAAGAGCTGCTGCTCCCGCCATGGCTTGAACCTCATCGAGGGCAGATAGAGAGTCACCTGCAGCCAGCAGAAGCAAGGATTTTAAAGGAGGACCAATAATGAAACACTTGTTTAAAAAAGGAACAGATTTAACGAAGCCCGTACTGCTTTTATTACATGGCACAGGAGGTAATGAAGAAGATCTTCTATCATTGGCAGATATGATTTCACCTGAATCATCTGTTTTAAGTGTACGTGGAAACGTATCTGAAAATGGCATGCCACGTTTTTTCCGTCGATTAGCTGAAGGTGTTTTTGATGAGGAAGATTTGATTTTTCGAACAAAAGAGCTTCATGAATATATCGCTGAAGCAGCCGAGAAGTATGACTTTGACCGAGATCAAGTCGTTGCTATTGGGTATTCGAATGGTGCCAATATTGCAGGAAGTTTAATTTTCCATTATAAGAACTCTCTAAAAGGAGCTATCCTTCATCATCCGATGGTTCCTAGACGGGGAATCGAATTACCTGATTTAAACGGACTTCCTGTATTTATTGGTGCAGGCAAAAACGACCCGATCTGTCCGCCAGAAGAAACAGAAGAGCTCCAGCAATTACTCTCTAGTGCAGGTGCAGAAGTACATGTGAAATGGGAGAACATGGGGCATCAGCTTTCAAGAGCTGAAGTAGAAGAAGCCGCTGAATGGTTTCACAAACATTTCAGTTCTTAAAAATTAATGTAAAGCGGGTGAAATTTATGAAATCAATTGATCCTCAACATTTATCGATTAAGGAAAATTATAAGTTCCTTACAGGGAGTATAATTCCAAGACCGATTGCCTTTGTCAGTACACTTTCCAAAGATGGTGTGCTCAATGCTGCTCCCTTCAGCTATTTTAACGCGCTAACATCCAATCCTCCGTTAATCGCCATTTCGATCGGCAGAAAAGACGGTGTACAGAAGGATACTTCACGAAATGCAGAGGCGACTGGTGAATTTGTCGTTCATATCCCGGATGAATCTTACATTGAGGCTGTGAATCAAACCGCAGCAAACCTCGGACCTGCTGAAAGTGAAGTTGAACTTGCTAAGTTAACAACAGTTCAATCTGTAAAAGTAAAAGTTCCAGGGATTGCTGAATCTAAAATTCGTATGGAATGTGTGGTTGAGCGAATAATTCCTCTAGGAGGGGAATCTGATAAGCCAGCTACAGATCTTTTAATCGGTAAAGTTGTTCATTACCATATTGCTGATGAACTGTATCAAGATGGAAGAATTGATGCTGAAAAACTGCAGCCTGTTGGAAGGCTAGCAGGTTCGAACTATGTAAAATTAGGTGAAACTTTTTCGTTAGATCGACCCAAATAAAATACTTGGTTTTCCCTCTTACTCGTAAGAGGGTTTTTTTTATTGTCAAAAAACGACATTTATAAAAATGTTCTCTGGATTAGTTGCTTTATTCACCATCATTTAGATCAGACATATGCATCGTACTTAGGCTAATGTATTCCTTTTTGCGACAAAGAACATACATCATGGATAGGCCATTTGATGCATTCCACATCTTTAAAGAAGAATTTGGAAATTCAATAGAGGTATAAGCATGATTTTAAAGGACTGTGTTCCCATTTTTAAAGACTCCGTTTCTATGGTGCAAAAATAAGTAGATTTGTCCTGTGTCAGAAGTTTGCTTTTCTATAAAAAATAAATCTACTTCAAAAAATGATTAAACAATAGTCACAAAATACAAGGTTGTGAGTCATACAAAGGGTTTATTTTCCAATTCCTAGTCCTTTACGCGACATATTATTACATAATCTTACAGTTGTATTCCGTTAACCTTTATATAACAACAAAGAATTACTATATTTTCAAAAAATATACAGGAGGTGTAATAAGATTTTAAGAATGTGACTTGCTAAAAACAAAAAAAGAATAGGGAGGGAAAAGTAACATGAGTAAAAAACGAAGAAAAGTACGCTGGCTTTCTGTATTTTTAGTTTTTTTAATGATTGTTCCAATGATGTTCCCGTCTCAAGCAAATGGTGCAGCAAAAGGAAAAGCTTCAACATCAGCAAAGGAAGCCGCACTTGGAGGCTCGAAAAGCAAGGTTTCTAAAAAGGTTAGCGAGCAGTTTGATAAGAAAGATAAAGTCACGTTCCTTATAAAGTTTAAAGAGCAAGTAGACACAGCAGAAGTAGCTAAAAAAGCAGCTAAAGAGGCTAAAACGCAAAAGCTCTCTGCCAATCAAACGAAACTTATGAAGCGTTCTACCGTTGTGTCTACACTTCGTGCAAAAGCGCTCGAAACACAGCAGAACACAAAACAATACTTAGAAAAACAAGAAAAAGCAGGGAAAGCAAAAGAAATTCAATCCTTTTATGTTGTTAACGTAATGGCTGTAACGGCAACTAAGGAAGTAATGGAAGAGATCGCTGCTTTCCCAGAAGTAGAAAAAGTGCTTCCGAACGAAACAAGGCAACTCATTCAACCTGTAAGTGCAGTAAAAATTCCTGAGAAACCAAAAGCAGACTTACAAGTTGAACCGGAAAATAAGGTAGCTTCGGTAGAATGGAATATTGAACGAGTAGGGGCACCTGCCGTTTGGGATATGGGCATCGATGGATCAGGTACGGTAGTCGCTTCCATTGATACTGGGGTGCAGTGGAATCACCCTGCATTAAAAGAAAAATATCGTGGATACAATCCACAAAATCCAAATACGCCAGATCATCAATTTAACTGGTTCGATGCGGTTAGCGGACAAGCTGCTCCATATGATGATCATGGGCATGGCACCCACGTTACCGGAACAATGGTGGGATCTGAAGCAAACGGTGCTAATCAGATCGGTGTGGCACCAGGTGCAAAATTCATTGCAGTTAAAGCTTTCTCACCGAACGGAGGGACTGACACAGATCTTCTTGAAGCGGGTGAGTGGATTTTAGCTCCTAAAGATGCACAAGGCAATCCGCATCCAGAAAAAGCGCCAGATGTAGTTAACAACTCCTGGGGTGGCGGGAGAGGTCTTGATGAATGGTACAGACCAATGGTAAATGCATGGCGCGCAGCTGAAATTTTCCCTGAATTCTCAGCCGGTAATACAACATTGACGAACCCGGGCGGACCAGGATCTGTAGCAAACCCAGCGAATTACCCTGAATCTTTTGCAACTGGGGCGACAGATATTAACAACAGACTAGCTAGCTTCTCGCTTCAAGGACCTTCACCATACAATCAAACAAAACCTGAAATATCTGCTCCTGGAGTAAACATTCGATCTTCTGTTCCAGGAAGCGCGTATGAGGGAGGTTGGAATGGAACGTCTATGGCAGGTCCTCACGTATCAGCTGTAGTGGCACTCCTTCGACAAGCGAATGCCAGTTTAACAGTTGAAGAAATAGAAGAAATTTTATTAACAACGGCTACGCCGCTAACTGATGCAACGTTCCCTCAATCACCGAACAATGGTTATGGACACGGTTTAGTAAATGCCTTTACAGCCGTATCTTCTGTTGTCAGCGGTTTAGGCAGAATTGAAGGAACGGTTACGAAAGAAGGGGAAGATACACAAGGCCCCGTTATTACTCATGAAGCGCCTTCTGAGTCTTATAAAGAAATGCCAATAAACCTTACAGCACAAGTATCTGATGACATCAGTGTTACAACCGTTTCATTAAGCTATCAAAACGCAGATGGAAGCTGGACAAATGCTGTGGCAGAACGTACAAGCGGAGACTATAAGTCTGGTACGTACGCTGCTTCTATTCCAGGCTCTGCATTAACTGGCAATTCAATCGTATACAAATGGACGGCCATTGATTTTGGCGGCAATAACGTTTCATCTGAAAACTATACCGTTACATTGCTGCCGGGAATCTCAGTTGGGTACACAGAGGATTTTGAAGGGACACCGACAGGCTGGACTTCATTTGGTGCAAACAATAGCTGGGAGCATGGTGTACCAACAAGCGGACCAGGCGCAGCTTTTTCAGGTCAAAAAGTATATGCTACTAATCTAGCAGGGAACTATGTAAACAGTGCGAATATGACGCTTGTTATGCCTCCTGTTGACCTTCCAGCAGGAAATGCATACCTGCAGTTCAAGCAGTGGCATGATCTTGAGCGAAACTACGATTATGGACATGTATTTGTTTCAACAGATAGGCAGAACTGGACGCAAAAATTACGCGTCAACTCTACATCAGGAGGCTGGATTAACGGAGAAGTAAATTTAAGTGAGTACGCGGGACAGCGCATTTATGTAGCGTTCAACGTAACTTCAGATAGTTCTGTTGTAAAAGCAGGATGGTATATTGATGATGTAAAACTGCAGAATCAGCCATTAACACCAGCAGTAACAGCGGCACCTGCGGTTGAACCACTTGCATCTGATCAGGCGAAACCAAAGGTAGATCCAACTAAGATTGCACCAGAAAATACTGCACCAGCAAAAGAATCGACAGATAGTAAAGCTTCACCTATGACACTGCCGATGAGAGCGGAAGTAAGTGTTCTTGAAACAGGGCGCTCTGTTTATACGAACCCTCAAGACGGCTCTTACAGCTTAATGCATGCTGCAGGAACTTACACGGTTAAAGCAGAGGCTTACGGATTCCGTTCATCTGTTCAAACGGTAAATCTAGCACCAGATGGAACAGCAAGAGCTAATTTCACATTAGAAGAGATTCCTAGAGGAACACTTTCAGGAACGATTATAAATGAACGAACAGGTGAACCCGTTGCTGGAGCGACCGTAATGCTTATGGAAGATGCGGCAATCGCACCGGTTCAGACAAATGAAGATGGTTCGTATGAGATTGATGCATACGAGGGAGAGTATACACTAAAAGTTTTGGCACCTTCTTATTATGGACAAGAACTTTCTGTAACCATTTCAGGCGGTGAAACCACACAGCAAAACATTGAGTTAAAACCATTCATCGGCTATCCAGGAGAAATTGGCTATGACGATGGTACTGCTGAAAATGCGCGTGCATGGAATGCTGCAGGCAACGCATGGGCAGTTAAGATGTCATTAGCAGAAGGAAATGAAAAAGCTGCTGTTACTGGCGGGTTGTTCCGATTCTGGGATACAGAATGGCCAAGACCAGGTGGAACAGCATTTCAAGTAGCTGTGTATGATGCAAGTGGTCCAGATGGAACGCCAGGCAACAAGCTAGCAGGACCTTTTGATGCTACTGCTCTTCGAAACGGTCAGTGGACTCACGTTGATTTAAGCCAGCATGGAATCATGGTAGAAGGTGATTTCTACATGGTGTACATTCAAACGTTTGCGAATCCTAACACTCCAGGGCTTGCAACAGATGAAAGCGGAACATGGTCTGGCCGAAGCTATCAAAGCTTAAGCGGGGCATGGTCACAGTCACCAGAAGATGAAGGAAACTATATGATTCGTGCAACGGTAAATTATGAAGTTACAGCACCTGCCATTACTTCACCTGCAGATGGATCATTTACAAATGAAGAAGTTGTAACTGTAACCGGGAAAGCCGCTCCAACTACAACCGTGAAGATCTACAATAACGGAGAGGAAGTAGCGAGTACAGATGCGACAAATGCTGGAACGTTCTCAAGTGAAGTGACGCTTGAAGATGGCAGCAATACGCTTACAGCGAAGGCCGTTACAGAGCAAGGCTCTACAGATGAATCTGCTCCAGTAACCATCACACTAGATCAATCAAATCCAAAATTAAGTATTGCGACACCAGTTGATGGGACAAAAACGAACCGTGAAGCCGTTACAGTAACAGGAAACGTCGAAGAAACGAACCTGGATTGGGTAAAGGTAAACGGGCAGTCAGCAAAAGTTGATGCGAATGGTAATTACACCCACCGTCTTCTTTTAGACGAAGGAGAGAATTCAATTACTGTTGAAGCACAAGATAAAGCTGGGAACGGTGATTCCAAAACGATTAAAGTGTATGCGAAATTTGAAGCTCCAGTCATTGAAAACTTGAAACCTGATACGGACAAAGAACTTAAAAAAGGTCAGTCAGTAAAAATTGAGTTTGATAGTGAACCAGGGTTAGATACAGTGTTTATCATTCATATGCCGCTTACAAATACAGGGAACCTTGTAAACGCAACAGAGCTTCCGATGCGTGAGACGTCAGCAGGTCATTATGAAGGCTATTATACTGCAACATCCAACGTAAAAGCTCCTGGTGCTGTAGTTGAGGTCATTGCTTCTGATGACTATGGAAATAAAACAACAGAAAGAGCAGCAGGAAAGCTTTATATTAATGAAAAAAAGAAAAAGTAAAAAAAGATAAAAAGGTAAACCGGTCCTTCAAACAGGGGGGCCGGTTTTTTTATGTGTTTTTAGTACCAAGTCATATAATTTGTTCCTAAATCGACAAAAATAGAGGATGCTATATTCAAAATATGTGTTACTATAATGAAGATGTGAAATAAAGGAGACTGATTTAATGAGCGATCATTCGAAGTACGACATTCGTGAATGGAAGAAAAAATTAGCACCATTTGAACGCCCGCGTATATCAGCAAGTGTATGGCAGTTAATTAATTCAGTAGGACCATTTCTTATCTTATGGGTTCTTGCTTACTTGAGTTTAAATATATCATTTTGGTTAACACTTCTTTGTGCTGTTCCTGCAGCAGGTTTCTTAGTTCGTACATTTATCATTTTTCATGATTGCACACACTATTCATTTTTCAAAAGCCGTAAAGCCAATCAAATTGTAGGCATATTTACTGGTCTATTCACATTTTGTTCCTATGAACAATGGAAGAATAGCCATGCAACACACCATGCTACAAACGGAAACTTAGAAAAGCGCGGTGTTGGTGATGTTTGGACAATGACATTGCAAGAATATGCACAAGCTTCTTGGTTTAAAAGGTTGCAATATCGAACATATCGAAACCCGATTGTCCTTTTTTTAATCGGACCCTTATATATCTTTTTGATTGATTACCGTTTTAATGCAAAAAATGCTTCAAAAAAAGAGAAAGTGCACGTTTGGTTAACAAATGTGGCTTTAGTCTCAATCGTATTAACTGTTGGTTTTGCAATTGGCTGGAAAGCCTTTTTATTAGTAGAGCTGCCGATCTTCTACATCGCAACATTCTCTGGAGTGTGGCTGTTCTATGTGCAGCATCAATTTGAAGATGGTTACTTTGAAAACAACGAAAAGTGGAACTATGTAGAAGCAGCTTTAAAAGGAAGTTCGTTCTACAAGCTTCCCAAAGTTCTTCAGTGGTTTACAGGTAATATTGGGTTCCACCATGTGCATCACTTGAACTCTCGCGTGCCAAATTATCATTTGGAGAAGGCACATAAGAGTGACCCTCGTCTTCAGGATGTGCCAACCCTTACACTTCTAACAAGCTTAAAATCCTTAACGTTTAAGCTATGGGATGAACAATCCAAGAAGTTTATTGGCAATAGAGACATTCGTAATTTTATTAGAAAAAATAGAGCAGCATAAATCATTATAAGCCACTCCGCACCGTGTTAATAAAACGGTGAGGGATGGCTTTTTTTTGAATTAGAAGGTTAGCTGATGCTGGATAACTGACGATTCTAAAAGGATTGGCATTAGTCCTGTTTTTTATTAGGCACCATTTGCCTGTTAACCTTCATATACTAAACACATGCCGACTCCATATGAAAAGAGGAGGATAGTCATGAAGTTGAATGTACAATATATTCCACTAAATAAGATTAAGCCGAATCTTACCACTAAGATAACAGAACATGTCAAGCAGCTAAGAAATAGAATGTGGGACTGTATGTATATGTTGGTTGTAAAAAGAGAAAAAAGTAATGATTACAGCATTATTTGTGGAAATGACCGTTATGAGTATTTAACGAAACACACAAAAAATAAATTTGCGCTATGTATTATAGATGAGCAATCAAATGAGACATGTGATAAGAACTGGTTTAAGACTTTATTTCATACGGAACGAAGAAAAACAGGTAAAGAATGGGTGCGCGACAATTTGAGTACCAAATCTGTCTCAATCATTCGTGATTTTATAAAAGAAGATACAAGATTTAAAGAACTTTCTCCTTTTCAGCGTTTAAGAGTCATCTTACTGGCTGTTAAGTATAAGAATACAGTTATTTCTTGTATGAAGTCGAAAGTAGTGGAATTGCTAAAAACACGCTAGCATAGAACAAAAGAACAGCACTCCTGTCTATAAGTGGAGTGCTGTTCTCGTTTACATATCCCATAAATCACTAACCTTAATCGTAGGATCGACTCTTTTAACGGCATATAAAATTTTTCTAATTGCAATCATTCGTGGATTCTTATTTGGATTAGATGCTAATTCTTCTATCATTTTTCTTTCGATGCCCGTTGTTCGAGATAACCAGTCAGTATCTTTCTTATGCTGTTCGAGCCAAAAGCCTAGCTTACTGCGTTTCTGCTCCACTCTGTACATATTCATTGATACCCCCAACTCAAATTCCTTATCTCTATAAATCTTTGTTACCCTAATGAAGGGCGTATAAAACCTCTTGACTCGAACAATAACGAGTCTTTAGTACTAAAATAGATAGGCGTATTAAGAAAAGGACCTTCAAAGGAATGTTTTTGTAGTAAAAAAATACTAAATGTTTATATGGATAAAAGTAAGGGTGAAAGATATGAATTTTCAGACGAATCCTTTATAGTGATAAAGAGGAGGTGTTTTTGTTGGACGATGTTAGGAGTTTGTTGCAAAGTTTAAGTAGACGGTATGATCGTTTACAAAAAAGCAGCTTTCGTATGGGTGAGTCAGATCTAACACTCGCACATAGCCATATCCTGTATGAATTAAATAAACACACTCAGCTTTCTATGCAGCAAACTGCAGATAATTTAGGGGTTGATATCACAACGTTTAGCAGGCAGATTCAAACCTTAATCAAAGCAGGGCTTGTTTCAAAGACTCCATACCCCAACGATAAACGAATATATTTGCTTAGTTTAACAGAAAAAGGGGAACAAACAGCATCCCACATTGACACAATCATAAACAAACGTTTAATGGAAAGTTTTTCGCGACTCTCTGATTTTGAACGTGATACGATTCTTCATTCGTTGAAAATCTTGACCAAGGTGATGTAACGAAAAATAGTCCATGAATCGCGCTTTTTGTTCATTCATGCAAGGCAAGTGGAATGAAACGCCTGGACTGCCTCCTGGAGCAAATAAAAAGAGTACCTGATCGATCAGATACTCTGGATTAAGTAAAAATATATGATGGCGGTTTATTTATCTTTTTTAATGTTTATCTTTCCTGACTGAAAGAAGAAAATGGACAAGCAGCTGTTGAAGATGCTGATCTTGTATCTTTTTCTTTGTGAAATGACGTTTCACTAGATGACGGATGATCACTTCACTCATTTTCTTTTCCTCCCTTCTCTGTTTCCCCATATTTCTCCTTCAATCGATAATTATCCTTTAAATTGTCGAAACAATAGTACTGCTTTCCTAGAATGGGCACGTTTTTAATAGACTCGGTACATTTGAAGGAGAGGATAAGTTGTATAACCCTTCAGATTAAATAGTCAGAATATATTGACTAGTGTGAACGCTTTCATTTATGATTTATATGTAAGACCAGGTCATAAGGAGGGGGTTATTGAAAATGAATTCCGTTTGGTTAGCCATTATTGGGATGTTGATGTTTGCGTTTGGGTACAAGTACTACTCCAAGTTCGTAGCAGAAAAAATTTATAAACTTGACCCGAATTATGTTACACCGGCTCACAAGTACAATGATGGAGTCGACTTTGTTCCTACTAATAAATTTGTTTTATGGGGACATCACTTTTCTTCTGTAGCAGGAGCGTCGCCCATTGTAGGACCTGCGATCGCACTATACTGGGGCTGGTTGCCTGCATTTTTATGGGTGATCTTCGGTACCGTGTTTGCCGCAGGTATTCATGATTTCGGTACACTTGTATTATCTGCACGACATAAGGGACAATCTGTCGGATCGATTACAAGCACGATCATTGGAAAACGTGCAAAAATTATGTTCTTATTCATTATTTTAATCTTGATGTTAATGGTTAACGCCGTATTTGCATGGGTTATTTCAAATCTGTTTATTAAATTTCCGGCAAGTGTTCTGCCAATCTTTATCGAGATTCCATTAGCGGTATGGATTGGGTACGCGGTATACAAAAATAAAAAAGAAATGCTTATTCCATCCATCATTGCTTTAGTGATCATGTATGGTACAGCTATCCTTTCCAGTAAGATTCCGGCACTCCAAATTGACTTAGTGAAATATTTTGGTGGTGCAGAAGCTGCAGGGTTATTCGGTCTAGGTGCGGTTGGTTCTGCTTTCCTAGTTTGGATCATCATACTCATGGTTTATTGTTACATATCTTCAGTTCTCCCAGTGTGGAAGCTTCTTCAGCCTCGTGATTACATCAATTCCCACCAGCTAGTTGTTGGATTAATTATGCTTTATCTAGGTCTTGTTTTCCTTCAGCCGAAGATTACGGCACCAGCCGTAAACGCTTCTGCAGGAGATGTTCCATGGTTCCCGCTGTTATTTATCACGATTGCTTGTGGAGCGATCTCAGGATTCCACGGTCTTGTTTCATCAGGGACAACTTCCAAACAGCTTGATAAAGAAACAGATGCTCGTTTTGTTGGCTATGCAGGTGCTGTTGGTGAAGGTACTCTTGCATTAATCGCAATCATTGCGGTTTCAACCGTTTTTGCTACACAAGGAGATTTCTTAGCAACGTATAACAGCTTTGCTGCAGCAAGTTCAGGCGGACTTGGTGCCTTTATCGGCGGAGCGGCTCAGCTTGCGACAGGAATCTGGATCCCAGCTGATATCGCTGCAACAATCGTTGCTGTTATAATCGTAAGTTTTGCTGCTACCTCTCTTGATACATCGTTCCGATTAATGCGTTATATCATTTCAGAGCTTGGTGTAGAATACAAGGTTCGTTCTCTTGAAAAGAAACATGTGGCAACATCCATCGCCGCAGTTTCCTCTACAGCTCTTGTTATCCTTCCACAAGGTCCGAATGGTTTTGGATCAGGCGGATATCTGTTATGGCCATTGTTTGGAACAAGTAATCAGCTTTTAGCGGGGATTTCTTTGCTCCTTATCACCATCTGGCTAAAACGTCTTGGCCGAAATTATATGGTTACGTTAATACCGATGCTCTTTGTTTTCTTTATGACACTTTGGGCAATGATTCAGCAGGTTGTGTTTACCTGGTCAGGTATGGGGGATAACGATGCAAACATGCTGCTCTTTATCTTCGGAAGCTTGATTTTAGGATTTACGCTATGGATTATTTTAGAAGCGTTAGCTACATTTAGAAATAAGACAACAGAACCGTTAACAACGGATATGTAATCGTGAAGTAGAGGCTAGGAAAGCTAGTCTCTACTTTCTTTTAAAGGAGGGGGCATCGAGAGATATGTCTTTTTTAGAGAAATTGAAAACAGCGGTTGATCTGTACGATCAAATTTTGAAGCAACCGCATCGCGCTGAAATTGCTAGAGAATTAAGAAATGAAGAGGATTTGTTCATGCTTCTGTGTGTATCCGAAATGCTAGGAATACCCAATCCAGCTTATTATTACACGTTAGAACTTTATCCTTTGCTATTAGAAAAATTTCACGATTGGCATATGAGAATGGGTATGGATAAATCACCTTTAGAAGGAATTCGCTGCTGTTAGGAGAGAATCAATATGCAGATTTATTTTATTGGAGGAAAAGGCGGAGTGGGTAAGAGTACAACGGCTTCTGCATTTGCTGTTCTTTGCGCACGAGAAGGGAAAAAGACGCTTCTCGTTTCAACTGACCCAGCCCATAATACAGGAGATCTTTTTCAAGTGAAAAAAGTAAAAGGGAAGACGAACATTGCCCATAACCTGGATTTAATTGAAATTGATTCTGACAAAGAAGCATTGGCGTATATGGAGCAAGTAAAGCAGAACATAAAAGGGCTAGTAAAGGTGACAATGCTTGAAGAGGTTCACCGTCAGCTCGATCTTGCCGGTAAATCACCTGGCGCTGCAGAAGCGGCTGTATTTGATAAGATGACTTCCATATTGCTTGAAGATAGTAAATCATATGACGCAGTTGTTTTTGATACCGCACCAACGGGTCACACATTAAGACTTTTGCTCTTACCAGAATTCATGGGTGTCTGGATGGATGGACTGTTAGAGAAGCGTAAAAAAGTTCAGGATAACTACACCCAGCTCTTGTATGACGGTGAAACGAGAGAGGATCCGATCTATGACGTTCTCCAGGCGAGAAGGCAAAAGTTTAGTAAAGTAAGAGAGTTAATCATTGATAAGGAAAAAACGGCCTATATGATGGTAGTGAACCCTGAAAGACTGCCAATCTTAGAAACGGCGAGTGCGGTAAAAACATTAAAAGAACATGGCATCTCGGTGAGTAAAATTATCGTCAACAAAGTCATTCCTGAAGATGTAGAAGGAACATTTATGAGGAATCGAAAGGAAGCTGAGCGTCCGTACCTCGAAGACATTAAACAAATGTTTAAAGAGACAGAGAAGATATATGTTCCGATGTTCGACCATGACATCGCAACAAGAGAAGGATTGCAGGAATACAGCGAATTCTTGAAAACGGCGGAACTAATGAAGGCATAGTAAAAAACCAGTGAGGCCTATAGGCTGTCGCTGGTTTTTTTGGTAGTTTTCCATCTGGAAAGGACACCTTTTTCTGTGAATTATAATTTGTGGATTAATGAGCTATTTTTGTGGATTTAAAGTTAATATTTGTGGATTGTACCGCAAAATTTCTGGATTGGACAACAAAACTTCTGGATACATCACTTATTTGTCTTGAGACGTGTCTTCCCCAAAAAGATTATAATGAGTTGCCTATTTTTTTCTAGCTAAAAACAAGGCTACAGCATGTTTTTTCGAAATCTGTCCGCCTTTCTGCTGAATCGACTTATTGATTCCCTTATAAAGAGGATCTTTTTGATAGGAAGGAAGCACTTGATGTCCAGAATGAGTGTTTAAAAGTCCAATATATTCATCTGCTGAATAAACTTGATCCCAAATATACGTATGGACTTTTAAATCATGAAATTTACCTGAAGCTAAAGTGAGGTGACTCCGCTCTTCAATAAATTCTTCTAATGATGGAGTGTTGCGGTCATTTAAATGTGGTGCATGGTTTTCATATGCTTTTCTTATCGATTGGTAGACAGGTTCTTCTGAAGATACATGAACGAACCAAAAAAGTGCAAGTACACCATCGTCATTTAGCAGAGAGGAAACTTTTTGGTAGCCTTCTTCATAAGGAATAAAGTGAAATGCCGTTCCTGAAAAAGCGAGATCAAATTTCTTTTTGCTTGGATTCGTCCATTCTTCAAAACCAGAATGAAAAACGTGTAGATCAGGAAAGGCAGAAAATTTTTTCTGAGTCAGCTTAGCAAGATTTTCTCCATATTCGATGCAAGTAATGTTCGCATAACCCCTTTGTAAAAAAACCTCAGTTGCCTTTCCTGTTCCGCTTCCAATCTCCAAAAGTGTCTCATTCACATCTAAGTTCGAGAAAGCGAGAATATCCTTGAATAAGTCAGCCGGATAAGAAGGACGGAATCGCTCATAAGAATCCGCGACAAAATTAAACGATTGTTTAAGTGAAGACAACTAGATCAGCCCCATTTTTATTTTTAAGGAAAATGATACCAAATTATAAGAGTTGTGAATAGAGAAAAGAAAAAAGGCTTGCAGCTATACAATACCTTTTTTTATTTTTCCTTAAATTTTTCGGAGGTAAATAATAATTCAATCGGCTCGTCATGACTGAATAACCTATTCTGCTATACATTACTATATAAAGGAACAATACAGGTCTGCGAATCTTAGAAAATCAATGTTTTAAGCTGAAAATGTTTGTTTAACTACCAAAACGGCATCCGTTCTAAAGGTTCTGTCCAGTTTCATAAACTTTATAATGTACAAAGATAGCGGAAATAGAGTGTGCTGCGCGCGAAAATGCAGCAGCCGTGCGTGGATTGGTGAAACTTGCGTGTAAAAAAGGAGGCAGCGCGTGAAAGTAAGGAAGTACCGCGCGTAAAACGCTGCACACTGCGCGCAGAAGTAATAGAACCGTAGACCTCATGAGAGCAAAAAGGGGGCTAAAAATGAGAGATTATTTAAGGTGGTCTGCCATTCCATATCCAGGTGAGTTTTATCCCCCAACTCCAGTAACTCCTGACGCAGGGTCATGGCCGATGTTTTTTATTACGAGAAAAGGGCACGAATTTTTTGACCCTTTTAGAAACCCGATCACATGGAAAATTAAGAACCCTAATCTGATTAATTGGGAAAGTGAGCTTAATCTTGTAAAACAAGTGCTTCAACAGGTAACGCCTGAACAGATCAGGATTGCTCAAGTTTGGGCAACGGGAGAGGTAAATAGGCAGACTATGCCTTTCGTTTATAACATGATGGAAACATACGGACTTGCCTCAACGAAAGCAGCTAGATTTTTAGCATTCTATCAAGCTGCCATTAACGATGCATTTGTGATTACGTGGTACTTTAAATATCTTTGGGACGTTGCACGACCTTGTCAATATGATCCGAATTTAAAAACGGTATTGTCCACCCCTCGTTTTCCAGGATATCCTTCTGCTCACGCAGTTATGGCTGGGTGTTCCGAGGTGATTTTAAGCTACTATTTTCCACAGGAAACATACCGTATACACCAGCTGATGGAAGAGTGTGCAATGTCGAGATTATATGCAGGTGTTCATTTTAAGGTTGATAATGATGAGGGACTGTCACTCGGAAGGCAGCTTGGGGAGTTGGTTGTTCAACTGATTAGGTCACAGAATATATGAAAAAAACCGGAAGAGTAAAAATGTTTGCCGTATATGATGATGTTCTTGGTTTAGTTGACCAAATCGCTATGCAGGGCGATTTGGTTCTTTTTTTGAAGGCATCTATACTTGTGTGGAAAATCTTTTAAACGAATAAAGAGCTTAGCGGAAGAAGGAGTTAGAAACTAAAAGTAGAATTTATTTCAAGGATTGTATTGTTATTTTCAGTAAGAATAGTTAAACAACGATTAGTAAAATGGGAGTTATAAGATGAAAAATAAAAATAGAAATTCTTTTTTAAAGAAATCCTAATTGAAATTATATATGAAGTGGTATGGAACATCTTAATGTTTATACCAAGAATTATCTTTCGCTTAATAAGAAGCATTTGGTAAATATAAAAAAATCGCTTAACTCAACTGTTAAGCGATTTTTCTGTTGTCTTACAGAAGTTTTTAATATCCTCTAAATACATATTCTTCTTCTGGTTTTTTGATCTCTTTCCAGCTCTTCACTTTTACATAAGGGATATCTGCTTTAAATGGCTGATAATACTGAGTCTCAATGGTTCCATCCACTTCGATCCATTTATCGTTTGGAAACGATGTGCCTTCAGGTAACTCCACCATCATTCCGAATACACCAGAGTCAGCAATGCAGTGAATGATGCCGAAGCGAAGGAGAAACAATTCATTTTTCTTACTCTTAGACTGATCTTCAGCATTATACGTAAACCCCGTAAACTGTACCTTTTTATCAAGAAAGATTCCAGGTTTGTAATAGATGCTTTCCATCCCTTTTAAATAATTGCTGTCGTTTAACACGACGGTATCGCCTTTTGTAAACGGCTTAAGTTCTTGATCCATGATGGTGTTATAACTTTCCTTACCATAATACACACTCGTATCTGGTTTTAAAAATTGATGCTCTCCAAAGTCACCTTCATTTTCAAGGCCCTTAAAGTGGAAGCCCTTTGTTTTAACGGTCTCCGAATCTAGAGAAGCAATAGGAAAAAACAGACCAGAGATAATCGGGAAAATGAGTATGCTGTTAACGGTTAAGTTTTTAAAACGTGAAGGTTTTTTGTGATGATTATGCCCACAATCAGGTGTACAAGAGTCATCATGTTCATGATCCCCGTCTTCACTTTTGCCATAGATGTAGAACTGTACGAGCGTTAAAAAACCTAGAATAAATATGGCCGAAAATGAGATATACGAATATTTCATGTTAATATATTTGCTGATATCACCCGTCGCATGCAAGTGCATGAACAAAAAAGTAAAACCAATGAGTATCAGAATACGGATCATACGTTAACACCTCCCTAGAGAAATAATGATCCGAGCAGCACAAGGACCGTAATATATCCGATCAGACTTAACACTAACTTCTTCTTAAAAGCAGCAACCATCATCAATACATTCTTGATATCAAGCATGGGTCCGTATACAAGGAACGCAACGATTGATCCGATCGTAAATGTGCTCTGAAAAGAAGAGGCGATAAAAGCATCTGCTTCTGAGCAAAGTGAGAGCACAAAAGCCAATCCCATCATTACGAGAGAAGAGGAAACCTCACCTTGTCCGATTTCAAGCAATGTTGAAGTTTTTACATACGTCTGCATGCTTGCGGCAATCAACGCACCAATAACGAGGTATTTCCCTACCGAGAAAAATTCCTCAACTGCATGTACAAATGTCCCTTTAATCTTGTTGTAAAGGGAAATTTGTGGTGTGGAAATAGCTGCAGCTGTTTCTATGCCGCCTGGTGAATGTGTAAGGGCACCAATCTCATTCTTCAGTACTTTAGCATTCTTAAACTGAACAGCTAGCAAGAAACCTACAAGTACCGCTACGATCATGGCAAGACCACCTCGATAGATCATAACATCCCACTGATTGCCGAATGCGACAAATGTAGAAAATAACACAACAGGATTAATAATCGGCCCTGTCAGCATAAAAGGAATGGCAGCAAAAACAGGAACCCCCTTAGCAATTAACCTTCTCGTAATCGGAACGATTCCACATTCACAAGCTGGGAAAATAGCCCCTAAGAAAGCACCAAACAAGATTGCAGCCAATTTGTTCTTAGGCATGATACGTGCCACCATTTCTTCTGTAACAAACATCTGAATAACACCAGCAATGAGCACACCGATAAGAACAAAAGGAAGTGCTTCAATGAGGATGCTAATAAATACGGTATTCATCTGTAAAAAGGATTTGTCGAGCATCCAAGTTTTCCTCCAAACCAATCAACGATTCTTTAACTAATTATCATCTTAACTATACATTTTGTGAAGTAAAATTCTATTCGACATTAACCACATGATAACGTAACAAATGAAGGAAAATAAATGGTAAATAAAGAATTAGAAGATTGTGGGAAATGGGGTCTGACCCCAAACAATTTATTTCCCAAGCTGAAATTGAGCAAAAGGGGGTACAGTATGAACCATTTTGACCTGCGTCCGAAACGGCGTTCGGCCTTTCGAATCTCACTAGGCAAAAAATATTACACGTTAAAAAGATACATAGAATGGTTTACTGATGATCAAACCTATGCAAAAACAATAAGCAGTGAAAAACTTCCTTTCGTCAGTTTTTCGCATCAGACGATTCTTCTTCGGAAATTAAAAGACGTGGATATGTGGTATCAGCATAACAAAGTGAAAAATCTTCAGATTGCTATAAAGCGATTAAATGGAATCGTGGTCAAGCCTGGAGAGACGTTTTCCTATTGGAAGAGAATCGGAACGACAACACGTTCAAAAGGCTATGTGGATGGAATGGTTCTTTTTTACGGAACGTTTAAAAAGGGAACAGGAGGGGGGCTTTGCCAGCTGTCCAACTTGATTTACTGGATGACGCTGCACACGCCGCTAACTGTAACAGAGCGTCATCGGCATAGCTATGATGTGTTTCCTGATTCAAAGCGAACACAGCCGTTCGGCAGTGGAGCTACTTGTGCTTATAATTATTTGGATCTGCAGATCAAAAACACGACCGATAATAACTACCAGCTTCATCTTTACTTGACAGATACGCATCTTGTTGGAGAATGGCGCACTGAGCAGGAACCTCTGCAATCATACAAAGTGTATGAAAAAGAACATTGGATCACTCCTGCCTACTGGGGTGGGTATCTCAGGCACAATCTCATACATCGCAAAGTATTCAATCGTCAAAAGCAGCAGATCGATGATGAATATGTAACAGAAAACCATGCGATCATGATGTATGAGCCTCTCTTAGAATCCAGTCAAAAAGAAGCATAAAAAACCTTGGCCACTAACTGGCCAAGGTTTTATTTTGTCTTCAATTCAGTTAATCCTAAAAGTTCCAACAAAGGTTCTGGTTTCAGCTGTTTACGGCCATCAGCAGATTTCAAAGTAAAAGAGGGGAGTTCAGGGTCATAATGAATTTCAATTTTTTTACCGTTCACCACGACAATCCCGTAATCCTTTTGAAGAGGCGCATCTTCTTTGTCCATTGCTTCATCATTAACCCAATTTACAAATTGCTCAATCTTTTTTTGATCAGAGAGTGTACTGCAAGTTTCAGCCTCTTTAGAGGCATATACACATATACTGCTTGGTATCGACTCAATCCAACTCGTGCTTCGAATAATCGGTCGAAGGTCAAACTTAACTTCTGTTGTGTTTTCATGAGGGTTCCATCCACCGTCAATAAACAGCTCTGAATGATCCTTTTCCCAACTCGTTATAAATCCACCCGAACCTTCTATTGAAGCTTGTTTATGAACAAGTTTCCAGCCGTGAAGAGGCATCTGCTTTTTATAAAAAACGTAAACGTCATACCAATGATTTCCTTTCATGAGATAGTTATGTTCTTGAAATTCTAGCCCCTTATAAAGAGGAAGATCATCACGCTGTTCGGGAACAACAGTAACTGCTGCGTAACGATTTTTTTCGTTCATATAACTGTAAACAGAAACACCTGAAACGAAGAAGGCGATACATACACAAGCCATTATCAAAATCTTTTTCATGGTTTCCTCCCCATATCTTCTTACATTTAATTTTAGCAGAAAAAGGGAATTGTAAAATGTACGATTTAACTATTAATTCTTTTGTTTAATTGAAAAAGTAATGCTCTTCACGTATTGTAGATAAATATTGCATGCACAAAGCAAAGGTTTAAATAAAGTGAAAAAAGTTAAAAGAGATTATGGAAATGATACTATTAAGAGAAGGCTAAAAGAAGAAGAGCTACAAACATTGGATGCGAAGACAGCCTCCTAAGAGAAGATAAGAGAGAAGGTCTGCTCATGGTTCGAACGATAGCGATAATTGATCAAAAAGTAATCATCAACCCGCCATTCAGGCAATTGGCTGAGATTCAGCCGGATTGGTTCTGGGTGGATTTTGACAGTCCTACTCCTGGTGAGACAAACCTTCTTCGCTCGTTTTTTGATTTTCATCCATTAGCAGTAGAAGACTGTGTAAATGACCTGCAGAGGCCAAAGGTAGAATTTTATGAAGAGCATTTATTTTATGTTGTTCATGCTTTAGACCAAAAAACGCTTGAAGCGACAGAAGTGGATATCTTTACAACAAAAAACAGTGTTGTAACCTTTCATAAAACAAGTGTTCCTGAGATTGATTTTGTATGGGATTATTTAAAAGGGTTAGAGACCATTCCGTCAGAGTTAGGGAAAAATGAGCTCGTGCACAAGCTGATTGATAAACTAGTCGATATGTATTTTCCGATCATGCATGAGCTAGAAGAGCGTGTGATCTCGATTGAGAGCAATGAAGATGATGAAGCGCCAAAGCTGATCAACCAAATCTTTGATATTAGAGGAGATCTACTTACATTAAGAAAAACGGTTGTTCCGATGCGTGAGCTCTTATACCGAATGCTTGAGTCAAAACGAGTCGGTTTGGATGCAGATGAAAGATCCTACTTTCATGATATCTACGACCATCTGTTAAGATTAACAGACATGATGACATCAGCTCGAGAGATGACCTCAGATATTCGAGATAATTATATTTCGTTGAACTCGTATCGGATGAATAATATCATGAAAACATTAACGGTCATCACTACAATCTTCATGCCATTAACGTTTATAGCGGGATTATACGGAATGAACTTTGTAAACATGCCAGAGCTAGAAACAAAGAATGGCTACTTTTACGTACTTGGCTTTATGGTTTTGTTAGGTATCGTGATGTCTCTTTGGTTTAAGAAAAAAGGGTGGTTCGAACAGGATTAACTGCTGTTTAAAATGTGTTTAACAGGGGAACCTACTTGTAAAGAACCGTTTGGAGGGAAACCAAATGAAAAAAGATATTATCGGTACATACACAAGAGAAGAAGAAGCGGTTGGCGCGATTAAAGCGCTAGTTGAAAAAGGCTACCATCCTTCCGATATTTCCATTGTTGCAAAAGACGATGAATTGGTAGACAATGTTGCTGATGAAACGCATGTTAAAGAAGAACGAGTAACGGATGATGACGTGGACAGTGCCACTTACGGGACGATTGCTGGATTTTTAACAGGGATCGGAGGCGGTATCGCCGTTCCAGGCCTTGGAGTTCCGGGTGTTGGTCCTCTTCTTGCAGCTGGTCCTTTTGCAGCTATGTTTGATGACGGTGAAAAAGATATGAAAGAAATCCTTTTAAACATGGACGTGACAAAAGAAGATGCAGAACGCTACATGCAAGATCTGCAGGACGGGAAGATTCTCGTCATGGTTGAAAGAAAATAATGCAATACGGAGGAAGGCACCTATGATGAGGTGTCTTTTTTTCGTATAGAAAAAAGGTCTCGGGAAAAAATAACCTCAGTATACATAGACGAAGGTGATAGGATTCTATGAAAATAAGGAAAACTTCTTCTTCATCCATTTTTGTTTTATTGATTACCGGAACAATCTTTATTGTTTTAACAAGGGTAAGAAATCAAAATCCATACAGTTCACTTGATGAAGGATTCAGCCGCTCCATGTATAGATCGAGATTCTTTTCCAAACCATCAATGCTGTTTTTCACAAGCCTTGGATCAGGATTTTTTATGATTCCACTCGGTATGATTTTGTTCTTAAGCTACAAACGTACAGGAAACCGTGATAAAAGCAGTTTTATCCTTTTTAACCTATTTGGCGTCAGGCTTTTAACGGTACTTTTTAAACAAGTGTTTAAAAGAAAACCTCCGGAATGGGAAAGAAGAACGGAAGCAAGTTCGTACGGTTATCCAAGTGCTCATGCTATGAATGCAGCGGCTTTTTACAGCCTGTTACTTTGCTTATCGGGTTTCTCTAAAAATATGAAGATGATAGCAGGCTATATTGTATTTCTTTGTATAATTGGTATGAGCAGAGTGAAATTAGGCGTTCATTATGTGCTGGATGTGATTGCGGGAATAGTTGGCGGGGTGTTTTACAATCTTGCAGTTATAAAAACATACAATTTGTTTGTTAGACGCTAACTATTTTTTAGCGTCTTTTCTTTATGTTTTTGAAACTTTTTCCAATGATTTTCGTTTATAGTTGTATATGAATTGCGGGGTGTCATACATGGGGATTTTATTAGATGTTGTCTTTGCTTGCTTAATTTCATCTGGAATCGGCGTTACCCTTTATTATCTTTACAAAAATATAAAGGATAAAAAACAAGCCGTTCCTGTATTCGGCTTGTCCTATAGCGGCGAATATACCCAAAAGAATTTTTGGACAAATGAAATCATTATTGTTGTTGTCATTACGCAAGGATTTGGTTTCTTGAAGCTCTCTTTACCTGTTAATTTCTTAATGATTTGTTTGCTGGTCATACTAACTCTTCTTTATTTTACGCAGATTTGGAGAGGGGCAATTGGTAAGAAAGGTGTCGTATCCGCTACAACGTTTTATAACTGGCAACAGATCGATTCCGTAGATTGGATTACAGGACTTCAAGCTGAAAATCCTGGATATCCGAGCTGGGGTTTGGTTCGCTTTTATACGGGTGACAAGTATGTGGAGTTCGTGATTAAGAAAAAAGAAGAGGATAACGTCAGGTCTTTTGTAGAGAAGCAAATGAATCTTGCAAAAGCAAATTAGCTCACAACATTCGTAAGGTTAATAAAAGGTATTCAGTACTTTTCCTAGAATAAGTTAGATGTAAAAGGGAAAAGGTGGTTTTACAATGAAACCATATGTAAAAGCCGGATTGATTACAGCTGGAATTATCGTGTTGATTACCTCATATTTAGTCGGGGCATATGTAGAGAAATTAAATGTCCAAAGAGAGAGCCTAAATGCTGATCCGCTAAATTTTGTAAGTATTTTGTTAGGGATATCTCTCATTTTAATCGGATTAAGGATAAAAACGAAAAAGGATATGGATGCAGAAAACAGTGCAAAATAGCACTGTTTTTTTAGGTGTTTTGTAGACGGTTCCAATCTTTTGTATAATACAAGAAGTTAATACATTCATTGAGTCAGAGGAGACAATCATGAAATACGAAGATTTTAAAGAAATCGTGCACGGCAGAAGAAGTGTTCGTAAGTTTACGGATGAGTCAGTTGCCGAAGAAGATATTTATGAGATCATGGATTGCGCCCGCTATGCCCCAAGTGATACGAACTCACAAACATGGGAATTTATCGTAATTCGCAACAAAGATAAAGTGAAAAAAATTGAAGAGATGACGTGGGAGGCCATTCATAAACTCGCAGCAAGAGCAGAAGAGAACGGCAAGACGAAGGAAGCAAAATTACTGACTCGTTCGTTTGGCCCTTATGCAACAGCATTCTCAGGCGCTCCCGTGCTAATCATCTGTTTAGCTACTCCATACGAGTCAAAGTTCAGAGAAAAAATCTTTGATCCAATCGAGCTAGCGGAAGAGTCCGTTTGGGAAGAAGAAGGGATTAAGAGCAGCTGTCTTGCGATTCAAAACCTAATGCTGGCTGCGCATGCGCGCGGTCTAGGTTCTTGTCCTATGACCGGCCCTGTGTTATTGGCTCAAGATGCAATTCGTGAATATCTGGATATCTCGTCTGAGAAGCAGATCAACATGGTCATATCACTAGGTCATCCGCAAGATCAGCCGAAAAAATTGGCACGAAAAGCAGTAGAAGAGATCGTGACATACGTGGATTAATGAAAAACTGGCTTTCTTGGTTGCAGTAATGACCTAGGGAGCTAGTTTTTTGTTGGTTTAAGCTCGTTCAGCGACATTTATCCTCGCTAAACGAGCGCAAAATGAGATTTACGAGCGCAAAATGAACTGTGACTTCAGACCTATGAAATTTTAATGAAAAAAGGATTTTTTTCGACACATACCGAATATATGTTTCAGACATTGTATTTTCATAAAAGAAAGAGGAACATCTTATGAAAGAGACATTTGACTTGATTGACTATGCTTTGCAAAAAAGTGGACTTGGAGAGCTTAAAGATCCAACCCAAGTTCAATACTTAGGCGAGGGTGCTTGGCATTATGCTTATCTTGTTCAGTTCCGTACTAGTGATTCGGTAGTCGTTCGATTTCCTAAAGCGGAAGCATATGGCAGAAAAATTGTTTTCGATGAAGCAGCTTCTTTTGCCGAATATGCTGGAACAAAAGCGTATTATGAACTAGCTAACTCAGTTAAACCGGGAATCTGTCCAGAATTCTTTTACTACCATGTAGAACAGGACAAAACTTTTACGGTCGAGTCGTATGCAGGTAAAGCAATTAAACTTGAACAATTTACTTATGTAGAAGCGTTTCAAGTAGGTGCGGAACTGGGTGAGTTCTTCTGGAATATGAATGCCGCTCAACATGGATTAAAAGGCTTTGGCTATCTGCAATGGAACGGGAAGAATATCGAGGGTCAGCTTCAGTCGAATGTTTCTGCGTATATGAAAGAAGAGAATGAAGAGTATCTCTCTGATTTTAAAAAATTTTTGGGAGCTTATGATAGCTCTATACATCCAACAGTTCTTATTCAGCTTCAAGAATGCATGAAGAACAGAGTGAGTGATCACCAAACAATCACATTTACAAACCAAGATACGTCACCTGAAAATATATTGCTTCACTCAGACGGTAGAGTAAGTCTGATTGATCCAGTGCCGATTCTTTATAGCGGGGACTCATTAGCAGGCAACTTTCTAAATAACTACCGAACACTGTTTCCGACGTTCTTTAATGCACCACGTTACGCCAAACATGAGTTTGATCGTTTTGAGGACAGGCTGCACAAGATGGCAGATGGATTTTTAGAAGGATATTCTAATGGCGATCTTATTGTAAAACAGAGAGTGAAACAAGAAGAGTTCATTCAGCTTACAAGTTTAGCTGCATCGCACTGGGCTCTCCTGCAGTCTGAAGAATTAACGTCCGAACAAAAAATTCGGTATGGAGAAAAAGAGGCAATCGCCAACCGAATACCTGTACTTGTGAAAAAAATAGAAGAATTTAAATGGACAGATGAAAAAAGCGGTACGAAATTGGCATAACTGGCATAGCATGGGCATAATCTTAATTCAAAGCTGACAGTTGAACACTAAGTCTTTTGTACGACTTTTACGATTTTTCAAAAAACGGTTGACTTTCTAAAACGTCTTACTCTATAATCCTATTCAAGAACAACATAAACATCAGCACGCTAATGTGTTAAACATAATTTAATTATCTCTTATCCAGAGAGGCGGAGGGACTAGGCCCGATGAAGCCCGGCAACCAACAAACCATATTTGGTTTGGAAAGGTGCCAATTCCTACAGATCGTTTTTGATCTGAAAGATAAGAGGAGGACCAAAACCCTCTTCTTAGGAAGGGGGTTTTTCTTTTTCCCCTTATTTTTCTTCAACACTAAACTTCATTCGTCATTCATTTTATTTTTTTGAAACTGCATATGGAACAAGGGCAAGATACAAATCTTAATCCCTAGTTTTCCTATATATTTAATTAACTTAATACTACAAAACACGAGGAGAGATTAACATGACAAAATCTTTTGACGGATATGATATTGAGACGTTGCTATTACATGGAGGGCAAGCGCCTGACCCAACGACAGGATCGCGAGCGGTGCCAGTTTATCAAACTACTTCCTATGTTTTTTCAGATACCGACCACGCACAGAGCCTATTTGCACTTGATGAACCTGGAAACATCTACAGCCGAATCGGAAACCCAACAGTGGATGTGTTTGAAAAAAGAGTAGCACTGCTAGAAGACGGTGTTGCAGCGGTAGCCACTTCATCTGGTATGTCAGCTATCGCACTTGCCATTCTCAACATCGCACATGCGGGTGATGAGATCGTTGCTGCTACAAATTTATATGGCGGCACATACAACTTATTTTCTACTACTCTTCCAAAATACGGAATCAACGTAAAGTTCGTTGACGCAGAGGATCCAGAGAATTTCAGAAAGGCAGTTACACCAAACACAAAGGCTTTTTTCGCTGAAACGATCGGAAATCCGAGTTTGAATGTTCTAGATATTGAAGCAGTTGCAGACATCGCACATGAAAATGGAGTGCCGCTATTAATCGATAACACGTTTGCAACACCGTATGTAACAAAACCATTAAGCTGGGGAGCAGATATCGTCATCCATTCGGCTACAAAATGGATTGGTGGACACGGAACGGCGATCGGTGGTGTGGTGGTTGACGGAGGACGCTTCAATTGGAATTCAGAAAAATTCCCGGGATTCACGGAACCTGATAGAAGCTATAACGGACTACGATATGCAAATGATTTTGGAACGCTGGCATTTGCAACGAAACTACGTGTACAACTGTTGCGAGATTTCGGAGCTTGCTTAAGTCCGCATAATGCGTTCCTCCTTTTACAAGGTTTAGAGACTCTGCATTTAAGAGTAGAGAAACATGCGAAAAATGCGCAGGAAGTGGCGGAGTATCTTGAAAACCACCCCGCAGTCGATTGGGTGTCGTATCCTGGACTGCCATCTCATCGAAGTCATGAGCTGGCGAAAAAGTACTTAAGCAACGGCTTCGGCTCAATCGTAAACTTTGGAATTAAAGGCGGACGCGATGCCGGCCGCAAAGTAATAAATAACATTTCACTCTGGTCACATGTTGCAAACGTGGGAGATGCTAAATCATTAATCATCCATCCCGCTTCAACAACACACCAGCAGTTAAGCGGTGAAGAGTTGCTTGCAACAGGGGTTACTGAAGAACTTATTCGATTATCAATCGGGCTTGAGTCGGTGAAAGACCTAACAAATGATCTTGATCGCGCTATACATGCAGCAACTGGAATTGGATCAGATCGAACAGAAATTACAATCAATGATGAGGGGGTTATTCGCTGGGCATTGCAATCCTCACTATACAGAGCAACAGAAAATGGTCAGGAAATTCAACGGCCAAAGACACTCGCTATCGTGGGCTTAAGTTCCAATCCAGCAAGACCAAGTCACAGACTTGCTAGAAAAATGCAGCGTCTCGGATACAAGATTGTTCCTGTTAACCCGAGAGAAACAGAAGTGCTTGATGAAAAAGCGTATCCAGATTTGAAGTCTATTCCGTTTCCAATTGATGTTGTTCAAGTGTTTAGAAGTCCTGAGGCAGCGATTGAACTGGCGAAGGAAGCGGCTATTACTCAGCCGAAAGTATTCTGGCTGCAAGAAGGCGTCATTTCACCAGAAGCAGCAAGGATCGCGAAGGAAGCAGGAATTGATGTTGTTCATAACCGCTGTACCTATAAAGAAGCGCAGCGCTTAAGAGGAACAATTGCGACATACGCTTGTGAACTTTAAAGAGATAAAAATATAGAGATTGAAAGTGGAGGGAAACACATAATGAAAGTTTGGCAGAAACTATCGCTCGCCGTTAGTCTTGCTGGTGCAATAGTGTTAGCAGGCTGTTCCAGCTCAGCAAAAGAAGGAGAAAAACCAGAGAAGATCAGACTGGATTATGCATTTTATTCACCAACAAGCTTAGCACTTAAAAAGTTTGGCTGGGCAGAAGAGACGTTTAAAAAAGAAGGTATCGAAGTGGAGTGGATTCAGAGCCAGGGAAGCAACAAAGCACTTGAGTTCCTAAATTCAGATAGCGTTGATTTCGGATCCACTGCTGGTGCTGCGGCACTGATCGCAAAAGACAAAGGAGCACCGATTGAATCGGTCTATATTTACTCGCAGCCTGAATGGACGGCACTTGTTGCAAAAGACGGTTCACCGATTAAAGATGTGAAGGATCTGAAGGGAAAAAAGGTAGCCGCTACGTTTGGAACGGACCCTCATATTTTCTTGCTCCGAGCACTTGCTGATGCGGGCCTTTCTGCTAAAGATGTACAGATTGTTAATCTTCAGCACGCAGACGGTGCCAACGCCTTACTAAAAGGGCAAGTGGATGCTTGGGCAGGCTTAGATCCGCACATGGCGAGAACAGAAGTAGAATCCGGTGCACAGTACATCTACCGTAATCCAGATTTTAATACGTATGGAACGTTAAACGTACGCTCTGAGTTTGCAAAAAACCACCCGGAGCAAGTGGAACAAGTGATTGAGCTATATGAAAAGGCAAGAAAATGGACACTGGAAAATCCTGAAGAAGCAGCAAAACTTTTATCTGAAGAGGCGGGAATTAAAGAAGATGTCGCAAAGAAACAACTTGAACGAAACAACTTCTCGGAACCTGTTCCAGGATCACAGCACGAAAAAGCTATATCGGCTGCAGGCGAAGTTCTCCAGACAGAAGAGATTGTCAAAAAAGATACTGACATCAAAAAGCTTGTAAGTGAACTGATCAATCCTAAATATGCAGAGAAAGTAATCAAAAAATAAAGAGGGAGAGGAGGAAGTGTCGATGATATCGGAAACACAAAAATGGAAAGTGGGACAGAGAGCTTCCCCTCAAAAGCTCTCTTCTTCAAAAGGATTATTTAGGGTTGGAAAAGGATTCGCTTTAGGATCTATTCTGCCAATCATCCTACTCATCGCCTGGGAGATCGCTGCTAGAGTAGGACTTCTAGCACCACACCTGCTTCCGGCACCAAGCATTATTTTAGAGAAAATAATAAGCATGTATAGAGATGGTTCTCTATTTGGTCATGTGTCTATCACATTGACTCGTGTTTTATTAGGATTTGCAATTGGTACAGCAGCAGCTGTTGTAATTGGTGCAATCGTCGGGTATGCCAAAACCGCAGAACAGGTATTAGATCCCTTGTTTCAAGCATTCCGTTCCATTCCTTCTCTTGCTTGGGTACCGCTCTTTATTCTTTGGATGGGGATTGGAGAACCTTCAAAGATTTCATTGATCGCAGTTGGTGTCTTCTTCCCTGTGTACTTAAATATTGTGGCGGGTATACAAGGCGTTGACCGCAAGCTTATTGAGGTAGGAAGAATTTATCAGCTCACCCCTTTTCAATTAACGAAGCGCATCATCTTGCCAGCCGCATTGCCATCATTTATTACAGGTATGCGAAGCGGGTTAGGACTTGGATGGATGTTTGTCGTTGCAGCAGAACTGATGGGAGCTAGTGAAGGGTTAGGCTACCTGCTTGTTGTTGGCCAGAACACTTATTCACCGGACACGGTTATTGCGAGCATACTGCTGTTTGCCATTCTCGGAAAAGGTACGGATGCATTATTAAAATGGATTGAGTATCGCTCATTAAAATGGCAAGACTCGATAAACAACCAAGCATAGAAAGGGGGAGACATATGCTGAATGTAAAACGATTAAAACGAATGTTTAATAACAATCAAGCTGGGTTTCATAATATAAATTTTTCTGTAGATAAAGGAGAAATCATTGGAATTTTAGGTACGAGCGGATGCGGGAAGAGCACGTTGCTTCGTGTGTTATCTGGCCTTGACCCCTATTATGAAGGCAACATCTCAAGCAGCGATGAAGCAAACAATGGAGTCGGTATGATGTTTCAGGAACCTCGCCTTCTCCCGTGGCTCTCTGTACGTAAAAACATATCATTTGGCTTAAAAAAAGAGGAAAGGACTTCTACTAAATATCAGACCTATTTAGATTTAGTCGGTCTTACGGGTTTTGAGAATCATTATCCAAAAGACTTATCTGGCGGAATGGCGCAGCGAACTGCGATTGCAAGAGCGCTCATTACAGAACCAGAAGTTCTGCTCCTAGACGAACCATTCAGTGCTCTCGATGCTTTTACAAAAATGCAGCTTCAAGACCTTCTATTATCGATCTGGCAAAAAAAGAAAACAACGATGCTTCTCGTTACGCATGATATTGACGAAGCACTCTATTTATGTGATCGAATACTCATCTTAAAAGGTCAGCCAGGTGAGGTTTTCGCTGAAGTTCAGGTGGAGAGATCAAAACCTAGAACACGAGGAGATGCGTATTTATCCCAACAAAAAGCACACATCTTAAATCTATTAAATGTCGAACAGAAAGCAGCAGGTGAACTGAAATGACGAGACTAGCTACCCTTGAACCTGTCGATGGCACACACAATATTCAAAGAGACAGCGTAGAAGGTCCTTTTTCATGGGACTTTGTGAAAGAGAAATTTTCTAGAAGACTCGACGGTAAAACAAATATGGCTTACGAATGTGTGGACCGACATGTCGAAGAGGGCCGAGGAGAAAAGACGGCTCTTCATTATATAGATGATTCAGAAGAATACCGAATAAGTTTCAATGAGCTCAAGGAAACCACGAATCAGTGGGCAGCTGTTTTAAAAAAGCATGGTGTGAAAAAGGGGGATTTTGTATTCGTATTCCTTCCTAAACATCCTCATTGTCACATTGCGATGCTTGCAGCCATAAAGCTAGGTGCCATAGTTGGACCATTATTTGAAGCCTTTATGTCAGATGCCGTTAGAGATCGTATCGCAGATTGTGAAGGAACGTTTTTAATAACGGATCGTGAACTTTATAAGCGGGTGCCTCGTCAAGATCTGCCGAGTCTTCACACTGTGTTTTTAACAGATGGGGAAGGAGATGGTGGAGAAATCTCATTACTTGATGAGCTAAAGACCGTTGAAAGCACAGATCGTCTGATTGAATGGGTAGACCCGGAACATGGTTTGAACATCCACTATACGTCTGGGTCAACAGGGAAACCAAAGGGAATCATTCATGCTCACCGTGCGATGGGACAGCAATACTTAACAGGCCGCTGGGTCTTGGATCTTCAAGAAGATGATGTGTATTGGTGCACGGCACACCCTGGCTGGGTAACAGGAACCGTTTATGGTGTGTTCGCCCCTCTCTTAAACGGAGCAACGGTCGTCGTTCACGGTGGGAGGTTTAAAGCAGAAACGTGGTATGAAACACTGGAGAAAACGGGTGTGACCGTATGGTATAGCGCACCAACGGCTTTTCGTATGCTGATGGCAAAAGGCAATCAGCTACCTCAAGACTACGATTTATCAAAACTCCGCCACATCTTGAGTGTCGGAGAACCATTGAATCCAGAAGTGATTTATTGGGGTAAGAGTATTCTTGGAAAACGTATTCATGATACGTGGTGGATGACTGAAACAGGTGCACAGCTGATCGTCAATCTGCCAACTGAACCAATCAAACCTGGTTCTATGGGGAAACCGTTCCCTGGAATTTCTGTATCCGTTTTGGATGAAGAGGGAAAAGAACTGCCTCCTTACTCAGTTGGTCACTTAGCGATCAAAGCACCATGGCCAGCCATTATGAGAGAGGTTTGGCAGAATCCAGAAAAGTATAACTCTTATTTTAGCTGGGGTGAGTGGTATGTTTCAGGAGATCTTGCCTATCAGGACGAAGAGGGATATATCTTTTTCCAAGGACGATCAGATGACATGATCAATTCCTCAGGAGAAAGAATCGGACCTTTTGAAGTGGAAAGTAAATTGATCGAACACAAAGCTGTAGCAGAAGCGGGAGTAATAGGAAAACCAGACCCGATCCGTGGCGAAATCGTTAAAGCCTTTATTGTGTTAAAAGATGGCTACACACCGAGCAGTGAGCTTTTGGAAGAAATCCGCATCTTTGTTAGAGGTGAGCTTGCAGCACACGCTGCTCCCCGGGAGATTGAAGTAGTTGAAGAACTGCCAAAAACAAAGATCAGCGGAAAAATTTTGCGAAGAGAGCTGAAAGCCCGTGAGTTACAAAAACTTGCTTGAAACCACGAGAAAAATAGGTAAGGTGAGGATCGGAGAATTTGCCCTGGAGTCAGGCAGAGTGATTACTGATGCGGAATTAGCTTTCGAAAAAACAGGGAATGCAAACGGTCCTGTCATCCTGCTTTGTCACGCTTTGACTGGAAATCAGTATGCGTTTGGATCAGAAGAAGATCCTGGCTGGTGGAGAGGGTTGATCGGTCCCGATAAATACATCGATACGAATCAATTTCAGGTTATCACGTTTAATGTTCTGGGAGGATGCAGCGGTTCAACAGGTCCAACAAAGACTGACCCTGAAACGGGAGAACCTTACGGCAAGACATTTCCTTTTGTAACGGTAAGAGACATGGTTCGAGCACAGCGGCAAGCCCTCGGTATTTTGGGGGTTCCAAGACTTTTGGCCGTTTTGGGTGGATCACTCGGCGGAATGCAGGCTTTAGAATGGGCGGTACAGTTTCCGTATTTTTTAGAAAAAGTGTTTGTTTTTGCTGCAACTCCTTATTTAAGTGACTATGGCGTTGCCTTTAATAGACTTGCTCTTCACGCGATTGAAAGTGACCCTGTTTATAAAAGCGGTAATTACGATTCTAGCGAAGAGTTAAAAGGGTTGGAGATTGCAAGAATGGCAGGATTGTTGACGTACCGTCAGCCTAAACTATTCAACGAGCGTTTTAATCGGGAAGTGAAGGTTACGGATGATGAGGGAAAGCCTTTCTTTCAAGTAGATTCCTACCTTACGTATCAGGGAGAAAAGCTGACCAAACGGTTTAATATTGATAGCTATGTATCTCTTCTTTACGCGATGAACGCACACGATATTGGCGATAAGCTTGGAGGATGGGAGCGTGCAGCTTCGCAAATTCAAGCGGAAGTTCATGCATTCGGTTATGAAGGCGATCTTCTGTATCCTCCAGAAGCCATTGAGGATTTTGTAAAACATACGAGATTTGGAACGTATTATTCCATTCAAACAGACTTTGGTCATGATGGATTTTTAGTTGAATTTGAAAAATGGGGACCTTATGTGAAAGAAGCATTGAGACAAGAAAGGAGGCTGAAATATGGCACCTATTAAAGCGGCACTGCTTGGGTTTGGGACTGTTGGCCAAGGTGTTTATGAAGCTCTGAAAACACATAGTGAACAGCTTAAAGCAGTATTAGGTGAAGAGGTAGTAATTGAAGGAATTCTTGTAAAAGATGGATCAAAAAAACGTGATGTGGATGAACATGTCTTAGTAACAACAGACTTTGAGGAGATCTTGGCTATAGAAGATCTTCAAATCGTATTTGAAGCGATCGTAGGAGAAGAGCCTGGATTCACATACTTGAGCCGTGCTCTAGAGAAAGGGTGCCATGTTATCACAGCGAACAAAGTGATGTTTGCGAGGCATGGAAGGACTTTGCTGAATAAAGCAGAGCAGCTAGAACGCTTCGTTGGTTTTGAAGCCACAACGGCTGGTGGAACGCCAATTATACGCAGCATCGCTCAACTGCTCCAAGTAAATGATATCTATTCTGTTGAAGCAATTCTTAATGGTACCTCCAACTATATTTTGACGAATATGAGGGAGAAGGGATTAGCCTTTCATGATGTCTTGCAGCGTGCCCAAGAGCTTGGATATGCAGAAGCGGACCCAGCGAGTGATGTTGAAGGATATGACGCTTTTTATAAGTTGATGATTCTTAGCGAGTTGTCGTTTGGTGCGACGCCAGAGTGGGAAGACGTTGAACGTAAAGGAATAACAGAAGTAACATCAGAGCAGATCTCTGTGTTTAAGGACTGGGGATACAAAGTAAAGCATTTGGCGCGGATCCGCCGTGACCGCGACCAATTCATATCTTCTGTCAAACCTGTTTTGGTTGATGAGGAACACCCTTTGTTTGGGGTTGAAGATGTACAAAATGCAATTATGGTTGAAACGAGTCTCGCGGGCAAAGTAACCGTTCAAGGAGCAGGAGCAGGAAAACTTCCAACGTCAAGCGCTATGGTGGAAGACCTGACATATGTGCTGCAATCTGGTTCATCAGCTGTTCAGAAGAAAAAGTCAGTTCCTGTTGCTGCAGCTGATAGTGATGAGGATTTGGGTTCTATTTTAGTTGGAGAATATGTTGTTATTGGCTCTTCTGTAGGATTTCATGGAACAGATGAAGTAGAGATCTTAAAACAGGAAGTGACAGGTGATACCGTCTATTTACTCATTGCGTGTCAGGTGAGGACAGCTGCTTTGTTAGAGGAGAATCCAGACCTTGTGGTTTATGAAGTGGCAGGAAAAGTAAAGAAGGCAAAAGAAAGAACTGAGCAGAAGGATCTGCTGCTGAAAAAAGTAATTAATTTATAGGTTGAGTTGATAGAAGTGGCTTCATCAAGTGGATTATAGGATTTAAGAACATTGCAGAGTGGCTCCTGCGATGTTTTTTTAGTGAGGGGTGTTTTTGTGGGTATCGGGCAATAGCGTTTGTAGTGAGCATGAAAGTCTGTGAGCACGGATTTTGCCTTGGCTCGAGGTGGATTTTTTAGCTAATGTGAATTTATTGGAAATAACGTGGATAAAAACGAATTAACGTGAAATTATTTAAAATAACGTGAATATATCCCAATTAACGTGAATATAATCTTGCGTGTTCACTCCATATACACAAAAGAGGATTATGTCTCTACCAAAAATACAATTTTACTCGTTTTTTCCGCTCATCTAATTAAAATAGGTATTACCTCAAAAGTTTTGCATCCTTTTGAGCCAAGCCTCTTCGCTTTTTTTCTTTAGTCCGTCACTTTTAATACGAAATCTACATCTGCCAGCAAAAAATACTATCTACAAAGATAAAAGTAAAGCTGCTGATAGGTCATGCTATACATAAAAAGACCTGCGCTCATAAGAGTACAGGTCTTTTTTCTCTCTCTAGTTTTCTCTCTGTTAATACGAGGGGTTGTTAAAGCAAAAGGTTTTAACGCAATTGATCATGAATGAATAAGCGCGTTTATTTCCATTCTGGAAATCAACTGATTAGCACCAGCCGCCGCCGTATCCACCGCCGTAACCACCGCCATATCCACCGCACCAGCAACACCCAACGATGATTAACAAGATAAATAGCACTACGATCAAAGCAAAGCTGTTTCCGTGTGACTTAAATCCCATGTAACCCACCTCCTTCTTTACAATGACAGAATATTAGAGGTACAAGTTAAAGGTTTGGGCGGAATTAGCCCATTTTTTCGGGACAAGTGCGGATAGGGCACTTTAACTAGGATTTTATTTAACTCACAAAGAATTTCTGTATAATTACTCTAAAAGAGGAGGTCTTTTTACATGTACGCCATTATTGGATATCTGGATCATGAAACTGAAACGAAGATTAATGATTTAAGGGATGATATGAATGAAGCGGGAATCGCGGGTCTTGGCATGAGGCCGCATGTAACGCTAGCGACACACGCAAAATTACATCTCGAAACCTTTAAAAGAGAATTAGAAAGTTACTTTTTAAACGCTTCTGCTGTTCCTTTGTTTTTTCCATCACTCGGCATGTTTTTAAACAGCGGAACTTTGTACCTGTCACCGACAAAGAATGAGGTACTGAATAGCTTTCATCTTCGTTATCATGAAAGATTTAATGAACATACAGATCCGGCATCCTTATATTCTCCTTCTCAATGGGTCCCTCACTGTACCATTGCGATGCATCTAACACATCAGGAATTAGTTGAGGCCTTCAACTTCTCGGCACGAACCCTGCAGCCTTTTTCTGCAACGCTTAACAGCATTGGGTTAATACAACTCCAATATGAAGGGGATGTTTGTACGAGTGTAAAAGAGTTATTGACGGTGAACCTGGTTAAAGAGGCATCAGATGATGTTTGAAAGTGAATGCTGTATGGTTATACATATAGTAGAGAAACAGAAAGGAATTAATGTAGATGTGGAATGAATTCAAAACATTTATTATGCGGGGCAACGTGATAGATCTTGCCATCGGAGTCATTATTGGTGCAGCGTTCAGTAAGATTGTCACTTCACTTGTGGATGATGTTATTATGCCCCCAATTGGCTTGCTGCTTGGAAAAGTAGATTTTAGCAATCTTTACATAAACTTAGGAAAAGGGGAGTATTCCTCATTAGCTGATGCCCAAAAAGCTGGTGCTGCCACACTGAATTATGGGCTCTTTATCAATACACTGATCAACTTTCTTATCATTGCTCTTGTTATCTTTTTTGTTGTAAAGCAGATCAACCGCCTTAAGAAAAAAGAAGAAGTGAAAGAACCCGATACAAAAGAATGTAAGTATTGCTTATCCAGGATTCCATTGAGAGCAGTTAAATGCCAAAACTGTACAGCTAATTTAAACGATGATGCCGTTCTAAAACAGTCCTCTGAGTAAGGGGGCTGTTTTTGTTCTTTCAATCATACATTTATCATGTTTTTACCATAGACACAATTACAATAAATGGTTATTTTTAAGAAAAAGAATAGAGGTGTCTCTTTGAGAAACTTTCGGAAAATAACCTGGATCTTGACAGGAATCGTTATAATTGTCTTTTCTTTACTTTTGGGACCTGACCTTTGGGTAAAATTCCAGGCGAATCAGCAAGCATCGCTGTTTTTAAAGCATGCTGCAAAACAAGATTATGAAAAAGCATTTGATCATGTTTACTTTTATAATAGAGCTTATGATGAAGACGTAACGATTCCAGAGAACATTGCAAGAAGCAGCTGGGTAAGCCGTAATAATAAATTGTTTATTGAAGGGACTTACCTGAAAGCATTCAATAATTTAAGAATACGTATGGATGACGGCTGGCCTATTGGTACTGTTGACATTGTTATGATGGAAAAAGGAAAAGAAAAACACTATTCGAACGTATACATTTCTTTCAATAAAAAGAATCATTGGCAGGTAGGCATGCTTCAGACCATGCAAGAAAAAGAATGGGAAAAATTATATAGCGGGCATGTCCTACACTAAAAAGCTAATTCATTGAGATTAGCTTTTTTTGTTTTTTTTATAATAATGCCAACGTACATGACAGAATGCTTTCAAACAGCGAGTTTGGGTAAGAGTCCACGTAGGGAGATATAACGTTCAACAGCAAGATCTTGTTCCTTATATGCTACAATAAAGCTATGATTTAGTGGGAAATCGGCAGGTGATGATATGTCTTATTCTGTGAAGCTTTCTGTTCGTTCGCTCGTTGAATATGTTTTTCGTTCAGGGAGTATTGAAACTGGTTTTAAATCGACTTCCTCTTTAATCGAAGGGACTAAAGCCCATCAAACGATACAAAAAACATATGAAGAAGCAGATGCTGCAGAGGTGTTTCTGCAAACCAACTATCTATATGAGAGTTTGGAATACATGATAGAGGGGCGTTGTGACGGTCTTTTATTGCGTGACGAATCCATAACAATCGATGAAATTAAATCAACTGCTCGGAATTTAAGCGAGATTATGAGAGATTCTTATCCCGTTCACTGGGCTCAAGCGAAAGTCTATGCCTATATGTACATGGAAAAGGAAGATAAAGACAAAGTAACCGTGCAGCTTACCTACGTTCAAGTGAATTCGGGTGAACAGAAGAGGTTTCAGGAAGATGTCACTTTTAGGGAGCTTGAGGATTTTATGCTACAGCTCGTTAAAAGCTATGCTCCATATGCGAAGCTAAAACTTCAAAATATGCAAAAAAGAAATGACAGCATTCGTGAGCTAGCTTTTCCTTTCTCAGCATACCGGAACGGACAGCGTAACTTTGCAGGTGCTGTCTATAAGACGATTGCTGATAAGAAAACACTTTTTGCAAATGCACCAACAGGTACCGGCAAGACGATCTCAACACTTTTTCCTGCCGTGAAAGCCATAGGTGAGGAGAAAGCGGAAAAAATCTTTTATTTAACAGCTAAAACGCTCAACCGTAAGAATGCTGAGGAAGCGCTAGTGTTAATGAGAGAGAAGGGATTATTTCTGCAATGTACGACCATCACCGCAAAAGATAAGGTGTGCTTTAAAGAGGAGACACGATGTGAAGCGGCATATTGTGAGTTTGCTGATGGATATTATGACAGAATCAACGGTGCTGTACTGGATATTTTAGAAAACGAGACGGTGATGGACCGGAGCGTTATTTCAGACTATGCCCAAAAGCATAAAGTCTGTCCGTTCGAGTTTTCCATCGACCTTGCCTATGCAGCAGATGCTGTAATCTGTGATTATAACTATGTATTCGATCCTCGTGTCTCTTTTAAACGCTTGTTTGAAGAACAGAAAAAGCGTACTGTACTCTTGATGGACGAAGCTCATAACTTAGTCGATCGGGCGCGCGGCATGTATTCAGCTGATATTATAAAGTCTTCCTTTTTGCAGCTTTCCCGTGATTTTAAAGGAGAACATGACGGAGTTTGGAGAACAGCTAAAGCCGTAAATGATGAACTTTTGAAATTGAAAAAAGAACATGAAGAAAAAGAAGTTGCCGTGGCTGATCTACCCGAAGTGCTGGTGGAATATCTTGAAGCGTTTACCGTTCAGGCTGAACAGGTACTCGCCAGTGGGATTAATGATGAACGGCTGTTGGAAACCTTTTTTGAAGCGCTTCAATGGGTAAAGATTTCTCAATTTTATGATGATCGGTTTGTTACGTTTATCTCTGTATTTAAAAGTGAAGTGAGTGTTCGTTTATTCTGCATGGACCCCTCAAAGCTTCTTTTTCAAACTGGAAAAAAGTACGGTTCACGCGTCTTTTTCTCGGCGACGCTCTCACCGCTTTCCTATTTTCGTGAAATGCTCGGAGGAGAGGATGAGGATTATGTCATCCGGATGCCTTCTCCCTATGAAAGAGATCAGCTTGATGTCTTCGTTCAGCCGCTTTCCACACGTTATAGAGATCGTGAACAATCCATAGAACCTATCGCGGAAATGCTTATCGATCTATCAAATAAACGGCCAGGAAACTATCTTGTTTTTTTTCCATCTTACCGATATATGACAGATGTCTATGAACAGCTGCTAGAAAAGGATCCCATATTTAATCTTATTGTTCAGCAACCAGCTATGACGGAGGAAGAACGAGAAACGTTTTTAGCTTATTTTGATTCGGTAGGGGAAAAATCTCTTGTGGGGTTTGCTGTCATGGGTGGAATATTCTCAGAAGGAATCGACTTAAAAGGAGACAAGCTCACCGGTGCAGTGATTGTAGGGGTTGGACTGCCGCAAGTTGGATTAGAACGGGATACGATGAAGAATTATTTCCAGAGCGCAGGCAAGAACGGTTATGACTTTGCGTATGTGTATCCGGGAATGAACAAAGTACTCCAAGCGGGAGGCCGCGTAATCCGATCAGAAGAGGACCGAGGGACACTCGTTCTCGTTGATGACCGATTCCTGACGAGGAAGTATGTAGAGATGCTGCCAGAGGAATGGCGGGATTTTGTGGTGTTGGGTAGATAATTGGAGTGCATGTGATTGTCGAAAAGCCTATAAAATAAATTTGAGGGCCTATAAAAAATTTCGAAGGCCTATAAAAAATTCTGAAGGCTTATAAAATGAAAGTTAGGGACTAAAAATACTTGATTAGGGCCTATAAAACAAAAACTCTTGGAGACCTGCTCCAAGAGTTTGTTTTAGTTTCGCTTAAACAGTCCGGCATTTAAAAAAGACAAACCAAATGTATCAGCTGGCTGTGTGATTTCGTTCATCTTACGCAGTTCTATCTCAGTAAACTCAGAAAAAACTTCCCTCATTCGTTCAAACGTGTAGCCGAGACCGCCTTTCATCGTGCGTTCTTTGTATACGATCTTGTCGGGGATATCCAATCCCATTCCAACTGCGTCAAAACAAGTAATGGCAAAATGTCCGCCTTTCTTTAAACAGTTGTTTAATAGATTCAAATAGCTTACACGCCTATGAGGGGGAACGTGGTGGAAGCAGCCTGAATCATAGATTAAGTCATATTCATGAAGAGGCAGATCCATCTTAAAGATGTTTCCTTGTATAAAATTCACATCCACTCCTTTATCAGCGGCACGCTCACGAGCCCAATTTAGACCTTCAGTAGAGAGATCTACCGCATCTACTTCAAATCCCAGCTGCGCAAGAAAGATGCTATTTCTTCCTGGCCCACAGCCAAGTTCTAAAACGCGGCAAGGCTCTATCCATCCACGCTCCACATAGTTCACTAGATTTTCATCAGGTGCATCCACAAAAAAAGGAATCTTTTTATTTCGATCTTCATAAAAAGAGTTCCAAAAGGTGCCTTCATCACGTAAAAGAGAGTCCAGCATGTCGTAAACATGGTCATTTTTTGTAATTAAAGTTGTCAAAATATCTTCCGCCTTTCGGGTACGAAAATAGGCTCTGACTGACAAAGTTGCATACCTTAATTTTACCAAAAAATAGCTTATAATAGTGATGTTTAGACTAAAAAAAGAGGTGTGAAATATGGCGAAAACAGCGAATATTATATTTAAAAAAGCAGGAACTGAAGATGTTTCAGGAATAGCTAGAGTATGCCGAGAAGGATGGAGAGCAACGTATGGATATTTAGAGGACGAAGCGTATGTAAACCAAGTAATAGAAGAGTATTATAACGAAGATCGCATTTTAAAAGAAGTGACGGAGTTCAGCGATTATTGGCACGGTTACTTTGTGGCGAAGGAAAATGGACAAGTAGTGGGAGCGATCGGCGGGGGAACGACAGGTGAAAAAGCAGGAGAAATCTTTGTGTTTTACATGGATCCAATCAAACGAAACATGGGAATAGGAAGTCAGCTGTTAAACTACTACACAAACTATCAAAAAAATTTAGGAATAAAGGAACAGTGGCTGTCTGCGCAAAAAGATAATGAAAAAGGCATCCCTTTTTATGAAGCAAAAGGATTTGTTAAGCAATCAGAAAAGATGAGTGAAGGCAGCGATAAATACATATCTATCCGATACATGCGAGAAATATAAAAAGCCCCTCAATGGAGGAGCTTTTTTTGCTTGACTATTATTGCATTGAAAGTAGTTAATTTCCGTTCCAGGTGCTTCGCTTTCCGCGGGGCAGGGGTGAGCCACATTCGGACGTTTCACTCTTAAGTGTCTCACCTTCCCAACAAGCATTTTTTAGAGTGGCCTTTTGATTAATCCTCTATCCATTTCTTACGCAAAAGCAAAGATTGAAAATCCATGCTTCCGCCAGCTTCTGAAACGATGTGAAAGTCTAGTATCTCAAAAAGAGGGGAAACCACTTCTACTAGATCTTCATCTGTATAAAACGAAAAGAACCGCTTCGGAATATACGAATCTTCCTGCCATACACCCTCAGAATCCTTGCCGCCGTATACGCCCATGTAGAACAAACCTCCGTCTGCTAAGACAGTATGAATGTTCTTAAGTACTGCGGGCAGACTCACCTTTGGGACGTGAAGAAGCGTATTCATCGCCCATACTGCGTCAAACGATTTAGCGTCAAAGTTTAATGTGTAATAATCCATTACTTCTGCTTTTAATCCTTTTGCACGGCACGTTTCTACCATCTTTGGTGAGAGATCGATGCAAGTTACATCTAACCTGTGATCTGATAAATATTTACCATGTTGACCTGAGCCTGCTCCAATATCAAGAACAGTATCAAAGCTTTCGTTAGTAAGAGCGGCAATAAAAGAATTCAGCTCAGCAACTTTCCAACTCTCTATTTCTACTTTATTGCGAAAATCAGCTTGTTCGTTGTAGCTTGCTTTCAGACTTTCTTTTAACAAAAGATCCATGAAGTTCTCTCCTTTATCTTTACGTGAAAATCGTTTTTAAAAGCAAAACAATGTACTCATTATAGCGGAAGATGTCGAACTGGTAAATTTTAAAATGAAAGAATATTCTGTGAAGGAAAGCCCTTTCATTCCGCTAACCCGTTGCTGTATCTAGTATCTAGTAAAAAAGTTGCGTTCTAAAAAGCCCCTTGAAACTGTGAACAACAGTCTGTAGAATGTTAAGAAATTTAATATTCAGAAAAAAACAAAAAGGAGGATGACCATGGCACGTTCAGCAATAAAAGCAGTACCTTCACCAAAACCGTCACAGCCACAGAACAACAACAAAAACATATTCAATCGGCTACTTGACTGGGTAGAGAAAAACGGTAATAAGCTTCCAGATGTTCTAACTTTGTTCGTGATCATTACAGCTATTATCTTATTAGGTTCGTTTTTTGCCGGATTGACAGGCTGGAGTGCAGTGAATCCTGCTAATAATGAAAAAATTTCAGCAGTAAATCTATTGAACGAAGAAGGCATTAAAAGGATGCTTATTGAACTTGTCAGTAACTTTGTTAATTTTCCTCCGCTTGGACTTGTTCTCGTCGTCATGCTTGGAGTAGGACTAGCTGAGTCAACAGGTTTGATTTCGGCCTTCATGCGCAGAGTCGTTCTTTCCTCACCCAAAAAGCTTATTTTGCCTATTATTATTTTTATTGGAATCGTAGGGAATGCAGCTGCCGATGCCGCACTAATCGTGCTTCCGCCAGTGGCAGCAATGGTATTCCTTACTCTTGGACGTCATCCGATCGCAGGACTTGCAGCCGCATATGCAGCAGTTGCCGGTGGATTCAGTGCTAATATTATTATCAGCATGCTTGATGTGATGCTTGCAGGATTTACAGAGTCAGCGGCACACCTTCAAGACAAAACCTATACAGCAAACCCCGCAATGAACTATTACTTCATGCTTGCCTCAACATTCGTGCTTTTACCTGTAGCGGTATGGGTAACGACTAAAATCGTTGAACCGAGGCTAGGTGAGTATCAAGTTCCAGACGATCTGGAAGTGAAAAAGCAAGCTTTATCTTCTGAAGAAAAAAGAGGGCTTAAGTGGGCAACCCTTTCTCTTCTGATTTACACGACCATTATTTTACTTGTAACTGTTCCAAAAGGTGCGATGCTTCGTCATGCTAAAACAGGTGAACTGATCGATTCACCGTTTATGGATTCACTCGTTCCCATCATGCTTCTGTTCTTCTTGATTCCAGCAATGGCTTACGGATTTGGAGCAAAAGTATTAAAAAATGACAAAGATGTTGCTGAACATCTAACAAAGGCAATGAGCGGCATGGGGTACTATATTGTGCTTGCCTTTATTGCTGCTCAAATGATTGCTTACTTTAACTGGAGCAACTTAGGGTCGATCATTGCAATTACTGGAGCCGACTTTTTGAAAGAATCAGGATTTACTGGTCTGCCATTGCTTTTAGCCTTTATTCTTTTTACAGCATTCGTGAACTTGCTGATTGCCAGTTCGTCTGCTAAATGGGCGATATTAGGGCCAGTTTTCGTTCCGATGTTCATGGCTTTAAACTACAGCCCGGCTTTCACCCAAATGGCTTATCGAATTGGAGATTCGATCACAAATACCATTACACCAATGTTGGCGTACTTTGCTATTCTTCTCACTTTTGCTAAAAAGTTTGATAAAAACATGGGTATGGGAACACTAATCTCTTCTTTACTTCCATACTCGATTGCATACACAATATTTTGGTGCATCTTATTTACCATCTGGTACGTGCTAGGACTTCCGTTAGGGCCTGGCGAATATATAAAAATGTAGATCTTATAGAAGGAGTGAGCAGGTTTGGAACAATTATTCAGCAGGTTGGCTAGTTATGAAAACGAGATGGTGGAGATTCGCAGACACCTTCATCAAAATCCTGAACTTTCATTTGAAGAAGTCGAGACACCCGCCTTTATTGCAGCGTATCATGAAAAGTTAGGGCTAGACGTTCGAACGGGAGTTGGCGGCAGAGGGGTTGTTGCAACATTAAGAGGTGGAAAGCCAGGAAAGACTGTTGCCATAAGAGCTGATTTTGATGCACTTCCGATACAAGAGGAAAATGATTCTCCATACAAATCGAAAGTGCCAGGTGTTATGCATGCTTGCGGTCATGACGGTCATACAGCTACATTGCTCGTATTGGCCAAAGTATTAACAGAAATGAAAGATGATCTTGAAGGAAATGTCGTATTTATTCACCAGCACGCTGAAGAACTTGCACCGGGCGGAGCCATTGCGATGATTGAAGACGGATGTTTAGATGGAGTTGATGTCATTTACGGCACACATCTCTGGGCAACGATGTCAACCGGAACGATCGGTTATCGTTCAGGTCCTGTAATGGCAGCGGCAGATTCCTTCACTGTAAAAGTTCAAGGAAAAGGCGGACATGGTGCACAGCCGCATAAAACAAAAGACAGTATCGTCATTGGGGCACAGCTCGTTTCAAACCTGCAGCAGATCGTGAGTCGCCGAGTGAATCCATTGGATGCAGCGGTTGTATCTGTAGGTGCGTTTGAAGCAAAAAATGCATTTAACGTTATTGCAGATACAGCCAAGTTAACAGGAACAGTTCGTACATTTAAGGAAGAAGTTCGTGTTGCAATCGAAAAAGAGATAGACCGTATTGCAAAAGGGACATGTCTTGCATCCGATGCTTCCTATGAATATGTATTTAAACGCGGTTATCCAGCAGTGGTTAACCATAAAGAAGATACGGAATTCGTTGTAGATGTTGCGAGAAAGGTTCCGGGTGTACTGCAACTTGAAGAAATTGAGCCGCAGATGGGCGGAGAAGATTATGCGTATTATCTGGAAAAAGTTCCAGGTACATTCTTCTTTACAGGTGCTGAAGACGCAGAATGGGAAGAGACATATCCGCATCACCATCCTAAGTTTAAGATCAATGAAGAGGCTCTATTAATTGCCGCCAACTTGCTTGGTGCGACAACACTTGCTTACTTAAAACAAAATGCAGAGAAGAAAGTAGAATTAACAAAATAAAATTAGAAAAAGCCCCATAAGGAGGCTTTTTTTATTGAAATTATTCCCAGCAGCTGTCGTTACAAGGTCTCTTCTTGGATTTCTTAGAAGATTTCTTGGACGATTTTTTTTCTTTTAAACCTCCGCCTAATAGAGAGCGAAGAGCTTCAACAGCTCCATTTTCAACAGCATTCCCGTTCGTTTCAGCTCCTGCTGCAGCAGTCGCAGTACCGTTTGCAGCAGTACCGTTTGCACCTAACTTTTTGCGTAGTTTTTTCCCGTTTGGATCATTGCTTTCAGAAAGGCCTTTACCATTTGGCCATTCAGAAGCAGCACCAGTACGGCCTTTGCCACCTTTGCCTTTGCCGCCTTTACCGCCGCCGTGGCTGCTAGAACTAGAAGAACTTTCGTGTTTTTCTTTTCTTTTTTTACCCAATTGTATCACCCCCACTATTACTATATGAAATAAGAGTTAGAGTGCTTGTACGAATCACCATTTTTTTAATTTCTTACATCTAAAATACAACTTTAGCAAGGTGTAAGATCATATTTTCACCATATTCCTTTTTTGCACACAACAAACGACTGGAAAAAAATCCTTGCCAGTCATTGAGTTTCATTTTATAATTAAAGTGTAAAATTACACTTAATGTGGATTGGGTGTGTGATAGATGAAACTAAAATGGATTGTAACTGGAATTTCAATATACAGTTTGGCTCTCTATTCTAGTTTTTCAGTATTTTCTCACCAGCAAGAAACGATTGTCGTAGAAGATGAAGGAAAGCTGTTGCCCACAAAGATGAAGGTTATCAAAAGTTCGCACTCCACTCATGATCTTCAAAAATGGGTTAAAGAAGAAGACGCCATTTCAATCGCTGGCATGCAGCATAGTCAAGGCGGTCATACGCTGTATCCTGCAGGCACGCTCCTAGATATGAAAAGCTACAATAAAATAGTGGAGTTTAACCCGAAAGAAAGAAGAATAACTGTCCAGAGCGGTGCGACTTGGGAAGACATCCAACAAGCTGTTAATCCGTACGGGTTATCCATTAAAGTGATGCAGTCTCAAAACATTTTTACGGTTGGCGGGTCATTAAGTGTAAACGTTCATGGGCGGGATATCCGTTACGGTTCTTTAATCGATACAGTAGAATCATTTCGACTGCTCAAATCAAATGGCGAAATAATCAATGTGAGCCGAACAGAAAATAGTGATTACTTTCCTTATGTAATAGGAGGCTACGGTCTTTTCGGAATCATATTGGATGTAACGCTCCAATTGGCAGAGGATGAACTTTATCAGCACCGAGTTGCAACAATGAAGTATGAGGACTACGAAGATTACTTTAAAAAAAACGTAAAAAAAGATAACAGGGTGAAAATGCATCTGGCACGATTATCTGTTGCTCCAAAAACTTTTTTAAAGGAAATGTATGTTACCGATTATGTGTTAGCTGATGATCAACGTAATCTGAAGAAATTTTCCGCTTTGAAAGAAGAAGAGAGGGTTGCATTGCCTAAATTGATGTTAGGGGTGTCACGGTACAGTGACTGGGGAAAAGACGTGTTTTGGGATACTCAGAAAAAATACTTTTTGAATAGCAGCGGCAAGTATGAAACAAGGAACAACGTGATGCGGTCAGACCGTGCATTTATGAAATACGAAAATCCAAACCGTACAGAAGTGCTGCAAGAGTATTTTGTTCCTGTAGATCAGTTCACAGCATATATCGAGGACTTACGAACGGTGTTGGAGAAAGAAGAATTGAATGTATTGAATATCACGATACGGTATGTTGAGCATGATGAGGATGCTGTTTTGTCTTATGCCAAGGATGATATGTTTGCTCTCGTGTTATTAATTAACCAAGGGCGGTCAAAGAAAGAGATCCAAAGAACAGAGGATGTTATCCGGAAGTTGATTGATGTGACGTTAGCGCATAAGGGCAGTTATTACTTGCCGTATTATTCTTATCCGACAAAAGCACAACTGAAAAAAGCGTATCCTCGCATTAATGAGTTTTTTAATAGAAAGCGAGAGCTCGATCCAGAAGGGCGTTTCAAAAATCTATTTTATGAGAGGTACGGAAAATGAATTATCGTACATTCGTAACATCCCAAAGTCTATTAATGACAGCGAGTTCTATGGTATTTCCATTTTATCTGCTGCTTATTCGCAACATAGGAGACAGCTACTCACAATTTGGTTTGGCATATGGTCTTTTTGCAATTACAGGAGCACTGGTCCATCCGGTCATTGGGAGACTCTCTGATAAAGTGGGAGATCGTGCCTTACTTCTTTTCTACACATGGGGGATGGCTGGAATGATGCTTGTTGTGCCTATCATTAAAACGGTTGCTGCTCTATACATGCTGCAGATCGCGATGGGCATCTTAGGAGCTGTCCAAAAGACAACAGAAAAAACAGCGCTCATAAAGCAAACGAAAGATTCTCAAACAGGTCTAAAAATAGGAAACTACCATCTCTGGACAAGTGTGTGGGGAGCGGTTGCAGTCATGGCAACAGGTTATTTAGTAGATTTTCTTACGATTGGAAGCCTCTTCTATATCGCGTCTTTTCTTTATCTGGTTTCAGCTTTAATCCTTATGAATTCGGCGTCATTAAAAATGCATAGTCACAAAGAAAAGCCTGTTCAGCCATAAGCTAACAGGCTTTAGTTTTAAAAGTTAGAATTCTACCAAAACGTAAGAAACATGAAGTCTCTCATCTTACATCGTCATCCTTGTCTTTTTTACGCCAATACTTTTGAATAAACTTTTTCACAATGTCTTTTCCAGCTAGCAGCGCTCCGAGCCAAAAGGAGACCTCTCCGCCGATGAACAATCCACTTACGATTGCTGTTTTTAATCCCGCACTAAACGATAAAAAGGGAATGACGGGAATGAATAGCCACAACACAAATGAGAGGACAATAAAAATAATGCCGATTTTCTTTTTCATGTTAAACTCCTCTTTACTTGATTACATGTACTACGTAAGAGTTTTACTAAAAGTTCCCTCAGTCCTTTAAAATCCAACCGGTAAATAATTAATTGGACTAAATTTCCAATAAGTTATTAGTTGAAAATGTTTCCAAGTTTGGATAATGTTAAGAGGAAACTGATGTAAAAGGTGGGGGAATTTTGAAAAAAGAACTTGTATATCAGAGCAGAGATAAAGAGATAGAAGTATTCGAAGATGAATTTGGAAGTATTACACTAAAAGAGATACCACATGAAGCTGCAGTTATGGTGGCGCTAGAAAACGACTCCTTGATCTTGATCAGCCAGTATCGGCCAGCAGTGGACGAAGTGATTATTCAGCTGCCTGGCGGAGGCATGCATGTTAATGAAGATCCTATGAGTGCAGCAAAGCGAGAGCTGCTAGAGGAAACTGGGATCGTGTGCGGGGAAGCTGTTTTTTTAGGAAGTATTCAGCCAAGTGCGTGCTTAAGCAACGTCATTACACATGTTTATTTTACAAAGGAAATTGTTGAGTACAAATCTCAATTGCTCGAAACAAAGGAAGCGACGATCCAAGCATTCCATATTCCTGTAGAACGGGCATTTCGCAATATTGAACAAGGCATTTGGAAAGATAGTGAAATGGCACATGGATTATTGCTTGCTAGATTGAAAGGATTCATTTAGATGAGCTGTTTAGGTTGTGATCTAGCAAACGCGAAATTACCTGTACATACGATTTACGAGAATGAGCTTGTCCATTGTTTTCTTGATATTGACCCTTTTAACGAAGGTCACACACTGATTCTCCCGAAGAGACATGTGAAAGAGCTCACTGAGTTAACGAATGAAGAGACATTTGCTGTTATGGAAGCGGCAAAATACATATCTGAGAAATTAAACATGTGTTTAACTCCTGATGGGATTACAATTAATCAAAACGGGGGAAAATTTAGTGACTTAACTCATTTTCATATGCATGTTATTCCGCGGTTTGAAAATGACGGGTTTACGTGGAGTGAATCTCTCATAGAAGATGATGCCGATCAACGGTTAGCTGAAACTGCGGACAAGCTTCGTTCAGTTTAATCTTTTTATCTTCATTGTAGCTTTAGAAAGTAGTTGATTTCCGTTTCAGGTTTCTCGCTTTCCGCGGGGCAGGCGGTGAGCCACATTCGTACGTTTCACTCTTAAGTGTCTCACCTGCCCGCCTGTCCTAGCCGAGAGTCTCGAACCTTTCACTCCAATCAACTTGTCAAAGAAGCGAATAAACAAAGAGATTAAAAGGCAACAACCTACAGAGAATATCCTCAGCTTTTATGTACAAAAAAAGTATGCCACAATGTGAACAAGGAGTGATTCTTTATGACAAGCAGTATTCATGATCGTGCCGTCCTGCACAATGGCGTTCAAATGCCATGGGTCGGATTAGGAGTCTATAAAGCTGAAGACGGGGATGAAGTGATTCAGTCTATTAAATGGGCGATTGATGAAGGATACCGCAGCATTGACACAGCTAGTCTATATGAGAATGAAGCGGGTGTCGGCCAAGCGATCGCTGAATCACATGTTCCGAGAGAAGAATTGTTTATTACGACAAAAGTTTGGAACACTGATCAAGGATATGGAAAAACACTTGAGGCATTTGATGCGAGTTTAAAAAGACTTGGCCTCGATTATGTCGATCTTTACCTTGTTCACTGGCCAGTACCAGGAAAGTATAAAGAAACGTGGAAAGCTCTTGAAAAGATTTACCATGAAGGTCGTGCAAAAGCGATTGGTGTCAGTAACTTCAAACAGCACCATCTTGAAGATTTAATGGCAGATGCTGAAATTAAGCCAATGGTCAATCAAGTGGAGTACCATCCACGTTTGTCGCAGGAAGATCTTTTGTTGTATTGCAAAAAGCAAGGTATCCAGCTAGAAGCTTGGAGACCGCTATTAAAAGGAGAAATCTTTGAAGAGCCTACTTTAGTTGAGCTTGCAGATAAGTACGATAAATCAGTCGCTCAAATCATTTTGCGCTGGGATCTTCAAAACGGTGTTGTGACGATTCCTAAATCTGTAACCGAACACAGAATTCAAGAAAACATTGATATCTTTGATTTTGAACTGACGAATGAGGATATGACACGCATTTCAGCCCTAAATCAAGATAAACGGAACGGTGCAGATCCGGACGATCCGGAGTTTTATAAACCATTTGAATAACAAGATATATTGTCCTGTACATGTACAGGACAATTTTTTTATTTTGTTTAATCACATTTATAGAGGGAAGATTTACTAATATTATGCAAAACAAAAGCTTTGCCCATAATAAGAGAATAGGTCGTCATATTGATGAAAAACTATTTTTTATATGAAGAGAAGAGGAATGTCTTAATGAAAGCTGTACAAGTAACAGGATATGGAGATGTTGATAAGTTAATAGTAGTGGACATTCCCATACCAGAACCAAAAGAAAATGAAGTTCTTATAAAGATAAAAGCTTGTGCGATTAATAACACTGAGATCTGGATGAGAGAAGGGGCTTATGGTACGGATTCTCAATCTGGTTGGAGACCAGAAGGCGTGCAATTTCCACGTATACCTGGCTCAGATATAACAGGGAAAATAGTAAAAGTCGGGAAGTCAGTCAGTGAGTCTCATATAGGTAGAGATGTTGTTTTATTTCCTTTTACATCGAGTGGTGAAAAGGGAGCAGAACATCTTTCTTTGGACATGTCTTTTATAGGATCAGAATATGACGGGGGTTACGCTGAATATGTAGTTTGGCCAGCTGAGCTATGTTTTGATATGCCTCTTCCAAGCTATACGGAAAGTGCCGTTTTTTCAGTTAGCGGTTTAACAGCTTGGCATATGGTTAATCAAATACAAGTTCAACCCGGTGAGACAATTGTAGTAACCGGCGCTAATGGCGGTGTTGGATCGCTTAATGTTCAAATCGCTTCAAAAGTCTTTGGTGCGAAGGTCATTGCCATTGTAGGTGATCTAGATAGCAAAGAAAAAATGAAGGAATTAGGAGCAGCACACGTTCTATCCTATAAAACCGATTCTCTATCAAAAGAAATATTAGAAGTGAATAAGGGACCAGTCGATTCTGTACTTGATGTAGTAGGAGATGCATTGTTTTCCACATCTCTAGAAGTTCTGAAGAATGGAGGAAAGTTCTGTATCTCAGGATCTGCAGGCGGCCAGCAGACAAGTCTTGATTTTAGAAAGATGTATCTAAAACATATCACAATGTATGGATCTGTCCTGGGAACGAAAGATGAATTTAAAGAAATGCTTGATGCAATTTCAGAAGGTAAGATCAAACCCGTTATTGATAAGACCTTTCCTTTAGAGAATGCCAAAGAGGCTCAAGTTTATTTTAAAAATAAAGGGAAATTAGGAAAGATATTATTACTGCCGTAAAAAGAAATCCATTTGTTTTAAATGCGCAAATTCGGGAAAAATGATAAGCGTAAAGAAATGAAAGGGAGTGTAAGGATGTCAAAACGAATTCTAATCGTCGTAACAAACCATCAAAACATTGGAAACAATAAAACGGGTCTCTGGTTAGAGGAGTTTGCAGTTCCTTTCAATGAGTTCCGAGACAATGGGTATGACATTACCGTAAAAAGTATTAAAGGCGGCAGTGTGCCACTAGATCCGAACAGTTTAGAAGGTGTAGAAAAGGAAACGTATAAAGAAGCTCTTTCTATGCTTGAGAACACAGCGGAATTAACTCCAGATGATGCTGTAAGCTATGATGCGATCTACTTGCCTGGTGGTCATGGCACTGTTTTTGATTTTCCGAAAAGTGACGCATTAAAAGAAGTAGTAAGTCAGATGGCACAAACGAACAAAGTGATCGGCAGTGTTTGTCACGGTCCAGCAGGATTAACGACAGCAACGCTTAAAGATGGTACCTCAATCGTAAAAGGCAAGACCGTTACAGCATTTACGGATGAAGAGGAAGAAGAAATGAAGCTTACAAAAGAAGTGCCTTTCTTATTAGAAACAAAGCTTCGTGAGCTTGGAGCAGAATTCCAGCGTGCTGGAAAGTGGGAAGACTTTGCGGTTACAGATGGAAATCTTGTTACAGGGCAGAATCCTCAATCCAGCAGAAGTGTTGCACTTCGAATGATTGATGTTCTCGACAAACAATAAACATGTGATAAAACGACTGGCTTCGGCTGGTCTTTTTTTTGTGCCTCAACAAGACATCAACCAAGTTTCATTATAGGCAATCATTCATTTCGACCTTCTTGAGTATGTTATTACATATGCTTTTAATGGAGGAATGACAATGGGATATTATGTAAAAGTTGAACCGGATGTTAGAATTTATGTAGAAGATGTGAATCCAAACGGACAGAAGACAATCCTATTCGTACATGGTTGGCCCGCAAACCATAAATTGTTTGAGTATCAATTTAATCAGCTACCATCGCAAGGATTTAGATGTATCGGAATTGATTTAAGAGGATTCGGTAAATCGGATAAACCTTACACCGGCTATTCTTATGACCGTCTCGCAGATGATATTTATGCTGTCGTTCAAACGCTAAAACTGGAAAATTTTACACTAGTCGGTCATTCTGTTGGCGGAGCGATTTCCATCCGATATATGGCAAAGCATAACAGTTACGGTGTTTCAAAGCTTGCTTTATTAGGAGCTGCGGCACCAAGTTTCACCAAAAGACCTAATTTTCCTTACGGCAATCCGATCGAACAAGTAAATACACTCATTCAGGACACATACAAAGACAGACCGAAAATGCTCTCAGGGTTTGGTGATCTCTTCTTTTTTAAATATGTGACAGTCCCGTTTTCAGATTGGTTTTTTCAGTTGGGACTTGAAGCAGCTGGTTATTCCACTGCTGCCGTTTTAGGTTCCTTGCGTGATGAGGAATTGTTTTCAGATCTTGGGAAAATACAAGTGCCCACTCTCATCCTGCATGGCGTACATGATCAAGTCTGTCCGTTTCCATTGGCTCTTGCCATGAATCAGGGAATTCCAAACTCAAAACTCGTTCCTTTAAAAAATAGCGGTCATGGTCTGTTTTGGGAAGAGTGGGAAAAGGTAAACCAAGAACTAGCAGAGTTTATCGGGTAAATAGGAAATAATGGTTTTGTTAAGAAAAAGACCCATCATCCTCCTTCAATAGAAGGAGGATATGCCATCCGCTTTGTTTAATTTAAAAAAGTAAAATTTTAATTGGTTACTTATAGTACATGAGATGTAGATGCTCATTGTGATCGAGTGTAGCAATTAAAATATCCGACATTTTCGTTTGTCTCTTTTCTAGTTGTGCTTTTAGCCACTTTTCATCTTTTCCGGTTTCAGCAAGTTCTTGTGGATTAAGTTTCCCTTCTTTAATAACAATGTGAGAATAATCAAATGATTTAGGCGGCAAGTTTAAATCTTGCTGAATAACCGTCTGAAAAGAAGGTTTTAAAAAGGATGTAATGGTCCCATTCGATTCAAATAATGCAAGTGCCACTTCTTGTATATTAATCACTCTGTGCTTTCTTAGTTCTGAATAAAGTACATCGATTGATATTCTGGCTTTATTTAAATTTCTATAAAGGATCTGTCCATCTTTTACTAAAGTGATTGGAGCAGGGTCAATAATTTTTCTCAACGGTTGCCAATGTAAGCCAGTCAGAGTGGTACTTACGTATAAAATTACCAGAACGGTCATTGTGATGAATGATCCTTTAAGTCCCAAATGCTGGTCAGATAGCGGATGGGCAATAATGTTTCCGAAAATGAGTGCCATTATAAAATCTAGCAAACGTAATTGTGAAAATGATCTTTGGCCCATCAACTTCAATGCAAATACCATAAAGAAAAAGGCGACAACAGCCCTTAATACCCATTCAATAATGGTCAATGATTCCTGGCTTTGATAAAAATCAAGCATGCTGATACCCCGCTATTGTAAGATTCATTCATATTAGTAGTATGGTCATCCATATACAATTGTAAATACAGTAAAAAAAGAAAGTAGTGTTAAAAGATATGGGTAATCTTAGCACGATATCGAATAAGTCGTTTTCAGTGTTAAATGGTATGCCTTCTTATTTAGGGATTGAACAGAAACAAACAGTAGAGCCAGAAATATTTTCTCAGTTGGTAGCTGAGCTGCTTTCAATTGGGAAAGCCAACAAACTTAGACGAGTAAGTGTACATCTGCAAAAGGGAACAGATGCTTACGAAAAACATGCTTCGTATCTAGAATGTTGTGGATTTGAGATGTTTACCAGTTCAGTAGAATATTACAAGAATCTATCTGACGTACAGGAAGAAGATACGTATTTCTCATATCATACTTTAGGAAATTCAAATCTGACAGAACAGGAATTTAAAGATCTTTGGAAAAGGGTGATGCATGGGTCAGCAAATAGAGCATCCACCCTTTCTATCGATGAGCAGTTACAATCTTTGAAACATGAACTAGGTTTAGGGTGGGAGCGGAATTGTGGTGTGTTTTATTTGGAACAACTCCCTGTTGCGGTGTGTATTCCACACATTGAGCCTGGAACGAAGGATGAGGGACGATTGTTTTATTTTGGTGTCCTGCCAGAAGTACGAGGAAAGGGTTATGCAGGTATATTACATAAATGTTCGTTACAGCTATTAAAAGATATGGGAGCCAGATATTATGTTGGATCCACACACGAAACAAATACTAGCATGCAGCGTATTTTTGAGAAATCCGGATGTAAAGAAAGAGGAAGAAAGGCATCGTATTACTATTATTTAAATAAATGATGTTAAAAGTCGCGAAGAGCGGCTTTTTTTATTTTACTGGACTTCTATTCCCAGCAAAAACATAAGGACTTTAGCACTACAACTCAATTGCAGCAATAAAAATTTATGGAAACAAGTTAGGGAAAAACTATCATTGACGATGATAATCATTATCATTTAAGGTTATACATGTAATCAATAATGAGAATCATTTTCAGTCACAGAATTTAACCTTTAGGAGGATTAAATATGAGCACTTTGCATTTAGAAATGAACGACCTTTACCTAAAACAACAAGAGAAGCGAGAATCCAATGCAAGATCGTATCCAAGACGTATTCCGATCGCGATTGAAGAAGCGGAAGGAATCTACGTAAAAGATGCTGACGGAAAAAAGTATATGGATTGTCTAGCAGGAGCAGGAACGCTTGCCCTTGGACATAATCATCCGACAGTGATTGAAGCGATCGAGAAAGTGCTTCATGACAAGCGCCCATTACATACACTGGATTTAACGACACCAGTGAAAGAAGAATTTGTGAGTGAAGTGTTTGATAGTTTGCCAAAAGAATTTGCAAAACGAGCGAAGATTCAGTTTTGCGGACCTACTGGCGGAGATGCGATTGAAGCAGCGATCAAGCTTGTAAAAACAGCTACAGGAAGAAGAACGATCCTTTCGTTCCAAGGCGGATATCACGGAGCAACACATGGAACGATGGCACTATCTGGTAATTTAGGGCCGAAGCAAAACGTGCAGGGCTTAATGCCAGATGTGCATTTTATGCCATATCCGTATGAATACCGCTGTCCGTTCGGAATGGGTGGAGAAGATACGGGAAGAATTAGCGCTAAATATATTGAGAACCTTTTATATGATCCAGAAAGCGGAATCTTGCCTCCAGCAGCGATGATCTTAGAGGTTGTTCAAGGTGAAGGCGGATCGATTCCGGCGCCGATTGAGTGGCTTCGTGAAATCCGACGCATCACGAAAGAGCGTAACATTCCATTAATCATTGATGAAGTGCAAACAGGCATCGGACGCACTGGTGAACTCTTTGCGTTTCAACATGCCGGAATCGTGCCGGATGTTCTCGTTTTATCAAAAGCAATCGGCGGAAGCTTGCCTTTATCCGTCGTCATTTATGATCGTGAGCTGGATAAATGGGGGCCTGGTGCACACATTGGAACGTTCCGTGGAAACCAGATGGCTATGGCAGCAGGAACAGCGACGCTTCGTTACATCAAAGAACATAACTTGTCACAGCATGCAGCGGAGATGGGAGAGAAACTTATGCTTGAACTTTCCATCCTCCAAAATGAGATTCCTGAAATCGGGGATGTTCGCGGCCGTGGATTAATGGTGGGAGCAGAGATTGTGAACCCGCGTATCCCGTCAGGTTTAAAAGGAACACATGCTGCAAACCCAGAGCTTGCGAGCCGTATTCAAAGAGAGTGCTTTAACAGAGGCTTGATTTTGGAAGTTGGAGGAAGACATGGCAGTGTAGTGCGGTTCTTGCCACCGCTCATTATTACAGAGAAACAGATGGATGAAGTCATTGCCATCTTCACAGATGCGGTAAGAGCCGCACTTAAATAGAGGTGCTTTATGAACATGACAGATTTTGACCGCTTTTTTCTTAATGATAGTGAACAGGGGTTAAAGAGTTTTCAGCATATCGTCTTTGAAACTCAGCAACGTTTAAGTCAATTTTATAAAAATAACTCAGATGCCTATACCGGATTAGTTCCGAAAGAGATCGAGAAAGAACTCAACGCACTATCGCTAACATCAAGTGAAGGCGACGATCCTAACACTGTACTGGATGATGTATTCACAAAGATCGTGAAGAACAGCATTCACGTGTCACATCCGACGAGTATAGGACACTTGCATTGTCCGCCATTAATCCCCGCGATTGCGGCGGAACTGATCATCGGTGCACTTAATCAATCCATGGATTCATGGGATCAGAGTTCTACGGCTACGTATTTGGAAGAGCGTTTAATCAAATGGGTAAGCGAAAAGCTTGCCCTCACTTCATCAACTGATGGGACGTTTACGAGCGGCGGTACGCAATCCAACTATATGGGACTTCTGTTAGCCCGTGACCGGTTTTGTGATAAACAATGGGGATGGAACGTTAAGATGCAAGGCTTGCCGCCAGAATCACATAAGTTAAGAATTTTATGTTCAGAAGATGCTCATTTCACCGTGAAGAAGTCAGCATTTCAGTTGGGGCTTGGAGAACAAGCAGTAGTTACGGTTCCAACCGATACCAATAAAAAAATGAACACGTGCAAGTTAACTGAAGAGATTGAACGTTTAATTGCTGCAGGTCTCCTGCCAATGTGTATCGTTGCAACTGCAGGAACAACTGATTTCGGCAGCATCGATCCCATTCCAGAAGTTACAGAAATTGCTGAAAAGCACGGCCTTTGGCTTCATGTTGATGCTGCTTATGGAGGGGCGTTAATGCTGAGTCAAAAGCATTCTCATAAATTAGCGGGGATTGAACATGCAGATTCCATCACGATCGATTTTCATAAACAGTACTACCAGCCGATCAGCTGTGGTGCATTCTTCGTGAAAAATAAGGAAAGCTTTCGTTATCTTGCACATCATGCAGACTACTTAAACCCTGAAAATGATGAAGAGGATGGTCTGGTTCATTTGGTGAGCAAATCTGTTCAAACAACAAGGCGTTTTGATGCATTGAAGTTATTCATGTCACTTCGAATCGTCGGTGAAAAGAACTTTGCCAGCATGATCGACTACACGCTCAATCTAGCAAGTCAGGCCGCAGGTGTGATGGACCTTAAAGACAATCTCGAAGTTTGTAACAAAAATCCTGAAATCAATGCAATTGTATTCCGCTATAGTGCTGGAAGTCCCGAAAAGTTAAATGAGCTGAACACTTTTATATACAAAAAAATCCTTCATACAGGAACGGCTTTAGTGGCTAAAACAAAAGTGAAGGATCAAGTATTTCTAAAATTTACATTGTTGAATCCGCGAACGACCATTGTAGATATTGAAGACATTCTTTATAGCATTTCTCAATTTGCAGCAGAGTATGAAAACAGGGGGATCACCCAATGACAAATCATAAACAACGAGCAGAAAACATGAGCATGCAGAGTTTCTTAAACTGCTATCTGAGAGAAACACGGAATTTTATAGAGATAGAAGATGAGATGAAGCCACTGGGCTGGAAAGGTGAAACACCTAAGCGATGGGTGAAAGTAACATTAACTAATCAGGGTTCTGCCATTTTTGCAGCAATAAAACATTGGTCTTTGACCGATAGGCATCTGTTTCACTTTCCTATTCTTTATCAATCGAGTGGAAAGGAAATCCCACTTGATTACGTTTCACTTGTATCGATCCTTTCAAAAGAGTTATTGCTGAATCAAAATCGTGAGGATGCAGAAGACGAATTGATGCTGCGTGCCATTCTTAGCAAAAAGAACATACAGCGCTATTTAGAAGAACGTGAATGTGACAGTGATGCTCTACAGAACAGTGAGTTCACGTTTATTGAAGCAGAGCAATCTCTTCTTTTTGGCCATCTTCTTCACCCGACGCCGAAAAGCAAACAAGGCATGAGCGCCGAGCAGGAATCTCTCTATTCTCCAGAACTTAAGGGAGCGTTTCAGCTTCATTTCTTTCAAGCTGACCGGTCGATTGTTGATCAGGATTCGGCAGACAACGTGACAGCTGAAGAAATTACATGGCAGCTGCTTCAGAGAGATGAAAATTTTGTAAATCACATAAAACGTGATGATCAATCCATATTTATTCCTGTGCACCCCTTGCAGGTTCCCGTTCTTTTAAACGATCTCTCTGTTCAAACGCTGATCACCGATGGAAAGTTAAGATACATAGGTCCATATGGAGAGGAATTTTCTGCAACATCTTCCATGCGCTCCGTGTACAGTCGGAATTTTAAATATATGTTTAAATTCTCTGTGCCTGTAAAGATTACGAATTCTCTGCGCGTTAACTTGGAAAAGGAGCTTCATAGAGGAGTTGAGGTTTCAAGACTCATGCAATCAAGAATCGGACATGAGCTGAAGGAAGTCTTTCCGTCGTTTCAAATCATTCAGGATCCAGCATTCTTAAACATACCAACTGAAAAAGAAACGGCAGGATTTGAAGTGGTAATCAGAGAAAACCCGTTTTATGAAAATGATAAAAATGCGAGCTTAGTAGCTGGCCTATGCCAAGATCATGGGTTTGACGGACGTTCACGAATCTCAGCGATCATTCATGACTTAGCTCAAAAAGAGAAAAGATCAACAGAGGAAGTGAGTAAGGACTGGTTTGGTGAATACTTGTCGATCGCTCTTGATCCGATGATTTGGCTGTATGAAACATATGGTATTGCGCTTGAGGCGCATCAACAGAATTCGATCGTCCAGATGGAGAACGGCTATCCAAAGCGTTTCTATTATCGGGATAACCAAGGCTATTATTACAGCGAGTCAAAAGCGGACTTGTTAGTAGAGCAGCTGCCTGAACTTAACCGAAAGAGTGTTACGATCTGCAGTGATGAAGTTGCAGTCGAACGGTTCCGCTATTACTTTTTCATGAATCACTTGTTTGGTCTTATTAACGCTTTTGGAGCAGCAGACCTGATCAATGAAGCCGAGCTTATGAGCATATTGCAAACACGTTTAAAGCATCATGATGCTTTAACAGATGGAAAATCGGATTTGTTAAGAAGTTTACTAGACTTAAGAGAACTTCCTTGTAAAGCAAACTTGCTGACTCGTTTTCACGATATGGATGAGCTCGTGGGTTCCCTTGAAACACAGTCTGTTTATACGAACATACAGAACCCATTACAAAAGGTGTTGACTTCAAATGCAGCCGGTGTTTAGTTTTTTTGATCCTACCATTAAACGGTCACTATCATTTTCAAAAGTAGAGTTTGAAAGAGATGCCGCACTTTTACACAGATGGCAGCAGCAGCCTTACGTGGTTCCGTACTGGAAGCTCAACATTTCGTTTGAAGACTATAAAAAACATTTAAAGAAATTTTTAAGTGACGAACATCAAACCCTTTATTTAGGATTGATTGATGGCGTTCCAATGAGCTATTGGGAAGCCTATTGGGTGAGAGGGGATGTTATTGAGAACGCCTATGACCCGCACCCTGAGGATCAAGGGATACATCTCTTGATCGGGGAAGAAGCTTTTCTAGGCAAGGGATACGCCCTCCCTTTATTACGAGCGATCGTGAATTTTCAGTTCTTGCATCAAGAAACTGAAAAGGTGATCGCTGAACCTGATATACGAAACGAGAAGATGATACATGTATTTGAAAAGTGCGGTTTTGAAAAAGTAAAACCGATCGAGTTGCCTGATAAGACAGGGATGCTCATGTATTGCTATAGAGAGACGTTTGAAAGGAGATGGAAAGATGTCTTTGAAGGAGCCACAAAAAGTGTATGACATCATCGGTGTAGGCATCGGTCCATTCAACCTTGGACTAGCGGCCATGCTTGATGAAACAGGCGGCAGGGAAGCACTGTTTTTTGAAAAGAGATCAGAGTTCAACTGGCATAAAGGGATGCTGATCGAGGGTACCACCCTGCAAGTTCCTTTTTTCGCTGATTTGGTAAGTATGGTGAATGTAAGAAGCAAGTACACGTTCTTAAACTACCTTCAAGAACACAATAGGTTGTACCACTTTTATTTTCTGGAGAACTTTCATATTCCCCGCAAGGAATACAATCATTATTGCCGGTGGGCAGCAAGTCAGTTGGATTCCTGCCGTTTTGGAATGGGTGTCGAACAGATCCTCCCCGTTCAGAATGGGGACGGAACAGTATATAAAGTTATTGTCAGGTCAGAGGAGACAGGGGAAACAGAAACGTATCAAACAAAGCATCTTGCAGTCGGCATTGGTACAAGCCCTTCAGTCCCGTCATATCTGGAGAAAAAGCTTGGCCAAAATGTCATCCACTCTTCAGCATATTTAGAGCGGAAAGAAGAACTGCTGAAAGCGAGATCCATTACGGTTATTGGATCAGGGCAAAGTGCAGCAGAGGTTTTCTATGATCTTGCACAGCATCAGGGAAGTGACGCGTACTCATTATACTGGTTCACCCGTTCAAAAGGATTTTTCCCGATGGAGTATTCAAAGCTTGGACTCGAATATTTTTCACCAGATTATACACATTTCTTTTATCAGCTGCCTTCATCTAAGAAGGATGATCTTCTGAAAAAACAAGACCTCTTATATAAAGGAATAAGCACAGATACGATTGCCGATATCTATGATCTGCTCTATGAAAAATCGGTCGGTCAACAGACACCTGACATTCATTTGCAGGCGATGACTGAACTAGTTTCTCTAGAGACTAAAGCAGATACACACTTGCTGTCACTTCGTCAAAATGTTACGGGAGATGTGTTTGAGATCGAATCTGACGTCGTCATATTAGGAACGGGCTATGCACCGTCGTTCCCGCATTTCTTGATGAATATGCAGGAGAGTATCGAGTGGGATAACAAAAACCGTTATCAGATTACACAAGATTATCGCTTGAAGACGTGTGGTCTAGAGAATAATCATATCTTCATTCAAAACGGGGAGCTGCACACACATGGGGTTGGTGCACCAGATCTTGGGCTTGGTGCACATCGAAACGCAGTGATTATCAATAAACTCTTTGAAAAAGAAATCTATCCTGTTTCTCATAAGAATGTGTTTCAGAACTTTGGATCGGAGCCTTCATGGAAGCCCGCAAGTCTTCGTTAAATCTTTTTCTGTTGTGCTGTGTTTTTCTGTTTATTTGTACAGAAGTTCTATTATCGCCTTTTTATCCGCAGTTTTTTAAAAAGGTTTATGGGATAACAGATCCAGACATTACAGGGTTTTACATTATGACATGCCGACTTATTGTCGTGATCTTTACACCGATTTGGGGTTTGCTTGCGAACAAACACCAAAACAGTACGTTACTTTTAATCATCGGACAATGGGGAACAGGACTCTCCTGTTTTTGGATGGCAATTTCACAGACTTTTGAGATGTTTATTGCAGCGAGTATTCTGCTGCTAATCTTTAAGAGCAGCTACTTTCTGCTTTACACGATTTTGATAGAGGAAAACAGAAAGAGAACAACAAGTGCTGCAGCGAGCTATCATGCTGTTTTGCAAGGAGCAATCGTTGCAGCTACCTTATTATCGGGATGGGTGATCCAGATGGACAACCCGCTTCACATATTCTGGATCATCGGATTCACAGAATGTTTGCTAGGATTATTCAGTTATTTCATGTTTAAAAAAGTGAGAACAACGGAAGTCATCGATACAGCATTGCAAGAAAGCAATCAGCGCAACTTAATGCCACAATTTTTTCTTTTTGGCATTGTCGTCTTAACGATTCATTTGGCAGTGAATATGGTTCGGCCATTTTTTACAACGTACACTGAGGCTGTGTATCATACGGATACACTGACGAGCAGTTTATTGTATTTGATACCGAGTCTTATGGCATTTGTCTCTTTGCCGATTGTTCGAAAATACAATGACAGACTAGGACAGAATGGCTATTTAGCAGCAGCGATCATGATGGTTGTTGGCTTGTTTTTTCAAGGGATCGAAACAAGTATTGCGGGACTCGTTGTGTTTCGGTGTATGTTTGGAATCGGAGCAGCATGGTGTCTGGCAAAATTGGATGTTTTTCTTTTCAAATGGAGTCAGAACACACATGGCGATTATAGCAAGATCTCTGCGATCCAAAATGTAGGACTCTTGCTAGCACCCGTTGCAGCAGCATCCATCGTAAATGAACAATCCATGGCAGCTATCTTTGTATACGCAAGTTTGTTTGTCGTTCTCCACCTAATTGTTTTCTTATGGGGGACGTTCACGAGAGAAAGATATAAAGGGAAACTTCACTTACATAAGGAGGAAAAACATGCTTTATATAAATGAAACAGAATCAATCCTTAAGAAGGATACGTGGGAGACGGTAAATAAAAACTTGCTGGCGAAGATGCTTGCTGAGTATATGTATGAAGACATGATTCGTCCTGAGCAAAAAGAAGAAGAATTTGTATTTACCGTTTCCGAAGATCGAAAATATCGTTTTACAGCAGAAAAGCGTTTTTTTGACAGCTTTGATGTAGATGCGGAATCTATTGAAGTTTTAGAGGATGGAAAATGGAAGGCGGCAACAAGTGCGATCTCTTTCTTGTTAGATATAAAGCCTTTGATCGGTATGTCTGAAGAAACAGCCGGTCATTTAATTAAAGAACTGAACCATACGCTAATTGCGGATGCAAATTTATTAAATCATCATAAAAAGACGTCGGATGAACTAGTGGATCTTGATTATGCGGAGTTAGAAGGCGAGATGTCCGGCCATCCTTGGATTACATACAACAAAGGGCGTATCGGATTCGGCTTTGATGACTACATCAAGTTTGCACCTGAAAACCAGAACGAAACTAAGCTGTTATGGATCGCAGTTCACCGTGACCGTGCCCAGTTTCAATCGGTTAATGAACTGCATTATGAGAAGTTGCTGATTAAAGAGCTTGATGGTGTTCTCGTTCAGCGCTTTAACGAAATTCTGCGTGAGAACGGAAAGTTACCGCTTGATTATTATTTCATGCCTGTTCATGAATGGCAGTGGAAAAACGTTCTCATTCAAAATTTCCCTGAGGATCTCGCAAGTGGCATGATTGTTCCTTTAGAAGAAGGAACAGATCACTATATGCCTCAGCAGTCGGTGAGAACGTTTGTAAATCGAAGTCATCCGTTAAAGTCTCATGTGAAACTTCCAATGAGTATCTTAAATACGCTCGTGTATCGTGGACTGCCATCTGAACGGACGGTCATCGCACCGCGTGTCACAGAACATATTAAAGGAATCTTTGAGCATGACAGCTTTTTAAAAGAGGAATGTGAAGTTGTGCTGCCTGGGGAAATAGCGAGCATCAACGTAGACCACGCTCATTACAGCAATTTAAAAGGTGCTCCCTATCAATATCTGGAGATGCTCGGAACCATTTGGCGTGAAAGTATCTATACGTATTTAAAAGATGGCGAACAGCCGATCACCCTTGCAGCTCTTCATCATGTTGATCGGAACGGAAAGCCGTATGTACAAAGTTTGATTGAAAAGTCTGGGCTGAGTGCTGACGAATGGATGAAACAGTTCTTTGGTGTTGTGATACCTCCTCTGCTGCACTTTTTGTATCAATATGGAACTGTCTTCTCGCCCCACGGTCAGAACACAATTTTAATCTTAAAAGATTATAAGCCTGAGAGATTAGCAGTAAAAGATTACGTGGATGACGTGAATATTTCAGATCAGCCGTTTCCTGAGTTAGAGGGGGTTACGGAAGAATTGCGTGCCGTGTTGCGCAGCGAGCCGCCAGAAGGATTGACTCAGTTTATTTTTACCGGGTTGTTTATCTGCCATCTGCGGTACATGTCAAATGTGATGGTGCGTAATCGTTTAATTGATGAAACTGCATTCTGGTCATACTTAGTGGATAGCATAGAGGCCTATCAGGGGAGGTTCTCACATTTAGAAGAACGCTTTAAATTGTTTGATTTCTTTAAACCTGAGCTGACAAAGCTATGTTTAAATCGAAATCGAATGGTAGACTACGGCTATGGTGATGGAGAAGATCGGCCACATGCCTCTGAGTATGGAAAAGTGCAAAATGCGCTATGGGAGATAAAAGCAAGAAGGAAAGTTACAATGTAACATCATGTAAAGTAGGACGTCCATTTGGAGACGTCCTTTCTTTATGTCTATGAGTGAGTAATAAAAATTTTAGCCGTGTGCGTGAAAATGAAACTTCTGTTTTTCGGCTTGCGTATGTAATATTATGGTAAGGAGTCTTGATAGGGGGTTAAGCCGTGGGGAACTTTGAGGAAACAGATTTTAATCATTTTGAAGAACAGGGCTTTGGTGGAGGAGATTGGATGTTTGATCTTATTCCCGTATTTGGAGGAGCTCTCTTTGTAATTGTTATTAGTGTTTTTATTTTTGTTATCGTAAAAGGAATCGGTGAGTGGAGCAGCAACAACAAACAGCCGAAATTGTCTGTCCCAGCCGAGTTGGTGGCGAAGAGAACAAAAGTGAGTGGTGGCGCAAATGACACATCAGCCTCCACGTGGTACTACGCAACGTTTGAAGTGGAGAGCGGCGACCGTATGGAATTTCATGTGGGGGCTCAAGAATACGGTATGTTGGTCGAAAGAGATAAAGGAATACTGAATTTTCAAGGCACGCGATATTTAGGATTTGAACGAAACAGGCAATCGGAATTACTGTAAAAGGAGCTGATTTACTATGACAACAAATCTAGAAAACTACCAAAAAAGTGTATTGCATGCATTTTTAAATAAGGAAGGGCGTCTTAAAAGCATTCCTTCTCAAAAGAAGAAAAAGCTAGTGGTTCTGGAATATCTCGTTCAACAGTTAGAAGATAACAAAACCTATTCAGAATCACAGATAAACGAGTTCATTAAGAAGTATCATGAAGATTTTTGTACGATCAGAAGAGAGTTTATCGTAAATGGATATATGAATCGTGAAGACGGAAACTACATAAAAAGAGATGAATCACTTTGGACAAATTGGAAAGAGCTTAAATAAAAGAAAGCAGTGAACAAACGGAATGAAGAAAATAGAAAATTCCTTATGGGAGCATTTAAAGGAAGAAGTGCAAACTTGTTTTGGTTTTCAAATAAATAAAGATACACCGATTAAAAGGGGATACCTGAACCAAAAATGGAAAATTGAAACCGATCGAGGCGTTTTTTTAGTCAAACAATACAACAAAGAGCGCCTTAAGAAGTATGAACTAGAAACCATACAAACAGCCCTACATACTCAAAATCGTGCATTTCAAAGAGACATCCCTTGCCCAGAGCTTTTATCTTACAGAGGAAACCTTTTGCACGAATCCTCTAACGGTGAACGCTTTACCGTTATGCGTTTTATGGAAGGAAGTCTGATAGATCCGGGTGAAGCTGCACCAGAGCAAATGGAATCACTGGGCCAAGAGGTTGGAAAGCTTCACCGACTATTGAATGATGGTACATTACACCCAAAATCAGATACCGTGTTTCAAATTCCTTCTCTAAAGGATCGTCTAGAATATTGGGAATCGGTTTTGCTTCAATGTGAAGAACGAGGCTTGGATGAATATAGGACAAGAATTAATCTTCAAAAACAAGCAACATTAAATATGAAAACAATTCCATTCGAACACCTCACTCCTTGCTGGTGTCACCGTGATCTTTGGGTAGATAACCTGCTTTTCTCAAATGAGAACATATCTGCTATCCTAGACTTTGACAGATTGAACTATGATTTTATCGAGTTGGATATCGGTAGAATCATTATCTCAACATGCTTGAATCAAGACACGCTAAATGTCGAAGCAGTCCATGCATTTAAAAAGGGATACAATAATACAAATAAATTATCAATTGAAAGGTTAGTCACTTCGTTACAATTGGTATGGTACATGGAAAGCACTTGGTGGGTAAGCGTTATCCCTCATGAAGGAGAGCCGCCAAAACGATTTCAGCACGAGATGATGTGGCTAGCTCAACATCTGAATGAGTTAGAAAAAATGCTTGTCTGGAAAAAAGAAGCAGAATATTTATGTTTTGAAGAAGAAGCTTAAGGGAAATTCCTCAATAACAGATTAGAGGAGTGGTTAAGTGGAGACGAAACAATTGTGCTTGCTAAAAAAAGAAGATATGACAAATCCAGAAGTAGTTCCAGATTGGGTCATTGAGGAGTATAAGACCTTTCACGAAACCGTAACCAACAAAACGTTTCCTTGTTATTTTGGAATGGCAGCCGAAAACAAGGGGGAGCTTCGTTATGCGTATGTGACGCATGATGATTGGTCCAATTTGCCTGAAGCCATCCGAGAATTTAACAAGCTTTTTGATGCACCTAAATTAATTCGTCATGGCTTATTTGTTTTTGTAGAGCCTGAGAAAGAAGAAAAAGACATCCCGTATTATCGGGATTACTTCTGGAAAATCCTGCAGTCTCTGCATGAGACCGATAATCAGCCTTGGCCAGAACACATTCCAAAAGATCCAGATCATCACTTATTTGCCTTCTCTTTTGATAATGAGCCGTATTTTGTATTTGGGAATGCACCTGCTTACAAGCAGCGAAAAACCAGAGATCTTGGGAACAGCTTAGTTCTTGGGTTTCAGCCTCGCCGTATTTTTGAAGGGCTTGAGGGGACGTCACCAGGTGGCGCGATGTCACGCGAAAAGGTTCGTGAGCGGGTGGAGAAGTGGGATAATCTTCCGAAGCATCCAAATATCAGTCATTACGGTGACCCTGAACACCGAGAGTGGAAGCAATATTTTATTGGAGACGACGTTGAACCGATAACCGGAAAATGTCCGTTTCATCATAAATAAGCAAAAAAGGGACTCTTCATTGAGTCCTTTTTATTTATGACTATTAACATTGTCGGCTTTCCATTCATTCTCTAACATGCTATAAATTAAAGAATCCCGCCATCCGTCTTTTAGCAGTATAGATTCGCGGATTCGGCCTTCAAAAGTCATGCCTAATTTTCTTAGTACTTTTTCTGAGTTTTGATTTCTAGGATCACACGTTGCAAAGATACGATGCAAGTTTAAGTTTGTGAATCCGAGTTTCAGTAAAAGGTGGGCGGCTTCTGTAGCGTAGCCTTTTCCCCAATAATCTGGATGAATAATATAGCCAATTTCACCTTCGCGGTTAATTATGCTTTTGATCATCAACTCTCCAGCCCCAATCAGTTTTCCTGAATTGGTTTCGATGATTGCCTGTGCAAAGCGAACACGTGGTACTTTCTTTGATTCTTCTATTACTTCAGATACATATGAAATGGAATCATTTTCGCTGTTAGGTCCCCATGGCTGGTATTGAGAAACAATCTCTTGTGAAGCATACTGATGAATTGCTTTCCAATCTTCGCATACCAATTCTCGTAATGAAATATTATCTGTTTTTAACATATGATCCTCCATTTTGCGCCTAGAATATATTTTGCTTGTAATTGTTCACAAACAAATTAATTAAATAGTTCCATCTATTTTTTTTCAATCGCCAAACGCAAGTTCGAGATAACTCCAATAAGCAATACTAACGAACAAACCATTTTTTCAAAAGGTGTTCCAAACAATTGTTGTATAAATCCAAAAGACCAAAGTACAACAAAAAACCAACATATAACGGTTATTCCTCTTTTGTATTTATATCGTTTAATTCTACCAACAATCAACGTAAAAACTACTCCAATAATAGAAATAACGATATTTATAACAGATATTGGTAGCTGTTCAGCGAATGATTCAGACCTTCCACCATTAACCCATGTGAATGGAATACTTTTGCCTATAATAAGAAAGTGGATTAAGATAGTAAAAGAGTAAAAAATAATTCCTATATATACAGCAGTTTTCATATTAATTTTCCTGAGTTTTTCTAAAATAAAATCACCTCATTTTTCTTCCTGTTTCAATTTTATTAATCCAGTAATATACTATTCCTATATCTCTTACCATCTGACAGGTAACTGAAAGTAAGATTTCGATTGGAGATTTCAAAAAAGTGTACAGGATCTAGAACGGTTAATAGAAGAAGTTATTTTACTGGTAAAGACACATTATCCAGATCTTTCTTTTTTGAATACGTATAAAGAAAAAAGGATTTTTGTGTGCCCCGAAAACATAATCTAAACACATCGTAACCGTATAAATTTCGAAAAAAAACTACACAATAATAGTAGCCATCCGGGTGGATTCGTCTTCTCGGGTGGTTTTTTCATATGTTTTTTTCGCCGTCTTATTTTTTCACCAATGTAACAAAATGAAGATAACTTTTAGCCATTTTTGGAAAAAATAGAAATAAACTATGGAAAGATGCAAAAAACGTTTACGGGACTATTGATTTAGGGAAGAGCCTTATAAATACCTTAGAGCGTAATGGAGGATTATAGATGGCTACCGTAATTAAAGGAGAATACAAACACGTGAATTGTGATAGTGAATATGGAGCATTGAAAAAAGTAATTGTATGTGAACCAAGATACATGAAAATTGATGAAATTATCAACGAAACACAACGTCATTTTGCAAAAGATAATATCAATATGAAGCGTGCGATGAAACAGCATCAGCACTTTGTAGAGACGATGAAAACGAATGGTGTTGATGTATATAAACTGCCTGCTATTGAGAAGTTTCCTGAACAAGTTTTTACTCGTGATATTGGTTTTACCATTGGTGAGACGGTGTTTGTTTCTCGAATGGGAAGCAACATTCGTGATGGTGAAGAAAAGGTGTTGAGGAACTGGCTGTTAGAACACCAAATCAGTCTCTCTTTAATAGAAGGTGACCGAATTGAAGGAGGCGATGTTATTGTTCATGGAGATACCGTGTATATCGGTGTTAGTGGAAGAACATCAGAAGAAACGATACAAGAACTTCAGTCTCAACTGCCTCATATGAATGTGATTTCTATTCCATTTGATCCTATTTTTCTCCACTTAGATTGCGTGTTTAACATCTTATCTGAAAAAGATGCCTTAATTTATAGACATGCATTTGAAGAAAAAGATTATCAGCGGCTTGCTGAAAAGTTTGACGTAATTGAAGTAGACAAAGATGAACAATTCACGATGGGAACAAATGTCTTATCGATTGGTCATAAAAAGGTTTTGAGTCTTCCAGTGAACAAGAATGTAAACGAAAAACTTCGTAAAAGAGGATATGAAGTACTTGAGGTGGACATATCCGAAATCATTAAATCAGGCGGTTCATTCAGATGCTGCACGATGCCCCTTTATCGGGAAGAAATGCATTAAAAACGTAAAGACCAAAATATTAGTGTGTACCAGCTCCTAGCGATAGGGGCTTTTTTATGGACCAAAAGCCTTAAACTGGTTGTTTTAGACATATTTTTAACGCATAAGGGTAATGTGTTACTATTCTTTCTCACCAGGGAGGCCATTATGAGAGCAGTTACTTTTCAAGGCACTAAAGATATCCAGGTTAAAAATGTCGCAGATCCTATGATTCAAAAAAAAGATGACATTATTGTCCGTATTACTTCCACGGCTATCTGTGGTTCAGATCTTCATATCTATCAAGGAGCTCTGCCCGCTGCAAAGGACTATGTTATCGGACATGAGCCCATGGGAATCGTAGAAGATGTCGGACAAGATGTTACCCGAGTGAAAAAAGGGGACAGAGTTGTGCTTCCGTTTAACATTTCTTGCGGCCATTGTTTTTATTGTAAACATGAGATGGAGAGTCAATGTGACCATTCAAATGAGAATCATGCAATTGATACGGGAGGATACTTTGGTTTTACAGAAAGGTATGGAAACTATCCTGGCGGACAAGCTGAGCTGCTCAGGGTTCCATATGGAAACTTCATGCCGTTCGTTATTCCAGATCATTGTGAACTTGAGGACGAAGCTCTGTTATTTATGTCAGATGTATTGCCTACAGCTTATTGGAGTATTGAAAATTCAGGTATGAAAGAAGGGGATACGGTAGCTGTTTTGGGGTGCGGACCTGTAGGGTTAATGGCCCAAAAGTTTGCGTGGATGAAAGGTGCAAAAAGGGTTATCGCGATTGATAACATTCCTTATCGACTAAATCATGCTGCGATGAAAAATAAATCAGAGGTCTATAACTTTGATGATTTCGATAATATGGGTGCTCATTTGAAAGAAATTACAGGTGGCGGTGTGGATGTCGTAATCGATTGCGTTGGTATGGATGGAAAGAAATCTGTTGTGGAAAAGGTAGAACAAAAATTGAAGCTCCAAGGAGGGACATTGAGTGCATTTGAGATCGGTCTAAATGCCGTTCGTAAATTTGGAACAATACAGCTAACGGGTGTATATGGTTCTATGTACAACATGTTTCCCCTTGGTAGCATCTTTGAGAGAAACGTAACCTTAAAGATGGGGCAGGCACCTGTGATTCATTACATGCCTATGCTTTTTGACAAGATCATGAACAATGAATTTGATCCAACAGAAATCATCACGCACAGAGTACCATTAGAAAAAGCAGGTGAGGCCTATAAGACCTTTAACGATCATGAAGATGAATGTATAAAAGTTGTACTGAAACCTTAGCCATATAAAAGGAACTTGGGACTTTTCCCCAAGTTCCTTTTATATTTCTAATTGAGAGATTTCTTCTTTTGCAATGGCTCCGCGTATCGGAAGCACGATAGTGAACGTTGTAATGTTTTCATCTGAAGAACAGCTGATTGCACCGCTATGCTTTTCAATAATCTTTTTGCACACAAAAAGGCCAATACCTGTACCTAACTCTTTTGTTGTGAAAAAAGGTTCGAAGATAGTACTGATCGTTTCTGGTGGAATAGCAGGTCCGTTATTTGAGATCGTAATCTGGACATTTGAGTCGTTCTCCATCTTACTAAAGATCATGATCCGCCGATTTTGCTTTTTCTGACGAAGCGCATCAATAGAATTCATGATGAGATTGAGCAAAACTTGTTTCAACTCGTCCTTGTGAGCCCTAAGAGAAATCGTCGGATCAATGCGCGGTATCACTGTAACATCCGCATCCACTAAGCTTGGATACATAAAGTCTAGAATATCCGTAAATAGATCCTCTAATGAGAAATCCTCTGCTTCGCGTTCTTGAACCCCTTTTTTGGAGGCATGAAGAAATTGAGAGATTCGAAAGTTTAGCTGTGTTAATTCATGGCTGATAATATCTATGTATTTCATGTTTGGATTTTCTTGCTGCATGAGTTTTACGAATCCCATAACGGCTGTAAGGGGATTTCTAAATTCATGCACAAAGCTTGATGACATCTGTCCTAATATGGTCAAACGCTCTTTATGACTTTGGTCGATGAACATCGTTTTTTCTTGAATCTCTGCATCTTTTAGCTGAGTATATTTTTTTACGGCATGGTACAAAAATTCATCAAAAAGTGAATTGATGGTTTCAATGACAGGCTGGAGCTGCTCTATGGATATACCAGAACCCGTAACAAACCGTACGATTTCACTGCGTCCAAGGTTTACATTGTACACGAATTCCCCTATGTTGATCTTTGCTTCCAACCGCTGAACGGCTACTTCATGTGCGAGGTGCATAATTTTTTGATGAGATAGTTGTCCGCGTAAGGATAGCTTTACTAACTCAACCATATGCAATGCATTTTCAATCACTTTTTCTTTATGTATATCATGATTTGAAATGACAACTCTCTGATGCCAATCTTGTAAGTAGGCAGGCAGGTTTTCATCCATATAAGTGATTAGACTCTCAGTAATGTCCAACTCTCGCACCTCTTTCAACAATAAAATCATGGAAAGAATGATAGATCATTTGATATATAAAAGTATTTATACTACATATAGTAATGTAAATATAGAGTAATTGCCACATACAGTTTACAATTTTTTCATGAAATTATGAAAATAGGAGGTAAATCGACACAAGACCACGAAAACTAACATAAACCTCTAGTCCTTACTTCTTCTTTACGAAGGAAAGCATTCCTCTAAAAATTTTCTAATTATTCAAAATATTTTTGGCGTAATTTCATATTATGAAATTTTGATATTGTACATACAAGCCTTTTTCAATACGATGAACGCATATTGAAAGGGGGGATTGGTTAGCTGACTTCAACTAAATCGTATCCGTTTGAGGGGGAGAATTGGTGATCTCATCTGTTCAAAAAATTTCAAGGATATTAAATTGCTTCACCAAAGATGAACCAGCACTAGGAAACTTACAAATTGCTGAAAAACTAAACATGAATGCGAGCACGGTACATCACCTAGTCCGTACACTGTGCTCAGAAGGCATACTGATTCAAGACAGTCAGAAAAAATATAGATTAGGATGGAAGTTGCTAGAATGGAGCAACCACGTCATGTATCAGCAAGACATTAACACCGAAGCACTGCCATTGTGCGAAGGTCTTGTCCGAAAGTTTAACACAACCGTACATATTGGGATGCTGGATCGTGGTGAAGTACGCTTTGTTCTAAGAGTAGCTTCCTCAAACTCAGTCTCTGTTCCTACTTTTATAGGTGACACAAAACCAGCGTATTGCACTAGCACAGGTAAAGTATTACTAGCCTTTAACCCCTCTATGATAAAGCCAACCATATCAAAGGGCCTGCTTCGGCGTGCTCCCAATACGATTACGTGTGTGGAAAAATTGAAAAATGAGCTTGATGTTATAAGAACGAATGGATATGCGATCAGCAACAACGAAAATGAGATGGGACTGTATGGAATTGCCGCACCCATTAAGTCTTATACCGGACAAATAATTGCCGCCCTTAATATGGTAGGACCCGTATCATACATGTTAGGGAAAGACACACCTTCTATGATTCAACATGTTGTAAGGACAGCAGAGTCGATCTCAAAAGAACTCGGTTATATTAGCGTTTTATGACAGCGCTTACATAATAGGATAGGGAGTTGATAGGGATGAAAAAGCTAAGAATTGTATTCACTTTATTGTTGGCAATGATTCTACTAGCATCCTGCAGCAGCGGGGCAAAGGATTCTGCAAGTTCAGGGGACGGATCTGCTGATGGAAAGACATACAAGTTCAAACTAACTCACATAACACCGCCTTCCCACATGTGGCATAAAGCAGCGGAAAAATTTAAAGAAGAACTATCTAAACGTTCAGATGGAAGGATTGAACTGGAAATCTATCCATCCTCCCAGCTCGGAAGTGAAGCGGATATGATGCAGCAGATTGAAGCAGGATCTGTTGACTTTGGGTTCATAACTGCAGCATATACTAGCTCCCGTTCGCCTTCATTTGCGGCATGGTTTGCTCCATATGCATTTGAAGACTTAGAAGCAGCACATAAGGCGAGACAGTCTGAACCAGCAAAAAAGATATTAGCAACACTTGATGAGCAAGGAATTACAGGATTGGATTATCTTTTTGCAGGTCAGCGTGTGATGCTGTTTAAAGATAAGCACGTTAAGAAACCTGAAGATATGAAAGGCCTCAAACTTCGCGTAACACCAAGTCCGCCAATGCAGGACTTTTATAAATCTACGGGTGCCTCAACAGAAGGACTACCTCTTCCGGAGGTTTACTCTGCTGTACAGACAGGTGTAATCGACGGGATGGACATGGACTTGGATGCTGCGATCACTAACAAGTACTTTGAGGTTGCAAAATATGGAGCCGTTACAAATCATATGGTATGGCCGGCAGTTGCGATGGTTAACAAAAAGACATTTGAAGGCATGTCTGAAGAAGATCAGAAGATTGTCCGTGAATCGCTAGCAGCTGCAGCAGATTATGCTGTTGAAACACGTTCAGGGCAAGAAGAAGAGTTTAGAAAAGAACTAGCTGACAATGGTATGGAGATCTATGATATGGATCCAAAACTATTTAAGCCTTATATAGAAGAATTTGATAAAAAGTATGGACCGACTGACCCTCTTATTCAAGAATTCATAGATTCAGTAAGAAAGTAGATTGAGAGATTGGTGTGGTTTGAATGAAAATTAACTTCGACAGAAATATGAATCAAAGTGTGAAGCCGCCGCTTAAGGGCAACGGCATGATTCAAAGTTTAAGCAACGGAATTTCACAGTTAGAGAAACTTCTTGCTGCGATCCTCATGCTCGCATTAACGATTATTGTCGCACTATCAGTCGCCTTTCGATACTTTTTGAATGCACCTTTATCCTGGTCGGGAGAAGTAGCTGTATTTCTGTTGATATGGATCAGCTTTATTGGCGGGAGCCTGGGACTTAAAAATAAGTCTCAGGCTGCTGTCACACTTATGCTCGATTACTGTCCGCCAAGAGTGAAAATGTGGATAGCCGTATTTAGTCAGGTTTTTATTATCGCCTTTCTTGTTTTAATTTTAACGTATACGTACACGTGGATCTTATCAGATGGGGTGGCGTTTCAAAAATCCACTGCCATTCTGCTGCCAATGTGGATTCCTTATAGTGCCGTTCCGGTTGGCTTAACTTTTGCATGCATACATGTATTTGCACATTTGGTGCACATTTTGAAAACAAAGGGGGCAGGGCTTTGACAACTGCTCTTATTATTGGGATTTTTATTTTATTCTTATTGATGGGAATTCCGATTTCACTTGTTTTAGGAATGATTACAATTGTTTACTTTTTCCTGAATGGTAACACAGCACTATTAGATTCAACTCCGATGAGACTATATTCGGGTCTTGATAATTTCGGTTTACTTGCTATTCCGTTGTTCATGCTTGCTGGAGAACTGATGAACGGCGGAGGGATCACGACTCGTCTTGTAAAGTTTGCAAAAGTGTTCGTAGGTCATGTGCGCGGCGGATTAGCATACGTAACGGTAGTTGCCAACATGTTCTTAGCTTCAATCTTAGGGTCAGCAAACGCACAAGCAGCTATGATGAGTAAAATCATGGTTCCTGAAATGGAGAGAGAGGGGTATTCAAAAGAGTTCTCATCTTCTTTAACGCTTGCTTCTTCTATCATTGCACCCATTATCCCGCCAAGTATGATCTTTATTATCTATGGTACCCTTTCCGGTACATCTATCGGCGGATTATTCATGGCAGGCATTGTTCCAGGACTGATCTACGGAGTTGCCTTTATAAGTGTTATTGCTTACATGGGTTACAAATACAATTTTCCTAAAAGCAAAAGAGCGACAGGAAAAGAAATGTGGAACAGCACGGTAAAGGTATTGCCAGCACTTTTAGTTCCATTCGTTATTATCTTTGGAATACTCAGCGGGGCATTTACAGCTACAGAATCAGCAGCAGTAGCATGTATCATTGCATTTTTGATAGGTATGTTCTTTTACAGGGAATTAACCTGGACATCTGTTCCTCAAATTTTAATAAATACGGTTGTGAGCACTGCGACAGTTACGTTCTTGATCGCTATGGCCAATATCTTCGGATGGCTGATTGCCTTTGAACAAATTCCGCAACTTTTTGCCGATAGTATGTTGTCGATTTCTGAGAATCCATTTGTTTTTCTTCTATTGGTTAATGTCATGCTGTTGCTTGTGGGGATGCTGCTGGACGGTATTGCAGCTTTAATCATCTTAGTTCCCGTTTTTATGCCGCTTGTTACAGCGTTTGAGATCGATCCGATTCATTTTGGGGTAATCATTTGTATCAACTTAACGATTGGATTATTAACACCGCCAGTTGGAACAGGTTTGTTTATCGTATCATCGATTGCCGAAGTACGTTTTGAAAGATTAGTAAAAACATCAGCGCCGTTTTTAGTCGTTGCGATCACCATCCTGTTCTTAATCACATACTTAGAAGACGCCGTTCTTTGGATTCCTAGAATGATTGGTCTTTAAAGGAAATAGAGCCTTATTTAGGGGCTCTATTTTTAATAGCAAAGTAATGAATCCACGAAAATGAGGCAAGAATCCACGAGTTTTGTTACTCAATCCACAAATTTTACACTTTAATCCACGAGTTTCGAGGATTTATCCGCGAGTCTGCATATCTGAAAAAATACTATAAGGCGAGAGCGCTCTTTCTCATTATTACCTCTCATCAATAATAAATAAAATTTTCTGATAATTTCATAATGTGAAATTACAGTATAGATACTTGTAAGCGCTTTCTTATATAGTTGGAACAAATTGAAACATCTATTCATAAAGGAGGCATATGGTATGGGAATTAGAACTGGTGCTCAATATATACAAGCCTTAAAATCTCGTTCACCAGAAATCTGGTTAGAAGGCAGGAGAGTAACTGATGTTGTAAGCGAACCTGTTTTTAATCAGCCGATTCAAGAGATCGCGAAACTGTACGACATGCAGCACGATCCACAATATCAAGATTCCATTACACATATTTGCAAAGAGACGGGTGAAAGGGTTAACAACTCGTTTTTACACCCGACAAGCTATGAAGAAATGATGGCGCGCAGCCAGCTGTTTGAGATCTATGCAAAATCTACTTTTGGACTGATGGGACGAACTCCTGATTTTCTGAACGTTGTTGTAACAGGCATGGCCCACAATGGCTGGTTCCTCGATCAATACAATCCCGATTGGTCTGTAAATATTAGAAATTACTACAACTTTATTAGGGATAACGATCTGTTTTTAACACATGCGATCATTAACCCGCAGAACGATCGAAGCAAGAATTCACATGGACAAAAGGACATGTTTACACATCTTGGAGCAGTAGAAGAGACACCAGAAGGTTTGATTGTTCGCGGAGCAAAGATGCTAGCAACTCTAGCACCAATTACGGATGAAGTTATCATCTATTCGTTTCCAGGCTTTGCGCCTGGTGATGAGCGTTATGCACTTGCATTTGCGGTGCCAGTGGACACGCCAGGACTTAAGCTCATATGCCGTGAACCCATGCAGGACGGCAAGCGTTCACAGTTTGATCATCCACTCGCTTCAAGATTTGAAGAAATGGATGCATTGCTCGTATTCAACGATGTTCTTGTACCGTGGGATCGCGTGTTTCTTTACAACAATGTGGAAGCAGCTAACCTTTTATATCCGAAGACAGGCATTGCACAACAGCCTGCTCATCAGTCAGGTGTAAGAGGTTATGTGAAACTTGCTTTTGCAACAGAAGTCGCTTGTAAACTAGCAGACTCTATTGGAGTAGACGGCTACCTGAACGTGCAAAACGATCTAGGTGAGCTGGTACAAAATGTAGAAGTCATTCGTTCGTTGCTGAGAGTAGCAGAATATGAGTATGAAACGACAGCATCGGGTGAAGTGATGCCGAACGCGGCAGCGCTTGAGACCATACGTGGCATGCTTCCCAAAATGTATCCTAGAGCGATTGAGGTTATCCAAATTATCGGTGCCGGCGGATTGCTCATGTCACCGACAGGAAATGACTTTAATGCTCCAGAAATCCGAAGTGAGATAGATAAGTACTATTTAGGACGTGATGGGGTTGACTCACTTGAACGCGTGAAGCTGTTTAAGCTTGCATGGGATCTTTGCGGAGAAGCTTTCGGACAGCGTCTTGTTCAGTATGAGCGCTATTATACAGGAGATCCAATCCGCAAGAGAGCCATCTTTTATAACGGTTATAAAAGAAAAGCGAAGTTCTTAATGGTTGATGAAGCACTGTCAGTAACAAATGAATTCGTGAAGGACCAGCCTAAGCTGGCTAAATAAAGGGAGGTAATTATAATGAGTACAACGACTTTGAAATCTTTTAACCTATTAAAATGGATCGAGGAAAACAAAGATCTTCTCAAGCCCCCAGTCAACAACAAAGTGATCTGGCAAGATTCCGAATTTATCGCCATGATCTTAGGCGGTCCGAACAAAAGACGTGATTTTCACGTAGATCCTTCAGATGAGTTCTTTTATCAAATCAAAGGAAGCTGTTATGTGGAGATCATTAATAAGCACGGTAAGCGTGAAGTGGTTGAAGTAAAAGAAGGAGACGTTTTCATGCTTCCGGCAATGGTTCCGCACTCGCCGCATCGTGTAGCGAATTCGTATGGTCTCGTGATCGAGCGTAAACGTGCACAAGGAGAGCTTGAAGACTTCGTTTGGTTCTGTGACCGATGTGATTCTGAGATGCATCGCGTGACCGTGCAATTGAGTGATATTGAGAAACAAGTAAAAGAAGCAATCCACAGCTTTAATTCAAATGAACGAGTTCGTCTATGTAAAGACTGCGGTTATCAAATGCCAGAAAACGTGGAGGAATGGAAGTGCTAAGAATCGACTTTCACACACATATCATTCCAGAGTCGTTTCCTGACTTTGCCGAAAAATATGGTGGAGAAAGGTGGCCGGTATTAAACCGGACTTGTGCTTGCGGCGCATCCATTATGGTAGGCGGAAAAAATTTTAGAGATGTTACCGATCAGGTGTGGGATCCAAAAAAACGGATTCAGGACATGGACCGGGAAGGGGTAGACATTCAAGTGCTATCCCCGATTCCTGTAACATTCTCGTACTGGGCTCCACCTGAACAAGCGGAAATGATGGCAAGAATTCAGAACGATTTTATAGCCCAAACCGTGAATGAATATCCCGACCGCTTTGCTGGTCTAGGAACGGTTCCGATGCAGGATTCAGAAACGGCGATCCGTGAGATGGACCGCTGTAAGAACGAGCTTGGTCTTCATGGTATTGAAATCGGAACAAATATAAACGGACAGAATCTTGATCATCCTGACTTTATTCCGTTTTTTGAGATGGCGGAAAAGTGGGAAGTGCCCCTCTTTATTCATCCTTGGGAAACGCTTGGGAAAGAACGTATGCCAAGCCATAACTTTATGTATACGATCGGGATGCCGAGTGAAACGGCATTAGCCGCAGCTTCACTTATCTGGAGCGGTATGATGGAGAAATTCCCTAAGCTCAAGATCTGTTTTGCACATGGCGGTGGTTCGTTTCCTTACTTGATTCCGCGCCTTGATCAAGGATGGCAGGTGTGGCCGCATCTTCGACTGACAACACACCCGCCAAGTCATTATGCTAAGCAGTTTTATTTTGATTCGTTAAATTACGATCCGATGAACATCCGCTATATGATGGAGCGATTTGGTTCAGATAAGATCTTCATGGGTTCAGATTATCCGTTTTTATTGCGTGAAGTAAATCCCGGAAAAGTCCTGGATGAAACGATTGAGCTGACGGATGAACAGCGTAAAGCGATGTTTGGCGGAAACGCTGCTGACTTCTTAGGACTTGGAAAAAGAAAGCGTGGTGCAGCCGTTGCAAGTCATTCAAACACCGGAGGATAAACTTGAAGCATTAGGAATCGTGCTGCCAGAAGTGCGAAGAGCTGTTGGAAACTATGTTGGCTGTGTAAGAGTGGGGAATCTTATATTTACTGCGGGACAAGGTGTCGATCAATATCATGGAAAGCTAGGAAAAGACTTATCAGTAGAGGACGGATATGCAGCATCACGTCAATCCATGCTGAATTTGCTGGCAGTCGTTCAGAACGAGGTTGGAAGTTTAAATAAAGTAAAACGCATTGTAAAACTTCTTGGATTCGTGAATTGCACGGAGGATTTTATCGATCAGCCAAAAGTCATCAACGGTGCGTCAGATCTTTTGGTTGATGTTTTTGGAGAGAAAGGAAAGCATGCCAGATCAGCAGTCGGAATGGCACAGCTGCCAGGGGGAACGGCGATCGAAATTGAAATGATTGTTGAAGTCGAAGAAGAGAAGGGGGACTAACAAATGAAAGCAGAAACCCTCACGCAACAAGTAAAAGTGAATAACGCAAAATTGTTCATTGACGGAGACTATGTAGATGCACTTTCGGGTGAAACCTTTAAATCCATCAACCCCGCGACAAATGAGAGATTAGCGCTTGTTGCAAACGGCAGTGAACAAGATGCCAAACGAGCGATTCAATCTGCCAAAAATGCCTATGATAGCGGCGTCTGGAGCAAGATGCCAATAGAAGAACGATCCGATATTTTATGTAGAATGTCAGATCTTATTATGGAAAATGTTGATGAACTTGCGATGGTTGAAACGCTTGACGTAGGAAAGCCGATCAAAGAGAGCCGTGGGTTTGATATTCCGCGTGCGGCCTCCAATTTCCGCTTTTTTGCTGAGATGTCCAAGTACATGGTGAGTGAACATTACGACAAACACAATATCATGTCGTACGCCAAATACAGTCCGGCAGGGGTTACAAGTCTGATCATCCCTTGGAATCTGCCGTTCATGCAGATGACATGGAAAGCTTCAGCAGCGCTAGCGGCTGGGAATACGGTTGTCGTTAAGCCCGCATCTTACACACCGCTCTCTGCTGTTATGTTTGGGGATATTGCCAATCAAGCAGGTCTTCCGCCTGGTGTACTGAACATCATTACTGGACCAGGAAGCACGATGGGTGCTGCGATGACGACTGACCCGAACGTCCGCCGCATCTCATTTGTTGGTGAATCTAACACGGGGAAAACGATTATGAGAAATGCTGCTGAAAACTTGATTCCGGTTTCTCTAGAATTAGGAGGAAAGTCGGCAAACATCGTTTTTGAAGATGCGGATCTTGATGAAGCGGTAAAAGGGTCGATTGATGCGATCTATCGAAATCAAGGGGAGATCTGTCTTGCCGGTTCCCGTCTGCTTCTACAAGAAAGCATCTACGATCAGTTTATGGACAAGTTTGTGGACGCAGTAAAAAAGATTAAAGTAGGCGACCCTACTCAGAAAGATACAGACATGGGTGCACTCGTGTCAAAAAGTCACTTAGAGACCGTAGAAACGTATGTGGATATCGGGATTAAAGAAGGAGCTAAGCTTGCTTGCGGAGGTAAAAGGGTTGAGGGTCTCGGAAACGGAAACTTCTTTGAACCAACTGTTTTATACGATGTGAACAACAAATGGCGTGTGGCGCAAGAGGAGATTTTTGGGCCTGTACTTGTGGTCATACCGTTTAAAACAGAAGAAGAGGCAATTGCTATTGCAAATGATTCACAGTATGGGTTGGCGGGTGTTGTTTGGACAAACGATTTACGCCGTGCTCAACGTGTTTCGGCTGCTGTTGATTCTGGCCTTTTGTGGGTGAACTGCTGGTACATACGTGACTTGCGTACGCCGTTTGGTGGTTCGAAGGCAAGCGGAATCGGGCGTGAAGGCGGGAGACACAGCTTTGAGTTTTATTCAGAGGCGAAGACGATAACGATGAAGTTATAGATTTGTGTAAAACGTGATTGGATTCCAATCGCGTTTTGCTATATGAAAAAGACAGTTACTTTAAAGGCAATTTGTTCAATTACCTACTTTGATAAGTTGATTGGAGCGCAAGGTGCGAGACTCCTGCGGGACAGGCGGGCAGGTGAGACACTTAAGAGTGAAACGTACAAATGTGGCTCACCGCCTGCCCCGCGGAAAGCGAGCAACCTGGAGCGGAAATCAACTACTTTCAAGAGCATCAAGAAATGCGAAAAACAGCGTTTAAAACAGAAAGGAGGAAGTAAAGATGCAGAAACAAGTGATTTCTAAATTAACTGAAGAACTTTTAGTAGCAGAAGAAAAACTGACTCCAGTAGAGCCACTATCCACTCGTTATCCTGAGCTTTCGGTAAGAGATTCATATGAAATTCAGCTTGAGTGGGTTGAGAGAAAGCTTGATGAAGGTCGTGTGGTGATTGGGAAAAAGGTAGGGCTTACGAGTAAGGCGATGCAAAATATGCTTGGTGTGGATGAGCCTGATTACGGTCATCTGCTTGATCATATGAAGGTTGATTCTGGCAGTGTGCTCAGCAAAAAAGATTTTATTAAACCGAAAGCAGAAGCGGAGATCGGCTTTATTTTAAAAGAAGACTTACGGGGTCCGAATGTGACATACGTGGATGTGCTGATGGCAACAGAAGCGATCGTTCCTGCGCTTGAAATCATAGATAGCAGAATAGTAGATTGGAAAATTCAGCTTGTGGATACGGTGGCTGACAACGGGTCGTCGGCTAGAGCCGTTGTAGGGAAACCATTTTTCGAGATGGATCAGATTGATCTGCGTACACTGAGCATGACGCTTTTAAAGAATGGTGAAGTGACCGCGACAGGTGCCGGAGCTGCAGCTCTTGGTCATCCAGCACATGCCGTCGCATGGCTTGCTAATAAACTAGCAGACTACAACATTTCATTAAAAGCGGGAGAATTGATTCTGCCAGGTGCACTGTCTGCTGCGATCGACGTAGATTCAGGAGATGAAGTGACTGCCTCTTTTGGAAAACTAGGTTCAGTAACTATCTCATTTCGGGATTAAAAACTGTGCAGAAAGGACCTAATACATTGAAAAAGATTAAAGCAGCAATAATTGGTTCGGGAAATATCGGTACGGATCTGATGTACAAGCTTCAAAAAAGTGAATATTTAGAACTAACGGCAATGATCGGAATTGATTCTGAATCTGACGGTTTAAGACGAGCAAATTCTGCAGGCTACCGAGTATTTACGAACGGAATCGATGACTTTATTGAACGCCCAGAGTTAGCAGACATCATTTTTGATGCAACGTCAGCTAATGCTCACATACGGCATGCTGAAATTTTAAAGGATATGGGAAAAACAGTGATCGATCTGACACCTGCTGCAGTCGGACCTTTCGTGTGTCCGCCTGTTAATTCAGGTGAACATATAGAATCTCAAAACATCAATATGATTACGTGTGGCGGACAAGCTACGATTCCGATGATTCAAGCAATAAATGAAGCTGCTGACGTTTCATATGGTGAAATTGTAGCAACGATCTCATCTCTAAGTGCAGGTCCAGGTACGCGTGCAAACATTGATGAATTTACGATCACAACACGGCGTGGAATCGAAGAAGTTGGAGGAGCGGATAACGGAAAAGCTATAATTATCTTAAACCCGGCTGATCCTCCGATTCTAATGAGAGCGACGGTCTATTGTGAAGTGAAACAGGTTGATGAAGAGAAAATTAGAGCGGCTATTTTAGATATGGAGAAAAAGGTGCAGAGCTATGTACCTGGATACCGGTTAAAACAGGAGCCGCTATTTGATGGAAATCGTATTACGGTTTTTGTAGAAGTAGAGGGTGCCGGAGATTATTTTCCGAAATACGCAGGGAATCTTGATATCATGACAGCAGCCGCAAAGCAAGCTGGAGAAATGGTAGCCAAGCATCTCTTAGGACAGGAAAAAATAGAGAAGGCGGTGACGGCACATGAAAAGAAATAGCTCGTTGCCGCTAAAGTTTACAGAAGTCTGTCTTCGTGATGGCAGTCATGTGATGGCTCATCAGTTTACCGAAAAGCAAGTGTACGATGCAGCAAAAGCGCTTGATGAAGCGGGTATGCATTACATTGAGGTCAGCCACGGAGATGGTTTGGGAGGCTCAACACTTCAGTATGGAAAGTCGCTTGTGGATGAGATGAAACTGATTGAAACAGCAGCTGGTGTGTGTAAACAGGCGAAAGTTGCCGTTCTTTTGCTGCCTGGTATCGGAACGGTTCATGAGATTAAGCAAGCGAGAAGGTTAGGAGCGAGTCTTGTCCGTGTGGCGACACATGTGACAGAAGCTGATGTATCCGCTCAACATATTCATATGGCACGAGAACTTGGTATGGAAGTGATGGGTTTCTTGATGATGGCCCATTCTGCGCCTGTTGAAAAGCTCGTGGAACAAGCGAAGTTGATGGAGTCTTATGGTGCACAAGGTGTGTATGTGACGGATTCAGCCGGAGCATTATTACCGCACGAAGTAAAAGAAAGAATTGCGGCTTTGCGGGAATCACTTGATATTGAAGTCGGATTTCACGCACATAACAATTTATCAGTAGCCGTTGCCAATACACTTGTTGCGATTGAAGAAGGAGCGACACGTATCGATGGAAGTGTTCGCTGTTTAGGCGCAGGAGCAGGGAATACGCAAACAGAAGTATTGCTTGCTGTTCTTGACCGAATGGGAATGGAAACGGGCATCGACCTTTATAAAATGATGGATTTGGCAGAAGACGTAATCGGACCGATGCTGCCAGGATCGCAGGAAATTCGTAAAGGCAGTTTAGCGATGGGATATGCAGGTGTTTATTCAAGCTTTCTGCTGCACGCTGAACGCGCGGGTAAAAGGTTTGGCTTGGATCCAAGGGATATTTTAATAGAATTAGGAAAACGAAAAGCAGTCGGCGGGCAGGAAGATCTTATATTAGAAGTCGCCGCTGAACTTCAACAGAAAGCAAAACAGGAGGTGTAGAGCATGACGGTAACAAACCAGTCAAAAGTGGAAGTGGTTGATTATCTTTTACGCGCTGAAAGTGATGTGAAAGAAGTTGTTAAGATCACCGATCAATATCCTGATCTATCGATTGAAGAAGCGTATGACCTTCAAAAACAGCTGATTGAAAGACGAATGGAGAAGACGAACACAAAGCGTTTAGGAATAAAACTTGGGTTAACAAGTAAAGCGAAGCAAGAGATGATGGGCGTTCATGAAGCAATCTACGGATATTTGCTGAGTGACATGCTTGCATTAGAATGGGAGCCGCTTCAGCAGCACCGTCTCATCCATCCGAAAGCAGAACCTGAGATTGCTTTTATTATGGGTGAGGATTTAAGTGGTGAACACGTAAAAGCGTCTGATGTTATGAGAGCTGCAAAGTTTGTTGCAGCTGCGATTGAAGTGATCGATAGCCGTTATAAAGATTTCCGCTTTACCCTTCCAGATGTAGTGGCAGACAACTGTTCATCGGCGAAACTGATTTTAGGAAGCAAGATGGTAAAACCAGATGACTTGGATTTGGCGAGCATTGGGATGGTGATGAGTAAAAACGGAGAGATGGCCACGACTGGTGCGGGATCTGCGGTTCTTGGACATCCAGCTGAAGCGGTTGCCTGGGCGGTTCAAAAGCTTGCACAGCGCGGTGAAGGGTTGAAAAAGGGAGACATCGTCTTAAGCGGTGCGTTGTCAGAAGCCGTTGCTTTTGATATGGATGACACGATCGTTGCTCAGTTTGAGGGATTAGGCTCTGTTACCTTATCGTCTCGATATGTGAAATAGGTGGAGAGCTAGATGCCTATTATTCATGTACATGTGATTGAAGGGCGGAGTGATGAACAGTTGAGCGAGTTGATGGAAACGTTAACTGTCGCTGCTGCCGAAAGTCTGGATGTGAAAATAGAACAAGTCCGCGTGCTGATACAAGAAGTTCCTAACAAGCATTGGGGCGTGGGAGGTAAACCGAAGCGAAGTTGAGCATTTTGTTGAGAAGCCGCTAAATATTCCTAAAAAGTCCCTTCTGATTAGCTTCAGAAGGGATTTTAAATGATACCAATTGGGGTATTTAGAACTCATTATGGTTTTGAATCCAAAAAAAGCAGTCTTTATCCAGAAATTTAGGCATTTTATCCACGAGTTTTACCCCTCAATCAAAAAGTTTCGGCTATTTATCCACGAGTCTACAGTACTCGACAAATTCTGAGCCGGTATTTTCTATCCATCACCATATAGTAATAGCTCAATAGCTTTTGAGAAAGTCGGAATAGTACAATCAACAGGCCACATACCCTTAAACGACATGCAATCGTGAGGAGGTAGCTTGATGATTAAACGCTTTAACAGACTAGCTATTGAACTGCCGACCCCGACCAACCCTGATGCCAATGCAGCAGCAGCTGTTCAAGAATTGTTAGGTGGACGATTTGGTGAGATGTCTACACTCAATAACTATATGTATCAGTCGTTTAATTTTAGAAAAAGAGGCAAGCTGAAGCCGTTTTTCGATCTCGTTTCGAGTATCACAGCAGAAGAGTTTGGTCATGTTGAACTCGTTTCGCATACAATCAACATGATGATTTATGGAACAACACACCCTGGAGATGTAAATTCAGCACCGATGGAAGCGGCGAAAGACAAAAGAAACACACAGCATTTTATTGCGACTGCACAAACATCATTTCCGTTTGATTCCATGGGAAAAGCGTGGAATGGGGATTATGTGTTCAGCAGCGGCAATTTATTACTAGATCTTTTGCACAACTTCTTCTTAGAGTGCGGTGCTCGTACACATAAGATGAGAGTTTATGAGATGACGAGTAACCCTGTAGCTCGTGAGATGATCGGATATCTTCTCGTTCGGGGAGGCGTTCACGTTTTGGCTTATGCAAAGGCGATCGAGATGGTAACGGGTGTTGATATTAAAAAGATGCTTCCTGTACCTGACCTAGAGAACTCTGCCTTCGAAACGACGCGCAAGTTTGAGGCACAAGGTGTACACAGAAAGCTGTATACGTTCAGTGATACAGACTATAGGGATATTGCTTTAATCTGGGCAGGCCAGCATCCTTTAGGCGGCCCACTTGAAACGGTGATCGGTGCTCCAGAAGGTGCTCCAATGCCTGAATTACGTTCCATCTCTGAGGAGTTTGCACCTGGCATCTCACATGAGGATTTTATGCAGATTGCGGAAAGACTGAAAAAGAATGCGGGGATTAGCTGACTGACCGACGTACATGACGTCGGTTTTTTTATGGTATTATTTAAAATATTTATATGATAAGAAAGACTAGAAAGGAAGTCCGCCGGATGACATACAGACAAATAAAGTGGCTGATACTTCTTATTCCAACAATATCAGTGGGGTTATGGGAATATGTGAGGCATACCGTGCTGTTGCCTTATATATCCATGAACACGGGGAATTGGTTATCGGCCATAATCGTATTTCTTGTTACTCTCTATTTTTTGAACATTTTGTTCGGAAGACTAGAGCGTATGCAGCAAGAGCTTCAAAGAGAGCGGTCTGAGAAAGCGGTATTAGAAGAAAGAGAGAAAATTGCAAAAGAATTGCATGACGGAATTGCACAATCCTTGTTTTTTCTTTCCGTTCAAGTAAATAAGATGGGAAGTAAGTTTACTAAGGACGATAAATCTTATAACAAACTTAAAAAAACGCTACAGCACATTCACGATGATACCCGAAGTGCCATCCAAAATCTTCGCAACTTACCGGCACAAGCTGATATTTCGTGGACACGTTCATTAAATAAATTTCTTAATGAGATGGAGAGTCAATATAATCTTAAGATTTATCGCGAATGGAGTTTAAAAGATGATGATTTATCATCTAAGGAAAAAATAGAATTATTTGCTTGTGTCCGAGAAGCAATCATTAATGTAATCAAACACGCAGGTACGAACGAAGTGTGGTTAAACACTACGAGCACCCCAAAAGGTTGGATCTGCACCATCATGGATAAAGGAGCAGGTTTTGACAGGAGTCAAACAACGGATGGATTTGGGCTAAAAATCATACAAGACAGAGCTTGTTCAATGGAATGGAAGTTAACGATTGATAGCATCCCCGGGAAAACGACGGTGACGATTGAAAAGGAGGAGAAAGAATGACAAAGCCAATTCGATTACTGCTTGTTGATGACCATCATCTTGCACGTGAAGGAGTTAAAGAGATTCTTGAGGATCAGACAGAGTTTGAAATTGTGGGAGAAGCCTCGAACGGCGTACAGGCAGTTGAAAAGACAAAGGCTCTACTTCCTGATCTTGTCTTAATGGACATCTCCATGCCAAAAATGAACGGTTTTGAAGCGACGAAAGAAATCAAGAAGCAGTTTCCGACCGTAAAAATAGTGATTATGACCGTTTCCTATGACATCACAGACTGGTTTGAGGCGCTAAAGCGCGGAGCTCAAGGGTATCTTCTGAAAAATTTAAATACAGAAGATATGTTAAACGGGCTAAAAGCTTATGCTATGGATGAAATACCAATGTCCAAGGAGATGGCTTTTCGCATTTGGAAAGAATTCAAAAAGGATGGACAAGCTGAACAATCTCTTTCTGTTAGAGAACAGGAGGTGTTGCAGCTAGTGGCAAAAGGGCATTCCAATAAAGAAATATCCAAAGAACTCAACATTTCCGAGAACACCGTGAAAACACATATGAAGAATATTTTAGGAAAGCTGCAACTCGAAAACCGCGTTCAACTAGCAAGTTACGCCTACGATAACGGTATCGTTTGAGATTGTTCTTCAAACATTTGATACATTTTTCATGGTTAATCACCCTTTAGAGTGATTACCATTTCAAGTTTGTTGATTATACTTTTCCATATCGAGTAAGAATAAGGAGAATTTAATCATGCAAGCAACTGCTCAACAGCTACCAGAAAACAACAGAAATCCATCAAAAAAATCAAATAGTCTTTACCAAACATTTTGGAGATGGCATTTTTATGGCGGAATCGTTTTTGCACCATTTTTAATCTTACTTGCCATTAGCGGCGCATTGTATTTGTATCAAGCGGAAATTGAGTCGATGATCTATAAAGATAAACTAATTGTTCAAGCTGCGGATCAAGAACTTCCACTATCACAGCAGGTGAATGCCGTTAAAGAGAAGTATCCAAAAGCTGAAATTGGTTCCATTCGACTTCCGAAAGAAGAAAACAGAGCTACTTTAGTAAAAGTGATAGAAGATGATGTGGTTACACAGGTTTACGTAAACCCATACACTGCTTCAATTACCGGTACGATTTTAGATGAAGAACATTTTAAGAACGTTGTTGCAAAGCTTCACAGCGAATGGATTGTTGGAGGAACGTTTATCAACAGATTGGTAGAACTCGCTGCATGCTGGACAATAATTATTTTAATAACGGGTCTTTACATTTGGTGGCCAAGAAATAAAAAGACGTTCATGGGAACAATTTTTCCGAGATTAAAGAAGAATGGACGTATGTTCTGGCGAGATCTTCATGCGGTTACAGCGTTTTGGCTTTCACTGATGATTCTAATCCTAATCATAACAGGTCTCCCATGGTCAGGTGTAATGGGTGAGCAAATCAACAAGCTCGCGACATCTGCAAATGCTGGATATCCAACGTATGCATTCATGGCGCCAAAAGCTGAAAAGACAACAGATGAGATCGCAGAAGATATTCCTTGGGCAACAGAGAACAACCCTGCTCCAACGTCAGAAAAAGATACAGGATCACTTTCGGTGGATCAAGTCATGTATCTTGCTCAAGAGAGTAATATTCAGAAGCCATATACAATCTCATTGCCAGAAGGGGAAGATGGAGTATTTACCGTTGCCTCTTCAAGAGATAAGCCTGAAAATGAAGCGACTGTTTATTTTAACCAGTATAATGGAAAAATCGTAGAAGATATCAGGTTTAGCGATTACGGTTGGATGGCAAAATCAATTTCAATAGGAATTGCTCTCCATGAGGGCCATTATTTTGGACTAGCTAACCAGCTTTTAGGTACAGTTGCTGCCCTTGGATTAGTGGCAATCGTCATCTTTTCACTAATCATGTGGAAGAAACGTAAGCCTTCTGGAAAATTAGGAGTACCTAGAAAATCAGATAAAAAACTTAAGCCTTGGATCATCATAGTCATGATCATTACAGGCATCATCATGCCACTTGCAGGTATATCTTTTATCTTCGTATTCTTACTGGATCGATTTGTAATACCTAGGGTAAAACCACTTCAAGCATGGCTATCATAGAAAAAGAACAGAATGGTTAGAGGTGACCGATTATGAAAAAAATAATGTTGATGTTTGGACTCGTTTTGACAACGGTAATACTTTTGTCAGCATGCGGCTCAGGTGGATCACACGACGAGCATGAAAACCATAAGAATCATGAACAAAATAGCGAAAGCAAAGAAACGTCCCAGGCCTTAGACTGGGACGTTCAGTCGTTTACTTTTAAAGATCAAGACGGCCAGTCATTTGGTTTGTCGGACCTGGAGGGAAAAGTGTGGATGACCAATTTCATCTTCACGAACTGCGAAACGGTCTGTCCGCCGATGACAGCACATATGGCTAAGCTTCAGCAAATGGCTAAAGAAGAGAAGGTCGAAGTAGAGTTTGTTTCGTTCTCCATTGATCCCAAAAGAGATGACGCAGCAGCATTAACGAAGTTTGGTGAGAATTACGATGCGGATTTTTCAAATTGGCACTTTCTTGGAGGATATGACCAAAAGCAAATTGAACAATTAGCGAGAGATTCATTCAAAACACCTGTAGTGGCTGATCCTAATTCCGATCAGTTCATCCATGCGACCGCATTTTTCCTAGTAAACAAAGATGGAAAAGTGGTTTCGCGATACGATGGTGTAGAGAATACACCATATAAAGAGATCATTAAGGAAATGAAAAAAAAGGCTGGAAACTAAAAAGGCCTGTTTGATTTAGTAGAAATTGAGCAAACTCTCTAGGTGAATGGCCGAAAACGAAAGAAAAGATAAATAGTTGGGGGTCTGACCCCAACTATTTTCTTTTCATTTGTTCACACAATAGTAAGGGTTATGAAGTCTAGATTCACCCCACTTATGATAAAACTATAGGTAGAATCGTGATTATGGAGGTAATTCATATATGAACCCGTTAAAAACGTTAAGAACAGTTGGATATCTGGAGGGCGCGTCTTTTCTAATCCTTCTGTTTATTGCAATGCCCCTAAAATACTTCTTGGACCAACCGCTAGCTGTATCGATCGTTGGTGCTCTGCACGGTCTGTTGTTCGTGCTCTATATCCTAGCCATTCTGTACGTTTACAATGTCAAGAAATGGCCGATCATGCGTGCGTTTTTAGCATTAGTATCATCCGTATTGCCGTTTGGACCGTTCATCTTTGACCGCAAGTTCCTGAGAGATTAATATATGATTGATTGGAAGGCGCCTTGTTAAGGTGCCTTCTTTCTTTTGGTTTGATTGACTTGGCTTTTGTCGAAAGGCGTTTATTTTTTGTTTTTAACTCAAAGAGTCCACCATTCGATCTTCCCTGCAACTTGTTAAGAATTCATGTAGATTGTTTTAATTTATTAATATTCGGCTATTTATACTTTAATATGGTTCTTATTAGGAGGTATTTTGATGATCAAAGCACTTCTGCTGAACGCTTCCCTTAAAAGCAGTGAAGAAGTCTCGAATACAGAGAGCTTATTGAACGAAGCTGTCTCTATCTTTAACGACAACGATATTCAGACTGAAATGGTTAGGCTAGCCGATTACAGGATCGCCTATGGTGTAACCGCTGATGAAGGCGGTGGAGACCAATGGCCGGAGATACTTGAAAAAGTGAAAGCTGCAGATATATTCCACTGTGGCTTGGTGAAAAGAGCAGTCTTGCAACACAGGCCATCGAAAGGCTTTATGGAGCAAGTGGCATGACGAACGAGCAAGGCCAATATATATTCTATAACAAGGTGGCAGGTGTGGTAGTGACGGGAAACGAAGATGGAGCAAAACATGCGAGTGCTTCTATTCTTTATGGCTTGTCGCACATCGGTTTTACGATTCCGCCGAATGTAGATACATATTGGGTTGGTGAAGCAGGTCCAGGACCTTCTTATATAGAAGCGAAAGGAAGCCAAAATGAATTTACGATGCAGCACAACCGAATAATGACGTACAATCTGATTCACTTTGCAAAGCTATTAAAAGAACATCCTATTCCGGCAGAAGGCAATGTGGTAAAAAGCAGCAGCTAAAAAAGGGAGGATTTTTATGGCGATCGAGCATGTAGCAGTCGAACGGTTAAGCGAGCAATTTATTAAGATCAGGTCATTATCTGAAAAACTGGCGTCCAAACTGCAGAACGAAGATACAATGATTCAGGCCATGCCTGACGTAAGTCCTCCAAAGTGGCATCTTGCCCACACAACTTGGTTTTTTGAACGGTTCATATTAAAAGAAAAGAACCCCTCTTACGTCCCTTTTAATCCGAAATTTGATTATCTTTTCAATTCTTACTATGAAACCATTGGTTCCTATCACCCTAGACATTCCCGTGGTGTGCTTTCAAGACCATCAATGAATGAAGTGTATGCGTACCGGGCTCATGTAAATGAAGGAATTCTATCTCTTTTAAAAGAATATGGAGAGCACGTGCCGCAAGAGATAGAAGATTTGATCGAGATTGGCCTTCAGCATGAGCAGCAGCATCAAGAGCTCCTTTTAACTGATGTGAAATATAACTTCAGCTGTAATCCATTGCTTCCACAATATACAGAAATGGTATCTGCCCATCAGCAAGAATCTCAATCACAGACATCCTATGTAAACATAGAAGGCGGCCTTGTGGAGATCGGCTTTACAGGCACAGGGTTCTCGTTCGATAATGAGCGTCCTCGACATAAAGTTTGGCTGAATGCTTATCAGCTAGCCTCTCATCCCGTAAGAAACGGAGAGTACCTTTCATTCATAGAAGCGGGAGGGTATGATCAGCCGGAACATTGGCTTTCTGACGGCTGGGCAGCAGTCAAAAAAGAGAAGTGGAAACACCCTCTTTATTGGCGAAAAACGGAGGATGGCTGGTACACGTTTACATTAACCGGTGAAAAAAAATTAAATTTGGACGAACCCGTTTGTCATGTAAGTTTTTACGAAGCAGATGCATTTGCAAGATGGAGCGGGAAGCGGCTGCCGACTGAAGCGGAGTGGGAGCATGCGATTGGTTCCATCCCGTTAGAAGGCAATTTTGTTGAGAGTGAAACGTATCATCCAGTCGTTGGTGAGACGCATTCGAAGTCGCCGATTAAAAAAGCATACGGAGATGTGTGGGAATGGACGAGTAGCCCGTATACTTCTTACCCTCAAAGCAAGCCGCTTGAAGGGGCACTTGGTGAGTATAACGCCAAATTCATGTGCAATCAGATGGTTTTGCGAGGTGGCTCATGTGTAACGTCTAGATCGCATATACGTCCAACGTACCGAAACTTTTTCCAAGCAGATAAAAGATGGCAGTTTAGCGGCATCCGTCTGGCGGAGGACCAGTCATGAAAACGATAAAATCAAATGTCCATTATCACGTTGGCAACGAACCTGAAACTGATATGTACAGTGAAGTGCTAAACGGATTACGATCAGAGCATAAGACCATCTCTCCTAAGTACTTTTATGACAAGAAAGGTTCAGAGCTGTTTGAAGCCATTACCATGCTCGCTGAGTATTATCCGACTCGCACTGAGCTGTTTATTTTAAATAAATATAGGGATGAGATGGCTTCTGCAATAGGCACCGATACAGCGCTCGTTGAGTTTGGAAGCGGCAGCAGTGAAAAAGTGAGAACGCTGCTGGAGGCGATGCCTGATTTAAAAGAATATGTACCGATCGACATCTCAAAAGATTTTCTCTATCAATCAGCAAGAGCACTCTCAATCGAGTATCCGCACTTACATGTTCATGCTGTTTCTGCCGATTACACGGAAAAGTTTGAACTACCAAAACTCACATCTTCTCGTAAGGCGGTTTTCTTCCCAGGGTCTACAATTGGAAACTTTGAACCCCATGAGAGGGTCAACTTTCTAAAAATGACGGCTGATTTCCTAAAACCGAACGGTGGCCTTTTAATTGGTGTAGATATGAAAAAAGATCATGCTGTCTTAAACGCAGCTTACAATGACAGCAAAGGGATAACGAGTCAGTTTAATACCAACTTGCTGAACCGGCTAAACAGAGAACTCCTCGCAGATTTTAACCTGGAACATTTCCATCATCATGCTTTTTATCACGCAGAAAAAGGCAGGATTGAAATGCATCTCGTGAGTCTCAAAAATCAAACCATAACCATCGGCAGCGAACACGTAACGTTCGCAGAAGGTGAAACCATACAAACAGAAAACTCTTATAAATTTACGATTGAGGAATTTCAAGATATTGCGAGGGATTGCGGTTTTACTCCTAAAAAGGTATGGGTAGATGAAAAGAATTGGTTCAGCATGCATTATTTGATGGTAGAATAAATTTCGGCGAAAACTCCTTTTACAGGAGTTTTTTTTGTGATGTAGAATGCGTAAAGAGGAGGTGCGAGTGTATGATAGCAGCTATATTCTTATTTATCATTGCCGGTATAGCAGAGATCGGCGGAGGATACTTGGTTTGGCTTTGGCTTCGAGAATCAAAGCCTTTTACATATGGATTGGCAGGAAGTCTTATTTTGGTTGCTTATGGTGTTATTCCCACTTTGCAAAACTTTCCGACGTTCGGTAGAGTGTATGCAGCTTACGGAGGTGTTTTTATTATTCTGGCAGTTCTATGGGGCTGGCTCGTTGATCGGAAAACGCCTGATCTCTATGACTGGATAGGAGCTGCAATCTGTTTAATCGGCGTATCTATCATGCTTTGGGCACCTAGAAGTTAATTTGTCGCGATACCCAAATCGTTTCATTGGGCATTTTCCAGACAAAAGGGGATAATAAGGAAAAAGGTATGAAGGAAGGGATCTTTATGGAACTGAAAGGTATTCACCACGTTTCTGCACTCACGGCGAAAGCGCCTGAAAACTTTAAATTTTATACAGAAGTAATGGGACTAAGGCTGATAAAAAAGACTGTGAACCAGGACGACACGAGTGTGTATCATTTGTTTTATGGTGATGAAAAAGGAAATCCCGGAACAGAACTGACGTTTTTTGAAATTCCGATGGCAGGAAGAAATCATGACGGTAATAACAGCATTTCTGCGATCTCACTTCGTGTAAAAGATGACGATGCTCTTATCTTTTGGCAAGATCGCTTGAAGCAAAACGGCATTGAAACCGACGCAATAAAAGACCGTGCAGGACGTCAGACACTAGCATTCCGAGACCTTGAAGGGCAAAGGCTGATCATGGTTTCAGATGAAAACAACAGCGGTGTTGCTGGCGGAAAGCCGTGGAGTAAGAGCACAACACCAGAAGAAAGCGCGATTATCGGCCTTGGCCCTGTAAGACTTACCGTTCCTGCGGCAGAGCCAACGGTTCAAGTCTTAACAGAACTTCTAGGTTTTCGTAAAAAAGGTACGTATGAGCCGGAAGTTGCGGGTCAGCCTGATATCATCGTACTTGAAACAGGTGAAGGCGGAAGTGGTTCAGAAATACATGTGGAAGAACGAACGGACCTACCAGGGGAACGTTTGGGTCGCGGGGGCGTCCATCATGTGGCGTTCAGAGTAGATAATGAAGATGAGCTTAGGAATTGGATCGAAAAAGTAAAAACATCTAGATTTCCGAACTCGGGATTTGTGGATCGCTTTTACTTTAAGTCATTGTACTTCCGTGAGCCGAATCGAATTCTATTTGAACTCGCAACAGATGGTCCTGGATTTGATACGGATGAAGATTTAGAGCATCTCGGTGAGTCTTTGGCGCTGCCTCCATTCTTAGAGCCTCAACGTGCAGAAATCGAAGCGAAACTAAAGCCTCTTGATACAAAGCAATAATTAATGAGAAACGCTTGAGTCATTCGTTGACTCAGGCGTTTTTTTGGTAAGTTGTTTGGGGTGGGGTTTAGAGCAGGCAATGGATTTGGTTTGTTGTAAACTCGCGGGTAATTGAGCAAAACTCGCGGAATTATCACAATAACTCGCGGGAAAAAAAACTAATTTCAAGGATTAATTCATAAATTTCATGAATTAGAGGTGTCAATACTCTGGCTGGTATCATGGATTGCCTCCATTTTTATCCTTTAAAAATGTAATAAAAATTTCATTTTAGGAAAAAGTAAAAAACGCTAGGAATAAAACGGCGATGGAGGTTTTTCTCATGTTATTAGCTTGGTTTACCGGACTTTTACTACTATCACATCCTGTTCAATCACCAGATACACTAACGGTGAACCAGCAGGGAAAGACGATCGCTGAAATCAATCGTGAACAATTTACAGCACCCATTCCGGGGATACCTATGATAGATGAAACAAAACTTTCTTCATTCCTCGAACTCCTTGATAAACGATCCTTTAAAGCACCGATTAATGCAAAACTTAATGATTATGGTGGAATAGTACCAGGAGAAGTAGGTTATCGGCTGAATCGCAGCGTATTCAAGGAAAAGTTCTATACCTATTTTTTTTCAAAAGGGCCGCAAAAGTTGGATGTACCTGAAATGAACATCTACCCAAAAGTGGATACAGAGGTTCTGGCACATATAAAAACGCAGCAGATCGGCCACTATGTTACATATTTCAATTCAAATAATAAAAGCAGAACCACAAACATCGAACTGGCTGCAAAAGCCTTGGATAGTCATGTTGTCTTTCCAAATGAGACTTTTTCATTTAACAAAGTGGTGGGAAGAAGAACAACTGCAAAAGGATATAAAAGTGCACCGATTATTGTAAGAGGTGAATTGTCAGAAGGGGTAGGAGGCGGAATCTGTCAGGTTTCATCTACTTTGTTTAATGCGGTTGATCGCGCAGGATTGCGGATTGTTCAGCGTTACTCTCACAGCAAACGCGTTCCCTATGTTCCTTCAGGCCGGGACGCAACTGTTAGCTGGTACGGACCAGATTTTCAATTTCAAAACAAATACAACCAGCCTATCTTGATCCGAGCAAAACGTTATGGAGGAAGTTTAGTAATAAAATTGTATTCCTCTGAGATTCTTAAAGAAAAAACAAGAAAAGTGCCAAATGCACCAACGAACATACCTGAAGAAATTCATATTGAACAAGATGTACATCTTTCTAACCCTAAGAGATAATTTGAAGTACAATAATGTAAAACAAGGTTTATAAATGGGGAGAGATGGATGTTTTGCAGAGACTTGAAAAACTCACAAACCGCTTTTGGTATCAAACACCTGTTTCTGAAACAGATCGTCCGATCTTAGGAGCAGTAGTAGGAAATGACAGAACATTAATGATTGATGCTGGAAACTCTGAGGATCATGCACACTATTTTTTAGAAGAACTTAAAAAGAACAATATACCAGATCCTAGCCTTATCGTTATTACGCATTGGCATTGGGACCATATCTTTGGTCTGTCAGCATTGAACATACCATCGATTGCTTCTAACATGACGAAAACAAATATGGAGAAGCTGCTTCCATATTCTTGGTGTGATAAAGCAATTGATGAACGGGTTGAACAAGGGATTGAAATTGAATTTTGTGCAGAGGCGATCAAAAAAGAATTTCCAAAACACCGCAATATCAGTATTGAACTGCCAACAATCACGTTTCACGAAAAACTGGAGATCGATCTTGGCGGAGTAACGTGCATACTTCAGCATGTAGGAGGCGACCACACTCCAGACTCTATCATCGTCTACATAAAAGAAGAGAAAATCTTATTTCTAGCAGATTGCATGTATGCCAATATGTACGCACCAAAAAATAATTATACGGCAGAAAAAGTTTTACGGCTATTAGATCTTGTAGAGTCGTATGACGCAGAATTTTATATTTTTTCACATTGGAAACCTGCAACGAAGCAAGAGTTTGAGAGTGAAGCATCCCTTTTGAGAAACCTTGCCACCCTTACTCAAAAACATAGAGGTAATATTCAAGGCATTACAGAAGAATATAGGGGAGAAGCGGGTCGTGAATTAACGGAAGATGAAATGGAAACCATCCAATTTTTTGTTAACGGCTATGAGCTAAACAACTAGATTGATAGAATAGGAGACTTTTAATGATTCAAGAATTTAAGGTAAAGATTGAACAGTTTGAAGGTTTAGAAAGACAAATTCGTGTATGTTTGCCGTACGATTATGAAGAAAAAGAAGAGAGCTACCCTGTGCTTTATATGCATGACGGTCAGAACCTTTTTAGGGATGAAGATGCGAGCTACGGTGTATCGTGGGGACTTGCTGATTTTTTAGAGAAAAGTAAAACACCTCTCATCATCGTTGGAATCGATTGCAATCACGAAGGATTCCAGCGTTTAAATGAATATGGGCCATGGGAAAATCCGACTGTTGGACCTGAACTTCTAAAGATTGAAGGTGTATATGGAGGAAAGGGTGAAGCATATATCGAGTTTCTTCTTCATACGCTTAAACCTTTAATCGATGAAAAATACAGAACAAAACCGGAAGAAACTTTGCTTGCAGGAAGTTCAATGGGCGGCTTGATCTCAACATATGCCATGTGCCGCTATCCTCACGTTTTTAGCCGGGTGGCAAGCCTGTCTTCGGCGTTTTGGTTCAACCAAAAAGAGATTGAAAGTTTAATTCGAAAAAGTGATTTAAACGGGCTGCAAACGTTTTACATGGATATTGGAACAGACGAGGATACCTCAAAAGTGGATGCGAACCATTATATCCGCTCTTCAGAAACGGTATATGAAGTGTTTAAGAAAAAAGGAATTGATGTACGGTTTGACATCATTGAAGGCGGAAAACACCATGAATCAGCTTGGCGCGAACGAATGCCTGAGATCATTCATTATTTGATGAAGTAAAGGGAGTGAAAAGGCGTTGATTACATTTGAAAGAATGAACAACAAACAGTTTAAGGAATACCTGGAGTTCATGATGCCAGATTATATTCAAGATACATCAACTCACTATATGATGACGAAGAAGCAAGCAACTGAAAAAGCAGAAAAGCAAATGGAAAGCCTTCTTCCAGATCAAGAGAAAACAGAAGGGCAACACTTCTTTCACATAAAAAGCGGCGAGCAAATCGCAGGCTATCTGTGGTTTCATGTCTCAAAGGAAGAGAAGACCGCCTTTTTATATCACATCTATATTTTGGAGAACTTTCGAAAGCAAGGAATAGCAAAAACATCACTACGATTCTTTGAAAATGAATCCAAAGATGAAGGAGCAGAATATTGTGGCCTGCATGTCTTTGGAACGAATGAGAATGCGATTGAACTTTATCGAAAGCTAGGATACAAACAAGCATCGATATCAATGAACAAAGTTTTGTAAACGGTTAAAAAAGGAGAGCACTCTAACATGCGAAAAATTGGTTTGCAGCTATACTCTATACAATCAGAAGCGGAAAAGAATTTGTTAGACACGTTATCAAAAGTAAAAGCGATGGGTTATGACAGTGTTCAGTTTGCAGGACTTTTTGGCATATCTCCTAAAGAAGTGAAAAAGGTTCTCGACGCGAACGACTTAACGGTTGCGGGCGCTCATATTCCGCTTCAGCAATTTTCTGGGGAAGCTTTTAAAAAGCAGATGGAAGATCAGCTGGTTTTGGGAAATGACTTGATGATCATGCCGTATTTAACGGACGAACAAAGACAATCCATAGATGATTATAAGCGGGTTGCGGAAGTATTGAACGAAGCTGGATACAGAAGCAAAGAGTTCGGCATTCGCGTTGCTTATCATAACCATGATTTTGAATTTTATGAGCTGGATGGAAATCTTCCGTTCGATGTGATTTACCGGGAAACTGATCCTGAATTGGTCAAAATGGAACTTGATACGTATTGGGCAAAATTTGCTGGCTATGAACCTGAAGAACTTCTGAATACGTACCGTAACCGCTGTGTGTCCTTTCATTTGAAAGATATGACAGAGAAAAACGGTCAGAAGCAGAGTACGATTGCAGGGTCAGGCAAGTTGGATTTAAAGGGTTTCCTGAAGTTAGCTGACGAACAAAAAGTTGATTATTGTGTGATCGAGCAGGAACACTTTGAAGGAAATGTATTAGCGGAAGTAGAAAAAGGAGTGCAGAACGTTAAGGCGCTTTTATAAGGGAGACTGCAAACGTGGAAGGTGTAAAATTTGTTCCCTATAGTGAAGAGCAGTTTGATGCCATTCAAGAGCTGAACAAGATTGAAGGCTGGACACAGCTCGTTGAACGCAATGAAGAAACAAAAGCCGCATGGAGAAATTCGAACGTGGCATATGTCATGTTGAAGGATGAGACGGTAGTGGGCTATGTTCGTGGATTAACAGATGGACATGTTTCGCTGTACATTTGCGAGATGCTGATTTCAAAATCCTATAGAGGAATGGGATTAGGTAGTGAATTACTAACATTTGTTCATAGCAAGCATCCTCGAACACGCATGGAAATGCTTGCATCAAGCACATCGCATACTTTTTATGAGTCACAAAGCTTTAGGCCATTCTATGGTTTTCGGAAAACGTTTGAAGAAATTATTTCTTAGGAGGCGTTTTACAATGAGTGAAAAAGTAACGAGTATTGCCCCGATTCAGAGTCACATCAACAACGTATTTGTCCACGTATCAGATTTGAAGAAGTCTGTGGAATGGTATGCCAAACTTATAGGGATAACGATTGATACGAGTGAAGTGAGCTCTCCTGTTCATAACATTCCAGTGACCGGACAAACAGGGTTGTCTCTTGATGACCACACGTTTGACCCTTCTTTTCACCGAGCGCCAGGAACAGGACCAATGTTTAATCTATATGCTCCCGACATTGATGCAGCTTATGCAGACATCAAGGAAAAGAACTTGAACGTTGTACGTGAAATCGAGTGGCACGGAGAAGTGGCTTGGTTCAATGTAGAAGATCCAGACGGAAACGTGGTTATGGTTTGTAATTGCTGATGTCAGTAGGAAAGTGTAAGTGGAGAGTAAAAATGGCAGAGTGGACAGTAAATCAGCTAAAGTGGACAGTAAAACTCGAAAAGTGGACAGTATTTTTGTAAAAGTCGTCAGTAAACACCTTTGAGGCGTCTGGGCATGCAGGCAGTTTATTGTTGGTGAAGATAATCTGTCGGATTTGAAGATTATTTTGTCGGATTGATCAACTAATCTGTCCAATCTACAACATAATCTGTCCATTTCAGCCAATAATCTGTCCAATTCTAATTAAACTGACCAAAAGGGTACGTAAAGTGCACTTGTGGTCAGTTTTTGTGTTTTAAGGAATGCTGAATAATAGTTGCTATAGACTATTGCATCCCTTTTTAGAACTGGCGGGCAGTCCGAAAAGTGGAAGTGGCTCGTTCAGCCCCGACAAACAAAAGGTGAAGGGGCTAGCAAGGCGCACTTTGCCTTTTAACCCATTTAGCTTTTGATCTCGAGGGGCTAGCCACCACCTACCCCGCGGAAAGCGAGCACCTGGAGCGGAAATCAACTACTTTAAAGATCATCAATGTTTGCGAAAAAGCCGTGTATTTAAACATTCCATCTATCGAGAATTTTCCTATTTGTGGTAAAATTAAGGCAGAACTAGTCGGGAGGGATCGATAATGAACGATCAGAAATTGGAGCTTTTTAAGAAAGAGTTCGAAAATCTTGTAAGCGTTAACATAACATCAGTTGAAGACTTAAAATCTTTTTTATTACAGCAAAAGAAAGTGTATGAAAGAGAAGAAGAAAAGATGCTCAGGCATTATATCGCTTTTCAATGCCAAAGTGATAGCGATGAAATCAAACAACAATTTGAATACGACCAGCAGCATATCAAGCCTTTGTTTAAAAAATATCAATCTCTACTAGATGAAAAAGTTTTAGAGTCTCCGTTTCTAGCAGAGCTTCCTGATACCGAATACGGGGAGTACAAAAAGAAACTGAGAACGCAGTTTGCACTTTTTCAAGAAGCGAATTTAGATATTGAAAAACAAGAAGATGCTCTCGTTAACCAATATTTTGAGATCACAGGGGGATTAACGGCTAACTGGGAAGGAAAAGAAGTGACGATTAGTGAGCTGTTCACTCACTTTAGAGACACTAACCGAAATATACGGAAAAACGCAATGGAAGCTCTGTATGACCCGATCTTAAAGAAGGAGGAAAAGCTGCAAAGCATACTGGACGAGCTTATAGAGCTGCGAATAAAAAAAGCAGAAAATGCTGGATTAAATGGTTTTGCAGATTATATGTTTAAGAAATATTACCGGTTTGACTACACGCCTGAAGACTGCACACAGCTTGCTGAATCCATCCGTGAACATGTTATTCCGCTCGCACTTCAACTTCAAAAGGAACATAAAAAAGAGATTGGACTTGATGATTACAAACCGTGGGATGTTAGAGCGGTGCCTCATAACAGAAAACCGTTAAAACCAGTGGATACGGATGTTGAATTAATCAATAAATCAGCAAAAGTACTGGCTGAACTTGATCCTGTGTTCGGCTCTCTTGTACATGATATGAATGAAAAGAAACTGTTTGATTTAACAAGCAGAAAAGGAAAAGCGCAAGGTGGTTTTTGTGAGAACCTGCCAGAGACAGGTCTTCCATTTATTTTTATGAACCTGACAAAGACTGATGGAGACCTCGTTGTTTTCATGCATGAGATGGGTCATGCCATTCATGATTTATTAAAGAGAGATCTCGAGTTATATTCGTATAAACAAATCCCCATGGAGTCGGCTGAGCTAGCTAGTATGAGTATGGAACTTTTCACAATGAACCGCTGGGATGAGTTCTACAAAACGGAAGAAGAATTAAATCGTGCGAAGAAAGACCAGCTGAAGAGCGCCATAATGAGCCTGCCTTATATTATGGTAATCGATCAATTTCAGCACTGGCTCTACAAGCATCCAAATCATACTTGGAAAGAACGCACGAAGAAATTTGGTGAACTGAAAGATCGATACGATGCATCGATCATAGATTGGAAGGGGCATGAAGACTGGAAAGAAAAAGGCTGGTTATACACGCTTCACATTTATGAAGTTCCATTTTACTTTATTGAATACGCGATCTCTCAGTTAGGGGCACTTCAACTATACAAAAACTATAAAGAAAATCCTGAAGAAACGATTTCCAAGTATAAACAAGCATTATCGCTCGGCAGCTCTAAACCACTTCCAGAAGTTTATGAAGCAGCGGGAATAAAACTGGATTTCTCGTCAAAAACAATTGCTGAACTTATGGAGTTTGTCGCGAAAGAACTGGATCTGCTGACTATAAGTTAACTAAAATGACAAATATTTAATGAATTTAAATAAATTAAAGGTATTGAGTAAGTTGAATAGAACTATATGGATAAGGCGCACTTTATAGAAATTTCTAGGAAGTAAAGAGGTGTCCATAAATTCTTGTCATAACCGGTTGGTGAGAGAGTAATTAGTTGTTTGCCGACAAACCTAATCCGATATTGAGCCGGACTCTATTCCCAGTGATCAAAGGAGATTGTATGCTGGATTCTCAATAACGAGAGTATAATATGCACGTTTAATCATACGTTAAAGGATTGATTTTCCTTACAGAGGGAAAATAAAGTTAAATGGCATATTGCATATGGAGCAAATATTCGGATTACGAGGGGTGAAAGGTATGAGAAAACCGGATGATGAAAAATTATGGGACACTGGCACATCAGATTTTGAAGAAGGCGATAGGATCACCTTTCACAATACCGGACAAGGTGTTGAGAAAACCTATACAGTTAAACGAGTGAAAGAGAACGGTGACATAGAATTGGTATATTCGGTAAAAAAAACAAGACCGCCTATGCAATAAATGGAACAGAATTCATAGTAAAACAGCTCACAGTTTTTTGTGGGTTGTTTTTATTTTATATTCCATAAAAAGGATTGTTGAGGCGAATAATTGGATAATAATAATTGAAATGATAAATTATGGGTGTTTATAAGTCATGCAGGACGGTTAAATATGAGAAAAACCAGTTTATTTGAGAGGAAGTTTATCATATGGCACATAAACCATTAATAGGACTTACGAGTACAGTTATGTCCATCAACACAATTGAAACACAAAATGAAAATGTGGATACAATCGTTGTCTATAATAAATTTGCAGAAACAGTAAGAGAAGCAGGTGGTTATCCGATTGTTATCCCAATGGGAAAGCCCGAAGAAGCTGAATTCTATGCCAACTTGTGTGATGGCATCATCTTTACAGGGGGTGAAGACATCAGTTCGATCACATACGGACATGAACCTCATCCAAAAGTTAAAAAGGTTAACAAACATCGAGACGATTTTGAAATTGAACTGGTAAAAAAAGCCCGTGAAAATGAAAAAGCCATTCTAGCGATGTGCCGAGGTTACCATTTATTAAACGTAAGCTATGGCGGGACAATTGTGCAAGATGTAGAGAGTGAGTTTTCTGATAGCATCAACCATTTTCAGCAATCTGCAACTCGGACAGAACCTACTCACACAGTAGCCTTAGAAGAAGACAGTAAACTATATGAAATCGTAGGTGAAAAGGAAGTTGCCGTAAATAGCTTCCATCATCAAGCGATTGGGGAAGTCGGAAAAGGGCTTCGAGTGGCGGCTAGAGCGGCAGATGGTGTAATTGAGGCATTAGAGCTTGAAGATAAGAATAAAACATTCTTGTTAGGTACTCAATGGCATCCTGAAGAATTGAGACATGAAAATAAAAACATGATGGCAATCATTACAACGTTTATTAAAGAAGCAAGTAAAAATAACAAGTAATATAAAACAAATCCTCTCTTTCGCGGGAGGTTTTTTTATGAAGAAGAATGGGGATTTTATACAAAAGGAAACTTTTTCAATCCATAAACGTAAAGTAACATAGAAACTTTGAGGAGGCTGTCTCATGAACCTTTCGAGACTTTTTAAAATAATAACGGGTGGAATTGAAGCATTTCTAGGCATCCCTTTTTTAGGAGGAGCTATTATCCTCGCTTCTGCATGGGGGCCGTTGCAATTCATGTTCGTTCTGCATTTAATCACCCTTATCATTTGTATCGTTCAAAAAGAAAGATTTACTGGCAGTATATTAGGACTCATTACTTCTGTGGTAGGATATGTGCCATTTGTTGGTATGGCCATGCACATTGTAACGGCTATTGTACTATTATTTGATGCTGCGAGAGGGAGCCGCAAAAAGAAAAATGAGCATGTCATCGATGTAAGAAAAGGGTATTAAATGAAAGTCTAAATAACAAAAACTTTCAACCATCTAGACGGGTTGAAAGTTTTTTAATTGTTGTTAAGCTTATGGTTATGAGGAATCTTTTTTCGAAGTGATCATGTTTTTGAGGCAGGTGAGAGTATGAAAAAACTTCTTGTGTTTGTTTATGGAACTCTTAGAAAAGGTGGAAGTAATGACCACTATTTAAATGAGGCAGTATGTGTAGAGCAAAAATGTTTTACGGAAGGACAGCTTTACGATACAGGATGTGGCTACCCAGCGTTAATTGTTGAGAAAGGAAAATGGGTAACTGGTGAGTTATATGAGGTCACACCTGATGAATTAAATCGTTTAGATGGACTTGAAGACTACGAGGAAAACGGATCTAACAATCTCTACGATCGCATTATTGCTAAAATTAGAACATTAAATGGTGAGGTTGAAGCGCTCCTATACATAATGAAGAAAAAAGAGATGCATTTTTTACCGATTTCAGAGAATGATTGGTTGAAGTATCTTAATACATAAACAAAAAAGAGGTTGGCATTTAATAGCCAGCCTCCTTTATTATTATGAGAAATCTTCTCTATTTAGCAATCAAGGTATTGATACAATGAACAGCTGAGTCGACGTCATTAAACCGCTGAAGGGAGTTTGTTTCAATCTGAATCACTTCAAACGATTCATCACCTTTTAAATACTTTACAGAAAAAACGGCGGCGTTGTTTTGACTAAAGGTGTGAGTAATGTCCGATTCAATATACTGTTTGTTCTGTAAGTTTAATAGAATGGCTTTCACATCGTGTTGGTTCATGATACATCGTCCCCTTTCTATTATGGGGGAACTTGTTAGGAACCCAAATAATATTTTCCTTTCTTAACATTTATGCTAACATAAGTATTTTGGTAAGTACAGGCAGCGAAGGTCCTGTTCTTACAAAATCACTGTTTTTTTATCGTCAAAATGACCTCTACTTCGACATTACCTTTCAATGCCCGCGAAATCATACACGAATTCTCAGCTTTTATGGCGAGTCTTTGTATCATTGTCGAAATATCTTTTGACGGGTTCTGTTTGATAGTGACGACAGGACGATGAATGATCTTTTGATAAGTAATGACCCCGTTCGTTACATCGACAATTCCTTCAGATTCCATCGATAAATCGAGCTTTTCAATCTTACTTCTTTCCATCATGGCAGCTAGCGTAATGATATAGCATGTTGCAGCCGCCCCAAGAAGCATTTCATCCGGATTTGTGCCAATCCCGGGTCCGTCCATTTCAGGTGGGATCGATACCGCTGTTTGCAGATTCTTCGTCTCAATCTTTCCAGAATCATTTCTGCCACCCGGCCAATGTGCGGTTAAGTGAAAAACATGTTCTGCCATTTACCATTCACCTCTTTTTATCTCTACTTACAGTTTAAAGGATGAGAAGTCATTCGTCACATTATGTGTTTATTGCCGTCATTTTGATTAGGAAATAAAGTACGACGCAGCATGGAGAAAAACAAAACACCTTATGGAGGGATCAAGAAATACAGAAAACACCCTGTACAAATGAGGAGATTTAGCTAAGGAAATAAATTGTTGAGGGACTGTTCCTCATGTATACTTAATTTTATTAAGTATACATAAGGGTGTAAGGTTAGGAGATGGCGCGATGGTGCACAAAGAAACGAATTTAAGATTGGTAGTAGCAGGCTTGCTGCTCGGTATTCTAATGGCGGCAATGGATAACACCATTGTTGCAACTGCTATGGGAACAATTGTTGCTGATCTTGGAGGTTTTGATAAATTCGTTTGGGTTACAGGATCTTACATGGTCGCCGTTATGGCTGGGATGCCGATCTATGGAAAACTTTCCGACATGTACGGAAGAAAGCGTTTCTTCATCTTTGGTCTTGTTGTATTCCTTATTGGATCAGCTCTATGCGGACTTGCTCAAAATATGGAGCAGCTGATTGCGTTCCGAGCTATTCAAGGTATTGGCGGCGGGGCACTTATGCCGATTGCTTTTACGATCGTTTTTGATATCTTTCCACCTGAAAAGAGAGGGAAGATGACAGGTCTGCTTGGAGCGGTATTTGGAACGTCAAGTGTTCTTGGTCCATTGCTTGGAGCATTCATTACAGATGCAATCAGCTGGCATTGGGTTTTTTATATTAACGTACCGATCGGTGTTGCTTCGTTCTATTTAATCTTCCGTTATTATAAGGAAACGCTTGAGCACCGTGAGCAGAAAATTGATTGGTGGGGAGCGATTACGCTTGTTATCGCTGTCGTTAGTTTGATGTTCGCACTTGAGTTAGGCGGGAAAACGTATGCGTGGGATTCAACACAGATCGTTGCACTGTTTACCATCTTCACCGTTTTTTTCATTGTTTTCTTTGCAGTAGAGCAAAAAGCATCCGAACCCATCATTTCATTTTGGATGTTTAAGAAGCGCCTTTTTGCCACATCACAGCTTTTAGGATTTCTGTACGGCAGCACGTTTATCATCTTAGCCGTATTTATTCCCATATTTGTTCAGGCTGTTTACGGTGGCTCTGCAACAAGTGCAGGTTTGGTTCTAACACCGATGATGCTAGGTTCCGTTGCGGGAAGTATGATTGGTGGTATTTTTCAAACAAAGACCAGCTTTCGTAACTTGATGATCGTATCGGTTATTGCCTATTTCAGCGGAATGTATATGCTAAGTGGAATGACACCAGACACATCTAGGATCATGCTGACATTTTTTATGGTAACTGTTGGATTTGGAATGGGATTCTCATTCTCGTTATTACCAGCAGCTACGATTAATAAGATGGAGTTTCGGTACAGAGGCTCAGCAAACTCAACGAATGCCTTTCTGCGTTCATTGGGTATGACACTGGGGGTAACGATATTTGGTGCACTTCAAAACCGCATGTTTTATGAAAAACTAAAAGAGAACGTAATGGGCTTTGGCGGGGAAGGTTCAGAGGCTTTTGCAGCCATTGATCCACAAAAGGTGTTTCAAGCAGAAGAGCGCACGAAGATTCCTGCTGATCTCTTAGACGGTATAACAGCTTCTATGTCTGACTCTATTACAACGGTCTTCACATATGCACTGATTCCAATTGCTATTTCTGCTATCGTCATCTTGTTTATGGGGAATGAACGAGTAGAAACATCAAGAAAACCAGAGACAACAACAGATTAAAAACAGAGCTTGGGGCTATAGCATCCCAAGCTCTGTTTTTATTTAATAGATTAGTGCCTCAGACGGCATGTTCAGCCTTTTTTTCCTTTTTCGGAGTAACGGTATAAGACAGAGAAATGACAAGGTCTATGGCTAGAATAATCGCCCATATCCTAGTAATGTTATTGGCTGTGTCACTTTTGTAAAATAGCTCAGTTTGTTTTTGATCATACCACTCTGCGAATAGCGTATCGATCTTTATGTTAGTAACCGCGTCTGAAAGACCAAACATGACCACAAACAAACACTGGACAACAATAAAGGCGATCAGGTGTTTATAAAAGTTCCTTCTTTCTTGTTTAGCATGCTCCATACCGTAAAGGGGTTTGGTCGAGCGAAGTTCAGGTACTGGTAATCCTCGCCATTTTGCCACTTTTCGCTGTATAAAGGCATCGAGCTTTTGAAAATCGCTTTTTCCATAAATGAAAGCATAGGCGATAACAATCAGAATAATAATCTGATAAGCAGAGAAAACGCCAGTTCTCAAATAATCAAAATAACCCATTGTTGCAATCCATAGATCATTAGTCAGAAAAAGAACAAAAAAAGCGACACTTAATTTCTTAAGATTGAACCAATACCTTACCAGCAAAAATGACAAGGTGGAAAACCAGAATATAACTTCCGCAAGAATAAGAAATAGCCATTTATTCTCTAATACAAAATCCACAGTCAGTAACCTTCCCTTCTCCCACTTTTTCATTATTCTAAAGACAATCATAACATGTATAATTGGATAAGTATTCCATAAAAAAAACCTATAATTTATTAAAAGCAATGTGATTTACGGTTAATCCTGAAATTTTGTAGGAGGCTAATGCTATGCATTCAGAAACATCAGATGAGCTGCGCAGAATTATGAATTCTGTTGAAAATTAGGATAAGAGGTTTTATAAGTAAGTTTTTCAATTCTATGATATACTTTTCTAAATTAATAAAATTTAAAACACTTAGGAGGTGACAACTTATATTCCAGAACATTTGGGGTATAAGGAGTCTTTTTGGACAGTTTGACCTTATTGAAATTACTTGCAGTAGCCGTATTAATCCTACTCACAGCTTTTTTCGTAGCAGCTGAGTTTGCGATTGTTAAAATTCGCAAAACACGTATAGATCAGCTTGCAGAAGAAGGTAACAAACGAGCAATTGCAGCACAAAAGGTTATTTCAAACCTTGACGGCTCACTCTCAGCCTGTCAGCTTGGTATTACCATTACTGCGCTAGGATTAGGTTGGTTAGGTGAACCTACAGTGGAAGCAATTCTTGGTCCAGTATTTGAGCAAATGGAATTAAGTCCGGCGATTGTTCATACGTTGTCATTTGCAATTGCGTTTGCATCCATTACTTTTTTACATGTTGTACTTGGTGAGCTTGCACCAAAAACGGTAGCTATTCAAAAAGCAGAAACAATTAGTTTATGGTTGTCTCCGGCACTCATTGGATTCTACAGAGTAATGTATCCTTTCATTTGGTTCTTAAACGGAAGCGCGCAGCTCTTAGTAAGAATGTTCGGATTGAAACCAGCATCAGAACATGATATGGCACATACCGAAGAAGAGCTTCGTTTGATTTTGAGTGAAAGCTACAAGAGTGGTGAAATCAACAAATCAGAGTTCAGTTATGTAGAAAAAGTATTTGAATTTGATGACAGAACTGCAAAAGAGATCATGGTCCCTCGTACTGAAATGGTTTGTCTATATGAGGACAATACCGTTGCAGAAAATATTAATATAATTGCTGAAGAAAAATATACACGATACCCTGTAGTAGGGGAAGATAAAGATAATGTGCTTGGAATGGTCAACGCGAAAGAAGTATTCTTTGACTTAATCAAAGGGAAGGAATACCCACTTGAACATTATATACGACCAACACTAAGCGTTTTTGAAAATACACCTATTAAAGAAACCTTACTAAAGCTTCAGAAAAAAGGTTTTCATATGGCGGTTCTTGTAGATGAATATGGTGGAACAGCAGGAATTGTTACCATTGAAGATATCTTAGAAGAGCTAGTTGGGGAAATTCGAGATGAATTTGATGAAGATGAATCACCAATGATTCAGGCTGTAAGTCCTAATGTAAAGCACTTTGATGGTAAAGTTCTTATCGCTGAAGTGAATGACATTTACGGACTTCAAATTGATGACAGTGAACTCGATACCATTGGTGGATGGGTCTTATCCCAGAATTCTGAAATTCAAGAACACCAAGTGATCACGTATGAAGGTTATGACTTTAAAGTGATTGAAATAGATGGACATCAAGTTAAGAAGATTGAAGTTACGAAAAGGGAATTAGAAGTTAAAGATAACTCTAATCCCGAAGATGCAGAACAGCAACTTGTTGAAAAAGAAGCATAAATGTTATATGACCAGTCTTAATCGAACTGGTCTTTTTTATTTGGTTGTTTTCGCTAATGTCGTAAGTGTGGTTAAGCTATACTCTCAGAAATCTCCTCGCCCTTGCACATTAATTGTAACCCATTCAATCAAAGCTCTTAAGATAAGAGCAATTGCTTTACACTTAAGGAAATAAATCGTAATTTTCCAAACTACAACTAATTTCCCAGGAAATCGACTTTAATTGACAGAACATATCGGCGAATTTATGAGATTTATTTACTGTTTAGTATAATAGCTTGAAAATAGAAGGGGAGCCGGTGGATAAAATGTTCCCCCAATACCGTTTTTTTTCGAGTCATAATTCGAGTCATAATTGTAGGCGAAATGATTGATATTGATATCTTTCAATATAGTCATGAAACAACCGTTGTCATGAGCATGCATTACTATAAACAAGAACATATTATTATGTTCACCGCAAGAGCTCAGGAAATTTTGAAAATAATCTTGCCTCTCTAAAAACAGTAGATAATACACATTTTGTAACAATTTCAATATTATGAATAATCAAGAAAAAATATCTTTATAACAAAGAAACAAATGTTTATAATTTAGTTAATTACAAACGAAACGTTTTGATTAACGTTTGCAACGGAGGGTCGATATGAAAATTTCAGATGGTCAACCCGTATCAGATCGTCTTGTCTTTAACCAAATGAAAAATTATGCCAGCCAATTTGAACATTCTGAGACTCCTTTTCTTATCCAAAAAGATAGAAAATGGGTATATGTAAATCCTGCTGCAAGAAAAATACTTGAGGCGGAAGAAGACATCATCGGCAAGCCAATCTGGAATAACCTTTCCACTGAAGTACATGACCTAGTGGAGGAAAGTATCCAGTCTTGCGGCAATGGTAAAGCACCTAAGCCGAGTGAACAGACGTGGATTACGCAAAAAGGTAGTCCTATTCATTTAGAAGTCATTGGATTTCCGCTCATGTTTTCATCCGATGCCACACAGGTTATCATTCGGAATTTAACTCAGCAGCACATTGAAAAGCAGGAAATGTTAGATCACTTAAAGCTCGTTACGGAAAATATGATTGATATCATAGGCATTCTTAATATGGAAGGCGCTTTTACTTTTCTTACTCCATCTTATAGTCTTGTAACCGGTTACCCACATGAAGAAGCAATTGGCTCAACACCTTTTGAACTCGTCCACCCAGAAGATCAAATTCATGTGATTTCAGAATTTACTAGGATGATGATGGAACAAATCCCTACAACGATTGAGTACAGATATTTAACAAAGGGTGGTACATATATTTGGCTTGAATCAAAAGGGAAACCGATTTATCAAAAAGGAAATCATGCTGCGATTGTTGCTTCTAGGGATATTACAAAAAGAAAGAAAGCAGAAGCTGCGCTTAAGCAGAACGAGTTTAAACATAGAATTATTCTCGATCATAGCAATGACTTAATCTGCTTAGTGGATGCAGAAGGAAAATACCTGTATGCTTCTCTTTCCTATAAAAGCGTATTAGGAATCGATCCACAAGCTCTCCTTGGTACAAGCTCTTTAAACCGCATACATGTTGAAGATCATGCTTTAGTAAGGGACTATATACAGCTTGTAGCATCATCAAAGAATCCGATGCCACTTATCTATCGTAAGATTCATGCTTCAGGTCATCCTATTCTTTTAGAGGGAAAAGGGATGCCAATGATTTCTGATGAAGGTGATATTGAAGGGGTCGTCTTTATTTCTAGAGACATTACTGAAAAGAAAAAAGCGGATGAATATATACGAAACAGTGAAAAGCTTGCTGTTCTAGGAGAATTGGCAGCAGGGGTTGCTCATGAAATCCGAAATCCGCTTACCTCTATAAAAGGTTTGTTTACCCTAATGAATAATGGTGATTGTAATCAGGATAAGACTTATTTGTACAATGAAGTGATCTGCGATGAGCTTCAGCGAATTGAATCGATTGTTAATGAGTTTATGGCACTGGCTAAACCTGATGCGACTCAATATAGGAAAAAAGTGAATATCATTCAACTGCTGCAAGATACGGTAATGCTGTTAACATCTGAAGCAAACTTATACAACGTAGAGATCTCTCTTTTATTTAAAAACAAAGAAGTGTATGTCTCTTGTGAGAAAAACCAAATAAAACAAGTTTTCATCAATGTTATAAAGAATGCAATTGAAGCAATGAATGAAGGTGGAATTTTAAAAATTGCTATTGAGGAAATAGACGGCCAACAAGTTAAACTATTATTTGTAGATAATGGGGTTGGCATAGAAGAAGAACGTTTGAAAAGCATTGGAGTTCCATTTTTCACGAACAAAGAAAAAGGAATTGGGCTTGGACTCACCATCAGCAATAAAATCATTACGGAGCATCAAGGGGTCCTAAAAGTTGCAAGTTGTCCAGGGCAAGGTACAACGGTATCGATAACGTTACAAAAATCAGAATAAATAGGTAGTCAGCAGCTCTCTGTTCTGAGAGTTGCTTTTTTATATGCCATCAAAAAGTCTAAATATGCCCCTTCCTAGTAAGCGAATCAATCCAACCAAAATTTCGGGTATAAACAACAAAACATCACATAAAAAGTCTAACCACGAATAATACTCTCCATATGCTTTTCTTTTCCTTTTCCTTTTTAATGTCACTTTATCATCACCGAGTCTTTCCTTTGTTTCGTAAACTTCTTTTAAAGAAGATATGAAGAAAAACAGGACATATGAATGATTCGCAATTTTATTCATCCATTGTCAAACCTTGAGAATTACAACGGATGAGTTTTTTTACAAATTGAATTTAGTAATAACTTCCTAATGGTATCTGTTTATACGTTTACAATACGAAATGGTTTCTTAACATTATCTCTTTATAATGAGCACTGTAAAAATTCATTTTAAAGGGGTTGCATCAATGATGGATGAAAGACCGATGGACGAATGGATTAAGAAGCTTACAGATGACAGCTTAAAAAAAAACAAACTGAACCGCAGAACATTCCTCACAGGTGCCGGAAAAATTGCAGGTATTTCACTGGGACTTACGATTGCCCAGTCGTTAGGCAGCTACGAAGTGAACGCAGCACCCACGTTTAGAAACTACCCGTTCACTCTAGGTGTAGCATCAGGCGATCCGTTATCGAACAGTGTTGTGTTATGGACAAGATTAGCACCCGATCCATTGAATGGAGGAGGAATGCCAGACGAAGCGGTACCTGTAAAATGGGAAATTGCTGAAGATGAGAGATTTAAAAAAGTCGTGCAAAAGGGAACTGAACTTGCTCAGCCTCAATTGGCTCATTCTGTCCACGTTGAAGTAGAAGGACTGAAAGCAGATCACGTTTATTTTTATCGTTTTAAAAGTGGTCATGAATTAAGTCCTATCGGCAGAACAAAAACTCTTCCTAAAAAGGACGCTAACGTGAAAAGCATGACATTTGCATTCGCTTCCTGCCAGCAATATGAACATGGCTTCTTCACAGCGTATCAGCATATGTCTGAAGAGAATTTAGATTTTGTCGTTCACCTTGGAGATTATATTTATGAATACGGACCAAACGAATACATATCTCCATCTGGAAATGTCCGCACACATAGCGGACCTGAAATTATAACTCTAGAAGACTATCGAAACAGACATGCGCAATACCGCTCGGATGGTAATTTGAAGGCTGCACATGGAGCGTTTCCGTGGATCGTTACATGGGATGATCATGAAGTTGAGAACAACTATGCCAACATGATTCCTGAGAACAATCAATCTGTTGAAGCCTTTGTGAAGCGACGTGCTGCAGCCTATCAAGCTTATTATGAACACATGCCATTACGTCGCTCTTCTCTTCCGCATGGAGCCGACATGTTATTGTACCGAGATTTTTCTTACGGTAATCTGGCTGCATTCAATGTCATGGATACGCGTCAATATCGCGATGATCAAGCAAATGGCGATGGCAGCAAACCTCCATCACCCGAATCACAAGATCCAAACCGAACATTGATGGGGAAGGAGCAGGAAAGCTGGCTGCTACAGAACCTAGGAAACTCAAATGCTCACTGGAATGTTCTTGCTCAACAAGTGTTCTTTGCCGAGAGAAACTATGGATCAGAAACCGCACCTCGACTTAGTATGGATGCCTGGGACGGATACACCGCATCCCGTCAGCGCATTACTGATTTTGTTCAATCTAGGAATTTAAATAATCTAGTTGTTTTAACAGGTGATGTTCATGCCAGCTGGGCTTGTGACTTAAAATCAAACTATGATGATCCCGCTTCAAAAGTGATAGGTGCTGAATTTGTAGGAACATCCATTACATCTGGAGGCAATGGTGCGGATAAACGAGCAGATACGGATAAAATTTTAGGATTAAATCCGCATATCAAATTTTTTAACGATTACAGAGGGTATGTAAGATGTACCGTAACACCAGATGAGTGGCGTGCAGACTATCGTGTTGTCCCGTTTGTCACGTCTCCAGGGGCAGCTGTATCAACAAGAGCATCCCTCGTTTATCAAAAAGATCAAAATGGATTAAAACAAGTCTCTTCAACAAACGTAGCTGAAGGCGTGAAAATATCACTTGAAGTGGAAGAAGACCGAAACCGAGCTCATGGTAAAGCACATGAGAAGCAAATGGAGAAGAAGGCAGCAGGGGTAGGGCGATAAACCATATAAAGAGGATGAATCACGGACTTGATTCTTCCTCTTTTTGAATCGGACAAATTCATTGCTCAATCGGACAAATAAACCCCAGAATCGGACAAATTAATCTTGCAATTGGACAAATAAATCCTGAAATCGGACAAATTCCATCTCCAATCCGACAAATAAACGTTTGAAACGTACCAAGTAAATCCATCAAACTAAAAAAAGCTGACTTCCTCATGTCAAAATAGCATTATCAGGCTATTCTTTGACAGAAGAAGTCAGCTTATTATCTATTTCTTATCTTTCATGGCGGCTTTTAATGCATCAGCCAAACTATTTCCAAAGCCTTCGTCCTCTTTGTTGTTTGCACTGTATTTTTTCAGCAGCTGTCTTTCTTCACGCTTCGTAACTTTCTTTTTCTTATCCTCAGCTTTTTCCACAACATTACATGGCTTGCATTGGAAGTATGTGCCTGCTTTTCCGTTATGAAGCTCCATCTTTTTATGACACTGCGGACAGCGTCGGTTTGATAGCTTTGGATCTTTTCGGCGACGGTATGAGCACTCGCGATCGGAACAGACAAGTACCTTGCCATCACGGCCTTTTACTTCTTTTAGAAGCTTTCCGCACTCCGGACACTTAGAGCCTGTTAGGTTATGAGCGCGATATTCCTGCGAGCTTGTTTTGATTTCCATAACCAGCTGTTTTGTTTGCTTACGAATGTTTTCTAGGAACTCTTTTGGATTACCTTTTCCGCGCGCGATGGCCTCGAGCTCTTCCTCCCACTTAGCTGTCAGTTCTGGTGACTTCAGCTCATCATTCACAAGATCGATCAACTGTTTTCCTTTAGGAGTAGGATGAAGTTTGTTGTTTCTGCGATCAAGCACTTCAGATCCTAAGAGTCTTTCAATGATATCTGCGCGCGTTGCAGGTGTTCCAAGACTGTATTTTTCCATACGAGTTAATAGGTCTGCTTCTGTAAAACGAGAAGGAGGCTCAGTGAGCTTCTTCTCCGCGTTCACCTCTTTCACAGAAAGTGTTTGCCCTTCCTTTAGATTGGCAAGAGCACGCGGACTTTCTTCTTCTTTACCTGACAACACTTTGAAACCTGGGTCTATCACAAGGGTCTCACGTGCCACGAACGTTTCACCTGCTACGCTTAATGAAGCAGTCAGTGTCTCCGTTCGATACGCAGGATAGAAAAGAGCAAGGAATCGGCGTGCGATTAAATCATAAAGTTTACGTTCATCGTTATCGAGATCCCCTAAGTGCAACGGTTCATCAGTTGGAATGATCGCATGGTGATCGGTAACTTTGCTATCATTGAATACTTTCTTTGCGACCACGTTTCCTCTTTGTTTTAAAAGGGGCTGCACTTCTTCCCGATATCCTGATGACAACCCTTGCAGGCGGTCGTACATCGTGTTTTCCATATCTTTTGTTAAGTAGCGGGAATCTGTTCTTGGATACGTAACGAGCTTATATTGCTCATAGAGTTTTTGAAGAACAGACGATGTTTTCTTAGCAGAGAATCCGAAACGACGGTTCGCATCACGCTGCAGTTCAGTAAGATCATAAGGCATAGGATGCGCTTCTGTTTTTTCTTTCTTTTGAAGAGAAGATACGACCGCTTGCTGTCCCTTTACTTTGGAAACGATGTCTGTTGCCTTTTTTTCTTCAAAAAGACGCTTCTCGCCATTGCGTTCCCAAGACGCTTTTAACATGCCGATCGTCGCATCGATCGTCCAAAAGTCTTTTGGCTGAAATGAGTTGATCTCTTGCTCACGTTCTAAAATCATAGCAAGAGTAGGTGTCTGTACACGGCCAGCAGAAAGCGGGTCATTGTATTTCGTTGTCAGTGCACGAGTAACGTTCAATCCGATCAGCCAGTCTGCTTCAGAACGGCAAACGGCAGATTGATAGAGGTTGTCATATTGCTTAGCGGGTTTGAGCTGGTTGAATCCATCGCGAATCGCTTTATCCGTTTGAGATGAAATCCATAGTCGTTTCACGGGCTTTTGCCAACGGACTTTTTCCATGATCCAGCGCGCGACTAATTCACCCTCGCGTCCAGCATCGGTCGCAATTACAAGCTCGCCGATGTCTTTGCGTTTAGAGAGGTGTTCAATCGCCCGGAATTGATGACTGACTTGGCGGATCACTTTTAATCCCATATGCTTTGGGATGATGGGGAGATCTTCTAGACGCCATTGTTTATATTGTTTGTCATAGTCTTCGGGCATCTTTAATTCAATTAAGTGACCAAGTGCCCAAGTGACAATATGTTTCGGTCCTTCAATATAGCTTTTATTTTGTTGCTTGCAGCCTAGAACACGGGCAAGATCGCGTGCAACACTCGGCTTTTCAGCAAGGATTAATTGTTTCATCATGTACCCCTTTCGAACTTCTACTGTAGTCATTATAACAGAGTGTAAAAATAAGAAAAAAATGAAGAATTATTTCTCCTTCACTGTTTCTAAATCATGTATACTGAATAATGAGTCTATTTTACTTTGTTAAGTAATTTTTTGATTAACATAGATGTACTGTTTCGGTATGACTGAAAGGAGAAAGAGAACATGTGGAGAAACCGAAATTTTTTAATTTTAATGTTGGGCCTTGCTGTATCAAGTACGGGGCTTTGGGTTGGAATCATCGGTAACCTTGAATTTCTGCAGATGAATGTAGAGTCATCTTTTCTGCAGGCACTCATTATTTTAGCGGGTTTTCTTGTGGGGATATTTTTAGCACCTATGGCAGGTAGAATTATTGACCGCAGCAATAAGAAGAAAATTCTAATCTATGCAGGTATCGCTCGCTGTGCAGCGATCTTTTTTATGTACTTGGCGATCGCTTACAACAATGTTTGGTGGATGGTTGTTTATACGCTCGTAATCGGAATTTCAGGAACGTTTTCACAGCCGGCCATGCAGACGATGCTTCCGTTAATTGTGAAAAAGGAAGAATTGCTTGATGCGAACGGCGTTAATATGAACATTTTTACAGCTTCACGAATTGTAGGAACAGCACTTGGGGGTGTGATGCTTGTTGGGATGTCACTATTCTCCTTGTACACGGTTACGCTCGTTTCTTACGTTATCCTCCTTATCTCTACGTTCTTTTTAAATGTAGAAGAAAAACCGAAAGAAAAAGATGGATCAGGCAAAAAAGAAAACTTCTTCAGAACGCTTGCTGAGCTGTATCCAATGGTTAAACGACAGCCGAAAGTGGTGTATGGAATTTTCTTGTTGATTCCAGCTTACTTATTTTTATCCGGATTCAATTTGATGGTGATTGAGATTAGCGAACTTCAAGATCATGCAGGCATTAAAGGAATTCTGTATACAACAGAAGGTGTATGTGTTTTTATAGGGACGTTTTTATCAAAAAGATTTTTTAGAGATAATCCGAAATTATCATACATGTTTGCCATCACGTTCATTATTGCTACCGCACACACCTCTTTATTTTTAGCAGATCATCCGATCATGTCTGTTCTCTCGTTCGGACTGTTTGGTCTAGCGGCGGGCACATTATTCCCAGTCGTTACGACCATTTTTCAAACGGATGTGCCATCTGACTATCACGGAAGGTTTTTCTCGATTAAAGGGATGGTTGATAATATCATCTTCCAGGTTTTGATGCTCTTAACGGGTTTGTTCTTAGATACGATTGGATTCTTCAACATGGTAATCGGCTTTGGAATCACCTCTTTTGTGATTGCTTCAGTTATCCTTTATCAATACAAAACAAGCGGAACCCGAAAAGGTGTTGCGGCTGTAAAATAAATTTTGACCCCAAAGAGAGTGGCAACGTGTCATTCTCTTTTTTATTTTAGAGACCATAACAGCAAGATTGAGGACGACTTCATGTTTTTAGCTTGATAAAATAAAGAAAAGATGATGGATGGTGGGATGAACAATGAGTAACGTACATATGTCATTTGACGAAATGTGGGATAAGATCATGGAATGCGATCGGTCTTATGATGGTTTATTTTATACGGCCGTTAAGACAACGAAGATTTTTTGCCGTCCATCCTGTCGATCACGAAAGCCCAAAAAGAAGAATGTTGTGTTTTATGATACCATCTCGCAATGTGAGGAGGCGGGGTACCGTGCGTGTAAGAGGTGCCAGCCTGAGGTCGAACATTGTCCCCAGATTGATTTAATTAGAAAAGCAACGAGTTATCTAGTGAACAATCATCACAAGCGTATTCTGCTGCAAGATGTAGCGGATTACACAGGTGTGAGCTCTTTTTATTTAGAGCGGCTGTTCAAAGAGGAAATGAACGAAACGCCTCGTGAATACGTGGAAAAGATACGCATAGATAAGGCAGCATTCCTGTTAACGAACTCATCAAAAACAAATCTTGAAATCTGTTACGAAGCTGGCTTTCATAGTCCCTCCAATTTCTATAAAACGTTTCGTCAGATCAAAAACTGTTCGCCAAGTGACTACCGGAAATCTAAAAAGGAGGCAGGATATGCAGTGGACTGATCGGGGTGATCATCTTGAAATACACTTACCTAAAGAATTCAGCTTTTCTGAATGCCTCACGTTCCTTGGAAGATCACCGCTAGAAGTGATGCATGATATCCAAGATGCTACCCTTTATAAACTACTAAAAGTGGATGAGGATAAGGTTCTGCTGAACATATGCTGCAATGACCAAAAATTAATCGTAAGTTTTCCAGATAATAAAACGAAAGAAAAAGAAACGGTGGTTCGTTTCATATCGGAATGGTTTGATCTAGAGCGGGATCTTTCCGTCTTTTATGAAGCTGTTTCTAGTGATCCTATCCTTAAGCCACTTACAAACAAGTATTACGGATTACGGATGATCGGAATTCCCGACCTGTTTGAAGCTTTGACTTGGGCAATAATGGGTCAGCAGATTAATCTGACGTTTGCTTATACACTTAAGCAGAGATTTGTTGAGAATTTTGGTGAGAAGGTGAGTTATCAAGGCCGTTTATTTTGGTTATACCCAGAACCAGAACGAATAGCACGTCTTGAGACCGAACAATTAAGAAAACTTCAATTTACGGAGAGGAAAGCTCAGTACGTAATTGGTATAGCAAAAGAGATGTGTGCTGACCGTTTATCAAAGATCGCACTGCAAGACTCTAACCATCCTGGTCAACTGCTGATTTCATTGAGAGGAGTCGGGGCGTGGACAGCAGACTATTGTTTAATGAAATGCCTATTAAACCCAGATGCATTTCCAATAGCTGATGTAGGACTTCATAATGCGGTAATGAAACAGTTGAAACAGGACCGGAAACCTACAATTAATGAATTAAAAGAGATAGCGAAAAAATGGAGTGGCTGGGAAGCGTATGCCACTTTTTATCTTTGGAGGTCTTTGTATGAATAAGCTGTTCAGAATGGACTATGAATCTCCTATTGGAGTGATTGAGATTGTGAGCAGAGCTGACGCTGTTCTCTCTATCATGTTCGTTGATCGAATGTCAGCGGTTGAGCACCAGAAAGAAATGCCAGCTGTTCTTCATGATTGCTGCACGCAACTTCAAGAATACTTTCTAGGAAAACGCCAAACCTTTACGTTTGCTTATGAATGGGAAGGAACTCCATTTCAACAGAAAGTATGGGATTCGCTGCTGCAGATTCCGTTTGCTGCAACAGCCTCATACAGGGATATCGCAAACATGCTTCAAAAAGAAAAAGCGGTAAGGGCTGTTGGGAATGCGAATGGTAGGAACAAATTAAGTATTGTGATTCCATGTCATAGAATCATAGGGACAAGTGGTAAGCTCACTGGTTATGCAGGAGGTCTATGGAGAAAAGAATGGCTTTTAAATCATGAGAAAAAGCTTAAGAAGGTTAATTTTTAGATATAGCGATATAGCTTTTATATTAAAAGAATTTAGAGATTGAATTTAATGAATAGTTAGACAATTCAATCATATTAAGGCTTGCGAATTATTTTTCGTGAATTGAGAGAAAACGGATACATTTTAATTTACAATAGTAAGAAAAAGTATTAAAATGAGAAAGTTCCAAATAATAGAAATACATATAGGGGGCTATCTCGATGAAAAAGTTTTTAGCGGTAACAGCAGCAGCTCTTCTTGCGCTTAGCGTAGGTTGCAGCAAGGAAGAAAAAAAACCGAAAGAAGAAGCAAAGCCAGCAGCAGCTGAAAAGAAAGAAGACGGTAATGCTGAAAAGATTACGCTTCTTAATTTTGAAGGTGAGCTTGTAAACAAGCTTCGCGGATATCACGCGCCATTTAATGCATATGCTGCAGGTCTTGAAAGTCAAGGAACGGAAAATGCAGTTCCTAAAGAGGAACTCGAAGCATTAAAAGCTGAAGCAAAAGCAGCTGGTGAAAAAGCGGTTTCTGAAATTCCATCTGTTGAAGTACCTACAGATCTTTCAAAAGAAAACCAAGAAGCTGTAAAAGCTTCTCTTGAAGAATTGAAAAAGTCTTACGAAGCTCGCGTAGCTGGATTAGAAAATGAAGCAAAAGCAGCAGAAGCTGACGAATTATTTACAGCATTCGAAGAAAAATTAAACACAGTTCACGAAGCATTAAAACTGAACCCGGGTCAATTTGCAGCTGAACTTCAATAGTATGAACAACTGCTGTCTCTAATAGAGGCGGCAGTTTTTTTATGTTGTTGAGTATCATTGAAAAAGGATATAGTGAATCTATAAGGTTACGGAAAGGAAAGTCAAATGATAAAAATCAGAGCTGAAAAAGCAGAAGATTACACGGTTATCGATGAAATTAACTCGTCTGCTTTTAAAGGTGAAAGTGAAGGGAAACTAATCAGAGCTATACGTGAGTCAGAGTGGTTTGTGCCAGAACTTTCTTTAATAGCCGAATGGCATGAAGATGTTGTTGGTCATATTCTGTTTAGTGAAGTCATGATACAGACAAAGAACAAACAAGTACCCACACTTGCACTTGCCCCCATGGCGGTTTCTCCTCGGCATCAGAAGGAGGGAATCGGTTCTCTTTTAGTGCAACAAGGCTTAGATAAAGCGAGGCAATTCGGTTATGAGCATGTGGTCGTGTTGGGGCATCCGAACTTTTATCCGAAGTTTGGATTCGTTTCTTCAGTTTCAAAAGGGATCGAGCCGCCATTTCCGGTTCCAGAAGAAGTGTTTATGGTTTTGGAGTTGAAAGAAGGGTCGCTAGAAGGTATAAGAGGGAAGGTTGCATATCCTCCATCATTTTCAGCAGTTACTTAAACAAAAAAAGAAGCCGAGGCTTCTTTTTTGCTTTTTTATAAAAATAACCCAGCGATAGCAGCGGATAAGATACTTACCAATGTTGCACCATAGAGTAATTTTATACCAAATCGGGCAACAGTGTTTCCTTGCTCTTCGTGAAGCCCTTTAACTGCACCGGTAATGATACCGATTGAAGAGAAGTTGGCAAATGATACGAGGAATACAGAGACAATACCGATTGTTCGGTCCGACATGTTCTTCGCATACTTCGCGAGATCCATCATTGCGACAAATTCATTAGAAACCAGTTTTGTTGCCATGATGGTACCAGCTGACACGGCTTCTGCCCAAGGGATTCCTACTAAGAACGCAACAGGTGCAAATACATAGCCAAGCATCGTTTGGAAGGTAATGCCGAACACCATATTAAACACATCGTTAATTAACGCAATCAACGCAACAAATCCTAAAAGCATGGCTCCTACGATAACAGCTACTTTAAAGCCGTCCATGATGTACTCACCGAGCATCTCAAAAAACGTTTGCTTTTCTTCTTCGATCTCAATGATGTCATCATCAGACGTCACTTCATACGGGTTAATGATGTTTGCGATAATGAATCCACCGAATAAGTTAAGCACCAAGGCCGTTACTACATACTTTGGATCGATCATTGTCATGTATGCTCCTAAGATTGAAGCGGAAACTGTAGACATAGCTGACGTACAAAGGGTATATAATCGATGCTTTGGCAGATGCCCTAACAATTTTTTGACAGAGATAAATACTTCAGACTGGCCAAAAACCGCAGATGCTACGGCATTATAGGATTCTAATCTACCCAAACCGTTCACTTTACTTAAAGCAAAACCAATCCATTTAATGATAAACGGTAAGATTCTAAAGTGTTGAGCAATACCGATTAAAACAGAAATAAATACGATTGGCAGCAATACGTTTAAGAAAAATGGCATGGCTGCTTCATTCGCGAGTCCGCCAAACACGAAATCTATTCCGGCTCCCGCATAGCTTAACAACTTTTCAAAAAGCTTAGAAATCCCTTTTATGATAACGAGGCCAACGCCTGTATTTAATAAAAAGTATGTAAGGATCAACTGCAACCCAAGCATGACTAATATGGGTCTATATTTGATTTTCTTGCGATCATTGCTGACAAGATAGGCTAACAAGAAAACCGCGGCCACTCCAGCCAAAAACACGATGTACTTCATTTTCTTTTCCTCCTAAAATCATTTACGAATAGAACTTTACTATTATTGGTTAGTTTCCTATTTTTCGCAACGATAAAATATTACTGCTCTGTTAGTATTAACCAATTGAAAAAATTTTGTACAAAAAACAAGATTTGTTTATTTCGTGTCGAAATTAAAATTGGAAGGAAAAACAAGTAAGAGGAGCGGATATGTTGAACCAAGCTTTATTAGTTATTGATGCACAACAAGAATTGATTGATGGTAATGAAAAAGAGGAGGAGGTTTTTAACAAAGGGGATTTGTTACATAACATTAATACAGTGATCGAAAAAGCGGAAAAAGCAGATGCATCTATCATCTTTATTAGAGATCTAGATGTTTCAAAGGGTAAAGGATCTGGGTTTGAGATTCATCATGAGATTTCCGTCCCTTTGCATGCTGTAGTTTTTGATAAGAAAGCAACGAGCTCATTTTATGGGACGCCGCTGTTAGATTATTTATCACAGAATGGAGTCCGTCATCTCGTCATTATGGGGTGTAAAACAGAACATTGCATTGATACGGCAGTAAGGATGGCAACTGTTTCAGGTTTTGATGTAACACTTGTAGGGGATGGGCATTCTACAACAAATTCAGAGGTGTTGACCGCTGAGCAGATCATAAACCATCATAACAAGATTTTGCATGGTCACTACAATGTTGATCACTTTTCGGCTGTAAGAAACACGAGTGAGGACTTATTTACACCTATCCACGACAACTACCGCTAGACATGTTGAATAGGTGTTTACAGGATATTCTTAAACAATTTATCAAGGAGGCGTTTGTATGAGTCATTTAACCATTCAAAATGTTGAGTTGTCGCGAGGTTTTTTTCTAAAGCACTTGGAGGGAATGACAGCAGAGCTAGCTGAGATTCAGCCTGAAGGATTCAACAATAACATTCTCTGGCATGTCGGTCATGTGCTTACTACGGCTGAGTATTTTTTGTTTGGTTTTCCGGAAAAATCTTTAAACTTACCAAAACACTATATTGAGTTATTTAATAGAGGTACAAGCCCAAAGGATTGGAAAAGAGAAGTGCCGGCTTTAGCGGAACTTAAGCAACAGCTAGCTGAGCAACTAGAAAGAATAAAACAAATACCAGAAGAAAGGCTGCACGAAAAGTTAGAGAAAGAGTTTTTTAACTTTAAGACGTTTGGGGAGCTTGTGAACTTCGCAGTATTCCATGAAACGTATCATCTCGGGCAAATGCATGCCATCAAGAGGATCATTGAAAATCAATCCGTTAAACAAGTCTAGTACAACAAAAAACAGTGAAACCCATATGGGAATTCACTGTTTTTTAGTCGTTAAAATAAATCTATGTACATTATGCACACAAATATGATATTATAGGAAAGACGCACTCGTGTATAATATTACTTTATAAATATCCTTAATTATATTATACGTTAAAATGGTAACGAGTGTCAATAATAAAATAAAAAAATTTAGGGGGAAATTGGATGACTGCATGGAATCAGGAAAAACAGAACGAGCAAAAACGAGTAGATTCAGTAATTCATAAGCTTTCCGATGCTGTAGCTGCTCTACAAAGTCATCTTAGTGGGAAGCGTGAAGATGTTGTTCAGATTCGTAAAAACTTTTGGTCTGATGTTACTGTTAACCTAGAGAATGCTGATGATGCGATCGAAACAGCAGCGAGCATTAAGCAGCAATCAGAACTTTTATCTGAAATAGAACGAAGTCATACTTCTGCAGAAACCCGTCTTAAAACGTATAAAAAATTAAAAGACTCCCCTTATTTCGGTCGAATTGATTTTAGAGAAGACGGTGAGGAAAACACGGAACAAGTTTATATCGGGATTGCGTCATACTATGATGAAGCAACTAGCTCATTCCTTGTTCATGATTGGCGCGCGCCGATTTCGAGTCTGTATTACGATCATTCTCTTGGTAAAGCGGATTTTCGTGCACCTGGTGGAACCATTACAGGTGATTTGCAGCTTAAAAGACAATTTATAATAAAGGGCGAAGAAATAAAGGGAATGTTTGATACCGGAGAGGCGATCGGTGATGAACTTCTGCAACAAGTGTTAGGCAATCAAGCAAATACACAAATGAAAAGTATAGTCGCTACCATTCAAAAAGAACAGAATGCGATCATTCGAAATACATCGAGTGACTTGCTTGTCGTGCAAGGAGCGGCTGGCTGTGGAAAAACATCTGCTGCCCTTCAGCGCGTAGCGTACCTGTTGTATCGTGATCGTGAAACATTGCAATCCCATCATATTGTTTTGTTCTCACCAAACAACATGTTTAACAGTTATGTCGCGAACGTACTTCCTGAGCTTGGGGAAGAAAATATGGAGCAGACCACTTTTCAGGCATATATCAATCATCATTTGGCACAGGATTTCTCTGTAGAAACGCCTTTTGAACAAATGGAGGATCTTCTGTCAGGCAGCGGTGAGCCCAGTCGGATCGATGGAATAAAATTTAAAGCTTCTGTTGATTTTCTAGAAGCTATCCATAGCTACGTAGATAATCTCAGTACATCAGGCATGCAATTTTTAGATATCAGATTCCGGGACCGTGTTGTCATTCGTGCGAAGCAGATCAGTGAATTCTTTTATTCACTAGATCAACGTGAAACGATCCCTTATCGGATGAAAAAAACGTCTGCTTGGGTTTTAGAAGAACTGAAAAAGATAGAACGCCGAGAACGCAAAAAACCATGGGTAGAAAAAGAGATTCAGATTCTTGATAAGAATGTGTATACAAAGCTTTATGAGAAATTGCAAGAACGAAATCAGTACGGTGCAGATTCGTTCAATGATTTGCAAAATGAGCAAAAAGTTTTATCAGCATATGTAACGAGGATCGCTTTTAAATCAATTCGAGAAAAAGTAGAACAGTCTGCTTTTCTGGACATGAAGTCACTTTATTCCAAACTGTTTCAGAAAAATAATAAACGGATAGCAGATCTTGATACATGGAACGATATTTGCAATCAAACGCTATTTAACTTAAAACAAAATCATCTTTCGAATGAGGATGCTACACCCTTTTTATATGTAAAAGAGTTATTGATTGGTTTTCAAAGTAATGCTGCTGTAAGGCATGTTTTTATAGATGAAGCACAAGATTTTTCACTGTTTCAATTTGCGTTCATTCAGCGAATCTTTCCACGAGCAAATCTAACCGTACTGGGTGATTTAAATCAGTCTATTTATGCCCATGCTTCAGATGAATCGTTTAGCATGCTGAGAAAGTTATTAGGTAAGAAAAAGCCTGAGACGATTACACTTTCTAGAAGTTACCGTTCGACAAAAGAGATCGTAGAGTTTACAAAGAGTCTTTTAAAGGATGGTAGCACGATCATTCCATTTAATCGTTCTGGAGAGAAACCAGCAGTCGTTAGCGTTGAAGGCAATAACGCTCATGTTGACCAAGTTGAAAAACTTATAGGTCAATGGTTGAAAGAAGGACATGAAACGGTTGCTATCATCTGTCGTTCTGCAAAAGAAAGCAAAAAAGTGTACGAATCGCTAAAGAATAGAATGGATGTAAGGCTTATGATCGATGAAGATGCTGCTTTCCAAAAAGGAGTGATCATTATCCCTTCGTATTTAGCGAAAGGCATTGAGTTTGATGCGGTCGCAATTTTTGATGCATCAGGCTATCAAAATGAGCGTGAGCGAAAACTTTTTTATACAGTTTGTACACGTGCCATGCATGAACTGACTGTGTTTTATAGCGGAAAGCCATGTCCGTTCATTGAAGGTGCTTCAGAAAACTTATATGAGAATGTTCAATAAGTATGGATTCCGTTGTTCTTGAGAGGACAGCGGATTCTTCTTTTTGTAAAGGCAACACGTTCAAAATTTTTGATTTCACTCTTTTCGGGTAACGATAAGGAAAGGAGGGGAAATCAATGGCTTTTGACTACGACCTTGATTTTGATACGATCGATTTTCGGAAACATCCAGAAAAATATCGTGTGGGACGAGGTGAACAAGGTGTTCTATTAGTTGAACCCTATAAAAGTGAGATCCTCCCTCATTGGCGTTTCAAAACGCCAGAAGAAGCTGAAAAGTCTTCCAAGAAAATTTATGAACAATTTCTAGAGTACAAGGAAAATAAAGATTTTGTCGGTGCTGATATGGCGAGGAAGTTTCTTCAGATGGGGTATACTCGTGCAAGGCGTTATACGAACTACAAAGGCGGGAGAAAATACAAAGAAAATGGCGAGGTCAATGAGCGTAAAATAGATCCTGTTAAAGCAAAGTCAGCCGCAATTTTTGAAGAGAAGTGGAAACTCGCTCGGACTGACCAAGAATATTTGAAGATGAAAAAGGCTCATCAAAAAGAATTTGGATAAGCATCTCCTTGGATAGAGGAGATGCATTTTCTCTATTCGCTGCCACCAGTATACCGGTTGTCTCCCATCTGATAGTTGGTACTTTCTCCAGGCTTAGCACCTGCATGAGTAGAACTATGTGGATTATTATTATTTCTTTTCCGACGCCAGTCTATAAAAAGTGCAAAAAGTAACATGCCTCCAATGAAAACCCAAAACCAAGTCATATGGTTAGCCTCCTTCTTAACATAAAAGTATGTTTACCATTCACAAGTATTCAAATTAAAAAACAGCAAAGACCCTATTTGTTGTCTAGGTGACTTTACTGTCTGTTAGTTTTCTCGATTTCTGTTTTAACATCTAGTATTCTTTTTTTCAATGCTTCAGATGTAGCATCAAAGTGGTTAACGATCTTATCCGTATAATCTCCCATACTTGTGTTGATGTTTTTAATTAACGCTTTAGTAGTATCTTCAAAATGATGGATAATCTTATCCGTATAATCTCCTATACTTGAAATAATGTTTAAATTCATTTTATTAAGGTATAACACTTTAAGTGATCGTAAGAGAATCTAATATGCTGATAAGATACACCACGGAAGTAAGGTTTTAATAAAATGGCTCTATCAAAGTTGGAATAAAATGATTGAGGATTTTTCTTTGAATAATCCTCATTTATTTTAAACGCTCACCACTTCTTGTCCTGAGACAAACTCTCCAAAAACTAATTTCTCAAGTGGGGCAACATGTGCAACAAATTCGTTCAATAGTTCATTCACTTCTGAGTCCCGGTCAAAATCTTCCATCGTCATGCGGGCGTGTTCTTCGGATTGAAAGCGAAGTAAACCGATCCAAATTTCCTCATCTTCTTCAACATTCAGCATCTCGGAAATAGAGGAAATGCCGTAATTCTTGGGGGAAGTGGATAACTTAAAGATTTGTTCTGTCACTCCGCCGTATTCTTGAAACTTTTTATTCGTTTGAGCGGAAATCTCAAGAAACTTCTCCTTCACTTCTGGTTTTAGTTTGTAAAAATAAACGAGTAAGTGTGCCATCTGTTAACCTCCTATTTTTGTTAGCCATTTAGATTGTATTTCTTCTACTACAATTTCCGGTCTGTCCCAGTGCAATAAATGGGTCGTCCTTGGTATTACCTTTACACGGCCATTGGCATTTTGTTTAAACACTTCAGCAGTTTGCAATCTTTTTTCAGATAAACGTTCAGGTAATGTTGCAACGAGCAGTGTGATTTCTTTTGGAAGAAGGTGATAGATATCTTCTGTTTCATGCACATGCATGCCACGAATGATGTGCCGTGCGGTTTCACCTCTTGCGTGCCAGCAAACCTTGCCGCCGCGTTCCACACCTAAGTCTCGAACCGCGACTTCTTTCAAAGGGGACCACTTTAAGTAATTTTCTTTTTCTGCTTGATAAAAAGCATCCCAAGAATCAAAAACGTATTCATCAAAATCTTTTTCATAATGATCCATCTCTTCTTCTAGCGATGAAGACCACACGCGCTTTGTTTGATAGCCGCCATCGATTAGGATTGTATCAATGACATGATTCGGGTACTTGGTTAAGTAATGAAGAGACAAGAAACTTCCCCAAGAATGAGTTAAAAAATAGAAATCGCTTACATATAGCTGCTGCAGTAAACCATGAAGCCATTCTACAAGTCTAGGCATCTCATATTCTTCAGCGGTATTAAATTCGTCCGATTTTCCGTGACCAGGAGCATCAAACGCGATCAGTCTAAAATTATTTTTCAGCACCTCTGCTACTTCCAAAAAGCTTAGACTTGTACTGCCCAAACCATGCAAACAAATAATCGTTGGTTTATGTTCTTTTCCCCATTCGGTAAGGTGAACCGTTTTGTTGTTATATGTAAGAAAGGATCTCTTCAAATTTTTCAACTCCTTGCAGCATCCAGCTAATATCCTATTGTTCACTAAGTTAAATTTTGTTTCTTAATTTTATCACATTATTATAAAATCGTTTGAATAGTTTGAAAGATAGAACGATTGTAACCCATTAAATGGTAATATAGTAATAAGAATTTAGTTAAGGGGGAAATAGTATGGAGGCAATCCAATATGTTAAAAGAAGTTCATTCCTTTTACTAGCCACCATTCCACTATCATTGATTGGCTATTTTTTTGTTGTTGATAATGAAAACCTGTTCTTTCTATATGAATGGACGATGATGCTCGTAATTCTTGGAGCGGGAGTATTGGCTTTAACCGGTGCTCTTAAAACAACGGGTAAGGAAAAGTGGATTTTATTTTCTATTCTTTTGTTTTGTGTTCAGTTTGCTGTCTTAGGCTCGTTCTTAGGGCCGTTTTCAGTGTACCCATTGTTTTATGTTTATTACGGTGCATCAGCTATTTCAATTGGAATCCTTGTCTTTACGATATTCCGAGTTGATCAATATCGGTTTATTCCTGTTTCATTGCTGATTCTTTCTGTACTATTTACGTTTTACATGAATTTTCTTCAAATGCTTTGGGGCAAAGACTTATCCTAAGAAAGTGGGAAAGTGAATGCAATCTGGATTTTTAAGAATGATTTTGATTATTGGTTTGTTAACAGGGTGCAATGCGATGAATCAGTCTTCAGCTGTTGAAGTGACTTCAGAAATGCACGAGATGATTTCAACGTACATTATTCAATCCTATGAAGATGTATATCCAAAAACGGATAAACAGTTTGAAGTCCACAAAGTTTATGGAACAAAGAAAATAGGGGATATAACAACCGTCTATTTGTACTCGTTATATAGTGGTTTTAATAAAGAAACAAAAACGGAAGGGCAGTCTGGACATTTAGTTCCTGCTGTCATCAAGCTTAAGAATGAGGATGGAAAATACGTTGTTTCCTCTTACAAGGAACCGAGTGATGGAGATGACTTTAAGAACACGTTATACAAAATTTTTCCTCGAAAATATGCAGCACAAGCGTTAGAAGATACGGGAAATTTAGCAGTTCTTCATGAGGAATTGGAACGGAAAGCAGAAGCATGGCTAAAACAGTAACAGGCTCGATGTTCACAAAACTGGACCAGCAATTAAAATTAAAAAGAAAAAAGTAAAAGCTTAATCGCTAAATAAGACAAAACACCTTTCCTCTAATGCGGAAAGGTGTTTTTATGCGGGCCACTTATGGTGGAATGTTTGTAACATGGACTTTCGTTTGATAAGAAGCAAGGTTAAGAGGATCGCTAGACTGAATGAAGTGATCCACGCTCCAAGATAGATTCCGCCGAGTGTGAAGGCTCTAGAGATTTTAACAGAAAAGAAAATCCAGCAAACGATGCCAACCGTTCCCACACACAAGTTGATCATTAAGCTGACAAAAAAGTGGGGAATGACCATTCCTGTATGTGTGACGGTGAATTTTGCATAATGATAGCTGATCGGCAATCCGAGCAGAAGGTAAAGTGTGTAAAAAATCACGTTGTAATCTGCCTCGCTCAAAAAACTCACTCCTTCTTGCAGTTTGTTCTCTATATTCCTCTATTCCACGAAAAGCAGATCTATTCCTTTGTTTCTGGTGAGTAGACTGATTCATTTAACATTGTTTTGTACTTTTGAGTAATACAAAAATACGGGGTGTGAGTCTTAGGTGAACACATTAAATGACATGGACTTTAATTAAGAGGTAACTAAAGATTAATACGGGGTAACCGTCAATAATTCCGTGTATAACATGTTTTTATCCGTTTATAAATTTTTTTATCCGATTTTCGACACACTCTGTTAAATACTAAAGTAGACTCGCAAAAGAGAACGTTCCCTTTGCGAGTCTACTATAAAATGCTTAACCGTCAGTCCCCGTTTTCATAATCCTCTCAAACTGCTCTTGAGATAACTTTTTCATCTGTACAGGAGCTTTATCCTTACGCACACGACGGCTTTTCTTCGTATACGCGCCTTGTTCGAGGTATTGGCGTTTCATTGCTTCAACCATGAAATTCAGGGCAAGAATGGTTACGGCAAATCCGGCAAGTGGAGCGAAGACAATCCAACGATCACCACGGATCTGAAAGTAGTTTGCGCCGATCATGCTTGACCACTCGTTGATCATTGCAACTGGTACCGTATTGTTTTCTAATGGATCAAGTGTAATAAAGTCTGTTCCACCAATGAATACTTGTAATATTCCTAAATGCGCACCAAGTAAAAGAGTTGCGATCAGCTGCTGACTATACAAAATTCCTAAACGCGGCCGCAGGTAAGGCAGTACATGTTTACGAAGGATGTGGAACCTGCCTCCTCCAAGAATTTTTACAGACGAGATAAACTCATTTTCTAAAAACTTAGAAGTCTCGCTCGCCACTGTCACCATAACGGGCGGAACCGCAATTATAACTAATAGAATGATAGCAAATATCGTCTGGGCTTCTCTTGTTACAGCCCATGTGAAAATCTGAAGGACAGGAAACAAGAGCAACAATAATGGTTGCGGGCGCATAATAAAACGATTCAAAGAGTTTGCTCAGCGTTCTAAGAATGAACTTTGGCATCTGACTGATGAATAGTCCTAAGATCGTTCCGAAGAATAACCTAGCAAATGCGATAAAAAAGGCAACACCGAGCGTATATTTAGCCCCGTCCAAGACTTTATGCAGAATACTAACGCCGAACCGATCTGTTCCAAAAGGCATTTCTTTATGAGGGGCAATGGGTGCACCATCTATGGCATTTTTATTTTCATCGTATCGAATCTGCATAACGGGCTGTTTATCATTTGGAACGTATTGAGAATAAATGATACTTCCCAAAAAGAGCGAAATAATGATGGAGAAACCCGTTAGAAAAAGAGGACTTTTCCAAATAGACATCTTAAGCCGTCTCCTCTTCTGTATGGCCTAATTTACGCTCGAGAACATAAGAGGTAAAAGTAAAAAATAGATAGAAAGGTACAAACATTAGCAAAATACTAACCGTGATCACTTCGGGTGTTGTTGGTCCATAATCAAGCATGAAGTCTGTAATGCCAGGTATGGCCATAATGGTTTCTACCATAAAGAGGGTAGAGATGAGAAGCCAATAAACGGTCTTCGAATAATAGAACAGGCTTAGAAGTGAGTTTCTGAGCATGTGAATATAAAGGACAAGAGCATATTTCAGCCCTTTTGCACGTGCGAACTCAACATAGGACTTTGAATCTTCATCATCCAATAAAAATAAGAGTGTCCTTGTTAAGAACAAGGTTGGAATAATAGCCAAACATAAAATAGGAATAAAATAACTGGGATTTTGTTCACTATGTACGATAGGAAATAAGAGATGTCCTGTATTTCGGAAGTATAGAATCATGCCATATTGGATCATGACGACAAGAAAGATGTCAGGCAGCGACTCTAGGGAAAAAAAGAGAAAACGAACAGCTTTTTGTACTTTTCCAGGTACTATTTTTACAATCAATGCAAAAATTAGCGAAGCTACGAGAGCTAGCAAAAATGCTCCGATTACTAGTCTAAATGAATAATAGAAGGGCGTTAATATGGTAGGAAACAGAAGTTTGATCTGCTGATACTCGTAATACTCCACATTTGAGAATGTGATTAATTTCATCATTAAGGATCCGATATTGTCCAGAAAAGGACTGAAGAAAAGTCCGAGATCTTGATTTAAGAATAATGCATTTTGTATCGCACCAGATTCAAGCAAACGGGCAACGGATTCAATTCCTTTTACATTGCTAAAAAATAAATAGGGCAAGGCGCCGATAAAAAACACACCAACAATGGGCAGCAAAAAATAAACTGTCCGCCTGACAGCAAGAAGTACCATGAAATTTTCCCCCTATATCTCTTTATCTCTCTCTTATATCTAATAAAGTTTAATACATTCGGCAAAAACCATTATTTTCCTTTATTTGTAGCAGAGAACATTCTCGAAAAGGGAACGTTTTACTTCAATATACTCAAATAGGCTTTCCACGGGCCAACATCCTCTTGATATCGTTTAGCGAGCACTCTGGTAATCTGGTTCAGATGGGTCAAATCATGCACAACCCACGTTGAAAGCAGCTGCCTTAATGTTACAGACCCAAATTCAGGGTGTATTCCTGTTCTTTCAAAATCAGAATCTTGTTTAACAATCGTGTTTAGTGTTAATAGACTTTCTTGTCTCTTCTCTTTAAATTTCTGCAGTAGACTGTCCAATTCCATCTCTTTGCCTAAGTGAGAATATCGATCAAAGGGAGGAAAATCTTGATTCTCATGACTTGAAAGTATACTTTGAATACGAGGAATCCAATTCTTTTTCTCGCATTCGATCAGATGAGCGACAACTTCAAGTGAATTCCACGATTCATTTCCTTCATTGCAACGTAACCATTCTAGAGGAAGACCAGATAACAACTGTGTTAGGGTGTCTGGTGTCCGTTCCAACAATTGAAGAGCCTCAATATATTGAAAGTTCATTGCATAATCACTCCATTTTCCATCTCTATGAATCTATAAAATTAATGATACTTTGAATGGCCATTTTTATGGCATCAATAGATTTTAAGACATCGTGGTCAACTTCAAGGGCATGATTAATCCCTTTAGGGATCATGTACTCCATTTGCGTGTTTCTCACTAATTGCTCTATTTTTTCGGAATCGTAAAACGGATCTTCGTCTCCAATGATACAAAGTCCATTTTGTTTAATCGTCATCATGGTATGTAAAACCGTTTCGTCTTTCAAATTAGGGGTTAACCATACCGTTTTCGCGTTTTGAAGCGGACTGATTTTTAATGCAGCAGGCATAGCTAACGTGCCAAGTGATTTTCCTAACAAGTAATACGAGCTGTAGTCTAAACCTGGCAAAACTTCATTTAGTACAGAAGTAACATCTTGATGCAGGGCAGTCTTAAGTTCATCAATCGTGAACGCTTCATATTCCTCTATATAATACAAATAATTGATGTGCAGAACATCAAATCCCTTTCTAAAAAATGCTCCTGATGCAAAGTGCAAAAGCGGGTTTCTCATCGTATATCCCATACCAGGGAGGAAGATGGCCAGCCCATTCGATGATTCTGTGTTGCTCTGTAACAGATAAGGCACTTTCATGTTTTTGTACCCGAAGATGTGTCCAGAACGTGCTTGCATAGCGAAAGCCTCCAGTATATGTAATTTCATACTTCTTCTATAAAAACGATTCGTATCCTTTATTTTCCTTAAACTATCAGGAAGTTTCCTAATATTATCATTTCACTCCTACCTTTATACTGTTTATTGTGAAAACGCATACAACCAATGACTTAAAATGTTGGAAATGTCTTATTTCTTTAAGTTAAAAATGATAAAATATCGGTGAAACGTTTCGATTCGCATTTTCTTAAAATAGAGAGGAGCAGAACTCACATGAAAGCAGCTAAAATTATAAGTTTCTTACTGATGTTTAGTCTCTTTGCAAACTTGTGTGTAACACCTACTGCATCTGCAACTGATATAGGTAAAGACATTGCTTTTAACGCAGAATTGAAAGCGATTGCAAAGAAAACGTATGCGTTCTATCAAGATCATACAGATCCGAAAACAGGAATGACCTATGATGAAACGAGATATACAGCAGAGGGTAAGAAAGACGCAACTCACACATCTCCAACGAACATCGGGATGTATATGATGAGTACCGTATCTGCTCAACAATTAGGAATCATCACGAGAGATGAAGCGGTTAAACGCATCCAAGTCACATTAAATACTGTAGAAAAGCTGGAAAAATGGAACGGCCTTTTTTATAACTGGTACAACACGAACGACGGTTCAATCAAGAAAGACTGGGGGCAATTTATCTCTCAAGTTGATAACGGATGGCTGTCAGCTGGATTGATCGTAGTTGGACAAGCTTATGATGAGTTGAATCCACAAACAAGCAAGATCGTTGAAAACATGAACTACACAACGTTATATGATCCTGAAGTAGGTCAATTCCGCGGAGGATATGATGTAGCTAAAGGAAAATTAACTGATCATCATTATGGATTGTTTAATACTGAACCTCGTGTAGCGAGTTACATTTCGATTGGAAAAGGGGATGTACCGAGCGATCACTGGTGGAAGATGTACCGAACAATGCCAAAAGAGTGGGATTGGCAAGGTCAAATTCCTGAAGGTGAAACACATGAATACGACGGCGTTTCCGTTTTTGAAGGCCACTATGAATACAATGGTGTAAAATTCGTTCCTAGTTGGGGAGGCAGCATGTTTGAAAGCCTTATGCCAGGAATTGTTTTAAAAGAAAAAGATCTAGGTAAGAACGCGCTTGGCCTTAACAATAAACGTCACGTTGAATTGCAGCAAGCCTTTGCAAAAGAAAAGGGATACCCAGCTTGGGGCTTCTCACCTTCGGCTACGCCTGATGGTTACAGCGAATTTGCAGCTACACCGCTCGGAACGTCTGGATACAAAGATGGTGCAACCGTTACTGCGCATGCGTCATTCTTAGCATTAGATTACGATCCGGAAGCAGTTCGGACAAACATCAAAGCATTGAAAGAGCTAAACACGTACAGCAAGTATGGATTCTATGATTCTGTTAACGTCGAGACCGGCGAGATCGCAAAAGCGTACCTTGCACTCGATCAGGGAATGATCATGGTTTCGATCGCCAACTATTTAAAAGATGGCGTGATTCGTGACTACTTCCACAAAGACCCAATCGGTAAGAAACCTGAAGAACTGCTTGAAAAAGAAGTGTTTTCTATTCAATAGAGTTATTTAGCACCTGAATCCATCTGGACGAGGGTGTTTTTTGTTGTCTAAATAGTGTAAAAACAGCAGATATGGAGTGAGATAGTTAGTCTTGGTCATCAATGCTTTTAAGGTGGAACTGAATGCTTTAGTGGCGGTAAGCCGTTCATCTAAGGTGGAACGAAGCCTTTTACAGGTGGTCACAACCATTTTAGCGGCGAACGTGTAATAAATATAAGAACACGTACCGTAAAAACCAACAAAAAGGGTTCACGCACCATATGTCGAACTATCCACTGTAAGTTTTTACAAATCAAGGGAGGAAGTGAACTCCAGTGTGTACAAGCTTTGTTTTGCACAAGGATAAACCATACATCGGAATGAATTTTGATATATCAAAGCGTCCCATTAAGATCGCATTAGTAGGCGACGATCAGCTTATTATCTCTCAAAAAGAAGGCGGCAGATTTCTGCCTGCTTTTGGTCTAAACAAAAATGGTACCTTTATGAATCTCCAGATCGTGGATCCAAATGAAGAGGGGAAATATAGAAGAGGTAAGAACTGTGTACATATCATGAGGCTGTTTGATGAAGTATTGTCTGGAAAAGTGGCAACTGCAGAGTTGCCGTCTTATCTTCAGGAAAAAGAGGTTGTAAATGTCCCGGAGTACAGTGTACATAGTTTGATAGCTGCTCCGAACAACAAGTCTTATATTGTGGAGCCAGGCAGACAATATCTAGACGCAGATTCAATAAAAAATGATTTTATGGTGCTCACCAATTTTTCAGTGGCAGATAATTTGAGTTCTGATTTAGAAACTATAGATGGGCCAGGGAGTGAGCGTTATAAGATAGTTTATTCCAAGATTCAAAACAACGTAGATGACTTTTCAGTAGAAAAAGGGTTAACCGTTCTTAGAGAAGCCTGTCAATTTGATGGGAATTACCCTACACAGCTATCTTTAATTTTTAGTCCGGAAGAAAATAGTGTTTATTTTACTCTCAATGGGGACTTTGATAAGAAATTTCGATTCTCTTTCTTAGAAAATAAAATTACCACGATATCAGGTTTTGAGAAGGAAAGTGACGTTGTGTTAACCAAAAAGGGCATTTTATTGTCCGAACTGGAGCAGTTTTAAATCAAAAACAAGGAGCGAATATCAATGAACATTGCTTCCGAACATCATGTTGTTAAAGGCAAGAACACCTATACCTTCAATGCGTTTTTGCTAAAGCGCGATAGCATGGACTGGTACAGAGATGAACTATTTCTGCATAAGGCGGTCAGACGGTATGCGGGTAAGAATGTAGACTCCATACATAACGCAATCCTATCTTTTTCCCCTGTCGTTTCCTCAAAATGGAACAAGTTGGCGGAGCAGAACGCGAGACCGGAAGTACGTCCATATATGCTTCATTATGACGCATTTAATAACCGCATTGACCGGATTGTTCGCCCGCAGGAAATGCATATTCTTGAGAAAGAAGTGTTTGGAGAAGGACTCTTTTCGAGTAAAATGGCACCTTGGGAAAGCTTTGTTAAAAGAATGTTAATCCACCAGCTAGGCGAGGCGGGAGTTGCTTGTCCGTTAACATGCACGATTGGATTGATCGCACTGCTAGAGCAATATCCAAATGGAGATCACCCTGAACTCCGCGAAATTTTACAGCATACAAAAGAAGGGATGGACGGAGATTTTGCGATAGGTGCACAATTCATGTCAGAGATCCAAGGCGGGTCAGACCTTCCGGCGAATGTTCTTGAAGCTGTTCCTGACGGAAAGAACTACCGTTTGTATGGAAACAAGTTCTTCTGTTCTGTTGCGCATGCCGATTATTCAGTCGTAACGGCGAAAGTAACAGGATCAGATAAGGTATCTACATTCATTGTTCCGTCTTGGCTGCCTGGTGACAAACTACCGGAAAAAAGGAACAGCTATCAAATCAACCGGATTAAATGGAAGATGGGAACAGCAGAGCTTCCGACAGGTGAAATTCAGTATGATGGCGCAGTCGCGTATCCTGTAGGACCAAATGATAAAGGTGTTGCTGTTGCAGCAGGAATCGTGCTGACGTTATCACGTCTTGAGATCGGTATTGCGTGTGCTGGTTTTATGCTGCGTGCTTCTCGTGAAGCGAAACTTTACGGTGATTTCCGTACGGTTTTTGGTAAAAAGGTAAAAGATTACCCGCTTTCGGCAAGTACATTACTAAGATTACAGCATGCAGCCGAACGCACAACGGCAGGAGCGTTTAAAATATATGATCTTTTCCTCAGTCTACATCAACCGCTGAATGCAGGTATTCCAAAGGATCAGCCTGAAGAGCTTCGAAAACAGCTTTTTAACTTAAGAGAGCTTATTTTACTGCAAAAGATTTGTGTAACCAATGAAGGAGCAGACGTATTGCGTGATGCCATTTCCGTGTTCGGCGGTCACGGGGTGATGGAGGAGTTCTCAGCACTGCCTCGCATCTTCCGTGATGTTGTCGTTAACGAACAGTGGGAAGGACCTCGCAATCTTTTGTTAACTCAAATTTACCGTGACATCGAGCGAGTAGCAGACTGGTACCATCCTGATGAATTTGTAAGAAATGTTTTAAAAGGTGCGGCAGAGGAAACAATCACGATGTTTTCGAATCAACTAGTTGATCTATTGCAAAAACCTGTTTGCAGAGAAGTGAACGAAGAATCTATCAAAGCTGCAGAGGAATGGGATGCGTTTTGTGATTTGTTCTTCAAAGCTTATCAGACTGTTGCGAGGGAAGAAGTGCTTAAATAAGCTTGATAATGCTTGCAATTTGTTTTATAGGCCCTTGTTCATCATTTATAGGCCCTTAAAGAAAGTTTATAGGTCTTCAAAAAAGTTTATAGGCCATCAAAAAAATTTTTAGTCTCTTATACATTATTTATAGGCTTTTCGACAAAAAACCAGTCCCCGCCTCACATGAAAAAAGGAGCTGGCCCAAAGTTTGGCCGGCTCCTTTCTACTATTATTATTTCATCCCTGAGATCGTATAGCCTTCGATAATATGCTTTTGGAAGATGATAAAAATAATGACGATCGGCACGACCATGAACGTTGAACCGGCCATCTGCAGCGCGAAGTTTCCTCCGTATTGCCCTTTCAATAAGCTTAAGCCAACTGATAACGTATATAGACTCTCATCGTTCGCAATGATCAGAGGCCATAAGAAGCTGTTCCATCCTGCTATAAAAGTTAGTATTCCCTGTACGGCCATAATGGGCTTAGAGATCGGCAGAACCAGCTGCATAAACACACGGAATTCACTTGCGCCGTCAAGTCGGGCTGCTTCAAGCAGTTCATCTGGTATCGTAGACATAAACTGTCGGAACAAGAAGATACTGAATGCACCCACTAAACCTGGCAGAACAATTCCTGCCATTGTATTCGTTAATCCCATCTGGTTCAGAATGAGGTACACAGGAATCATTGTCACTTGTCCAGGAATCATCATGGTTGCCAGTACGAGATAGAAAAGTTTCTCTCTGCCTTTAAACTTGTACTTAGCGAACGCATATCCAGCCATCGCATTAAAGAAAAGTCCGACAAAAGAACAGAGGACAATGATAATCGTATTTCGCAAGTACACAGCAAAGTTCATATTTTCAAACAGATAGATGAAGTTATCCATTGTAAAGGTTTCAGGCCACAATGTTGGGGTGAGCTGAAGCACTTCACTTTCAGGTTTGAACGCAGAAAGAATCATCCAGATAAATGGAATGGCCACTAAAAGACCGCCAAGCGTTAAAACGATTCCTGCAATCCACTGCTGAATTCTGTATGCTTTTTTAGCATCAGATGCTTTTGTTTTCATGTTCTCACCTCACGTCTTAAATGTCGGTATCTTTCTTTTGCAAACGGAACTGAATCATCGTGATGATAATGATCGTAACAAACAGAACGAACGATCCTGCAGCGGCATAACCAAAGTTGCTTAACTGGAATCCGTTTCTGTAGATAAATAGTGCAACAGAAGTCGTACTATCAAGCGGTCCACCGTTTGTCATAACAAATGGTTCCTCGAAGAACTGAACCCATCCGATCATCGTTGTAATCGATACAAAGAAAATCGCGTAACGAAGAAGAGGGATCGTGATCTTCGTAAGCTGCTTCCAGTTGTTTGCTCCATCGAGCTGAGCGGCTTCATAATACGTTTTCGGAATGCCTTGCAGGGCAGCTAAGAAGATGATCATATTCACACCGATTGCACGCCAAACGGCTAATGCGATTAAAGAACCTTTTGCAATCGTTGGATCCTGCAGCCACGGAATAGCAGGGATGCCAACTAAGCCTAAAAGGTAATTAAACAAACCGAACTGCGGGTTATACAGGTATGTCCATACAACGGCTACCGCAACAACGTTTGTGATGGAAGGCATATAAAAAACGAGACGAAAAGCCTTAAAAATACGTGCTGTACCAAAGTTGATTAAAAGCGCAATACCAAGTGAACAGGCGATAACTAGCGGAACACCAAACACAACATAAAAGATGGTGTTTCCAATTGATTTTAAAAAGATCGGATCTTGAAAGATATTTATATAGTTTTCTATGCCAATAAAACTAATATTTGAATAGTCTGCGAGTCCAGCTAAATCAATATCTGTAAAACTAATCACCAATGCAAGAACAATGGGGAAAAGAGAGAATAAGGCCAATAAAGCAAGAGCCGGTCCAATGAAGAGGTAAGGAGTTGTTTTTGAGTAACTTTTCATGTTTTGTTTCACATCCTTCATCGATACCCGTGCTGATAATAAAAAGGTAACGAGCAGGATGAACTGCTCGTTAGACCCCCGTCAGCCGGATGTTATTTCTTTAAAATCTCTTCAGCTTTCTTATCAAAAGCATCCATTTCTTTTTGAACATCTGCTCCACCACGGTAGATTTTCTCAAAGCTCTTTAAATACGTTTGAGCAATTTCTTCCCACTGCTTGATAACCGGCATCGGTTGTGAACTTTCCATTTGTTCACCGAATGATTTGTAATACTCATTACTAGTCAGTGACTCATCTTCCCATGCTTTTTGTGTTGCAGGAAGAGAATTCGTCATTTCCATCCACTTTAACTGTGTTTCAGGTTTACTCATGTAAGCTGCAAATTTCAACGCTTCTTTTTCATGCTTCGTGTGCTCGAACACAGAAAGGTTAGAGCCGCCAAGTGCAGAGATATTGTTTTCCTTTGCTGGAAGTACAGCCGTACCCCATTTACCTTCTAAGTCAGGCGCTTGGTCGTTGATCAGCTTGATCATCCATGGACCACTGATGAACATTGGAAGAATTCCATCTCCACGGAAGCCTTGAATAATATCCATTCCCAGTTCTTCCTTTGGAGCCGCTCCGCTTTCATAGAAGCTGTTCAAATATTCTACTGCTTCTACAAACTTAGGATCGTTAAAGTTCGGTTCGTTGTTCGGTCCTAAAAGCTCAGCACCGTTTTGGCGGGCGAACATAAAGGAGAGACTCTGTTCTTTCGCATCAATCGAGATACCATATTTTCCTTTGCCGCGGTCAGCCAATTTGTCAGCTGCTTCCTTCAGCTCGTCCCAAGTCTTTGGAGCTTCTTTATAGCCAGCTTTTTCTAACAAATCTGTGCGGTAGTATAATAAACGTGTGTCAACGTACCAAGGTACACCAACCATTTTGTCTTCAAACTTAGTCGTTTCAACAGAACCTTCAAAGAAATGCTTCGGATCAAGTTCCGGGTAATCTTTTACATGTGGTGTTAAATCTTTTAACGCTCCAGCTGCTGCAAATTCCGGAATCCAAGTTGTTCCCATTTGAAGAACATCAGGACCCTTTTTGGAAGCAACTGCTGTTAATAGTTTGTCATGTGCTTGATCCCACGGAAGTGCTTGTACTTTAACATCAATCTTGGGATTTTCTTTTTCGAATTGTTCTGCGATTTTAGGAAGCGATTTTGCTTCTTCTCCCATACCCCAAACCGTAATCGTTGTCTTGCCATCTTCTCCAGAACCCGAAGAGCATCCTGCAAGTGCGCCAGAAAGGACTAGAGCACCAACCATTGACGTTACCATCGATTTGTTAAACCAACGTTTTTTCATGTGATTTCCCCCTATAGATTTGCTTTGTCAGCAATTCCTAATTTTAATATTCCCGAATTTTCTTTGAAATTATTGTTGAAACGTTTCGATAAGCACATTATAATTCAAGTTGTAATCGTTTTCAACACAGAATTTTAAAAAAGTTATAAACTTCCATTGTTGTTGAAAATAAAGGGTTTTACAGTGTGGCTCTTTTATTAGAAGGGAAATCAATGAAATTGACACGCAGTAAAATACATCTTATAATCGCCTTGAATTTAATTGAAACGTTTCGATAAAATATTATTTCAGGGTGTAATCAAGTTGTTGTTTGGATGGGTTTGATTTCCGTTCCAGGTGCTCGCACCCTGCACTCCAATCAATGTCACAGAAGTAAATAAATATTGTTAGCTTCTAGAGAGAGCCTTAAAGGCTTCATCTGAAAAATCTTACGAAGATTATTGTTTATTGCGTAACCTTCCGAAGACTAGACTTCATTCTCAAGGTAAACGAGTGTAGATGGTGTATTTACTTGAGGAACTTCTTTAAGGGAAATACAAGGAAGCTTGAGTCATGAACAAATGCTAAGGCAAGAGCCTTAATGTAAACTGCAGTTTTCAAACTTACGATCCAGAAAAGAGGCGGTAAACGATGACAACGATGACAAAAGGGAACTTTGATATCAAAGCTGGTGATTATACATTTACGTTTTTAAGCAGTGGTGATGTTTTCGAGGCTTCCTATAACGATACGATGATCAATCAATGGATGAGTAACCCGATCGATGGGTCATTAAACAATCTATATTTACGTTTATTTAAAGAGGATGGGATTCAAACAGTTCCATTAGTAGGTTCAAAATCAGGAAGCGCGGTCTCTCATACTAACAGCGAAGTGTTTTGGGAAGGCACATTTCAAGATGTTTCTTATAAAGTCACGTTTACACTAAGTGAAAATGGCATTTGGTTTTGGAATGTGGAGCTAAACGGATCTGACGTTAAAGCAGATTTGATCTACGGTCAGGACGTTGGTCTGGCACATAGAGGGGCAGTGCGAACGAACGAGGCGTTTACCGCACAATATGTCGACCACAAAGTATTTGAAGATGATGCACTTGGGTATGTTGTATGTTCCCGTCAAAACCAGCCGAACGGAAAAGCTTTTCCATATCTGCAGCAAGGGTCACTTACTAAAGCTGATGGTTACGCAACAGATGGTTTTCAGTTTTTTGGAACTTCTTATAAAGAAACGGATATTCCTGAGGTTCTTTTTAAGGAAAACTTGCCGAACGAAGTGTATCAATATGAGTTTGCATACATTGCTCTTCAATCAGAAGTGGTTGAGTTAGATGGAAAGCAGCAATTCGTCTTTTATGGCTGCTTTAAAGAAGATCATCCAGAAGCGGTCACGTCAGTTGAATTCCGAACTGAAATAGAAGAAGCCTGGGAAAAAGTTCAGAATCATACAAGCAAGGAAATGACAAAGCTTGAGAAAGTAAAGCGTAATCACGAGTTTGGTGGAACATTAAAAACAGATGATCTTTCTATAGAAGAAGTGGATGTTCTTTTCCCAAAAAGAATTTTAGAAGAGTACGAAGGAGACACACTTCTATCATTCTTTACCCCAACATACGAGCACATCGTATTAAAAGAAAAAGAAAGAATCGTAGAACGGCCGCACGGACACATTCTCGTAACGGGGAACAACGTGAAGTTAAAAGAAGAGATCATTACAACAACATCGTATATGTACGGAATCTTTAATTCACAGTTAGTTGTCGGAAACACATCGTTTAATAAGATGCTCACGAACGCTCGTAACGCTTTGAACGTGATGAAAACGTCTGGCCAGCGCATTTATGTTGAGCTCGAAGGTAAGCTGCAGCTATTAACGATGCCTTCACTTTTTGAGATGGGCTTCAACTACACACGTTGGTACTACAAAATAGATGAAGAGATGTTTATCATTACAAACTTCACGACCGTTGACACGCCTGAAGTTGAGCTTCAAGTTAAAGCTTTAAGCGGAAAACCTTATCGCTTTGTCGTTACTAATCAAGTGTCGATGAACAATCAAGAATATGAAGTTGCATACAAAATGGAAAAAGAGGATAACGTTCTTTCGTTCTATGCTGATGATTCATCAGACAGCTCAAAAACATATGCAAACTTAAGCTATCGCATGAAACTGACAGGTAGTGAGATGTCTATCACAGATGAAACCATTTTTGGTGAAAACATTGATTCTGGTTCTGCATCACTAGTCGTTTTTGAATTATTACCAACAACGGAATGGAAATTAACGGTTCAAGGTCTGATCGATGGTAAAGAGCTGCCGTTTACAGAGAAAAAGGCTGAAACAGAAATTGAGCGTTATCGTGCGTTTATCCGGCACACGAACCGCCATTTCCGTTTAACAAAAGACGGGAAAGAAACGCATGATCTTCAAAAAATGAACGCGTTAGCACACTGGTACACGCATAATATGCTGATTCACTATTCTGTTCCACATGGTTTAGAGCAATATGGCGGAGCAGCGTGGGGAACTCGTGATGTTTGTCAGGGACCTGCAGAATATTTCTTAGCAACACAGCATTATGATGCGGTAAAAGAGATCCTCTTAACCGTTTATTCTCATCAATATGAAGAGACAGGGAACTGGCCGCAATGGTTCATGTTTGATCAGTATTTTAAGATTCAGCAAGAAGAGTCACACGGTGACATCATTGTCTGGCCGCTAAAAGCAGTAGCTGATTATCTTGCGGCAACAAACGACTATGATATTTTAAAAGAGAAATTACCATACACCACAAACCGTGATTTTGGGTTTACTGAGAAAAAAGCAACGTTGTTCGAGCACATAGAGAAGCAGATTCGCTATATGAAAGATAACTTCTTGCACGATACACACCTTTCTTCTTATGGGGATGGAGACTGGGATGACACGCTGCAGCCAGCTAATCCTCAACTCAAAAAATTTATGGTGAGCTCTTGGACGGTTGCACTAACCTATCAAGTGATGACACAGTTCTCAGGATTATTAAAAAAGGTGGACAAAGTTCATGCTGCGGAACTAAGTTCTTTAGCTGAAAACATCAAATCTGATTATCAAAAGTACATGCTGAGCACGGATGTCATTCCTGGATTCGTTTATATGGAGAATGCAGAAGAACCGAAACTAATGCTTCATCCGAGTGACAACACAACAGGCATCAACTATCGTCTGCTTCCGATGACACGCAGTATGATTGCTGAGCTTTTAACACCAGAGCAGGCTGAAAGACATTTGAACCTCATCATGGATACATTTTATTGCCCGGATGGCGTTCGATTGATGGATAAACCTGCTCACTACAAAGGCGGTGTGAGTACACATTTTAAACGTGCAGAACAGGCATCCAATTTTGGGCGCGAAATCGGACTTCAATACGTACACGCGCATATTCGTTTTGTTGAAGCGATGGCGAAGCTTGGAAAGTCTGAAGAAGTCTGGAGTGGGTTAGAAAAGATCAACCCAGTGATGATTCAAGAGAAAGTCCCAAATGCAGAGCGGCGTCAAAGCAATGCCTACTTCTCGAGTTCTGATGGTGATTTTAAAACACGCTACGAGGCACAGGAGCGCTTTGGTGAGTTAAAAGAAGGGAAGGCAAAAGTAAAAGGCGGCTGGCGCATCTATTCTTCAGGACCAGGAATCTATTTCAATCAGTTGATCTCAAACTGTTTAGGAATTCGTCCACAAGGTGAACAGCTGATCATCGATCCTGTATTATCAGAAGACTTAAAGGGATTAGAGATGCAGTACATGCTTGATGGAAGACCTGTTACGTTTGTGTTCCATGATCGTGGTGAAGGTTCAAGAAGACTTCTCGTTAACGGTCAAGATGTGGATTCTGAAGTGTACGAAAACCTTTACCGGGATGGTGGAGTGGTCGTCGATCGATCTGTGTTTGTAAAAAAATTGTCAGCAGATGTGAATACCGTCGAGATTTATTCCTAACCATTCGGTATAATAAAGGAAACGTTTGCAACAAGAGAGATAGGAGAGAATTTCGTTGGTAAGTATAAAAGACATTGCAAAACAAGCAGGTGTTTCCATCTCCACGGTCTCCTATGCCCTAAACGGAAGTCCGAAAGTAACAAAGGAAACATCTGCACGTATTCTAGCCATAGCTAAAGAACTAAATTATATTCCGAGTGCAGCTGCTCGTTCATTGAAAAAAAGAGAAACAAAAATCATTGGCATTTATTTAACCGATTATAGCGGTGCTTTTTATGGCCAGCTTCTTCAAGGAATGATGGAAACGTTAAGTGAGAACGGGTATGAACTTATCGTTTGCAGCGGGAAAGAGTCGCACCGTTTTCTTCCTGAACGCATGATCGATGGAGCGATCATATTAGATGCAACCTATAAAACTGAAGAACTGTTAAGTCATGCAGAACGCGGTCATAAACTCGTTGTGATGGATAGAAGAATGGATCACTCAAATATCTCTCAAGTGCTGCTCGATAACAAAGCAGGTGCAACACTTGCCATTGATTATCTCGCGGAAAAGGGCCACCAGAAGATCTATGTCGTAAAGGGACCTGATATTTCGTTCGATGCGATGCAGCGACTGGAGGCTGTGCAAAAAGCGGTTCAGCGCTATTCTCAGATTGAGTACATTGAGTTGCAAGGTGATTTTAACAAGTTATCTGGAGAAGCAGCCGCCAAAAGAGTTCACCAGGAATTCTCAGAGCCAGTTGGTGTGTTTTGTTTAAATGATGAAATGGCGATCGGTATGTATAACTATTTTAGCCGAACGAATTTACGTGTTGGCGAGGATGTTCATATCATAGGTTTTGATAACATTGAAGTTTCCCAATATGTCCAGCCAAGACTAGCGACCATAAACTATTCCAAACATAAATGGGGCGCACTCGCATCAGAATTATTGCTAAATTTGATCAAAAAACAAAAAAATGAACATGAGCGGATCAATGTAAGCCTGATTGAAGGAGATTCTGTTCGAAACCGTTAAAGCGCATAGGCTAAGGGGTTCTTTTTGGAAGAGAAATTGTAATGCTCAAGCCTTTTATCAGGTGAATAACACTATAATTGGATAGGTAATTTACTTTAAAAAAGATCAGATTATTTTTGTCTGGTCTTTTCCTTATTTTGTTATTCAATTTTGCACCCAGCTTACAGAAATTATTGCAGCATCCTGTTTTACGGTACTTGTTATTTTATTTATTACACTTTCGCTCAATCGAATGGGGTTTTCGCTCAGTCAGGGGTCCGTTTCGCTCAGTCGGAGGTTCGTTTCGCTCACAACACACCTGTTTTCGCTCAATAGCGTAGAATTGTTCTTTTTAACTAAGGATGACAGCTCAATTGACAAGTGAATGTGCATTCCAATTCCCTCCGTGACAATAATTAGTGTATCTTACTAAAAAGTATGGTACTTGTGCTGAAAATTAAGGTGTAAAACTGGTGTTTTTTTATTAAATCCCTTACAAAATAAGAAAAAACGCAGCGAATTTTCGTTGCGTTTTATAGTACTAATGCTATGAGTTTTGGCTTGTATTTTCTCGTTTTCTCCCTAAAAAGAGAACCCGTTACGCCTCTACTTACTTCCAACTATTCTGCTTGAGATTGTGGTGACTTTTCTTTTGATAAGAACCAGCCTCCTGCAGCAATCAGGATCAGTACAATATAGAAGGTCATTTTCCACTCAGGTGATTTTGCAAAACCTTCCGAAAGAATGGCTAAGTCAGGGTGTGCAAGTGTATAAACTGCTAATTTCACACCTACCCAGCCCACGATTAAAAAGGCCGCAATTTCAAGGCCAGGCTTAGAGTGCAGGAGTTTAACAAAAAAGTTAGCGGCAAATCGCATGATGATGAGTCCAATTAACCCCCCAGCGAAGATCACGGCAAACTTTCCTCCGTCAAGTCCGCCGATCTTAGGAAGTCCAGTATCAGGAAGCGCAACTGCCAATGCTACAGCAGCTAATATAGAATCGACCGCAAACGCGATATCAGCCAGCTCGACTTTAAATACTGTGGTCCAGAACCCGGATTTTTTCTTATCAGGTTTTAAGCTTCCATTTGAGTCATCTGTCTTTTTCACAAGCACTTTTCTAAAAATATGATTTAATGCGATGAATAGAAGGTACACAGCACCGATCGCTTGAACCTGCCACACATTGACTAAGAATGAAATGGCAAAGAGCGATGCGAAGCGGAAAAAGAAAGCACCAACTAAACCATAAAATAAGGCTTTCTTCCGTTGTTCTTCAGGTAAGTGCTTCACCATGATCGCTAACACGAGTGCATTGTCTGCAGCTAATAAACCTTCCAACGCGATCAACACTAATAAAATCCAACCATACTCTAACAGGATCGATAAATCCATGTTATTTCCTCCTTTGTTTATAAAAAATAAAAAAGACCTTTACCTAGTGAAGGCAAAGGTCTTACATAAAAAGAGACCTTTACCAGCCGAACGGTAAAGGTCTTGCTAACAACAATAACGTTGCCAATATAGCCGAGAGCACGAAGCTCCGAAATGACGACCATATTGTAAAAGCTACTCCCCTTTAGGAGCTATGAAGTTACTATTATCATATTATGTTGTACTTGATATTGTCAATTATATTCTCAATGAAGTGTGTGGAATTAACTTGAACGGGTTGTTGTAGTATTCTTATAGAAATCAAGAGGAAAGTGGGGGTAAACCGTTGGATCAACAACAATACATAATTGATATGATCGAAAAAGATGACTGGATGATGAGTGTTTTACGTGCTGCCAAAACGTTAGAACTACCAGACTGGTGGATCTGCGCAGGGTTTGTTCGAACAAAAATTTGGGACACTCTTCATGGTTTTGAAGAACGAACAAAGCTCTCAGATATCGATGTCGTTTATTATGACCCACATCATTTAAGCAAAGAAGTAGAAAAGAAGTATGAAGAGATGCTTCATAATCGGATGCCTGACCTGCCATGGTCGGTTAAAAACGAAGCAAGAATGCATCTCGTAAATCATGATTTCGAGCCTTATACATCAACCGTTGATGCTATTTCTAAGTTTCCTGAAACCGTGACGGCCCTTGGAGTCACACTCAATGACAGGGATAAAGTAATTTTAGCTGCACCGTGTGGACTTCACGATGTTTTACATATGGAAGTGAGACCCACTAGCATTTTTACCAAGACAGAGGAGAGAAGAAGCAAATATAGAGAGCGTGTTAAAAACAAAAACTGGCAAGCGACCTGGCACAAAGTGAAAATCGCCGAATGGTAAAAAGCTTGAGCAAGTGGCTCAAGCTTCTTTCTTTGACTCATATATTCTTCGTGAAAAATTGTTAAACCGTACTTTTACTCCTATATCTCCTCGGACCTGCTGGCTCCGTTGGTTCTTCAGGTTCCTTTGATTCTCTTCTTCTTCTAGGTTTAAACAAGGCGTAACTCAAACAAAAACCGATTGAGCAAGTGATTCCATATCCAAATACGGCAAACGTATTGAGTCCTTCAAACTTTGCCCAATAGAAAATGGTAAAACGATAGATCAGAAGAAAAACGACACTAAGTGCAATATATAAAAGCAGGTGAAATCGGAATTTCAATCTCATCTTATCTTTAAAAGATTCAATAATAAAGGCTACAGGAAGTGTGCAAAAAAGAAAAAAAGGAAGTGCTGTAATAATTCCGAAAAATAGACCGAATAACACACTTTGTGTGCGAAGTTCTAAAGGGTTTCCGCCAGGAATGGCAAAAAAGAATAATGCGCCACAAAGTACTGATATTACAGATGAAATAATAACTCTCATGAATCTATCTCCTTACTGCTTGTTGAAGCTTCTCATATGTAGCTTCTTCATCTTTGTATTCAAACAATCCTAAGCAATTTCCCCAAGGGTCTGAAAAAGTAGCCCATCTTACAGACACTTCATCACGTTCACAAATCTCAAATTGTTCAATGTTTAATTTCTTAATCAATCGTGTCCGTTCACCTTCAAGGTCCATAACACCTAAGCGGATCGGACCGTTTCCTTCTGTTGGAGTTCCCTCTGCTACCTGCAGCCAGCAGTTAGGAAGCAGCTCCCACTCTGCGAAACCATCATGGGGATTGAAGTCAGGTGCACGGTTCAACAGCGTTTCATAAAATTGCTGTCCTTCACTCATATGAGGAACACGAACTTGAACAGTCATTTCATATATCATGTGTTATTCTCCTTTACTTAATCGTATTGTCTTCTAAAAACGTTCTTAGTGACTCAGAAGTTTCATAACAGACGTTTTTATTTTCAGTACAGATTACTTCTCTTTCTGCAGAATAAAGAAGTTTTGCCTCTGTTTGTTCTCTGCTGAATTCTTCAGATTCCTTTGAAGTCTTAAGAATAAACGAATAATCAGGTTTTAGAGAGGGTGTATCGATTTCTTTCATTTTTCCTAAGGTCATTTACAATAATTTGGTCTATCAATCCAAATTTTGTTCCGAAGCGTTCGTTAACTTGTACCTCTATATTTGATCGTAATGGGGATGGATCGCTGCAGCCGGTTATTAGTAACACAAGGCGCAGAGGCAGATTCTTATTTTTCAAAAGCGTTTATCCTTTACGTAAGTTTCTATAAGAGATACCAGCTGCTTTATTTCGTGATGTGGAAGTTTCTCACTCAACCTAGCTGCTGCATTGATAACCATCCATTTTCGCAGGGAACTTTTTGAAAAAGAATATTGCCTATTATAACGATGTTTATAATACTTTGCTAAAAGTTTGCGGACATACAACATCGTTCTATATTTCAGTGAACTTGTATACTTGGATAAACCGCCGAAGCATAAAATAAGCAGAGTTCGTGCTAAGTCAGCTTCTCTGTTTCCTTTTGTAGCGTCAGCCCAGTCGATTATGGTTGGATCGTTTCCAGAAAGCAGGATATTATCGGGATGAAAATCACCATGACATAAAGATTCCCCATCTGGCAGTGTTCTGAGGAAGTCATATATTTTTATTTTCACTTCATTATTTAGCGCATCTGCAGAATCAATCTTTCTCAATAAAACATCTCGTTGAGAAGGAAGGCGAGAAAACGTCTTTTCATGTATGTTTACTTGGAGATGTGCCATTTGTTTGAGTAGGCGTAAAATAAGCCAGGGTTTACTTTCTAATAAGCTAGTTACTGTAGTGCCTTCAATTCTTTCATAAATAAGCGCTCTTCTGTCTGCAATCGTACCACTTTTACAGACAGAAGGTGCCGGAAGTCCTGAGTTACTGATCATTTTACCAACTACAAATTCTTGTTCAATAGAAGCATCTGATACGTCCTCATAAAAGAGTTTCGCCACTTTCTTAGAAGAGAGGGCTACCACTTGTGCTGTACTTCCTTCACCAATTACATTTATATGTTCCACGTCATGTGAACTCCTTCAGTACAGTTTCTATACATGGATAATTTTAGCATATATTCCAAGTGAAGAACGTATAAATATTTTGTTTGACTGAGTGGTCATAAACGGTATATACTAACTTTTGTTGTTAATGACTAGTCGGTCAAATGGGTGAAAAATAAAAAAGAAAAAGCAAGTAGAGATTGATCGCAAGTCACTGCCATGGACAGAAAAAGAAGTCATTGAAGGTAAAATGAAATAATTACTTAATAAAATGAAAGATTTACTTCATCAAGAATCAATACCCGAAGAAAGTAAAGAGGATTATCATCAAGTTATTGATTTCATCTCGCTTTAAATTAAGAAAGAGCAGCCGCAAAAGATGCACATTCAAGGCATGCTTGCTAATTTACTAGGGATTAAACGAATTAAAAAAGAGCATGAACGAATGAATCGCAACAGTTTTAAACGTTCAGCTTTTATAAGGAGAATAGATATGGAAACAGTACAAAAAACGTTAAACACGAAGCTTATCATAGCTGGTTTGATCATCGGAATGTTCTTTAGTGCATTGGAACAAACCATTGTTGGTACCGCAATGCCAACGATAATTGCTGATCTGAACGGATTTTCAATCTTTGCTTGGGTGACGACCGCATACTTGATTACATCAACAACCGTCGTTCCGATCGTAGGAAAGCTTTCTGACCTTTACGGACGCAGAAAATTATACTTACTTGGGAACTTCATTTTTATTTTAGGTTCTGCACTTTGTGGAACAGCCAATACGATGGAAGAATTGATTATTTATCGCGGCCTTCAAGGAATTGGTGGAGGAATGATCATGCCTCTATCACAAACGATTATAGGGGATATCTTTACTGCTGAACAGCGTGCGAAGTGGCAAGGGGTGTTCGGTGCGATTTATGGATTAAGTTCTGTTATTGGTCCTTTTATCGGAGGACTTATGGTTGATCACATCAGCTGGCACTGGATCTTCTTGATCAACGTACCATTTGGAATTATTTCTACAGCTATGATCGTGATTGGTATGAAAAATGAGACAATCAGGGCTGCAAAAGGCAAAGTACACATTGATTACTTTGGTATTTTTACGCTGATTCCAGCGGTTGTCTTGCTGCTTTTAGGCCTCACATTCGGCGGAGATAAATTTGAATGGCAGTCAACAACGAGCTACCTATTATTCGGAGGATTTATTGTCCTTCTCGCATTGTTTATCTTTATTGAAAAACGAGCAGTTGAACCCATCTTAAATCTTTCACTCTTTAAAAATCGGGTCTTTGCAACAACGAACATTTTAGGGTTTTTACTCGGTCTAGGTATGTTTGGTGCCATCATGTTTGTACCGATGTATATGCAAGGAATCTTAGGCGTTAGTCCGACAAAAGCAGGATCAACAATGACGCCGATGATGATTGCGCTTATTATAGCAAGTATTATCGGTGGCAGACTTTTGTTAAAACTCAAGTTTAGAACAGTGCTCACTGCAGGTATGATGATTACAGCTGTTGGATTCTTCCTTATGAGTACGATGAATGTGGACTCAAATGAATTTACAGCATATGCTTACATGGTCATTCTTGGCTTCGGTATGGGTCTTGTCATGCCAACATTGATGATCGCAGTGCAAAATGAGTTTCCAAAATCTCAGCTTGGTGAGGTGACATCAGCATCAACGTTCTTCCGTTCAATCGGGGGTACGATAGGGATTACCATTTTAAACGCAGTGATGAACCACTCACTTACAGATAAAATGAGTGATGCAGCAAGCAGCGCATCTAATCCGATTCTCGGAAAAGCACTTGAAGAAATCGGGAAAAAGACAGACGCGATGTTTGGGATCTTAATCAATCCAGAACTTTTGCCATTACCAACAGAGCTAAAAACACCTGTTATTGCAGCGATTAAAGACGTCTGGTCAACATCTTTCTCAAGTGTGTTCTTAACCGGGTTGATCTTTATCGCAATTGGGATCGTTGTAGCGTTATCGGTTGGAAAAAGTCGTATTGTAAAAGATAAGCCTGCAGATTCTATAGAGCAAGGCACTGAGGAAGGGCAATCATCCTCTAATAAGTTAGCAACTGAATAATAGGAAAAAGAGCTGATCTGCGTTGATCAGCTCTTTTATTATGAATCGTAATTTTCCGTGATTGTGGTTGCTTTTTCCGTGATTAGGATCATTTTTTCCGTGATCGAAGCCACTTTTTCCGTGATTCACTTCGAATTGCACGTGATCAGCTCAATCGACGAGCATTTTCCAACGATTTAGACGGTGCGCTTCTTATTCACCATCATATCCAACAACACAGAGTCAGTTGTCGTAGACGTTTCATTCCCAAGTCGGCAGAAATTTTCAATCGTCTGCTCTACATCTTCTTCAATAAAACCGTTTGTTGAGGGGATACATAATCCGTTTGACGCTAGGATTGCAGATTGAACAGCAGCACTCGAACACGTCGCCACCTTCATGGCACATCCTGCCTTCGCTCCGTCACAAACCATTCCGCTCACATTGCCTAGCGTGTTTTGGATTGCGGCTTTCATTTTATCCAGGTTATCACTCAGTAAATAGGTAATGGCAGCAGATGCACTCGCACCCGCAACGGTCACACCGCATAAGGCGGACAATCGTCCGAATTTTGACTTCATATAGATCGAGAGAAGATGACTTAACGTCACAGCGCGCAGCATTTTTTCTTCTGTTGCACCTAACTTTTCAGCTGCTGCGACAACTGGCATCGTAACAGCGATCCCTTGATTTCCACTGCCGGAGTTGGCCATTACGGGCATCGTTGAGCCAGCCATTCTCGCGTCAGAACCTGCAGCGGACAGTGCCATGCTATAAGTGGCAAGGTCATCGGAGAGAAGGCCTTTTTTTGTTTGATCGTACAGCGTCTTTCCAACTTGTAAACCGTAGTCATTGGAAAGTCCTTCTTTACAGATTGCAGTGTTTAACTCAACACTTTTTTTAACAAGATCCAATCGTTGGATCGGGACGTCTGTAATAAAGGAATAAAGGTCGTCAATAGTTAGCTTAGGGAACGGGTCTTTTCCTGCTGATGAAGATGGGCTTTGTTTTAATTCATCTACTAATACCTGACCATTATGAGAAATGTAGCTTACATTCGTATGATCACCAGAGATGACAACAATCGCTTCCTCTGATTCAGACTTCACTTCAACTTCTATATATAATTTTTCAGGGCCATCCGTCGTTTTAACCGACACCATACCCTTAGTGACAAGGGCTATTGCTTCATCTTCGTCGCTGTTCGTCACGCCTTCTAGTACGCGTAACTTTTTTGCCGGGTCACCAGCAATCGTGCCAAGAGCGGCTGTAAAATCAATACCTGTATGATTCATACCGGGAATTCCTACAGATAAAGCATTTTTGATGACATTTCCACTCGCTTTAACAGAGATGGCTGTTACTTGGCCCTCAACGTATTTTTTAGCTGTTGCAGAAGCAAGGGCAATCGCAACAGGTTCTGTACAGCCTAGCGCCACAACGAGTTCTTTTTCTAAAAGGTCATATATCATTTCCGTTGTCATGATTTCATCTCCATCCCCATTCATCTCTTTCTTAAGAATAACGGTTTGTTCACCTGAAAAGAAGAGGAAAGTCTTATCAATTTTATTTTCTCTAACTGAGAAATCAGGACAGGGATACAGGTAATTAGGCGCTAATTTAATGAAAAATATAAAAGAGAAACAAATCTTTTTTCCTAGTCCAATGAAAACAAGCTTTAGATATCAGACAAAAGAACAAAGACAATTCATTAATCTGACAAGGATTGCTTTTAAAATCCTTTTGATATAAAGGTATAGTGGGAGAAAAGGAACTTTTTAGAAAATCTGTACGAAATCACTAGTCACCAACATAAATTATAATTATTATAAATAAGTACCATCTAACACCTTTGCAAGGAGTTTTAATATGGATTCTAAATTAACAAAATATCAGTTAATGCTTGAAAAAAAAATTAACCAACAGATAAACGAATGGAAACAGTCGGAAAGCATTGTGACAAACAAGGAACTTTATCAATTTTTGCATACGATTACAGGAACAGCTGGTACAATTTCTCTTCACGAGATTTCGAACGAAGCAGCAAAATTGATGAAGACGCTGAATGAAGCAGATCAAAAAAGTTGGAGCTCTGAAGATGCTATTAACTTTTTACATCCTGTTACAAAATTGTTTGCTTCGAGTCAGGTTTCACATGTTCCCAATGAATATATTCAGCTTGCAGAACAAAATAAGCCTCTTCTTTTATTTGTTGATCAAGATATTCCTTATCTGATTTATAGCAAAGAAAAGTTAGAGAAAAATGGCTGGGCAGTTGTGGTTTCACCGACCATTGAAAAAGCCTTAACCATGTTTTATGACTTACATCCAGATTGTATGATTGTGAGTAATTCCGCTGAGCTTGGTGGATATGAACTGATCAGACAAGTGAGAGAAACACTTGCACATGAGTTAATACCAGTGGTCGTCACCAGCTCGTCAACGGATAAGGATCAGCGTATCGAAGCATTTACACGTGGTGCGGATGATTTTATGGAAAAAACATTGGAATGGGATGAGTTCATTGCAAGAATTGAGCGGCAGTTAAAAAGAAGTAAGAGCGTAAAAGATTCTCTTTTGAAAGATGAGCTGACAAAAGTTTATAATCGGAAATTTCTTAACGATGTGTACCAGAGGCTCTCTTCGGAACATACGAGGCATAAAAAAAGTTTTTCGCTCATCATGATTGATATTGATTTTTTCAAGAAAATCAATGATACATATGGTCATACTGCGGGTGATCACGTGTTGGTAAAATTTGCGGATTTTATGCGTTCAAATCTACGGGGTCAAGATGTGGTTATTCGGTACGGTGGTGAAGAATTTCTTGTCCTCATGCCTTATACGAAACGTAATGAAGCAAAAGAAACAGCCAGCCGTTTGTTAGAAAAGTTAAGTCAGAACGTCTTTGCCTATAATGAGCATTCATTCTTCGTATCGTTTTCTGCAGGTGTCTATGAAGTGAAGAGCCCCATTCCTTTAGCGGAAGCGGTAAGAACAGCTGACAGCGCTTTGTATATAGCAAAAGAAAGCGGCAGAGGCAGGGTAGAATCCGCGATTGTACAAACTGAGAAAAAACGCCGGCTTAAAGTTGCAGTCATTGATGATTCGGAAGTCATTCGTAAAATGCTGGAAAGTTTCTTCAAAGAGCTAGAAGTAGAGAAGTATGAACTTGAGATCCATGCGTATCAAGATGGCGTGTCATTCTTTGAAGATGACTGGCATCATACGAACGATGAATACTTGATCATACTCGATGGTGTTCTTCCGAAGATGGATGGTATTGAGATTCTAACCAAGCTCCGTCAATATCCCGACAGCAGCCGATACACGATTCTCATGCTTACTGCACGAAAGGCAGAAGGAGATATCGTACGTGCACTGAACCTAGGGGCAGACGATTATTTAACAAAACCTTTCAGTATTCGTGAACTTGAAGCGCGCGTTAAAGTCTTAGTGCAGAGGGTAAAATAATGCTTTCACAGGAAATTGTGCTCTTAGTCTGGATTGCGCTCGTTCTATTAAGTGCTCTAACCGGTATGTTTTTATATTTAGTGATTAAAAAGGCACTCGAGATGTCTCAGGAAAAAAAGATCAAACATTACATGGAGCAAATTCATCAAGCTGTTTATGCCTATTTATATCAAGAACAGAATTCTCGTCACCTTTTGCCAGATTCGAGTATTAAATATTTCGCGATTGAGCGTCTTTTAACAGAATACTCATCAGTGATTGAAGGTGAAGGCAAAGCGCGTATCTCACAACTGGCAGATGAACTTTTTCACGACCGATACAAAACGTTTCTGCAACAAAAAAAATGGAGCAGCAGAATGAACGTGTTATATAAAATTGATGGCTTCAGAATGAAATCGTTATCTGAAGTGCTTAGGGAAATGTTGATGGATGAAAAAACATCAAAAGAAGAAAAGCTGATCATCTTTCGGTGTTTGTCTACCAATCAAGATGAGGCGTTATCTGAGCTGTTCCAATCTGAACCTGTCCCATTATCAGTACTCGAATACAGAAGTATTTTGAATCGTATGGATGAAAAGACGTTTATCAAGATCACCGATGATTATTCGTTGTATCCTTATCCATTGAAGCTTGCCATCATAGATATGATCGGCATTCAGAAGAAACTAGACTATGTTCAGTTCTTAGAGGATCAGTTGAGTGATGAAAATTTTGAGATCCGAATCCGCTCCATGAAGGCGATTGGTGAAGTCGGGTACTTGTCAGATTCAGAAGTGGTGAAACGGTTCGCCCGGTCTGATCAATGGGAAGAGCGATTGATGGCAGCGAAAGTGATCGGCAAGACGCGAGTTGTAAACGGTCTTGATGTACTGGATACGCTTATAAAAGATTCATCTTGGATGGTACGTGCTCAAGCGGCAAGAGCATTTTTAAGTTATTCCGATGGACTTGAACGACTATATGATATTCGCTTTACGAGTGATGATCCGTTTGCCCGTGATATGGCATCTGAATGGATTGAGAGAGGAATTGAAGATGGTTACAGTTATTAGTCAGTTATGGCTCGAACTTCTTTGGGTTTTTGGCTGGTTTATTTTGTTTTATATGTCAGGTGTCGTTCTCTTTTATGGTTTACTTTTTGTTCTCGCGGCTTTTCAGCTGAAACGCGAGGAGAAGATCGACTCATTCGAGAGATATGAAGATTACATGGATGCGAGCTATACGAAGCCCGTATCTATTATTGTACCTGCTTATAACGAGGAACTTGGGATCAAAGGAAGTGTCCGTTCGCTGTTGAGCATTAACTACCCAGAGTTTGAAGTGATCATTGTAAATGATGGTTCCAAAGACCAAACCGTTGCAACGGTTATTGAACACTTTCAGATGAAAAGAGTTAAGAAAGCCATTCAGACAAGGCTGGAAACGAATACGATAAAAGGAGTCTATCAATCCGTCATCTATCCGAATCTCTGGCTGGTAGATAAAATGAATGGCGGAAAAGCGGATGCACTGAACGCGGGTCTTAATGTCTCGAACTACCCTTATTTTTGTTCCCTGGATGGAGATTCTGTACTTGAACGTGATGCTTTTCTAAAAGTGATGAAACCGATAATTGATTCAGATGAAACAGTGATAGCGTCTGGCGGAAGCATTCGAATCGCAAACGGATGTGATATTCATGAAGGACAAGTGGAGAGCATCGGTTTGTCCAAAAATCCAATTGTGATCATGCAAGTTATTGAATATTTGAGAGCTTTCTTGATGGGACGAATCGGACTCAGCCGGTATAACTGGCTTTTAATTATCTCTGGTGCGTTTGGTGTGTTTTCAAAAAGATGGGTAATTGAAGCAGGCGGTTATAAACGGGATACGGTCGGAGAAGACATGGAGCTAGTCGTTCGTCTGCAGAAACTGATCAAAGATAAAAAAGAAAATAAAAAAATCGTTTATGTGCCAGATCCAGTCTGCTGGACAGAGGCTCCAGAAGAACTGAAGTATTTGCACAGACAGAGAAACCGCTGGCATAGAGGGTTGTTCGATAGTCTTTGGATTCATAAGAAAATGCTTTTTAACCCTAAATACGGTTCGATCGGAATGGTATCTCTTCCTTATTTTTGGCTGATTGAACTTGCTGGCCCTGTTGTAGAACTATGCGGCTACCTGTTTGTCATTCTCTCCTTTTTCCTAGGAGGAATCTACATTGAAATGGCTTTGCTATTTTTCCTGTTATCCGTAATGATCGGGTCACTTTCATCGATGGGAGCAGTCATTTTAGAAGAGTGGAGTCTAAGAAAATATCCGAAGATTTCAGACATTGTAAAATTGTTCGGCTACTCTTTGACGGAAACACTTTGGTATCGTCCATTAACTGTCGTTTGGCGCTGCCAGGGATTGGTTCAGGCAATCAGAGGTAAGAAGTCTTGGGGAGAAATGAAGCGAAAAGGGATATCCGGGGGAATTTCACAATGAATACACTGCAGAAATCAAGGAAACGTTTCTTTTTGCTTTTTATTTTTCTCGTTATCGCACTCCTTACTTCGCCGTTTTGGGTGTGGTGGCTGAAACAAGAAAAGGAACTGAACGTTGCCATCGTGGATAAAACCGTAAAAGAAGAGACGTACCGTGAGCATAGCGGATTAGTTTGGGCGCTAAACCATATGAAGATTCAGAATAAAAACGGTGAAGCGTACGAAGAGAGAAAACATTTTAGCCGCTCTGTACCACAGTTTCATAAGGATAAGATGCCTAAGGTCCTTTATCTAGCAGATAGCTATGGCGTGGAACGAATCAATCATGAGAATAAACCAAGTGTAGAAGGCGGTTTGACAAATGAGGAAGTCGAGAACATCAGACATGCTGTTATGTCAGGGAAAACAAACCTCATCGCCGAATTTAACACATTCGCGAGTCCGACAGGAAAAGAAGCTCGTGAAGGCATATCTGAGCTGTTAAACGTAGAATGGTCCGGCTGGATCGGCAGATATTTCTCAGATCTAAACGGCAAAGAAGTTCCTCCTTGGGTGAAAAAGAACTATGTAGAACGGTATGGTGAGTGGACGTTTAAAGATGGCGGCATGCTGTTCGTTCATGAAAAAGGGAAGATGGTTGTTTTAGAAGATCGTGATATGAAGAAAAAAGGGGCAACGTTCTCTTTTACAGATGAAGGGGAAAAAACGTACGGATTAGAGGCTTCTGTTCCTTATCATTATTGGTTCGATATCGTTAAACCATTTTCTGAAAAAGAAGTCATGGCACAGTACGAACTGAAATTAACCGACTCTGGCAAACAAAAGGTTCAAAAACATCAGATTCCTACCGTGTTCCCAGCAATCATTCATCATCAGAATGCTGCTTATCAAGCGACTTACTTTGCTGGAGATTATGCGGACCAAGCTGAACTTCCAGAACTGTATCAATCGTGGGGAATCAGCTGGATCAAACAAAAGTTTGCGCTCGATGACGGCCAGGGAAGTACGTTCTATTGGAAAGTGTATTTGCCTTTAATGAAGTCGATCTTACAGAATGACCGACCTGCAAGTGGACCAAAGCAAAGCGGTGTTGAGGTTGAAGAAAAGAATGACATTAAGATCAACGCAAGAGCAGAAGGGAATTATCTTCAAGTTCTTCAAAATGGAAAATGGGAAGACATGCTGATCAAAGGGGTGAACATGGGAATTGCCAAACCTGGCAGTTTCCCAGGAGAGACAGCAATCTCTAAGAGTGAATACTTCCGGTGGTTCAAACGGATTGGTGAGATGAACGCGAATGCTATCCGAGTTTATACGATCCACCCCCCAGGCTTTTACGAGGCGTTTTATGAATACAACAAGATCGCCAAAAAACCATTGTTCCTTTTTCATGGGGTGTGGGTAAACGAAGATCAGTTAATAGCTAAACAAGACGTTTATGCACCTGAAGTTTCCGAAGCGTTTCAGAATGAAATCAAGAATGTGGTGGATATTGTGAACGGCAACGCCACGATTCCAAAAGTACCAGGACATGCTGGCGGTGAATATCGAAACAACATCTCACAATATGTACTAGGATATATTCTTGGAGTGGAGTGGGACCCGGAAGTCGTCGTTTCCACCAATAAGAAACATCAAGGAAAAAACAATTATTCAGGAGACTATTTTTCAAGTGTTGACGCTTCTCCATTTGAGAGCTGGCTCGCCTCTATGCTGGATTATACGACGAAGTATGAGACGGATACGTATAACTGGCAGCACGCGGTGAGTCATGTGAACTGGGTAACGACAGATACACTAAAGCATCCTGCCGAACCTTTTGGAAAGGAAGATAGGGTATCAGTCGATCCAAACGCCATCAAGCCTCAAGGATCGTTTAAATCGGGTTATTTTGCGTCTTATCACGTTTATCCGTATTATCCTGACTTTTTAAACTATGAGAAAAAGTATCTGGACTATGTGGATCAGCGTGGAAAGAAAAACAACTATGCGGGTTATCTGAACGATTTAAGAAACGTACATGAGATGCCAGTCGTTGTTGCAGAATTTGGTGTACCAAGTTCGAGAGGGATCACACATGAGAACGCATTCGGATGGGATCAAGGCCACCATTCAGAAAAAGAGCAGGGTACGATGGATGCAATGTTGTTTGAAGACATCGTGGAGGAGAAGATGGCAGGAGGTATGGTATTTACATGGCAGGACGAGTGGTTTAAGCGTACATGGAACACGATGGACTTTGATAATCCAGACAGACGTCCGTTTTGGTCAAACGCTCAAACGAACGAACAACAATTTGGACTGCTATCCTTTGACCCGGAGTCTCCCATTAAGGCAGACGGAGAGGTTGGGGACTGGGTAAGTATAGCGCCATACCAAAGCTCTTCTAAGAATAAAGATTTAAAGTCTTTATATGTAACGAGTGACAACCGATATGTATATATGCGGATTGATTATAACAAAAAGATAGATTTAGAGAATTTAAATACGACCATTTTAGTAGATACAATTTCTGAGCAAGGACAGCTGTCATCACCAGATCGGTTAGTCAAAATGGATGCTGGCGCTGAATTTGCGATTAATCTTGTAAATACGAAGAAATCTAGGATACTCGTTGATAGTTATTACGATGCGAACTATTACTTATACGGGCATGAGCTTCAAATGATCGAACAGAAAGATTATGCGAGCAAGAAAAACAACGGAATCTATCACCCGATCACAATGGTTTTAAACAAAGAGCTTACGATTCCAAGTACGAAGCAAGTGATACCGTTTCAGTCGTTTGAAACAGGAAAACTGCATTTCGGAAACGGAAACCCAGCTTCTGAAAACTATGATTCTCTTACAGACGTATCTGTGAATGAAAAAGAAGGGATCGTAGAGCTTCGGATACCATGGCTTCTTCTCAACGTAAAAGATCCTAGTCTTCATGAAGTGATGGGAGACATGTGGAGTGGAAAGTTAAAGGGCAGCAAAAAAACGGATGGTTTTGCGATTGCAACATTCACGTACAACGAGGATGGAAAGAAGGTTGTTGACTCTCTGCCAATCGCAAAAGAGGGTGTCATTCCGCTTTCAGATACAAAGAAATATCGGTGGGATGAATGGAACGAACCACTCTATCAGGAAAGGCTGAAACAGTCTTATTATGAAATGCAAAAAACGTATGAAAAAGTGAAGAGATCGGAGGAATAATCCATGGCAAGAATTCTTTTAGCAGAGGATGAAGAAATTTTACGTATGCTTGTTCTTGATACGCTAGAAGACGAAGGATATGAGATCGATGAGGCAGTAGACGGACAGGAAGCCTATGAAAAACTGTCAGAGAACGACTACGATCTTGTCATATTGGATTATATGATGCCGCGGATGACGGGACTGGAGGTTGTTGAGAAAACGAGGGCCGTCTTAAATAAGAAAGAAATGAAAATGATGATTCTTTCAGCCAAAAATCAGCAATCAGACCGAGAACGGATGAAGGAAGCAGGAGCTGATTATTTCATGTCAAAACCGTTCAGTCCTCAGCAGCTCCTTGAAACGATAGGGGAGATACTAGGTGCGTAACTACTTTAAACGAAGTCTAGGCAGGAAAGTAATCGTCATTAATATCACTTTTGTAATCCTGCTATTATCCGGTATGGTCTCCCTGAGGCTCTACCATATCAACTTAACAGAATCGCTTGATACAGAGATTTCAGCCAAGCAGAAGAAACTGAACTTTGTAGAAGGTATGAAAGAGGATTTGAATTCGGTTATGTTTGATTCTAGAGGTTACTTTGCTTTTGGTTCAGAGTCTTTCTTGGATAGAATCGGACAGAAAGAAAAACAGATTGAGACGGACCTCGCAACATTTAAAAAAACGTATACGTCAAGTCGGGACCAAGAAGTGTTAGCAGAGGTAAACGCGTTTACCGATACGTACTTTTATGACTTACTTCCGCGTGCTATTCAACATAAGCGTGAAGGGGAAATTGATGCAATTATAAATATGTCGCAAGAAGAGGGTGGTACAAAGCGCGTATACGATGTGTTAAATACCCTTGATTCATTTGAGACAGAGGTTCAAAAAGAGATCGATGAGGTCTATACGAAAAAAGATGAAAAAACAAGTACGAGTCAATTGATCTATTTTTCCTTTCTCATCTTTATGGTACTGTCGTTCTTTGGATTAATTCGTATGATGATGAAGCAGTTCGGAAACCCTCTTCGGAAAATTGCCGACATTTCCACCCAGATTACAAACGGAGAGTTTGTTACAAATGTTCCGTACACCAACAGACTTGATGAAATCGGTGTGCTGTCTCAAGCATTTGAAAAAATGATCAGAGGAATTCAGAACAATGAACAAGAGTTGATCGCTCAGAACGAAGAACTCGCGGCTCAGCAAGACGAACTAAACGAACAGCAAGAAAAGCTTCGTGAAGCACTAACAATAGCAGAACAGAACGAAAAGATGCTGCTCCGAATGAACTCTTTTATCCACTCTATCTCCAATACGCTTGATAAGCACCAGCTCTTAAAGAGTATCGTCAATAACATGATGGAGATTACGTATTCTAGTAAAGGATTGATCTGGTTGATTGAAGGCAGCGAAACGGCTACTGTTGGGCTGTCAGATCGGGAGCGGATTCAATTCTTAGAGCATTTTCCAGACTCAGGAATGCTAGTCCGGCTAAAGGAAAGCACCTTGTCGTACCAAGTGATGAGAGAAACATCTGAATCTGAAAAAGGATATATTGATAAACCGTTTAAGTCAGGTGATCTGTATATTCCTATTTTTTCAGGAAAACGTGAAATCCTGGCGGTTATGGTTCTTTCTCGTATTGGTTCATCCTATTCATGTGATGAGGTAACAGAATACCAAGGTCTAGCCCGTCAAGTTGCTCTTTCTTTAGAGAAGCTGAAGCTGTATGAAGATAGTGAGAAACAGCGTGTTACCATGAAGAATGTAATGAACAGCATTCATGAGGGAATCCAACTCATTGACAACGACGGCAAGATCATCTCTTCTAATCAAAAATTTTGTGAGATCATGAATTGCGATAACCCAGAACAGTTAACGAGCATGGGCTTTGAGGAGTGGACCAGTCGCTTGAAAGGAAGGGTTCATAGCGCACATGAACTTCTCTCTTTTATCGAGAACGCGGTTCATGAAAAGAACGACGTCGGCATTTCGTACGTGTTTGAACTAGAAGGTGATGAAAAGAGAGTTATTCAAATCTATTCAGAGAGCCTGATTCAAAACGATACAAAGCTCGGTACGGTCATTGTGTACCGTGATATCACAAAAGAATATGAAGTCGATCAGATGAAGTCAGAATTCGTAACAACCGTCAGTCATGAACTTCGTACACCGCTGTCAAGCGTTTTAGGATTTACAGAACTGATGCTGACACGAGAGTTGAAACCAGAGCGGCAGAAGAAATACTTAACAACGATTCACCAAGAGGCATTCAGGCTAACGTCACTCATTAACGATTTCCTTGACGTTCAGAAGATGGAGAGCGGAAACCAGGAATTTGATAAAAAGTATCACTCAATTCTGCCCATTATCCAAGACGTCATCGACATACAGCGAGTGAATAGTGAAAAACACGTGTTTGACGTAGATATCCAAACGGAAAAGCTATCGGTGTTCGGTGACCGAGACAAGCTTTCTCAAGTGTTCATGAACCTGATCTCGAACGCTGTTAAATATTCTCCTGATGGCGGTAACGTTCAGATTACTTTACGCAATAACGAAAATCACCTAATCATTGATATTAAAGACGAAGGCCTCGGAATCCCTAAGTCTGCGATTGGGAATCTGTTTACGAAGTTCTACAGAGTGGATAACTCTGACCGCAGGAAGATCGGGGGCACAGGACTTGGTCTTGCCATCGTTAAAGAGATTGTTAAAGTACACCAAGGTCACATTTCTGTAGAATCTAACATAGGAGAAGGAAGTACTTTTACTGTAAAGTTCCCATTAATTGAAGATGTGTATGTAAATGCCTCTCTTACTCACACAAAGGGTCAGAAAGTGGATATCATTATCATTGAGGATGACAGACACCTTGCAGGACTGATAACAGAAGAATTAATGGAGCACGGTTTTCATATCGCTCAGTTTAACACGGGTGAAGAGGCTTTGAAGGTGGTTGAAGAAACAAAGCCAGAAGCAATCGTTCTTGATATTTTACTCCAAGGCAAAATGAATGGCTGGCAAGTGATTGAAACACTGAAAAGCATGCCTGGCATGAAGGACATTCCAATCTTTATTTCGTCAGCACTTGATGAAAAGCAGAGAGGTCTTAATTTAGGTGCAGCAGGGTATTTAGTTAAACCGTATCAGCCGAGTCAGTTGACAGCATCCATACTGCAAGTGATGTTGAACAAAGAGAAGAACGGGCATATCTTAATACCAGAAGAACCAAGCCATACGACCGATTAATAGTAAAGGCCTGCAGAAGAAGTCCTGCAGGCTTTTTTATATGAACAGCTCGCGTTACACATGTTTAGTTGATAGATAATACTTTTCTCTATCAACAAACCCTTGTTTGACACTCTTCCAATCTTCTTTCGTGATTGAATAGAGAACGGCATTTCGTATATATCCATCTGATAGAATGCGTTCGTTCCTCATCACGCCTTCTTTTGTAGCACCTAAGCGCTCAATCGCTTTTTGTGAACGAATGTTTCTTTCATCCGTTTTAAACTGTACACGTATAAAGTTTAACGTTTCAAAGCAGTATGTGAGCAGCAATTGCTTGCATGAAGAGTTTACAAATGTTCGCTGATAGTCTTTTCCGTACCAGGTTGAGCCTATTTCACATGACCGGTGAGCAGTATTTATTTCATATAGACGGGTAGTACCGACAATTTCATTTGTTTTTTTGAGGACAACAACAAAGGGGTGAGCCATTCCTTGCTCGCGGAGCATAACTGCATTTCTCACCCAGTGATCCATATCTTGTTGTGTCTGAATTTTAGTTAACATATAAGCCCAATGATCGATTTGATTAATATTGTGCAGAGGTACAGAGTGTTCCAACTCCATCGGAACAAGCTGTATAAGATCATTTTCTAGAATGATAGGTGAGGTGAATAAAGTAGTGTTCATGTTATGTTCTCCTTAAATAGATTTGGATATTTATGTTAACATTTAGATATAGAGGAAGAGGTGACACAATGGAATTTTTTATCGTAATCATACTCGTTGTTTTTCTGTTTGACGCAGCAAAATTTAGGAAACAGAATGAAACGATTATTTTACAGAATGAAAAAATGATTTCTCTTTTAGAAGAAATAAAAAACAAGTAGGGACTTACTCTACCTCATAACAGATTATTCTTTGTTTGATAGTAAAATCCTTGTTTCTAAAAAAGGAGGGGAGCTAATGTTGGAAGTTAGAAAGTATAAGGATGAAGATCTTCAGGCTGTTCAGCAGTACTGCTTACCTGCTGAACAAGCTTTATATACTTCAATGCCTCTTGAAGTGCTTAATACTTTTCAAAACGATATCTTTAACAAGCCATTTGTTATCTGTTATGGTAATCAACTCGTAGGCTGTTTTGCGCTTTACACAGATTCATCAGGCAATATCTACACAAACAACAAGCATGCCATTCTTTTAAAATCCTTTTCAATTGATGTACGCTATCAAAAGAAAGGCTATGCGCTGGAGGCGTTGCGAGTGCTTCCGAAAATAGTGAAACAGCAATACGATGATAAAAATGAGATTATTTTAACCGTTCATGAAACGAATGGTGGAGCTATATCTTTATATAAAAAAGCCGGATTCAAGTATAAAGGTGAAAATTATAATGGCGAATATGGAATAGAGATGATTTTTAGAATAGGACTTTAGACCTTTACAAATTTTTTACATAACCTTAACACCACTCCTTAGTAAATATTGTCATAATTTCTATACATAGACAAAAGGGGTGGCTAGTTTGCAGAAGGTATTACATTACATAAAAAAGTTACAAGGATTTATGAACCTAAAGCTTCCTAATCCAATTAAGTTTAGACTTCACTTACAAACAAAGCTGTTAGTTATGATGCTTTCACTTGTTGTTGTAACCATTTCCGTCGTGGGAATGTTCAGCTACAATAAGGCATCAGAAACAACACGAACAATTATTGAAAATAGATTAGAACGAGAGACGGAGACAACATATGACATTGCAAAGAACTTAAAGTTCAGCTTTATACGTGATGAAAACATGTTCAATAAACGGTTAGGTGAGAGCATAAATACACAGTACGTCGGTCTTCAGCAGGACGACATGTCAGCAAGTATCTTTTTATTACATAACGAATCGGCAACATCCTATAAAAACAAAGGAAAAGATGGTATTGCATTAACCCCAGATCTAAAGAAGCAGATCAATCAGCTTGAAAACGGTGTGCTGCACACAGAGATTGGCGACAAGGAATTTACACTTGCCTTTAAACAAATTCAAGAGTTGAACGGAATCTATGTGATCGCTGTTGAAGCCGAAAGCTATATGCAGCCAATCTATGAGTTGCGAAACTTTATAGCGGTTGCTGTGTTCATAAGCATCCTTTTAACAGCAGCGGTCATCATTCTCGTGATCAGAAGCATCACGTCACCGTTATCCGCGCTTAGCAGAGTCATGAAGTCTGTACGAAAAGGTGATTTTCAGCACACTGTACATTATCAATCCAAACATATTGAGATTCAAAGATTAATTGAAAGCTTTAATCAAATGATGACGTTTATCCAGAATGTCCATCATCAAATTCAGCATATCTCAGGTGAACTAACGGCTCAAGGCGTTGAGTTAGAACATACTTACAACAAAGCCAATCATTATAATGAACAGCTTCTTAAAAGAATTGAGAACGTAAGAATGGGTGCAAAAGAAACAGCAAGCAGCTCACTGAACAGCGTTCGCCTTTTTACAGATATGCAAGAAAAAGTGAGTGAGCTGAACAAAAACGTCTTCAAAGTTATGAATGAGTTTTCTGCTATGAACCAAAATGCTGTCTCAGGCAAAGAGAAAGTAGAAAAGCTCGTTGCAGAAATTCATAACAACCATGATCGTTTTACACATCTGAACCAAATCATTGATGAGATGGGGAGCTACTCCAACCACTCTCAACAGGTGATTTCGACCATCAAGGATATTTCCGAACAGACAAAACTCCTAGCGCTTAATGCTAGGATTGAAGCGGCTAGAGCAGGTGAGGCTGGAAGAGGCTTTGCGGTCGTCGCTGATGAGGTAGGCAAGTTAGCCGATCAATCGAGTAAAGCAGCGGCTGATATCATTGCAACGGTTAATCAAATGAATGAAACAGCTCTGCAAGCCATTGAGGAATCACGTATTCTTGGTGAAAGAAACCATTCTCATTTACAACAGGTGCAGCATACAACCGAATTCATACAATACCTGATGAATTCAGTAGTAGAAAACAATGAGCAGATGTGTGAAATGAGTGCTGCACTTTCTGAGTTAAAAGTCGCCTTGCCTGAAATCGAATCGGCAGCTATCCAGTTCTCAAGCATCTCTCAAGAAACACTGGCAAGTTCAGAAGAGATGTCTGTTACATCCCTTAAACAAAACGAAAAAATCAAGCAGGCTTATCAGGTTGGAGCTTTGCTCTCCAGTTTGTCTCAACAACTTACAAAGGAAAGTCAATTTAAGCGTGTAGGTGAAGAAAGAGAAACAGCATAAAGCGGGAAGTGACGGGGGTATCCGTCACTTTTTTTGTATATTGAGTGTTCTGATGATGTCGAAATATGTAGACTCGTCGATAAATGAGCAAAACTCGTGGAATTAATGGGTAAATTTGTGGAATAAAGATCAAAATTTGTGGAATGACAATCATAATTTCTGGATTCATACGGTATGGGGTATGTAGCAAAAGGATAACAAAGTGTACATATCGTTTTATGGTGTAAAAATACAACCGGTTAACGAACATACATTACTCTAAAACGAAAAAACATCATAAGATGCCCTGTTTTTTACACATTCATACCTGCATTCACTCTATATCTGCAACAATCACTTATAGAACGTGCACTCATGATATACTGTAAGCAAATAAAAGGCTTATTAAACTAGGTTTAGAGGAGGTTGTCATGTTTAACAGTGAAGCAGAATTAGTTATTCCCGCAAAAGCTATGTTAGGAGAAGGGCCTTGCTGGGATTCGGAACAGAACGTCCTTTATTGGGTTAACATTCTAGATAAAAAGGTAAATGTTTACGATCCGCGTACTCATAAAAATAGAGAGATTCAGTTGGAACAAATGGTTGGAACAGTTGCGCCAAGTAAGTCAGGGAGTTTGGTAGTAGCCCTTCAAAAGGGACTTCATTTCTTAGATCTTGAAACCGAAGAATTAACGTTCATCCATGATCCTGAAAGTCATTTGCCTGAGAATCGTTTTAACGACGGTAAGTGTGATCCGTTCGGACGTTTTTGGGCGGGGACGATGAGTTTAAGTGAAGAAAAAGAAGCAGGCTCCCTATATTGTCTAGGTACAGATCTTGCCGTGGAAAAAAAGAGAAGCAACCTTACTATTTCAAATGGTTTGGCATGGTCTCCTGATCAAAATTCGATGTACCTCATTGACACACCAACAAAAAAGGTGACTAGGTTTGATTATGATTTACAAACCGGTCACATCGAGAATCCGACTGAAGTGATCGCTTTTCCAGACGGTGTCGGTGCTCCTGATGGAATGACGATTGATAACGATGGTATGCTGTGGATCGCTCATTGGGGTGGAGCGCAAATATCACGCTGGGATCCAACAACAGGTGAACAACTTTTATCGATTCCGATTCCATCTTTAAACGTTACCTCATGCACGTTTGGAGGAGAAAATCTCGATGAACTGTATGTGACAACAGCAAGAAAGGACACAAGTGCCGAGAACTTGCATCGATATCCTGAAGCAGGCGGTGTATTTAAAGTTAAGCCAGGCGTGAAGGGAATGCCTGCATATCGGTTTCGCGGTTAAGACGTAGAGCAGCGTTTAATAGACGCTGTTCTTTTTTGTGCTTTTTTTCTTTTAACAAAAACTTGCAATTACAGGGAGTCGTCTAATAATAGGAGAGGGGGGATCCATATGGAAGAAATATCAGCAGGTGTGCTGCATACGGAAAACAAAGAACACGTTTTGAGTGAAGCAATGAACGAACACGGTCAAGATTTATTGCAGCTCGTTTACTCTTACGTGAACAACAAAACCGTTGCCGAAGATTTAACACAAGATATTTTTGTTAAGTGTTACAACAGTCTTCATACATATAACGGAAAAGCCAAGTTTAAAACGTGGTTGTGGCGAATTGCGATCAACCATTGTAAAGATTACTTAAAAAGCTGGTACAACAATAAAGTCGTCATCACAGAAGAAGAGTATAAAAATCATGGAACCAAGAATGACTTAGTTGAACAACAGGTGGTCCGAAGAGAAGAAGATGATGAGCTGATTGATGCAATCATGAAACTACCCGTTACATATAGAGAAGTCGTGTTTCTCTTTTATTATGAAGAGCTGCCGATCAAGGAAATCGCGGTGATGACAGAGGTTAGTGATAATACAGTAAAAACGAGACTAAGACGATCAAAAGAGCTTTTGAAAATACGTTTGGAGGGTTAAAAATGGAGAATCGTTTAAAAAACTTAAAAAAGATCATGAACGAAAAGACTTTTTCTCAAGTCAGGTTTACCGAAAAACATCGCACAATCATACAAAACAAAATACATAACCAAGAAAATAAGGAAGATGTCATTATAAGCATTCTTCAGCTTTTGAGTAAGGAAAAAACAGGATATCAGTTAGCGAATTTGTTAAGAGGGCGAGGCATGAGACACTTTGAGGATAACGAAGGAGCGCTATATATTCTGCTGCACAGCTTAGAAAATAAGGGAGTACTGCAAACAAAGGGGATTGAAAAAGACGGAGCAAAATACTATGTACTGACGAACAAAGGTAAAAAGTTATTAAAACAAACGGAGCAGAAAGAAAGTCGTTCAGAAGTCTTAATGCAGCAATGGATAGGGGGAGCAGAATGGAAGATCACAGAAGGTCGTTCTTAAGGGAGGTTACGAGCCAGATCCATTCGAAGGAAGCAAGAAAGCATGTATCATATGAGCTGAATCATCATGTGAAGGAAGCAAAAAAAGTGTGGATAAACAAAGGCTTTACGGAAAAGGAAGCAGAGCAAAAAGCAATCGAGCAAATGGGAAGCCCTGTAACACTGGGGATTCAATTAAATAAGATTCATCGGCCACGAGTGGATTGGCTGTTGATCGGGTTAGTTGGTGCTATCCTTTTGCTTGGCTTTTTGCCTCTCGTCTCTCTTGGATATGGGAACAGTTTTCTTATAATGCGCAAAGTGGTATGTGTTTTAATGGGGATGACGTTTACGATTGGACTCATGTTCGTTGAATATCGAAAGTTGCAGAAATACGGGTGGATGTTTTATAGTGCAGGATCTTTACTGCTTTTAACGTTATTCCTCTTCTCAAACACGATTATAAACGGCATACCTCATATAAATATTGGACCGCTATCGATTGAAAGTTTATTTGCACTTCCTTTCTTTATGGCGGCTTGGGCTTGTTTCTTTAACCGAGATTCCTTTAAAGTCTGGCATTTCGTACTTCTTTTCCTCTTTTCACTGTTATTGTTTGTTCAAATTCCTAGTCTCTCAACCACTTATTTATATTTTGCGATGGTGTTGTCGATGTTGTGGTGGAGTAAATTTTCATTTGGACAGAAAGCCTCTGTGTCAGCCATTACGATCGTTTCACTGATTTTAACGGGCATCTTAACATGGAAGTATCAATCTAATTATATAAAAGATAGGATCATGGGGTTTTTACAGCCTGAAAAAGATGCTGAAGGAGCTGGGTATCTTGTTCTGCATATTAAAGAAGTGATGTCTAAAGCAGGGTGGTTTGGTGGAAGGAATGGTGTTCAGAATTTTATCCCAGAAGCACATACCGATCTTGTCTTTGTAAGCATCACGTATCATTTTGGCTGGTTGGCTGCAATCATCATTGCGTTTATCCTTTCACTAGTCCTAGCAAGAATGATCATGGTTACACAGCAAGTAAAAGATTCGTTCGGAAAGCTTTTAATCATTGGTGGCGTAGCATTATTTCTATTCCAAATGGTAAGTAACATCGGCATGGCATTCGGTTTTTTCCCTCTTACAACGATGTCATTGCCATTTATTAGTTATGGATTGATGCCGATCTTACTTAACTCCATCTTGATGGGTGTTGTGCTGAGTGTGTATCGTAGAAAAAATCTTTTGTAATAAAAATAGAGTCTTAATATAAAATATAAATATTCAGAAAATACATTTACTTTTATATCTATCTGTTTTACAATGATGAAGGTAAGGAAAAAATTACAAGTAAAGGAGGCGTTGGACATGATTAAATTCTATGAAACTGCAAAACAATTTCATATTGTCCAATACACAACCTTCTTTATGGGATCTCAATCTGACTACAAAATGATGTGAACTAGAGCCTCAGGATGTGTATGCATTCTGGGGCCTTTTTGTGCTTTTTTAGCCAAATTGCGAAAAGTCACCCAAGAAATCCGGGTGGCTTTTTGTATTTTTTATTTTCCTCATTTGTCAAATTGATTGAAGTGTAGGGATGCGAGACTCCTGCGGGACAGGCGGGTAGGTGAGACACTTAAGAGTGAAACGTAACGAATGTGGCTCACCGCCTGCCCCGCGGAAAGGAAAGCGAGCATCCTGGAACGGAAATCAACTGCTTTCAAAGGCAACTAAGGATTTGGAATTTCTATTTAAAAGGAGTGTTGAACATGATTCAATTCAGAAAGTCACGCAAAAAAGGTGGAGTTTCTAACGGTAAGAATACTTAAAATCGACTGGAGGCCAAAAAAATGGAAGTACTAAACACACAAGTTACCGATCAAATTACGATTGTGGAATATGATCCGAGCTATGCAGCTAGAGTCGCTGAAATGTGGAATAAGAGCCAAGACGGATGGGGCGGCGGCAACACCATTATGACAGCCGAGCAAGTTCTGAAACAGGAAGCCAACTCAGCCAATCTTCATTTGTATTTAGCGCTTGATGGCGAGCAAGTAGTAGGCTATTGCAGTCTCGGTGAGTACCGTGAAGATGAAGGGGCACTCTATATACCATTGTTAAATGTTAGAGGAGACTATCATGGTAAGAAGATCGGCAAGAAGCTTGTACGAAAGGCACTACAAAAGGCGATTGATCTGAAATGGCCGCGTTTGGATCTTTATACCTGGCCAGGAAATACAAAGGCTGTTCCACTATATAAAAAATGTGGTTTTTTCTGGGAAGATCGTGATGATACGACGCACTTAATGAATTTTATGCCGTCTGTTTTGCAGACTGAAGTTGTGCAAGATTATTTTGCTGACGGACACTGGTACGAAAACAGTACTCGAAGAATTGAGACCGTTCCAGACGGCAAGAAAGAAAACGACTTTCATTTTTATGAATACTCGTGGAAACATGATACGTTAGGCAACTTGAAGATGGAGTTTGAGCGCTTCGGAAGAGGGCTTCGTTCCATCGAAACAGACGATTATAAGATCACCGCAACGGTGGAGAATTTTAATTTAGTTTTTGGATCAGATTATACGGTTCAATACCATATTACAAATAAGTCAGGTAAACCACTAACAGTTGAAATGGAAGGAATGAACGACAAGAATGTTCAATTTGCATCTTCAAGAAAAGTAAGTGTTCAACAAGAGGAATGCGTGAAGGTTCCTTTTACCGTGAACCCCATTACAGAAGAACAAAGTGTGTGGAGAACGCATCCAGCAGTCAAGTCCTTACTTACGATCAACGGCAAAAAAGCAGAGTTTAAAGTAGGAATCCGACCTAAGTATCCCGTTAAACTGGACTGTACCCTGCCTGAACACCTCAGTTTTATCGGCAAATCGTATTCTTTATACCTGAACTTTGAGAACAACTTTAATGAAGAAGTGAAATTTAACGTTGAACTGCCACAATCAGAGTTGGTTCAAATCGATAATCACAGTATAAGTGTTGTGTTAGCACCAAAATCAAAACAATCTGTACCCGTTCCTTTCACGCTGTTAAAGCACGGATTTTACTCAGCTGATCTTCAGATTACAGCAACAAAGCAAGATGACAGCAGAGTTCATTTTACGAAAAGAATCGGCACGGCATTAAAAGGAATCGGAGCAAAGTCTACAGGTGAATGTGATGCCTTTTATCACGTGTACAATGGGCAATATCAATTGAAACTTGATAAATTCAACAACTGGATTATACCGGGTAAAGCGGATGTGGATTATAAGATGGCTTTTATGGTACCGAAGCTCGGTAAACCCTTTTCTGAAGAAATCTCCCGTCTTCGTCCGGAAAAGATCGAACCACTTATGAATGAAGGATATGCAGGGTTTAGGGCAACGTTTCAGTCACAGGCGTTTCTTGGTCTGCAGTTAGCAACGATCGTGAAACTTTATAGCGAAGGGCTAGTGGAACAGCATTATGAGGTTACGAATATGAGTGAAGCTGAATCCACAGATGAAGTGTGGTTAAATTCCCCGATCATGTGCCGTATGCTTGATCGAGCTGTTCTGCCGTATGATGGAAAATATATGGAGCTTAACGACTCAATGGGGTCCTTCTTAACTTATTGGAACAACAATAAGCTGACGGAAAACTGGATCTTCTTAAGAGGGCAGAACAATCCTAGAGGAATTTCATGGCCAATTGATGAAAAGGTTCACTTTTCAAACTGGTTTATGTACTTTGAACATCACTTTGGAAAGCTTGCTGCACAACAGACAGTCGCAACAAAACCCGTAACGTTGACGATTGGTGCTTTCGGAGAATGGCAGTCATTCAGAGAATATGCGATGCAAAAGAATGATAAGCCCTCACTGAGCTTAACAAATCATATGACGCTATCTGTTAATAACGGAAATCCTTTTGTAAGTGGCAACCACATCAAGGCTGTAGCACAAGATTACAAGTCTTCCTTTTTTAACGGATTCATTGAGATGAAACTGAATGATGAGATTCTGCAAAGTCACCTTTTTGCGTCAGAGGAAGAATTGAGAAGTGCTGAATTTGATGTACAAGTGCCAAACGATAAAGGTGTTCATGTCCTTACAGCTAAAATGAATCTGGATTCTATCGATATTACGAGACAATCAGCTGCATTTATTGTGAAGGATCTGCCTGTTCAGTTTGAGAAGACGGTGAAGGACGATCTCGAAGTGCTATGTGTAGATAATGGTGAGATTGCCATTTCTGCTTCTGCTCAGTTCGCACCAACACTGTTCTCTCTTCAGTACAACAAACATGAGTGGATGGATTCATCTTTTCCAAAGCCCGCACCAAAATCTTGGTGGAATCCGTGGTTTGGAGGAATCGCGGGTCTTGTAGAAGGCACGAGTCTTAATTCTCTATTAAAAGAGAAGACCACGGTTGGTTTTGTTGAAAAAGAGGATGACAAAGGGAACGTATGGAAAGGGATTAAAGTTTCGACTTCCTATGAAAAGCACGAAACGTTTAAAGGACTAGACATTCACCAATATTTCTTACTGCTGCCGGGTGTTCCGGTTTTGTGTCATACGACGGAAATCGAACAAAATACAGGAAGCTACCTGAATGGAAAGAATTTTTACACAGGCTGTTTCTTAAAACCAGGGCCAGAACTGACAAAAAGCTGGGGAAGCTTCCAGAGTGAAAGCGGCGAGTGGGCGATGGTTTATGGAGGGAAAGGCGAGCAGGAGATGACGATCGACCGAAGTGTAGTTTATGGTTCTGATAATCACGAAAGCTTGTTGCAGGTGGTAGCAAATCAGAACCTGACAAGTTTAGATTCTTACATCAACTTAGAAGTAATGGAACTCGGATACTCGGAAAAGTTAAGTCTAGCACACGGTGCTGCACATGTAACGTCGCCAGTGTTCTATGTTTTTAATGATAAAGTCATTCCGGATACAGCATTAGAAGATTTAAAGAAAGTGAGATTCGTCTAGAAAGGAAGAGTCCATGAAAATTATTGACGCGCATATGCATTTCTCAAACATTGAAAGCTTTAAACATACAGCAGTAAACCTGTCCAAACTGGACTACTCTTATGAGGGAATTGTAAAAGAGTATGAAGCAGCAGGGGTCGTATTAGGCATTGCGATGGGGCTGACGGAAAAAGAGGTAGAGGGTTTCCCAGACCCTCTTGCTCCAACGCCAATGGGAATCGATCTCGGTTCGCGAACTCCTGAAAATGTTGTGTATTGTGCCGGAATCAACCCTTACCATCTGGGGGAAAAAGAATTAGCGGAACTTGAAGAAACGGTGCAAAAACCAGAGGTCGTCGGAATCAAGATCTATCTCGGTTATTATCCGTATTACGCGTATGACGAAGTGTATCAGCCTGTTTATAAACTAGCAGCAAAATATCGTTTACCAGTCGTTTTCCATACAGGAGACACATATTCAGAGCGTGGTTTATTGAAATACTCTCATCCGTTGACACTGGATGAAGTAGCGGTCATGCATCGTGATGTGAATTTTATGATGGCTCATTTCGGAGATCCTTGGACACTGGACGGTGCTGAAGTAGTTTACAAGAATCGCAACATGTATGCCGATCTATCAGGTCTTGTCGTAGGAACGAGAGAAGATATTGCGAGATACAAAGATTCACCGCGCTTTTTTAACCATTTGCGTCATGCATTAACGTTTACGGATAACTATGAAAAGTTCCTGTTCGGAACGGATTGGCCGCTTGTGCCTGTACAGCCATACATTGATTTCGTAAAGGAAATCATACCTGAGGAGCATCATGAGGATGTTTTTTACAATACGGCTGTAAAGCTCTTTCCGAAGATTAGACCATTTATAAGATAATTCATTACGGATGGAGCTTAAAGGCTCTATCCCTTTTTTTATGATGCAACAAATTCAGGTTGCTTATCGACTAATTCATTAAAGGGGGCTGGTCGTTAGTGGACAAACGAATATCCGTTGTTTTTGTTAGTGTTTTCTTATACATGATGTTATTTTTTACTGAAGCTTATGCAACAAGCTGGGTGGAGTTTGAACCAGAGGAAGTTCATAAAAGGGCTGAAGTAATTGTAGTTGGACAGTATGATTTTACGAGTAAACCAGAAGGAAGTAATTCAGTGTTTACGAGTTATGAATTCAACATTCAAAAGGTGTATAAAGGAGATGTACCCCAGAAAATTAGGGCAGGCATTGATGGGTATGATGTGGGATGGGCAGATGAATTTCAAAAAGACGGTGGAGAGTTTTTGCTTTTTCTTGATAAAAATAAGGAATTCAGCTACTTAACTCCAGTCGGAGGACCGAATGGGATGATTCAGATGTTAATGGGAAAGTACAACACCACAATGCCAAAAGCAAAGCGTATTATGAGGAGTTTCTCAAAAATCAAACCGAAAAGCCTGTCGTAAAAACGAGTAATGAAACGGTTCAAGAGAACGAATACAAGTATGGGTATATTAGCTTAATTGTCTTCTCAATAGGTTTAGGACTTTTCATTCTTTCAAGAACATTTAAGAAATCAACATAAAAATTCTTTTGACTTCTCTCGCGAAACTGCTTATACTAATAAAAATTTAACAATTTATGGCTATGAAGAGAAAAGTAGTTAAGTCACATTATTTTCAGAGAGCTCTTGTTTGGTGGGAAAGAGCAATAATTCACTTAATGAAAAAAGACTCTGAGCTTTGTACGGATGCAGAGATATCTTTGCTGATACTACAACGGGATCTCCCGTTACAGAGATAGGGTATACGTAAGTGATTGTTTATCATTGCCGTACCTGAAGAGGTTGATATGGCGACATATTAACAAACTGAGGTGGTACCGCGAATGCTAAATAAGCTCTCGTCCTCAAGATGAATAATCTTGGGGGTGAGGGCTTTTTTGTTTTTCCTTTATAAAAGAATGTTGCTGTCAAATTTTGTCTTCGATGATTGATGATTGTAGTGCAAGGTGCGAGACTCTCGGCTAGGACAGGAGGGCGGGTGAGACACTTAAGAGTGAAACGTCCGAATGTGGCTCACCGCCTGCCCCGCGGAAAGCGAGCAGCCTGGAACGGAAATCATTCACTTCTAAAAGCAACAGAGTTTGCGAAACGGCCATTGCTTATCTTTTGAAAAAATAAAGGAGTGATCACATAATGCATTGGGCATATCGAATAGCAGAAGAATTAATTAAAAAGTATCCAAATCAGAAGACATTTGTTTGCGCATCTGGCATTAGTCCGTCAGGTTCGGTTCATATCGGAAATTTTCGCGAAGTGGTAACCACTTATTTTGTAGTGAGAGCGCTGCAACAGCTAGGAAAGCAAACCCGTTTCATCTTTTCATGGGATGACTTTGATCGGTTTCGTAAAGTCCCTCAGAACGTGGACGCATCTTTTGCAAAATATATAGGCATGCCATACTCTGAAATCCCATGCCCGTTTGGATGCCACGGTTCGTACGCTGAGCATTTTGAAAAAGAGTTCGAACAATCGTTGCAGCAATTTGGGATTTTCCCAGAGTTTATTTATCAAAGTGAAGAGTATCGGTCAAAAAGATACAATGTGCCTATTCTTCATGCTCTGCAACAGAGAAATGAAATTTATGATATTTTAATGGCGTTTAAGACGGGGAGACCAAGTGAGACGGAGCGAGAAAACTTTTACCCGGTAAATGTATATTGTGAAGCTTGCGGAAAAGATACAGTGAGCGTTACAGATTTTCAAAATGAGGTGTTGAGTTATGCGTGTGAGTGTGGAGAATTAAATGCAAAAAATGTTTTGGAAGCTGCAAATGTTAAGCTGAATTGGAAAGTCGATTGGCCGATGAGGTGGATGGCTGAGGACGTGGTGTTTGAACCAGGAGGGAGGGACCATTCCTCCGCTACCGGAAGTTACAGAGTTTCAAGGGAAATTGTTTCTGAAATCTTTCACCATCAAGCGCCCAAGTATGAACCGTATGATTTTATCAGCATTAAAGGGACGGGTGCAAAAATGTCGAGTTCATCTGGCAATAACATCACACCTGGAGAGCTTTTGAAAATTTATACACCTGAAGTCATTCTGTTTATGTTTGCAAAGTATCAGCCGAACGCTTCTTTTCATATTGGGTTGGATGAAGATGTGATACGAAATTATACCGAATATGAGAGGGTTAGTGATGCTAGTCAGGGTCAGATGAAAGAGGAGATTAGGGCCGCGCTGGAGTTGTCCGTTGTGACTTCTAAAACACAACGCGCGCCAAAGTTTAGTCATGTAGCGAGTATCTTGCCGCTTGTTAATTTTGAAGCGTCATTAGTGCGTGACGTATTGGGAAAAACAGATGAGGAGTATACGTTGGAAGAGGTAGGAGAAGTTTGTGCGCGGGCGGAGTATTGGCTAAGAAACTGGTGTCCTGAGAAAGTGAATCGAGTTAATGAAGAAAAGAATCATGAATACTATGATTCACTGACTGATATGGAGAAGGAGTGGGTCGAAGGCTTCGTTGGTGTTTTGGAGTTTGCAGCTAATCTACATGATGATGATTTGATGAGAAGAGTGTACGATATTTGTCATGTGGATGATCCAAAAATGAAGAGAAACAACCAAAAAAGGTTGTTCAGTATCATTTATCAGCTCGTTTTGAACAGCAGCAGCGGTCCGCGTATACCATTACTGGTTCATTCTGTTGGGAAAGAGCGGTTAATAGCTTTACTAGGACAATGATTTAAGAGTTTAAAATCATAATCTGTCCAATTCAAGCGATATTCTGTCCGATCTCATTCTTAATCTGTCCAATCTTGATGATAATCTGTCCGATCTCGAGAATTATCTGTCGATTTCAAGCAATAATCTGTCCATTCGAAAATTCAGCCATAATAAAAGGTGACGCCCCACCCGGAGCGTCACCTTTTCCACATGATTACTTCTTCAATTCCTGCCCCATGCCTTTCAAAAAGTGAAGACCAAAGCCGATTGCGCGGTTAATATCGGGGTCTTTCAACGACTTCACAAGATCGAACGCTCCGATCTTCTTATCGCTCTCCACAAATTCTTCACCAGATTTCACCCCGGAAACGACACTATCAAGCAGTTTTCCTGTCACTTCAGGATCCATCTTCGTCAATACGCCTGCAGCACCCATGAGGTTGTTGATCATATTCGTAACAGGCTCGCGGGTTGCTTGGCCAAGTGCGATACTTGCAATCTTGTCTTTTGCGACAAGCATGGAGTTGGCAGCTTCCAAGGCACCAATCTTATCCAGCTCACCTATAAAATCAAGCGCCTTCGTGAGCGCGGCATCTTTTTCAGCTAATGCTTTTTGCAGTTCTGCGAGCTTCTCCTGCTGGATTTGCTCCTCGGTCCTAACGTTCTTTTTTATAACGGTCGTTGGATTTGCCATATCAAATACGCCTCCTTACCCTTCATCCGTCAGGTGAACATAGCCGGGACGGTTCCATTTCCGCTGTACTTCTACACCATTCTGCGGATAACGTTTTTTATTTCTTGGATTGTTTCCAGGAAGCTTTACTTCACCTTCACGGCTGATAATCTCCATCCGTACTTTCGTCTGCTTGTAAGCAGGTGTATGTGTACGATGATCAACCGCAGGACCAGTTAAAAAATTAATGGCTGTCTCGTTGTTTACTGAGTTCATCGGCAGATACAATTCGTTGTTTTTTACACGATCGGTAACAAGTGCGTTCAGCTTAACGGCACCAAATGGTGAGATCAATCGAACAACAGATCCATCGATCACACCGCGTTCTTCTGCAAGAGTAGGGGATACTTCAACAAATACATCAGGAACCTTGTGCTGAATCCCTTTTGATTTATTCGTTAAGTTCCCTTCATGGAAATGTTCGAGCATGCGTCCGTTGTTTATATGAAGATCGAACTCTTCTGGAAACTCCGCTGGATGCATCCAGTCAGATAATGCAAAACGCGCTTTTTTATCAGGGAAGTTAAAGCCATCTGTGTAAAGAAGCGGTGTACTTCTTCCACTAAAATCTCCCCAAAGGAAGCTGCCCCAGCCTTCGAGCACTTCATAGTTTGCTTCACCAAAAAGTGGAGCAAGACCTGCCATCTCTTCAAAAATTTCACTCGGATGCGTGTAGTTCCAATCTGCACCCATTCGAATGGCGATTGCCTGAATGATTTCCCAGTCAGGGCGCGATCCGCCAGTTGTCGGCAATGCCTGATACAGTCGCTGAACGCGGCGTTCAGTATTTGTGAATGTTCCTTCTTTTTCAAGGGAAGGAGCTGCCGGCAAGACAACGTCAGCGTATTGTGCGGTCTTCGTTAAGAAAATGTCTTGAACGACAAAGAATTCAAGCTGACTCAGCATCTCATGAACGTGGTTGGAGTTGGAATCAACGAGAGCCATATCTTCACCGACTAAGTACATGGATTTGATCTCACCTGTTCCGATTCCTTCAACCATCTGAATGTTGTCTTTACCAGGTTTGCTATCAATCTTTACTCCGTACGCTTTTTCAAACTTCGCACGAGCAACGTCATCTGTAATATGCTGATAGCCTGGCAGCCAAGCGGGAAGAGATCCCATGTCACATGCGCCTTGAACGTTGTTATGACCACGCAGCGGATAAGCGCCAGCACCAGGACGGCGATAGTTACCAGTTGCTAACAGCAGGTTTGAAATCGCAGCAGAGGTATCACTTCCGCCAGTGTTCTGCGTAACACCCATGCCCCAGAGTACACATGTGCCGTCAGCATCACGAATCATTTTGGCCACATCAATCATTGTTTCTTGTGAGAGCCCTGTGATTTCTTCTGCATATTCCAATGTGTATTTTTCCAACACTTCTTTAAAATCTTCAAAATAATGGACGTTCTCATCAATAAACGTCTGATCATGCCAGCCTTGATCGATCATATATTTCGTAACCGCCATCAACCAAACTTGGTCTGTTCCTTGTTTTGGACTCATAAAAATATCAGAGCGTTCAGCAAGTTCGTGTTTGCGAAGATCAGCTACGATCAATTTTTGTCCATGAAGCTTATGCGCACGCTTCACGCGAGTGGCTAGAACGGGATGACCTTCTGTCGGATTCGCTCCAACGACGATCACAAGACCCGCCTCAGCGATATCCTGAATCGTACCAGCATCACCACCCATGCCAACCGTACGGAACAATCCGTCTGTTGCAGGGGACTGGCAATAACGTGAGCAGTTGTCCACGTTGTTCGTTCCGATGACTTGGCGGGCAAACTTTTGCATCAAATAGTTTTCTTCGTTCGTGATTTTAGATGAAGAAACAAAACCAAGTGCGTTGCTTCCGTGTTTTTCTTTTATTGAGGTCATCTTATCGACGATCACGTTTAACGCTTCGTCCCAAGTGGATTCAACAAACACGCCGTCTTTACGGATGAGAGGGGTAGTGAGTCGCTCTTCGCTATTCACAAAATCCCAGCCGAACTTTCCTTTCACACAGGTGGAGATCGCGTTTACAGGACCTTCGCTCGGTTCTACTTTTAAAATCTTTCTGCCTTTCGTCCATACTTCGAACGAACAGCCAACACCACAGAACGTGCAAACCGTCTTCGTCTTTTTCGTACGTGTTTCACGCATGGCCGCTTCCACTTCGGAAATGGCAAAAATACCGCTATAGCCAGGTTCAACTTCTTTTACGAGCTCAACCATGGGCTCAAGCAGATCTTCTTTCAAGCCCGTCATAAACCCGGCTTCACCAAGCATCGATTTTTCCATAAGAGCGTTGCATGGACAAACCGTCACACATTGTCCGCAGCTGACACATGAGGAATCGTCGATACTTGATCCAGCATCCCAGATGACGCGAGGGCGTTCACGTTCCCAGTCAATGGAAAGGGTCTCGTTCACCTGCAGGTTTTGACACACCTCCACACACTGACCACACGTGATACACTGGTTTGCATCATATCGATAAAACGGGTGAGACATGTCAATATCCACAAGCTCTTCTTTTGGAGAATAAGGAACCGACTGGTGTTCGATTTCCATCAGCTCAGCTGTGTTGTGCAGCTTACAGTTGCCGTTGTTGTTATCACAAACCGTACAATAAAGAAGATGGTTTTCAAGCAGTCGATCCATCGCCTGATTTTGCGCATCTTTCGCTCGTGAGGATGAACGCTCAATACTCATGCCATCAAGTGCCATCGTTGAACAAGATCGCACCAGCACGCCATCCACCTCAACAATACATGTATCACACGTTTCAATCGGATCCACTGGCGGTGTATAGCAGATTTGAGGATGAGGGAGTTCATTTTTATTGATGATGTCAAGAATAGACGTGCCAGACGGAGCTTCGTACCTGTTACCGTCTATCGAGATTGAAACCATTTTATCCAATTAAAATCTTCCTTTCGTTTGAAGATAAAAAAAATCCACCAGGAAAGCACAAATTCTATACACGTACAGAAAATGCGAGATCATGGTGGAATAGTTTAATAGCAGAGCATAATAAAGCTGACTATTTTGCCAATCCATCAAATTATGTAATTTGGTAAGAGAGAAGAAAAACAGCAGCAACTGGATTTCTTCCAACTTTTCACTTCTTATTATAGCGTTTACAATGGGAAAGAACAATAAAACTTGTAATCTTGTATTTGGTTTTTATCACGTGCGAAATAGAAGTGCATCATGTATGATTAGTAAAAAATGGAGAAACAGTGGTGATGGTTCAAATGTCTAAGAAAGTGCATGACTTCAATGATATTATCCGCAAACTTAGAAAAAATCTGTTAGGAAAGGGACCTGAAAAAATTCACACGGTCTTTGTAGAAAACATGGCGATCTCAACCATGTACGGAAATTTGACGCCGACTGAAAAGTTTATTGCCAGAACGGCAGAGGGCAAAGAAATGGTGCATGCTGCAAGAACACGTCTCATTCAAGACGTATATGCAAAAGCACCGCCAGAAGGAATGGAGGAAGTAACTGGGGCAAAGTTTGTTCATCTGTTTTCTGACTTTAAGGTGGATGAAGACATGGCCGTTTCTGTGTTTGTTTTTGATAAACCGATTGCTTAGAGTGGAGGTGATCTCATCATGAAGCCAGTTGTAACAAAGCGTGAAATTCTGCAATTCAAGAATGGGGAGGCTGCTAAAGCGGAAGATACGATCGTAACCGAACTACCTGTAACGATTAAGATCAATGGGGAAGAGTTCGTAACAATGGTGTGCAGCCCGGAATACATCGAGGACATGGTGGTTGGTTACCTCGCATCAGAAGGAATCATCCGAAACTATAAAGATATTAAAGACATCTGGGTGCAAGAAGACGGAAGCTATGTTCATGTGACGACTGATCGGCTGAATCCGCTCTATCAAAATTTACAGAATAAAAGATACATAACATCATGCTGCGGAATGAGCAGACAGGGATTTGTGTTCGCGAATGATGCGCTGACGGCAAAATCGATGAATGAAGTGCGGATTAGTGTGACGCCTCAGGATTGTTTTCGATTGATGCGAGAGATGCAGAGTGGAGCAGGTGTTTTTCAAGAAACAGGCGGTGTGCATAATGCTGCACTTTGTGATGTGAATGGCATCGTACTGAGCCGGATGGACATCGGACGGCATAATGCGCTCGATAAAATATACGGTTACTGCTTAAGGAATGATATTTTCATAGGGGATAAGATCATTGTGTTTAGCGGCCGGATTTCATCGGAGATTTTGTTGAAGGTAGCGAAAATCGGTTGTGAGATCGTGCTTTCTAAGTCTGCTCCAACTGAATTTGCCTTGCAATCGGCAGAAGAGCTCGGAATTACGACGGTTGGGTTTATCCGTGGGGATTCTATGAATGTGTATACGAGGCCTGAGAGAATTGTGAGGACTTAGGTGAACAAGGCTATTCCGTGATTACGGGCATTTTTTCCGTGATAAGTGAAGTTTTTTCCGTGATTATTTGCAGAAATTCCGTGGTTACGGCCGGTTTTTCCGTGATTACTAAAAATTGGACTAAAGCAGTCTAATATAAAACAAGGTTAGGAGCTAAATCATGGAGTCTATTATAAAAGCTACTGTTTCAGATGCATCAGAAATCCATTCGTTGCAAAAATTAGCCTATATAAGTGAAGCCGAGTTTTATAATAATTATGAGATAGAACCTCTTAAACAATCTGTCCAGGATGTAGAAAAAGCATTTGAACATTTCCTCGTTTTAAAATATATGTATCATGGAAAAATAGTCGGTTCAGTGAGAGCTCACGAAAGCGAAGAAACTTGTTATATTGGGAGATTAATGGTCCATCCTGATTTTCAAAACAGAGGAATTGGAAAGAAGTTAATGAGTGAAGTAGAGCTTATGTTTGCTCATTGTCGTTATGAATTATTTACTGGCAGTAAAAGTACAAAAAACATCTCTTTTTATGAGAAGTTGGGCTATAAGGGGTATAAAACTCAAAAGTTAGATCGGGAAGAAACCGTCTTTTTATTCATGGAAAAGTAAGAATAGATTGTGTTTACGGATTACACAAACACGAAGTACAGAAGGCAGTTCTTTAAAGAACTGCCTTCTGTTTCCTAATTATGTACTTGAAGTTTATTTCCGCTAGGATCAAAAAAGTGAAAATAGAGATGACCATTGTCTTCCTTCATCTCATCTACCTGTATACCCTGCTCTTTAAAAGAGGAGTGAAGCTGCTGGATGTCAGAGGTGGTGAATGCCACAGAAAATTCACTCTGTCCATTTACCGTAAAATGCCCCCGGGAGCTTTGGTCTGCTTTTACTAAAATTAATAGAGGACCTGATTGTAATTCCACAACTGCCAAATTCTCGGTACGATGCTTTAAGTGAAATCCTAAATGCTCGGTGTACCAGTTAACAGATTCCTCGAGATCCGTAACGGGCATTCTAAAATAATGCATTTCTTGAATAAGTGTTTGATTCATCTTAAATTCCTCCCAATATTTGTTACCTGTTCATTCTCTATAAACCGGCAAAAAACCTTCTAAAGTACCATTTCTATTTGAAAAAACTACCAATCGCGTTCCTCCCATTGGTTTTCTTTCACGTCTAACTGTTTCATCTCACCATCAGAATCTTTGCCTACCACATCATCCACATACCAGCCTCTGCCGTTAACAGATGCATCGGTTTGATAGAGGAAGCGAAACAACTTTGTTCCATCTGGCAATTCTACTTTCTCATGAGTCCAGCTTTCTTCTTTTCCGGTAAAAGAATCTTTAAGAGTCGTCCACGTTTCACCATCACTTGAAACCTGAAGAAGTCCTTTGTCACTAGCATTCTCGATACTAAACCAAGTATTAAAGTGAAGTGCACGTTGCTCTTCACCGACAGCAAACGTTAAACTTTTCTTCAAATTGTCACCGTATCCAGCAAACCATGCTTTATCTTTTCGCTCCATTGGTACAGAGATTGCATCACCAGTCAGCTGTGCGACTTTTCGGCGGATGGGATTCATGGAAACCGTGGCGCGAGAAGGGTGAACGCGGTTCGTTAACGTTAGAACAATGGTTTGGTTTTTGGGTGACACAACCATGGATGTACCGGTATATCCAGTGTGGCCGAGTGTTTCTTCATTCCCAAGAGAATCCATGTACCAGCCCTGATTCAATTCCCAGCCAAGTCCGTGGGAGTTGCTTGGGAACTGTGGAAGCTGATTTTCTGTTAACAGGCGAACCGTTTCTGGCTTTAAGATTTCAGTCCCTCCATATTTGCCTTTTTGTAAAACCATATGTCCAAAGATGGCAAGATCATGTGCGGTCGAGAAAACGCCAGCGTGTCCAGCCACTCCGTCAAGACTCCAAGCATTTTCATCGTGAACGCTGCCCCAAACCATTCCTCGTCCAATGTTTGGCTGATATTCAGTTGCGGCGATGCGATCACGAAGCTCTGCAGGAGGATTGTACATCGTGTCCTTCATGCCGAGTGGCTCTATTATGTTTTTCTTTACATATTCATCAAGACGCTGATTTGTTAAGCGTTCTACTAAAACACCAAGTGTGATTAAGTTAAGGTCACTATATGTATAGGTTGTTCCAGGTTTGTTATTGAGCTTATATTTTAGGGCAATCTGCAGGCGTTCCTCGCGATTTGTTCCCATGTTGTATAGCGGAATCCAAGCGACAAATCCTGAAGTGTGCGTCATGATCTGTCTGATCGTTACATGTTCTTTTCCATTTTCGTTGAACTCGGGGATGTACTTTCCTACAGGATCATCTAAGTTAAACATTCCTTGTTCATAAAGCTGCATAGCGGCGGTTGTTGTAAAGAGTTTAGAAATGGATGCGATATCAAAGATCGTATCCTTTTTCATTTTAACAGGGTTGTCCATCTCGGTAAATTTGTCATCGGTGTAACGAGCTGAATACCCATACGCATCATGTTTTGCGATACTCCCGCTGCGTGCGACGAGTACTACAGCACCAGGCATCGTACGTTTTTCCATCTCTTGCGCTATTACATGATTAATCTGGTTAAGCGGTTCACGTAATAATGAAGCACTTTCTGGTGTGCCTGGATGAAGAACTGATGAAGAGGGAACAGGGCGGTTCCAATCACCGGGTCTCACATGGTTTTCTTTTGAAGAACCTTCCGCAAAAATGACCGGCGTTATATTGGATAAAAGCATGGCTGTACTTAGCATGGTACAAACTAAAACGCGTTTTCCTCTCATATGACCGCTCCTTATTCTGAAAATTCTTACACTTTATAACAGTAGCAATCCATAGAATGGGTGTAAATCACTCAGAAGTCCCACAGCACAAGGACCTATAAATTGTCAGAATTGTTTGGGGTCTGACCCCGGGTCAGACCCCAAACAATTTAATAAAGGAAGATTTCACCTTTAGAGCGAATACATACAGTGGATAAACAAGAGAGGAGACTGCAGTCGTGTATTTACCGATAACACCTGCTTTTATCACGTTTTTATTAACGGTTATACTAGCACCTCTGTTAATATTCACTTTAAAAAAATTAAAACTGACGCAGCCCATTCGAGTGGAACTTCCGGCAGATCATCAGGAAAAAAAGGGAACACCTTTAATGGCTGGAAGTGTGTTTTTTGTAGGGATTTTCGTGGCACTTTATTATACGACAAGTCCTATCATGCTTTTTCTTGTGGGAACCTTCATCTTATTTAGCTTTATTGGGTTTCTTGATGATTTTTGGAAAGCATCAAAACAAGATCCAGGCGGGGTTTCAGGAAAGACAAAATTAAAATTCCAGTTCGCGTTCACCATTCTTCTCTTATATGTAGGCATCGACCTTTTTAACATTGATACAAGCATCCGGGTTACCGAATCATTGAATATTGTGTTTCCGTATGTCATTTACCTCATCCTGATTACCTTGTTTATCGTCGGGACGGCAAATGCGATCAATTTTACAGACGGAATGGACGGGCTGTTAGGAATGGTGTCCATTCCCACGTATTTCTTTTTCTTTGTTATAAGCGATTATGCCGAAGTGAAGATATTCTGCTTGGTGATGATTGCGACCATCCTAGGGTTCTTAATTTATAATCTGTATCCAGCAAAAGCGTTTATGGGTGATACGGGGTCACTGGCAATAGGAGGTTCATTATCATTTCTCGCTATCATTGAGAATGTAGAAATTTTAATCCCCATTCTGTTCATCATTTATCTTGCCGAACAATTATCGGTCATTTTACAAGTTTCGTATTTTAAAAGGACGAAGAAAAAGCTGTTTAAGTTTACACCTATTCATTATCATTACGGAATTAAATATGGATGGACAGAAAACATGATCGTAACGGTGTTTGCCATGATATCGTGGGCGGCTTGTGCCATTTGTTTAGTGTATTACGAGGTATTTATGTAGAAAGAGTGGCACATTATCCCGTGTCACTCTCTTTTTTTGTTCTCGTGTACTTTTCCAGTGGATTTAACTCCATAATGTAGTTTTAGTAATGACACGCATTCCTGCTTGAATGGATCTTCTCCATATATTCACGTTAGAAAGCAATAATTTCACATTAAACGAGATAATTTCACGTTAAATCCAATAATTTCACGTAAAATGAAATATATTCACGTTAACCATTTTTTCACAAAAAACTGTACGCAAAAAAGCCCACCAAAGTGGGCTTTCTGCATCTCCAAATCAAACATCTTCCTACCAAATCTCCTCAGCCCACTCCGGGTGGTCGATGAATGGATTGCGGTTATGCTGGAATTGTTCATAAATGATGTTGTTTCGGTTGCGCTCCCAGTTATCAACGGGATCTTGTAGATGCCATTGCAAGAGTACAGACATTTTTCCGTGATAAGGAGCGGTTCCGTTATTCACGTTGTTGTTGAGTTCAAGCTGAGGTTCACCGCTGTCTCCCTCATAGCGAACCGCCATGTAAAACAGCATACGGGCCACATCGCCTTTAACGGCATTTCTCGGTTCCCACGAATCACTGTCATAATAGTTGCCAAGTGCTTCAGAATGCTGTGTGCCGCCGTTATCAAAATCAAGATTACCACGGGAACTGTTTACACTCACATCGGTTGGACGAAGGTGATGAATGTCAGTACCTGGACCCATCGTCGTTCCAAAATCACCGTGAGATTTTGCCCACACGTGCTCACGGTTCCAATCGTTTACGTTGCTGCCATTTGTAGTTTTGCTTTGTGAACGGCCAGTATAGAGCAGAATAACATTATTGCTGTTGTTAGGATCTTGATCGGTTACTTTTAACGCTTCCCAAACGGCAGAATAAGAAAGCTCCGTGTGGTCGTCGATGATGTTATGAAGGGCGGTCTTTAGTGCTGCGCCTGTTTTGCCTCGAGCCGAGTCATAGTATGAATCATCATAGGCTGGCGGATCGGTTGGATCAGTAGGCGGATCAGTTGGTGTCGATCCTGATGCTTTTTCCATAGCTGTTGGATCTTTTATGCCAGCATGTGAAAAATAAGCAGTTAGATAGCCTGTTACTTTAATAGATTGTCCTTTTAGACTAGGGTTGGTCTTTAACCCAAACTGCGAACGAAACGCAGTAGGAATCTGAACATAGACCATGTTAGCCGTGTTTGTTTCAGATGCACTGTCAGCCAAAGCCAGCGCATAATCATTAGGATAATTGCTCGTCACAACCGTGGTTGTCGCAGTAGGTTGTCCTACCACATAACCTTGAACGGTTTTTAAAGAATTGTTTTGATTGGAAATACTTTGAGAAACTGAATACGGACTTCCCCAGGAACCGTCACCGACAGCCTGAAGAGTGGGGATGAATGCTAAAGAACTTACGACTAGAGCAATCACAACTGAAAAAAGCGAAAGGAAATTTTTGTTCCGGTGCCTTTTCATCATCAACGCCTCCATTGTTTTATTTTTAAACCCCTTGTTGCTAAACTTCTAGATTTTGGTGAAACAGGTTTTATTCTACAATCTTTTTATTAACTTCATTTTACAGATTTGTAAATCTACAAAACTAGCTACGAAGGGAGGAACTAATGAAGGCGCAAAAACAGTTACATATGCCCAAAATATAAAAAAGCACTAATTTTAGATTACTTTCTTACTGCGCAAAACGGTGATGAATCCACCCAATATATCATGGCTTACGGAAAATCCTTTTCGCTGATAAAATTCAAGTGCATCATCATTCCCGTTGGAAACATAGATAAAGTAATCTTCTACCTCTTCATGTTCCCGCAGCCAATTCATCGACATGTTAAAGAGAGTAGAACCAACACCATATTGTCTGTATTCTTTTTTGATATAAAATTGAGAAAGGCAGCCGACCATTTCTTTTTTAACAGAATGCATATCAAAAAAGGTAGCGAACTCATTCGAATACACTTCCTTCGGGGAAATGTTTGAATAGACATAACCGACAATCTCATCACCATCTTTTACAATGACAATGTAGTTATGTGATGCTTTCTGCACAGAAGGAATAAGGCGTGTTTCAAAGCTCATCGCGTCAAATAATTCAGGAGTAATACTTGCTTTTGACTTTTGGTAAACCATAAGTTCATTGCAAAGATCTCGGCAAAGTTCAATATCATGATCAGGAAGAACCTCGTATTTTACATCCATTTTCTTCACTCCTTGCTGGGATAGGAATCGATAATTACGCTATAATTTTATTACATAGGAAAAGGAAAACAAGTATGCAGTAATTTCTTACTAAGTCAGTAAAAACTGATTAAAGGAGCTTCGAGATGAATCAATCAGCATACAAAAGAAAAGAAGATTGTCCCCTAACATTCGCACTTACCTTGATTGGAAGCAAATGGAGACTTCCGATCATATGGGCGTTATGGAAAAATAAGACGCTGCGATATAACGAACTAAAACGGCATGTAGAGGGAATCACAAACATGGTCCTATCACAGTCATTAAAAGAAATGGAAAATCAGGGTCTGGTGGTTCGAAGACAATACATGGAGATCCCGCCAAGAGTAGAATATTCATTAACAAAGGCAGGAGAGGAATTGGTTCCGTCACTCGAATCATTGGCAAAATGGGGGAAGGGGATGCAAGCTACGGTGAAAAGTGATGTCTGAATGTCCGCTGTGTAAAGAAGATAACCGTTGCGCGATTGCGAACGGCGACAAACCTGAAACATGCTGGTGCATGAGCGTCACCATGGCACAACAACTGCTTGAAAATGCTGCTTCAGATAAAAAAACATGCATTTGCAAAACATGTGTGGATAATTGGAATGAAAAGGGACGCTTTTGATGAAAAAGAAGCGCCCCTTGTTCTCTATTAAAAATCCTTGTGTGAATTCCGTAATTGAATCATTTTTGACATCAGTTCTTTTCCAATCTCCTCTTCAAATTCTAAATATACGGGCTGCCAACGTTCAAACCACTTTCGTTTTTCCTCATTTGTCAGGTAATGAATGTCTATTGAAGAGTTATCTTCAATCAAAGAAAGCTGCTCATCGTTCATCTCAAATGACTGTTTTTGATTCCAACGCGTTGTTTCTTCTAGCGCTTTAGAAATGACGGTTTGCTGCTCATTCGTAAGTTTGCTCCAGAAGTCTTCATTCATGATAACAGCATACCCTAAGAATCCATGATTACTGATGGTAAGGTTACTTTGAACGTCAAAAAACTTCTTAGAGTAGATATTAGAGATGGTGTTTTCCTCACCGTTCAATTTCCCTGATTCTAACAATCGGTATGTCTCGTTAAAATCAAGTCCCACTGCTTTGGCACCGACTAATTCAAATTGTTTTTTTAAAACGTGACTAGGCATGATTCTAAGGTGTTGCCCTTTTAAATCAGAAGGTTGAACGATAGGGCCATCATTTGTAGTAAGCTGTTTAAATCCATTAGTCCATAACGTTAGCCCTTTCAAGTTGTTCTCTTCTAAAGATTGCAACAACGTCTCACCAATCTCTCCGTTTACAGCTTCAATAATGCTATCGCGAGTTGGCATCATATAAGGAAGATCAAGTACTTGCCACTTAGAAGAGAAAGAACTTAGCTTTGTTGTTGCAGGAGCGATCATCTGAATATCACCGCGCTTCAGTGCTTCAAGCTCTTCTTGGTCTGAATAAAGACCTCCGTTTGGTATAACTTCTACCTTGATGTTTCCGTCTGATACTTGGTTAACACGATCTGCAAACCGCTGTGCCGCAAGACCTTTTGGGGTATTTTCAGCCACGACATGACTGAACTTAATAACCACTTGTTCACTTATGCCTCTTTGATCATCGTCATAGGGAAGAGTTCCTTCTGACAATTTCGTATGAAACCCGATCCAGATTGATGCAGCTAATCCGGCGAGCAGTATGAGCACAATCCCCGTGAGCGCTTTCATCATCTATTCCCTCATATCTGTTACTTTTTTAAATAGTCTAACATATTGATGTTGGAATGATACAATAGGAACAAAACGGATGCAGGGAGGGAAGTCTGGAGATGACGATGAAACGATTGCCGATACGGACAAAAATCATGATACTCACATTTGGAATCGTATTTTATGCCATTATGATTGGCGGAATCGTCATTGTCGGTAAAATCCTCGACATTCAGGAAGAAGAGCTTGGCAAGCGGGCGATGATCACTTCCCGAACGGTTGCACAGCTTCCAGAAGTAAAACAATACATACAGAAAAAAGAAGGCTGGAACGAAATAGAGCCAGCTGTTGAGAAAATACGCGTAATAAATGAAGCAGACTATATTGTGGTTATGAATATGGACCATGTTCGTTATTCTCATCCAGTAAAGGAAATGCTTGGCACGCAGTCAGAAGGAACTGACGAAGGAGCAGCCTTTGCTGACCATACCTTTATATCGAAAGCGAAAGGTGAGATGGGAACAGCCGTTAGGGCATTCGTTCCAATAAAAAATGACAATCTAGAACAGGTCGGCGTAGTAGCAGTAGGTCATGTGATTCCCGGTTTTTATGAAGTACTCCATGATCTCACCGATGAGATGACTCTCATCTTGCTGCTTGTCCTTTCTTTCGGAGTAATCGGCTCATACTTGTTAGCGCGACACCTAAAACAGCAGATGTTTTATTTAGAACCTCACGAAATCGTTAGAATGCTTGAAGAGCGAACGGCTACTTTTAACTCGATGCATGAAGGTGTGATTGCGATCGATAATCAGGAACAGATCTCAATCTTTAATGAGAAAGCGAAACGTATATTTTCCGTTATAGGAGATGTTGTAGGAAGGCCCATTCGAGAGGTCATACCAGACACACGCTTACCTGAAATTATTGAACTTAGCCGGCCTGTGTACAACCAGGAAATTCGGGTCAGCGGTAAAATCATTATGAGTAACCGTGTGCCCATTAAAGTGAATAACCAAATCGTTGGGGCAGTGGCTATCTTCCAAGACAGAACAGAAGTGGCAAAGATGGCTGAAGAACTGACGGGGGTTAAGGCATTTGTAGAAGCTTTACGTGTACAGAACCATGAACACATGAACAAGCTTCACACAATCGCTGGACTTTTGCAGCTTGGTAAAATTAAAAAAGCGATGCAATACGTTTTTCAAGTATCAGAGGAAAAAGGTTCACTGACTCGTTTTCTCAATCAGCGTATCAAGAATGAAAGTTTGGCCGGTCTTTTATTAAGTAAAGTCGGCCGTGGAAAAGAACTTGGAATCAAAGTCGTAATCGACAGTGAGAGTCGGATCGAACAGTTTCCTGACCAGCTCGATCAGCACGATTTTGTGATGATTCTAGGCAATTTAATTGAGAACGCTTATGATGCTTTAGAAGGAATGGACGATGCAAGAATCGATGTTTCTATTGCGCAGGACTCCGAGATTTGTGCCATTCTTGTTGAAGACAACGGGATCGGCATGAGTAAAGAAGTTCAACATCATATCTTTGAAAGAGGATATTCCACAAAAGGAGCTAAAGGGTCAGGTATTGGTTTATATTTGATCCATCAAATTGTGGATAAAGGAAAAGGTGAGATTGAAGTCACGTCTCAGGAAAATCAAGGGACAAGCTTTGTAATTACGTTTCCGATGAATGACAGGGGTGAAAGTGATGAGTGAGATTACGGTTCTGTTGATTGAAGACGATCCAATGGTACAGGAAATCAACAAGGCATTCATAGAAAAAGTAAAAGGGTTCAAAGTGATAGCAACGGCATCTAACGGAACAGAAGGATTAAAACAAATCAAAAAGCTGAAACCACAACTTGTCGTACTTGATATTTACATGCCTGGGCAAGATGGAATTGAAACCTTGCAACAGATCAGAGTGGAAAAAATCGAGCTAGACGTGATCGTGATTACAGCTGCCAATGATCTTCAAACGATTCGTGCCATGCTGCAGAACGGTGCATTCGACTATATCATTAAGCCTTTTAATTATGAGCGAATTCATAAGGCTTTAGAAAAATACCGAGCCTATTATTCTACTGTTTCACCATCAGGATCCGTTACACAAAAGGATCTCGATGATGTGTTCTTTTCCGAACCACGCCAGCTGCAAGTATCCGTCGATCTTCCTAAAGGACTAAACGAACTTACGCTAAAACAAATTCAGAGCTTTTTACAAAATCAGAGTGAAGCGAAGTCAGCAGAGGAAGTAGCTGAAGGAATCGGAATCGCCCGGGTCACGGCACGAAGGTATCTCGATTATTTGGTGAAGAACGGAAGCATCCAGATGGACATTCAATACGGTACAATCGGAAGGCCGGTTAACCGGTATCTCCTGAAAAAATAGCCCGAGACCAAAAAGACCAAAACGTCCAATAAGTTCGTAATATTCTAACAATTGATTGGAAGCGTTATCATTATCTTTACAAATGATAACGCTTTTTTGTGTGTGAATTGTGTGGGAATTGTATGGGGTCTGACCCCGGGTCAGACCCCATACAATTTAAGTTCAATTTTTGAGAGGAGAAGAAGAATGAAAAGGATATTTAAGAACTTAACGTTTCAGGTGTTAACGGCTATTGCAGTTGGTGTGCTTGTTGGACTCTTCTGGCCGGAAGTCGGCAAACAGATGAAACCTGTAGGAGATACATTTATTAACGCTGTTAAGATGGTGATTGCTCCCATCATCTTCTTAACGATCGTACTTGGAATTGCAAAGATGGGAGACATGAAGAAGGTAGGGAAAGTCGGAGGAAAAGCATTTATATACTTTGAGATCGTCACAACGCTTGCACTCGTAATTGGTCTGATCGTTGTTAACGTGTTGAAACCAGGAGCTGGCTTAGATTTTAATAAGCTTGAAAAAGGGGATGTGTCACAATACACGTCTGAAGAAGGCGGAAAGATCGACTGGATCGAATTTGTAACACATATCGTTCCGAGTAATATGGTAGATGCCTTTGCAAAAGGTGATATCCTGCAGGTTCTGTTTTTCTCCATTCTTTTTGGAGTAGGTTTAACGGCACTTGGTGATAAAGGAAAAATTATTATTGAGTTTTTCGATAAACTGCTCAACGTCTTCTTTAAAATTGTCGGTTACATCATGAAAGCTGCTCCACTTGGCGCATTCGGTGCGATGGCGTTTACGATTGGAAATTACGGCCTTGAGTCACTTGTTCCGCTCGGGAAGTTGATGATCGCTGTGTATACGACAATGTTTTTCTTTGTCTTCGTAGTGTTGAACGTGATATGTAAGATGTACGGCTTTAGTCTTTGGAAGTATTTGAAGTTTATAAAAGACGAGCTTTTAATCGTGTTAGGAACAAGCTCTTCAGAATCTGTCCTTCCACGTATGATGAATAAGATGGAAAAGTTCGGCTGCTCGAAGTCTGTTGTGGGTCTTGTTATTCCAACAGGTTATTCATTCAACTTAGATGGAACATCAATTTACCTTTCGATGGCCGTTGTTTTCTTGGCTCAAGTTTTCGGCATTGACTTAAGTTTAACGCAACAGCTTACCATTATTGCGGTATTGATGCTAACATCTAAAGGAGCAGCTGCTGTTACAGGCGGTGGGTTTATCGTTCTTGCTTCTACATTGACAGCGATGCAGGTTATTCCTGTTGAAGGTCTGGCACTTCTTTTAGGCGTTGACCGCTTCATGAGTGAAGCACGCGCAATTGTAAACTTGATTGGTAATGGAATTGCTACAATCGTGGTTTCAAAAAGTGAGAACGAATTTGACGAGGGTAAAAGTGAAGAAGCCATACAGGATATGTATGAAAACAGAAAGATTGCCGTTTAACAGAAAACGAGCTTTGGTCAGAACAGACTAAAGCTCTTTCTTTTTGTTATCATTTAGAAAACGGTAAGTGGAGGGAGATGACGTATGATTTGTAACATGCTCAATATGAAGTATCCGATCATACAGGCGGGTATGGCTGGCGGACCGACAACACCTGAGTTAGTTGCGGCTGTCAGTGAGGCTGGTGCGCTAGGAACGCTTGGTGCAGGATATATGAGTCCTCAGCAAATAAGTGATGCCATTCGTGATATTCAAGAACGAACAGACGCACCTTTTGCAGTGAATTTGTTTCTTCCACAACAGCACGAATTGTACGAGGGGTCTATTTTAAACATGCAGCGACATCTAAATAAATACCGGGCAAGACTTGGTATGTCAGAAGTGAACACAGTCCCAAATAGTCAGGATCTCTTTGAACAACAGCTGGAAATTGTCGTGGCATCAGGTGTTAAGATTGTTAGTTTTACATTTGATGCACCCAAAAAGAGTCTAGTAGATCAGCTCCACGCATCAGAGATTACCGTGATGGCGACTGCTACAACCGTAAAAGAAGCGGTACAGCTGGAATTATGCGGAGTTGATGTAATCGTCGCACAAGGAAGTGAAGCGGGTGGACATAGAGGGACATTTTTAGATGTTCACAATGAAGTATGTATTGGTACAATGGCACTCATTCCACAAGTTGTTGACGCGGTGAGCTGCCCAGTGATTGCGGCAGGAGGAATCATGGATGGCAGGGGAATGGCAGCAGGATTGACGTTAGGTGCATCAGCCGTTCAACTCGGTACGGCCTTTTTGACTGTAAACGAAAGCGGTGCGAACAAGATTCATAGAAAAGCTATTCTAGCAAGTTCAGACACGGATACAAAGATTACGAAAGCTTTTTCAGGTAAAAGTGCGAGAGGGTTTAAGAACGAGATGATGCTAGAATTGGAGACTATTTGTGACGAATTCCCGCCGTATCCTATACAGCACGTTTTAACTTCTGATATAAGAAAAGAAGCTGCTCGGCAAGGAGATAAAGAGATGATCTCCATGTGGGCAGGGCAGGCATCACCATTAGCTCAAGAGAGGTCTGCAAGCGAGTTGGTGAGAAGTCTTGTGGAAGAATTTGAAGATGCGCTCAGGAAAGGGGCATTGAAATTAAGTTCACCAAGCGTTTAGAAATGTCATTTTATCGATTATGATTACTAGTACCAAAATACGTGGAGTGTAACAGAAAAACTGCTGAGCCAATCAGAAACAGATCTGGTCTTAATTCACCCGTTTTAGAATAAGTTTTGTATAAGCCTTACAAAATTTATGGACTGGGGTGACGATCATGGATTTTATGACCGATTTTGCACCGTATGTTGGCTTAGCTGTTATTTTATACGCAATTCGTCAGACTGAGCGATTTTCAAATAAGTATATCCCCATAGTAGCTGTTGTGCTAGGTGTCCTGTATGCCTTCTGGGAAGCTGGAGGGGCAACACCAGAAGCCACATTGGTTGGTTTAAAATATGCTTTACTCGGGATAGGAACGGTCGCCGGGATAAAATATTCGATAGAAAACAAACTAACAAAGTAAGTATGTGTAAGGCAGTGCTGTTTTTAATGGCATTGCCTTTCGTTATACAAAAAGGATAAAATATATAAACAAATGTTATACAAATGTTTATTATATGATATATAAGGGTAGTGTAAAAGTAATCTAGGATAAAGGGTGATGCTGGTATGAAATTGAAAAGAGACATCGAGGGAAATGTATTCGAACAATTATTTAATAAAGATCCCGAAGCCTTAAAACACTTGATCAATTCATACAGCACATTACTTTTTCAAGTTGCCTTCCGGATTACAGGTAATAAGAGAGCCGCGGAGGAAGTTTTATGCGATGTCTTTCGTGATCTATGGGAGAATCCTTTTCATTATGAGAGATCGAAGGAAAGTTTCCTATCTAGTTATTTAATCAAACTTTGCAAATTAAAGTGCGTCAATCGAGAAGAAATACACATTACGAAATTATTGTCTAAAAAGTCTAAAAATTATATTGCGAATAATGCCACCATCTGATAACATTAAAAACGCTTACAACTAATGCCAATATGATAAATGGAGAGCGTGCAAGACCTGCACATTTTCTATTTCTATATTAATGGTGAATGAACTCTCTGCACGAGTATGTAGAGATTTTAGGCAACATTCTTAAAGGACTTATTTACTGAATAAGTACTTTTGGATGTTGTCTTTTTATTTGGTTTGCATTAGGGTAAGTTTCATGAATGATTAACTATATTAACTTTTTAGGGGGAAGTACGGATGAGAAAGACTAAGAATCGCTGGCTCATTGCGTTATCAGCTGTAGGAATTCATATTTCCATCGGTTCTGTGTATGCATGGAGCAATTTCACAAATCCATTGATTGAAAAGTTCGGCTGGTCCGCATCACAAGTCCAGATGACGTTTAGTATCGCGATTTTATTCTTAGGTTTATCGGCCGCCTTTCTAGGTCATTTTGTTGAAAAACATGGCCCAAGAAAAGCGGGATTGCTCGCAGCTATTTTCTTCGGAATTGGTATCGCGGGTTCAGGAATAGCTGTTAACATAGGCTCTTTAACGATGCTGTACATATTTTATGGCGTGCTCGGCGGTATTGGTCTTGGTGTTGGATATATCGCTCCGGTTTCCACACTAATAAAATGGTTCCCCGATCGCCGCGGATTAGCGACTGGACTTGCCATCATGGGCTTTGGATTTGCAGCGGCCATCAGTTCTCCGATCATGGATGCACTGATTAAATCAGTAGGAGTAGCAAACACGTTCTTCATTTTAGGTATTGCGTATTTTGCAGTCATGACATTATCATCACTTTATTTGGAAAAACCAGAAGAAGGCTGGCTGCCAGCTGGATTTAAAGAGAACGTCGAAAGCGGCAAGGTGAAGGTTAAAAAAGATCTTTCACAGCTTACAGCTAATGAAGCTGTTAAGACTCGACGCTTCTATTATTTGTGGATCATGTTATTTATTAACGTGACGTGCGGAATTGCCATACTTTCTGCAGCAAAACCACTTGCTGAAGAAAGTATCGGCCTTACAACTGCTGAAGCTGCAGCCCTAGTTGGTGTGCTAGGATTATTTAACGGTTTTGGCCGTATCGGATGGGCATCTGTATCCGATTATATCGGACGACCGAACACGTACACGACGTTTTTCGTTTTGCAGATCGCTCTCTTTTTCTTTTTGCCGCAAACCTCATCATCGATTCTTTTTCAAGTGATGCTCGCGATCGTTTATACGTGCTATGGCGGAGGATTTGCTTCCATCCCAGCCTTTATTGGCGATTTGTTTGGTACGAAACAAGTAGGTGCGATTCACGGCTATATCTTAACCGCGTGGGCAGCAGCAGGCCTTGCAGGTCCACTCTTCGCAGCATGGATCAAAGACACAACAGGTTCTTATGCGAACAGTTTGACGTTCTTCTCCGGTTTGTTTGTGGTCGCGCTCATTGTGTCGATCTTAGTACGTTTTGACATGAAACGGCTTGAAGCGAAACAAGAAAAGTCCGTTGCGTAACTTTTAAAGGAGTGAAAAATGCAGTGTCTTCATTAACGGGAAGGCACTGTTTTTTATTCATTTATGGTAAAGTTGATGCTGGAACAAAAATACATTTCAAGGGGAAAACATGACAAACAAACGAGTAGAAATCACAGAATTAAATGCAGAAAATTGGTACGAGTGCTGTTCACTCGAAGTTGAAGAAAATCAAGTAAGTTATATTGAGCCAAATGCTGTTTCAATCGCACAATCGAAATTCGAACCGAACTTAAAGCCTTATAGCATCCGTTACGATGGTGAGACAGTCGGATTCCTTATGTTTAATTCAGTGAAAGAGGAGCTTGATGGGTATTGGATCTACCGCATCATGGTCGATAAAAACCACCAGCAAAAAGGAATTGGCAAGATCGCTGCACAATTGATGATCGATGAAATGAAAACGAAGCTTAATGCGAAAAGAATTGTGGTTGGGTACCACCCTGAAAATACAGGAGCTCACCAGCTGTATAAACGTTTAGGATTTGTTGATAATGGTGACCGATTTGGAAAAGAAATGGCCGTAGTATTAGAGGTTTAATTGATCAAAACCTTCTGAAATCTTTTGTTACCCTCAATTTTTTACTGCCTCACTTCGAATTATTAATGTTGAGTAATAACGAGATAGATGTAAATGATAGGACTCCACTTGATAATGGAGTTCTTTTTGTTTGGTTTCATAAATAGAGGGAACGTTTGTTAAGAAGGAGTGAATATACAGATGAGAAGATCAGAGCGCAACAAGTCCAAAAAGAAAAGAGTTGTATTGTTCAGCGCCTTAAGTGCCGTTCTTTTAGCGTTATTGTTTTTACCGAAAGATGCTTTATTAATGGGTAATGATGAGGAACCTGTTAAAGAAAAAGTAAATAAGGAACCAAAACATAAAGTTGTAAAACTTCAGCCAGATAACGAGAGTGCTTATGAAGAAGAGGATAAAGAAACTAGTGACGAAGAAACAAACGAAAAACAAGAGCCTTCTGAAGAGATTGGCATAAATCCGGAAAAAGAAGCGGATAAAAAGGAAGAAGCTCAGAAAGCTGAAGAAGCAAAAAAGAAAGAGGAGCAAGCTTCTGGCGATGAGCCTGTGCTGAACAAGCCGATTGGAACATCGCAAACCGGTACGCATACATCCAGTTATGAAGAAGGAAGTGTGGACTGGAACGAAAAGCTGAAGGCGATCCGACTTGCAACGGGCCTTGATGAAAACATGACTGTATGGAAAATCGCAAATGGCGGCGGGCCGCAGAAGTCAGTGGCAGAAGTGAGTCCGAACAAGCAGCCGAACGAGCGTTATACGGTAAGCCTTGAATGGGTGGATCAAGAAGGTTGGATGGTAACGAGTGTGCAGAAGTAAGTGATCTGCTTAAGTTAGATTGGACAAATTAAAGTTTTAATTGGACAAATAAATACATCAATTGGACAGATTAATGGTTCAATTGGACAAATTAAGTTACCAATCGGACAAATTAGTACTAAAATCCGACAGAAATAAGAAAAAGCTGACTTGAATCATCGTGCATCACACGATTTCAGAGCCAGCTTTTTTAATTCAGCTTACTTTACCTTCGCTTTTAATAGAAATCGATGCTGTTTCACTTCAAAATACCCCTTAACTTGAATCATCTCATGAATTCGATACAATTCATCGAGATAATCATTACTTTTGAAGTCAGGAATTTGCCAAGGGATTGCTTTTAAATAGTAAAGAAGGGCGCCAATATCATAAAAGCGCTGAACCGGATATTCTTCTTTCGCCTCTAATACCACAAACCCATTTTCACAGAGTTCCTTTTCAGCAAAAGCTAGGTTCCAGTGAGAGAACTCACCATTAATGGGTACTCTAAGGGCTTCATTTATACCGATGCAATCGGAACCGCCAACTTGCTGTGTTACAAAAATGCCATCACTTGTTAAAACACGCTTCACTTCAAGAGGAGAATACGATTCATGTTTATTGATGACGAGGTCAAACACTGTATTATCGAACGGAAGTATGTCATCTTCACCAATTTGATAAACCTTCACACCAAGTGGCTCAAGCCGTTCGCGGGCAATTGGAACATTAGGCAAATATCCTTCAGTTGCACAAACCTTTGCAGGGAAAGGCTGAAGTTTGGATAAAAGCTCACCGCCGCCTGTTCCCATATCCAACATGGAAGACACCTTGCCAATCAGCGGAATCACTAAACTCCCATAAGACCATGAAAGCATGCCACTCGCCATACGGCCAGAATCCGTAATATAAGAAAAATCCCAGCCAGAAAAAGGCTTCTCTGCATCATTTACATACATTTCAAATTCTAAATCAAGTATCATATGCGCACCTCCAAATTTTTTTTTGACAATGAACTTCTATTTTGGAGGAGGTCCTCTGCATGAGAAGCGGTTTTATATGTCATGTTCCAAGTAACGCATTTCAAAATTCTCCTTTATGCGATTCTGCATTACTATTTCTACAAGTCGATTGCAATCCCTTTAATAGGGGTTACACCTTTTAAACCGTATATGAAACGAAGAAATAAAAAAGAGGAGAGCACTTGATCGAGTGCGCTCCTCTTATAAAATGATGTTATTTAGCAACAAGTACAGGTTGATGTGCGTTAGAAACAACCTTTTGACTAACGCTTCCTAGAAATAGTTTTTTGAATCCGCTATGGCCTCGGTTACCGATGACGATGAGATCAATGTTATGACTATCCGCATATCCACAAATTGTGACAGGTGGGTCACCGTGCAATATGGCTGTTGTTGTCTTGATTTCTGGATCAACTCTTCTTATAGCTTTGTTAAGAACCTCTTCACCATGACTCTGCTCCACAATCTCGGCATCTCTAACTTCTACAGCCGTGCTAGCTACGCCGCCAGGGTGAACGCCCCCATACAATGGAAGAGCCACTTCGTTGGTTACATAAAGCAACGTTAACTCAGCTCCCATATGCCGGGCAAGTTCATTACCGTTGTGCAATGCCGTAAAACTTCCTTCAGAACCATCAACAGCAACCAGGATTTTTGTATATAACATGATTTGATCTCCTTTCATGCAGATTTGGCAACTTCTTATAAAAAGTTACCTTATAAAAACAGTACCCCTTAAAAAGGTATATAAACAAGTATCCTTTTTTTGTCACAAAACAAAATCCTTTTTCGTCTTGTTTGTAAATTGAGAAAGTGAGTGATGGAAAAATGAATAAATACGATGTAGCTATTATTGGTGGAGGAATTGCTGGATTAACGGCTGCTGCATATGTAGCGCAAGCTGGAATTTCTGTTGTGGTAGTAGAGAAAGGTAACCTATTGGGTGGCCGCGCACAAACCGTCCATAAAAATGGAGTACTTTTCAACTTGGGAGGTCATGCACTGTACAGGGGCGGAGCAGGTGAGAAAATTTTAAAAGAGTTAAAAGTAAACGTAGCAGGGGGAATTCCCGATACAAAAGGATATGCACTCTGGAATGGAGAGTTATTAAATTTGCCGGATTCCTTAGCGAGCCTGTTCAAAACTAAACTATTAACATGGTCTGGAAAAATGGAGCTTGGCAAGATCATGATGAAGCTTCGAAAACTAGATACAGCAAAAATTCCACCTATCAGTTTGCGTGATTGGGCAGAGAACAATCTGAAAGATCCGATGGTTCGTCATGTGTTTTACGCACTCTGCAGAACATCAACTTACTGCATCAATCCTGATCAACAGCTGGCGAGTGCGGTCATTCAACAAGTTCAGCTGGGTATGAAAGGTGTTCTGTATATAGACGGTGGCTGGGAATCAATCGTTGAAAAACTGCGGATTAAAGCAGTTGGTGCAGGTGCTATTATTCTCACCAATAAAAAAGTAGCTTCTGTTGGATATGAAAATGAGCATCAACTGCAGTTTACAGATGGAGAAATGATGGAAGTTCCTACCGTACTCTTAACATGTGGTCCAGACCAATCGTGTAATCTGATAAAAAATGCGGAAGGAACGATGCTTGATAAATGGAAACAACAGGCTCAGCCAATTTATGCTTCATGTCTTGATGTAGCTTTGAAAAATCTCCCCAATCCTAATCATCATTTTGCCATTGGCATTGATCAACACATTCTATTCTCTAACCATTCTCGAGCTTCAAAACTAGGTGAAGATGGTTCGAAGGTTCTGCAGCTCATCAAGTATTTAGGAACAGAGAAAGAAACGAAGACGGAAGCAAACAAACAAGAATTAGAAAGCATTATGGATCTCATGCAGCCGGGATGGAGAAAGGAACTTATAGCTCAGCAATTTCTTCCGCACATGGTAGTGGTGCAAGACTGTATCACTATTCATGATAAACAATATTTCGGCCCGAGTGTCCCTGAAATACCAGGACTATATATTGCAGGAGATGGAACGGGACATGGAGAAATGTTGGTGGACGCAGCGTTTGCCAGTGCAAAAAGAGCAGCGGAAACCATCATTCAACACAATGGTTTCCAGACTTTTTCTAGGGAGGCTTAACACATGATAGAGAGTCAGACTGAGCAACATTATAAAACGTATAGGCCGCTGTTGTTTTCATTGGCATACAGAATGTTAGGCAGTGTTCAGGATGCAGAAGATATTGTACAAGACGCCTATTTCACTCTGAGTACGACTGGAACAGATCATATTCAAAACGTAAAAGCGTATCTTTGTAAAATCGTGACCAATCGATCCATTGACTTACTAAAATCGGCTCGTAAGCAACGAGAAACTTATATAGGTCCCTGGCTTCCAGAGCCTCTTTTGCTAGATAGCAAGGAAGATCCTGCACAAAACTATGTGATGAAAGAATCACTCTCAACCGCCTATTTGCTTTTATTACAACAGCTATCGGAAACCGAACGTGCCGTGTTTCTACTTCGCGAAGTTCTTCAATATGATTATGAAACGATTGCAGACGTTGTAGGAAAGAGCAGTACGAACTGCAGACAAATTTTCAAACGAGCGAAAAAGGCGATTGGCAATCATTCACCCACTGACCAACCAGCGACACTTAAAGCTACAGCACTTACCGAGCAGTTCGTAACAGCGGTTGTTTCAGGCAATGTTAACAAACTTCTAAAATTACTCGCAATTGACGCAACTCTATTATCTGATGGTGGTGGGAAAACGAAAGCAACGATGGTCCCTATTTTGGGAGCGGAGCGAATCTCTCGTTTTTACATGGGAATTATGGCAAAAACAACAGAAGAATTTTCCTATCATTTTACTACAGTTAATGGCGATCCTGGCATTGTGCTATATATTTCGAATCAAGTATTTGGTGTTCTATCACTTCATATAGAAAACGAATTGATTCAAACGATATACTGGGTCGTTAATCCTGACAAACTAACTCACATTAAATAGCATAATCGGAGGTACACAATGAAACCAATCCTATTAGACTTTCCAACAGAATTCACAACCGACCGCCTGCTGATCCGCATGCCAAAGCCCGGTGACGGAAAAGAGATGTATGAAGCGATTTCAGCATCAATTGAAGACCTTAAGCCATGGTTACCTTTTGCCCACATTGAACAAAGTGAAGAGGATGTGGAAGCCAATATTCGCGAGGCACACTTAAAGTTTTTAAGCAGAGAAGATCTGCGCCTTCTCGTGTTTTCAAAGAAAACAGGAAAACTGATTGCATCATCTGGATTGCACCGTATTAACTGGGACATTCCGAAATTCGAGATTGGGTACTGGATCGATTCCCGTTATGCAGGTAAGGGATATATGACAGAAGCAGTTCAAGGAATCACAGATTTTGCGGTAAACGAATTAAAAGCACGCCGCATCGAGATTCGTTGTGATACCCGTAATGTTAAAAGTGCAGCCATTCCCGAACGACTAGGATTCATGTTAGAAGGTGTGCTGCGAAACGACTCATTAGAAATTGGTTCGACTACGAAACTACGGGATACGAGCGTTTATGCAAAGGTATTTGAATAACAGGAGGTTTTTCTCTTGATAAAAGCTGTATTCTTCGATTTGTATGAAACGCTCATTACAGAATGGGAAGATGGGAAGAAAAAAGTCACCTATTCTACAGATCTATTGGGACTGGATCAAAAAATCTTTAAAAGTGAATGGGATCGCCGCAGAGAGTTTCGTATGGATGGGACTTTTCCAGATCACCAGAGTGTGTTGAGAGATATCTTGAGTTCACAAGGAATATCCCACAATCCAGAAGTCATTGAAGACATTCATCAAGCACGAGTTTCTGCAAAGGCAGCTGCTTTTCAAGAAATACATGGTGAAGTACTAGAACTTCTACGAACCCTGATAGACAGAAGAATAAAGCTAGGTCTTATCTCTAACGCAGCGCCAGAAGAAGTTTATGCTTGGCCATCGTGCATTCTAGCAGACTATTTTGATGAAGTAATCTTTTCATATGTAGTGAGAGTTGCGAAGCCAAACAAACAAATCTATCAAATCGGTTGCGAACGACTAGGAGTTATACCACAAGAATCAATTTTTATAGGTGACGGTGGAGCAAACGAATTAGTGGGAGCGGCCGATTTTGGCATGAACGCGTATCATGCGACTTGGTTTTTGCCTGAAACAATAAGTGAAAAGATTTATGGATTTCCGAAGCTTAAAAAACCTTTAGATCTTTTGGAACAGGAATGCATAAAACTAGCACAAGTTTAACGTGCTAGTTCTTTTTGTTTTGAGAATAAATTTGTTCGTTTGTGTGAGGAATACATGACTACATTTAGAGGGATAGCAACCATAACAATAAATAGAGACGATCCTATCACAATACTTTTTACACCGAGCCACTCACTAAATAATCCTGCTCCTAAGATAGTGACAATAAGCGATAAGCTTTGAAAGAATCCTAGAGTTGCACCAACTCTTCCCATCTTGTCGGACGGAACACTTCTTTGAAAAAAGGTCTGAAAACCTGTGTTAGCAAACGAAGAAAAGAATCCTAAAATAATAAATCCTGCACACGCTGTCAAAAATGATTGGGAGAACGCATAAATCACATATCCGAAACTGAATAGAGTGGATGCAAAACCAATTAAATAGGGAATAGGTATTTTTCCTGCCATAACAGCCATTAACAAAGAACCAGTCAAATAACCAAGCCCCGTTATACTCACGAGATAGCTATATTGACTTTCGGATAGTCCGATAATCGTTTGAGTAAAAACAACTTCTTGAGAATCAAGAGCAATGGCAAGTGTCATGATGAGTTGAAAAAGAATATAGGCAGTTAAGAACAAAGGGTGGTTACGTAAAAACGTTACAACTGTTTTCCAATCCATAATAATCATGTGAAGTCTGTTCGTAACACTAGATTCCATTTCTTGTTTTTTATATAAACTAGGCAGAAGAGCTAGCAGACATGCTGACAAAAGAAACGAAACAGCGTTGCACCAAATTGCAAAATTGTATGATCCAAAATGAACGAGCATTCCTGCGATGGCTGGTCCGATTACGAGTGCTCCAGTCGTTAAAACCGAAGCGATTGAGTTATAGCGCAACAGTTTTTCCTTATCTACAAGTTGTACAGTATAGGCACCAGATGCTGGATTAAAGAAAGAACTGCAGAGGCTGATGACAAATAGCACCCCATAAATCATCCACATCTCAGACAGAAAGGGTATGACAGCAACGAGTAGAGCACGCATTAGATCTGCTATTATCATAATCGTTTTTTTATTAATCCGATCAATGATACTACCTGACCACAAACTCGTTATGATACCTGCAATAGGACCGATGAGCCACATTCCAGCAACCGCTGTAACAGATTCTGTTTTTGCAAAAATAAATAAGTTTAAAGCAACGAGATAAATAAAATCCCCTACATAAGAAATTCCAACAGCTGACAATAACAGTCCGGGATATTTCCATTCCGAAAAAATGCGTTTCATTCTTTATTCCCCATAAAGGTACAAACAACTTGATATTCTTTCTTTTCCGTATCCTTTGTCATCTGACTTTCCCAGCGTACGAAAAGTTGCTCCAGTTCCAATAGAAACTGTTTCTTATCTTCATCATTCAATAAAAGGTTTGTTGAAACAGAAGAGGGGGCTGTTGCGTTTGAATCCGAAAGTTCAAACCGTGTGGCTTTGGAACGGTAATATTTTTCAATAATCCCACCTTTCTTTTGTTCTTTTACAAGTTCGAGGATACCCCCGTTATAGAGAAGCTGAATGTGATAATGAATGGTGCCAGTTGTTTTACCGAGTTGAACAGCCACTTCTTTAGCAGTTAATTCTTGCTCTTTTAACAGATGAATGATTTGGATACGGGTTGCGTTTGCAACTAATTTCTGTTGGTCAGATGAAATGGAGAGAGAGTTGTTCATGTAATAAACCTCCTTATGATCTAATTTTATAAATCATTCTATTTTTTTAGAACATCTCCTTCTTTTTTTAAAACTTTTGCATTGGTAAAAAAGAACTACAGTAAAAATATGCCAACAGACTCTATGATTCTACTTTTCATTTTTTGCTCTAGTAAGAACTCTTTAACTTTCTGAAAATTCATATAAATAGTTTTGAATAGGTGATAAGATGTTGCTTACTTAGACAAAAAAGGAAAATGGAGGAATAACGATGAGAACAAAGAAGTGGGTTGCAATGGGGATTGCGGCATCATTAATCGCAGGTGCGTTTGGATCACCAGCGATGGCGGCAGCAGATGATGTGAAGGTGAAAGTGAGCAGCGAATCTGGAACGCCAGCCTTTTTGGCAGGAAAATTATCAGCGCCAACAAAAGCATCCGCACAACAAGTACTCTTTGCATACATGAACGGTCATAAATCACTTTTTAAACTAGGCAATAAAAAAGCAGAAGAGTCATTCTCTATTTTAGAGAGCACGAAAGAAGACGATGGCAACACGGTGCTCAGACTTCAGCAGGAATACAACGGAGTTCCTGTATGGGGTTACACGCAAGTGGCCCATATCAATAAACAGGGTGAGTTGACCGTGATTTCGGGTGAGGTAGCTCCGGAATTGGACAAGCAGGTGAACCTCACAAATGCAAAACAAATCAGCGGTAACAAAGCCGTGGGTATTGCAACAGCGGCACTCGGCTTCAATCCGCAGTTCGAGAAAACACCAAAAGCTGACAAAGTTGTGCTGATGAAGGATGGTACGGCGCATTACGCGTATCTTGTAAACTTAAATTTCTTAACACCTGAGCCAGGGAACTGGAATTATTTTATTGATGCAGCGTCTGGTAAAATCCTTCACAGATACAACGACATGCATGAAGTAACAGGAACGAACACTACTGGTACGGGGAAGGGTGTTCTTGGAGATTCGAAAACTCTGAACCTTACCCTATCTAGCGGCAAGTACTATATGCAAGACAACACGCGTGGGAGTGGAATCTTCACATACGACATGAAAAACAGCACATTCCTTCCTGAGCTTTTCCTGCCAGGAACGCTTTACAGCGGCACAGATAACGTGTTCGACAGTACGTACGATCAAGCCGTTGTGGATGCTCATTATTTTGCTGGTGTGACATACGATTATTATAAAAATACACATGGCCGAAATTCCTATGATAATAAAGGCGCGCAGATCAAATCATCTGTTCACTTTAACAAAAACTACAACAACGCGTTCTGGAACGGTTCGCAGATGGTTTACGGTGACGGTGATGGGACAAACTTTATAGCTTTCTCTGGCGGAATCGATGTAGTCGCTCACGAACTGACACATGCCGTAACTGATACAAGTTCTGACCTCGTGTATCAAAATGAGTCTGGCGCACTAAATGAAGCAATGTCAGATATTTTTGGAACATTAGTAGAGTATTACAACGGCAAGAATCCAGACTTTGAGATTGGAGAAGATGTCTATACACCTGCGATAGCAGGAGATGCACTTCGTTCCATGTCAGACCCTGCAAAATATCAAGATCCAGACCACTATTCAGTTCGCTATACAGGAACGGGTGACAACGGGGGCGTTCATATCAACAGCGGAATCATCAACAAAGCAGCTTATTTATTAAGTGAAGGCGGCAGCCATTACGGCGTTTCCGTAACAGGTATCGGACGAGCAAAGCTAGGGGCGATCTTCTACCGCATGAACACGGTGTACTTAACGTCATCTTCTAACTTCAGCCAAGCGAGAGCTGCAGCGGTCCGTGCAGCATCTGATCTTTACGGTGCATCGTCACAAGAAGTAACTTCCGTAAATCAGGCGTTTAATGCAGTGGGCATTCAATAAGTTGTACAAAAGCTAGAACCCAGATTGCGGGTTCTAGTTTTTTTAATGGCGAGTTTGCAAGTATGGATGAGGATTCTAGACTCGTGGATTGGAGGCTGAAACTCGTGGATTGGAGGCTGAAACTTGTGGATTGGAGGCTGAAACTCGTGGATTGGAGGCAAAAACTTGTGGATTGGAGGCTGAGACTCGTGGATTGGAGGCTGAAACTCGTGGATTGGAGGCTGAAACTCGTGGATTGATGGCCAAAACTCGTGGATTGGGAGCCCTTCATTGTGGATTCACCCCCGCCAGGAGGGCTCATCACACCGATATCGAATAAGTAATAGCGGTAACTTAGCAAAAAAGGTTAAGAACGAATGGACGCTCGTGTATATGATAGACGTAGGGTAGGTGATGGAGATGGATTATAAAGTTTGCATACAGCGGACACTTGATTATATTGAAGAGAATCTGCAGAAACGGATTACGCTAGAGGAGCTTGCAGAGCTCGCTTGCTTCTCGCCTTTTCATTATCATCGGGTATTTCAGTTTCTGGTTGGCGAATCGGTCATGGAATATGTGCGGAAGCGAAGGCTCGCGCACGCGGCACTACGCTTATTGCAGTCCGACGATAAAGTGATTGATATCGCATTTGATCTGGGATTTCAATATCACGAGTCGTTTAACCGTGCATTTAAAAAGCATTATGGCCAATCACCAAGAGAGTATCGCAGTGCAATCGTTCATTCTGTCTCTCTTCATCAAAAAGCTTACCTGAACTCAAATCGTTACATGGGAGGAATAAATATGGAAATGAAACTCATCAAAAAACCAGCTCTCCACATCATCGGTTATGACCTGCATACACGCAACACAGACGGTGAAAACAATAGAGAGATTCCGAAGTTTTGGGACCATTATATTCAAAACAATCTCGGTCATAACATTCCAAACCCACTCTACAAAAATCAAGAACTTGGGTTGTGCACAGAATTCAACACAGCAACGGGTGAATTTGTTTACATGATTGGGATGGAAGTAGCAGAAGGCACACCAGCTCCAGAAGGCATGTCCTATCGAACGTTTCCTGAAATGGAGTACGCTGTTTTCACAACACCTAAAGCATCAGAGGAAAACTTCGTGCAATCCATTCAACAAACATGGATGGAAGTCTTCTCAAAATGGTTCCCAGACTCAGGCTATGAGCATGACGGGAAAGTGGAGTTCGAGCTTTATGATGAACGCTGCTACGGAAAAGAAAACAAACAGATCGACATTTACATTCCTGTCGTGAAGAAAGCTGTAAAAGTTAAATAATGACGAGAACCCTTCCTGCTCCGGTCACAGGAAGGGTTATTTACATCAAATAATATGGAATTATGTGTTAAAATAATAGTCGGAAAATTAATAAAATTAATGTGTGCAAAAGAGGATGGATGCAACAATTGAAGTTTACGATCAATCATCATATATTTAGTAAAGCTCTCTCTGACGTTGGTAAAGCAGTCACACAAAAATCGCTCATTCCCATTTTTTCAGGAATAAAAATCATAGCGGAAGATGATGGAATTACACTAATAGGAACAAATACAGATATTATTATTGAAAAGTTCATTTCTATTTCTGAAGTAGACAATAATGGACTTCACATAAAACAAACTGGAAGTGCTGTTGTATCAGCCAAATCCTTTACAGAATTAATTCGAAAGCTTCCTGAACCTATACAAGTAGAAGCAATCAATCATCAAACAATTAAAATTAAATCGGGGGATATTTTCACACAGTTTAATGGCTTTCCTGCGGAAGAGTATCCAACGCTTCCCGTGATCGATCAAAGTAACACCATACATATGGATGCCGAAGATTTAATAGACGCAATTAAACAAACGGTATTTGCAACCGCTAAGAATGAAACAAGACCTGTACTGACAGGTATTCATTTCACTTTTTCCAGTAACAAGTTTATGGCGGTTGCAACAGATTCACAGCGCCTAGCCTCTATAGTGAAAGAAATAAATACAACAGGAGAGACTTCATTTATTGTTCCAAGTTCAAGTCTAAACGAACTTGTAAAACAAATAAGTGACTATTCAGGGGCAGTAGAGATTCACTCGGCAGATGGATATATTCTTTTTAAAACAGAAAAGGTGTCACTTTATTCGAGATTAATTTCAGGAACATATCCGAATACATCTAAACTCATCCCAACTGAGCAAAGTACAACCTTGTTTTTAGATAGAGAATCTCTCGTTAAAGGAATAGATCGAGCGTGCTTGTTTGCAGGAGAATGGAAAAACAATAATATCACATTAACTATTCAGGACAATAAACTGTGTATCTCATCAGGCTCGTCTGAAATCGGATCCATTCAAGAATTGCAAAAAATAAAAGATATAGATGGGGATTTTGATCTTAAGATCTCAATCGACGGTTATTTTCTGATGGACGCTATAAAGATGATAAAAGACGAAGATATCAAAATGAAATTTAACGGAACGATGAGGCCGATTGTGATTGAATCAACACGTGGAAAATCATCTTATCTCCATCTAATTTCACCAGTTAGGTCGTACTAGAAGGGATGTGGCATCAGTGAACTATAAAGACGGAAAATATCAGTTGCTAGTGAATGGGATAAACCATTGGGTGAAGATCGATGGAAACCAACATAACACGGTACCTCTAGTTATTATTCATGGTGGGCCAGGCGGTAATCATTATGTTTTCGAACGAACAGCAGGACCAAAATTGGCAGAAGAAAGAACGGTAATTTATTACGAACAAAGAGGCTGCGGCAGGACTTCACCCCCTTTCTCAGATGAAGATTACACGGTTAATATGTTAGTTGAAGATTTTAAGTGTCTTATTGATGAACTTGGATTATTTAATGTTGATCTTCTGGGATATTCATTTGGAGGAGAATTAGCACTAGAAATCGCCTTCACTTATCCGGATTATATCAATAAAATAATCCTCTCAGGGCCAAGTTTAATCTTTTCTGATAGTGTTTATGAAACACAGATAAAAGGGTTCAAAACTGTAGCAGACAAAGAACTACTTAAAGGGATAGAGCAAGAGCTTTCAAGAAATTTAACCCTAAAAGAGAAATGGAACAATGTATGGGCTCTTGTGGATTCAGACACTGTAGACAGGTTTTTGTTTCAAAATAAGCTTTTTGCTGAGCATAATAGAAAGCTATGGCAAGAGAGTGGACTATATAATACAGGTTTAATGATGAAGGCACTCGAAAAAAATCCACCTTCAACACCACTTCGAAATCGGTTGAACAAAATAACCCATAATACCCTCATACTTACTGGAATTCATGATCGAAATACTGGATTAAGTATATCGAACATCATCAACCGAGAAATGCTCAACAGCAGGTTGGAACTGTTTCAAAACAGTGCTCATTTCCCTGACTTGGAAGAGGAAGAGTTGTATGTGAAAAAGACATTAGAATTCTTAAAGCCTTAAGATCGGTAGGGGAATTGGATGAATGATGAGAAACAAATTACATATGTAATAGATGATCAAAAATTATGTGTTTCCAAATTCTTAACATTAGTAAATAGCGTCTGGCCGGGTGAATACAACGAACAATATTCAAAAGAAGCACTTCTAAAAACAATCAACATCACAGCATGGGACAATGAAAAATTGGCTGGATGCGTACGTTTATTAACAGATGGTTATTTGTTTGGAACAATCACTGAAATTCTTGTACATCCTGACTATCAAGGGAAAAGAATTGGCAAGGAATTAATGGAAATGGCTTGGGAACTCAGTCCGACCTCGCTTTTTATAGGCGCACAGCCAGGAAAGGAAGCTTTCTTTGAAAAAGCAGGTTTTACAAAATCAATTCAATCCTTTCAGAAAAAGAAGGAACGCAGAGCATAAAGGGGATAATCATGCCAATACAATTGCCAAAAGTACAACTGAGAGAACTGAATATAGAAGATGCAGAAGACCGTTATCTGTGGTGTTTAGATGAAGAGGTGACCAAGCATTTAAACATGCCAGATAGATATCCACCATTTAGTATAGAAGAAACAAGAAGATGGATCGAACAATGTATTTCAAGAGAAAATGGTTACGAGCAAAAAGCGATTGTATCTGAAAGTGGTAAGCATATTGGGTGGATTGACCTCAAAAATATAGATCGCTTAAATCATCATGCAGAAATAGGGATTGCAATTGGTGATAAAGCGTTTTGGGGCAAAGGCTATGGAATTGCTGCCATGCATGAAATGTTAAGATACGGTTTTCAAGAACTTGCCCTGAATAAAATCTGGCTGCGTGTCGAGACAGATAACGAAAAAGCCATAACTTCTTATAAAAGAGCTGGGTATATGGAAGAAGGCATTTTGCGGCAAGATCGATTAAGAAAAGGTATTTATGTAGATCGTTTACGAATGAGCATCCTTAAAGATCAATATTTATCTGTGAATAGTATCTCGTGCAAATAAACGACTTATACAAAATAAATACCTGTAAAATTTTTAAAGAAAAATGGAATAATTACTCATCTGGCGGGAAGTCTAATCGTATACAAAATATTGGTTTGCCACTTGTTTCACACGAGGACGATTGATTGAATCGTCCTTATTTTTTTATTAACAAATACTACCTATCTCACTAACGCATAAGAACGACTCAGTGTGGAATTATAATCTTAATTCAACTAGGAGGTGAAAAACATGGCGAACAACAACAGCTCAAACCAATTAGTAGTGCCTGGTGCACAACAAGCGATCGACCAAATGAAGTATGAAATCGCTTCTGAGTTCGGTGTACAACTTGGTGGTGACACAACTTCACGTGCTAACGGATCTGTAGGTGGAGAAATCACTAAACGTCTAGTTGCACAAGCACAATCACAATTTAGCGGACGCTAATTAAATTGAATATCATGGCTTGGCTATCTGTTCACGCAGATAGCCTTTTTGATTTTTCTAAAAAGGTTCCTTTGTTCTCGTTGAATGGAGTGTAAGGTGCGAGACTTCTCAAAAATAGAACTTCAAATATTGTTCGTTCGATGTGTGGCGGCTTTAGCTTTTGTGCCGCGAAAAGTTCAGCACCCAGAAATTCAGGAGTATTAAAGTGAAACATACCTATTTTACATAGAAAAAGTTAAACATTTGACATCATTCATAATGTGTTTTATATTAGTTGACGTATCAATAATTGACCTATCAATTAATTAAAGGAGGGGGATGTTAGTGTCCAACTCAAATATAGAAGATGAGAAGATCATCAACCGATTATACGAGATCCATCGCAGGACAGCGCCAAAGTTTGAAAACTGTACAGGCATCAGTCAAACGCGCCTGGAACTTTTGCATGAATTATATGAAGTGGAAGAGATCAGCCAAAGAGCTCTTCAGAAGAAAGTGAACATTGATCATGCTGCGGTTACAAGACACCTTAAGCAACTTGAAGAAAAAGAGATGATTATCCGACGGAAAGACCCTAAGGATCAGAGGTTTACGTATGTCTCTTTATCAGAGGATGGCCGTACAAAAATCATTCACTACCGAGAAGAAAAAGAGAGGTTTATCTCAGGTGTCTTACATGACTTTTCAGCCCAGGAGAGAAAAGTGCTTCTCGACATGTTAACGCGCATTCAGCACAACATTGAAAAATTTGAGTAACCCCTCAGGCATCTAAGACTAAGACATAAAGGAGAATGTACGATGCAACAAACTAAGATAAATGATTTCAATGAAATTATCACAGGACGCCGTTCCATTCGTAACTACGATCCAACGGTTAAAATCTCAAGAGAAGAGATGAAAGAGATCTTAACAGAAGCTTCTCTTGCTCCATCTTCTGTTAACTTACAACCTTGGCGTTTTGTCGTGATCGATACACCAGAAGGAAAAGAAACGTTAGCGCCACTTGCAAAGTTCAACCAAAGACAAGTAGAAACTTCTGCTGCTATAATTGCTGTATTTGCGGATAACAACAGCTTGGATTATTTAGAAAAAATTTATGACAAAGCGGTAGACGAAGGACACATGCCAGCTGAGGTTAGAGACCAGCAAGTGCCAGCAATCCGTGGACTTTTAGAACAAATGACGCCAGAGCAATTCAAAGACATGAACTTGATCGACGCAGGACTTGTTTCTATGCAGTTGATGTTAGTGGCTCGTGCACATGGCTATGATACGAATCCGATCGGCGGTTATGAAAAAGCTCAGATTGCTGAAGCTTTCGGTTTGGATAAAGAACGTTATTTCCCTGTAATGCTGCTTTCAATCGGAAAAGCTGCAGATCAAGGCTATCAATCAGTACGTCTATCTGTAGAAGAAACAACAGAGTGGAGATAAGAAAGGGGAACGAAATAGATGATTATCATTCATGCGGGTTTAACTGTACAAAAAGAAAAAGAAGCAGCATTTTTAGCAGAGGTTAAAGCGCTAGTTGAGGCTTCACGTGCTGAGAGTGGAAACATTCAATACGATCTTATGAAGGACACTGAGAAAGAATCCACATTTTTAATGGTTGAAGTATGGGAGAGCCAAGAAGCAGTACAAAAGCATAACACGAGCGAGCACTTTGTGGCGTTCGGTCAAAAAGCGCAAAGCTTTATGGCGGCTCCAACAGATGTAAAGATTTATGCAGGTGAGCAAGTAAAAAGGTAGGTATGAAAAAAGGAAGGCATGTGGTGTGCCTTCTTTTTTTATTTATACAAATTCAGAACAGATTCAGCCATTTTCCTTACATCTTCTATTAAAGAAGTGGGATGAACAATTCTAATTTGGTCACCAAAGCCAAGGATATATTCTTTTGCTTCTTGCTCTGTATCAAATGTAAGTTTTACAGAAGTCCAGCCATTTTCTAATTGAAACTCCGTATTATGAACTTGAACAAAGCGGCCAGTAAACGTTAGCCGCTTAATAATGGACGGGGAAGCTTCGACCTCTACCTCGAACGTAGGCAGATTATTAATAAAGCTTTGTTTGGACTGATCCCAGTATTCGGCTAGCTGAAAGTCTGATGGTCTGATAAATGTTTTGTCCGTTAATGAAGCCGTCTTTATCCTTGATACCTTAAAGTTTTTAATCACTCCGTTTGAAATCGCAACTAAATACCATGTTCTTCCTTTTGCCACTAACCCCAACGGTTCAACGATTCTTTCTGATAATTCTTTGTTTCCTTTTTCGTAGCTCATTTGCAGTTTTCGTTCTTCCCAGATTGCTTGTTGCAAAACGGTAAGTGAAGATACTTCTTGTGTTGATTGTCTCCAAGTGTCTGTGTCGATGTGGATTCTGTTCCACATTTCATTTGCTTGGGTTTGTAAGGCATTTGGAACGGTGGCTAATAGCTTTTGCCGCGCTTCTTTCCAGTCTTTTGTGAAACCGAGATCACTGAGCAGCTGAAATGATGGAGATAGGAATAGTGTCTTCATCTCATTTTCTTTTAGTCCAGTAAGTCTTGTTCGGTATTGATCAATAAGTCTCCAGCCGCCATGTTTTCCGCGTTCTGCTAAAACAGGAATGCCTGCTGCACTTAATGCTTCCATGTCTCGGTGTATAGTGCGTTCCGTGACTTCGAGTTCAGTTGCTAGAGCTTTTGTTGTCATCTTTTCGTGATTTTGAAGCAGCAATAAAATGCTGATCAGTCGGTCTGCTCTCATATTTTTTCTCCTGAATTTAAATATGACATTAGGTGTCAACTTTTCGAATTATACTTAAGATAATTCAAAAAAGGAGCGATTGCAAATGAAATCGTTAGAAGGAAAAGTTGCACTGGTAGCCGGAGGAACAAGAGGAGCAGGGCGTGGTATCGCAATGGAGTTAGGAGCGGCAGGAGCAACCGTTTATGTCACGGGGCGAACCACACGCAAGGAGGTCTCTGAATACGGCAGACCGGAAACGATTGAAGAAACAGCAGAACTCGTGAATGAACTTGGTGGAATCGGCATACCTGTTCAAGTGGATCATCTCGTTCCAGAGCAAGTAGAATCCTTAATTAAAAAAATCGAAAACGAGCAAGGAAGGTTAGATATTCTGGTGAATGACATTTGGGGTGGAGAATACCTGATGGAGTGGAACAAACCCGTCTGGGAACATTCTCTTGAAAAAGGATTACGCATGCTGCGTTTGGCAATCGACACACACCTGATAACAAGTCACTTTGCACTTCCGTTGTTAATAAAAAATGAAGGTGGATTAGTGGTTGAGATGACAGATGGAACCGAGAAATACAATGAAAAATATAGGGTGTCTATGTTCTATGACTTAGCAAAAAGCTCGGTGATTCGATTGGCAAAATCTTTATCCCATGAGCTTGAGCCTTACAATTGTACGGCAGTTTCAATGACTCCTGGGTGGATGCGTTCAGAAATTATGCTTGAGACTTTTGGGGTCACAGAGGAAAATTGGGAAGACGCGCTAAAGAAAGATCCGCACTTTGGTATTTCAGAAACACCTCGCTTTGTCGGACGAGCGGTTGCAGCACTCTCGGGGGATGAAGCTCGACATGAGTTGAACGGTTCATCATTTTCAAGCGGAGAGCTTGCGAAAAAGTATCATTTTTACGATGTAGATGGATCTCAACCTGATTGCTGGCGATATCTAGTAGAAGTGGTTGAAGAGGGGAAACCCGCAGATACAAAAGGATACAGATAATGAAAGAAAAGAGAGAGACAGAAAAGGCGCGTAGGAACCTTACCGTTTCCCTCTTTTTTTCACCATATATATAACAAAACATAACCAGCAAAAACAGAGGATATAAATAACGATTGTCCATTTAAATAAATGGATATTATATATTTTTTCAATTGAATTTATAACGATCAGGATGAGTACTAGCAAATATGAGAAATGAAGTGGCCAGTTCTCTTTTTTCAAAATACACCCTCATTTCTAGTTTGAAGGTACTACAGAAAAGTCGTTTGCTTTCTTAAGAAGTGGAAACAGATAATCAACCGAACTGCGTATGTCGTTATTTATAAAGTTTTTTATCGTTACAGGTTCGTTTTTAATCGTGATCATTTCTGCAAACTCTGGAATCTCACCTTTATCCATTAATTCCTCACAAAACGCCTTATATCTTTCTTTCAGCTGGTTAAGTGTTAAGTCTAGCTGAATATAAAAGAGAACAGTGATAAAATCATAAGTTCCGCCTGTTTTAACAAAACAAGGAGAGCAATTTGTTACGTGCTCTTTATGAATTCCCAGCTCTTCAGTCATTTCTCGTAATACACTAATTCGTAACTGAAATTCATTGCCTTGAAGATCCTCTCTGCTCAAACCGCCCCCAACACACTGCAGTCTGCCAGGATAAGCAGTATGTTTATTCATTTCACCAAAAACGAAGTAAGAATCTGAGGTTTCTACCAAGCCTGCTCCGTAGATCACTCTGCATCCTTCATTACTCACAGGTTCATTTTTAACGGAATAAAGGTAGTGGGCATAATCCGTGCTTTTTAAGTGTAGCTTGATTTCTTTATCCTTTTCTTCAAGCGCATCCACATGAAAAACCTCGCCTCGGGTGAAACGGGAGTCTGAGTTAAATCGGGTCCAGAAATTTTCAACTTCAGATTGGAAGGTTGGTGATAACCTCACAGGATGATCGTCCAATGTGATTTGTAAGGGTTTCGTAACGGGTTTTAGTGTAACTGGTTTCACATGTAATTCCTCCAAACTTAAAACATATAAGGTCCAACAACTAAAGATAGGAAAAAGGTGTTCAGGACAGCAAAATAACAAATAGATGTTAGCATGCTCCAATCTTGTTTTCTCCCAAACCAAACAGCTGCACCACTCAGCAAAGCAAGCACAATCGGTATAGCAAATGAACTGCCCGAAAAGGTTAAGAAATCAGGAGCATACATATAGTAGTGGGTATTAAATAACTTCTGAATAAAGATGATCTGTACACCAAGAAACAGTGCAAGAATGGTGTACATAACCCGCTTATCCTCATCCTCCATTTGCTTTATTTTCGCAATATAAATGATGATCGCAAAAAGAACAGCCGGTGTAATCCAATAGATCGAGCTCATGGCAAAGATCAGCCCTTGGAAGAGGGAAAGTATGGTTGCAGAAGCAGCTTGTTTAAAATCCTCTTTTGTTAAGGCGAGGCTTTTTTCAATGACGTCTGGTTTTGTTGAAGCTCCACTAAACGTAAACTCTTTGTTGCCGATCAAGTTCATCCACATAATTGAGTCGTCACCAAGCCAATTTGCGTACATGGACTGATGATTTGTTGTACTGCGGAGCTCTGTCAGCCAGATGTCCCCATCAGGACGAGCTTCGTAAACATTCACTGCCTCTTTTTCATTTGATCTGAGCGCTCGAGTTGTAAATAAAATTTTTGCGGATTTGTTTTCATCGACACCGTATTCAATGTATTTAGGGTTTTCAAGCTTCACACCGTTTTTATCCAAGAAGGTCATCTTGTTAAATACCCAATCTTTTTTTGCTCCCAACTGATTCATTCCTTGAAAAACGGTATACGTTTTCCCTCCATTGCTATTTTTAAACAGTGTATAATAGATCGTTAAATCTTTGCCGTTTTCGATAAAATAAAAACTGAAATGATTTTCATTAAGTGCTTCATCTTTATCCAAAATAAGACGTGACTTGTAATGGGATTGGTTATCTGATTCATAAAACATTGCTTTTACCTGCTTAGTTGGTGAAGAATGTATTCCAACGCTGATAAAGGAATTAGACTGGCTATTTAGAGCTACAGATTTTAATTGTTCATCGACTTTTTTAATGGGTTGTACATCCCAATAGCCTATATTTACTTTGAAAAGTTCATGTTCTTTAAAGTAAATAATGTTGTTCGGGTTAGAATCCATACCATAAACATCTTGATCCAATATGTTTTCTTTCTTTCCATCAAAATGGATAAGTTGTTTGTTCTTAACAAACACATACTCGTTACCTTTTACCCAAAAATTTTGAGGACTTGGAATAGATAAAGGTATTGTTTTTTTATTTGTTACCTTTAAATTGTCTGTAACGGTAAAGCTCATTACTTCATCTTCTTTCGGAACATAGACATGCTGTGCCCCGTTCTGTTCTTGAAAAACAGGTTTCACTTCACCGAAGCTTTCAGTTGCGATTGGCAGTGATCGACTCCAGCCTTCATCAGGAAGCATTAACTCTATCTTTATATTTTTCATGGTGAAAGCTGTAAAGATAATCGCAAAAAAGATGAAAGGAATTAAAAACGGTTTTACCTTAGCTCCAACTTTTTTCATGAAGCATTCCCCCTTCCTGCAAAAATTCGACATATGCCCATAATTTTCCTTTTTATTAAGGGTAGGAACAGATACAATGATAAAAAAAGTGAGGAATGGTTGGATGGAGGGAAAAGCGATGTTCGCCAAAGGAAAGCACTAGGATCTGAAAGTATATTCGATTCTAAAAGAAGAGTGGACAGCGTTAAATGACTACCATCACTAGACTATCTATCCATTCCATTTTTACTATAAATTTCCTTTACGGTTTGTACAATCGATAGAATCTTACATAATTAGGTACTTTACTTTATAAAAGGACCATCCTTAAGTATGATTGAATTTTCTGATAATAAAGTTACACTTACCTTATGAATACATAGGAGGTGTGCTTTTTTATGTTAGGGAGAAAAAAATGGATATCGTCAGCACTCGTATTATCCACGATTGCAAGTCTTACTCTTTCCACGCTAGAACCAGGCTTTCAATCCGAAAAGGCTGAAGCTTCAGCTCTAAAGATTCAACCTCTAGAGTCGGTTTCTCTCGTCCAGCTCTCAGTGCCAAACAATCAGAAAGCGATGGACAAGCTGAGTGAACTTGGCATCGATCTCACTCACAGAATGCATGTTGAGAACGGAATGCTAGAGGTAGATGCAGTTGTAACTCCATCCGAAATGACCATGCTTAAGCTTTATGGCATCACGGTAAAAGAAACCCTCATCACAGAAAGCCAGCTTAATCAGCGGGCTGCAGAAAGAAGAGCAGCCATCCAACAAGAAAAACAACTGACCTCATCTGAGGAAACAGTTAACATCCTCCGAGCAACCCACTTCACGAATCAATCCGACACATTTCTTTATGTAGAAGCAAAATCCACATCAGGTGCCTCAACAAGCACAATCCTTACTGCAACTTGGACGGAAAACGGAACCGAGAAAACAGCAACTCTACAAAGAATTGTAGATGCTGGTGAATATCTCTATCACTCATTCATGCTGCCTGTTGCCGAAATTCCAAGTGAAGTGACAATCGAGAGCTCACTCGGGGGCACAGCGACATCTAAAGTAACAGAATGGCTAGGTGCAGATAAACCGGACAAGCCGAAGAAACACTATGTAAAGAACTTTGTAGACCATTACATGGATCCGACCGAAATCAATGCGCGAATGGAGAACCTTGTAAAAGAGTACCCTGAACTTGCTGAGATTGTGGAGATGCCAAACAAAACGAACGGATACCGCCGTCAAGCTCAAGCAACGATCGGAACCATGCAGAACGCAGCAGTTGCTGTTACATCAAAAGCGTGGGGGCATGAAGGTGGGAATGCGATCACTCTCGAGCTGAAGAAGGCTGGTGCTGCAGATGAACCTTTATCAGTGGGAACAAGCGGAAATAAGATAACCGTTACCCTTGCAACGGATGCATCTGGAAATGCAAAAAGTACGGCCAAAGAAGTGGTGGACCTATTAAATGCTAAAGCTAGCAATCTAGTAACCGCCACAACTTATCGAGGTAACGCAGGAAACGGGATCGTCGAGCCTGCGACTGCTAATCTATCGGATAACTTAAAAGCGCCAGCTTCTGTTTCACGAGAACCAGCGGCTGTAAAAGCCATTCGGATTGGTAAACACCGTGATGGATCAAAGCCCGGAGTTCTCAGCTATTCCCAAGAACATGCGCGGGAATGGGTAACACCACTAGTGTCGGTTGAAACAGCCGAACGTTTGCTCAGAAACTATGCGCATGATAAGGACACTCGGAAACTCGTCGATAACCTCGACATTTTCATCATTCCGTCTATGAATCCAGACGGTGCACATTATAGTTTCTATGATTTTAACTCACAGCGTAAAAACATGACAAATCATTGTTCGTCAGCCCAATCTGATAACGGATATCGAAATTCGTGGGGCGTTGACTTGAACCGAAACCACAATGTTGGTTCTGCGTTTGATGGCTATGTTGGGGCGTCAACAACAAATTGTACGAGCAGTACGTATGCAGGACCGAGCGAACACTCTGAACCAGAAAGCCGTAACCTTGTCTGGTTGGCAAATCAAAATCCTAACATCAAGTTCGCGATGAACATCCACAGCTATGGCGGTTATTTTATGTGGTCACCAGGAGCATATACGCCTGAACGTGAAACACTGCCGCGTCCTTCTGCAGGTGAAGAAGCGTACTATTGGCAGGCATCCGATCATATTTTAAAAGAAATCAAAAAGCACAGAGGGACAGTCATCCTGCCGAGTCGTACCGGTCCAATTCCAGATGTACTTTATTCAGCTGCCGGAAATTCCGCAGACTTCCTTTGGTATGAAAAAGGGATCTACGCTTGGAACTTTGAAGTAGGTGCAGACCTCTGGAACAAAGAAACACAGCGATGGGAGCTAGTTGGTTTCCAGCCGCCTTTTGAAGAAGGACATGAAGAGGCGATGGAATTCTCGAACGGTTTATTAGGATTGATTGATGTGGCTTACGATTATTCACGAGACAATAAGGCGCCAAAATCAAGCATTACGCCAAATGGCGGCAAGTATGATGATGAAGTTGAAGTGAGCTTCCATACGAGTGAACCTGCAACGATCTACTACACGCTCGATGGCAGCCGACCTACGTATGATTCTCAGAAGCTGAAGCTCAGCGGAACGCGTGAAGGAGCAGAGTCATTGGCGTTTAATAAGACAACGACCCTAAATTGGTTCTCTGTTGATCCAAGCGGGAACGTTGAGAATAGTTATGAACCTGGAAAGAATAAGAAGTACAACAGTAAGACATTTGTCATTAAATAACTTAGAAAGAGGAAGGTGCATCTTCATGTGTCTTCCTCTTACATTCTAGCTGTTTGGGGGTTAGGTGATGAGCAGCATGGAATTTGTGTTAATGCTTTATTTATTACCACTTTGTCTTATTGCCTTTTTAGTATGCGGTGTGCTGCAATATCTTTTTCCACGCATAAAATTGTATCTCATTATTCTAGGTTGTTATGTCATCGTTTCACTCTATCTTTGGTATCGTTCATGGATTGTAGATTGGACACTGCTATCCTTTGTCGCAGGTTCTGCTATGATTTCCATAGCTCTTGTTATGCTGTATATGAAGGTTTATCGAATGGCGGAAAAGAAGGCAAATGAGATGAACTAATTTTTGAAAGCGGATTGACATTTTTCATTGGCAAAAATATACTAATAACTGTAAGTAGAAGTCATTTGGGAAAGGAACGGTACTACGCTGATGTGGAAAACTCTTATTTTCTTAGGCTAACTCAATAAATGAGACCTGGAGAATAGGATAAATCTGCCCATTTTTGCGTACACACGTACCGTCAATCCGATATGATTTCACACAAAGAACGTATGTCTGTTTTTGTGTTTATTTGGATACGTGTAAAGCATATTTGTGCAAACCAACCTCTCTGGGCTCCAGGGAGGTTTTTTGTTTACCTCCTTAAATCCATACAGATAAAAGAGGTGAGCTGCATGACGATTGTATTACAAGTCAAAAAATTGCAGAAAAAATATGGTGAACGAGAACTATTGAAAGAAATTTCATTTGAAATACGGCAAGGTGAGAAGATCGGCCTTGTCGGCTGGAACGGCAGCGGTAAAACAACACTCGTCAATATACTGATGGGAAATGTTGAAATAGATAAAGGATCCATTACAACATGGCCAGCACATCTGCACATGGGATACCTGCCGCAATCAACGGATTATAGGCTAAATGTAGATGCCGAAATGCGTGAATCTGCTGAAGATCTGTTGAAAACGAGTAAACAGCTTGGGCTTCAGAAGCACCTTTTGGAATCGGGAGAGTTTGGGCGCTTAAGTGGCGGCGAACGACTGAAAGTATCGATTGCGAAGATCTGGGCGAACCACCCAGAATTCTTAATTTTAGATGAACCAACCAATCATCTGGACCTTCAAGGGATCAGCTGGCTGACAGAAGAAGTGCAGCGTTACAGTGGCGCGAGCATCATCATCTCGCATGACCGTCATTTTCTTGATCAGACGGTGAACAAAATCTTTGAGCTTGAAGATGGCGAACTGACGATTTATGAAGGTAACTATTCGGCATATCGAGCAGAAAAACAGCGTCGTTATGAACAGCAAAAACGAGACTATGAGAAACAGCAAAGAAAGATTGAAATGATTGAGCAGCAAGTGAATACGTTGAAAGCTTGGTCTGATAAAGCACACCGTGAAGCTGGTAAGGGAGGGAGTGCTGCTGAGAACAGACAGATAGGTCTTAAAGAATATGAACGAATGAAGGCAAAGAAAAAGGATAACCAAGTGAAGTCGAAGCTGAAGCGATTAAATCTGGAATTATCAAAGAGTGGCATTGATAAACCAAAAGAAGAGACAGATGTGTTTTTCCAGTTTGATGCTGCTGGTAAGAGAGGTAAACGTCTGATTGAAGCACGTGGATTAGCGAAGCAATTTGGTGATCGTACGTTGTTTGAAAAAAGTCATTTCTACATCAAGCATGGTGAAAGAATAGCGTTGCAAGGTGCAAACGGAGCGGGTAAGACAACTTTTATCAAAATGCTGCTCGGTATAGAAACGATAACGCGCGGTTCCATTTGGAAAAGCGAATCGATGAAAATTGCTTATCTTTCTCAAGATGTAAGTGACCTGCCCGAAGAAAAAACGGTGTATGAATACTTCGATTTAGACGAGAAGCATCAAGTAACGCAAGCGAGGACGATTTTTGCCAACATGGGAATTGAGGATCGAAAACTCTCAAAACCGATTCGGCATTTAAGCTTAGGTGAGCGGACGCGCGTGAAACTGGTGCTGATGATCTTACAGGAATACGATGTGCTCATTTTGGATGAACCAACAAACCATCTGGATCTGCCGAGCCGCGAGCAGCTGGAGGAAACCTTATCAAAGTTTTCCGGCACGCTTATCATCGTTTCTCATGACCGCTTTTTCGTTGAAAAGCTATGTAATAAGCTGCTGGTTATTGAGAATCAGCAGATCAAGAGGATTGAGATGGGGCTTGGGGAGTACGAAGAACAGAGAAAGAGATGTTTAAGTAATGGTGATCAAGGTCAGGAGCTCGCCGAGGAACTAGCATTAGTAGAGAACAAAATTACTGAACTGCTAGGAAAGATTAGTTTCTGTAAGACGGGGACGGATGAATACGCAGAGGTTGATCAGGACTTGCAGCGATTAATGGTTAAAAAGCGGCAAATCCTACAAAAAAACCAAGCATAGAAGAAGCCAGGCGGAAATGTGCGCCTGGCTTTAAATTGTGTTTACTGATATCGAGAAGTTTTTGAGCGGTTCGGGAGATTTATGAGCTTCCTTCGTTCTTACAAATAAATAAAAAATTTTTTAACTCCATGGCTCTTTTTTACTTTTTTAAAACACTTATAGGATGAATCAATCGTATAGGGGGAAGAAAGTTGAGAGCAGGGAACATTCGTCAGTTTGCTTCACTTAGTAAGTTTCAAAATGTAAAAGAATTTAATGCACATAAGCGATATTTTATAGAGCATCATGCCGGTTTATTTACGAAGTCAGAGTTTCTGGCATTTGAGATACTCAGTCAATATAGTGTGGTAGTGCCAGGAGTGGCGAACGCTAAGATTGATACGCTCGTAGAAAAGAGTGCAGAAAAAGCTGGCGGCATTTCGCGAGCTTCTTTTATCAGGATGCTGCGTAAAGCGAAGAAAACGGGAATTTTAGTTGTTCATAAGACGTACCGTGCAAGCGGAGGATTTGCTCATAATGTATTTGTTTTTCAACGATTTGATCTGGCGTGTGTAACGAAAGTGATCCAGCGTACAGAAAGTGAAGTCGCTTGTGAGAGTAAGGACGAGCGTTTGGAAATGGGAAAGGAAACTATAAATCTCTATAAAAATCAAAAAGATAAAGATTTAAAGATACGTAAGGAGATCGCCTCATCTGACAACTCACCATGTCAGCCGTCTTTAGAAGACCTCGACGAAACATTCACGCCAGATTCTGTTCCAAGAGACTTCGTACATACCGTAAAACCTTTTTATAATATGGCTATTGAAATCTATACCTTTTGGGAAAAAGCGAAACTCGCATACAATCAGTTCTGTTTTGACCGTCCGCTGGAATATATGGTCTCCGTAGTGATCGACGCCTTCAAAACAACCGTTTTTCACTACAAAAATAGAAAAATTAAGGCGACATTTATGCAATATTTCTATGGAACCCTAAAAGGGATGTTCTCTGTTGAGAAAAGACGCGAACATATGGCAAGAGTGCCGCGCTACAACTGGCTGGATGAGCCTGAAATGAGCTAATCACATAATTTTTTCGATGTATCACATAAAAAAGTGCGACGATCACATAAAAAACCACCACATCACATAAAAAGGGACTATAATCACATAATTCTAAATTTTCAGCAATAAACATTGAAATTTCATTTCATTCGTTTATACTCTCTTAAAAAGGAGAGTGACAACCCATGAGATTTCTAGAGAAAGTAAGTAAAGTAGCAGGCAACACCTTTGCGGTTTGGGTGATTCTTTTTGCCATTTTAGCATTTTTTATTCCGGGAGGCTTCACATGGATCGCTCCCCACATACCGCTTTTATTAGGAGTTATCATGTTCGGGATGGGGCTCACCCTTTCTTTGAATGATTTTAAAGCGGTGTTTCAAGCTCCGAAAAGTGTATTGGTCGGCGTGGCAGCACAATATACGATCATGCCGCTCCTTGCATTTGGACTGGCTACAGCCTTTCAGTTACAGCCAGAAGTAGCAGTTGGCGTTATCTTAGTAGGATGCTGCCCAGGCGGCACGGCATCGAACGTAATGACGTACTTAGCTAAAGGAAACACAGCCCTATCCGTTGCGGTGACATCTGTGGCAACACTGCTCGCGCCGATCTTGACACCAGCTCTAACGCTGCTGTTTGCGAGCAAATGGCTCCCCGTATCAGCGGGCAGCTTGCTGTTATCGATCGTCCAGATTGTACTCGTACCCATTGTATTAGGTCTTGTTGTAAAACTGTTATTCCGTAAACAAGTGGAAAAAAGCGTTGCAGCTCTTCCGCTCGTCTCTGTTGTTGGAATTGTCGCTGTAGCATCTGCGGTAGTTGCAGCGAACGCACAACAAATTGCCGAAACAGGACTATTAATCTTTTCAATTGTTGTTCTTCACAATGTCTTAGGTCTATTAATTGGTTTCCTGATTGCGAAAACTGTGAAGCTTGATTTTGCTGATCAAAAAGCAATTTCTATTGAAGTTGGAATGCAGAACTCAGGATTAGGAGCAGCGCTTGCAATCGCTCACTTTTCACCGCTGTCTGCTGTGCCAAGTGCCATTTTCAGCGTATGGCACAACATCTCAGGACCTCTGCTTGCTACGTGGTGGGGGAAGAGGGCAGATGGGGATGCTGCACAATATTTGAAACAAGAATCCGACAAAACAAGTGTAAATACGCTTTAAATTTTTTATTTTATCTTCAATTCAACTCAAGTAATTCGAAATACGGAAGCGTGTTAAAAGCATAACATTTAATATGTTGCATTAAAAAAATATAATTGGTATAATTTTCATAATACTTTGGAAGGGAGTGAGTTTACGCAATGACAAATTTCATGAAAATAATAACCTTGGAAATTAAATCTATAGCCACTCACTCCTACGGATTAAATTAGTTAATTTTATCTATGGTTAGAACTTTGGCAATTTAAAGCAGAGGCTTCTTTGTTGTTAATCAGAATTTTTGAGCCACAGGGTTATTTAAGATAACTCTGTGGTTTTTTTGATTTTATAACAAAAAATCTGAATTCCAATGATTATTTTCTTGAACATTACTGGAGGCGTGCAAATGGATTTACAAGTAAAAGAGGATGAGGAGTTGTCTGTTAATGCTGAAATTGAAATATCTTATTAACAATGTGAATTTAGCGGAAATGTTGTTAGGGAATTGGGAATACGATGAGAAATCCATTGATATGTTTAAATATTATAGAATATCTTCAAATGCTATTTATCCTTTTCAAGTACGAGGTAAGACGCAGTTTTTAAGATTCTCCCCCAAATCAGAGAAATACAAAGAAAATGTTCTAGCAGAACTTGAATTTATATCCTTTCTTCGCTCGGAGCAATATGGAGCTTTGGAAACAGTTGTATCAAAAAGTGGAGAGGAACTGATCGAGGTGGAAACCCCATGGGGAGAATACTATGCTTCTGTATTTAAGTGTGTATCTGGTGTACAAATTAGCAAGACTGAATTCAGTGATAAAGTTATTTTCAGTCATGGGAAGGCATTAGGAAAACTTCATAAGTTATCTAGTGTATATAATCCTGCTAAAAACAAGAGATGGTCTTATCGTGACGTGCTAGATTGGATTCATGATACTCTAGTTGATTTTCCACATGAAAAATCAGCTTTAATGGAAACAAAAGTACTCCGAGATTATTTTGAGTCTATTCCTATTAATAATAGTAATTTTGGACTGATTCATTATGATTTTGAATGTGACAATGTTTTCTATGATGAAGTGTCCCAATCTTGTAACGTAATTGATTTCGACGATGCCATGTATCACTGGTATGTGATGGATATTGAGCAAACACTTGAAAGTTTACAAGATTTTATCCCAACTGAAATGTTTCAGTTGAAAAAACAGATCTTTTTAGATGGATATCGCACTGAATATAACATATCAGATGATATGCTATCTTTATTGCCTGCGTGTAAACGGTTTGCCAATTTATACGGTTATGTACGTATTTTGAGATCTGCAGATGAGCACTTGGAAAATGAACCTGAATGGTTAGAGAGTTTGAGAGAGAAATTGATAAAGGCCATGAAGAACAAATCTTCATGTTTCGGTATAGAAATTTAAATAGGGATGCAACCTGGATTTAACAGATTTCACTACAATAGCAATCTCGAAAAGCTAACCCAAAAAGGGGTTAGCTTTCTCTCTTTCAAGAACCCTCACTTAAAAACCATGTCAGAAAATCTAACATGGGAGTAGAATCTCTGCTGAAACTGTATAGAATGAAAAGAAACAGTTAAGCAGGGGGCGTTCTTTATGGAAGAAATTATGTTTTCGTTAAACAGTGTCTGGCTTGTTCTAGGTGCACTTCTCGTCATTTTGATGCAAGGTGGGTTTATCTTACTTGAAGCAGGTTCGACACGAATGAAGAATGCCGGACATATTGCAGGGAAGACGGTCTTTACGTTCGGATTGGCATCTATCGTATTCTGGGCTGTCGGCTATGGTTTTATTTTTGGAGGGAATTCTAATTTCTTTATCGGTTTGTCTGACTTTTTCTATTCAGGTGAGCAAGCGGATGGAATGCCGTATTCAACAGCTGCATTTTTCTTATTTCAGCTCGCGTTTGCGGGCATCTCGTTAACGATCGCGTTCGGCGGATTTGCGGAACGTGCGAAATTATCGGCATACCTGGTGTTTGCGATTCTATTTTCAGTAATCGTCTATCCGGTCGTTGCGCATTGGATCTGGGGCGGCGGATGGTTAGCAGAGCACGGTAAGCAAGATTTTGCTGGTTCAACAGTTGTACACTTAACAGGTGCGATGGCTGCTTTTGCGGCAACGATCTTACTGAAGCCGCGTATTGGAAAGTTTAATAAAAATGGGACATCGAACAATATCTTTGGTCACAATCAAGTGTACACAGCACTTGGCGTTATCGTTCTTTGGGTAGGCTGGTTTGGTTTTAATGGAGGAAGTACGTTTGTTGTTGATGATGGTTTCTTCGGATTTGTTGCGTTAAACACGAATCTTGCTGCTGGAGCAGGTGCGGTTGCTGCACTTATTATTTCTTGGATGGTTCTAGGTAAATCTGATATTCCGACGATTCTAAACGGTGCTTTAGCTGGACTTGTTGCCATTACGGCGTCATGTGCGTTTGTTGAAACGTGGGCCGCGGTCCTCATCGGATTCGTTGCAGGTATTCTTGTATTCTACTCTGTGAAATTTTTCGATAGATTAAAAGTAGATGATCCGATTTATGCGTTAAGCGTTCATGGAGCTGCAGGTGTTTGGGGCACGTTATCAACGGGACTTTTTGCTACACCAGAACTTGCAACGGTTGGTAAGCCTGGATTGTTTTATGGAGGAGGCTTCTCACAGCTTGGTGTTCAAGCGATGGGTGTTTCCGTATCAGCGCTTTACGCGTTCGTCGTTTCTTTCGCGCTTTTATATGCGATGAAAAAGGTGATGAAAGGACTTCGTGTATCTGAGGAAGAAGAGATTATTGGTCTTGATGTTAGTGAGCACGGAAACTACGGTTATCCAGAAGCGTTCATTACGAATGAAGAGAAGAACAGAATTGCAAATTAGTCGTGATTATCAGCATTGGGGATCATTCCTCAATGCTTTTGTCACATAGGAAGTGAGAAAAATGTCTTATACATCAATAAAAGAGTGGCGTGACAGTGAGTGGAATCGTCATGATCAATCATCCCATGCCTTAAATGCGTTTCACGATGAGATCATGAAGAAGGTTTTTGACACAGCATTCGAAACATGTGGAGCTCCGCCTTGTCGCTACTCCTGGTTTGTAATGGGGAGTGCGGGCAGATTTGAGCAGGCAATCATCAGCGACCAAGATCATGGCTTAATCTATGAAACAGATTCTGAAGAAGCTCGTCAATATTTTATGAAGTTCGGAAAAGAACTTGCTGATGGCTTGAACGAAGTCGGCTATCCGTATTGTGATGGCAATGTGATGAGTTCGAATTCAGTGTGGTGCAAATCAAAGTCAAAGTGGAACGAGCAGCTGACACATTGGTTGAAAGAAGAAAGCTTTGAGAGCATTCGATTTCTATTGATTTTCTATGATGCGCGTGTGCTCAAAGGAGAAAAAGAATATATCGCTGAACTTAAACAGACTGTACACGATTATATCAAAAAAAATCCGCACTTCCTGGAGAGACTGTTAGAAAACACCCAGCACGTAAAGAAGGCTGTAGGATTCTTTCATCAATTTTTAACAGAAACACACGGCTCACACGCGGGCAGCATTGATTTGAAACAATCAGGCTTTTTTCCGTATGTAAACAATATTCGGCTTTTAGCGATGAAAGAAAGTATTGATGCCACTTCGACGCTCTCAAGAATCGAAGAACTAACAAGGCTCCTTAACTATCAGCAAGAACTTAACTGGTGCGCCGCAGAATTTGAAAAGCTGCTTCACTACCGACTTCAGTACCATAAGAAAATGACGGAAAACTATGATGACATTCACTATCTCAATATAAAAGAACTCAGCAAAGATGAACGAAAAGATATGAAACAGATTTTGTTAAACGGTCAAAAACTACAAGACTATACACAGTCTGTCATTAAGGGAACGATACACAGATGAGGATGAATCCGCTCATACAATTTATGAAACAAGTACAGGGGAAAATAAACTCTAGTGTGTATGCATCGTTACAAGGACAATCAAGTCCTCAGCATGTTGCTTTCTTGAGACAGCTCGAAAAAGAGTTAAAAGTAGAAGAGAGCTTAGTCGTTCCGCTCAAAGAATTGAACGTCGTCGTGTTCGATCTTGAAACGACTGGCTTTTTTCCTGAGCAAGGTGATGAAATCCTTTCAATTGGAGCCGTAAAGGTGAGAGGCGGTGTGGTCCAGCAAGAGGAAACCTTTTATTCACTCGCTCGGTGTAATCGCGAACTTACTCCTGAAATAAAGGTGCTTACGGGTATTGAAGAATGCGATGTTGAGACAGCGCCAGAGCTGTCAAAGGTACTCGTTGATTTTTATGATTTTGTAAAAGGAGCCGTGCTGGTGGCTCACCACGCCAGTCATGAAAAGAAGTTTCTGCAGCATTACAACTGGAAGCTTTTCCGCAGTCAGTTCAAGCATCGAATTGTAGACACGTCTTTCTTATTAAGAATCGCTGAACCGAATGTAAGTCTCGTCCGTTTAGAAGATTGCTGTGATCATTGTGGTATTCCGGTTGTTGATCGGCATCATGCATTAGGGGATGCGAAGATGACGGCGGAACTTTGGAGTATGTATGTTGAGAGAATACAAGCATTAGGTATGAAAAATTTAAGAGATGTTTATGAAAAGCTATCACGATAAAACAGCTGGCACCTTTAATCAGAAGGCAGCCAGCTGTTTTAGTTTCTCATATTAAACTGTGCATTAATCTGGCCGCGAATCATCTTGTTGCGCTCGTCACGTTTTTGTTTCTTCGTTAATTCCTTTTTGATCTCATAGGTCTGTACACCATCTTCAATTTGATCGGCAATCTCCATAAGCCGTTCGACGTCTGAAAACGAGTACTTTCGTGTTCCTTTGCCTGTCCTTTCGGGAAAGATAAGCTTTCGTTCTTCGTAGTACCGGATCTTACGCTCAGATAAACCGGTTAATTCACTAATGATGCCAATCGACATAACTTTTTTATCCTTATAAGATGATTTATCAACAGACATTCCAATCCTCCTAAACGTGAGATTAACCGAACGATTAAATATTGTTATTTATTGTATCATAAATATGTTAGATTTTCTTACATATATACTATTCTTTTTTAAAATGATGGTGAGCACAACTTTAGTCTATTCCTCTCTGTCCCAGAATATCTGTTAAGAAAGGGAGGGCGTGAGATGGAAACCTTTGAAAACATCATGAACAGAAGAAGTATCGGGAAAGTAAAAAACGATCCCGTCTCAAAATCGCTCATTGAAAAAATGCTAACTGCCGCGACCTATGCACCTAATCATTACCGAACAGAGCCGTGGCGCTTTTTTGTATTAACTGGAGAAAGCAGAAAAAAATTAGGGGAAGTTTTAGAGGGGATAACAAGAGCAGATAACACAGGTTTAGAGCCCGATGAACTGGAGAAGAAAGCGGAAAAGTCAAGGAACAATCCGCTGCGTGCACCTGTCATTATCGCGGTTGGGGTAGAGCCGAGTGTTAAGAAGAACGTGATTGAGATCGAAGAGTACGCTGCTGTTCATAGCGCGATTCAGAATATGCTGCTTACTGCACATGAATTAGGTTTAGGTGCAATCTGGAGAACAGGTGCTGTAACCTATCATACTAAGGTAAAAGAATTCTTTGGTTTGAGTGAGAACGGAGCACTTGCCGGATTTATCTATGTTGGCTATCCGGATATGACGATGAAACCAGTGAAGAAAACGGGGTTTGAGACTTATACCGTTTGGATGGATTAGAAGAGAGAAAGCCCACGTGTATTAAACGGTGGGCTTTTTGCTTTTTAGTACCTCTATATTTACAATTCGCTGTGGATTTCCAACGATCATAAAAGAGAGAATGTTTTCCACACTCGTTGATAAGAACTTGTGAAACATATTGTCTGTTTTCCATCCGATATGTGGAGTGAGAACAACGTTTTGAAGTTGCAGGAGAGGATGGTTTGGTCCGAGCGGCTCTACAGAAAATACGTCTAGTCCTGCCCCGCCAATCCACTTTTCACTTAATGCTTTTACAAGGGCTTCTTCATCAACAACTTCGCCTCTAGACGTGTTAATCAGGAACGCATCGTTACGCATTTCTTTAAAATGTTCTTCCTTAAGCAGATGTTTTGTTGCAGGTACGAGCCTCACAGCAAGAATGACAAAATGGGAGATCTGCAACAATTGATTCAACTCTAAGTATTCAACTTCTTGGGCATGGGCGCGTTCTTTCGTTAGCCGAGGTCCCCAAGCAACAACGTTCATGTTGAAAGCTTTAGCGATTTTCGCTACTCCTGAACCGATCTTACCAAGGCCGATGATGCCCACCGTTTTGTTTTCTAATCCTGAGCCAACTGACTCCATCCATTTCCCTTGTTTCATCTCTTGATCTAAGAGTAATAGGTTACGAGCATGTGCAAGCATCATGCCGAAGATCAATTCAACAACAGCGGCTGAACCTCCAGGGGTTGTAGCAACAGGGATGTTGAGTTGATTCGCTGTGTCCATATCGATATGGGCAAGGCCGGCACCAGTTTGAGCGATAAGTTTAATGTTCTTTAAGTGCATCAACACCTCTTTAGAAAATAAAGTACGCTCTCTAATGGGTATGATGATGTAAGCATATTCAATACGATTCAAAAGTTCATCCTGCGTCGGCTTGTCATGGTACACTTCCACAGAAAAGTGCTGCTTTAAGCGTTCAATCTCAGGATTTGCAGCAAAGCATTGTTCCCAATCATCCAAAATGACAACGTTCATGGTTTTTAACCCCTCTTTTGTATGGTGTTCCCATCTTATAATAAATAAGCCTTTCTTTTTATTCAATTTTACAGCAGAAATTCTAGGAAGGCATCAGTTAGAGGACAATTGGTTACGGCATATCACCAATCAAACCTTCATAGAATGTCAAAGGCCTATTTATTATTGTGTGCGGAGGAAACATATGAAAATTCTTCTGTTATCGGGCGGTTCTGGAAAAAGACTTTGGCCATTATCGAATCAGATTAGATCCAAGCAGTTTCTGAAACTCTTAAGCACTGAAAAAAACAAATATGAATCCATGCTCCAAAGAGTATGCAGACACTTGGATTCTGTTGGCCTTCTTACGTCTACTCACATTATTACATGCCAAGATCAAGAGGATCTTATGAATAATCAGCTTGATTATCCAGTTCCTTTAATTATAGAACCTGTCGCAAAAGGAACGTTTTCTGCGATCTCATTAGCAGTCACTTCTTTTAACTCACAGCCGAAATCTAATGTTGAAGAATGGGTTTGTGTATTACCTGTTGATACGTTTGCAGACCTTTCTTTTTATCATTTATTAACACAAATACCTCATATTCTCCAGAATTCAAAGGCTGACCTTGCACATTTAGGTGTAGAGCCACAATTTCCTTCTGATCAATTTGGTTACATTGTTCCTGCTAATAAGACGGGTGACTATTATTCAATCAGTCATTTTATTGAAAAGCCGAGTACCCATATAGCGTTGCAGCTTATCAAAAAAAATGCGTTGTGGAATTGCGGGGTCTATGTTTTTTCAATTAAGTATATGCTTCAATTTCTAAAGGATCTAAGTCTTCCTACAGACTACGATCAAATGCAAAAGATTTATGGTGAACTCCCTGATATAAGTTTTGATCAAATGGTGGCGCAGAAAAGCAATCATTCAATCGTTATCCCTTATCAGGGACAATGGGAGGATATTGGGACATGGGGCGCATTTAGTAAACATATGAGATCACAAGTAATGGGACCTGGCAAGCTATCACAAGACTCAATAAATACACACATTATTAACGAGCTGCAACAACCCATCTATGTAATCGGTATAACGGATAGTATGATCGTAGCAGGTCCTGATGGAATTCTCGTTGCAAATAAAGAGCAAAGTTCTGTTGTTAAGAGTTTCATAACCGATGAACCTCCACGGTATGTAGAGAAATGGTGGGGAAATTATAAAATATTAGAAAAGTCGATGACAAATGAAGGCAAACAGTCATTAACAAAAATAATAAACGTCCTTCCTGGCTGCAACATAAGTTATCAATGGCATAAAGAAAGACAAGAGATTTGGACGATCGTTTCTGGTACAGGAGAGTTTATATTAAATGATCAATTAACGAGCATCAAAACGGGTGATGTTCTTCAAATTGCTAAAGGTTCCAGACATGCTGTTAAGGCTGTTACACCTCTACAGATTATAGAAGTTCAACTTGGTTCTCTGCTATCTGAAGAGGACATTACACGAATTACGTATTCATGGGAAGAGGCAGTCCAACTCTGTAAGTAAGGCGGGGTTTTTTATGATTTCAGTGATATGCTGCACGATGAGAGCACAATTTATGGACAATGTGTTTCAAAACTATAGCAATCAAAAGTGGAGTGAAAAAGAACTTATCATTATTTTGAACAAAGATCACTTAAATATAAAGCAATGGAAAAAAGAAGCCGAATCGTACAAGCATGTCTCAATCTATCAGCTGCCTGAAACTCACACACTGGGTGAATGTTTAAATGCAGCTATTCAAAAAGCAAAGTATGATTACGTGGCAAAATTTGATGACGATGATTATTATGCTCCGCTTTACCTCAATCATGCCATGGAAACATTGCATAAGACAAAAGCTGATGTTGTTGGAAAAAGAACAGTTTATATGTATTTCGAAAGTGAGAAGCTGCTCGTTGTAAACAATCCGAACCGCGAGAACATGTACGTTAGACAAGGGTTGAAAGGAGCAACTCTCTTTTTTCATAAAAAGATATGCGAAAGTATCCAGTTTCCAAAATTAAACCTTGGTGAAGATACTGTCTTCTTAAATCAGTGTGTGAGTAATAAACTCAAACTGTATTCTGGGGACAAGAGACATTATGTTTGTCTACGTTCTTCAAATACAAATCATCATACCTGGAATGTCAGCAATACCGCACTCAAAAGAAAATCATCAATTGTTTGCTCTACAGCAGATTACAAGTCGTTTATTAACAAATAACAAGAAACGGATCTACGAAAAAAAGGAGATTGCGATGAAAAACTATCAAGTGGTGTGGAGAGGACCAGTGCTGGATGCCACAGGTTATGGAACAGCAAGCAGAGAGTACGCCCTCGCTTTAGACAGGCAGGGAATAGATGTGAAGATTGAAACCTATACTTGGAATTTTCCTTATCACATGCAAGATGAAAAGAAAAAGAAAAGGTTGCAGCAACTCATTGAAAAACCAATTACAAACCAAAAACAAAAAATATTAATCTATCATTCCCCTCCAGCAGTGATTAGTAAAAAAGAGAAAGCGGACTTTGACTTCTGCATTCTTAATACCGTATGGGAAACAAATCGGATCCCTGATACGTGGCTGCCCATCCTCTCCACATACGATGCCGTTTCTGTTCCTTGTACGCATAATGTAGATGCGCTGAAGATCAGCGGTGTTCGTATTCCGATATTCTTGGTGCCGCATGGAGCAGACACCAAGATGTTTAACCCAGACAATCATAGAATTATGCTGAATGAAAAAACCAAGTTTGTCTTTGTTTCCATCTTTGATTTTCAGCATCGGAAAAATCCGGAAAGTTTACTGCGTGCTTATTGGGAAGAGTTCACAGTGCACGACCGTGTACTGCTTCTAATCAAAACATATGGCAGTTCACGAAAAAAAATAAGAAAAGCAATTATGGACTATAAAAGGAAATTGGGGTTTAGTGATACTGCGCCCATTTATTTAATGACGGGAATATGCAGCGAGGCTGAACTAAAAGGAATGTATACAGCAGCAAATGCGTTTGTTCTCCCAACAAGAGGGGAAGGTGTAGGGTTACCTTTTATTGAAGCGTTATCAAGCGGCATACCTGTTATTGCAACCGGATGGGGCGGACAGATGGATTTCTTAAGTACACATAACTCGTTTCTAATTGACTATGAGCTGATGAATCCTTCAATCAGCATGAATAGCGATCACGCCATCTCCACCATCTACAGAGAATTTGAAAAGAACGGGCAGCTTTGGGCTGAAGCAGATCTCGATCATATGAAAAAGCAAATGAGATACGCCTATGAAAATCCCGCTCTTTGCAGACTAAAAGGAAGACAAGGCAGGAAAGATATGCAACAAATGACATGGGATCGAGCAGGTATCTCACTTAAACAAATGGTTGAGAAGATAATAGGTTCCTAACTTAAGAGCGCATCAATTTCAATCTTCATCTTTTCGACAATGCTGTTCCAAGAATAGTTCTTGTTAATATAGTGTTGTCCGTCCGTAGCTACTTTTTGTAATAAGTTTGGATCATTTGAATAACGGTTCAGTTTATAAGCAAAGTCTTCTCTTTCTGTATGAATATAGTGCTTCATGTTAGTGAGATCTAAACCTCGCACACCGCAAAGAGTAGAGAATAAAGGTACTCCTGCAGATAAGTACTCTAGTGTCTTCAGATTTACGCCAGCACCTGTAAACATAGGATTAATCGCTAGATCAGACTCTGAAAAGAGTTTTATTTTTTGTTTGTTCCGGACTCTGCCTAAAAGTTTTACGTTAGGTTTGGTAGTGAAATGTGAAAACGGGACACAACATCCTCCAGCGATTACGAAGTTAATTTCCGTACACTTGTCAGCAAGATGATGCAGGATAAAATCTACCGATTCAATGTTTGGTGGATAATCAGCTCCAATAAAGAATGCAAGAGGTTTTTGATTGTATTTTTCTTTTCGCAGAAGCCATCCATAAGGATCTATCCCATTTGGAGCGATTTTAACTTTTGCTGGGTTGGCTTTATACATTTTAATGAAATGGTCTTTCTCGGTTTCAGAAGTTGAGAAAACAAGATCAGCACATTTCACCAATTTTTTTTCAAGCTTAAACAGAGCAGGTAGATAGTTTCTTGCCTTCTCATTTCTCCAAATTTGATCAGCTAGCATGTATTCGTGATTGTGACTGTTATATACCCTTGGTTTATGATCTTTTCTAATATACGAATCAACTTCCACTAAAAAGGGTGATTCATGAACAATTAAATGACAGAGAGGATAAAGGGAATCATAAAGCTTCTTGTACAAAGTTGGATAGTTTGCAAGCTCAGTCTGTATAATCATTGCAAATTCATAGGTTAATTCATTATGCTGAAGCTTTTGGACAACCTTATTGTAGTAGTAAGGGTCTTTAGGTACTTTATATTCTCTAAATGTTTGAGAATACTGAAATACTCCCTGTTTGTGGCCATATGTTTGTGAAAGAAGTGTAACATCATAAAATTTGCTAAGTTCTTCATAGATGTGAAAATACCTTAGTGTGCCGCCACTCGTAGGAGGTATTACGGTTGGGAAATGATTTAAAACTAAAATCTTTTTCATCGTTTTACATCCCTTTTAACAACATGCTGAAAAACATTTAGTGTCTCTTTTGCACAGTTTTCCCATGAAAACATCCTTGATCGCTCTATTCCTTGTTTAATTAACCTTTTTCTGATTTGTGAGTCTGACATATTTAGGACTTTTAAAGCGATGTCTTCGGGGTCTTCTGGGTTAAAGTGGATGGCTGCGTTACCTACTATTTCTGGAATACTAGCTCTATCTGAACAAACGATAGGACAATGTGCTTTCATCGCTTCCACTAAAGGAATACCGAAACCTTCATATAGAGATGGGAAAATCATGAACGATGCGTTGGAATAAAGAGAGGGCATATCCTCAGGTGGAACGTATCCTAGTATCTTTACTTGCTCTTCCAGTTCGTGTTCTTGTATAAATTTTAGTACAGCTTGATAATTACGGTTTCGATGAAATGTATATCCTGTAAGAACGAGAGGAATACGTTTTTCATAGCGATCCCTTAGTCTAACAAGAGCTTTAAGCAAGTTAATGTGATTTTTATGTGGATTATAGCTGGAAGGGTAGATCGCGTATTCTTCGTCCAGTGAGTATTTTTTCTTTATTTTCTCTTTGGAAACATCAGTTGATAAGAAGCGGAATACAGGTGGAGCATCTAGATAAACAGCATGAACCTTTTCCTTTGGAATGTGAAGGTTCTTTGCAATCGCATTTCTTGAAAACTCGGAAACCGTTAACACGGCATCAAAGGAATGTGCAAATCGCTCATAATAAGCATTATTTTCTTTTAGATCACCATCAACAAATTGTGGATAGGCAGTATGCAGAACATCATGAATCGTTGCTATTAAAGGAACCGTAATATTTGGAATATATGATTTGTGTATAGGTGAAAACCAAAGATCGAGTTGACACTGAGTAATGAATGAATGAATCGAGTCATAAACTTTGTATTCTTTTATCATTATTTTTTTTATTCGATCCTGATAATCAGGAAACAGGTTTCTGTATGGTTTTGTGAGAAACAAGAATAACTTAATATTCTTGTCCGTCGTTACTAATTGCGAGATAAGATGTGTTACATATTGTTCAACCCCGCCAAATCTGTCGCTCGAAAGTGATAATAAGTTTACTCCTATTCTCATTTGTATCCTCCTCATCCCACATTTGCCTAATCAATTTTCAAACTATTTATATGTTCAAGAAAACGGTGACGTACGCATACATTGTAAAGGATGTAAAATACTGCGCCCATTCATTCTAATTAGCACTTGCATGTATTAGGGTTGAAGGTTAAGACTGTCGGTGCAGAATAAATAAAGGAGTGAATAAGGATGAGTGATAAACATAAAGACAAAAGCCATGAAAAAGAAAAAAGCAGGAAAGTTAAAATTACAACAGGGCCTTTTCTTGTACCGGAAGAAGTTGATTCAGAACTTCAAGGAGGCAGAGATAATGACAGAATCATTATTATCCTTAAGAACCCAACAGATAAACACTTAAAAGTAAAAGTCAAACTTGGTATTTGTTTAGAACCAAGAAAAAGTGCGAGTGGTTTATTAAATGTATATAAAGACATTGAAGAAAAAGAAGTAAGTTTAGGGTGGTTTACTTTAAAGCCGCATTCTTGCACAAGAATTGAACGAAATATACCGAGAGATCTTGGGTCAGGTAAAGACGAACGGAATGCCGTTTATCGGATAACAGCAAAAGGGGATTTCCAAGTCTGCTCTCGAGGGGATACAGTGCTTTGTGGTCTAGCTGAAATTTCTGTTATAGGCGGAAGTGTCTTCAATTTTGAAGAACCAGGGCTTGAGCAAGCAGATGCAGCGCTGTTTTTTCCTTTTAGTAATTTTGTAGTATGTAAAAGTCACTAATAATCTACAAATCAGACAGCTCCTGATCAGGGGTTGTCTTTTTTTAATTAGCCAAGGTAGTTTCATAAAAGGGGATAAGGATGATATGCAGAAAATAATAAAGAAGACAATCGTTCAATAAAGGGAGTGTTACATGTATGTACGAACAAAAAACAAAAGAAACGAATCATAGTGTCGTAGAGTTCATTGAAAATGTAGAGAGTCCCAAAAAGAAAGAAGATGCTTATAAACTTCTTGATATTTTTACAGAAACAACAGGCTTTGAGGCAAAAATGTGGGGACCAAGCATCATCGGATTTGGGTCGTATCATTATAAATACAAAACCGGGCATGAAGGGGACGCTCCACTTGTCGGGTTCTCGCCAAGAAAAGCGAAGATCAGCCTCTATTTTGCGCCAGGAGATCCTGATCGTGAAGCGTTGCTTAGTAAGTTTGGTAAACATACAACAGGTGCGGCATGCGTGTACATCAATAAGTTGGCAGATGTTGATGTGGATGTGTTACAAAAGCTGATTACGCAATCTATGGAATTTTTGTTAAAAACATACCCTCAAGTGTAGTGGTGATGAGTGCAGGAAAGGAGCCCTAAATTAGGACTCCTTTTTTAAGTGATTAGTGTTTCTTGTGACAGCCGCAGCTTCTTTTTTTCTTTTTTCTGCACTTCTTACATTTTAAAATGATGAAGCTTGAAGAAGAAGATTCACATCTGTGTCGATTCCAACAACCCATTAAAATCACCCCGTTTATTTTCACAACACAATGAACTTGTGCTGGTACTACATCATATGCACGAAGAGGACAAGTTGTTTAGACATATGAACAAGTCAGTTTGGTTTTTTAGAATTGAGCAATAGGTAATCATTTGAAAAACATGCTATCATTAAACAAAACAATAGGAGTTGAGTGAATATTGAAACAAGAGATTATGGACCGTTTTATCACCTATGTAAAAGTAGATACGCAATCTGATGGAAGCAGCGAGACGACTCCTTCAACAAAAGGACAGTGGACGCTCGCAAACATGCTGGTGGAAGAACTGAAAGAAATCGGCATGCAAGAAGTAACGGTTGATGAAAACGGCTATGTGATGGCGACTCTTCCTTCCAATACGGAAAAAGACGTGCCGGTCATTGGTTTCCTTGCACATGTCGACACCGCGACTGATTTTACAGGAAAAGACGTAAAACCCCAGATCGTTGAAAACTATGATGGGGAAACGATCACGTTAAACAAAGACTTACATATTGAATTATCTCCAAGCGATTTTCCTAGTTTAAAAGATTACAAAGGACATACCCTGATTACAACAGACGGTACAACATTGCTCGGTGCAGATAATAAAGCGGGTATCGCTGAGATTATGACGGCGATGAAATATTTGATTGACCACCCAGAAATCAAGCACGGAAAACTGAGAGTGGCGTTCACACCGGACGAAGAGATCGGCCGTGGCCCTCACAAGTTTGATGTAAAAGCATTTGGCGCGAAGTATGCCTATACGATGGACGGCGGACCATTAGGTGAACTTGAATATGAAAGCTTTAACGCGGCTGATGCGAGAATTCGTATCTTGGGTAAAAATATTCACCCGGGCTCTGCCAAGAATAAGATGGTGAATTCTGCGAAAATTGCAATCGAACTGCAAAGCAAACTTCCAACTGAAGAAGCTCCCGAACATACAGAGGGATATGGAGGGTTTTATCACCTAATCGGATTAAAAGGTGGCGTAGAACAAACAGACATGTACTACATCATTCGTGATCACGATAAAGAACTTTTCGAAAAAAGAAAGAACACAATACAAGCGATCGTGGATGAGCTGCGCGAAAAGTATGGCCAAGATAAGATTCAGTTAGAGATGAAAGATACGTATTACAACATGAAAGAGAAGATTGAGCCCGTAAAAGAAATTGTGGACCTTGCTTCAAAAGCAATGAAAAAGCTTGATATTGAGCCAAACATCAAACCGATTCGCGGTGGTACAGACGGATCTCAATTATCATTTATGGGACTGCCGACACCGAATATCTTCACGGGCGGGGAAAACTATCACGGCCGTCACGAATACATCTCAGTCGACAATATGATCAAAGCAACACAAGTAATTATCGAGCTTGTGCAGCTTTTTGAAGAGGAAGCATAAAAGATAGAGGGTTTAGCCAACTATTTTGGTTGGCTTTTCCTGTGTCTTCTGAGTGTGGGTTTAGCAGGTAAGTGTGAGATGTTAGGGGTATTCGGGCACTTCAGGTGTGTCGATGTTTGTCTACTCGCTGATATATCATCAAAACTCGCCGGATTATTACCAAAACTCGCTGGATTAACTCCTAAATTTCAGGGATTATCCTTGAAATTTATTGAATTACTGGATGGAATACCCCGGCTGGTATATAAATTAGAACTAAGGAGGAGCTATAGATGAGCTACCCAATCCGAGTAAGAGCGGGTGCGTTAATTATCGAAAATGACGCGATCCTGTTAATTGAGTTTGATGATGAGAATGGACTTCACTACAACCTGCCGGCAGGCGGTGTAGAACCACATGAATCTGTTAAGGAAGCGGCAAAACGAGAAGCGAAAGAAGAGGCTTCCATTGATGTAAAGGTCGGTCCGCTCGCATTTGTTTATGAATATGCGCCACACTTGGCGGACTACCGATATGGAGAGAAACACTCATTAGGGCTTATGTTTGAATGCACGCGGGATAAGAACACAGAACCTTCTTTGCCAGATCGGCCAGACTCCAACCAAACGGGAGTAAAATGGGTTTCCTTAAGTGAGCTGGATTCCATCGTTTTGTATCCAAAAGTACAAAAACATATATTGGCCTATGTCGAAAGTAAAAAGCAAGGTTCATACATTGAAGAACAAGATTTGGAAGAGTATCATTTGATTTAAAAAATTCAGAAAAATAACTGTCATTAGCATGAAATAATCCTTATACTATAGATACATAAATAAACTCATCAGTCGTTTTTTAATAATTTCTTAAGGAGGATTCATATGGAGTCTTATTTTTTTGAACGTAACAGAAGCAGATTAAAAGAATTGCTGCCTGATGAATCATTAACGATTTTATTTGCTGGTAAAGCGCCACAAAAATCAGCGGATGAACATTATCCATTCGTGCCAAACCGCAACTTTTACTACTTAACTGGGATTACCGATCAAAATGTAATGCTGCTTTTAAAGAAGAGCGGCAAACAATTTGAAGAAACGCTTTTTATTGAAAAAGCGGATCCTGTTATGGAGAAGTGGGTTGGGAAGACGGTTTCAAAAGAAGAAGCAGAAAATCTCTCAGGAATCAAAGACATTAAATATGTGGATAGCTTTGAGTCAACAGTTGCGGGGAACTTCTTCACAAATCAAGCAAAGCACGTTTGTTTAGATTTAGAGCGCCGAGCTTGGAACGGTGAGCCAACAAGCACCTCACTTTTTGCCAAACACATTCGTGAGCACTACCCGCACATTGTGATCCACAACGTATATCCCGACATCTCTGAACTGCGCGTATTTAAAACTACAGAAGAGATTCAGAAGATTAAAGAAGCGATTGCAATCACGAAAGAAGGCATCTATAACGTGCTGAAGCATGCAAAAGCAGGCATGATGGAATATCAGCTCGAAGCGCATTTTGATTTTACGCTAAAGTCAAACGGGATTCGAGATTATGCGTTCAAAACCATTACGGCAAGCGGGAAAAATGCAACGGTTCTTCACTATGAGCACAACAACGCACGTACGAATGAAGGAGAGCTTGTGTTGCTCGATCTTGGTGCACAAAAAGATTATTACAACGCGGACATCAGCTACACCTTCCCAGTGGATGGAAAGTTTTCTGATCGCCAAAAAGTACTGTACAATATCGTCCTAAAAGCTCTAAAAGAAACACCAGCGATCATTAAACCAGGTCTAGAGTTTGCAGAACTTAATAATCATGCGAAGAAAATTTTAGCCGATGAGTGCAAGAAGATTGGCTTGATTCAAGAAGACGACGAGATTTCAAAATACTATTATCATGGTGTAGGCCATTTCTTAGGACTCGACACGCATGACGTTGGTTCGTATAAAGATCGCATCCTCGAACCAGGAATGGTGATCACGATCGAGCCGGGATTATATATTGAAGAAGAATCGACCGGAATCCGTATCGAGGATGACATCTTAGTGACGGAAGACGGGTATGAGAACCTATCAAAAGATATCTTCCGTGAAGTAGAAGAGATTGAAGAGTTTATGGCGACAAAAGGTGTTCAGGCGGTTCAAGCTTAATAGTGGATGAGAAGAGGTGTATTTCGCCTCTTCTTTTTTTACACTTAAATAACAAATGACAAAAATTAATATTTGTCATTTGTTATTTTACGTGTTAAGATAAATCCATAAAAACAATCGGAGGGGAAAATGATGAAAACAAGAAAAATCGGAACAAACGGTCCTGAGGTTTCAGCAATCGGATTAGGATGTATGGGAATGTCTGATCTTTATGGGAATGCAGAAAGAGCGGAAAGTATTGCAACCATTCACGAAGCACTTGAAAAAGGTGTCACACTTTTTGATACGGGTGATTTTTATGGCGTCGGTCATAACGAACTCTTGTTGCGTGAGGCATTGCAAGGAACAAAACGCGAAAATGCTTTTATTGCGGTTAAAACAGGAGTGCTCAGATCTCCAGATGGCGGCTGGATCGGAATGGATAACCGTCCGCAAGCGATTAAGAATGCTTTGGCTTATACACTTCAACGTTTAGGAACAGATTATATCGACCTTTATCAGCCAGCACGTGTCGATCCGAACGTGCTAATTGAAGAAACGATTGGCGCGATGAGTGATTTGGTGAAAGCAGGTTATGTTAAACACATTGGCCTTTCTGAAGCGAATGCAGAAACCGTTCGTAAAGCACACGGTGTTCATCCGATCAGCTGGCTTCAGATCGAGTATTCCCTGTTCAGCCGCGGGATTGAAGCAGAAATTCTTCCGACGCTCCGCGAGTTAGGCATCTCGCTTTCTGCCTATGGCGTGCTTTCAAGAGGATTATTAAGTGGCAAGTGGACGAAAGAGCGTCAGGGTCAAATCGACTTCCGCTCGTTCGCACCTCGTTTTATGGGTGAAAACTTGGATCAAAACTTAGCACTTGTTGAAGCGTTGCGTGAGATTGCTGAAGAAAAACAAGCAACAGTAGCTGAAATTGCAATTAGCTGGGTATTGACTCAAGGCGAAGACGTCATCCCGTTGATCGGAGCACGCAAACGCACGCATTTAGCAGATGCATTTGGTGCGTTAGCGTTAGAGCTGTCTTCAGCAGATCTTGAGAAAATCGAAAGAGCCGTACCTGCTGACAAAGTGGCGGGAACGCGTTATGCTAAAGAGCAGATGGCAATGTTAGGAGTAGAATAAGGAATGGCAGAACCTTTAACGAGGGAACAAATTTTAGACACAACGGAACAAGTGCTTCGCCGCTTTGGGTTGGATAAAACGTCAGTTGTCGATGTCGCTCGTGCGCTCGGCGTGAGTCATGGGACATTGTATCGTCATTTCGCAAGCAAGGCCGCGTTAAAAGAAGCGGTTGCGGAACGCTGGTTACATGAAGTTTCGACACCGCTTGGAAAAATTGCTGGTGAAGAAGGATCAGCGTTTGATAAAGTGAGAAGCTGGATCGAAAGACTGGTTCATATCAAACAATCGAAGGCAAAAGAAGATCCTGAACTGTTTGCGATGTATAACGCGCTTGCTGAAGAATCCGTTGAGGTTATCACGGCGCATATTCACGAACTGATCGCACAATTAACCAAGATTGTTGAAGAGGGTATGAAAAGCGGCGAGTTCCAAAAGGGGAATGCACATGAACAGGCTGCGGCTATTTTTTATGCCACAGCCCGGTTTCACCACCCTGCTCTTGCAAAAGAGTGGGCATCTTCTCATATCCAGGAAGAGTTTAAACAAGTATGGAGTTTGATCACGTCAGGTCTTGTTAAAAAATCATAAGGAGAGGCTGTATCAAAGGGGGTGTCCCCTTTTGATGCAGTCTTTTTTTTGTAGAAAGTAGCTGGATATATACTAGGTCATTTTGGCAGAACAGCTTACTTACTTTTTATATAAATGTTTAATCCATTTGTTAATAAAAGATGATTTATTATTCTGTGATTCTAGCCGCTTTAGTGGACGGCCAGCAAGATAGAGCTTGATGTTTTGCCATAAAACTTCAGCTTGAATTTCAATATCTCCAGCGGAATTCGGTTGGCCAGCAATCGTAACACAATGACCAGCACCAAACAAAAAAGGGAATTCAGTATTCTGCAGCGTATCCTCAACCATCATCAATCCCTGTGCATCAACAGGGACTAAAGCTTGCTTAAATAGTGAAACTTTCATATCCACATTAAATGAGATCACATCAAAACGGTAAATTTCACCTGAGAAGCTTAACAGCATTTTCTGTAAGGGGTCGAATGAGATAATTGTATCTTCAATAAAAGTGACATTCGCATTCTTACATACCGTGCTAAAATCCGTATTATTCTTCTTTTCGCCAATCAATATAATTTCTACATTGTTAATTCTCTTTCTTTGTAAAAGGCGGAGAACAGACAGATGCACGTCTTCAGTTCCAATTAATAATAATTTAGTCAAAACAAAACACTCCTGAATAAATAGTGGTGTGTCTATCATATCGATATTTTAAAGAGTTGGCCAACCAACCCGTCGTAATGTTATTGTAGGGGGTCTGTCCCGGGGACAGACCCCCTACAATTTACTTTGTCTCATTAGTACGATTAAAATGAATATGAAAACAGTTGGAAAAGAAGGAGCTAATGGGGATGGAAATAATCGAATTGCATAGTGTGGACGAGGATATCAATGAGCTTTCCGATCTTTTAATAAAAGTGGTGGAGGATGGCGCGTCCATTGGTTTTCTGCCGCCACTTGCAAAAACAGAAGCAAATGCCTTCTGGAAAAGCTGCGTCAAACCTGACATCTCGTTCTGGGTCGCAAAGGCAGAGGGTAAGATTGCGGCAACGATCCAACTTCACTTATGTACGAAACCAAACGGAACACACCGGGCGGAAATTGCTAAGCTTATGACACATCCATCGTTCAGACAAAAAGGTATTGCCAGAAAGCTAATGAATCACGCAGAGGAACGAGCAAAACAAGAAAATCGTTCACTCCTTATATTGGATACGAGAGAAGGAGACCCTTCTAATCTTCTTTATCAATCGATCGGTTATCAAGAAGCGGGGCGCATCCCGAAGTTTGCAAAAAATGCGGAAGGTGGAATCGATACGACGGTTTTGTACTATAAAATGATTTAAAAAAAGTGACCTGGTTGGACTTAATAGCCACCGGCATTCACCTCACCACCGCCTAAGGCCATTAGCCCACAAACCGCTGACCTTCATGTTCATTCGTTTAAGAACAGCAACTGCTGGTTATAGTACAGGTAGAAAGCAGGTGGGACAATGTCAGAATCAATGGCTGAGTACATAAGAAAACACGCTATAAAGCTTGAAGACACACATGCAATGGATGAGATTGTGAATTCAATCGGAAATGCACGGTATGTCATGTTAGGTGAAGCCTCACACGGAACATCAGAGTTTTATACCATTCGGGCTGAACTTTCAAAAAGACTCATTCAAGAAAAGGGTTTCTCATTCATAGCAGTGGAAGGGGACTGGCCGTCTTGCTATCGAGTAAATCGCTATATAAAAAGCTACAATTCGAACCCTCCGGAGCTTGAAGTCCTTTTAAAACAAAGCTTTACACGGTGGCCTTCATGGATGTGGGCAAATAAAGAAATGCTCGAATTGATTTCGTGGTTAAAAAGATACAATGATGAACAGTCAACAAGAAACAAAGTAGGTTTCTTTGGAATCGATCTGTACAGTTTGTTTGAATCGATGGAAGAGATCATTCGTTATTTGGAAGAGAATGACCCAGATCGGTTGCAGCAGGCAAAAAAAGCTTTCTCCTGTTTTCAGCCTTTTGAGAAAGATGAACAAGAATATGCTATTTCTGCCGGTTATCTATCAGAAAGCTGTGAAGATGAAGTCATTAAGCTTTTGTTAGAAATTCAGTCTAAAAGAGAAACTCATGAAGATGATCCAGAAGGCGGACTTAGCCTTGAACTCAATGCACTAGTGGCAGCACATGCAGAACAGTATTACAGATCGATGGTAAAAGGTGACACACTCACATGGAACATTCGGGACCGACATATGGCTGAAGCCGTTGAGAAGCTAATGGCCTTTCATGGGCCGGAAGCGAAAGTGATCATCTGGGAGCATAATACACACATCGGTGATGCACGCGCGACTGACATGGCAGAAGAGGGAATGATCAATGTAGGTCAGCTCATTCGCGAGGCACATGAATCGGAAGAGGTGTATGCTCTAGGATTTGGCACACATCGCGGAACGGTGATCGCAGGGAATGCATGGGGAGATCCTTATAGAAAGATTTCTGTACCGCCTGCTTCAGATGAGAGTTGGGAAGCAATGTTTCATGCTGCAGGCGCTTATGATCAGTTCATCCTGCTTAAAGAACATCGTGAAAAGTTTGAAGATGTTAAAGGCAACCGTGCCATTGGGGTTGTTTATGATCCCCGTTATGAACATTTAGGGAACTATGTGCCTACCCGTCTCTCTCACAGATATGATGCTTTCATATTTATTAACCACTCACATGCCCTGCATCCACTCTAATATGGAATTAAAACAAGCAAGCTTCCAACACTTAGATGTTAGGAAGCTTTTTTGCATACATAATAAACGGTTCTAGTGGAAGAATGAGACAAAAAGCCCGGAGTTGTAAGTTATGAGACAATCCATCTTTCAAAAGCTATTTCACAACGAAAAATACAAAAACCAGCAATTTAGCGAAAAAGATTCATCTGAAGAGATTGCTGTAAAAAAGCAAACGATCTCTACAAACTTGAATGAAAACCTTGAAATCTTTTCAAAGCTTTATCTCATTCCTCAAAATAATGATGTAAACATCCGGCGTTTTCTCGTTCAAGGCTGGCACAAAGAAGCTGCCCTGCTTTTTATTAATACGATTTCGGATACGAACTTGTTAGAAGAGCAGGTCTTAAAGCCTCTTTCAAAAAACGAAGGAACCTTTCAAAGTGTTGAAGATATTGTTACTGCACCAGGCATTAAAAGAGTACAAGTCGTTGAGGATGTACTCATCGAAATCAACCGCGGAAACGCCGCTCTTTTTATAGAGGGAGATCAGCAAGTCTATATTACGAGTGTGAGCAACTTTCAGGGTCGTGGTATTGATAAAGCTGAGAATGAAGTAGTCATTAAAGGTCCGAAAGAAGCATTCAACGAAAAGGCGAATACAAACATTTCTTTGTTACGCAAAAAGATTAAGACTGAAAGCCTGATAGTTGAATCGATGACGATTTCCAAAAGATCAAAGAACGAAGTCTATGTTCTCTATATCCATGATCTCGTTGACCATGAGTTGTTAAATAAAGTCAAAGAGAGAGTAACCAAGATCAATGTGGATTCCATTCAAAACCTTTCGATGCTTGAGCAGCATATTGAAGAACGGACCAAGTCACTCTTTCCTACGATCCTTTACACAGAGAGACCTGACAGGGCTTCATCCTTTTTAGAAGATGGCTATATCATTCTATTAATGGAAAATAGTCCAGGATCTCTTATTATGCCTGCTACGTTCTGGTCCTTCTTTCATACGTCTGAAGACCACTATCTACGGTTTATTTTCGGAAACTTTACGAGAGCACTTCGTTTATTGGCCCTTTTTATTACTTTATTCAGCTCTGCTCTTTATCTCTCTGTTACCAACTTTCACGCTGAGATGCTGCCACCCGATTTGCTACTTGCGATTTCTTCTACAAGGGAAATCGTAGCGTTTCCAGCCACAATTGAGATTTTTTTAATGGAAATCGCCTTTGAACTGATCAGAGAGGCAGGTCTCCGTGTACCAAGTCCAATCGGTCCGACGATCGGAATTGTGGGTGCTCTGATTTTAGGACAAGCTGCCGTGCAAGCTAACGTAGTAAGTCCAATGGTTGTTATCATAGTTGCACTTGGCGGGTTATCCTCTTTTGCGATCGGAGACATTGGCATGAACTTTGCTGTTCGGCTATCCAGGTTCTTTTTAATTTTATGTGCATCTGTTTTTGGACTTTACGGACTAACGGCTATGTTTTCAATTGGCTTGTTTTATTTGCTCTCGTTGCGCTCATTCGGAGTTCCGTATTTTGCTCCTATGACACCAAAATACACATCTGGAAACGATACTGTTTTTAGAAGCCTCGTATGGAATGAAATATTCAGACCAGGTTATTTAAAGCCTCAAGATATGAAAAAGACAGGGGATGTTAGCAATGGAGAAAAGCAGGGGCAAAATCGGAATTAGAGAGTTTGTTGCTGTTGTCATCCTCACAATTGGCACAAAAATGGCAGATGACACACCAGCAATTCTTTTTGAACAGATGGAGAACGCTGCATGGATGGGTCCTCTCCTTATAGGAGCTCTTTCCATTATTCCTCTTTATTTCTTAACGAACGTGTTTACGAAATACAAAGGAAAAAACTTATTTGAGGTAACTCTTTACTTGCTGGGGAAACCAGTAGGGTATTGTGTGCTTTTCTTCCTTTGGGTAATAGGTGGAATCGCGATTACCATCGATTCTTCTATTTATACAGACATCATTGGAACGATGTATTTTAATAAAACCCCAACGCTCGTGCTGTATGCCATCTTAATGGGAATCTGTGCATATGGAGCAAAAAAAGGACTTGAACAAGTTGGTTCTTTTGCTTGGTCCGTACTCTTTTGGATTAAGGTGTCCCTGTTCCTAGCACTTTTTTTAACGTTTAGACAAGGAAATATGGATTTTATCTATCCCTTTTTTGGTCCAGGAAAGTGGGAAGTGCTTAAGTCGAGTGCTTCAAATCTTTCAATCTTTGCTGATTTTTTATTTTTGAGTCTGATTGCAGGGTTTACGGCGAGTCCTGCCGTTTTTAAAAAGGGAATTTGGATTTCATTAGTCATTGTAACGATTGAGTTATCCATTTCACTTTTGTCTTTCGTTGTTTTGTTTGATTATGAACCAGTTAAGATGCTGAATTATCCCTTTCATGAAACGATTCGTTATATTAACTTAGAATTTCTGCCTAACATTGAAACCTTATTTTTCCCTTTTTGGCTCGTGGCGCTGTTTATTCGCTTTTCATTTTATCTGTATTTAAACGCCCTTTTATTTGGAGGTCTATTCCGAGTAAAAGATTTCGAGTACTTGATTCCTACCTTGGCCACACTGTTCGTATTCTTGGGTATGATTCCCGAAACACCAACCTTTTCAATCTTTGATTTTCGAGAGCCATTTCTCAAAATGATCACTCCTATATTCTTTCTGTTTCCCTGCTTGCTATGGGTTATGTCAAAAGCCAAAGGGGACATGAAAACATGAGACCTCTTGTAAAGAGTATCCTCTCCTTGTTCTTGTTAGTGTCATTAAGCGGATGCTGGGATCAAACGGAAATCGATATGAAGGCATTTGTAGTCGGAATCGGTCTTGATAAAGGAAAGAATGAAAAGATCAACGTAACGTATCTTATTGCCAATCCGGAGTATGGATCACAACAAGGCGGGGGAAGCACGAACGAACCCGCAACCGAAACCATTACATTTGAGGCGAATGATTTAATCGCTTCAAGAAACTTAGCTAACACCGTAATCGCAAAAGAAATTTCTTATGATCTCTTAAGTGTGCTTATCGTTTCCAAAGAACTCGCTTCAGATAAAAATTTTATACGGTGGATGTATGATACAACGAAGGATAGGGAGATCAAGCGGAACACACCGCTCCTCATTACAGAAGAAGAGGCGAGTAAGTTTATAGAAGAGAATGATCCTAAGCTGGAAACACGGCCACATAAATATTTCGAACTGATGTTCGAACATGGCACGGAGACGGGTCTAATTCCTAAATCCGATCTTATTAAATACTTCAGGATTACAGAAGCTGATGCGGACCTGTTTTTAGCCGTGTTTGGAACGAACAAGCATAGAGGTGGTGGCAAAAAAGGGGATGGGTATCTTATCGCTGGAGAATTCCAGACGAAAGGCAAAACAAACAAAACAAATCTATTAGGCTCGGCTGTCTTTAAAGAAGGAAGAATGATTGGAAAACTAACCGGGGAGGAAACGCGCATCTCCCTTTTGTTGAATGATACGGCAGATCTGCCAGACTACTTGACAACCTTTCCTGATCCATTTAATAAAAAATTTCGTGTCACAACAAAGATTGTTAAAAAAGGGAAGAACAAGATCGACATGTTGTACGAAAACGGGACACCTACATTAAAGGTAAACGTTCCCCTTACAATTGAAGTCTTAACAGATCATAGCATGACCAATTACGGTAAGAACAAAGTGAAGAGAGACAGGTTAAAGGCATACTTAACCACAAGGATCACGGATAAAATCAATCGATTGGTCACAAAGACGCAAAAAGAATTTAAAGGCGAACCGTTTGGGTGGTCACTGCAAGCGAGGAAAAACTTTTTAACGATTGATGAATATGAAAAGTTTGACTGGATGAAGACGTATCCTAACATGAATATAGATATTTCCGTTGATATCCGATTCGGTGAATTCGGCAGACAAAGTGAGCTGCCTAAATTAGAGCGAGTGAGGGATTAGATGCTTTTTGTTACATGGATTTTCATCATTAGTGTCTTCCTATATACAACCGGTTTTTCATATAAACTTTGGAAGCAAAATGAAAAGTTAGGCTCTGTAGCTGTTATGATCCTGGCTGTTTCCGTTGTGATCATCCCTTTCTTTTCTGTCTTTTAACTGTTGTTAGCCATTGTTCTATGAGAAGACCGTTATTTCGTCTACTTTTTCATGACTTAGGGTATACAAACTAGTACATGAAAACTATTGCTTATGTAAGGAGGACACAGCATGAAGTGGAGAGGCAGGCGCGGCAGTGCAAACGTAGAAGATCGTAGAGGTATGGGTGGTAAAGGGCTTGCAGTGGGTGGCGGGCTTGGCGGTTTAATCATCGTATTGATTGTTACGCTGTTAGGCGGGAATCCTGGAGATCTGATCGGCGGTATGGGGGAATCCGATCAGCAAGCACCGTACGAGGAAACCCAAAAAGAAAAAGAAGACGCTGAATTTGTTTCGGTTGTTTTAGCAGATACAGAAGACGTGTGGACGGAAATCTTCGAGGAGCAAGGCTTGACGTACAAAGAACCAAAGCTTGTTTTATATTCAGGAAGTGTCCAATCGGCTTGTGGGACAGCAGGTTCGTCTGTTGGTCCGTTCTATTGTCCGGGTGATCAGAAGCTGTACATAGATCTAAGCTTTTATCAGGAACTTCAAGACAAGTTTGATGCACCTGGCGATTTTGCGATGGCCTATGTGATTGCGCATGAAGTGGGGCACCATGTACAGACGCTTTTAGGAAAAACTGAAGAGATCCACTCGTTGCGCTCCAAGTTAAGTGAGACCGAATACAACAAATATCAAGTGCGATTCGAACTTCAAGCCGATTATTATGCAGGAGTTTGGGCCAATCATGCACAGGATATGAACGTATTGGAGAAAGGTGATCTGGAGGAAGCCCTGAATGCCGCAAGTGGGGTAGGCGATGACACGCTTCAGAAGAAATCACAAGGCTATGTTGTGCCTGAGAGCTTCACGCATGGAACCTCCGAACAGCGAAAACGCTGGTTTTATAAGGGATTTCAGAATGGAACGATAAAAGGTGGAGACACATTTAAGGCGAAGGAGCTTTAAAATCAGTTTTTGGCTGGCTTTAGAGGATGAATCTGTCCTTTGAGGCTGGCTTTTTTGTTTGACTTTTAGTGGGGAGTTATATTTCACCAATATGGATGAAGTGTGCTGCAGAAGGATTGAGTCTGAATTGAGATTATTGAGTCTCCTGCAAATTTATTGAGTCTAAAATCAGATTATTGAGTCTCCGGCAAAATTATTGAGTCTAAATCGAGATTATTGAGTCTCCATCCATTTTATTGAGTCTAAATTAAAAAGTTGCACTGCTTCAGAATGCCCTAATGATTCAAAAAGACAAACCACCTGTCTTTTTGTTATGTATAATGAAGATAATTCTAGCGTGAGGAGTGATGATAATAATGAATGTGGCTCTACTTAGTAAGTGGCACGTGCATGCGGTGGATTATGCACGCGAGGCGACGGAAAACGAAGACATTTCGATCCAAACCGTTTGGGATGAAAACGAAGAGCGCGGAATACAGTGGGCAAAAGAGTTAGGAGTTACTTACGAGTCTGATCTAAATAAGGTGCTTGATGATCCGAACATTGATGGCGTAATCGTAACAACAGCAACGAACCGCCACAAAGACATCATCATCGCTGCAGCGAACCACGGCAAACATATTTTTACTGAAAAAGTATTGGCTTTTACTGTTCAGGAGTGCGAAGAGATTTTAGAGGCTGTCCACAAAAACAACGTACAGCTTATGGTGAATCTGCCAAGACTGACTGAAAGCTTTTACCTATACGCGCAAGAAGCTGTAGACAAAGGCTTGCTCGGAGATCTTACATACATCAGATGCCGTGTGGCGCACAACGGATCAGTGCCATCTGAAGAAAATCCAAGAGGATGGCTGCCTCAGCATTTTTATAACAAAGAAGAGTGTGGCGGTGGGGCTTTGATCGACCTTGGTGCACACCCGATCTACTTAACAAATCGTTTGGGTGGAAAAGTAAAAGCGGTAAGTGGAAAGCTGAACGAATTGTATCAACTTGGGGTGGATGACAATGCTGTCGTGATGGTCGAGTACGAATCAGGCGCGATGGGAATGATTGAAACGGGCTTTTTATCATTCGGCAGTCCGCAGCAACTCGAAATTTACGGCACAGAAGGAACATTAATGGTGGAGGCACAAGACGTTCGGGTCAAGAGTAAACATCTTGGCACAGATGAGTGGGTGACACCTACACTTCCACAGCCCATTTCATCTGGTATGGAACAGTGGGTACAGGCAATAAAAACGGGTAAGAAACCTGCCATTACAACCGAAGACATCGTGAACTTGACCGCAATTAATGAAGCAGCCGCTATCTCCAGTGCTGAAGGCCGAAGAGTGCAGCTATCAGAACTCGGCATAAAACAAGAAATTTAACAGGTTGTAAGAGGAATTTGACCTCTTGGTGGAGAATGTTTGTTCGTACACATTTTCTGCAGGAGGTTTTTTTCGTGGACCAAAAAACCATTCTATTAAGCCAGATGGCTGCCAATCACAATGAACCGAACTGGTTTGTACCGATTGAACGTGCGCTTGGCGGACTAACGAATCAACAGGCAAAAGAAAAATCAGGGGACAGTAATTCCATCTGGGAGATCGTCAACCACTTAATCTTTTGGAATGAACGTTATTTGCAGCGTTTTAGGGGAAACCCACAAACACAAAAAATTGAAAGCAATGATGAGACCTTTCACCATGAAAACGAAGAGAATTGGGATGATGCAAAAAATCAACTATTCTCAGTGTTAGCAAATTGGACGACTGCAGTAAAAGAAGCGGATGAGGAGATTTTTGAGCGCTCCGCTCATAAAGATCGTCATGACCCTTGGTACTCTGTGCTCGCGAACATCAACATCCATAATGCTTATCATATTGGGCAAATTGTAGAAATCAGAAAGTCGCAAGGAAATTGGGATTCGGAAAAAGGGGTTCATTAAAAGGAGGAACTAAACATGACAGAATTAAAGTTTGTGTATGTGACTTACATAGAGGCTGAAGCTGAAAAAGTGTGGGAAGCTCTGACAAATGGAGATCTATCCGAGCAATATTTTTTTGGAAGCAGGGTAGAGTCAGATTGGAAGGAAGGCTCACGCATCACTTACTCCAGAGGCGGCAAAGTAACCGATTGGGGAGAAATTATCACATTTAATCCCCATGAAAAACTTTCTTTTTCATGGAATAACAAATGGGACGAGGAAGAGCGTAAAACTCCGACCGTTGCTACGTTTACGCTTAAAGAGATGAACGGAATCGTGAAATTAACGCTTCGTCATGAAAATTTGATGGAAGCTGATATCGTGGAAGAAGAAGACACGTTTGTAGGATTCAACAACGGCTGGCCGATGATCCTTAGCAATTTAAAAACATTGCTTGAAACAGGCAAGACCTTGCCGCAAGTGATTGCTTAAACCAATTTTCGAATGAGAAAACGCATAGGTGTAAGGAGCCTATGCGTTTTCATTTTCTCTTTATTTTTTTACACAAAAATATAAAATTTCTACTAATTGTTCTAACATTAAGGGACTGTCGTTTCTTTCAAGGTCATCCAAGATATGTTGAAACTTAAGTGCGTCTAAGCCATTCTGTTCAATTTCTTTAAGCAGCTGCCAATGCTTGTCACTGATGCTTTCTTTAGGTTTCATATGGGTTTTCACCTACCATGCACTTGGGTTCAATTTTGCAGAACTTATTATAGAATATGCAACAGATTGGTAAATAGAAACGCTTCTTTTCATATATAGCACTTAAGAGATACAGTGAAAAAAAAGTAAAAATATAAATGTAAAAAGAGCTGCAGTTCACACACCTCAGCTCTTTTTTGGCATCTTTCAGCGTAAAAACATTACTCCTAAAAATAATAGGTTCAGTTTTAAAAAAAGGGTTCAAGGGAATAGAATTACAAACCTAAAAGGAGGTGGCTAGCATGTCTGTTTATGATCAGATCAACTCTTGCTGCAGCAGGATTGAGAAAGCAGACACGAAGGAAGACGTACTTCGCGAAGTAGATAAGCTGGACAACTACGCCTCTTATCTAAACGCAGATAAAGCAAAACGACTTCATATTTATTGTGATAACATTCGCAAACTAAATGTAGATGTGAAAACTGAAACCGTTAACCAAGCCGGGTTTATCCGAAATTTATTCTCATAGCATGAAAAATAATCCCTCGTGAATTCCATCACGAGGGATTTCAGTGTCAATCGTATCTTGTTTCCTGGATGGCTGCTTGTGTTTCATGCAAATGCCTTAAGTATTCTTTTGCATGATGCAGCTGCTTCTTTTCTTCTTCTGACGTTCCTTCTCCAGCATCATGAACAGATTGTTGAGCCGTTTCGAGCCATACCTTCGCGGTTTGAAAACAGGATGGAGTTTGGTTTGCTTGCGCTTCTATCATCGCTTCATCCGCACGTTTTACATGATCAAGAGCTTCTTGGATTTTCGGGCTGAACTGGTGATCCATTCGTCATTCACTCCTTCCTTTATAATAATTTTATGGTCTCTTTGGACGTGTTTCCGAATAAGATGAAGACAAGCATGAGTTGTCCATCATATTTGCGGAGGTCGTCTATGTTTCTTTTTATGAAATACGTGCTGTTAGGATTATCACTCGCTGCTCCAATCGGTCCAGTTAACGCTGCACAGATGGACCGGGGCATCAAATATGGTTTTTGGCAAGCCTGGATGGTAGGGCTCGGAGCTACAGTGGCAGATGCTCTATATATGCTTTTGGTCTATATGGGACTCGTCAGCTACATCAACACGCCATTCATCAAAACATTTCTATGGCTCTTCGGCAGTTTCGTCCTTCTTTATACAGGAATTGAGACCTTCAAAAAAGCAGCATCAGAAAAAGTCAGCAGTGATAAAGATTACACCGTACATAACAGCAGGAGTTTTATGGCCGGTTTTCTTATGTCGCTCACCAATCCTCTTACTATCTTATTTTGGTTAGGAATTTACGGTTCTATACTTGCAGAAACGGCAGCGAAATATAGTATGGAAAGTTTGCTGTTATATAGCGGAGCCATTTTTTGTGGAATTTTATTGTGGGATCTTACGATGGCCATCGTATCGAGTGGTTTCCGTAAATTGCTTGCTGACCGTATTTTAGATGGAATCTCGAAGGTCTCTGCTTTATCGCTTATTGGGTTTGGCATTTATTTTGGGTATAAAGGAATTGCGTTTTTGTTGTCGTAGTGCTCGTTCAGCGGCATTCATGCTCGCTTAACGAGCGCAAAATAAGATTTACGAGCGGAAAATGAAATTTACGAGCGGGAATATGAGATTTACGAGCGGAAATAAGATTTACGAGCGGAGAATAAGATTTACGAGCGGAAAATGAGATTTATGAGCAGAAAATGAGATTTACGAGCGGAAAATGAGATTTACGAGCGGAAAATAAGATTTAACAAGAGTCTTTTCTTTTTCACATGAATATTCATCAAGTAAATTCAAACAATAATACCTGTATAGCAGGAGGGTATTATTGTGAAAAAATCCAATTGTAATGGACCTGTTCAGCCTAAAATGGATAAATCAGAAGCAAAAAACATGGCGTGGTGGCAGCTTTCGCTAGTTGGTGTCGGCTGCACGATCGGAACAGGTTACTTTCTTGGGTCAACGATCGGAATTCAGCTCACTGGACCTTCAATCGTTTTCTCATTTTTATTAGCTGCAATCGGTACATATATCGTGTTTCAATTGCTTGCAAAGATGACAGCGGCAGATCCTCAAAAAGGGTCATTTTGCTATTATGCTTCCCAATCTTACGGAAGATGGGCAGGTTTTAGCTGTGGCTGGAACTATTGGGTATCCAATATATTAATCATGGGAAGCCAATTAACCGCTCTATCCATCCTTTCTCAATTCTGGTTCCCGCATATACCACTCTGGGTCTTTGCTGCTTTTTACGCTGTTCTCGCCATTGTTGTCGTGTTGGCCGGAACGAAAAAGTTTGACCAAGTAGAAAACCTGCTTGCCGTGATAAAAGTAGCGGCTATCGTCATGTTTATTATTTTAGCAATTGCGGGTCTTATTGGACTAGTGGACGGCAAAAATTATGACCTTAGCATTCCGAATACGTTTGACGGTTATTTTACAGGAGGCTTAAAGGGCTTTTGGTCTTCACTCATCTATGCTTTTTACGCGTTTGGCGGAATTGAAGTCATTGGCATGATGGCCATGCAGCTCAAAAGAACGGAAGATGCCACAAAAGCAGGGATGATCATGCTTTTGACCTTGACGATTATCTATGTTTTATCGATGGGACTTGCTGTAACAACTGTTGCGATGGATGTCTTTGATCATAAGGAAAGTCCTTTTGTAACGGCAATGGAACGTTATCACCTCAGTTTTTTTCCGCATGTATTCAACGGTGCGATTATCGTCGCGGGATTCTCCGCAATGGCAGCAGCACTATTCGGGGTAACGAACCTTTTGATGACGTTAGCAGAAGATGGGGATGCACCGAAATTATTTGCGAAAACCATAAAATTTAAAGACCTGCCTTTACCTGCGATGACTCTTGGGGCAGCAGGACTATTAGCAAGTATTATCACTGCACTCTTATTGCCAGGAAAAATCTACGAATACATTACAACAGCGGCAGGCATCCTGCTTTTATTCAACTGGCTCTTTATTATCATCTCTTCTTTAAAAATACTTAAGCAGTCATTATGGGCGAAACTGTTCTCGATTGTTGCAATTGTCTTAATTTTGTTAGCTGTTACCGGTACATGGTTCGAACATACGATTCGACCGGGACTTTATGTAAGTGTCGGAATCGCCATCCTTATCGGGATACTTTCCATCATCATTCAAAAAAGACACAGCAATCAACAAGCATAACGTTTAGGCTATCGTAAAGATAGTCTTTTTTTTGTGAAGGAATTTCGGATCTAAAGACGAAGTGTACGCTAGGGATCGAAAGGAGACGATATAAAATGTCAGGTTCAAATCAAAAAGTAACGCCATTTCTTTTGTTTCAAGGACAACAAGCCGAGGAAGCGATGAACCTATACACGTCATTGTTTATGGATTCTGAGATTAAAAATATTCTGTATCAAGAAGATGGATCAGTGCTGCACGCGACCTTTTCAATTAAAGGACAAAACATAATGTGTATAGACAGTGCGATAAAACACGAGTTCACATTTACTCCTGCCATTTCCTTATTTGTCGAGTGTGACTCTATTGATGAGATACAGCATCTATTTCAATCCTTATCTGAAAGTGGAGATGTTCTTATGCCTCTAGGAGAACTGCCTGGAATGGAGAAATTCGGCTGGGTGCAAGATTCGTTTGGTGTTTCGTGGCAGTTGAGCCTTCCATCGATTGACTAACTATAAAAGTATCAAAAGAAAGAAAGCCGTCCTCCAAGGTAACGGGTTCTCTTTTGAGGGAGAAAACAAGAAAAAACAAGCCAAATCGCATAGCAATTAGCACTATGAATCGCAACGAAATTCGTTGCGATTTTTTCTTGGTATATAAGGGTTTTGATTATAAAACACCACTTTTCTCGCCTTAATTAGCACCCTGATTCGCACACGTTTTAGCAAGATGACAATAACTATTGTCACGCTGTGAATTGGTATGCGAATTCACTTGTCAATTGACCTGCCATTTTTAGCGAAAAAGGATTAAACGGCGTTCAAACCGAATATATAATAAGGTTAAAAACGTACTGTCCTTATTCCACAAACGTGCAGGATTGTTGAATAAGGGATTAATGTCTAAGTTTGATAATTAACTAAAGGTAAATTAGGAATTCATTTCAAAATGTGAGGGAATATGCATATGTTTGAAAAATTTAATTTTGACCTAATTCATAGTGAACAAAATGATGTAACTCCTTTAGTGGTGATGATGTGTGGTGTGGCTGGTTCTGGGAAAACAACTTTTTCACAACTATTAGAAAAGGAAGGTTTTGTACGTCTTTCTATTGATGAAGAAATATGGGCTACCAATGGTCGTTGGGGGATTGACTTTCCAATGGATAAATTTGAGGAATACAGGAAAGATGCAGAAAGAAAATTACGCAACCGTTTAATAAAGCTAATTAACGATAAACAACAGGTAGTAATTGACTTCAGTTTTTGGGATCGTGTGAGAAGGAATCAATATAAAGAACTTATTGAGGATTCTGGCGGTAAATGGAAACTTATCTATCTAAAAGTTCATCCAAATGATTTACGTGAACGACTTAAGTTACGTAACAAACGTTTTGATGCAAATTCGTTCCCTATTTCAGAAGAACTTTTAACTTCTTACCTTAATGGTTTTGAAATTCCAAAAGGTGAAGGAGAAATTGTAATTAAAAATTAGACCTATCAAATAAAAACCACTAAGACTTACTTCAAACTACATTCTACTTCAACAAACGATTGCTATACTTCAATAAAGAGTGAAGCCTATTTTATTAAAGCTAAACCTAGTTAATAGCAGGTACTTAGTTATTCCACAATCGGGTGCATTTCTCAAGAAGGAGAAGGCACTTTTTTGCATGATTCCAGGGAGTTGTAGAAATGATTCAGATGATAAAAATAGCAAATTGGTTAATAGAAGTTAATGTTGAAAAGACACAGGAATTTTATAACAAAGATTTGGATGTATGTAATTGTCTATACTGCAACAATTTTGTCGCAGCGTGTAAACATTTTAATGCATCAGTATTAGATTTATTTAGAAAATTGGGGATTAATCCAGCTAAACCAGCCCATCTTTCTGAATTCCCTATTAATGAAGATGGAAATCGAAAATACATAGGACAATATCATTTGGTCGGAAGAGTGGTTAAAGGAGAGTTGTGTACTTTTTCTAAATTCAAAAAATCAAATACGATTGAAATTGAGAACTTTAAGTTTGGATTTTCAGAAGATTTAGAGTTTGTCCCAAAAAATTTTCCTTCTCCTGTTGTTCAGTTGGATTTTGATGCTAATATTCCTTGGGTTCTTAATAATAATCTAGAGTTTGATTAAGAATAAAGTCTTCTTCAACAATGTGATTTCCACCCTTTTTGAACTACGAGGTAGAAATTTGAAATAAGAAAAGTGTCATACCCTTTAGGTTAAACTAAAGTAAAATTTCATTCGGGATGTGAATTAGGTGGAAATTAAACCATCACTTAGAATTAGACCAGTTTATCGGATGATTAATAAAAGTGAGATCAATGAAGCAATTCGCTTGATAAAACTTGATATTGAAGAATTGGAAAGGGAGTTGAGTGGCAAATATCCAAGTATAGTAATGGATGCTATTGAAGATACATTGAACAGATATAAATATGATTTAGGTTATTTAGAACGAAGACTAACTAGATTGCAAAAATATAATAATCCAGATAACTAAGTTATTCCACAATCGGGTGCGTTGATCCAAGAAGGGTTAACGCCTTTATTATCGAACTTATTGAACAAACGTGCTGGATTGTTGTTGAATAAGTAGAATAAAAATCCGATGGAAATTTTAACGTCTTGTTAGAAAAGGGGCATACCATTGAGATTTAAAACCTTATTTACAGCTATTATAGCTTTTTGTTTTTTAATGACAGGTTGCTTTAATTTGGTTAAATCAACAGAGCAAAAGATAACTGTACAAAAACAAATTGCTAATAGTGATAATTATGAAGAGTTTAATGAAATCACTAATAAAAACAAGGTTCAAAAAGCAATTAAAATAGTGAAAAATGCGGATTGGAATAATGTTAAAGTAAAAATGTCTCGTTACCCTAACTATAAGTTTCAATTTCCTTTTAAGAAAAGTGAAGGTAGTGAAGATAAAACTGCTTCATATTCACTTTGGGTAAACTCTAATGGAAAGAAAATCGAGATTGTTACAGACAGCGGAAAATACGTTGAGTTAAATGAACAAGAATCAAAAGATCTATATGAAATATTAACAGAAAAAAGCTAGTACAAGATTTACCTGGGTATGGTTGTTCAACAATCGGGTGCTTTAACAGAGGATTAAAAAACGACCAGAAATAAATCTGATCGTTTTGATGATGTTCTTTTTAATATGATGAGTATTAACTTAACTTTTCAAATGAAATTTTATTACTCATTTGTTCACTAGGGATCTGTTTGTTTTTCTTTATCTTAACAGGCTCTAAACCTGTAACTCTTCTTATACCTTCTGCCATTAAGTTAGTTGCTAAAACTGTTAATGCAATAGCTATTACAGAACCAAAAACAATCCAAGGAAATGTAATAAATGAAGCCCAGCTTTTTCCTAAAAGCCCCGCCCATTCATTGTTGTTAGAGAACGCTTCAATCACTTTTGAACCTTCAGGTCCCTTGGTATTTTCTTGTTCCATTAATATGAATTTCGTACCACCAAAGAATATTTGTAGCATTGCTAAGTGTGCCAGTAGATTTAAAAGTTGAGAAATTTGTTGAACAAATAATAGGCACAGCTTAGGAATAAGATAGGGTTTTACGTGTTTCCATAGGATATGACACTTACTACCACCCAATAGGGAAGCATTTTTAATAAATTCTAAATTGTATACACCCCTGATTTCTTCTGCTACATAAAGTGCCAATATAGGTACACCCAAAAAAGCGAGTACAAATAACGTGTAATAAAACAACTCATCAAAGTCATATGCCCAGTTGAAAGCAATGTATGCTGGAGACAAAAGTAAGAAAGCAAAAATGACAACAGGTGCATAATGGTAGCTGTCAACTAAACTCTTTATACCCATTAATAGCTTATTAGGGAGTAGATAAAAGATAACGCCCATAATTGTCCCTGCTAAAATTCGTATAAACGCAAGACCAAGTGCAATTCCAATAGTAAATTTCGCACCTTCTAATAGAATAAAAATCATCTGTTTTCCATCTTTATCTGTACCAATTGGGAAGTCCAAAGAAGGGGGAAATGGTGCCATATCAATGATAAGTCCTTCACTATTATATAAATATCTGCTGTATTGAATTGATTCTGCGAACCAGTAGGTGTAAACAAAACTTCCGATGAAAACCAGTGTTAAAAAAAGGAATCCCGAAAGAAAAAAAGGATTTAAAAATACTCGTTTAAACACGATCACTTCCTCCCCTAAGTCCCAGTTGTTTTAAAGAAAATTCAAAAACAATAAAAAACAACACATAAGGAATAAAAAAGAATAGTAGTACATAAACGGTTATATCAGGTGTCATAGGACTGAATGTTGTAATGAATTTCATAACACCTTTAATGTTAAATAAAATCTCCAATACGAACAAATTGGACAAAGTGAGCCAAAAAATAGTTTTAAAGTGATTAAACAACGAAATCAGTGCATTTCTTAGTATATGAACAAGGAGAACGTAATTTCGAGACAGCCCTTTTCCTAGAGCCAAATCCACGTATAATTCCTTCTCCTCATTCTGAAAAAATAGTAAAAGATACTTTGTAAGAAAAACTGTGGGCAAAACACTTAAACATAAAACGGGTAACACCGCAGCAGAATTATTATAAAAATCAGCAATATTAAAAAGCAAAATACCCGTTTTCTTAAAGATGAAAATAACACCGTATTGAAGCAGCAATATGATAAAAATATCAGGGAGACTTTCAAAAATGAACAATCCCATTTGTGATAATCTTCTTCCTAATGATCCGAGTTTCATTATTAAAAAGGTACAAACAATTGATATACCTAGTCCAAGAAATAAGGCTGTAATTAACATAAACAACGATCTTCCATATAAATTCCAAAGTTCAGGGAAAAGCGGAACATATTCTCCATGGTCATAATATTGTGGGTTACTAAATGTAAAGAACTGATGAATTAAAACATTTATATGATCAAAATATCGTAGCCAATTTACTTCAATCGAATCATATAAAAACCAAGTATTCTTTATCAGCCCTTTATCAATTGATAATAATACGGCTAGTTGTCTGTCTATATTAAAAAATAAATAAGGTAGCGAAACAATTAATAAAATGCCTATAAAAGTTAACACGAGTTGAAAGCCAAATCTTATAAACATATAAGTCCCCATTTCAGATAAATAAGAGTTTTTTACAATATTCTCCAAAATTCATGTAAGTCCTCTTAATGTTTGGCTGTTCAAAGTTGAGATTAGGATAAATCTATTCAAACACATATTCTTTATTCAACTATCGGGTGCTTTAATTGAATAATGCTATATGAAAAAGACCAGACAAAAATCTGGTCTTTTTCAATGTCAATTACATATCCAATTATAGTGCTATTTCACCTGCTAAAAGGCTTGCGAATTACAATTTTCTCCTCCAAAAGAGAACCCGTTAACTCCAAGGAGAGCGGTTTTTTCTTATCAACCAAAACAGACGAAATTACGGATTTGAGAAAACGCATAACGTACACGCTGGCGTCGGCCATAAACCCAAATGTAGCCTGTTACACTGTTTTGACGAATCGCAACAGGGAAAAACCAGAAGTCACGCCCAAATTGGCCTTGACGTCTTAGGCCAAGAAGACCCCAACTTCCTAAACAGCTGCATAATCGTGCCCGAATCTGCGGCGGCTGAAAGGTTTGAGTGAAGAACGGCTGAGGGATCTGACTTTGCGCAAATTGTTGCGGCGGTGGAGCAAAAGGACCTGCTTCATCTTCTTCCATCTGCCGCTCCACATACTGGGACTCCTCAATAAAATGCTGGTGGTTATAAGGATATTTATTCATAATTTGATTTCCTCCTTTCTAAAAACAGTTTGTTCGATATATGCATATGATGGACGTACCTTATGAGTAGCTTGTTCGGTGTACAAAATAGTAAAATCGTTAAGAAATAGGCTGTTTATTATGGAGTGAAGGGTTTCTTCCTACTTTGTCGAATCTTAATGAACGATAAAATTAAAAGTAGGATGGCTCAAAATGATTAGATACCCTATGTTAAAAGAAAGTGCAAAGATTGGCGTAACAGCTCCGTCTTCAGGTGTGCCACCCGTTTTGCATAACATGTTCAAGCAAGCATGTGAGCGTATGGAGCAAAGAGGGTTTGAAGTGACCTGTGGAGATACGGTTTGGACACAGTCAAAGGCAAAATCAGCACCGGCAAAAGTGCGCGCAGCCGAACTAAACAAAATGTTAAGTAATAATGAGATCGACATCATCATCCCACCATGGGGCGGTGAACTGCTAATCGAGATCATGGAGCATGTCGATTTTACTACTATTCAAGACAAGTGGATTCTTGGCTATTCCGACACGAGTGTTTTAATGCTCGCTCTCACATTAAAAACAGGACTCGCAACAGCAAACGGCACGAACTTTGTGGATGTAAGAGGCGAGTATTCTGATGAGACAACGGCTATGTGGGAGAAAGTGTTAAGAACAAAAGTGGGTGAATCAGTGCTTCAGCATTCCTCAGAAAAGTATCAGAAGAAATGGCAGCACGATGCACCAACACCGTGTGTGTTTCATCTGACAGAGAAAACAAACTGGAAGACGGTATCTGGTGCAAAAGAGAAAGTTGAAGGACGTTTACTGGGAGGCTGTATCGATGTGATTCGGCATCTGATCGGTACGCCTTTTGGTGATGTGGCTCAGTTTAGAAAACAGTTTTTGAATAGTGATGAACCCATTCTGTGGTTCCTCGAAAATTGTGAGATGAACACGACCGACTTAAGAAGAACGCTCGTGCACATGAAGCTAGCGGGCTGGTTTGAAAATTGTTCAGGTATTTTGTTCGGCAGAAGCGCAGCAAACGAACCTGTTGGAGACTATACGGTGGAAGACGTGTATCAAGATATGACAGAAGATCTTGGAGTTCCGATCATTTATGATATAGATTGCGGTCATCAGCCTCCGCAGATCACGTTTGTCAACGGAGCGTATGCAAAGGTAGAAGTTGAGAATGGACGAGGGACTGTGTTGCAGCATTTTAAAGCTTAGATAGATGAAGTGGACAGTATTTCGCAGAAAGTGGACAGTAAATCCTGAAAAGTGGACAGTAAATCTTAAAAAGTGGACAGTAAACTCTTCAATCACACGTCAGCTTGCTTTTATAAGCCGATGTGCAAGCATATAAATAAGCTGACTCAATTTCGAGCCAGCTTATTTCACTTTATTCAAAAAGAATCAATCACCATTCAACATGTTGAACACGCCTTTAGCGATGCTGCCTTCATCACTGGATCCCCCGCGATGTGGTGCGGCTGCGAACACGCGGCTTGCCAGACGGCTGAACGGAAGGGACTGAATCCATACTGTTCCAGGTCCTCGTAATGTAGCAAAGAATAATCCTTCACCGCCAAATAATGCTGTTTTTACTCCCTTTACCATCTCGATGTTGTAATTTACACCGCTTGTCATAGCAACTAAACAGCCTGTGTCAACACGCAACACTTCTCCAGGAGCAAGTTCTTTCTTATGAATCGTTCCGCCTGCATGAACGAATGCCATGCCATCGCCTTCAAGCTTTTGCATGATAAAGCCTTCACCACCGAAGAAACCTGCACCGATCTTACGCTGAAATTCGATCCCAACCGATACACCTTTAGCAGCAGCTAAAAACGCATCCTTCTGACAAATCACTTTACCGCCAAGCTCGCTCAAGTCCATCGGTATGATTTTACCAGGATAAGGAGAAGCGAAAGAAACGTGCTTTTTCCCGTGATCTTCGTTCGTGAATGTGGTCATAAATAGACTTTCACCCGTCAGCACACGTTTACCAGCATTAAACAGTTTACCCATCAACCCGTTGCCGCCTCCAGATGAGCCATCACCGAAGATGGTTTCCATCTCGATGCCGTCCTCCATCATCATAAGTGCACCAGCTTCAGCGATCACCGTTTCTTTTGGATCAAGCTCCACCTCAACAAACTGCATGTCGTCACCATAAATTTTATAATCGATCTCATGATTATTCATGTTCATTTCCCCCAATAGTAATATTATGAAAATGAGACTCCTCACCATTTTTTAAAAGTTTGAGGGGTTTCATAGTCCTGGTTTAGCTTTATTTTATACAAAAGCTGGTTTGCTAATTTCTTATCTTTAATATCCTCGATAAAATCCTCACTATAAGCGATGTTCAATGTGTCGTCTTCACTTGTAACCTCAACATCAGAAAAGGTTAAAGCAGAAACAACTTCCTTCATATTTACTCCGTTTAGGAACACATAATAAAAGCTGTTCTCTTCATCTTGGTACAGGTAGATGCCGTTTTCTTGTTGTGCTGATCTAACAAATTGCTGTAGTGATTTTTCGGCAGCCTTAACATCAAGTTGTTGTATGGTGAGTTCAGAAGTGGTTTGAACTGAGGTACAGCCTGATAATAATGCGAAGAATCCTATCCCTGTTAATAACCTTTTCATCTTAATTTACCCGTTTCACTTTAAATGATGAGGAAGAAGGGGTAACCGGCTGGTGATTCTTAGGAATAAGTTCCCCGTATTCCCTGGACACCTCAACATACTGAACAACCTTATGATTGTCTAAAAACAGCAGCAGAAAAATATCATCACGGCTTTTCATGCCGCTCGGATCTTTAAACGTAAAGCCTAATTGCTTATTGATCTCTGACTGAGAAGTGTAAGGAGGGAATAAGTGCGCTTCGTCCCACTCAAATTCAGCAATCTTGTTCAAATTCAGTTTACCCTCATCTTTCATCACAGAATGAATAGACTGTTCTAAATTTTTGTTGTGCATTGCACCAAAACTGCAGCTCGATAATAACAGCACTGAAAAAACGATGAGGATTTTATTTTTCAAAACAGCCTCCTTCAAACATAATGAATGATTCATATTGAATTACGCGTTATGGATAATATAGGTTTCAGCGGTTTTAAACTTTTTTCACCGTTATGAAGATTTGAAGCACTTATTCAATCTTTGAAACGAACGCAAGTGTATAATTAATATATCATTCATATAGGAGGAACAATTATGAAATCAATAGATTTACTTATTCTTAATTTTAATGAAGTGAGACGAAGAAGCATAAAGCTTTGGAACTCAATTCCACAAGAGAAACTCCTTTGGAAGCCTGATGCTGAAGCTATGAATTGTATAGAAATGATTAGGCATGTATTAGATAGTGAGCATTATTATCACTTAGCCATTAAAAATAAAGGGAGCTTAAATGTTTACGAATCTCCATTTGAAAATAGACCATACACTACCGTGATGGATGAACTATCATTTGCAGAGCCTTATCGAAATGATTTTATACATACTGTTCAGTCATTTACCGAAGAAGACTTATTACAGGTAAAAATAGACCGCTCTGAATCAGGATACATACGAAATCTTGGAGACATGCTTCTACGGGTCGCTTATCATGAATCCGTACACACCGGTCAGTTATTGGATTATTTGAGAACTGCAGGTGTGTCAAGAGTCCGAATCTGGGATTGAGCATTTATTTAAGCAGCTTTTTTATTACGACGTTCTCAAGCCACTTCCACGGCAAAATCATTTTCAGAAACAGACTTAACTTCACACCTCTACCGATCGGATAGCGTAGTTTAGGTGTTTTTGTGGACGTTGCAATCCTTGTCACAAGTTTCGCCACATCAAGCGGATCACCATGACTGCCTTTCCCTGATTCAATATCTCTTAATAGTGCTTTCATATAAAAATGATAAGGAGATTCAGAGTCGATCGTCAATTTGTCGATAGACGACCAGATATTCGTTTGATAAGAACCCGGTTCGACTAGAACAACGTCAATACCAAACGGCTTCAGTTCCAGACGAAGGCTCTCACTGTATCCTTCCAATGCGTGCTTTGAAGCGGTATAGGATGAAAGCCCTGGGAAGCCGAACTTGCCTGATATGCTGCTCATGTTAATGATTCGGCCGCGACGATTTTTACGCATGATTGGAAGAACAGCTTGTGTGACTGCAATCACACCAAACACATTCGTCTCAAACTGCAAACGGTATTCGTCAATGGTCAGTTCTTCTGAAAAACCGCCAAGTGCGAACCCCGCGTTGTTCACGAGAACATCAATACTAGGAAACTTTTTTATGTAAGTTGTAAATGTGGAGACCGATTCAGCTGACGTGACATCAAGAGGGTGAAGGTGGATGCGGTCTGCCACATGATGACCATCTGCTAGTTTTAATAGAATCTCAGCACGATCCAAATTCCGCATCGTGCTGACCACATCAAAACCGGCTCTCGCAAGTTCCACAGCACAGTGCATGCCAAACCCGCTGGAAGTGCCGGTTACAATTGCTGTTTTTCTTTTCATGATAATCTCCTAATCTCTTCAAAAAGTCCGTATACTATTAAACTTAAACAAAAGTCACCTAGCATTCAACTATTTATAAGGGTTGTGCGGACTTCGATCTCGATAGTGGTGGAAAACCGCTGCAAAGCCAGCATACGAACCAACTGCAGCAATGCCATAGCCGATCCCCATAACGATCCCAGTCCAAAGACTATGAGGATGAGCGATAAAAACAGAAATAATCAGTCCGAGCAGGCTGGCGATCGTTGGAATCCAAGCAGAGAGAGAGGGGAAGAAGATTTTCAAAATTTCTATCATAACAATGATGGCAGGCACAGCGATTAATGCATCCCAAAAGTTAGTATGGATGAACGGGAACTCCAAATAGACGCCTCCTTACCATTTTAGCCCTTTATATACTCTATACAAATAACCGGCAATCTTTCCTTCTATTTGTCCACAACGTGCTGGAAAAAATTATCTAATATTACAATATGTAATTCATCATACATTTCGCCAAAAATTGTTATTGCGCTGTAACCGCCTTACAATCTCTCTGTCATCTCCACCTGTTAGTATGGGACAGGTCAGATTAATTAAGGTACAGAAAAGGGGATGTTATTTTGAAAAAGGCAGTAGCAGGATTTGCAATTGCAGGGGTTATGGCGTTCAATCCAGTAGTGGGTGAAGCCGCGCTCGGAGATCAGACGCTCAAACCTGGGATGCAGCATTCAGATGTACAAGACCTCCAACAAACATTAGATGAAAAAGGATACTTTTCTTATAGCAAAACAACCGATTATTATGGTGACTATACAACAGATGCAGTAAAAAATTTGCAAGCAGATAAAGGGATTACAGTAGATGGCATCGCTGGGGATGAGACCTTTAAAGCGCTCGGCGTTGATCAAAGCGGCGAACAAAGTGACTCGTCCATTGTAGAAGTAGCAAAAAAATACGAAGGCACACCTTATAAGTGGGGTGGGGAATCACCTGACGGCTTTGATTGCAGCGGATATTTAAATTATATCTTTGATGAAGCAGAAAACATTGACTTGCCTCGAACAGTGGATGGCATTTATGCAGAAGGAACAAAAGTGGATAAGCCAGCAGTTGGCGACATCGTTTTCTTTGATCTAGAAGGCGACGGACCGAGCCATGCCGGAGTTTACATTGGAAACGATCAGTTCATGCATGCGTCTTCATCAAAAGGCGTGACATCAGATGAACTCAGCAGTTCGTACTGGTCAGAGTATTATATTGGAGCGAAAAGCTACGAATAAATGATGGTATGCCATAGATTTTACGAAACACCTCGATTTTTGAGGTGTTTTTTAATGTAAAAAATTTCACGTACCGTATATGAGAATAATAGGTGAAACCACCAAAAAAACAGTTCCCGAGAGAACTGTTTTTTCATGTTTATTCGTCGTCAACTTCTCCAGAACGGTTCGTTTGTTGTGGCAGTGTATCCCAAAAACTTGCATCGACTGTGTCGATTGAGTCATCCGCAATCGCACGTACAGCTGCATCCAGCGTGACGATCGTTTGCTTGATCAAATAGCCGTTGCTCTTTTGCCCAAGCGCATAGTCTTCACGGTAGTGATCAGACATTCCGCGCATTTCAAAAAGGAGAGTGGAGATGTCGTAACGGATAGCAGCACCATTACGTCCAATGTTTGCGCCAGATCCGCCATCATATTTACCAATGTGTCCCCAGCCTGTGTTATGAATTGCATTGAACACTACTGCGCCAAGGCGTTTTGACTTTTCAACTACTTCCGGCTTCACGTTTGCATTTGTTGGATACAGCATAGAACCAGAAACAAGCTTTCCGTCCGTCTCACTTAACGTTCCCTGGTGGTGAAGATCAATCATGTAATCAATGTTATACTTCGCAAGCACATTTTCATGAAGGACACGAGCTTCTGGTTCCATTTCACTCGTTGGTTTATCATGTTCACGATTTAAGTCGATCTCATTCGCATTATAGCGAGTAAGGTGGCGGTCACCGTCAGCTAAGTAATCTTCAAGTGAGAAATTAACATCTCCCATTGCTCCATCAGCGTTCAGCATCGGAATAACAAGCACGTTTACGTTTTCCAACAGACCTTTGGTTTTATTTGTGCCAAGATGCTTCATAAATTCCAAAGCACCTTCCGTTGTCAGTTGTTCGTTTCCATGCTGCTGAGTCAAAAATAAAATGGTAGGGTTACTCGGATTTGATATGTACTTTGCCATGTAAATGTCTCGACCTTTTACGGTTTGACCAATCACTTCAAGTTTCATAGCATCTTGCTTGGCATCTAATGTTTTTAAAGTATCAACAAGCTCTTCATACGTATGTAGGATGGAAGTTTGAATGGATCCATTTCCTGCGCCAGGACCATTACCGACAGCATGTGCAGGTAAAGATACCGAAGTTAAAGCGCCAAAAGCCATTAGACCAGACAAGGTAACAGTCAGAACTTTCTTTTTCATTTTCAAAGGTACGCCTCCCGTATTTTGAATATTTCAAAAGATTTCTACTATTAAAGTGTACCGTACGCCTGACAGCTTTTTAATAGAGGGGACTACCCATTTTTAAGAAGGTGAATGGGGAGAAAGTTATGGAAATTTGACGAAGAAAGAAGGTAATTAGTAGGAAGTGTTCTTTTTTGTCCATAAAAAGAGGAGACTCCTTATCTCCCCGCTGTTTGTTGTTTCATATGTGTTTTCACTTTCCGAACTTCTCGTTTTTCCTTAGAAACCCCGCCAAACTTAAACACAATGACACCGCCGATGATCACGAGCACACCAGCTAGCTGCTGTGCGGTAAAGGGGATTTTTTCTAAACCGAACCAGCCTGCTGAATCCCATAATAATGCCGATCCGAGCTGTGAAGTCAAAACGATGGAAATAGCAAACGTCGGACCGAGCAACTTTGTTCCTTGCACCAAGCAGACAACAACTCCTACACCAATCAACCCGCTGAACCAAAACCATGTTTTCATGTTGTGAAGAGCAAAAAGCTCTGTTCCTTCAAAAACAAGCCCAAGCGTCATAGATGCAAGAAACCCTAGGCCCAACACCAATGCAGTGGTTGACCATGTTCCTGCATGATCGTTAACCCGTGTATTGAAAATGTTTTGCAGACCAACGAGTAAGCCGGCAATAACCGCAAAGAATAACCCTAAAAGCATGACTAACATCCCTCTCTATTCGTAAATATTTCTATGGTTGGCAAGCTTGCTTAAGCCGTCCCGATTCTTTACAACGATAAAACCTTTGTGCCGTTCTACCAATCCCTCTGATGAAAGGTGCTGAATGACGCGGTTCAAATGCCGGTAGCTCGTTCCGATCAAGTTTGCCGCATCCATTAAATGACTCGTGCTCAGCTTCCCGCTATAAAGAGCATCTGACTCATCAAAGCAAACAGATAACAGATAGCTCGCAAAACGCACTTCAACGGGGTAAAGCAAGTTAAAGCTCAATGAACTGGATTTCACGTAAAACTTTTCTGTGATCATTTTTAATAAAAATTTCAAAAACGGTGTGTGGTCGCTTGCGAATTTCTTTAACCAGCGGTGGTGTATCGCGATCATATGAACCTCGGAGACCGCTTCAACCGTGTTGATAAAATCCGTAACCTTTACATATTCAATATCGCCAACAACATCAAGCGGTGTTTTAAACGATAGAATAAGCGTCTTGCCTTCTGGTGAGGTGTTGAAAATTTTCAGCTTGCCTTTCACTAGCAGAAACAAATTTTCATAAGGATCGCCCTGGGAACAGATCAGCTCACCATGATCATAGCGATAAAGTGTCAAATAAGGCAAAAGTTCCTTATTTAACATAGGCTCAATTTCGTATGTCTGGATATAATGCTCAAGCAGATCTGGATCATGCAGCTCTTTCATTTATCACTTCACCTCAATTCTTACTACCTAAAATTTTAATATGACAACACCAGCAATCATCATTGCGATTCCGATAAATTGAGGAAGCTTCATTTCTTTCTTCATCACACCGAACCAGCCTTTGCCATCGATCAAAAAGGTGATCGAAAGCTGCGAGATCAATATGACAGCAATCGTTAACGTGACACCAATAGAATGGATGCCATAAATATTACCGTAAATGACAACAGCCGCAAATGATCCGCCCGTCAAATAGATCGGACGCACTTGTTTAAATTGTTTCCACTTTTTATCTTTTACGATCAACACGATCAAAAGAGCTGCGATGAAACCAGTCAATTGCGTAATGGTAGCCGCTTGCCAGGAACCAATGTCTTGACTGATCCGTGCGTTCGCAACACCTTGTAAGGTAATAAACGTTCCTGCCAAAAACGCGAACAGAATTCCTTTCATGTCATCACTTCCCAACGTCAAATTCTATATTTATTAAAGAATAAGTGAAGAGAGGTTGGGAAGGACATATGTCCCAGATGGAAAATTATTTATATAAATGTTAGAAGGATGATAGTTTCATGATGAATGCGTGCTTTTTCTTCCCACATTCCATATTTTGCGTTAAAATAAAAAACTGCACGAAAATCTCTATGAAAGAGGTAAATGCCATGAAACGCCTACAATCATTTTCAAACAAAAATAAAAACCAAAATCAAGATCCTCAAAGTATCGACGAAATTAAAAACCGTGAAAGCTGGTTAAAGATTATCATTATTGGAGCATTTGCATTATTACTTTTTTATAAAATCGCAACTGCACCATTTGTTTTCCGCTTTTCCGATTTTATATCCGTATTTTGCTCACTGTTCGCGATCGCCCTTTCACTCATCTATTTTAGCAAGATCAACAAGCTGGAGAAGATGATTGAGTTGCATATGTCTAAAACGGTTGTCACTGCAGAGCCGCCGCAACCCGTATCTGTAGAGGAAACAAAAGCCGTTGAACCTGTTGAACAACTTGAGCTTTTTGAAGAAGAAAAAGTGGAGAAGCCTGCAGCTATTGTGGACGAGGCAGAAGATGTGGTAGAGGAAGCAGAAGAACCGGAAGAAGAAGTGGTCTCAGAAGAAATCTGGGAAACACAGCGCATAAAAGAAGAAGAGCTGGCGAAGATCGAGATGGATAAAACGCAGATCTACAACGAGCTTTTCACACGAGCACAATTAAGCAACGAAGAGATGAAGTATTTTAACGAAAGAATTAGAGAAAAAGAAACGGAAAGTTTCAATACGAAACAAGAATTGAACCAATTCAAAGATCGCATACAAAATGTGTTCAAAAAAACGCCGCAGTTGTTCCAAAAGCGCGATTCCAGAATTGAAGGAATCGTCCGTATGATGAACCCGATCACGCTCAAAAACGCATCACTCGAAGACCTGAACCAACGTATGGACCAAGTGATCGACATCATACCGGAAGAAACACTCGACTCGTTAGTGAAAGACGGTTATTTAGATAATCAATATCATCTGACGCGTTCTGGTTATCGTGAATTCATGCATGTAAGTAAAACTTTTCAATAAAATAATGAGAAAAGGGTGTGCCTGAAGATAGAGGCACACCTTTTTTTGATGTGCATGTCCATTTGAAGTGTACAAAAAATGAAGTGTTCGTATGGAACGAACACCACTAAATAATGACGAGGTAATTCCATTTTTATAAGAGGTAATGCTCAATAAATCCGTGTATAACTTTCATAATTACGTATATAAAAATTTTTATCCGTTTTTCGACATAGTGCGTTAGATTACCCGCAAAAAAAGACTCATGAAAGTCCAATTAGCTTCACGAGTCTTAAATATCCCACTTTATTTTGCAAACAGATGATTTCCGATCTTCTTAACAGACGTTCTTGAGAAAATCCAGGTGTTTGTTGCCAGTTGGGGATTATAGTAATAAACCGACCCGTATGTTGGATCCCATCCTTTTATGGCATCCATCACAGCACGATAGGCATAGCTGTTCGGCTGTAAGTCATACTGACCGTCATGAACGGCAGTAAAGGCATTTGTTTGATGAATGACATTTCTTATTTGGTTCGGAAAGGCTGGATCATCCAAACGATTTAAGATAACAGCAGCTACCGCGACTTTGCCTATGTAGGATTCCCCTCTTGCTTCACCATGTACAACACGGGCCATCTGTTCGATGTCGTTTAGCATCAAAAAAGTGGCAGGCCCCGCTACACCATCAGAGGCAAGGTTCGTTTTGTACTGAAAATCGGCAACCGCTCGTTTTGTAATGGGGCCATAATACCCTGTAACGGGTCCGTAGAAAAAACCCATTTTCTTTAGCTTTTGTTGCAGGGCGGAAACCTCAGATCCCTGATTTCCAGTCGTTAAAAGGCCGTGTGCATGAACGTTTGTTGGAAGTAATAAAGTACCGACAACAACAAAATAGAGTAAACATCTGTTCATTATATCTCTCATCACTAACTCCTCTCACATCATGATTTCTATATATTATCAATAAAGGGTGATTTAGACATGAAGCGCATGCTCTATCTTTATAGAATCAAGTTTTACATCGAAAGTATGAAGTTTTGACAATTTACGATACAAAACTACCAACTATTTTGAAATAGGGTTTCATTGAAATAGAACGGGGGAAATAACAAGTTTGTTTCTATACGAATCGAAGTCAGCAAGTAAAAAAAACAAACCTACCCAACCACATCGGTTAAACAGATTTTGTTATTCACATACCGAAGTGTCCGGGCAGAACCCTGGATATTTCGAGCATAGTTCTTTGTAGGCTGTTGGGTATTGTTTGCTTAGAAAATCAATATAACAGAGAATTCTGTGGTTTTGGATAAAACGATTATTTTTAAAGTTCAATTGAAATTCTTGTCCAATCGGAAGGTTCAAAAGGGGCTTTTTCTTAAAAAAGAGAGGAGTCATACAGTTGGAGATGGCATCATGAACATTGACAATGCGAATGCTGTTTTTAACTTCTTCATAGAACTTTTTAGTGAATGCTTCATCAGCAATTGGTAAGCTTGCAAAACTATAGAGAATCGGATTCTTAAAAGGCGTGTTCACTGCAGCATCAAGCGTGAAAAGTGCAGCAATGCCGCCGCCAAGGCTATGGCCGGTAACAATCAGTTTCTTTTCTTTTGTATAAAGTTTTTTGATTTCCTGTAAAAGAGAATCTCTAAAAGATTCATAGATACGGGTAATTCCGCGGTGGGTCTTCCCACTACTTTTAACATAGAGGTAAGGTGTTAAGATAACATCCAAATAAGAACTCACATTATCCATGGTTTTCGTTCCCCGAAAGGCTACCACCACTGAATCCTTTGAATTTGCAATAAAACCGAACGTCTCACCTGAACGAGAAGTAATCACATGCTGTAATTGAAAATGGGGAGGCAGCATAAAAGCGCTCGAATCGTAAACCATATACGCCTGAAAAGTCATCACAGCGAGAAAGAGAGCGAGTTTCTCGTCAAAAGGAAATACTTCTTTATTTGTTTTCACACAGATCACTCCTTGATTCACCGATTTAATAGTATATGAGGGACCATGTGGACAAGTATAGACAAGTATACTATTGGGATGGACCCATTTTGCAGGTGATGAGAGGATAGCTGTTTAGCAAGCAGGGGAAATGGTTACATAATAGAAGTATGTACGTTTGTCATGATTAAAGAGAGGACGTTTTTCCATGCTAACGAAAACAATGCTTAGTTTAATTTTTGTAATAGGGTTTGCACTCGTACATTTAAGCTCGAAGTACATCAGCTTTATGAGTGATTCTCTGCGCAGCAAGTTCCTCTCGTTTGCTGGAGGTGTTGCGGTTTCTTATGTATTTCTGCATCTGATCCCAGATCTCACTCATTACCAGGAAAAAGTTGAACCATCGCTCGATAATGGCGTTGGTAAGTATATTGAGGATCATATTTATATGATTGCAATGTTCGGACTCGCACTATTTTATGGACTTGAACGAATGGTGAAGAAATCAAAAAAGAAGCGGAGCGGCAGCTCGAACTCTGAAGATGCCTCGGCTTCAAGCGGGGTTTTTTGGATTCATACCGCGTCCTTTTTTGTTTATAATGCCGTAATCGGTTACTTGCTCATAAGAGAAGAGTTTGAAACAAAATGGGGGATGTTCTTCTTTTTTACCGCGCTTAGCATCCACTTTGTCGCAAACGACTGGGGTCTTAGGAAAGACCACAAACATACATATGACAAATACGGAAGAGTTCTTCTGACTATTGCAATCCTGTTAGGCTGGGGAATCGGTGTACTAACCGCTGTTCATGACGTGGTTCTCTCCGTTCTTGTTGCCCTGCTTGCGGGAGGAATCATACTAAACGTATTAAAAGAAGAGCTGCCTGAGGATCAGGAAAGCAGTTTTCTTGCCTTTTGCACAGGTTTAGCAGGTTATTCGGTTTTAATGATGATGGTATAACATGCTAATAAAAAGAGAGCCGTTCATTTAGGTTGAACGGCTCTCTTCGTGTTTTTTGCAGATTGCTCTTTTGACGGTTCTCGAAACTTTATAAGAAGGAGTGAGACGCCTATCCCGATAATAGTCAGCACGAGCATCACGCCGTAAATGGCATGTATGCCTGATGCCACGATTTCTTGCAGTTTCGCTAATTGACCGGTCGGCAATTCGCCTCCATGCTCAAAGGAAGCATTCAAATCAAGGTCTTGTCCAGTACTCTCAAGCTTTGAAAGAGTAATCAAGTTAAAAATAGTGCCGAAAACAGCTGAACCCAGGGTTTGGCTAAACGTATTTGTGAACGTGTTGGACGCAACAGCCACTCCGCGTTTATTTGATGGAACCGATGCTTGAATGATTAACATGTAGATTGGAGTAATGAGCCCCATCCCAAGTCCTAAAACACCTGAAGCCACATAGATCAAGAACGTTGGTGAATGCGCATCTAATAAGTAGAAAAGGAGTGAAGCGGCACTTACTACGCTGATGCCGAGTGTAATAATCCAATTATCTTTCAACCGGCCCACAAGATTCCCTGCAACAAGTGAACCTAACGTCCACATAACAGGAAGCGGCATCAGCACGAATCCCGCTTGTGTGGCCGTTTTCCCCATCACTCCTTGACTCCAGATCGGCAAGTATATCGTGATGCAAATAACAACTGCGCCAGAAATAAGCGTTAGGGAATTGACGATCAACACACTTTTATTAGAAAAAAGATTAAGCGGAATAAGTGGCTCAGGTGACTTTTTCTCGATTAAGACGAACCCAACATAAAGAAGAGCGGAAATAACGAAAAGCCCGATAATGAGCGGATTACCCCATTCTTGAGTCTGACTGCCTGTTAAGAGTGCGTACAAAAAGGCGATCGTCGCAAGGGAGAAGGTAACAGCTCCCCAGTAATCAATGTGCGGTTTTCCTTTTGAAAGATTTTCTTTATAGTTGGCGGCCAGCATGAAAAAGGCCACAAGACCAAACGGAATATTTAAGAAAAAGATATAACGCCACGACAACGTATCAACAAGAAAACCACCTGCTAGTGGACCGAGCACCCCTGCAACACCCCAGACAGCAGAAATCCAGCCTTGTGCTTTTGCGCGTTCTTTCGCTTCAGAATACAGATCCCCAATAATGGTCATCGTGATCGGCATAACAGCACCAGCGCCAAGACCTTGAATCGCCCGATAGAGGATAAGCTGCTCCATCGACATCGCAATTCCGCATAAAGCAGATCCTGCTAAGAATAAAATAATACCGGCAAGAATGACTTTTTTTCGGCCAAACAAGTCAGCGAGTTTTCCGTAGATCGGTGTGGAAACCGCAGTCGCCAGCATATAGACCGCATACACCCAGCTCACGAGCTCGATGCCAGACAAGTCGCTCGTAATTCGTGGAACGGCCGTACTCACAATGGTTCCTTCCATCGCGGCAAGAACGGTCACGAGCAATAAAGCGGTCATGATTTGTTTTCTCATATAAGTCCTCCTCAACAGCAAAAGTACATCATATAGTTCATAAAGTTAAATAAGTAGTAAACCCAAGAAAATAGTTTATCACGTTGATGAGGGATAAGCCATATTTACGAACCATCTAAAGCCATTTTGGTGATTGGACAGACTACATGTGAGTTTGGACAGATTATTGCATCAACTGGACAGATTATGGTGAAGATTGGACAAATTAGGAGAGGAATCGGACAATTTATGAGTTGAATCCAACAGATTCGCCCCTTTCCATATCGGTTTATACGTCAGGCTGAAGGAAACGAGAGTAAGAATGGTGAACAAGTTTAGGATATCGTTTTCATAAACATTGATTGAGAAGAGGTATCGTGTGAAAAAGTTAATAATCGGCAGCGTTTTCTTCATTTCCAGTATCGTATTGTTTGGCATGACACTTATATCAGCATCCGTCTATTCACTTTACTTAACAGCACCAGATATCGGAGGATACGAAACAAATCTTGGATTATTCGGAACAGCATTAAAAGAAGTGGGGATTGCTCCACTAAGCATGAGTTTGGTCTTGCTAGTTGCTGGCATTTACCTTTTTATAAAATCAGAATCGAGGTGAATGGAGGATGAACAATCAGCTGCAACAAATAAGACCTGTTACAACAAAAAGTAAATCACTCCCGCAAAAAGCCATAAGCTCATTACTCGTTTTCCTTCTAGGATCGTTTTTCGGATTCATAGCAAAATTTGTGGATGGAACGACAATAGGATTAATCGGCACTGATCTTGGAATTTGGATCCTCATCACCACAATGATAGCAGCGTGGAGCCGGTCTCCAAATGCTGCGGCACTGCATGCTTTTATTTTTCTAGCCAGCATGCTAATGGTGTATTACATGTATTCCACAATACTATTTGGATTCTTTCCATCACGTATTTTTCTAGGGTGGGGTATTATGGCCTTGTTTTCACCAATAGGGGGATACGCCGTTTGGTTCGCACGCGGAAAAGGATGGCTCGCAGCACTTTCTGCGTCACTGCCAATCAGTCTCTTAATTGTCCAAGGCTATCCCTATTTATATACCTTTATTCCTTCAAGAGGGTTTGATCTATTGGCAGCATTACTTCTCATTATGCTGTTGCCAAAAACCGGTCTGCAGCGTCTGCGAATCCTGCCTTTTACGGCAGCATGGACTCTCCTCATTGAAAGATTAGGGCTTCTTTATATGTTGCCAGTATAAAGTTCTCAAAGAACAAAATTATTCCAAAATATAGATTGAATTTCCTTTTGGAATAAATTAGAATAAATCGAATGCATTTCTGTTCATTAAATTTAAAATGTAAAAGGTGAAGAGATGAACGAATTAAAAGTTAGAAGTATGTTGAAGCAGATTAGAAGTGATGACCCTGATAAAAGGTTTGAGGGGCTTGACCTTTTATACGAGTTTAAAGAAGAAGAAAACGAAAAGATCAGACTGGAGCTTTTATTAGAAATGATAGAAGTAGCCGCACGCCATTTTCCAAAATCGGTAGATAAGTGGGATAATCCGTCGTTTTATTTAATCGATTTCGTTTGTGATTACCCGATGCCAGAAGTAATCGACCACTTAATTAAGCATTTTGATTCCTTCTCACCCGCTGCGCAAATACGGGCGGTTGAACTTTTTTTACTGACAGAGGATGAAGAGATCTTTTTTGAAATAGAAGAGAAGCTTGCCGAATTGATCAATAAAGAGGAGGTTCATCTCCCGGTCGAGCAGCTTGTGAACTTTCCTGTATTCGTTCGAAATATCTTAAACAAAACGATCGACCGCATCCTCACGCCTCACTATAAGTTCATGATGTATGACATGATTCATTCGGTTATTGAATCTGGAGTAGAGTGGGAATATAAGAAAGATACGGTTCTGCCGATTCTCCTTGCAGACTATGAAACAACGAGAACACAATATCTTTCATATGATAGAGAATACTCTGCTAAGTTTGTTTACACCGCATGGAAAGAAGACTACATAACAATTCGTTTTCACATGGGGCTTCTTCTGCAGTTGATGAACTACTACTATACGCTCGAATGCGAAGAGTATCTTAGCGAAGCAGTGCGTTTCAAAGATCCACTCATTGCTGAAAAAGCTGTAATCGTAAGTTTAATCAAACACGTGAAAGTAGAAGAAGAGGTGCTCCTTCAGTTAGCTGAAAACTTAGAGAGTGCAGAAGATTTCTATTGGGACTTGAAGGGTGCGAGCAAAGAGAACCTCTACCCTATAAAAGATAAAAAACAGCCGATCATGGCTCAATCTAAAATGTTCACGCATCTCGTATACATGCAGGATGAGGAAGATGGAAGATTACTAGGCAAGTTTCCTGAAAACATTCATGTTCTAGATTCGATAGATACCGAGAATCAATACGGCCAGCCTGTACGATATTATTTACTCAGTTTCAAAGAATCAGGTACAGACTATGTGGGCTGGGCAGGCGGCTTTTCCTTAGAAGACGGGGATGACACCGCTCATGTTTGGGAAGGGACGTATACAGATTTCGTAGAGCTTGATGCGAAATCGATCGCTCAGCACAAAGAGGAGTTTTTGGTGAAGCGCGAAGACACAAAGAAACAGCATCACACTGAAATCCATTATGAAAGTTCTCCAAAGCTATCAAAAGGAATGTGGTTCTTTTATGCGATTCTGATCTCGCACTGGACGCGAACGTTCATGGATGGCATTGACGATGGAATCTTTATCTCTATTGGATTTACGATAATCGGGTTGATATTAACAGTCCTTGAGTTTTGGAAGATTAAGAGAAGCAAGGTGTTCATCGTTGGGCAAGACCTTGTTGTGCAAAAAGGCAGCAAAACAAACGTGATTCAGATTCAAGATATTAAAAAAGTGAAATACAACAAAAAAAGAATTTCTGTTTTTAATAAGAAAAACGAGGAACAGCTCGTCATCCCAATGAAATGGGTAGATTACGACCATTTTGCTTATGTGTTGATGGAACAAACGGAGCATCTGCGTGATCGTCCTTTTATTGAAGAATAGGTTTTTCCTTTATTGGCTTTGAAAGTAGTTGATTTTCGTTCCAGATGCTCGCTTTCCTCGGGGCAGGCGGTGAGCCACATTCGTAACGTTTCACTCTTAAGTGTCTCACCTGACGGCTTGTCCCGAAGGAGTCTCGCATCTTACACTCCAATAAACTAGTCAATGAAGTAAATAAATTTACAGAACTAAAGCAACAATCTTTTAGAGAAGAGCCAAACCAAAAAACCAACCGGATTATACTTATTCCGGTTGGTTTTTCTTCATGTTAGCCGTAATATCATATGGATCATAAATCATTACAAAGGTAGAAAAGGGAATGTGATCAAACCTGACTTCTTCGACCACGGAAAACCCTAGATGCTTATAGATCCTCACATTTTTTATTGTTTCTGTTTGAAGCAGACAAAATGTCTTTCTTTTCTTTGTTTCTTCAATTGCTGCTTTCATCATTTTTGTCATATGTCCTTGATGGCGGCGAGCGGGATCCACACAAACCGAATCGACCAAAAGGAAGTTGTCGAATCGCTTTTTATAGGTTGCCAGAGTGCTGTTGGCGGGCTGCAAGCGGCTCGCTTTTCGCATGAATTCAATCAGTGACAGGTGAATCAGAAATTGAGGAAGCCGAATCCCGCAGGTTAACGCCGCATGAAGCAGTTTTGCAATTTTCGTTTTCTCTCCGTGCACTGATACACAAAAAAGTCCCTCTACAAGATCTGAAGTCACATACAATCTGCCATTGGACTCTAGGACTTTGATGACAATCGGAAAGGTCATCCTCAAGATTTTTCTTCTTTTTTTCAACTCGGGGAAGAAGTAAACGAACATGGGATTATCAATAAAGGATGCAGTTAGTATCTCACTTGCTCGTTTTATGTGTCTTTTTTGTAACGGCATTAAGTGATCATACATGAAGTGATCTCCTTCCGATGCTGTAAACCAACTATATGCACAGAAAAGTTGTATATATTCTGATTTCATCTTGCGAACAAACTAATAGATATGTTAAATTGTGTGAATATTATAAAAACAAGGAGGCTTATACGTGACACATTATAACGGCAAAACATTCGTCTCGGTAGAAAACTCTGCAAACGGCGAAGTGTCCTCACAAACGATTTTTCACTACATACAAGAAGGAAATGTTTTATCAGCGTCCTATAGCGGCGGGGAAATTGTGAAAGGGACACTGATCGGATTGGTAAACAAAGATGGCAGCTTGCAGTTTAGGTACAATCATGTCAACAAACTCAATGAAATTAGAGGAGGAGAATGTTATTCAACACCTGAAGTACTGCCTGACGGTAGAATCCGTTTGCATGAAAAATGGAAATGGGTTGAAGGAAGTGAAGGAGAATCGGTCATAGAGGAAGTGAAATAATTCTTCTAAAACAGAGGGACTAGAACTCTCTGTTTTTTTATGTGCAGCCATTTATCACCAAAATATCATAGTCAAGCTATAGTGGTGCAAGAAAAAACTTACTTATAATAAAAGGGGATATTGAAGGAAAGAGGAGTTTCATATGAAAAGAAAAAAGATAAAAGTGCTCATGGTAATAGTAGCCTTAATCACGTTTATATACGTGAACAATAGCTCCCTTTTTGTTAAAACTGATGAAGAGAAGAAACCATGGCTGCTCGCACATAGAGGAATGGCTCAAACATTTGATATGGAAGGGGTCACGGGTGACACCTGTACGGCTGAAATGATTCACCAACCTGAACATAGTTATTTGGAAAACACCATTTCTTCAATGGAAGCTGCATTTAATAAGGGTGCGGACGTTGTGGAGTTTGATGTTCAGATGACAAAAGACAATGACTTTGCAGTTTTCCATGACTGGACACTTGAGTGCAGAACGAATGGAGAAGGTGTAACAAGAGAGCACACGATGAATGAACTGAAGCAACTAGATATAGGCTACGGCTATACGGCGGACAAAGGAAAAACCCATCCTTTACGAGGCAAAGGAATAGGACTGATGCCTTCTCTTGACGAGGTGTTGACCGAGTTTCGGGATCAGTCTTTCTTGATTCATATAAAAAGTGATGACCCTGCCGAGGGGGAGCTGCTTGCTAAACATTTATCCAAGTTGCCAAAAGACAGATTGACTCAACTCTCTGTATATGGCGGAGATCAGCCGATTAATTCGTTAAAAGAAAAACTTCCAGAAATGCGGGTTATGTCAAAACAAACGATGAAAGACTGCATGCTTCCGTACATGGCAGTAGGTTGGACAGGGTACGTGCCATCAAAATGTGAAAACACACAAATTCATATGCCAGAGAGTTATGGGAAATGGATGTGGGGTTGGCCAGAAAAATTTATTAGCCGGTTAGAAGATCGCGGGACCCGAGTTATCATAGTGGCGGGTAACGGAGGTTGGTCTGAAGGATATGATTCAGTAAAAGACCTTAAACGATTACCGGACCATTACACAGGAGGAATCTGGACAAACCGGATTGATGAGATTGTAGATGAAGTACATCAACAATAATGATAAACAAAGAAAGGGAGATAGATCGAAATCTTAAGGATTCGGTTTTGAGGTACATAATGTTAATTGACACTTAAAATAAATGACCTTTATTGGCCACTAGAGGATGTTTGCAAGACAGACAAATACAACAACACTTTTTTAAAAATAGCTATGTTAAAGAATTGTGTTAATATTTGCCATAAACGAACACTTGTTCTATTATAGGTTTATAAGAAAAAATATGGATGGGGTCTTAGGAGGATGTATTATGCAGAAAAAAGCTTTAGTAATCATTGATATTCAAAATGACATAACAAAGAATTACAAAGATATCATTGACAATATCAACAAATCAATTGATTGGGCGGTTGAAAATAATATTCATGTTGTTTATATAAGACATGAGAATTTGTCACCTGGTACGAGAACTTTTAAAACAGATACACGAGGTGCCGAATTAGCTCCAGATTTGAAAATAGTATCAGAAAATGTTTTTACAAAATATAAAGGAAACGCATTAACGAGTGAAGAATTCAAAGATTTTATTAGTATAAATGAAATAAAAGACTTCTTAATCACTGGAGCAGATGCTATTGCTTGTGTTAAGTCAACTTGCTATAACTTACGTAAATTAAACTATAGAGTTAGTGTACTATCAGATTGCATTACAAGTTATGATAAAAAGAAAATTGATTCTATAATAGACTATTATGAAAGTAAAGGATGCGAGATAATTTGTTTGAATGACTTATTGAGTTAAGAATTCTTAGGTCCATTTATTCATCCATAGGTAGTTTTAGCATGCTGCTTTACGTCGTTTCTTAGAGTATCAATATGGCCTACGCCTAAAAATAAGAACTCGATTGGGGTTCTTATTTTATGTTCATTTATCGTATGCCAACTACAGTGCTAATTAATATACCAATTTATAATAATTTCATAACAAAAATAAAAAGACGAAACCCTTGCGATTTCGCCTCCAAAAATACTGCTAATAATAATGTTTGCACCTCAAAAACTGAACCCGTTAACCGATATCTATCTTTCTTTTATGAGGGTTTTTGTTTATTGACGCTCAGAATCTTTTTCATAAGCAATTACAATTAAGGCTTTGTTCGACTGCCCACTTAACTTCTCTTCAAAAGATTGCAGCTCGTTTACCAAATCCTCTGAAAGATCGGCAGCCGCATATTCTTTATTTTGATCCATCTGTATCCACTCTCCTTTTTACCACTATTCTTGCCATTACGGTTATGAATTAATCTAAATAGAAAACAACCTGTATAATAGAAGGAGTAGCTAAACCATCATTAAACGAGAAACAAAATAAGAGGTGAACCATGAATCCAACAATAGAGTCCCATTTTGAAAATCTAAACTCACCCGATAAAAACACTCAATACGAAGCGTATAACCAAATTATTGAGGCGACTCAGCAACCGGTCGATTGGGCATATGAAGTATGGGATCAGTTGAAAGAAGATTTGAATGACCCTGACAATCATCGCCGATCTAGAGCAGCACAATTTCTCGCGCATTTAGCAATCAGCGATCCTGAAAAAAGAATTCTACAAGACTTCCCTGCCATATGGAACGTAACATATGATAAGAAGTTTGTGACGGCTCGCCATAGCTTGCAATCCATTTGGAGGATCGCCCTTGCTGGAAGTGAACAAAAAGAGTTGGTCGTTAACCATCTGGTTGATCGCTTTCATGCCTGTGAAGAGGAAAAGAACGTCACGTTGATTCGAAGTGATATTCTTCAAGCCTTACGTAATCTGAATGATGAAGTTAATGAGGAAAAGATTAAAAGAATGGCCATGGAGTTAATTGAAACCGTAACGGACCCTAAATACAAAAAGAAGTATTTAGCGATTTGGAAGTGATCTGAGAGTAAAGTCCTGCTTTTTCTTCAATTTAATTGAACCAATCAACCTATTTCACAACCTGACTCTTTTCTCTACACTTTATCTTATTATCCATTTAAAGTGTGAAAAGGAGTGGGCAGGTTGAAAGGGATGAAGTGGTTGCATGGGGTACTATCACTAGTATTGGTCGGTTTTCTAGCGTTTTCATTAAACGATTCAAGCAAGCCAGAAACCATCCAAGCGAAAGAAACGAATGCGTTAAAGGGGCAATACAGTCTTGATGAGGTTATCAAAATTTACGTGCCATCGACATACAATGTAGATCAGCCAATTGATAACACGCCTTACGTAAATCAGTCATTAGAGACGTTTTCTAAAATGTTTGGCGGCGCAACGGCGGTTGATGGAACTGGAGCATGGGTGTCAGAGGATGACCAGCTAGTAAAAGAAAAAGTGACGATCGTGTATAGCTTTGCTGAAGATTTAGACAAGAAAAGCATCAATGCTGTTGTTGCCTATGCAAAATCGTTGAAAGAAGATATGAAACAATCAGCGATATCATTAGAAGTTGACGGAAAGATGTATTTTATCGAATAGAAAAACGCTGCAAGGGTGTAACCCCTCTGCAGCGTTTTATCTTGTCTTGGCCAGTTTTTGAAAATAATATTTGCCAACATGATTGACCTGAGCATTGAAATCATTTCTTCCGTTTTCTTTAAAAGAAGGTCCACAGCTCGAAGACGTTACCTGAATGACGGAGTATTTAATATCTTCACCATTTTTACCGGTAAAGCCGCCGTTTGAGCCAAGACTGATACACTGCTCATTGATCTCTTTACGTTTACCGTTTTCATCTACATAGTAATACTGATCATTCACAACGCCATAGATCATGTCTTTCGTTGACGTGAAATAGACACCGTACTGACTAATCTCCGTATTCTTCAAATCTTCCAACGTCTTTTCCTTTACGGGAATCACCGTATAGCCGTCTTCTTTCTTTAAAGCCGGTTCATCGGGCATGTTGTAAAACGTAAAAATCGAACCTTCAAAACCTTCCGGAATGAGGAAAATGTTCTTCGTTGTTTCTTGCTTGTTGAACCCGCAGCCTGCCAAAAACAGGATGGACATAACCAAAATCATATATTTTTTCAAAGGCTTTCACTCTTTCAATGAATTTCTTTTATTGTATCATTCTATCCAAAAATCCTATAACAAGTAGAGTCAGTACACAGAATTGTTAAGGATTATACAAAAAAATCCAAAATGTAATATGTATTGTATAATTGAAAGACAGGGATTTATTTACAATCTGGAGGTAAAGTCATGACCACATTGTTAACGAGTAAAGTGCAATATTCTGAAACTGAGTTATTTACGATTTTAAATGAGATTAAAAGTGGACAAAAAACGTGGAGCGAAGAAAATAAGAAGGCGATAGTAGATGCAATGATCACACACATTGGTTCCCCAACGAGTGATGTAAGAGAGCTGGTGTACCGCTCTTTTTGCGAGTCCATCATAGAGAATCAACTGGATCACGCGGTGCTAAAAGAACTTATGGATTATAGCTTAGATAACCTTTTACATAAGGGAATTGGTGAGAATGGTACAGATACCGTCTTCACAAGAGCCTTTACGACTCTACTTATCGATGTCATCATCTACAAAGACAATGAAAAAGATTTCCTGCCTACAGAAACGGTAACGAGAGCGAAAGATGCTATTGTTCGATATATTGACTTGGAACAGGACTTACGTGGATACGTTCCTGTAAAAGGCTGGGCACATAGTGTAGCACATGTTGCTGACACGTGTGGTGAGCTGCTGAAAAGTGAAATGGTCGATCAAAAGGATTACTTCAAAATCATTGAGCCCCTTCTGAAAAAGTATTGCAACGCGCAAACCGTGTTTGTGCATGGAGAAGACGACCGGGTGATAAAGCCTGTTCTAACGATGTTGAATAAAGAGGTAGGAATAGCGGAATTAGAGGCATTTGTGAGCGAAATTCCAGACAATCTAAAAGCGCAAAAAGAAAAGTTAGCCCCAGAAGTGTATTGGTATGTGATGGCTAACTGCAAATCGTTGTTGAAGAGTCTATATTTGGGCGTTTCTGGGGATGAGAAGTATGTCTCTTTAGCAGAAACCGTTAAAAAAAGCTTATCCGCCTTTTAAACTCACAAAATAGTAGGAAGCTTAACTCAAATATTGAGTTCAAGCTTCTTTTTTTGGTCGCTAGAAGTGCAACTGTTTCTTCAAGATAAACAGTTTGAGATGATGTCCGTATGAAATGGACACTGCAATTTATATTCACATTAATCTCGATAATTTCACGTTATTTTCAATAATTTCACGTTAGCGGACCATATATTCACGTTAATCGCAATAATTTCACATTAGCTGAAATTCTATTAAAATCACCCACTTTGTTCCCCTGCTGTTTCGTTGCACAGACTTTGATCAAAAAGAAAAGACTTAAATTTAACGTTCGACTTCTATAAGCTTTAGCTATAACGATTGGAACGGAGGAATAGCTGATGAAAAATTTTAAAGTGGAATTGCCAAAGATTCATCCAGGATTCAATGAGGCAAAATTCCGGGATATCTACAAGGATGAAGATCCTTATCTTTTGGAAAGTGCTGTGAACGGTGAGTTTATTGAAAATGAAGATGTGGAGAAATTGGTCTTGTCAAAAGTGACGTTTAACAATGTGACGATGATCGATTCTAGTTTCTATAAAGTGGATATGACCGATGTCATCTTTGAAAACTGTGATCTTTCCAATACGAGTTTCAAAGAAGGCATTCTGTTTAGAGTCTTGTTTAAAGATTGTAAGTTGATGGGCATAGACCTAGAAGAAGCCAACTTAAGGAATGTGACATTTGAAAACAGCAAATTGGATATGAGTTCTTTTGTAGATGCCGATCTCAAGCCAGTGATTTTTGAAAATTCTTCGTTAAAAAGTGCAAATTATTATGGTACAAAGTTGAACAAAGTGAAGTTTAATCAATGCAATCTAGAGGATGTAGATTTTACAGAAACCGTACTGAACGGCATTGATATTAGCACATGTAAGTTTGAGAACATTAACGTGGATATGAAAAGTTTGAAAGGCTGCATCGTTTCCAGTGAACAAGCCATAGGGTTTGCAACACTTTTAGGTCTAAAAGTAAGGGAAGAATAGCTATTAAAGAAAAACTTATAGCTATTGATACCAATAACTAAATGACAATAACTGTTGTCATGAAGTTATTGGTATGCGATTCAAGTCCTAGTGTAAGTATAGTATTATCAATTCTTATGAGTAATTTTAACTTAAAATTTATGATGATTCTTGTTAGTATTATTTTCATTTGTTTAGCATCTTTACGCTACATTTTGTCTTGGTATTGGTTTTAACTGATTATATTTAATACTGCATCCTTCATTATTTCCGACAATATTTTACCGCTATAAAGGTTATTTTTGCACAAATACCTTATTGAAGAAACGTGCAGCATTGTTGAAGATATACTGTTTCTGTTTAAGTATAGAGGATTTGCATCATAGCACTTTTTATAAACAAAAAGAGCCCATAATAGGACTCCATTTAAATAATGATTTTATGGGGAATGATTAAGTTAATCTTAACAATGTTCCCTAGCATCGATTACATTGCAATGCCTTGCACCATTTCTAATGGCACATTTTGCCTCTACTAACGATATTCTTACGAATACAGCTCTATCTTCTCCGCCTTCTTCTACATCAAAAAGGGCAAAAGCTTGGTCACGGTCAATAAAAATACAGATAAATTCTACTTCTCTTCCTATATTTGGTTTAGGTACCTTATCTGTGACTTCACACATTTCTATTCCCGCATCTAATAGTCTTCTTGCTGTTTCCTTATCAATTCTAGCTATGGTGAAAATTTCTAACTCTACTCCTGGAATTTCTGCCTCAACTTCTACAACAAGAAAAAAACGATTATCTAATCGCAATATACAATTGGCCCCTATTTCTAATACTTCTTCTTGGTACATATTCACAATCCTTTAGTCATTTTTCACACGAAATATATTCGTTGATACTCCTATCATATTCGGGTGAGACAAGCTGGTTACTAAGTTAATTCATACACCCATGAGACTAGTAGTACCCTTTTTGAGAGGTCTCGCTAGAATAGTTTCATTAGGATCCCAAAAGATGTAATTTTGTACTAGAATGGAAAAATGTCCCAACGAGAGAGAAAAATTAGAAACATTATGTGTAAAAACTTTGTTGGATCCTTCTTTGTAAGAGGTTTTTTTGTTGACTGGATCCTTAATCATAAGATCCACTCCCCTTTTCTGTAGGAAGAATCGATTAATCCTACTACCTTAGTTGTATCGAAAATAGTACATTTACGCAAAAATGATATAGCCTCTGGAGAATAGTCGTTCATTTCTATAGATGCAATAATAGATGAAAAGGGTACGAGGAGGTAATTTGATGAAAATGCGTGGAATAGTATTAGCGTTTCTTCTTACTTTTGGAACCTTGTTCAACACTATTGTTCCCTTCCAAAAGGTAAATGCATTAACTTCTTCAGCAGTAGTTGACGAGCAATTAGTAAAAAGATTTACCAATTCCATAACACCACAACAAGTGATTGTCACATTCAAAAAAGAAGTCTTGGAAAAGGAACAGAAATTAGAGTTATTAAAGGAAGCTGGAATTACAAAAGGTATTCTTTTAAAGGAATTACCGATTGCAGGAGCGGTAGCAACAAAGGCGCAAGTAGACGAACTAGCAAACAATGAAAACGTTCTGTCCATTTATTACAATAAGCCATTAAAATATGAGAATAAAGAAGCGACAGAGTTAACCGGTGTCGATCGTCTTCGTACGGAAGAATCGTTCCGTAAAGCGAATGGAGGCTTACCTGTATCTGGTAAAGGTGTTGGCGTTGTCATTAATGATAGTGGAGTTGATGGTACACATAAGGATATTGAGTACGGATCCCACTTAGTCCAAAACGTATTAGGTGCAACGAATTTACAAGCACAAAATGAATTACTGCCCATTACTTATATTGAAAATGTACCAAACACCGATACAAGCTCGGGTCATGGTACTCACGTAGCTGGGATTGTCGGTGGTACTGGAGCCATGTCTGGCGGGGAATATGAAGGAGTGGCGCCTGGAGCTGATTTAATTGGATATGGTTCAGGTGCAGCAGTTGCCATGCTTGATACTTTAGGCGGATTTGATTATGCCTTAACTCACCAAGCTGAATATAACATTCGTGTAATCACAAACTCTTGGGGTGACACAAGTGATTCGGGGACAGATTTTGATCCAAATAATCCGATCAACGTTGCGACAAAGGAACTTTATGACCGCGGAATCGTAACAGTATTCTCAGCTGGAAACTCAGGTCCAACCGATTCAACGATTTCGGGTAACTACAAAAAAGCACCTTGGGTTATTACCGTTGCAGCGGGTACGAAACAAGGTAAGCTGGCTAATTTTTCTTCAAGAGGAGTAAAAAACAAGGGCGGTACAGTGACAGTGGATGGAGAAACGTGGAAATGGGTAGACGAGCCCACAGTGACTTCACCAGGTGAATCCATTGTTTCCACTCGAGTCATTGCTCCTGTAGCTGGATTAGGGGCTCCAGATGATGTGGCGCTTATACCTCCTGCATACATTCCTTATTACACTACGATGAGTGGAACGTCAATGGCAGCACCCCATGTAGCGGGAATTGTCGCTCTATTATTAGATGCCAATCCATCGCTTTCTCCGCTTGAGGTGAAGGAGATCTTACAACAAACGGCTACAAATATGCCAGGCTATGAAAATTGGGAAGTTGGCGCTGGTTATGTGAATGCCTATTCGGCAGTTGATGCAGCTTTTAATAATAGCGCTTATGGCAAGACGTTAAATGTGAATCGTTCATTTAATGCCAGTGCATCTTTAACTGAAAGTAAACAATCATTTACATTTGATTACTCTCCACCATCAACCTATCAAAAAACCTTTACCGTTGGGTCAGGTCAAACAGAATTAGTTGCACGTTTTCATGCAAAGGGTCTTTTAGAGCAAACGGGAAATACATTGAATTTAGCGTTAATTTCACCAGACGGAACCCGGTACTCTTCAGGGATTTCAGCATTATTTCCTCTTTACACGGACCGGGCTGTTCAAGTGGTGAATCCTATTCCAGGTACTTGGACAGTAGCAGTTGAAGGACTGCAAAAAGTAATAGCTCTTCCTGAAACGGTCCAAGGGGAGATCGTGTTAAAGAAATCAAGTAGCTACACAGGATTAAATGATATTGCAGGGCATCCGGCTGAATCTGCGATACAGTTAGCAGTGAATGAACGGTTAGTAGATAGTAAAAACACAAAGAATTTCGAGCCTGATCAACCCCTAAAGCGGGCGGAGTTAGCTGATTTCCTTGTGATGGGGGCTGGAGTTCGTCAGTATTTACCTCTCAATGGTTTAAAAACAGTTTCTGATGTTAAAGCGGATGATTTACCATTTGTAGAAGCGGTACTTGCGAAAGGGGCTGCGCTAAAGGACGTAGGGCAAACAACAAACGGCGTGATGCTGCCGACAGCAAACGAAACCTTCTCCCCTGATGGAAAGGTAGACCGTCTGCAATTGGCGTATTCAATGGTTCAAGCTCTTGGTTTAGAAAAGGAAGCGAAGGCTCGTTCTGGTGAAGCAATAACTGTACAATATGGAAATCTCCGTGTGCCTGTTAAGGATGAAGGGTTGATCCCGGGTCATTTAAGAGGCTATGTACAAGTAGCACTAGACTTAAACATTTTAAATGCTTATTTCTCTGTTAGCCAAGGACCGTATGACCTTACACCACAGATCGAAGCAAAATTCGATCCGAGTAAAACCATTACCCGCGCTGACTATGCGGTAATCATCACAAGATACTACGCTAATTATCATAAGTAAGTAAGATTTGGGACTGATTGTACAAGGTGCAATCAGTCCCTTTTAAATTACTTATCTTGATTTGAATATTATTAATGCTACATTTAGTGTGGACCTTATGACCTGCAACCAACAGTAGAAGCGGTTTTGAACCAGGGAAAAAGGTGATTCGTGGAGGCTTTGCAGTAGCGATTACTCGATACTATCAAGCTTGGTTACAATAATAGTTGAGATGGCTGATTCAAAGCGACTTCGAATCAGCCATGTACTTGTTATTTATGCGGAATTAGGAGGATTAACGTGCGGTGCCCGATTGTCGCAGTTGTGAAATTCGTATTTATTTCGGTAATTAAATCCACTCCAAAAATAACATAATTGTAATAAGAAACAGGGTGCTAAAAAGCTACTACTTTTTAATCTTTACCTTTGCCGTAGCTTCTCTAAATTCTTGCGTTTTAAAAGGAACGATTATGAAATTTTGATCTTCATTTTTACATTGAGTCAAAGTAACACCATTATTACTTGCATTTATGTTTCCACACTCATAGGGTTTCGTTTCTTGCAATCCAATAAGAGTTTCGCCACCACCTGTTAAATAATAATCTTTCATTCCAAGAAATTTATTATCGAATGTTACATTCCCTCTGTTTGATGAAAGTTTATTTTCAACGCTTTTCCCGTCTTTCGTGACGTTGATAAACTTAAGTTCACTTGATTCTGCTCCATTTGCTTTATTAATAAACATAAATAATTTGTCCAAGTTATATATTTTATAAGTATTAGGCATACTCTGACCTGTGTCAACGACGATTACATCACCGTTTTTTATACTGTCTTCTAATTTAAAAGTACTCTCTTCTTTAGCCACATCCTGGCATCCAACTAACCAAACAACAGTTAATATCATCAATAATATAAACTTCTTCAATTGTTCTCCCCCTTTTTAAAACTAATAATTATATGAACGAATTGAATAGAAAATAGTTCCATTTTTTTCGAAAACCAAGTTTACTGAACCACATAAACACCTCTGAAATGTGCAGACAGAAGTATATTCACATCGTTATTTTCATTGAAATGGATAAATATGTTAAAATCGAAGCAGGTATGATCAAACGCTGAAAAGACTAGGAGTGATGGTATGAAGGAGAACTTAGTGGCAGGCTGGATAGCCGCATGGTTTGCTCTTGTTGGTCAGTTCGTGTTTTTTATATTGGTCGCGATCTATACAGGGGAATGGCGCTATGTGATGTGGAGCTTTATAGTGAGCATGGCTGCGGGAGTACCAAGTGTGATACACGTATGGCAGGCTCAAAAAAAGGCCAATCTTAATAAAAGCTAAGACTATGACTCGGAAAAGCCTAGAGATTCATCTCTGGGTATTTTTTAATTCTACAAGGCATCTATCGACATAGAAACAGAAATTAACCCAAATGATTTTGTGTACTTTTTACTATAAACGGTTCGTTTAACTATAATTGTACACAGCTTTTTATGCAAACTAATTCAAAAGACCTAAAAAATTAACCCGATAGCTACTCTTCTCAAATACTACTACTATAAAATTATATTAATATTTTGAAAAATCATTTGAGATGAGAAAGAGGTTAGAACCATGGTCGTCACCAAGATTGCAAAAAAGTCAGTCGTCCTTGCCCTGTCAACAGGATTACTTTTGTCACCTCTAAGTGCAAATCCTTATAAGACCGTTAACGCAACGGCTTGGAAAGCAGAAGACATCCTATCATCCTTAACCACTGAACAAAGACAAGCGTTACAACAATTAGAACTGAATAACCAAACAGGACTTCAAGGATTTCAAGACGGCGAACTAAATGCTGAAGACGAAATCTCCGTTATCGTGGAGTTCCATTCAAAACCTAGTCATGTTGCTGTATTAGAAGCAAAAATGAAAGGGAAATCCTTAACAAAAGAAAAAGCTCAAGCACAAGTGGAGCAAGAGCATAAAATCTTTAAAGAAGATGTAGAGAAGCATCTCACAATAAAAGGAAAAAAGAATGCACCGAAAATTACCCGAACGTATCAATCAGCTTATAACGGTGCAGCGATCACATTGCCTGCAAACCAAGTAGAAGACTTACTCAAGTCGAATGCTGTAAAAGCAGTCTATAAAAATATCACGTACACAGTAGATCCGGTGCAACCTCAAGAACTGCCAAGCGATGTGGAGCGTGAAATCACAACGTCTGTTGAAAGTCTTTCGTACCTAAATGTGGACAAGCTTCATGAAGAAGGAATCACGGGAGATGGCATAAAAGTGGGTGTTCTTGATACAGGAGTCGACTACGGTCATCCTGACTTAAAAGACGCGTACAAAGGCGGATATGACTTTGTGGATAATGACGCTGATCCAATGGAAGCGACATACAAAGATTGGGAAGTCTCTAAGAAACCGGAATATAACGGCAGCAATCCTTACTACACATCTCATGGTACACACGTATCTGGAACGATCGTGGGACAGAACAAGAATGATAGCGAAGTTTCCGTAGAAGGTGTTGCACCAGATGCCGATCTATACGCATACCGTGTTCTCGGTCCTTATGGCAGCGGGGCATCTGAAGGTGTAATTGCCGGAATCGATAAAGCTGTCCAAGATGGAATGGACGTTATTAATCTATCTCTTGGAGCAGCCGTAAACGATCCCTATTATCCGACAAGTACAGCGCTGAATTATGCAGTATTAAACGGTGTAACAGCAGTCGTTTCAGCAGGAAACAGTGGACCGAACGGCCATACACTTGGATCACCAGGGACGGCCGCTCTTGCATTAACAGTTGGGGCAAGCGATGTACCTGTCTCTCAAACTACGTTTACAGGGAAAGCAGGCAGCTGGTCTACAGATCTAGTAAGCATGGCGCGCAGCTTCTCGAGTACGTTTGCTAGTTTAGAAGGTACAACACTTGAGCTAGTAGATGTTGGACTTGGGAATAAAGCGGACTATATCAATAAAAATGTACAAGGAAAGATTGCATTCGTAAAACGCGGGGACTTTGCCCTTAACGATAAAGTAAAGTTTGCAAAAGAGAATGGAGCTAAAGCCGTTATTCTATACAACAACATAGAAGGTCATGTGGGCTTTAACTTAGGGGAATCTACGGATTATGTGCCTGCATTCTCCATGACACAGAAAGCTGGGGAAGAACTAAAAGCGGCAATTGCAAATGGAAACAAGACGTTCACATTTACAAATGGTAAAGAAAGCTATACAGAAGGGGACAAACTCGCTGATTTCAGTTCTAGAGGACCAGTAAACGGAAATTTCGAAATGAAACCAGAGATCGTTGCGCCTGGAGTGAGTGTACTCTCCACGTATCCTTCTTATATGGTGAACCTGAAAACACCGGAAAACTATAAGTATGCATATGCTCGCTTAAACGGAACATCTATGGCATCACCATTTGCCGCTGGTGTTGCAGCTCTTTTATTAGAAGAGAACCGTGATCTAGGGCCAGCAGAGATCAAAACCATCCTAATGAACACAAGTGATCAATTAAACGGAGACTATAGTGTATTTGAAGTAGGCGCTGGACGTATCGATCCGTATCAAGCTCTTCATAGCCAAACAAAGATCCAAGTTCAAGATGAGACTTTGATTCCGAACGGTGAAAACTTAGTGACAATTAAGAATCAAACAGGTGGACTAAGCTTTAATAAGCAAGTCGTTGCAGACGACTCATCAATAAAAGTAAAGAAAACAATCCAGTTCACGAACAAAAGCAGCAAGAAGAAGACATTTGATGTAAAAGTTGTTGAGAACCCGCAAAAGGGAACAAATGGTTTAAAAGAAAACGGTGTAGCGGTAGAGGTGGATAGCACAATCAAAGTAACGGAAAATGCGGTTAAGAACGTGAATGTTGCACTGACCCTTCCAGGTACAGCGAAAAAAGGACTTTATGAAGGCTACCTATTGATTACAAACAGCGAGGACCAAACTGAGAACTATCGTATTCCGTTCAGCTTTAAAAAATCACAGCCTGGTTTTGATAAGCTTGAGTTGCTGTCTCGTGCTTTAACACCAAGTTATTACAATCATGCATTTGACGGATACCGAACAACTCAGTTGATGTCACAGTTCAATCTAGGCTCACCTGTTGAAACACTTGATATCGTTTTACAAGACGGTAAGACAAATAAGGAGCTCGGACTAGTAGGTACTGTTAACATGACAGCGGCACTAACAGATCGCGATTATTTCCTTCAAACATTTAACGGAAACTATTACAAATTTACAGGAGATAAGAAAAATCCTGTAGCATCAGAAGCGAGTATCGCAGAACCAGGGCATTACAAATTAAAGTTCGTTTCAACACTGCCATCTGGCAAAATACAAACAAAGATTGATGACATCTTCATTGATATTGAAACGCCAAAAGTGAAAAGTTCTCTAGACGGAGATTCACCTTTCCTTGAATACAAACCAGGACAAGCAACTTATCCGTTTGAAGTGGAAATAACAGATGATAACGTTGCAACGATGCAGCAAGCCGGTCTGAATGTCGATCAATCATCGAACTTTGCTGTATACACGTACGGGTTTCCGATGCCAAACGGTCCGATCCGATTGGACAAGAACGGAAAGTGGATCGATGAAGTGGAGATGAACCCTAATACTAAATCTCTATCCTTTAATGTAATCGGTTATGATGCAGCAGGAAACCAGGCAAACTGGAAGGAATATCTATTCGTAAAAGAAGGAACTCCCGTAACATACGCAAAGCATAATACAGAGCTTGCACGCTCTGGTGATCTCCTAAATGCTTCACTTGTTATGGATAACGTAGAAGGCGTGAAAGAAATTACGTGGAACTTTGCTAACCCAGGCATTCAACATGTCTACCTGCAAGAGGCAAAATTAACTGACACGTTTAAGGAAAAAGCAACAATTGAAGTAAATGGCGATCGCATTAAAGTGAAGTTTAATGGGAACGAAAAGTTTGATCGTTCTGAAGTGGTCGATGTGAAAGTGAAAGTTCAAGACGACCTTTTCTATCCGGTTGGCTACATCAATCCAACAGCAACGATCGTAGATGCAAACGGTCTAACGTCAAATCTACTAAATGCAGGGAAGCGCTATCAACTAAAGCCAACATTCAACCGTGTACAAGCGAATTTAGGGCCAGAAGGATATATGGTTGAGGGCGGAAACTTTATTGGCAACCGTGACTGGTCAAAAGTTGGGGCAAAAGTCAATGTATCAAATGGTGACTACAAACTAGATGCGTCTAATATGTTTGATGGAAATGCACGTTTAAATATTGAACCGCTACCTCTTAGCAACGAAAAGTATACGTTTGAAGTCAATGTACCAGGACACTTTATTACAAAACAAAATAAAAAGTTCGGATTTGAATATAAAGGTGTTCTTTATGGAAAATCAGAAACAATCTCCATTCCTCTCGTAGCGGGTGACGTGAACCAAGATAACGCGATCGATGTGAAAGACGCGATTGCGATTCAAGACGCTTGGGGCTCAAATAACCGCGCAGCAGACATTAACTTTGACGGTACCGTAAATGCAAAAGATATCGGATTTGTTCAAAAGAACTACTTAAAACAAAACACATCCGTTAACAACGCACCAACTCCAGTTACAACAGTAGATGGAAAAACACTAGAATCTATTTTAAAAGAATTAGGACTATAAAAAAAAGAGAGCTCACAATCCTTTAGGGATGTGGGTTCTTTCTTTGTCTAATGGTATAGATAGCACCACCCAAAAAATGAAATATGGCACTACCCATTATAATAGTTAAAGGGATTTCTATTGAAGTAAACTTGTTGACCACAAATGTAAACAATAAAACCAATACTAACGTTATGGGAAAGGTGATCCAAAAGTTTTTTATCGTAAAAGAGACATAGCCAACAACTGACGCTAGAACTAGGAAAAGAATAGAAAAGTAGATCCAATCGCTGGTAGGAATGATTGGATAAGTGATGATACATACGGCTAAAGCAAAAAGCAGGACATGTTTTAATTTCTGCACATGGTTTTCCTCCCTTTCATGTGTAACAATACCCGAAACGAAAAGGATTAAGTCTATTGCTAGCGAATAATATATTTAACAAAATATAGGAGATGGTTACCGTGTGTGGGATTTAAAGCAGTTAAAGAAAAATACAAAACGAGAGACGATCATCTACCAAAAAGACGGTACGACTTAATGAGCGCTATTGAAAAGGACTTATTAAGCGATAAAAATGTGTTAGCCGTTTTTTACGGTGGTTCGATTGGTAAACAAAACACCGATCTCTATTCCGATATTGATTTGAGAATTGTTGTTAAAGATGACGTATTCGAGGGGTATCGATCTCGCAAAAAAGAAAGAGCGAAGAAGTGGGGTACAGTCCTTTTCTTTGAAGATTTCCCTTGGACAACCTATAGCATTGCACATTTCGATTGCTTTATAAAAGTGGATACGTTTTATTATAAAAAGAACGATCTTCAGCCGTCGGTTTGGCTGCAGCCCATCAAAATTGTTCATGATCCTGAAGCGATAGTGGAGACGGTCAGACAGAAATCTCTGCAGCTTTCTTATTCACCCACAGAAGTAGAGGTTGAAATCTGGAGGAATAAATTTTTTGCATACGTACATGAAATCTACCGTCGAGTGATGAGAAACGAAATCTATTATGCACTGAGTTGTGTAGATAACTTGCGCTTCTCTATGACAACAGGCTGGTATATGGCGAAAAGAATTCAACCGAATACGTTTGGAGATTGGGCCAAGTTAGAGGGAGAGAGGAGTAAGCTCGATAACTGGCAATTAACCCTTTTAAAACAATGGCACAGCAGCCGAAATCCCCATGATGTCTACAGTGTTATGAACAGCATAATTCCAGAATTTAAAAAAGTGCATGAAGAGTTATGTGAGATCGTTAAAATTAAATATGACCTGCAATGGGAAGATATGATTTTAAATCTTGTATTAGACGAAACAAAATAATTAGAAGGGCGGTGAGTTTATGGAATATGGACCGGGCTGGTTTGGATTGATGGGTCTTTTAACATTTATATTCCCAATCGGAATAGCTATTTTTGTACTCGTTATGCTATACCAGATCAATCACTCGTTAAAACGAATTGCTAACAAGTTAGAAGAAAGATAAATGCATAGAGCTTAGCAAAAACACGGAGGACATCAAAACGTGACCATTCATTTTACAAAAGTTATAGAACCTACTGAGAATTTTATTGAAGCCTTAAACCGCTGGGAAAATGATCCTGCCATTGTTCCGTTAACTCGGCCACATAAAAATAGAGCTGAGCTTGAAAGTAAGAGGTCTATTTCAATAGAAGACTTAAGCGCTCGATTAGAATTTCACGAAATCTATCAAATACATATGGACGATCAATTGGTCGGTGAGATGAACTATATGGTGGATCCACCGCATCTATATAAACACAAAGAACCGGGAACGGCGTGGATCGGGATTACGATTGGAGAGCGTGAAGGCAGAGGGAAAGGGATAGGTTATCAAGCCTTAAGATACCTTGAGAAAGAGATTAAGGAACGTGGATTAAATCGGATTGAGTTAGGGGTCTTTGAATTTAATCAGCAAGCACAAAACCTTTACCGCAAATTAGGTTATCAGGAAATTGGCCGCATTGAAGATTTTACGTATTGGAAAGAGAAAATGTGGGCGGATATACGTATGGAGAAGTATTTATAAAGAAGGGGTCTCTTATTGCGGAGATCTCTTTTTTTGACGTGAATAAAGAGAAGTGTATTCTTTTGAAAACATGTAAAACTTAAAAGTAATGAATACACTGGTAAAACCTAAGATGATAATACTAGGAACCTTCACATGTAGATAATTTTTATATCCTCAATTCACCAAGTTTGTTTAAAAGGTTTCTACATTTACTTCTAACTTTTCTTTTCCTAAACAACTCGTCTAATAACCAGAAAATAACCGCTGACATTATGGGTTGCATAAGAAAAATATCATTGATGATTTTCCTAATAGTTATATCATTTGTATATTCAGTTATAAGGGTATAGATCAAGATTGAGGTCGCAAAAAACAAATGAATAACACCAGCTATAAAAAACCTTGGCAATCCATGAATTCTTTTTGTCAAAAAATCGGAAACCATAGATGACAAACAACCATAGAAATTAACAAGAGGAAATAAGTACATCCCTATAAATAGACCTAGTTCCATACCCAATATTGTGGCATTAAAGATTGTCATGATAATGCTAGTAAAGTTAGCGACAATAATCTTTCTAGTAAAAATAAAAGCACCTCCACACATTTGTTCAAAGTTATATTACAATCCTGCTACTTATGTTGAATAAGAGTGTGTATAACCGTTTTCAATGCAGTCTTCTTGCAAAAATCACAACGACTTCCATTACATGATTTTTTTACTTCTTAACCATCTTCTCCAGCAATGAAACAGTGAAGAAGATTACGAGTGTCACGCCAATAATAATTGCCGCTGAATTGGAGATGAAGTCAAAATCCAACTCATGTACGATTTTGGACTTTTCACCATAATAATTTAAGTACACCATACTTTGTTCACGATAATCTAAGAGAAAGTAGGAAAGTATTCCACCAAGCAATACACCGCATATTAAAGATAAGAAACCCTTTTTCATGTATGATCACCCCATTCATTTCTATTTGTTTAAAGTTCACATACATATTTCATTATACCATTATATTCCATATCATTATTATGGAGTACTCAATGAGAAGTATAAGGAGGGTTATATGAACGGTGGTGCTTTGTTTGGTCTTGTCTTAGTTTTTAGCCTGATTATCTTCAACTATTTTCCTTATACGTTGAATGTAAAATTTAAAACGCCATATTGGCTATCGGGACTCATTATTTGTTTTCTTGGTCCTATTGTCGCCTCAACAACAGGTTCTTTCTTATTAAGAGAGGCGAAGAGTGAGGGCAGTGATGGTTTTGGCGCTGGGATAGCTGGTGCCATAATAGCCTTAGTTATCATCGCTAATGGAGTTCTTTACATGATTGGTAGTATTGTTGCTAGTATAGAAAGATATTTTAACCAAAGAAAGAAAGAGAAAAAACAAACCAGCTGACACCTCAGCTGGTTTGTTTACTAACATTTACTTCCGTCTCATATTGTTCAGAATTCGTAAATTGATCATCCATCAAAATATAGGGATGTGTTTTTAATAAAATGGTTTTAAGGTGATCGGGCATTCTCTCTCCTTCATAAGCACAAATTAGGGGGAAGGAAAGGAGATTCACTGCTTCATCAACAATTCTCTCAAGATCCTCGATAAGATGAAGCGGATCTTCCATCGTTGCCCACTCAACATGTGCCCATGACCGAAAAGAGAGATTGTTATCTAAGTAAGGCTGTACTGCCTTACAGAAGTAATCGTAAATAGCAGGAGGATGATAACTGCCGCTTGAATAATAAAAATCAAAGTTGTTAATATGATGAACAAACTTCATTTGTTCAGGCGTTAAACGGACGCTAAGTTCTTTATGCAACAGCCTATAGATTCGTTCATTTTCAATAACGATTACGTATTCTCCTAAAGAAATGCCATCTTGAATAAAGTCCATCATTTGTTCTAAATAGTTCGTGTGGCCATTGTATGAATAAAGAACATGTACACTTTTTTGTTCTTCAAACAATTCTTTCATTTTATGTTTCAAGTGATCACCCCTTCTTTCCTGTATTGTTTCTATTTTACTAGGTTTAAAGGGTAAAAGCTAAAAAAAGAAAAAATTTAACAATGAAAATTTTTAAAAGAACAAATTAATGATAGGTAGGAAGGACTTCGTAAATGATTTATTGAAGTTACAGTGAATTTGACACAAAAAATAAAAGGAGATTAAATTGAAGTATTTTTTAAGAAAACTATTACATGCTGTTATTTCTATCATTATATTTATCGTGCTATGGAACGTGATGTCTTGGATCTGGCATGCCTATGTACCGCTAAATTACAAAACAGATTTGTTTGCTCTTTTCATAGTGACACCAATTATCCTTATTCTTTCATATGTTATACCTATTTTTATTTTAGATAGAAAATAGTAAGCGTGATTAAGCACATATTTTGATTGCTTTCCTTCGTTAGATTTGAAATAATTGGTAGTTAATTAGTTTGTTTAAAGAAATTAATGCGAGTGAGGGTGATGAAACAATGACAGGTAAAGTAATTGGATTTGAACTAAGCACTCAGGAACCGGAGAAAGCAGTAAAGTTTTATTCAAAGGTATTTGGTTGGGAGTTTACAGGTCCTCATTGGGATTATTGGGCGATATCTAATCATAATGAGGAAAGTGGCGGAATTGGTGGCGGAATCGGTAAAGGCCCTTATGATCATCCGCATGGAACTCGTATTCAGATTGAAGTAGATGAAATTGAAAATGCGATTTCTAAAGCAAAAGAAAACGGGGCAGTCGTAGTTCGAGACAAGATGGAGTTTGATGAGTTTTACCTTGCATATTTAGTGGATCCTACCGGCATTGGTTTTGGCCTTGTACAAAAGAAGAATAGATGAGGATTAGGATCGCACTGGATTTGTGTTCAAGTAAGTGAATATGAAACCCTACCACAAAATCTGTGGTTATATCCTTCGAACTAACATATGTACCAAAAAAACCTTCTTTAAGAAGGTTTTGAAATTTAACTTTTGAAAGTTTCCTTTGATTTAAACAAGACAGAGCATCCTAAATAAATTAATGCAATTCCCATTGGTATCGCTAGTAATCTATTATAAGGGTGAGGAATAACCGAAGCGAGAATAGTTATCGCCGAAGATACTGAAAGTACAATCGATGCCATACGAGAGAATTTCTTAGCACGATACGTTGCTATACCGAATAGCAAACCACCAAAAACATACATGATACCCGCTATTGGAGCTAACGAAGGGAAAACACCTAGAATATCTCTGTTTTTGACCTCCCCGAAAATACTTAAGAATCCCTCAACAAATTTCGGGGCTTCGTTCACAATTAATGGTAAAATAAATGCTTCAACAAAACTAAATGTCATGGAAAGTAACCAAAAAAGGACAAACATAATAAACCCTATTAATCCTAGCCAACCACTTTCTTTTATCTGTCCAGTGTAAATTCCAGTGATTCCGATCGCATTAAATAAAGACATTATCATTGTGAGTATTGCCACAACTACCCATGTATTTTTACTGATAGAAGAAATTTCTTCTACTGGGTGTATAAATTGAATAACAATATAAGCAATACCTGCCATTGTTAAAAATAACCCAGACAAACGTATAAAAGATATTGGATTTAGAATCGAATTAGCTTGCATTTCAAACCTCCTCATATTGGGTATTAATTTAATAAGTATCTAAATTCTTTTATGTTCTTTATTTATGAAACATTCTTAAAACATAAAGACATATTTTGATGTGTCTTTAGTTTTGTTTGTTTTTTGTTTGCATAAAATTTCTTAAGGACAGGTTCGTCGAGTTGAACTACATGATTCTATTTTGTAGCTGATATCCATAAAACCCTGGAAATAAACAAACGCCCAGGTCAACTAGGGCGTTTGTTTATGTGTTAACTCGTTCTCCTCACGTTACCGTTTAATACCACACTTTCCTTTCGAACACTCGTATGAATAAAGAAATACAATCCTGCTAATACGATAATCATGCCGATTATTAAATAGGATAGCCGCGTACTGATTTCTAAAAAAGAGGATGAAGCGAACAGAATTCCCAGTGGCATCGTGATACGCAGATAAAGCAAACGGACTGAGCTTAGTTGGGATAAGCGTTCACGCGGTGCTTCAGTTTGAAAAATCGCAGCGCTCTGCGCGTTGAATAAAGGAAACAACAACCCACCTAGAAGTTCACAGCCCCAAGCTAATGGAATTGAAGGCACAACATACAAAAGTACGAAGGAGAAGCCACCGCCTATTAGACCGACATACATTGTTTTTGGGTTTTTAGGAATCTTTGTGAGCAAAATCATCCCAAGAGCGTACCCAACAGGGAAAGCACCGGCAAAAATAGCGTACTCCCAAGCTTCTCCATTCAACTCTGCACGGATAAACGGAACATTCAAAACCAATGTTGCTCCGACTGCAAATTGGACAGTTGAAGAAAGAAGAGTGAGCCGTAATAACTGTGGATAATGAAAGAAGGTACTGTAACCAGCTCTCAACTCACTCCACCAAAACTTTTTTGACCAGGTGGGGACTCTTGGTTTGCTCGTTTGTGGAATACGAGAAAGTGAAAAAAAGCTAAGTAAGAACAAGAAACTGGATAATCCATAGATAACATGTAGAGGACTGACTAAAAGAAGCAGGGAAGTAACACCAGGTGCGATAAAGCTCATCAGTCGGAGTGTTCCATCTAATAAGCTGTTCGCTGAGACGAGTTCTTTTTCTTCACAAAGGTCAGGCAAAAGTGAGAAAGAAAGACTGGCATAAATCGGCTGCAGAAGTCCTAACATACATTGCAGAGCGACTAGTCCGGCAATCGTGCCAAATTCAGTTCCACTAAGATAACCGATTAAAGGGAGAAGATAGGCAGCCGAGCGAATCAACTGAATGTTTTTAAGCATTTTTTCTTTTATGACATGATTTAAGAAAGGTGAACTTATTCCTTGTAAGATCAATGACGGAAGAAAGTAAACGAGCCAGAGCGCTCCCATCCATTCTTTGGAGCCTGTTAACTCATACAACAATAGTCCGTTTACGATTCCGCCAGCAGCTCCTCCAAACTCGGAGATGATTTCTCCGATCCAGAGGGCTCTGAAGGATTTTGTGTAATTTGTTAATTTCATCGTTTTTCTCCGAGGTATTGATTAAGTCGGTTAGAGAATGATTGAATGCTTGCCGTATTGGCTGAATAAATGCCTTTTTCAACTTTCACGAATTTAGCGGCTTTTAAGAGTGACAGCTGATGATGCAGAGTGGTTTTTGAAACGTTGAACTGCACGGTCAATTCTTGTAAGGACAACGGTCCTCTAATGAGTTGGTACAACAACTTTAACCGCAGTTCATCACCTAATGCTTTATGCCCCCGTACTAGTTCTTGAGGCGGGGTACCAGGTGTAAGTAATGCTTCTTCATTTAAAGGATAGAAAAACAGCTTTGTATCTGCCGTGCGCAGTTCTAATATCCAAGGACGATACGACACGTGTGGAATCAGCTTTACCTGCCAAACGGAGGGTTCAGGCAGATACTTCGCGCCACCTGAAATGCGTTCGATCTCTTCTACCGGTTTGTTGCCGTCAATCGAACCATGTTGTTTCTTTTCAAAAGAAAGAGCTTGCATCCACTTTTCCCATTCCACTTGCTGGCTGATCCAGTCACGCCATTCAGACATTGTCTCAACGAACAATTTAATAAGTTCGTGACGCTCCTTTTTGCCAAGCGTTTGTACATATCCCTCTAAATATTCATGACCTTTAAAATGAGAGGCATATTGAAAAAAAAATTCCGTAAATTCATAGTTTCTCGCTGTTTTCTTTCTCGCGGATTCATGAAATCTATCCTTATAAGGTAAGAGCGTTTCATAAAATACGTCAGGCTCCAGCTCAGAAACCGCATTCGAAAAATCTTGAACTGAAGGTGCGGATAGATAATTCTGCATCAAAAGCAACCCATACCACAAATTTGTTTGTTCCATTTCTTTTAAATGGTTTACTAATGTTGCTGTCATGGAAGATTGGTGATTTGCCCACCGTCTGTCTGATTCAAATGTGTGGCGTAACTTGGAATGGGTGTAGCCGGCAATCCCTAAAGCAATCTCCCAAACAGGAGAGAACTCAACGGATATAGAAACTGTTTCTTGAGGCAGCGGTGAATACATATTTTTCATGGGTACCTCCCTATGTAAGTTTGACTTAATTCTAAATTAAATGAATTTTAAATTCAATATATTTTGAATTTTAAAAGATTGTACATCTTCCATTCCTTTGAAATAATTGAAAATGTATACATAGTAAAAAACGTGACTTGTTAAGCGAATGTGTAACAAATCTAAGAACACGTAACGTAAATATCTGTGATTGTAGTGGAAGGTGCGAGACTCTCGGCTAGGACAGGCGGGCAGGTGCGACACTTAAAAGTGAAACGTCCGAATGTGGCTCACCGCCCTGCCCTGCGGAAAGCGAGCAATCTGAAACGGAAATCAACTACTTTTAAAAGCAACAATGAATGCGAAAACAGACTTTAAAAAAATTAAATCTTTTTAAAATACATTCCGTCTTACTGATTGAGGTGATAAAAATGCCCGAAGATGAACAGCTGGTGAAAGAAGTAGTCGCCGGTAGTCAAGCGGCGATGGAAGTGTTAACGCGAAAATACTATAAGCAAATCTTCGCCTATGTGTACCGTAAAGTTGGGAACAGGGAAACGGCCTATGACTTAACGCAGGAGATTTTTATAAAAGTGTTTCAGCGGATTCAATCGTATTCCAATAAAGGTAAGTTTTCGAGCTGGCTTTACACACTTGCCGTAAACCATTGCCGGGATTATTGGAGAAGCGCGGATTATCGCCAGACATCAAAGCAAACTGAATTAAATGAAACGCTTGTCTGTGAACAAAACAATGTTCCTTACATTTTTGAACGGAAAGAAACGAGAGAACAGGTGAAGTTAGCCATAAACAGCTTACCGGACTATCAAAGAGAAGTGCTAATCTTAAAATATTTTCATCACATGAAGATCAAAGAGATAGCGGATGTGACAGAAACAAATGTTTCGACGGTGAAATCCCGATTGCATCAAGGATTAGGAAAGTTAGCCAAATTATTAAAGCGAGGTGTTGAAGATGAGAAACAGCAATCCACACCAACTTTCAGATAGCGAAATCGATAACGAAATTGAGTTTCTCGAATTGGAATTAGAAGATATGCTGAATGAATACGATGTTGAGTTTCCAACAGAAGATGAGATCATGATGACAATCAATGCGATCAGGCCACATGTTCCGATAAAAGAAAATAAATGGATCCGAGCGCTGCATAGTCTGGTTGACATTACAAAACATGCGTACAAAGAAGTCTTTTATATGAGCTCATTATTCTGGACCCTGAACGGCTTATTGTTTCTCATTGCGTTATCAGGAATTTTGCTAAGTGACATTAACCCCTACATCATGATGATGACGCTTGCTCCGATCCCTACGATTACAGGATTGATTGAGGTAATCAAAAGCAAGAATACCGGCATGGCAGAGCTCGAAATGTCATACAAGTACAGCTTTCAAGAGATCCTTCTTTCAAAGATGCTCGTTGTGGGAAGTTTCAATCTGGGACTCAATGTATTACTTACGGCAAGTCTTGCGCTAGTGAGCCACGAACTGATGGTGTCAAAATTGCTGTTATATTGGCTGACTCCGTTTACATGTGTTACAGCTCTATCGTTATTGCTCGTGACCAGGTTCAGAAAAATCTATGCCGTAACGGTTGGAATTGTGATTTGGTTAGGGATTAGTATGGCATTCGCTCAGCCGTTAATGATCAAAAGAATGGAAAGTGCTCCAGTCGAAATATTTGTCGCTTTAATCGGAGTGGCAGCCATCGTTGGACTGTTCCAAGCCGCAAAGATTTATAAAAGGGGTGTCACATTTGAAATTAACCATCACTAATTTAACGAAAAGCTTTGGGGACAAAAAAGCTCTCAATGAAATCAACTTGGAACTATCAACAGGTGTATACGGAATACTCGGTGCGAATGGATCTGGGAAAACCACACTCATGCGCATCCTGGCAAACGTGATGAAACCAACCTCCGGGCAAATCGATTTGGATGGGCAAGACATTTCCATTATGGATGAAAAGTACCGTGATTTGATCGGCTATCTGCCGCAGCATGTCGGCTTTTATAAAAACTTTTCAGCAGAGAAATTTTTGAAATATGTCGCAGCTCTTAAGGGTTTGCCAAAAGAAGATACCAATGAAAAAGTGGAAGAAGTATTGGAGTTAGTTGGCTTGGCTGATCATCATCGTGATAAGATTGGAGGATTTTCAGGGGGGATGAAGCGGCGAATTGGCATTGCACAGGCGCTGCTTAACGATCCGAAAATTTTAATTGTCGATGAACCAACAGCGGGTCTAGATCCAAAAGAGCGAATTCGGTTCAGAAACCTTTTATCGAAGATCTCTACGAATCGAATTGTCATCTTATCCACTCACATCGTTTCAGATATCGAATTTATCGCGAAAGAAGTATTGATCTTAAAGGAAGGGCAGGTTGTTAAAAAAGAAACACCACAAACGTTATTAAAAGGGATTGAAGACAAAGTATGGACGCTTCTAATTGACGATGAAAATGAAGTAACCAAATATCAAGCGGACTATAGAGTGGGTAACATTGTGCGGATCGATAACAAATTCCAGCTGCGCATTCTTAGTGATCATCAGCCAGAAGACGATGCTGTTCATGATGTTCCGAACCTTGAGGATCTGTATTTATACTACTTTGATGAGGAGGAAACAGCATGAGACAGCTGTTGAAATTTGAACTCTACAAAATCTTTAAGCAGCGAACCGTTTATCTAACATTTTTTCTTCTCCTCTTATTTACAACAGGTTTTACTTACAATTACACGCCTGACTGGGAAAAAGACATGTATCGAGAGTGGGAAGGCCCGTTAACGGCAGAAAAGGTGGAACTCGCTGGTAAACAAAACGCAAAGTTTAATGAGAGGGTGGAAGAAAGGATAGCGAAAGGACAAGAAGTTGAAGATGGTGTTTTTGTGAATGAAAAGGAACAGACTGAAGGAATAATCTATGAAATGATCGCCTTCATAAAAGGGTCTGAAACTCAGTTGAAAAACAGGTATAAGGAGATTGATCAAAAACAGGATTATAATACAGAGCTTGAAAAAGCAATGATTCAAAAAGTGGATGTGTCTAACTTTGCTTATAATAAAGGACCAGCAAAGATTATTGAGTACACGAGTCTATACGCTATTCTCTTAACCGGCTGCATGTTGCTGATCGGACTTTCAGCTACGTATACGAAAGAATACAGTTCAGGTGTTGATCAATATATTTTAAGTTCGAGTAAAGGAAGAAAGAGCTTACTTTGGTCTAAAGTTCTCGCTGGGTTCATTTATACAGCATCCGTTGTTATCGCCTGGGAGATTTTCAACCTCACGTGGAATGGTATTCAGTATGGTTTTTCTGGATGGTCGACACCCATACAAAATATTTTTGAATACTATTTTTCGCCATATAGCTTTACGATGATCGAATACCATTTGATTCAATTAAGCTTTCATTTGCTAGCAGCCTTAAGTTTTACGTTATGCATCATTCTAGTTTCATCGCTCAGCAAAAACGCATTAACTTCATTCTTTATAAATGGTGCTATTCTGGGCATACCATTCATGATTGTCGGGGGAATGAGCCTGCCGAACTGGATCGAGTATCTGTTCAGTTTCTCGTTTTTCTATATCATGCAGGTTGAGTTTTTCTTTGCACACTTCCACACGTTCAACCTGTTCGGAATGCCGCTGCTGTACCCGATAGCTGCACTCTTTTGGCTGGCTGGTCTATCGTTAGTAATTGTTTTGGCAGCAAAAAGAATCATTCAGCAAAAAGAAGCAACGCTTTAAAAGATGTGAGTTCAATCCCTTGTGTGAAACAGCACAAGGGATTTTTTATGTTGGAAAATTAAGTAATTTATGATTTATTAGCTGACGAGTGGGAAAATATGAAATAATAGCTCAAAAATGAAAGAAACTGAAGTAAAAACGTACTTAATGTAACTTTATGATGTCAGTTTTTGATTTTTGTGATGAAATTCTGGATTTAATAGGGCTGAGTGGGCTTGTCTTCGATGCTACAGACACCGTGTGTGCGCAAAATGACTGTTTGTGCGCGAAAACAGGCTTTGACTGAGCGAAAACAAGGTCTAATTGAGCGAAAACAGGGTCTAACTGAGCGAAAACAGCGTATCATTGAGCGAACGTGTAATAAATATAAGAACACGTACCGTAAAAAAACAAACCAGAGCCTACATGCTCTGATTTGTTAGTAATGTGGTTAATCACCTCTAGAATTTAGATCCACTACTTCCACCAGCAACAAAGTTAAAGCCTGTTAATACTAAATTAATACAGAACAGCACTTAAAAACTTCTCCAATGTGCTCACATCCGTAATTCTTTGGTTGCACAAATGACTATTCACGCACAGATAGTTTCCGATTGCTTTATAATAGTCAGGTGAAGCGTTCGCTGGTTTCGATTTGGTTATCGCTGAAAACAACGCAACGTCTCCAATTCCATTACATAAAAAGCAGATCCCTTTATTAGCAGGCGTGAATCGACCTTGTACGCCTACTAATTGACCGTTTAAATGATAAACGAGGAACAATTTATTTGTGGCGATATCCACCCAGCCAAGGTAACTCATTCGGCGATAATCGACCCCATTTAGATCAGGCGTTTTTAACTTTTTATTCTTAGGAAAAAGTTTGTTAATCTGTTTTCCTGAAACAGGTGTAAATTCTTTTAAATATGGCTCTAACGATTGAAGATAATGTTGAAAGTCTTCGGTTTTACGAAGATGGATAACCTTTTCTACGACTTCTTTTTGATGTTCATGAATTCCTGGAAAAGCGTCGAGAATCTTGGATTGAACACTCAACTCAACGGCTTCGATTACTTTTGGGTCAGCTCCATTGTTACAGGCATGCTGCAACTGTCCGACCTGTTTTTTAATGAGGTTGTATTGATGGTTTCTAATGAATGGTGTATTCACTCTTATTCAGCTCCTTATTCTTTGTTAAAGGCAATAAGGTGCAAAGCCATCCCTAGAAACGATATCTCATAATGCGGGCGACAATTCTACATGAAAAGTCAGCCCATACAAAGGATCGCCCCTATTAGGCTTTGCATGAGCAGCGTCTGATTCCGGCAAAATGATTTGCCATTTCTACCGACCTCCATTCACTTTCATTATAAGAATGAAATCCATCTCCTGCAATCTTGTTGAAATAAAAAAAGAAGCTACTGATTGGAAGAAGAATCAGTAAGCTTCTTTTTGAATTAGGTTAAGTTTTTTAGAAAGTACCAAACTTTATTCGTGAATGTTTGTGCTTGGGAATAGATCGGGGTATTTTCAAACTGCTTTTGAAAAGGCTTCAGCAGGGGTTGAAGAACGATCTTGCGGATGCGATCCTGTTGAAGTTCGTTTAAGATCGCATCGAATAGATCTTGTTGTTCTTCGGTAAATGTAAAATCCTTCTGAAGCTGATCAGCAGCTAACAGAATATCTTCTAATTTTATGATCTTTTTATTCGCATTTGTTCTTAATAATTCAAAAGCTGATGTGGGAATGAGTGCGGTATCACTCTTCATCATGTGAGGGACAAGCAACTCAATATAAGAGAGAAGAGTATCCACAACATGTTCTAATGAGTACGCCGTATTTGCGATGCGCAGCGTGAATAACATATGATGCATCATACCAAAAAAGAGAACGGTCGCTTCAAACACATGCTCTCGGATTTCTTCTCCAAAGATCTCAATAAATCGTGTGGAGAGCCATTCCATCTCATATAATCTGTGCTGCATAACGAGTTTTTTTAGATCGGCCTCATTTGAAGATAAGATCGCCTCAAATAGCGGTGACACATTACGCTCTTGATTCAAGCGCATGATGATCACGATTTGTTCTATAAAAACATTTCGGTCAGCCGTATCTTTACCAATCTGAACGGCAATTCGCTGTTGGCTCGCATCATAGCGCAGAAATTCCAGTATATCGGCAATACAGTCATTTTTTGATGAGAAGTAATTATAAAATGTCCCTTTTGAAATATTGGCTTTTTCGATAATTTCTTGTATTGAGGTCTGCTGAATGCCTTTTTCTATAAATAGTTTTAGTGCGATATCTGCGACTTTTCGTTTACGATTATTCATGCGTTCCTCCTCAAGTACCCTTACAGCTAGTATAAATTTCTTCTGATGGAAACACAATGTTTTTAGACTAGGGGTACAAAAGTATTGATAATTTTATACCTAGAGTATAAACTTAATGAAGTTAAGTATTTTACAAAACTAGAGGAGAATGAACATGGGGAATAATACAGATTCCACTTTACAACATAAAAAACCGCCCTATTTGATGCTTGCGATCTTATTTGTTGGAGCATTTGTTGCCTTTTTAAACAACTCACTGCTGAACGTAGCACTGCCTACGATCATGGTGGACTTAGGTGTGAAAGACTACTCGACCGTTCAATGGCTCGTAACAGGCTTTATGCTTGTGAGCGGGGTGTTGATACCGGCATCGGCTTTTCTGATTACACGCTTTTCTAATAGAAAACTGTTCATAACAGCGATGAGCATCTTTACGATCGGAACTGCATTATCTGCATTCGCGCCAAATTTCGGTTTGTTGCTAACAGGCCGCATGGTGCAGGCGGTAGGTTCTTCCGTTATGGGACCGATTTTGATGAACGTGATGCTTGTTAGCTTTCCGCGTGAAAAACGGGGAATGGCGATGGGGATCTTCGGATTGGTCATGATCACAGCACCCGCAATTGGTCCGACTTTATCTGGGTACATTGTAGAGTACCATGACTGGCGCCTTCTTTTTGAAATGATCCTGCCGTTAGCGATCTTAAGCTTGTTATTTGCGGTCTGGAAACTAGAGAATGTGATGAAGCCGAACAAAAATGTCACACTGGATTATTTATCACTTGTTTTATCCAGCATTGGTTTTGGAGGAATTCTATACGGCTGCAGTACAGCGAGTTCAGATGGCTGGACAGATACCATTGTCTTATCAACCCTAATCATAGGTGGCATTGCGTTAGTTACCTTTATCCTGAGACAATTACAATTAGATGAACCGTTATTGAACATCCGTGTATACAAATACCCGATGTTTGCACTAGCTTCTGTCATCGCCATTGTAAACGCAGTTGCCATGTTTTCCGGGATGATCCTAACACCAGCTTATGTTCAGAGCGTTCGGGGGATCTCTCCGTTGCACTCAGGATTGATGATGCTGCCTGGAGCGGTGATTATGGCGATCATGTCCCCGATCACAGGAAAGCTGTTTGATCGTTTTGGACCTCGCGCACTAGCGGTTGTGGGACTTTCAATTACAGCGATCTCCACATACATGCTGGCGCATCTTCAAGTAGATTCTTCTTATGCTTACATTATCATGATCTACTCCATGCGCATGTTCGGCTTATCTATGGTTATGATGCCGATTATGACAAACGGACTCAACCAGCTGCCGACGAGCTTGAACCCGCATGGGACCGCAGTAAACAATACAGCACAGCAAGTATCTGGATCCATCGGAACAGCGATACTTGTAACCATCATGAATACCGTTACGAAAACAGAAGCGAAAAGCTTAATGAGCGGAGTGGACCCTGCTACAATAACTGACGCATCAACTGCGGCCTTAACGAAGCAAGCCCTGTTATCAGGCATACAGTATTCGTTCTATGTAGCGTTTGCTATTAACATTGTTGCTTTAGTTTTAGCTCTATTTGTTAAACGAGTAGATACAAGTGCTGAAGCAGTAAACAAAATTGAAAGCCAAAGCAAACGTTCAGCTAAATCTGTAACGGCTTAAAGAATAAAACGAACAAAGCATTCCTGTTTTTGGAATGCTTTTACTTTGCTGATCCAAAACGTCAAACAACAATAATATCCCTCTTTCATGATAAAATACGAACACAAGTCAGACTTAAAAAGGTGAATATACATGTTGATTAATGATAAAGTCCGTGAAGATTTGTTCCATGAAGTTCAAGGATTGTCTGATGAAAATCTTAACAAAAAACCTTCAGATCAAGAATGGTCCATCAAGCAGATTCTTGAACATTTATATTTAATGGAAGGTGGCATTGCGAAAACAATTGTGCACCAATTGAAAAATGGAGAAACAGTGAATGCCAGCTCCAAGCCGATTGAAGCAACAATTAATCGTGAAATAAAGGTGGATGCACCAGAATTCTCGGTGCCAAGTGATGAGTTTGCGACGCTAGTGGAATTAAAAGAGAAGCTCGCTGCCACACATCAAAAACTGAGAGAGATCGACAACACGGTAGATGAAAAAGATTTGGATGAGAAAGGGTTTCCTCATCCGATATTCGGAAACATCAGCTTAAAACAATGGATTCCATTCGTGGGGTATCATGAACAACGCCATATTCTTCAGATAAAAGAAGTGAAAGAAAAGTTGGGGATTTAAATTAAATAATGAAAAATAAGGGCGGTCCTAATTTTTAGGGCAGCCTTATTTTTTTTGATACAAAGGAAGACCAGGCTGTAAAGTAGAATACAGAATTAGGAAAGATTCAATAAATACTGGAGGTTTACTCGAAATTGCCCTATATAAAAATCCTATTCGCAAGCTTGTTAGCCATGATTCTTATAGCAGGCTGCCAATCGAAAGAAAACAACTCGCTAAAGATCAAAATGAAGAGTGAAGCAGAGCAAAAAGAAATGCTTGATACATATACCTTAGATGATTATAGAAAAGTCTTTAACCATGCTATATCTGAAGCGGATAAATTGGCAGGTGGTGATGAGCAGCTAAGAAAATGGCTGATTCGAACACTTGCTCAGGAAATGTATGATGAGACGAAGTTAACAGAGGAATAAGCCGTGCAGCTATCAAAACAGGCAATGAAAGACGATAAAGCATGGAAAACGATTGCGAAAGAGAAGTATGGAATAACCGTTATGAGGAAGAAGTGGATCAATTTATTAAAGCTGGACCCGATCATAGTGATTTGCCTCAACACCTAGCGTATGCGGATGCCCTAGGATTGTCGCTTGATCAGCTTAATCATCAATTCGACCGCGATCTTTACGAAAAGAATGTGATGTGGCTAAAACTGAAACCAAAGCTAGAAAAGAAGTATGGAGCGATATCCAATCATGCACTTGTAGAAAAGTATGAGGCTGAAATACAGAGAGATAGATAAATGATTGATATGAAGGAATGTGCAATGAATGGACAAAAATGATGCTAAAAAGGAGGAAGAAACATGTTGCTGAAAAACAAAAATGCAATCATTTACGGTGCTGGTGGTGCAATCGGAGGTGCGGTTGCACGAGCTTTTGCTCAAGAAGGAGCTAATGTATTTTTGACAGGTCGATCGCTCGAATCTTTAAACCATGTTGCAGATGAGATTACAAATGCAGGTGGATCAGCTAAGGTGACAAAAATAGATGCCCTCGATCCACAAGCCATCGAAGAGCACATTGACAGAGTCGTTAAGCATACAGGCAGTATTGATATTTCTTTCAATGCGATAGGGATTCGTGGAGATCTGCAAGGAACACCGCTGGTTGATATGAATCACGAAGACTTTACAGCACCAATCCTGACAGGCGTAAAAACACATTTTCTTACTTCGACTGCTGCAGCAAGGCACATGGTTCAGCAAAAATCAGGCGTCATTCTCACATTATCTGCATCATCTTCCATGTTGTCAGGGCGTGACCGAAAATACCATTTGACTGGAGGTTTTGCAACGGCATGTGCAGCAATTGAAGGATTCTCTCGCAGTTTAGCTGGTGAACTTGGCCCACAAGGAATTCGAGTTGTCTGCTTAAGACCTAATGCCATTCCTGAAACATGGAATCCCGACTTTCCTGAAGTGAGAACATACATGGAAGACGGAACAGTCCTCGCACGATTGCCAACACTAAACGAGGTTGCGAATGTAGCAGTTTTCATGGCCTCCGATCGTGCAAGCGCAATGACTGGAACGATCGCGAATCTTACGTGTGGTTCGATTTTAGACTAAAGGAAGTTGATTCGAATGATATACAATCAAGTTGATTTTATTCCCCAATTAAAAGTGGAGATTATAAAAAAAGAACAGGAACTGAAGAAACTGCTTGAGAAGGTCTTACATGAATTTCAGAATACAAGTGATCAGATAAAAATAGAGGGAAGTTTTGACCAAGATGGAGAAGATCCCTTCCAGCCTGGTTATGCGAGCTCCATTTCAATAGGACTGCTTGATGAAACAGATGAACTCACTGATTTACATACGATAAAAATATGGGAATGCGAGCGTACCTTTCTAGGAGTGCCTGTTACAAGAAACATCCCCGGAAGCAAGGTGAAGGGTGAGCTTTTGGATGAATCGGTAAAAGAGGTAAAAGAAGAAGTGAGAGATTTTATAAAGGAGTTTATTCCAAATGTTATGAGATAAGCACAAAAGAGGGTGAAAAGACGTACTTCATAGGAGTGACGTCTTTTTGTATGGCCGTTTCCTATAATTAAGTCGTGAAAGGAATTATATTCCAAAATATCGAATATAGAAGAGCAGGGGGGATGACATGAAAAAAATACTCGGATTTATTTTATTGGTCATGTTAACGGCATGCAGTGATAATGCTGCGGTAGAACAGTTGAAAAAGGATTATCCCGATGTGAAGAAGATGGTGGTAGAATTACCAGACACCGTGCAGGAAAGGTTGGCAGCACCAGAATCAGTGCCATTCGAACCAAAACAAGTGCAACTCAAGTACGCTGGAGAACCACCTGGAGATCCAAAAGGGGATATCATACATACCGAGTTTGTGTATGGAAACGGAAAAGGAGCCGTTCTGAACGTTACAACATTTCATAATGAGAAAACGAACTTTCATGATGAAGGAAAACTCAAGACAACAAAGTTGGAAGATGGAACGAAGGTTGTCATTGAGACGAATTCGTCAGATGTAAAGGCAATACGCTGGAAAAAGGACGATCTTTATTATGGAATGATGCTGATGGGTTCACAGTTTAAGATGGAAGATTTGTTGAAAGCTGCGAATTCGATGGAGTACTAGATATAAAGGTCTACCGAAAAGAATAGATTAAAAGAAGCATCTCGGCAGAATTGTTCAACAATAGAGGTGGGGAAATGAAGAAGAGGATTGCTCTGTTGTTTGTTAGTATCATAATCCTTATAGGTCTTTGGTGGACATTTAACTTTATAAGTCACTACGGTGAATTTACCAAATGGGGTCATGCTTCAATAGGGATAGAAAATTGGGAAGACCATCAACCTTTTTACGTTGGATACCCATTTAAATGGGAGGGAATTGGAAAACCAACACTTGAAGAAATAGAATTCATAAAAAGAGATGGAACAATTGTTGCTAAAAACGATGATGAATTTAAAATCCAACCTTTTATAGCGAGGACAGGTCGTATTGGAGCACTTGATGAAAAGGGTGTTAAAGAAGATGGATTAGATGATGATCTCGTTTCAGTTAAAGGGTACAAAGTAGATGGTGAATTTTACTTAGTTTTACGAGTTGAATTCCTTGGTACAAATACAAATCCGATAAATGATATAAGCACGTTAAGAATCACCTATGAAAAATTTAGAACAACTCAAATGCAAAACATTCATTTCGGTGAAGGACTAATTACGGATGAATGACTTTAATAGAGTTACGGTGTGATTATCGTAATACTAAGGCCCACCCTCGAATAGGTGGGCTTTTATTAGGAAGAAAATTCTAAGTCTGTTTTCTTCTCTACTACTTTTAATAATGAAAACGATAATAAAGCAGATGTAGCAATTAAACAAGACCCTATAATGTATACCCACCTTATCCCTAAGAAATCTGCAATGAAACCAAAAAGTGCGATCGATATACTTGTAATAGTTGAAAGAAGAATACTTCTAGAAGCGTATACTTTCGGCAAGATTTCTGTATCCACATTGGATTGAATAGCCGTTTGCTGAGAGACATCTCTAAGTTGATAGGCAGGACCCATGAGAACGCACAGAAGTAATGATAATAAGGGGATGCTATTTAGACCGTACAATAAGGTAAATAGACTAAAGAATAAAGATCCGATCGCCATATTAAAGACTAGATTTCTTTGTATTTTACTTGATAGCCAAATGACAAAAAGGCCCCCTAGAATGGTTCCTATGTAATAGCTGGCATTGATATACCCCCACCACTGCACATCTTGATGTAAAACTTCTTTAACATAAACCAAAGTAATTGCTCCGACCCAAATGGTACCCGCCATTCCTTCAATTACGTCCATCATCGTTACCAAACGTAATGTTTTGTTACTCCAAAGGTGCCACCAGCCTTCTTTAATCGCTATCCATTTAGAGTTAGGTTTAGGGTTATTAAGAGGTTGATCGGTTTTTAATGATAAAGAAATGAAATACAAACATACCCATGCAGACCACATAAGAATTGCGGTTCCTATAAGGGTAATCATATGACCAAACTGAATAACAATAAAGCCTGTCAAAGTAAATCCCGAAAACTGTACGATCTGACTGGTAACAGCCAATGAGCTATTAGCTTTAACTAATTTTTCTTTCTCTACGACTTTAGGAACGATAGAACTTAATAGCGGATTACCCCAACCTTCGATAAACGAAATAGCTAAAACCAGTAACAGAAGGTAACTAATGTGTTCCGAAATAGTTGGAAATCCAATGATTAGGGTTGTGATGAAAACCGCCTTCATGAACTGGAGAGAAATCAACAGCTTTGAAAAGGAATACTTCATTTGTAGTAGTGGGGCTGATAATCCTGCAAGTATATTCGCTACGGCTCGAATCAAGGGAAAGATTGCAGCTAAAAATGCTGATTCTGTTTTTTGATAAATAAACGTTGTAATGACCATTATGTAAATCACATCAGCTAAAGAAATACTTGTAGCTGAAAACCAATAATAATAAAAGGATTTCTTCACTTTCCTCCCAACCTTTCAGATTCATTCGGGAACATTATAAACTTATTATACATAATTGTATGTTAATTAAAAGAAATATATGGAATTATGTGCTAATTATGAATAGATAGTCCTGCACTTTATTTGTTATATCATCTTAATTTCTTTTATTGAAACCGTTTTGTTTATGGAGGCATTGTTTCAGCTATTTAGAATATGTAATAAAAAGGGAGAAATGAGAGGTAGGTATCTTGAAAAAGTTAAATCTACTTAAACGAAATTAAAATGAAAGAAATGAACTTAAAATTCATACAACTGAGGTGGCCATGATTCACCTCATATAAAAGAGGTGAATAAGGATGGGGTTCGCGAAAAAATATTATTTTGTACTATTGCTAATATCTTTATTATTTACCGCGTGTAATCAGGAACAACATACAAATGGGGATTTAGGCTCCGTCTACTTCAATGCTTTGGATTCCATTATGGTAAAGGACGAAGCGTTGAACAGTGAGATGCGATTCATAGCTTTAGATTTAACGATTGTAAAAGAATTAAGCGAGAACGACAAAAAGGAGATCAAACTCTTTTTAAAAGATAAATATGGAGTAGATGTGATTGAAGCTACTTTAAAAAAATTGAAACATAAAGGAATGTACAATACAAAAACGATGGTATTACATGGTGTTCTGCTTAAATTAGAGAAAGCTAAGTTTATATCGAACAACAAAGCTTTTGAATTTGAAGGCTCTAAATATCGAGCAGGAAATGGTGCAGTTGGTGTAAAAGGGAAGCTTCTATACAGGGATGGCAAATGGCAGCCTTTTGAAATCCAAGAGATATGGGTTAGCTGATTTGGACTAATCATGAGAAAGCTATCTGCTTATTTCTGTACAACAAAGCCAGAAGTAATTAAAGGGCCAATTTTGATAGGCTCTTTTTCTATGCATTAGGGAATAATAAATAAGCAGAACCAAACCTATAAAAGTTCGCATTGTGTTAATGTTGAATTAGAAAAATGGGATAACAAATAGAAAAACAATAAAGGAGATCACATGACAAAAGAAACTAGATGGAACTTAGACAATAGCTATGCTCGCCTGCCTAGTAAATTCTTTTCTACGATACATACGAATCTTGTAAGTTCGCCTAAATTAGTGGTGCTGAATGAATCCTTAGCAAAATCACTTGGTTTACATGTTGAGGCGCTGCAACAAGAAGAAAATATTGCTGTGTTTGCCGGAAACGAGATGCCAGAAGGCGCATCATCACTTGCACAAGCATACGCTGGCCATCAGTTCGGATATTTTAACATGCTCGGTGACGGGCGTGCGTTGATGATTGGGGAGCAGATTACCCCTCAAGGTGAGCGTTTTGATATTCAGCTTAAAGGATCAGGGAGAACCCCTTATTCACGTGGAGGTGACGGGAGAGCTGCTCTTGGGCCGATGCTTCGTGAATATATCATGAGTGAAGCAATGCATGCGCTCGGGATCCCTACGACTCGCAGTCTTGCTGTGGTGACGACGGGAGAGCCTATCATCCGTGAAACCGATCTACCCGGTGCCATTATGACGCGCGTGGCGTCCAGTCATTTACGAGTGGGTACATTTGAATTCGCTGCGAAATGGGGAACACCTGAGGAACTGAAGCAGCTCGCAGACTATGCGATCCAACGTCATTATCCAGAAATCGAGGATGATGACAATCGCTATTTGAACCTTCTTAAAAAAGTAATCGAGCGCCAAGCCTATCTCATCTCGAAGTGGCAGTTGTCAGGATTTATTCATGGTGTCATGAACACAGACAACATGACGATCAGCGGGGAAACAATCGATTATGGACCATGTGCGTTCATGGATCGTTACAATCCAGTGACTGTTTTCAGCTCCATTGATCGAGAAGGACGCTATGCCTACGCCAATCAGCCTCGGATTGCGGGTTGGAACTTAGCCCGTTTTGCAGAAACGTTGTTGCCGCTGCTGCATGAGAATCAAGAAAAAGCCGTTGAAATGGCTCAAGACGTTCTATACGGATTTTCTGATTTATATCACGCTAATTATTTTAGAGGTATGAGATCGAAGCTTGGGTTGTTTAACGAAGAGAAAGAAGATACAACACTGATCGAAGACCTTCTTAACTTGATGCAGGAGAATGAAGCTGACTTTACGAACACCTTCCGCTCATTAACGTTTGATACAAAGGATTGCACGAAATTGTTTGAATCGGAAGAATTTGCTTCATGGCAAGAAAAGTGGGAAGAAAGAAGGGCGAGACAGTCTGAGTCGAAATCAGAATCAGCTGAACTGATGCGAAATAGCAATCCAGGTGTAATTCCTCGAAACCACCGAGTGGAAGAGGCTCTTAAAGCAGCTGAGGATGGAGACTATGGTGTAATGGAGAAATTCGTTGCTGTACTCAAAAATCCATACGCACATACACCAGATCAAGAACCGTACACAAAACTTCCACCTGAATCTGAAGGACCTTATGTAACATTTTGTGGAACGTGATCTTGGTTGGTCACAATACGTTCATAATTAACGAGAGCTGCCTATATGGCGGCTTTTTTTCGTATGGTACCAATAGTGATAATGCATTTGGAAGGTAACTTTCATTGACTTTTTATTTCATAATGTGTACTATCTCTATATTGTTTTAACATAATCTTTACATGAAATTTATATTTTTAAAAGAAAACGAGAATACTAGATTGGCTATTGGAATTATTGAGGTGAGAATATGACGAATCGAAAGAATATGGTAAACACACATATGGGATTCTTCCTGATGATGGTTTGTTTTCTTTGGATCAAAACGTATGCAGCATATAAAACAGAATTTAATTTAGGCGTTGAAGGCGGATTTCAGGAATTTCTGCTTTTTATTAATCCATTAAGTTCCTCGCTGCTATTACTTGGCTTAGCATTGCTTGCAAAAGGAAGAAGAGCGTTCATTTGGATGATTGTAATTGATGCGCTCATGACATTATTGTTATTTGCAAACATGATGTACTACCGCTTTTTCACAGATTTTATCACGCTGCCAACATTAACGCAGACAAAAAATGCCGGAACCATCGGTAATAGCTTTGGTGCACTTTTAAATCCTTATGATGTCCTGTTTTTCTTAGACATCATTATTTTATTAGTATTGGTTCTAACGAAAAAAATTAATCCAGAACCGGTTAGAGTAAAGAGGAAAAGCCTTGTTGCTGTTGGTCTTGCCGCTGTAATTGCTTTTACAGCAAACTTAGCGTTAGCTGAAATGGATCGACCACAGTTATTAACGAGAACGTTCGACCGTAACTATATCGTAAAATATTTGGGGATGTATAACTACACCGTTTATGATGCGATCCTTAGCTCTAAATCATCCGCTCAGCGTGCATTAGCAAGCACGGATGATGCGACAGAGGTGGAGAACTACGTTAAAGCGAACTATGCAGAACCAAACCCAAAATACTTTGGTAAAGCAAAAGGCATGAATGTGATTTACATTCACTTAGAGTCGCTGCAAAACTTTGCGATCAACTATAATTTGAACGGACAAGAAGTTACACCGTTTCTAAATTCATTAACAAAAGACAAAAACACGTTATACTTTAATAACTTTTATCACCAAACATCACAAGGGAAAACAGCAGATGCTGAGTTCTTGCTTGAAAACTCACTATACGGATTACCGCAAGGAACTGCGTTTACGACAAAAGGTGAAAACACGTACCAAGCAGCTCCAGCGATCATGGAACAACAAGGCTATTCAACAGCCGTTTTCCACGGTAACTACAAATCGTTCTGGAACCGTGATGTAATCTATAAACGTTTCGGATATCAGCATTTCTTTGATGCCGAATATTATGATATGAACGAGCAAGACGTAGAGAACTACGGATTGAAAGATAAGCCGTTCTTTAAAGAATCGATGCCGATGCTGAAGTCATTGAAGCAGCCTTTCTATACAAAGTTCCTTACGCTTTCGAACCACTTCCCGTATCCGATCACGGATGAGGAAGCAACGATTGAACCTCACACAACGGGTGATGCTACGGTCGACCGTTATTTCCAAACGGCTCGATACATGGATGAAGCGGTTCAGCAGTTCTTTGCACAACTAAAAGAAGAAGGTCTATATGACAATTCAATGATCATTCTATACGGTGATCATTACGGAATCGCAGAGACACGCAATAAGTCGATGGCAAAAGTATTAGGCAAAGAAATTACGCCATACGAGAACACACACCTTCAAAAAGTTCCATTGTTCATTCATGCACCTGGTCTAGAGGGTGGAACGGTTGAAAAAGTTGGGGGACAAGTGGATCTTCGTCCAACACTTATGCATTTACTAGGCATGGAAACAAAAGACTACATTCAGTTCGGAACAGACTTATTGTCTAAAAATCATGACGAAGTGACGCCATTACGAAATGGAAACTTTGTTACACCTAAAGTAACCGGAGTCGACGGTAAATATTACGATTCCAAAACGGGTGAACCGATCGAAGAAACAGAAGAAATCAAAGCCATTAAAAGAGAAGTTGAAACAAAACTCGCTTTATCTGATAAAACCGTATACGGTGATCTGCTTCGTTTCCACGACGTTAAAGGATTTAAGAAAGTAGACCCGTCAAAATACGATTACAATAAACGTGAAGACGAGCCAGATAGCAATAAAAACGATTAAGTAAGTAAGCAGCCGACCCATGATATTGGGTCGGTTTTTTTTTGTTGTGGTTACTAGAAGTTCAACAAAAATAGAGTGAATTTTAAAAAATGAACCTGCAACGTACCTCTTGTCGTCTATTATAAGAATAGAAAGGTGTGTAAAAATGGTAAATATTGAAGAAGTTACAAATCGAATTCCTCCTAAACAAAATCGAGAAGAGCTTCTCATGTGGCTTATGAAAGAGTATGGCCGTAGTTTGGTTAGGTTGGCCTTTACATACGTTAAACAAGAACAACTGGCAGAAGATATTGTACAGGACGTATTTGTGAAGTGTTTTAAACATTTGGATACGTTTAGAGAAGACTCTTCATATAAAACGTGGCTTTACAAAATAACGATAAATGGCTGCAAGGATGTACTAAAAAGTTGGAACTTTAAAAATATCATTATTTCGAATTTCGCGGGTTTTCAAATCCACTCTAGTAACGAAAAGTCTCCTGAGGAGAAGTTTCTTGATTATGAAGAAAATAATCGTATCTCTACTATGGTTGTCTCTCTTCCTGTGAAAATGAGAGAAGTCATTATCTTTTACTACTATGAGGATATGACGATTGAACAAATTGCTGATTTATTAAACGCGAATCAGAACACGGTCAAATCAAGACTCCAGAGAGGAAAGCAACAATTGAGGAAGAAACTAGAAAGGGGTGAGGCACGTGGAAGATAACTTAAAGAACTTACCGGAAAAGATGAATAGTACGATCCTTAAAGATTTAGATTTTGATAAAAATAGGATGTTCAAAGTTTTAAAGACTGTAAAAGAAGACCCCAAAGATGAAAAAGGATCTCTTATAACACGAACTTGGAAATTTACGTTAAGCACAGCTCTCTTTGCTTCTTTATTAATGTGCTTAACCTGGTTTGCGATAGAGCAGTTGAAGCCTGAACCTACTAGTGAAACTCAACTAGCTGATGAGAAAATAGTCACCAAACCGGCTAATAAGAATACTCCTTATGTGCCAGAAGAGAAAAATGAGTATTTTGGTGAGATGACGAAGGAAGAGATACTTACCAAAATGATTAATACGGTTGATTACTTTGAAACAGCGAAAGGGAGCTTTGAAGAAGTAACAAATAATGATAAAACCATTATAGAATACGAGCTGGACATGAAAGATAAAATTGGAGGATATAGTAAGACAACTCATTTCCCGTCTGGAAAAGAGGTACCTCAACTAGCTATCGACTATTATGACGACAAGAAAGTTTGGAGTATTTTTGAAAGTGATAAAACGTACCGTGAATCGAACTATCTTAAAACGGCTACTTGTTGTACGTTAACCATTGAAAATGCTTTTACCGTAGATTCCGAAGGTGTTAACTTCACTAGTTATCGAGATCGTCCACCCATAGGACGGGCCCAGAACTCACTTTTTCCTTATGAAATTGCCTCCAATTATACAAGGGATTTAAACAGTTGGGACATTGAAAAGCAAAACGAAAAAGTAGCAGGCCATAATACATTGGTCATAAAGGGAAAATTAGACGCTTATGCATCTGAAAAACATCGTTCTAGTGCGTTTCGGTTTTGGGTAGATAAAGATACGGGGATTTTAATCCAATACGAAACTTATAATAATAACAATGAAGTAGTCAATTATCTGCGTACGAAAGAATTAATGATTAATGTTCCTGTTGATCCAAGTAAATTAAAGCCGAACCTCAAACGTTACAGGGATCAATTTGAAGCAGAAGAGAAACTTCCTAGTATTACGAGCGGAATTGATGAATCATATGTCCCCGAAGAAATAAGAGAAGAGTGGAAGTTAGCAAGGAATAAGAATAATGAAACTTCGGTCATGCAATTTAAAGGGAAGTGGTATATTATACCCGAGAAAGGCTATGTCGTGGACAGAATTGAAACGAAAGGTGCTGAAGGAACAGTGTATTTATCAAAAGCATCTGATAAAAAATCACAATACGTCATTCCTGTAATGGCAGTTGGGTACGGTGTGGAAACACTTAATATTAGCAAGTGATAAACAATAAAGTAAACAAAAGCACCTCCTTTAAAAGGTTGCTCTTTTCTATTAGTCAATTCTACAAACCTTTTAACGAATGTTGTCATGAAAAAGAAAAACAATACCTATGTCAAGCTTCTAACCTGTATAATGGAATTATTAGGTAAAAATTTGTGGGGCTATCCAAATGATGAGGAGTGATCGATTTGGCTTGGTTGATTGTTCTGACACCACTTGTTATCGTGTGCGCATTAGCGGTTTATTTTGATTATCGTGGGAAGAAGAGGGGAACGGGCGGCGTCAACATCTACCATGATGATCAGCATTTGAGTAAAGGAACGCAGATTAATAACGCTGCCGAAAGAACACGAGCTGCGGGTAGAAACAACCACCATGGCGGAGGCGGAGGGCCTATTTAACCACTACGCTCTAAAAGGAGTTTGATAAAGTGAAGGCTTTTCTTGTTTGGAGCAACGTCATTATTTGCGGTTTTTTTACAGTTAACGTCGCTTTTTTCTTTGCATTAGGAACGATCGCAGAAAATTATACGGACAAAACGTACGTTGCACCAGAGTTCTTTTTAATTCTGCCTGTTTGGGTAATCGGCGCGATCAGTGTATTGCGTTTTTATTATAAAAACGGAATCAACAAAACCAGTTATCCGAAGTTGCTCTTCGTAAACAGTACACTCTGGGCATCGATCCCTGCAGGATTTTGGCTGGCGTCATTGTTTGTGCGATAACTTATGTGAAAAGACGTCCAATATCCATGTTGCCCCAAACCAGCTTGTAGAGTTAGCTGCCAGTTAATGCGGCTAACTCTAGCTCCTTCTAAGCCTTTTCGACAATTCCGCTCTTTTTTGTCACTAGCCTTATTTCCTTATGTTTTGTAAAAGTAGAGTTTGCGATAAACACCCCACACAAAAGAATGATCGCCCCTACATAACCTTGAAGCCCCATGTTTTCTTTCAGGAAGAGGAATGCAAACAGCGCGGCAAAAATGGGTTCAAGTGAAAAAAGGAAACCCGTGCTCTCAGGCGTCGTGTACTTTTGGACGAGCGGCTGCATGACAAAGCCATAAGCAGAACAGACGAGTGCCAACCCGAGTATGGCTACCCAATGAATAACAGTCTGAGGTAAAACGGGAGTCTCAAGAATAAACGATCCAACGGCTGCAAAAAGGCTCGCGAATCCGAGCTGATAGATTCCAAGTAAAAGGGCGTCTACTCTTCTGGCAAAATGATTCGTTACGATAATGTGTATCGCGTAAAGAAATGCAGCTGCCAAACAAAAGTAAGAGCCAAATGCAAAACTGAAATCCTTACCGATCGTTAGAAGAGCTAAACCAAATGAAACAAGGATCACGCCTGCGGTCACTTCTTTTGTCGGCCATTTTTTTGTGATGAATATCTGTAGAATTGGTACAAGGATAACGGTTGTACTTACGAGAAAACCAGCAGATGAAGCCGTCGTATGCTGAATTCCATACATAAGCGTGATAAAAACACCCCACAGCAATGCACCAACTATGGCACTATATTTTAACGTTTGAACATCTACCGAAAATACTTTTTTGTGGAAAATCAACATCATCACAATAAAGGCAATGCCAAATCGCAACGCAACAATCGTTAATGAAGGAATGCTGCCTACCGTAAGTTTCATAAATACATATGACAATCCCCAGCCCATAGAAACAGAAGCTAAGATCCAGTTTGCTTGTTTTTGTGTCATTTTAGCGCCTGACCTCTCCATATTCTTCATTACGTGGATTTATCGTAACACCTCTATTTTCATTAATAAAACGAATAATTATAATGGAAGTATTAGATTTACTAATGCAAAGGGGACGAGAACAATGAATTCTTATTATGCTTTTATAAAAGCGATCGAAACAGGTAGTTTTACAAAAGCTGCGGAAGAGCTCGGGTATACCCAATCCGCCATTAGTCAAATGGTGCATTCTTTAGAAGAAGAACTTTCAACGATTCTTATTTTACGTTCTCGAACGGGTATTACACTAACACCAGATGGAGAAGAGTTTCTGCCTTTTATTAAAAAAATCTGCAATTCACACAGAGAATTAAAAGAGAAGATTAAAGAGATGGAAGGACTGGAGAGCGGGTTTATTCGAATCGGTGCTTTTTCAAGTGTTTCCTGTCATTGGCTGCCGGGTTTGATAAAAGAATTTAAGAAACAGTATCCAGATGTTGAATTTGAAATCCATCAAGGGGATTATACAGATATCGCGAATTGGATTAAAGAAGGCAGTGTCGATTTTGGGTTTGTGAATCCGAATGCTGTTTCCAATCTTACGATGATTCCTTTACAAAAAGATGAAATGTTTGCGGTACTTCCAGAAAATCATCACTTAGTTGAGAAAGAAACGGTTTCTTTGGAAGAGCTGATGAACGAACACTATATTCTTTTAGATGAGGGAGAAATCAGTGAACCCTTAACGATTTTTCAACAAAACAAGGTAGAACCGAATATTCAATACCGTGTTCATGATGATTACGCCATTATGTCGATGATCGAACAGGGACTAGGTGTATCCATTTTACCGAAACTTGTTTTAAGCCGATGTCCGTATCAGGTTGCAACAAAACCAATATCACCATCGTTTGCACGTACGATCAGTCTCGCATACAAAGACAAAAGAGTTCTGCCCATTGCAAGCCGGTTCTTTATAGACTTTATTATTGAAAATATTACTCAAAAAGAATTTTAGCAACAATAAAAAATCCTAAGGAACAGCACCCGAATCATATCAACTGAAAATTAGGGTGCTAATTTTTTTTGGCTCCTGCTCTTTGTTCATATGGTAAAATATACTAAAAGATTATGGAGATTTAGGTAAATGGGTCAGGCGAAGGGAGTGGAATAAATTTTTTTCAGAGGTTATTACTTCATAAATCAGCTCTAAGCTAACTTATATAGGCTAAAAACAACAAAAAGATTGGAGGTACTCCAACCTTTTGTGTGAGCTACTTGCTATTTATGCTACAAAATTTTCGTTCTCTATTGAATTTTCTCCAATTTTTCACCAAGACTTTGTATATCATGAACCAATTTCTTGCGGCGTTTCTCGCATTTACTGGTTCTATACTCTTCGAACAATGTACCTAGCTTCTTTATAATTTGTATCGCTATATTATCATTACACATTTGACGAACATCCTAATCTAGTTAAATTATCCTATATAAGAAGACTAGCATAGGATCATGAAGTAGGGAACAGGAAAACGTAAATTTTTATGATAATATAATTTAGAAACCTTTGAAAAGGAGAGAAGGCATGAGGGTCTATCTTAATAAATGTGTCGTTTCTTTAATAGCGAGTTTATTTTTCATTTTTCTTGTAGACTTGTTTACGCAAAAGCCTGGACGACTTGGGGGAAATGGAAACCTAGGATTAATTCCTCTCTTTTTTGCTGTCATCATTATCATATACTTTGTTTTTACATTCCTAAAACTATTAAAGAAAATAGAACTGAATAGAAAGAATTGGATCATTCTATTAGTAGCTTCTTCTCTCGTTTTCATCATTTCAATTAGTATGGAGGTTTTCTTTGTTAACCGTTTGATCGGTGAACTAGGTGGTCCACCAACTAACATCGATTCACAAATTTATAGATTCGGCTGGCTCAACCAAGGAACCAATACACTGTTTGTAAATATGTATACATTTATTGCTTTTGTTTCCCTGATTTTGTCATGCTATGCGGCTTTTTCAATTTTTAAAAAGATGAGATCAAATGGATGAACTTAAATTTTTCCAAAGAATAAAAGGGTTCAAGGATAGGAGAGAACGTGTTGAAGATTATTGAAGTACAACAGCGTAAAGATTTAGTTGATAAGGCAGTGAATGTTTTTTGGAAACAGTGGGGAAGCGAACAAAACTACAAATTTTACGAGGATTGTATAGTTCATTCATGCCAAACGGAGGACGCATTACCGAGGTTTTACATAGCACTCATTGAAGAAGAAATTGTTGGAACGTATGCATTGCTCAGAAATGATCTTAACAGCCGCCAAGACCTATATCCATGGTTTGCCTGTTTGTATGTGGATCCAGAGCATAGAGGAAAAGAACTCGGATCACAAATCCTTCAGCATGCTATTGAAGAAACTACCCGGAAAGGATTCGAAAATCTTTATCTTAGTACGGACCTAGAAGGCTATTATGAAAAGTATGGGTGGAGTCATGCTGGAGAAGTATATGGAGCTGATGGCGGGTCGTTAAAAATCTATATGAAGTCAAGGAATTAAGAGTGAGAACAATCCTGATTCTTGACTACATAAACGACGAAAGTTAATTAAATGCTAGACAAGCAAATAAACCATGAACAAACAATCTTCTTTGCTGAGAGGGTTGTTTTTTTATTATGGTGAAAAATCATTTGTAGGTCTATATATTCATTGTAAATAATAGTTTAGTAAGTTTACTGAAAAAGGACTTTCGTTGCAGGTACAAGGAATCATTATTAACAGAATATAAATAATGTTCTGAAAACGAATTGTAAATATATGAAAAATAATTATAATAAAATATAGAATACAAGATAGGGGATGATTTTAATGAAGAATAAGTTTATGGCTAGTGCGCTTGCGCTAACTCTTGGGGCGTCCGTTGCATTAAGCGGCAGCCCGTTCTCTGCAAAAGCAGAAGTGGGGCAAGAAAAGAAGTACATAGTTATTTTTAAGGATCAAGCGAAATTACCAACAAACTTTGGAACAGACATTTCGAAAGCTGGCGGTCAGATTGAATCAAGACTGGACAAACTAGGTGCGGTAGAGGTCGTTTCTACTAATCCAAACTTCCTATCTCAAATAAAGAAATCAAGCACAGTACTCGATGCAGGTGTACAAAACACGGTTTACCCGGATACTGCAGCGATTGAAGCTGAGGCGTTGGTAACCGAAGCTGGAACATTTGCTGATATGTACGAAAAATATCAGTGGGATATTAAGCAAGTGACAAACAACGGAGCATCTTGGAACCTACCAGGGGGTACTGGGAAATCAGTAGATGGAAATGACATTGTTGTAGGAGTAATTGACACAGGTATCGATTATAACCACCCTGATTTAAAAGACAATTATGCTTATGGGAAGTCATTCGTTCCAGGTTATCCTGATGCGATGGACGAAAACTCACACGGCACACATGTTGCAGGATCGATCGCGGCTAAAGGCCGTACGATGGGGATTGGACCTGATTTGAAAGTAGCAGCATACCGTGTATTTGGGCCAACGGGTGGAGCGGCAACGTCTCATATTGCTGAAGCATTAATGGAAGCAGCAGATGACAATGTGGATGTTGTAAACATGTCTCTTGGCGGTTATGACTGGTTCCAAAATCCTGATTATGCAACAAAAGAAACAGTTGCAGATGTTCGTCTATTCAACCGTGCAATTCAATACGCGATTCAAAAAGGTGTAACGGTAGTCGGATCTGCTGGAAACAATGGTGTGGACATCAGCTCTCCAGGAAAATTATCTGGTGATGACAATGGTGCAACTCACCGCAGTCCGAGCAGCCAGACGATGATTCGCGTGTCTGCAGGCGGACAGCTTAAGAATCTAGCATTCTACTCCAACTATGGCGTTGGGAAAATCGATGTTATGGCACCAGGTGGAGACCTTGGGCCGAACTATAACCCTGCAACAGGAGCAGGCCGAGACAACACGTATCTTTGCTTAGCTACAATTCCTGGTGGTGGATACGGTTATAAAGGTGGAACGTCAATGGCTGCTCCAAAAACGGCAGGACTTGCTGGAGTAATCATCGCACAACACGGTAAAGACAAGCTTTCACCAGCACAAGTTAAACACATCATCCAATCTTCTTCTGATGATGTTTTCAAACGTGGGTATGATGGTGAATCAGGCTTTGGCTTGATCAACGCGGTTAATGCGTTGAAATAAAAGTAGTGGTTTGGGAAAACGGAGCTATCTCGATAGTTCCGTTTTTTCTTTTTTAGTGTGAGTAAGCAAAAAAACAGGACTTTGCTGCTGATTTCTTGTTAAATCTCACGGCATTCCTAAAAATATCATGTTTAATTCATAAAATTAAGGTGATATCACCATATTGTCGGGGATTGGAGTAAGGTGGAAACCTATAATTCACGCTATTGAGCGAAAACAGCTGTGTTGTGAGCGAAATTGACCTCTGACTGAGCGAAAACCCCACTCGACTGAGCGAAAAGTAAGGACAACTGAGCGAACGTGTAATAAATAAAAGAACACGTACCGTAAAACATGATCAGCTTTAAAATTACGATGGTGCCTAATTAACTTTCATAGTACTAAAACAGAAAGAATTGACTGTTTATCTTAAAGGGTTCTCTTTTGAAGGAGAAATCAAGAAAAAACAAACCAAATCGCATAGCAATTAGCACTATAAAAGGCAGCGAAATTCATTGCAGTTTTTTTCTTGGTATACAGGGGTTTGGTTAAAACCACTGATTACTTGTGAAATAGAACAGTAAGTGGATTAGGTAACGAGGGCATTTCTTCAGGAAGGAGAAGTGCCTTATTTTATTGAAGTAGGTATCAGTATTGTTGAGGTAATGTTTGATAAAGGGGAATATGATCCAATGATAAGAATGTTAAACAGTGGGGATTTAGAAAGTATGTATAATCTATTAAAACAAAAACCTTGCGAAAATCTATTCATTTTGTGGGGGATTGAAGCATTTGGTTTTAATAGTGAGTTACAAGTCATTTGGGGAGATTATGATGAATTCAATGAGGAATTCTATATAAATTTAAGGATAAATATGCTCCTTTTGGTATTGGTAATTTTGACATTATGGGTTTCGTTTCCATTATTTCGAATGATGAGAATGCCAATACATTAGTGGGTATTGAAAGTATTACAGAAAAAGTAAAGCGTTACTTGGTTAAACCCGTAAAAAACAGCCGCAGTTATTTATATGCTGAATTGAAAAGTACAGATCAAAGAAACGTTCAAAAGAATGCAGATGTTTTTCTTGCTACTGAAAGTAATGTTAACAAAATTGTTGATTTATATATGAAAGTGCCAGAATTTGAAGGTGATAACCATAATCCAGAAGTGATTGCCCAAAACATCACAAAAGGATGGTTCAGAAATTATGTTATTGAAAACGATGGTGAATATGTATCATCCGCTTCAACGGTTTGTGAAAATAGTCTCTCCGCGATGATTTCTGCTGTTTGTACATTAAAATCACAGAAGAACAAAAGGTACGCTACTAAATGCTTGGAGAATTTAATTTATGACCTCCAAAAGGAAGGGAAGACGCTCTGCCTATTTTATGATAACGCTGAAGCAGGACGAATATATAAACGATTAGGATTTAAAGATATAGAAAAATGGAATGTATCTACTTTATAAAATACTTTATTCAACAAACGTACAGGAATGTTGAATATCAAATTTAACTGAAACAAATAAAGTTTAAGAGAGGGAGACGGTTTCCAATTAATAAACAATTAGCATAACATAGTAGAGCGAGGTGTCAGAAAGTTGGCGTCGGATGCACTAAAACAATACGCTATATTCATCGATGCGTTTGTTGAACTTCTTGAGTTGTTTCCTTTTTCACACGGTGGTTATCCATCAAAAGAAGAGAATGCAAGTATTGGTGTCCACCTCTTAAACAAAACAAAAGATGCTGAGACAGGAGGTGTGAAGTGTTTAGAGACGCTACATAACTTTATGAAGAACTACTATGCAGAGAAATGGGTCAATTAAGGAGGAATAATAATTATGAAGGTTCAGCTGATACAGAACCTATCTGTAAAAGAAGTTAGCGAACTCAAGCTTGTTGGATTTAGAGTGTTGTGTGCAAACAACGAATACAAAAACGAGATTCCTAAAGCCGCAAAATCATTGGACAATCGGTTGATAGAGATTAAACACCTGTTGAACAAAGAAATTCAGTTTGGAGCTTTTTTCGTTGATTCAAAAAAAGAAGAAGAAGACGGGTATTGGGTCTGTGTGGAAGTGGAGAAGTTTGAAGATATTCCAAAAGATATGGTAATCAAAACAATTCCACCTCAAAGGTATGCTGCTGCAAACTTTCAAGGATCAAATCAACAAATATTTGAAGCATATGATGAACTGCATCAATGGGCTGAGGAAAACGGTCATAAAAGGCTAAAAAACTCCTGGCACATCGAGATCTTTCAATCTTGGGAAGACTCGAATAATCTTAAGGTAGAGCTGCTAGATACGATCAAATAAAGCTAATTATAAAGAAAAATTACAAAGAGTGGGTACAACCTATATTCCAGTTTATGACATTATTAGCTCCAAAGATTGGTATGTTAATAAACTAGGTGCAGGATTGAACCTAGATGAAGATAAGGCGATTCTTAACCTTGCAGATCAAAGCATTTTTTTAGTAAGGTTGCACCAGGGACAAACCTCTAACTTTAATGATTTCAACGGAGAAGAACGTTTCTCGTTAAGTTTGAAGTGAATGGGATTGAAGCGTTAGAGACAATGCATCGTGAATTCCATTCTAACTACACAACGAGATAATATCCCTGCTAAATCATTGTATAGAACTTTGAATTGGAGGGTTATTAAAGAACCTTTCTTACCAAACGGAGCAACAGGAAAATCTTATGTGATTATGGGAATGGAACTGGATAACAACAAATGATTATTAAAAGTATTAGTTGTAAAGTCAAAGAAGACTGAAACGACCAGACAAAAATCTGGTCGTTTTTTTTGGTCATTTACATATTATTGTACGATTTCTCCTGCTAGAAGGCTTGCGAATTACAATTTTCTGATCCAAAAGAGAACTCGTTACAATTATCGAATTGGTTCTTTTTTTTGGCACAGACAATAACTGGATAATTTATGTAAAATTATGATAGACAGGTGAAATTAAGTGAGCGTGCAGACGTCTAATAATTGAAAGATCTCGTACAGAGGGAGAGAGGCCATGAAAAACCATGACATGATACAGAGGTGGTTTCATGATTACCACAATGACATTTATAATTTTCTCATTTATTATCTGGGCACAAAAGACGTCGAGGACATCGTACAGGAAGTTTTTATAAAAGGTTATAAGCATATGCACCAATTTGAGAGGCGTTCTGATCCAAAAACATGGCTGATCTCTATTGCAAGAAATATCGCGATCGACCACATCCGCAAAAAGAAACGACAACAGCTACTTCTTTCAAATCTTTTGAATCTCTTTACCGAAAAAGATAAACTTCCCCAAGAATGGGTGTTAGAAGATGAACGAAAAACCGAGCTCTATAAAGCCATAAATGAATTGAAGTCATCGTACAGAGACGTTGTGATTGTAAGGGGGATCTTGGACTATTCTCCTGAAGAAGCTTCTCAAATTCTGCAATGGAAAACTGCCAAAGTGAATCTTACCTATCACAGGGCCATTCAGTCGCTAAAGAAAAAGCTGAAGCTCGAGAAGTGGAGTGATTACATTGAAACGATTAACGGATGAACGGGTAATGAGTGAACTGAAGAACTTTAAAACCTATCAAATGGAAGATGATAAAAAGAGATTAATAGCGGGAGAACTTGCTCAATTAAAACAGAAAAAAATACCGTTTCACTTTTTAAAATTCTACAAACCCGTATTGAGTGTGTTTGTGCTTTTGATCTTTTTATTGAGTGCAAGCTTTTTTGTGATGAATCAGACAACAGAAGCTCCAGCGGGAACAAATACCAGAATTCAATCTGGAATTGAGCAGTTTATGAATGGAGATGAGACGTTTAGTATTAAGGAGAGCAAAGATTTTTCGCTAAAAGAAAATGAGAATGGATCTGTACTTTTTAAGACGGATGGGAAAACAGTAGGCGGCATTGAGCCATTAAATGAGGACGAAATGGTTAAAAGTATGAATAAGCAGCATATTTTTACGAGTGAAAAGCTGGATAGTTATAACTACCAAACAACCTTCACGGTAGATCATCAAAAAACAATGGAAGTGACGCAAATCCTTCATTATTACTTTACATCGCCTAACAGCCAATTAAACTACCACGTGTACTTTCATACCCCTTTCTTTAATGAAGAAACGGCAGATGATCTGGCGCGGTCATTTAAAATCTATAAAGATGGAAAATGGATTGAAGGTACAGAGCATTGGTCACTGTCCACTGAATTTGCAACCCCTACGTTTGCCGTACTGCTTGGTGAAAAAGACAAACTCGGCATTTCGGGACCTGACTTTAACGCTGGGAAAACAGATAAGTATATTTGGCATTTCTTTGGAAGCTCTAACGAGGTCGAAACCTTATCAAATGGCGACTTTAAAGTAACAGCGACAAATAAAGAGACTGGAGAAAAAGAAAAGGTGCTCGTTCAAAGTGCTGGAACGAATCAAGAAAGGCTGGTGTGGTCGTATGATATGCCAAAAGATAGCCCATTGACGGGGGATGCAGAAGTCGGTTCGATTCATTCTGTTCCGAGTAATCTGAAGTTCAGTAAGCCAGGAATCTGGCGGCTAGATGCATATTTCGGTACAAAAAGATTCGGTTACGTAGTCGTTGATGTGAAATAATTCAGTTCCTTTTAGGTAATAACGGTTGGTGTATCGCTTCAATCGTTGTATACTGATATGAAAAACTAAAAGGCAGGCGTTACCTCGAAATGAAAGTAGCATATTTAGGTCCACAAGGAAGTTTCTCAGAAGAAGCTGCCTTGCGTTACTTTGCTGATCAACAGAACGATTGGCACAAGTGTGATTCCATTGTTGATGTTCTTGAAGCAGTTGAGGAAGGCATCGCAGATAAAGGAATTGTTCCAATCGAAAACTCGATAGAAGGCACGATCAACATCACGGCAGACGGTTTGCTCAGGCATGACCTTTTTGTAGAAGCGGAAATCATTTTTCCTGTTTCTCTTCATCTTCTTACATTAAAAGGAGCTGCCTTAGATGAAATAAGTGAAGTGTGGTCGATCGTACCAGCACTCGCGCAATGCAGAGATTTTATTAGAAAATCCAAAGTGAAAAGCAGACAGTTCGACAGTACGTCTGCCGCCGCACAAGCTGTGAAAAATCAAGAACGAAAAGACGTGGCGGCGATCGCCTCTAAATATGCAGCCGAAGTGTTTGATTTGCAAATCACAAAAAGCGGCATTCAAGATAACGCCAACAATCACACGCGTTTTGTGGTAATCAGTAAAGAAAACACGGAAGTCAGTGAGCCGAAAACGAAAACCATGCTGCTGATCTCACCGACAGAAGATTATTCAGGTGTCTTATCATCCATCTTAAACGTGTTTACGGCGCTCTCCATCAATTTAACATGGATTGAATCGCGTCCAACGAAGAAACAATTAGGCACGTATCATTTTTTTGTAGAAGCGCAAAACGGTCTACATGAAGAGAAGATGAACAAAGCGATCACGATTCTGCAGGCGTTCGGACACGATGTACGAGTGTTAGGAAGCTATAATACGACAAAGCTATGAGTGTGCTTTCAGTAAATCTAAAAAGCAGTGCGATTCGTAAATGAATCCGCACTGCTTTTTAGATAATGACTGAAGTAGTTGGAGTGCTGGAAACTCTGTATTTATCTTCCATTTGAGATATAATTAGTAGATAAGCTCGATCATATTTTCCTGATTTTATAAATGTACGGAGGTAAGAAATGATGAGTACATACGTTTATATGGTAAGACACTGTGATTCGCCAAAAGAAGGTAATGAACGTACAAGAGGATTAACGCCAAAGGGTTATTCAGATTCTCAATTGATAACAGACATTTTGAAATCTGAAAAAATTAATGCCGTTGTCTCAAGTCCATATAGACGTTCCATCTTAACAGTCAAAAAGATAGCTGATCAATTAGGACAAGAAGTTGTAATATATGAAGACTTAAAAGAAAGAAAGTTTTCTTCTGAAGATAATCGTATTTCTGATAAACAATTGGCTCCACTATTGGAGAAATCGTTTAAGGAATCTACTTTCGCCTTAGAAGGCGGCGAATCCAATGATGACTGTCAAAAAAGGGCTATAGAAGTTATAAATGAGCTATTAGACAAATATCGTGATAAAAATATCGTAATAGGTACTCACGGAGCTGTCATGACGTTGATCATGGGTTATTTCGATAGCACGTTTGACTTGGAGTTTTTACAGCGTACAACAAAACCAGATCTCTATAGATTGGAATTCAAAGAAAAGGATTTAGTAGATGTGAAAAGACTTTGGGATGTGCAATAAAAGGAGGTGAATAGTGGTGATTCCTTCAGCTGAAATACTGGAAACATGGCGTAAATTCAATGATTTTCCTATGGAAACATTAACGAAGGCTTGGTATTTCCATAAAGGAACATCCACCAAGCAAAGGGAAGTATCTCTCATGAAAGAACATAGACATCAGTATGGCATTACAGGGAACTGCTTTGATCTTGCTCTCTGGTTACTTGATGAATTTAAGAAGGACGGAATTTCCGCATTTCTTATTGGCTCACGATTTCATACAGAACACGCACATGTGGCTGTTGTTGCGCTAGATAATCAAGGCAATCGTTTTCTGTGCGATTTAGGTGACCAATGGCTGTGCCCGATAATGATTGAAACGAGAAATGAAGATTATACGAATGATAGATTGCGAGGATTCTTTCCAGGAGCTGACATTCAAGTACAACCTGAAAAGAACAATTCGGTGGAAATTCTATATCATCGACCAAATGGTAAGTTCTCTAAACAAGTATTTAATCTTCATCCCATTGAAATGAATGATTTTTTACTTGGTGCAGAGTATTCACAGAATCTAATCCGCCCAAAGCCGTTATTTGAATGCAGAGTTCCGTATCAAGAAGAGACCGCTCACTGGGAATTTTACAATTGGGAGAGCTTCTTAAGCACCAACATAGGGTTACATAAAGAGGATCAAACAGAGGATATCCATCATTGGGTAAATGTAATCCATCAAAAAGCGAACTATAACAAGGAATTTTTGTTTGATGCTTTAACGAAGTATACCAGCATACAAGGAGAAGATTCATAGCTTTTAGTAAAGCTAGAGAATCTTCTTTTTTGTGACTAAGAGGCTTACAAAGCAACTAAGAATATGGACTATTCGAAGCGTGCAAACAATATTCTTAAAAAGAAACAATAAGGGGGGAGTGTAAGGATTAGATGGAAAAAGTGAAGGTGAGATTACGGCCTATCGTGAGTAACATAAATTTGCCTGTTGTCATCAAAACAGCCATACTGCCAGGTGAATCGGTGGAAACATTATTTATTGCAACCCAAGTAGGAGAGATTTTTTACGTAGGAAACGGACGGATGAACACATTTTTAGATATACGTTCCCAAATCATAAAGCTGGGTGTTGCTGGCGGTAAATATGATGAAAGAGGATTGCTCGGTTTAGCGTTTCATCCTCGTTTTTCTTACAATGGTCTGTTTTATCTTCATTATTCAGTAGCAGGGACACAAGGCCCGGGTGCGTTTTCTACTTCGGGTGATGGTCGAGATGCTCTTCCTAAGTTTTTCAGTCCAGACCCATGTAACCCTGAAACCTTAAATTTAAAGTGGACCAACAGAGAAACAAATTTTGATCATGTGGATACGGTTGAGGAATGGACTTTACAATCAACTGGGCAACCTCAAAAACGGCGAACATTGCTTAACATAAGAAGGCCATTTTTTAATCATAATGGTGTGAATAGCTTAAACTTTTCACCTGAGACAGGAAAACTTGTTCTAACAACTGGAGATGGTGGATCGGGTTATGATCCATTTCATTTAAGCCAAGATGATATGGAGATTGCAGGTAAAATCATAGAAATGGATGTGAATCAGCAAGTATTCACAATGAATCCGCCAGTCGTAACACGTTTTCATGAACTTCCCGAACCGATTCAGCGTACGCTTTCTGTAATGGCAAAAGGCGTACGCAATATTCCTGGCATCTCCTACCAACGGTCTTATCACAATCAATTTATTAAATATGTAGGCCAGGTCGGTCAGGATCTGGTAGAATCCATCTTTTCTTTTGTTCATTATCAACCCATTCCGGTTACTCAGCTTGTTCAAGCTTATTTAATGAATGCCCAACAGCACAATGAAGGTTTTATTAACTTGGGCTGGAGAGGATGGGAAGGTATTTTTCCAACTACACTTATAAATGATTGCTCGACAAATTCATCCATAGAAAAGAAAACAATCGCCTATTACGATGACGCGATAAAAACGTTAGTAAAGCGACTGCAGCCTCTGACGAGTTATTTTCATGAAGATCCTCGGCCCGGTAAATTTAGCGGAAGTGCCCTTACAGGCGTTCAGTCTTATATGGGAAATAGCATTCCTCAGTTAACAGGAAGTGTTGTGTTTACCGATTTTGCACTGGAAGACTCCACGCCACCAGTTAGTGGGACTTTAGCGTATACGAAGGTAAGAGCAGATGGTCAATTCAATGATTACAGCATAATAGACACTCAATATAATTATGGATCTGAATCCTCGTTCTACGTAAGTTTGGGAAGTAACATGAACCAAACGAGATTATTTTTAGGAGTTTACGGTTCTAATAGTGTCAACGATTATAACAAAGGCACGGTCTTTGAGATTGTTCCATGATTATAGGATGAAGGGCTTGAACTTTTTGAAAAAGAGTATACCCAATTCCACCCATAACCAGCTATAAAGAAATGAAAATATCAAAATACTTCCAGCTGTAAGGAATGAAAAGGAATGGGATGCGACAGGACCAAGAACGGGAAAGTGGAAAACATACAGTAGGATCATAATGCCTAACGTTAAGGTGAGGGCACCTATACAAATGACGCTCCATCTCTTTTTAAAAAAGTAAAACCCAGCGCCAATTCCAACTCCTAACAATCCTGTAGTTAATGGAAAAATAAAAAGTTCACTTGGAAATACTATAAGCAGCAGTGGAATGGTAAGAAAATAAGACATTATCCCCATCTGCAGGGAAAACAAGCTACCCAACAAAATAGGTAAAGTGGCAAATGGACTGATAAAATAGCCGATCCCAGGTAAGAAGCCACCTGCTGTTTGAAGGGTAGCAGCGATACAGGCAAGAAAAGACCCTAAAACGAGTCTCTTTACACGAGTTTGTTTTCGAAATGAAATACGAGCTAATCGAACTTCCTCTGTAACGGATCGAAAAATACACATATATCCACCTCTTCTTGAAGACGGTTTTTATTCCATACAATACATTATTCAGACATAAGAGGTGGAACTACTTTTTTATCCATGTATCATGAATCTATCATTTTTCTATTATGGGAAAATATACTAAATGCGGCTATGATGAAGTAGGATGTTAAAGATCGATAGGAGGTCATGATGATGGCAATGCCAACACATATTGTGGCAGTAGGCGGACTTGTTGAGGATGATAACGGAAACATTCTTTTGGTAAAAACGCATCATAACGGATGGGTGTTTCCTGGCGGGCAGGTCGAAGCAGGAGAAAACTTGATGGATGCTCTCGTTCGAGAAGTAAAAGAAGAGAGTGGAATGGATGTGACCGTTTCGCATTTGGTCGGAGTGTATTCCAACACAGCACAATACAAATGGCATGATGGGGTAACAGACATTCCGACGAAAGTAATGTTCGACTTTGTTTGTAAACCGGTCGGAGGAAAACTTAGCGTGTCAGACGAAACAACGGACAGCCGCTGGGTGGCGAAAGATGAAGTACTAGATTTGCTTACAGGTGAGGCGTACCACACACGGTATCTGGATTACTTGAACAAAGATGGACAGGTTCATTATAAGGAATATGTGACAAAGCCGAATTTTGAAGTGAAGGTGGAAAGAACGGTTTAGTTGAACGATTGTACCCTTGAGGAGAAGGTGGCTCACATTGAGTCGCCTTCTCTTTTTTTATGAAGAAGAGGTACATTTAATCTCGAATCTTAAATGATCAAGGCTTTCTTTGAATAATAAATGATAACTTAAATATTTTCGGTAATATTTAGTAGTTTTAGGGTGTTATAGTAAATAATTATCTGGTATATTATTCTAGTAAACTTTGTTAACGAAACTTAATTGGAAGTTTAGGAAGGAGATCGGTGTTTTTTACTAATAAACAGTTGTTGTTTGATTGAGTCCTTTTTCATATAAATGAGTTAGGTTATACCGAGAAAATAAAACATAATAAAAGAGGTTAGTAATGAGAATAATCCGTTTAATCTTAAGTGTGTTAGCGATTCTTTTTACCTTATTTATGGCCATCATTACGCCATTTGCGTTGATTGGAACGTTGATCGTTGCTGCAGGTTTATATTTGGGTTCACAAAAACGAAAAGGAAACTTGATCTTTTCAAAACCAGGTTGGATGACAGCTACAGGTTTAATCTTAACGTTTATACTTGGAATTGCGCTTAGTGAGCCTGTTGAACAAACGGCATCTGAGAGTCAAAAAAGTCAACTTGCGAGTGTAGAAACGAAAAAAGCGGAAGAAAAAGAGAAGAAAGAAGAAGCTAGAAAAGAAGCTGATCAAAAAGCAGAGGAAGAAGCGGCAGCTAAGAAAAAAGAAGAAGAAGCTAAAGCAAAGGTCGCTGCTGAAGAAAAAGCCAAAGCAGAAGCTAAAGCGAAGGAAGAAGCTGAAGCAAAAGCAGCTGCTGAGAAAAAAGCGAACGAGCAAAAAAATCTTGCTCAAAAATTTGGTTTGGAAGCTGTGACAGTTTCACGAGTTGTGGATGGAGATACGATTGAGTTATCAGACAGAAGAAAGGTACGACTGATTGGTGTGAATACACCTGAGTCCACAACAAGACACGAAGAGTATGGAAAAGAAGCCAGCAATTACACAACAAAAGAATTACAAGGTAAGAAAGTATGGATTCAAAAAGATGTTTCTGAAACCGATCGATACAGCCGCTATTTAAGATTTGTTTGGTTAGCCGTTCCAAGTAACGATAGAGATGAAAATGAAATCCGCAATAAGATGTTTAATGCGAAGTTAGTATTGAATGGTTACGCAGAACCATCGACGTACGCACCAGACGTGAAGTACAGCGATGTTTTCGTGAAGTTTGCAAGAGAAGCTCGAGGGAAGAATGTTGGGTTGTGGGCATTCGGTGCGAACGGAACAACTAAAGGGGATTTAGATCCGAAAGAACAAAAGTCAACGGCTGTTGCGACAACTCCAACTAAGCCAAGTTCTTCAGGTTCTAATTCAACGTCTACGAGCCAGCCCAAACCAGCACCAGCACCAGCTCCTAAAGCAGAATATTATCAAAACTGCACAGAGTTGCGTAAAGTATACCCGAACGGTGTACCTTCCACACACCCTGCTTATGCACCAAAGCATGATCGAGACAAAGATAACTTTGCGTGTGAACGTTAATGGATTTAAAAAATGCTCAGGGTCACTTGTACCTTGAGCATTCTTGCATAGTAATGTTGGTCAAACAATAATTTACTTTCGAGTTTTGTCTATCCTCCACACCAAATCTTCAGGTGTATCCTTTTCAAGAAATGTCAGCGTATACACGGTTTTGTAATCCTTGTCCGCAAACTCCACTTTATGATTAAGAATCCATTTCAGGCTGCCGTAATCACTAAAGAGATTCTGTTCATAGGTGTTATCAACAGAGAAGAGTTTTTCTTTTTTGATAACCCCTCCGTTTCTTTTCTTAACTTCCAAATAGACATCAATGCTCTTTACTTCATGATGACAAAGTATGGTGCACGTGTATTTTTTGTTAGGACTGCTCTTCTTCAAAAGGGGATAAATGTTTTCATATTTTAGATCTTTAATCGTATAATAGATGTCTTCTAAAACAGAAAGATCCCAGCTCAATTCATGAGCAGCGAGTTTCATTCCTCTATGTACAATCTCGAGCGCGTGTTCTTTCTTTTCTTCCTCAGAGGTATTCGCTAAGAAAGCTTCAACATCTGCCTCAACAAAAACAGGTAAGTAGTTAAATGTGATAGAGTCAAATCGATCAATTTGCTCTTTGTATACTAGGCTCTCAACACAAAAAACCTGAATCCCCTTATTTTCTTTTCCATTTAGTTTTGGCAACAGGCGGCTATATAAAAAGGCCATACATCTAGTTTCTTGAAAAAAAGCCCAGTTTAATTTTCTGTTCTTTGGAACGTACAATTCAATATCTTTTATGTTGGGCATAGCTCAATCTCCTTATCCTGTTATGGCGTAGAAGTATTAATGCTATTATAACGAATGGACTTAACAGTACTGCATAAAAAAATACTCAAGGATCACTGTGAACCTTGAGCATTTTTGCTATTTATTTTACGACTAGACAAACCCTATTTTTCAGGGATTTCACAACCGTCATCATCACAAATAGCTCCGCCGTCTTGACCATTCAAAACGGTGATGCCATCTTCTGCAATGACTTGTTTCAGTGCTTGAACAAACACCTCGGTTGGCTGGGCTCCTGTTAAAGCGTATTTCTTGTTCAGTAGGAAGAACGGAACCCCTGTAACGCCATATTGCTGGGCTGTTTTTTCATCAGCACGAACATCGTCTGCCAGCTCATCGCTTGCAAGCATCGCTGCCACTTCATCACGGTTCAGTCCAACTTCTGCTGCAAGCTCAGTTAATGTTTCATGATTCCCAATATGTTTGGATTCTGTAAAGTAAGCCTGAAGAAGCCTTTCTGTCATCTCACGCATTTTGCCATGCTTTTTAGCATACATCGTTACGCGGTGAGCATCAAAGGTATTGGTTAGAATCATCGTATCAAACTGAAAATCTAACCCCGCAGCCTTTGCCGTTTGAGCCACGTTTTGTGAGTTGGCTCTTGCATCATCTATACTCATCCCATATTTCTTGGCGAGCTTTTCGTAAATACTTTCTTTTACATCACGGTCCATGTGTGGATCCAGTTCAAAGCATCGGTACGTTACTTCAATCGGATAATCAACTTGTTTGATAGCGTCCTCCAGACGCTTTTTGCCAATATAGCAGAATGGTCAAGCAAAGTCTGTCCACATTTCAATATGCAACATCGTCAATCCCTCCAAAACCAGTTTTCTTCTATATTATAAAAGGTTGGAGGGGATTTTACACGCAGTTTGATTTTGGATAAAAAGCCCAATAAAAAAAGACAAAAATGAAAGTTCATTTTTGCCTCAATAGGCACCCCACCGATTAATTCTGCTAGTCATAACATTCGTGAAATCTTGTACAAATGCTTCGTAATTGAAAGATATGGCGATATGATCGGTAGATGGTGTCACCTGTTCGCTTGATCTTGCTCGGAAATCGGCGATGCTTTCTCCTTTTGTATGACCAAGATTAATAGATACAGAAACCTCGCGCTTAACGTATTGTACTTGTTCTGGATTCGCTAAGGCAAATATGGTGAAGACATCATGTAAAGGACTGCCCGTCAGGCTAGGATCGAGCTTTTTATATGCAGCGTTGTAGTAATCAAAAATAGGTTTGATCAGATGAGTAAACCTGTTAAAGGGCTGAGACGTAATTTGCTGGATGTTTTCAGGTTTAATAATGGCATAATTCGTAACATTCAACGGGGTAATAAAGACATTTCGCAACTTGCTTACTACAATATTAGCCGCGATCGCATCGCCGTGAAAATTCGCTTCCGCAACAGGAGTTACGTTCCCAGGTACCAAAAACGCGCCTCCCATACAATAAAACGCCCTCACCTTTTGTAATTTTTCTTCACCGCCCAATAAAAAAGCAATGGCAAGGGACGTAGATCTACCTACATCTACAATCACTAGATTGTTGGCGTAGTTATCAATGATCTTAAAAATCTCATCAAAGTTAACGACTTCACGTTGGACCGTATCTGGCGGACGAATGGGTCCTAAACCCTCTTCGCCATGGATTTCAGGATAGAATATCGCGATCTCACCGCTAAGCGGACTTCTGGCCCCCGCGATGATCGGAATGTCATTTCTTCCGGCAAGCTCAAGAAGATAAGCAACATTCTGGATCGCTTGTTGTTGAGTAACGTTTCCATAACTTGAGACAATGCCGACCACATTTATTTTGGGATTCAAAAGGGCATACATAATGGCTAATGAATCATCAACACCTGGATCGCAAAACAGCAAAACGTTATACATGGAATCACCCCTCATGAAAGAGCATAGATAACATTATGGAATATACCTTAATTAGAAAAAAGATAGACAAGTTATTTTATGTGTGACATCTTCTTTACATGACAAGGGTTTGTACAACGATAACGTATACTTAATGGAAAAAAGGAGGATTCATGATGGACAAAAGAGTTCAATTCGACTTTGAAATTGATTTTACAAATGGGGGTGGGATTCAGGGACAGGAATTTCGACTGGATCTTGATGGAGATGACCTATCTGATGAGGAATTAGCGAAGTACATCGTGGAGGACATGAGGCTGTTAATGGTTGGTGAAGTCAGAATTCTTAACAAGAAGATCATTGAAGAAAAGCATAAACGAAAACCGTCAGAAGAATAGGCCACAATGAATTCTACATGAAGATGGAAGAAGTAAATGAATGTAAACAATAAAAAAAGCTACCCAATCATGGGCAGCTTTTTTTAGTACTTACTTAGCCGATTCTTTTTTTGTTTTTCTTGCTTTTACGAACCTTTTTGTTTTGCAAGAAGTTATCCAAAATACTAATTAAGCTTTTCATACACGACATCCCCTATAATTAAATCATTTTGGAATAGAGTATACGCTGTCTCTATTCTTTATTACTATATGAAAACTTGTCTTATTTGATTGGACTTTTTACTTATTTCACAAAGTTCATTAATAAGTCCATTGAATCGTAAAGAAAGAGCTCCTGGCCAGGTGCTCTTTTTTCGTTATCACAATTAAGAAAGTCTTAAGATTTATGCTAAGTAATTGTAAAGGAATGCTGTGTAGAATGAAGGTAATTTCAAATATATGCCATGCTATAATGCAGAAGGGAGAGTGAGAACATGAATGAGTTTTCAGTGCTGGTTGTAGATGATGAGAAAGAGATAAGAGATGCTATAGAGATTTATTTGAAAAACGAGGGATTGACGGTTGTCCAGGCCAAAGACGGGATCGAAGCGATTGAGATGCTCGATACGCACCAGATCCATCTGATTGTCATGGACGTGATGATGCCAAAATTAGACGGCATTTCAACCACGTTTAAAATTCGCGAACAAAAAAATATACCCATTATCATACTAAGTGCAAAGAGTGAAGATACAGATAAAGTGCTGGGGCTGCAGATTGGTGCAGATGATTATGTCACAAAGCCTTTTAATCCGTTGGAGCTGATCGCTCGCGTGAAATCCCAGCTTCGGCGGTATGTCACACTCGGTACATATGAAGGGAAGACCGAGCTCATCAATCTGAACGGACTGACGCTTGATAAAGAAGCGAAGGAAGTTGCGGTTAACGGAGAGTCTGTCAAATTAACGCCGATCGAATATAAGATCGTGGAGCTCTTGATGTGTTATCCAGGAAGAGTCTTTTCCATCACAGACATTTACGAGCGGGTATGGAAAGAGCCAAGTTATAACGCGGAAAATACCGTTGCGGTGCATATTCGTAAAATCAGAGAGAAAATTGAGATCGACCCGAAAAATCCAAGGTATTTAAAGGTGGTATGGGGAATTGGATACAAGATGGAAAAGTAGAACAAAAATGATAGCGTGGATTATGGTGTTGACCTTTGGGGTTAGCGGCATTCTATCCATTTTAGACAACAGTCATTGGTACTTGAATAAAGATTATTTTCATACAGAAGATTTCAACATGCATTTGAATGAATACATTGAATACATTTCTGTTGCTGATCTCAATCATTCTTCAGAACAAGAATTAAAGCGTGATATAAAGGTGTCGAAAGAAGAGATCGAGGAGCATCGGACGCGCTATGGCACATTATCTGAACAAGTTACGAACCTAAAAGATCAGTACCAGGGAAGAATTGATGACGCGAATGCGGCAGGAAATGATAGTGTCGTTAAGCTCTATGAAAAAGAACGAGACGAGAAAATTGATGATATCATGGAGAACTTCAAAAGCGATGAACATGTCAAAGCGAAGGTCATAAAAGAAAAGGAAAAACAAATTGACACTTTTCTCAACAAAAGAGAGGATTTCATCGCCAATTACGATACAAACTTACTCGGTTTTAGCTACTATCTAGAAGATGTGAAAACGGGAGAAGTTTTTACAAATGTTAAGAATGCAAACAGCGAGAAAGATCTAGAGAAGTCTTCTAATTTGTTTACGAAACATTATTCTTCATCAGGAAATGGCTCGCTGCAAGTGTATGGTTCTTATTCCTTTTTGGATTATCCAGAGTACGAATTTATCGCCGAAAAGCCAAGGTTGCTTTCAGGTGTCATTACCATACCGAATACGGCTTCAGCAGGGAACTGGATCAAAGAGCAAAAGAGAGATTATGAGAGTAGACAACTATTCTTTTATGTAACCTCTATTGCGAGTTTATTCGCGCTTGTCCTATTATGGTTTTGGTCGAAAAGATTGCACCCTCTACAGGTGATCGCGGCTTCAGAAAAACGAGATCTATACAAAGTGATTCCGATTGATATCAAACTTGTAAGTCTATTGCTTTCTTTTTTCTTTATGATGATTGCACTGTTTTCGAATGCGCAGAACTACGATAACCTGTACTTCTCTTTTATGTTTAGTAGCGGAATCATCGAATTTCTGCTTGCGGTACTCATGACAGGGTTAACCCTTGTACAACTCGTATGGATCTATCGTGAGGTTGGCCAGAAACATTTGTATAAAGAGGCATTTCTATTAAAAATGTCACGCTGGTTTTACCGATTAGGATCAGAGGCTTTTTACAACAGAAGTGTTGGGATTCAGATTCTGCTCCTACTAATCGTCATCTTTTTATCCGGATTTGGTGCTGGTGTTGTGTTCTTGGATCCTATCCATTTTCCGTTTTATGCGATTTTGTTTGTAATCGTCACCATCCCTGTTCTGATTTATCTGTTTAAACGAATCGGATTTTTCAATCGAATCATTCAGCATTCCAAAGAACTTGCGGCAGGACAAATGGAGCAAGACCTCCCACACAAGGGGAATTCAGCATTAGCGCTCCTTGCTGGGAATCTGAATGCCTTAAAACATGGTGTGAAAACTTCAAAACGAGCTGAGGCAAAAAGTGAACGATTAAAAACAGAATTAATCACAAATGTAAGTCATGATCTCCGTACACCTTTAACTTCAATCATCACGTACACAGAGCTCATGAAGTCACAAGAGTTAACGAAAGAAGACCATGATGCTTACTTAGAGATCATTGACCGAAAATCAAAGCGATTGAAGATTTTAATCGATGATTTGTTTGAAGTATCCAAAATGGCAAGCGGCAATCTTGAACTTACTAAACAACGTGTAGATATCGTGCAGCTGCTTCAACAGGCGATGGCCGAATACAACGAAACAATCAAAGAATCTTCGTTAACTTTCCGAACATCAGAACCAACTAAACCCCTTTTCGCGTATGTGGATGGTCAGAAGATGTGGCGCGTATTTGATAACTTGATAGGGAATGTTCTGAAATACTCGATGGAAAACACAAGAGTGTACGTTTCGGTCGCTCATGTTGACCATAAAGTTCAGATCTCATTTAAAAACGTATCGAAATATGAACTAGGCGGAAATATTGAAGAATTGTTTGAGCGTTTCAAACGAGGTGATACGTCGCGCCATACTGACGGATCTGGTTTAGGATTGGCCATCGCAAAATCCATCGTTGATCTTCACGAAGGAAGCATGGATATTGATGTAGACGGCGATTTGTTCAAAGTGACCATTGAATTGGATGCGATAGAATCATGAGAGTGAACAAGAAACTGCTTTTAGGCATAACGATTGTTTTGTATAGCATTTTTGGATTTGCAGAGAATGCAGGGAGTCCTCACGTGAAAGAAAAGAGCAACCTCCCCAAAATCTCTGATACGAACTAAATAGCTTCCGATATTGGGTGCATTTCTTCAAAAAGGAGAAGTGCACTTTTTTTGGTTAACATTGTAAACAGTTTTAAGTGCAAAATTCTTTCTAAATTTTGTGTAGATGGTACAATAGTAGAGGGGTAGGAGTTGTAAAAATTTTGATAGGAGTGAACACTATGGGTTTAACCATGGAAAAGGATTATATCGAATATTTTACAAATAATCGAGAAGAGTTCCAGGAATCATTATTAAATGAAGCCCGAAATGTTCGTGGGAAAATTGAAGAAATACTTTTGATTGGTAATATTGATTTATTGTCCAATGCCCATAAACTTGTGATGTACACCATCCAGGGAAAAGACAGTGAATTAGAAGCATTTGCGAAAATAGAGGGTGTATCGTGGGCATCGCATAGCCTAACGCTTGCATTCAAACTGGAATGGGTACAAGCCATAAGAAGAACGATTTGGAAATACTTGCAGGAATTTAATAAAGAAAATCATTTAGAAGTAGAAGCTGAAGTGTTTTTCTACACTGAAAGAGAAGTTAATGACCGCATTGATAAGTTTCTAAACGGATTATTCTTAAGTTATTCTGAGTACAAAGATCAGCTGATCGAGTCTCAGAAAGCCCTCGTTGAAAATCTTTCTGTACCCATTATTCCGATCACAGCAACGGTTTGTGTCCTTCCTCTTATAGGTAACCTCGATACATATCGAACAGACACAATCGAAGAAAAGGTTCTTTTGGAAATCTGCAGACTGCGCATCGGTACACTCGTCATTGATCTATCGGGTATTGCGCAAATGGAAACAGAAGTGATCGAACGCTTGATGAAAGTCATCGAAGGTGCGAACATGATGGGCTGTGAGTGTGTCATTACAGGTCTGCGTCCGGAGATCGTGCGCAAAATCACAAGCCTCGGATTAACATTTGAAAGCAAAGCAGAAACAAAAGCAACTCTTCAGCAAGCTTTAGAGGATTACCTTAGATAGATTTCTAAGATGAAGTAAAAAAATTGAATGCGAATACAACTTTAATGATTGATGCGTTATTCCATAAAGGAATAACGCTTTTTTTATGATATAAATGATTACAATCTTACCGATTGAAAATAATATTTACATTTTGAATTAACGGGAGTATTATTAGTTCAGTTTCAAATTTCTTAATCGCTAAAACCAACTGGTGCGGGGGAACCAACGAATGGATTAAAAATCCATGGGGTGAATCCTTTTAGGTAGGGCTACTCAAAGGCCCGAATCCGACAGCTAACTCCGTAAGCGTTTATGAGAAGGAAGGTGGAGCTTGTAGAGCCTAAAAATATAGGGCCTGCAGGTCTATTTCTTGATGACTTGCAGGCTTTTTTTTATGAATTTGAAAAAGTTAACTTTGTAAACATTTAAAAACAACAATACTTCCGGACGGAGAGAGAATCATGTTAGCATTCATTAAAAGACTATTAATCGGGCGACCACTAAAATCGGCCGAATTAGGGGAGCAAAAAATAAATAAAACAAAAGCTTTGGCAATATTGTCATCTGATGCTCTGTCATCCGTTGCCTATGGTCCGGAACAGATTTTGATTGTGCTCATAACCGTGGGGATGGCTGCGTTTTGGTATTCTATCCCTATTGCAATTGGGGTTTTATTTTTATTAACAGCACTCATTTTATCGTATAGACAGATTATTTATGCATATCCACATGGTGGTGGAGCTTATGTTGTTTCAAAAACAAACCTAGGCGTTAATCCCGGATTAGTTGCTGGAGGTTCACTCCTCGTAGATTATATATTAACTGTTGCGGTTAGTGTGTCTGCAGGGACAGATGCGATAACGTCTGCTTTTCCGACTCTCCATGACTTTAATGTTGAAATTGCGATTATGTTTGTAGTTTTTCTTACATTGTTGAACTTAAGAGGTGTTACCGAATCTGCTTCAATTCTTGCATATCCCGTTTATCTATTTGTATTGGCTTTATTTATCCTGATTGCTGTAGGAATTTATAACATTTTGACCGGAGAAGTGCCTCAAACCTTGCACACACCGATCGGAACGCCAGTCGCTGGTATATCCCTATTCATTCTACTTAGGGCGTTCGCTTCAGGAAGTTCTGCGCTGACAGGTGTTGAAGCCATCTCAAACGCGATTCCAAACTTTAAGCAGCCTGCACCAGTTAACGCAGCTAGAACGCTAATGATGATGGGTGGTCTACTAGCCATTTTATTCTCTGGTATTGTTACGTTAGCTTATTTCTATGGAATTGTTCCAAAAGCAGAGGTGACAGTTGTTTCCCAAATTGCAGAAGAAACCTTTGGGCGTAACTTTATGTATTTCTTTATTCAAGGCACAACAGCATTAATTTTGATTCTGGCAGCAAACACGGGGTATTCTGCGTTTCCGCTGCTCGCTGTTAACTTGGCAAAAGATAAGTTTATTCCAAGAATGTTCTTAGTTAGAGGAGATCGTCTAGGATATTCGAACGGAATTATCATACTTGGGTTGGCCTCAATCCTTCTGATCGTGGCATTTCACGCTGAGACGGAACACCTCATCCCGCTATATGCCGTTGGCGTATTCGTTCCGTTCACGCTGTCACAAACGGGGATGATGTTGAAATGGCTTAGAGAAAAACCCGATGGATGGGTTCCGAAATTTGTGATCAACACAACAGGTGCATTAATTAGTTTCATCGTTACCATGATGTTCTTTTTGACGAAGTTTTCACAAGTGTGGTCAATCCTTATATTCCTGCCGATCATCGTGCTCATTTTCCATAGAATCAAAAAACATTATGACGCAGTGGGTGACCAATTAAGACTCACAACGTGTGAAAGATCACCAGACATAAAAGGGAATGTCATGATTCTGCCTGTTGCGGGAATCACTCATGTGGTGGAGAATTCCTTGAAATATGCAAAATCCTTAAACCCAGATCAAATCATTGCTGTTTATGTAGCATTTGAAAGGGAAGATGAGAGGAAGTTTGAAGAGAAATGGGAGAAATGGCAGCCTGATATCCGGCTTGTTACTTTGCACTCCCATTACAGAAGCATACTCGGACCACTCACGAAGTTCGTGGATACTGTCGCACACAAAGCAAAGGAAGGCGATTATCAAGTAACAGTTGTCATTCCACAATTCATTCCGAAAAAAGGTTGGCATAATATCTTGCATAATCAATCAAGTCTGTTGATTCGTGCGTACTTGTTATACAAAAGAGACATCGTTATTACGACTGTTCCGTATCATTTGAAAAAGTAATTCGGGCACACAAAAAAACCGTGCAGCTTTAATCGCTGACACGGTTTTACATTAATTCTTAGCTTACTTCAGACTCATATTGTTGTGCTTTCATCGGATTAAATTTACCTTCCCATTTAGACATTACAACAGCTGCTAGTGAGTTACCTACAACGTTAACAGCTGTACGTGCCATATCAAGGATACGGTCAATTCCAGCAATAAAGGCTAATCCTTCAAGAGGAATACCTACAGAGCCCAGGGTTGCTAAAAGTACAACGAAGGATACACCTGGAACACCTGCGATACCTTTAGAAGTAACCATTAATACAAGCAATAACGATATTTGTTCAGCAATGGAAAGTTCTATTCCATACATTTGAGCGATGAAAAGAGCTGCAATGGCTTGGTACAGCGTGGATCCATCCAAATTAAACGAGTATCCTGTTGGGATTACGAAAGACGTAATCGCTTTCGGACATCCGAACTTCTCCATTTTTTCCATGAGTTTTGGCAATACTGTTTCTGAGCTGGCCGTTGAATAAGCTAAAATTAATTCGTCTTTTAAGATTTTGATCAACGTAAAAATGTTCACTTTAACCATTGCGGCGACTCCACCTAATACGACGATGACGAAAAAGAACATAGCGCCATAAACGACTAGAACGAGTTTGCTCAATGGTATAAGAGACTCAACACCGAACTTTGAAACAGTTACACCGATTAGTGCAAAAACACCAAAAGGAGCAAGCTTCATGATCTGGTTAGTGATATAGAACATCGCATCAGCCGTTCCTTGGAAAAAGGCTAAAACAGGCTTACCTTTATCACCAATGGCTGCAATTCCTAAACCAAACAAAACGGAGAAGAAAATGATTGCGAGCATATCCCCTTTAGCTAAAGATTCAAATAGATTTGTGGGAACAATATTTATGAATGTATCGGCGAATCCATGACTTTCGACAGATTCAGTCGTTTCGACATAGCTTGAGATATCACCTTTAGATAGTGATTTCATATCCACGCCTGCTCCTGGCTGGAAGATATTCGCTATAAATAGTCCGATTACAATAGCTAAAGTTGTAACGATTTCAAAATATAAAATGGTTTTTCCGCCAAGACGGCCTAACTGTTTAATATCTCCCACACTTGCAACACCAACGATCAGGCTGGAAATAACAATTGGTACTACAATCATTTTAATAAGTCGAATGAAAATGTCTCCGATAGGCTGCAGATACCCTTGGACTGTTTCGTTTCCATAGAATAAAGCACCGATTAGGATACCAAATGCTAGTCCGATAAGGATTTGCCAAGCTAAACTAATTCTCATTTTTTTCATTTTGAATCACCTGCTTCTGTTTTTCTAAGATGATGTACACATGATAAACATTTTAGTTATCAAAATAAGTGTTTGTCAAATTAAAAAACTGGAAAGAATGTAAGTTCGATTCTTTTTATTTGAAATGTGAGAAAATTTTAATGTTTACAAAAAATTAAAATCCTTATAAAATAACTTATGTCTATTCGACTTATATCGACAATCATTGGGAGGCCTTATGAACTTATTTCGAAAGAAGTTATTAACCAATCAACATACAGATCAACCTTTAAATCGAGTACTTGGTGCCGTTGATTTAACGATGCTGGGTGTGGGTGCCATCATTGGAACCGGTGTATTCGTGCTTACTGGAGTAGCTGCTGCTAAATATGCAGGGCCAGCTCTCATTTTATCGTTTATTATTGCCGGACTTGCCTGTGTGTTTGCTGCACTCTGTTATTCAGAATTCGCTTCCATGATTCCTCAATCAGGTAGTGCGTACACTTATAGTTATGTGGCATTTGGTGAGATCTTTGCTTGGATTCTCGGGTGGGATCTCGTTTTGGAATATGGACTTGCATCATCCGCAGTTGCGAGCGGTTGGTCCGGGTATTTTCAAAGCTTGTTAACGGGGTTTGGAATACACCTTCCAACCGCGATAACCAGTGCATTTAATCCGGAAAAAGGTACGTACATTGATTTGCCGGCAGTTATGATTATCTTACTCGTGACACTACTGCTTTCAAGAGGTGTTAAAGAATCTGCGAAATTCAATGGAATCATGGTTATTGTAAAAGTTGCCGTTGTCCTTTTGTTCATCGCAGTAGGCGTTTGGTATGTAGAACCTGCTAACTGGCAGCCTTTTGTACCTTTTGGGTTCTCGGGTGTTGTTACAGGAGCAGCGGTTGTCGTATTTGCCTACTTTGGGTTTGATGCTGTTTCCACAGCGGCGGAGGAAGTTAAAGATCCACAACGAAATTTGCCAATAGGTATCATCTCAGCATTGGCCATTTGTACAATCATCTATATCGCTGTTTCATTAATTCTTACAGGAATCGTTCCTTATGAACTGCTTAATGTAAAAGACCCTGTAGCGTTTGCCCTTCAATTTATTGGTCAAGATTGGGCAGCCGGTTTTATCTCATTAGGGGCGATTGTCGGAATTACAACAGTTTTAATCGTTATGATGTTTGGACAGACTCGTTTGTTTTACGCAATGAGCCGCGATGGACTTCTTCCAAGTAAACTTTCACAGGTTCATCCAAAGTCCAAAGTACCGCTTCCAAGTACTTGGACGACAGGGTTACTCGTCGCCTTATTTGCAGGATTTGTTCCATTAGACAAATTAGCTGAGCTGACAAGCATTGGGACGTTGTTTGCATTTGCTAGCGTTTCTCTTGGTGTTGCTGTTCTTCGAAAGACAAGACCAGACATCAAACGTGGTTTCAAAACACCATGGGTACCAGTCATTCCTGCATTAGCGATTATTTTCTGTGTATATCTCATGCTTCAGCTTTCTGCTTTTACGTGGAAAGGGTTTGTAATATGGCTTGTACTAGGGCTTGTTTTCTACTTTAGTTACGGATATCGCAACAGCAAGTTACATTCAACCAAATAGTGTCAGAAAAAGCCACCTTATCAAGGTGGCTTTTTATGCTTTAACTTCTGATTTATTTAGAATTGTGGTAAAATTTTAAAAGACGTAAAGAAAGGGGGAGTAAGAAATTGAAGAAATTTTTGGTATTGGTTTTATTTTTGGTAGTTGCGTTTACATCTCTTTTTCCAAACTACAATTTGGAAAACCTATTCACACCTCAAAAATACGTTTATGAATTATCCTCTGCGTCAATCGATAAGTCAACGATTATTGGCGAATATCCAACCGAAAGTAAAAAGCTAATAAGTTCAGTTCAAGCATTTTTCGTCAGTCCTAAAATGCCATTTGAAGAACTACGTGAGAATCTAGTACTTCCAACGATTGATCCATTTAACACTAAGATATTACGTCTTACCCCCTTTAAATTTCAATCGAATTACCTCTAACTCTAACAATCCCTAAACCTTTTTTAAAAAGCCTTCGACAGATGGTTTATTTAGCTAAACCACTTATTTATAGCACGTTTTGAAAAAATCGGTTTTCAAACGTTTATTTGTTGTGCAAAAAAACAGAAAAAAGGAGATAGGTATGATAATTAAAGAAATAGAATTGCCTGGAATCGGAAGAAAATTTGAAATAGAGATTGCAAATGGAGATAAAGTGGTTGTGATTGTTCATGATGATGGGAGAAGAGAAATCTATCATTTTGATAAAAACGACTACGAGGAAAGTTTGTCCTCGGTAACATTAAGCGACACAGAGTCTAGGCAATTTGCTGCCATCATTGGAGGGATGATCTATCGACCAAAAGCGTTAGAGACCATTGAGATGGCATTTGATGAACTCATGATCGAGTGGTATCGCATTGATACAAAAGCATTCAGTGTTGGGAAGACGATTGGTGAGCTGGATATCCGTCAGAAGTATGAGGTATCAGTCATAGCCATCCTTAAAGGAAATGAAAAGGTATTGAACCCAGGACCCGACACGATGATTGATGCTGGCGACATGATTGTTATTTCTGGAGAAAGATCAGGTGTTAAAAGAATCATCAGGGAAATGTTTTCAGCTGAGGTGAGCAGTGAATGACAGGTCATCTTGTATTAGAAGTGGGTACAGCACTGGTTATCATCGCATTTGCAGCACTGCTAGCTAACAAATTAAACTTTTCGATCATTCCATTTCTCATTATATTTGGAATGATTGTTGGACCGCATGCTCCAGTTATTGGGGTTTTGGATTTTACGTTTATCAATAGCAACGAGATCATTACCTTCTTTGGCAGGATTGGTGTCTTGTTTCTATTGTTTTATCTCGGTTTAGAATTTTCGGTAGGTAAATTAGTACGCTCTGGAAAAAACATCGCTGTTGGCGGCAGCATCTATATTCTTATCAATTTTTCGTTAGGTTTGTTATACGCTTATATCTTAGGCTTTCCGCTTCTAGAGATTCTGATCATCGCTGGAATCATAACCATCTCTTCTAGTGCAATTGTAGCCAAGATCATCGTTGACCTAAGACGAACTGCTAATCCAGAAACAGAACTAATTCTGGGAATCATCATGTTTGAAGATATATTTCTAGCTGTCTATCTGTCCATTATCTCGGGGTTAGTTTTAGGAGATACGACTTCTATAATTGGCGTAACCAAATCTATTCTCATTGCGTTTAGCTATATGATTTTATTCTTTGTCATAGCGAGGACCTGTACGAAACATTTAAACAGGCTACTTAACATTACATCAAACGAAATCTTTATCATTGTGATTTTTGCTTCTTTGTTCTTTATTGCCGGGTTTTCAGAAACTATTCACGTAGCAGAAGCAATCGGTGCTCTTCTGTTAGGACTTGTCTTCTCAGAAACTGAACATAGTGAAAGAATCGAAAAAATGGTGATCCCATTTAGGGATTTCTTTGGAGCGATCTTCTTTTTCAGTTTTGGTTTAAGTATAGATCCGTTCACGTTAGGTGGTGCAGTTTGGCTAGCTTTAGGAGCTGTCGTTATTACAATCATAGGAAACTTTATAGCTGGTATGATTGCAGGCAGAAAAGCTGGTTTGTCTCATAAAGCTTCCTCCAACATTGGTCTGACCATTGTTTCCCGTGGAGAATTCTCTATTATTGTAGCAAACATTGGTATGGCTGGAGGATTGGCTTCTGTTTTAAAACCTTTTTCTGCATTATATGTATTGATTCTTGCTATATTAGGTCCCTTGCTTACTAAAGAATCGAAAAAAATATACATTTTTTTAAACGAGATTTTCAAATGGAAAACCGATGATAAGCCGTATTTTAAAAAGAAAATCAATGGATAAGGAGATTGGTTGATGAAAGAAGTTATTTTGTTTATTATCATTACAATAGTGATGGTTTTATTGTTTACTCATTTTTATAATGATTTAATTCCTGATCATAAATACCCGGAACTATTAAAATTTTTAAAGAATGTATAGTAATAAGCACAGCTTTTTTTAAAAGCTGTGCTTATTTCAATAGTAAATATATCTTTCATATAGTTCAGGTGATTATGGATGACTTAGCGAGAGGTTTTTACTTGTTTATCGGTATATTTATTGAATACAGGATATACAACAAACCCTAAAAAGAACAGACCAATACCTAATGTGAAGGTTTTGGCATCCGCTGTGCCTGAAATGATCACCCAACTCGAATAGATCAATGCGAGTGTTGCAATCGCTCCATCTAATACTCGAGACCCTTTAATTTGATCATAGGTGTCACCTTTATAAACAAGTTTAAGAAAGTAAACAGCTGATATCAAATACGGAATTAAATAGGCAAGTGTAGCTGAAGTTGTTAAGAACAAGTACGCCTCACCAATCGTCCCTGATATTGTAGAGAAGATAAAGATCTGAGACATAATATTTGTAACAGCTAATGCGTTAACAGGACTTCCATTCTTATTCACTTTACCAAAAAAAGCCGGGAATACGCCTGATTTAGCTGCTTGGTACGGAACTTCGGAGCTTAATAGAATCCATCCAATGGTGGACCCAAACAACGAAATAACAGCTAATAGACCCATAAGAGATGCGCCTGTATTTCCGATTAATACGGATAATACATCAACAAATGGCTTGTCTGAAGTCATAAGAACTTCTCGTGGCAAAACGTTCATCGTTAGTAAAGTTGTAATCATGTAGATGCTCAATGCAATAAGTAGTCCAATAATAGTAGCTTTTTTAACATCTCTTTGAGAAGAAGCTCTTCCTGATAATACAACAGCTGACTCTATACCAACGAATGCCCATAATGTTGCAATAGCAGCCATGTTAATTTGACTGCCAAGTCCATGAGATACACCTGTCTCGTCGACTACAGGAAAGTAAGCATCCGCAAACAAGGTGGATTCCACTGCGAATAGTGCAACGACAATGAATAACATAAATCCGATAACTTTTGAAGCAGTTGCTACAAAATTAAGCTTACCTGCCCCGTTCATACTTTTAACGAGAATAAAATGCGTAAACCATAATAATAAAGTACAAACCGTAAATGTAACTACTTTTCCTAGCGGTATTTCTTGGTTGAATACAGTCGCTATTACCTTTGTACTCTGCATCATAGGAAAAAATGTTGATAAATACCCTGCAAAACTAGTGATAATGGCTACATTGCTTATCCAGTTCGCTACCCAATATCCCCAAACCATACTGAATCCTGCGACATTTCCCGCTTTCGGATTTGTAAACAGGGCTCTTGCATAACTTTGTGGACCGGCTGTTAATTCTGGTTTTCGAATAGACAACGAACCAAAAACGAGGGCAATCATTAATACCCCAAATCCAGTAACCGCCCAAGCAGCCGTAACTCCCAATGGACTAGCTGTTTGTGCTAATGTATTTGGAAGCATAAAGATACCGGATCCTACCATATTTCCAACGACAAACGCCGTTAAAAGCCATACACTCCAATTATTATTTTTCATGCTGTAACAACCTCCTGTTGATTTTATGCCAATAAAAAAAACACGTATGGTAACAGCCCATACGTGTTTATAATCAGCTTCCCACATAATCCCTCATAGCTCAACGCAGAAAATTCTGCGACAGTTCTGCATTTGTTCAATGCAGCCCCAATGAATTTTTTAGTGGATAAAACTCATTTCGGCATTAATTCCTTTCAAACGGTTGTCAACAGCACCACTTGCCTCGAACAGTTTACTCATAATTAATGCGACCTCTACCTCACCGAGATTAATGTGAGGACTTATATTTAATTTCCATGTTGAAGCTTAGCAAAAAGAATAGGTTTTCGTCAATGGAAGGTAATGGGTAATTTGTTTGCAGTTATATGGATTACGGTGCTTAATGTTAATTTCTCTTCTTTAGTAGGCCATCCAGTGCAACGTGGAAAAATAGTAATATCTATGCATAGTTTTGATGCTCTTCCATTTTTATACTAGAGACTAAGGAGGAGAAATCATGTCTGATAACTGGAACTTTTATATGGATGAGTTAGATGAACATTTGGCTTCTATCGTTGTGGATTTAGACGTATCAGAAGAAGTGAATATTAAAAAATATAAATGGTTATTTTCTGTAACTATTGCTATTAAAAAACCAACTGAGCTAGGTTTCCCTGAGGAACAAGAAGATGAACTTCTTGGTGAGTGGGAATATGATCTGATGGAAAGGTTGAATGATGAAGAGATCATTCAAGTGGGAAGGCTGACCACGAACGTCACACGTGAATTTTTTTATTATGCAAAAAAAGAGAAGCATTCCAAAATCATTGATCAACATGCATTAGCTATATTTGAGAAGAATGGATACAAAACAGAAACTTCAGGTATTGAAGAAGATGAACCATGGTCATTTTACTACGAATTTCTATACCCAAACGCGTATCATTTTCAACATATGTCAAACCGTGAATTAGTTGAACTGCTAGAAAACGAGAAAGATCATTTAGAAGAACCAAGGAAAATTGAACATTGGATAGAGTTTGAAAGCTTGGATGACCTAAAAGCGTTTGAACAAGACATCCAAAATGAAAACTTCAAGACAGAATACGTAGAACAGGAAAGAAATGAAGATGGATCATACAGCATCACTATTTCGCGTGAAGATGGTGTCGATTATCCCATAATTGATGGTGTAACCGATTTAATTATTGAAATTGCACAAAAACACAATGGTGAATATGACGGATGGGAATCGCCGGTTATTTTAGCTAAAAGGGGATAAAAAATGACGAATGTAACGGAAGGATACATATGCAGCTGCTGCGATGAGTATCATGACGAACTGCCCTTTAACTATGGAAGTCCTGCACCTGTATATTACGAAGAAGCGACGAGAAGAGAACGTAAAAAGCGTTTTGAAATAAACGATGATCTTTGTGTTATGGATGGTGAACATTTCTTTATTCGTGGTTGTATAGAGATACCGGTCATTGGATCCGATGAACCGTTTGTTTGGGGTGTATGGGTTTCACTCAGCGAGGAGAATTTCGAACTCACACTGGAACATTGGGATGATCCTGATCGAGAAAAGCTTGATCCTATGTTTGGATGGTTATCTACAGCACTTCCTATGTACCCGGAGACAATTAACCTTAAAACCTATGTGCATACCCGTTCAGTAGATTTACGGCCATATATAGAGCTGGAACCAACCGATCACCCGCTTTCTATTGAACAAAGAGAAGGAATTACGATTGATCGTGTTAAAGAAATTGCTCAATTCTGTTGTAATTTTAAATAGATTTACCCTGTCAAACTAGTAGTGTTATTGAATATTTTTCTGCAACCTGTGCGTTAATCCAAAAGGATTAACGCCTATTTTATGGAAGATAAAGGATATAACAAAGTAAGCAATTAAAGGGGTAATCTTATTGAAAACCAAATTTATACGCTTGTTCACTGTCTTTACCTTACTATGGCTAACGGGCTGTACAATTAATACAGCAGGAAAGGATAAAGAGTTTGATGATTTTCCTCCAGTGATGGCAGGATACATGGATGTGAAAGGAAAAAAGTATGAAATGCAGCAAGGGAATTATCGTTGGGAAAGAAAAAAGGGATCAGACACGGAGGTGGTAACAACAGATGCCGCATCTCCAAACCAGATCGGGGAAAGCTTTCGAGCTATCAAGGTACAGCCGAATGCTACAGTAAATATTGAGATTGAAGAAAATCCTAAGATATCGGTTTACCAGTGGAATGAGAGCGGCAGGGAGAAAGAAGTCAACGTAAAGAACAACCAACTGGCAGTTCCATCAAGTAAAGGCCGGTACATATATGAAGTATTAGCCAAATGGTCTGATGGAGAAGTATCTTACACTTTTGGCGTAGAAGTTAACTAGCTTTTATGCTAATAGATAGAACCAGTTAGTATGAGGTGGGAGAATTGGAAAGTAAGAACTCATATATTACTTTTGGTGCACAAATGGGAGATGCAAATGCGGATCAAGCAGTAGGACCGCACTTAGAGGAGTTAAACTTATTACTAGATCGATATTGCAAGAAATCCTATTGTAAAGAACTCAATGAATTAGCTCTAATCTTAAGAGTCGACGGCGAACTATGGCACTTTGGCATTGAAGGGTGTGACAAACTCAGATTAAGCAAAAAACAGGGTTACATAACAATGGATATTGGGATGCCCGAGTCAAAATGGAAAAACCAAATGCCAAATAGTATCAGGGATTTTCTTATAAGTCATCTCGTTCTCTCTTTAGAACTGATGATAAAGCGCTTGAAGAAAGAATTATTTGCTGTAAATGAAGCAGAATTATGGGCAGATATTAGCAGAGTGAAAGAACGGTTTCTAGTTTCGTAAAGTGTGTTTAACAACAGCTGCTAAACGCTATTTTTATTCTGCAACCGTCCAGTTTATTTATTGAAAGTACTTAAAACCCCTCATAGTTTATTGCTATGAAGTATGAAGAAGTAATCGGTATTTAACATGGAGGAAGAGATGAAGAAAGTAATAAACATGATTAATCCAACATCGAAAGTAGCTGGTGTGTCGTTAGTTGATTTGAAGAAAACAGAAAAAGCACTTGGAGCTATTTTTCCAGATGAATACAAGGAACTTTTCATAGAAACGAATGGAGCAAAATTTGGAGATTGGACGTTGTACCCGATTCCAACGAATGAACAAACGGAGCTAACGATTGATATAGAAACAAAAAATCAAAACAGACCAAAAAATCTACCGAGTGATATGGTCTGTATTGGTGAAAAAATGAATGGTGACAAACTTTGCTATCGAATTAGGAAAAGATTTATGCAGGAACTCATTTATAGGTGGAATGACAAAACGGGGATAAGCAAGTACCCATCTTCATCATTAAGTGAATTTATTGATTGGCATGTGCCGAAAGAGAATGCGAATAAACCAAATAAACTTGGCACTTTTATGGTTGAAAGCGGAAAGCTAATAGTTACTGACCCCTACTATAAAGTGGATGATGAAGCTGATTTGCAAATCGTACTTCTCAATGTGAAAAATGGGAATTGGACAGCTTCCATTTCCTATACTCCTGATGAAGTTGTTAAAAACTTATTTGTATTCTGCGAGGAAAAGAAACCAAGTGGAAAATGGCATGTTTGTGAAAAACCGATTGGAGTTGACTCTGCACAAGCAGGAATTTTTGATTTTAATACATTCGGTAGAGACGAAATCATCATGTTTGACGAGTTAACTGCTTCAGATGCACAGGGAGGAGTTGTATCAGGTGGTGCGGTTTCCATGTCTGGTTATGGTGACGGAATGTACGAGGTAAAAGTAAAATATAACATCTCAAAAAAGGTTGTTGGAGTCATGATTGACTTTGATGATGAGGAATAATATTTGTCCAGTAAATGGAGGATGTACACAATGGCTACTAGCAAACCAGTCGAAGAATTATCCATTAAAGATTTAAAAGAAAATCCTATATGGGAATGGGTAATAGATGAAGAAGAAAATGAAGAACAAGATGAGACCTGGGTAAGACCATCGAAAACCAAAAACTTTACAGAAGAATTAAACGGTTCGATCGTATTAGGGGAATTAACTACAAATAATGGGGATACCTATCCTATGATGTGCAGCCTTGATCTTGAAGACGACGAAGCAGTAATTAGTTCCATTGTTTATTATGAAGAGAAACTAGATGAATACTTTGCATTGGAAGATATGGTTAAAAAAATTGAATTCCCATTAGCGTTCAATATTCGCCTTACAATCAATGGGAAGCTGCAATCTTTAAATGTTACGGCAAACAAAGTAGATATTTATAAGAATCATATAAAAGTAGGTTTATTTTAGATCAGCTACTATTTTTTTGTGCCTTTTTTTCATGTAGCAAGATTGGGCAATAAATCACAAGTTTTAAAGAGGTGAAAAATATCGCAGGAGGAGCAAGTGGTGATGAGAAAGACAGAAATACTTCCTTGGACAGAAGAATGGGGAAAAGTATATGCGAAAGAAGAAAGTAAACTCAAAGATATTTTTAAAGATGAGCTCATTGAGATTTATCATATAGGGAGTACATCAATACCTTCAGTAGGCTATGCAAAACCAATAATAGATATCTTAATCGTTGTAAAAGATATCGACAAAGTAAATACGTTCAATGCAGAAATGTCGTGTTTAGGCTATGAACCAAGGGGTGAACACGGAATAAAAGGAAGAAGATATTTTACAAAAGGTAAAAATAAAAGGTCTCATCACATTCATATCTTTCAACTTGGAAATAAAAACATTAACGCACATTTATCCTTTAAAGATTACTTAATCAATCATCCAGAGGATGCAAAAAATTACGGAGATCTTAAAAAGATTTTGGCAAAACAGTTCCCTGATGATACACATAAATATCAAGAAGTTAAAGAGAAATTTGTTGATGAATTAATTAAGAAAGCTGTTGATTGGAAGTAAACAATGAATCTTGTTCTTCCGCAATTGGATGCAATTCTTCTATACTTACTAGTAAACAACTTATGTTTGAGGAACATAGATAGGAGTTTATCATGACAGAAACGATTGTACCTTTTACAACTGATAATATAGAACCGTGTATCCAACTATATATGAATGTCTTTAACAGTTCCCCTTGGAATGAGGCTTGGACCTATGAAAGTGCTAAAGAAAGACTTACAGACTTAGTACATACACCTAAATTCCTTGGCTTTTTGCTATATGAGGACAATGACTTAATAGGATTTATTGCTGGGAATGGTAAACAATCCTATTCAGGGTTGACTTTTTACTTAGCTGAATTGTGCATTAATAGCCAAATACAAGGGAAAGGTTACGGCTCTAAATTACTTCAGCATTTAGAAAATGAATTAAAGAAAAGAAAGATTCAAAGTCTGTATTTATTAACAGCTAACGGAGGGCTTGCAGAAGCGTTTTATCTGAAGAATAACTATCAAATAAACGAGCATAGGTTAGTAGTAAAGAAGGATCTATGATTTTTCCTATTCAACAATGGGTGCATCTCTTCAAGAAGGAGAAGTGCTCTTTTTTATTGAACTTATCGAACAAATGAGTTTATTTTCCGTTTTAAGAGGAGGAAAAGAGTATGAAGATTAATAGAATCGATCATGTGAGTATAAATGTAAACGATCTTTCAGAGGCTAAGGCGTTCTTTCTTGATTTAGGACTTGAAGTAAAAGCGGAATGGGAAATGGAAGGAGAACAGTTGGACAGGATTGTTGGGCTTAAAGGTGTTAAAACGGCATGCGTAGGGTTGGGGATGCCAGAGAGTGAAGTATGGATAGAGCTCGTCAAATTTCATACGCCGCCGAGTGAATTAGATACTCAACAACCTCTTGCGAATACGCTCGGGATCCGGCACATTTGCTTTGCTGTTGAAGATATTGAAGCGATTGTTGCAAACTTGAAAAGTAAGGGTACGGAAATCTTTAGTGAGATCGAGCAATATGAAGATCGTTATAAGTTATGCTATGTTCGTGGTCCAGAGGGAATTATTTTAGAGTTAGCGGAGGAGAGAAATAAATAATGAATCCTTTGTTATTAGATATTCCTTTACAACTAGAAACAGAAAGGCTAATTCTCCGAGCGCCCCTTCAAACTGGAGAAGGAGAAATTGTGAATAAAGCTATTAGAGATTCCTTTCATGAATTAAAAGCATGGTTGTCACTTTTCCAAGAGCTTCCTACTGTTGAAGAAACAGAGATCCTGTTAAGGAATGCTCATATAAGTTTTTTAAAAAGAGAGAGTTTTCGTTTTCTTATTTTTGATAAAGTCGGTGGGAAGGACGTAATTGGAACGATAAGCCTTCATAGGATTGACTGGGACATTCCAAAGGGTGAAATGGGATACTGGATGAATACAAAATATAGTGGGAATGGATATATGACAGAAGCAGTAAAAGAGTTACTTAACTTCGGCCTAAATCACCTCGCATTTAAGAGAATTGAAATAAGGTGTGACTCAAGTAATCTTAAAAGTCGGTCCATACCTGAAAAACTTGGTTTTGTACTTGAAGGTACTTTAAGGAATGAGGATCTTTCCGCAGATGGCAGCAAGCTGGCTGATACTTGTATTTATTCTAAAATAAATTAACAATGTTTAAATGAAAGTCAGGAAAAATATTCTAATGCAAGTCTTCAAGAGCAATTCTAAGGGGAAGGAGGTCAAATCGTGGGCATTCGAAATTATCTGATTGAAGGCGTTTCCGGTGCCGGCAAAACGACGGTTTGCAACGAATTACAGCGGCGAGGCTACCATGCTATTCATGGTGACCGTGAATTGGCTTATCAAGGCGATCCTGATACAGGGGTTCCTACGAATGGCTCTAAACCCGAACACCACATTTGGCATGTGGATAAAGTAAAAGCTTTGGTCGCCAATCAGGATCAGTCTGTAACATTTTTCTGTGGCGGTTCGCGAAATTTCCGCAAGTTTATCGATCTCTTCGATGGCGTGTTTTTACTTGAGGTCGATCTGGAAACATGTCTCGGGCGGATTGATGAGTGAGTGGCACTGGACCCAACTGACTGGGGTGGCAGACCAGAGGAACGAGAACTCATTACGCGCTTGCATCAAACGAAAGAAGGCGTTCCCAAGAACGGGATGATAATCGACGCTGCCGCACCAATCGATCACGTTGTTGATGAGATCATACGTCAAACTGAAAAAAACCATGAAAGTTACTAAATTGATGGTTAAACAACCGAATTTTTAGAAGAGCTTGTAGTTTTGGGAGGATCAATTGATTGGGAGGACTAAGGTATTGAATAAAAGACAAAGGTACGTCTTTCTCGTATCGTCCGTTTTCATTATTGGTATTGTAATATTTAATATATTTTATGAGCCGTTTCCAGTTAAGAACGTAAATGTAGAAGCAGTACTAAAGATGGTCAATCAATCAGAAGGTAAAATGGTGAAGATTCCTTCAAAACATCAGGGTTATCAATGGTATATTTCAATTAACGAAAAGGCAGATGATAATCTCAAAATGTTAATGAAAGATAAGGGATGGTCTTACAAAAAGAAAAGTAGTAGTGATACTTACTATTTTGAAAGTGTTCAAGGAAATATCAGTGTACATCGTGATAGATGGAATGAGAACTATACGATTTTTTATTTTCCAGAGGGGATTTAGCTAGGGGACATGTTAGGGTCGGAGTCGTGTAACGTTGATGATGTCATCTGTAATGAAGCAGGTACCGTTATAGGTAGCAATAAAGGACTTTTGAAGATATATCCCGAAATGTAAATTATGGAAATTGAATATATTTTGAGGGGGATATTTGTATGTTTTGGTTGTATCTGTTTGTACCACTAGTCCTGATTATTGGTTTAGCTGTTTTTATTGATAGAAAAAATAAACGTAAGGGTCTTAAAACAAATGTAAAACACAGTGATATTAAGTATATGTGTATGCAGGAACCTCCTGAGGCTAAACGTTCAACAAAATAGTTCAACAAATCAAAGGGATAAGAAAAGGTGGAAAGATGACTACCATAGGGCTGATTCGGCACGGAATTACTGAATGGAACTCATTAGGTAAGGCTCAAGGAGTAAGTGATATCCCTTTAAATGATAACGGCAGAATACAAGCCACAAACATGGGAGAACGGCTATCTCATGAAGAACCTTGGGATATGATAATTACGAGTGACTTATCGAGAGCATTTGAAACTGCAAGTATTATTGGAAGTATAATAGGCTTGCCCATTCGTCATATGGATGAAAGGGTAAGAGAAATAAATTGCGGTGAGATTGAAGGCACTACCGAAGAACAAAGGGTTAAAAAGTGGGGTACCGAATGGCGTAAGGTAGAACTTGGTATGGAAAACTTTAAGGATGTAGCTAACAGAGGCATAGACTTTTTGAAAGATATCGTTTGTACATATAAAGGTAATCGAATATTGGTAGTCAGTCACGGTGCTTTAATCGGATTAACCTTACAAAAGTTACTTCCTCAGAAATTCCAGCAGACCTATATCGATCATACATCCATTACTATCTTAAGCCATATTGAAGACAAATGGGATTGTTCGCTTTATAACTGTACACGACATTTAAATCATACTCTATCATAGGATGCGTTGATCTAAGAAGGATCAACGCGTTTTTTATTATAACTCTGACTCAAGCTTTTGTTGTAGAAGGAAGTAAGGGTTATATAGGGAAATAATAAACGAACCTAACCTTTTATAAAGGAGATGACTTAATGATGATTGGTATTAGTAAAGTTCAGGACGTTCTCGAAAATTATAAAAGTGCTGTTTATGAAAAAGATGCTGAAAAATTCCTATCGATCTATGCCTCTGATGTACATATTTATGATTGCTGGGGAAAATGGGAGAGTAAGGGTATTTCTTCATGGAGAGAAAACGTGATAAAGTGGTTTACTGGTTTGAGTGAAGACGGAGAATTATTAAAAGTAGATTTTAATGACTTAAGGATTGAGGAAGAGACGAACGTTGCATTTGTTTATTGTGCTGTTACGTTCGCTGCTTACAAAGGGGACTCAGGAGAGAAACTTCGTCAAATAACAAATCGTTTTACGTTTGGCTTAAAAAAGGTAAATGAGTCATGGTTCATCACACACGAACATTCATCATTGCCAATAGATATGCAAACTGGAAAAGGGATGTTTGAGCTAAAATAATATACATGTAGTAATGAGGTCTTTCTATAAAGAAAGGTCTTTTTTTATGGTAGTTTAAAGAAATCGATAAAAACTCACAAAAATGAACAAATATTTAATCTGTAAATAAATATTATTAAAAGTAAAATTAAAAATATTAATAAATTCTGTTCACTTTTTTAACTTTGTTGTATATAATCAAATTAAATTAACAAAGAAAGGAATCTGATATGGCTCATCCTTTACTTACGAATTGTCCGGTTTGTACCGAAACACTCAAGATTACGAAACTGCATTGCTCGCATTGCCATACGACAATCGAGAACGAATTCGAGTTATCTAAGTTTGCCTCACTAACGAAAGAACAGCTTCATTTTGTGGAAGTCTTTCTCGTATGCAGAGGCAATATTAAAGAAGTTGAAAAAGAACTGGGGATTTCCTACCCAACGGTTCGAGGCAAGCTGAATGACATTGCCTCTTCATTAGGCTATGAACAAAAAAAGAAGAATGAGGTAGACGAGAAAAAGATCGTAATGATGCTTGAACGTGGAGAGATCTCTGCAGATGAAGCAATCAAAATGTTAAAAGATGAATAGGAGGAATGTGACATGAAAAGTGAGATTGAAAAAGTGCTTACCATGGTTCAAGAAGGAAAGATCGACACGGAAAAGGGATCAGAATTGATTCAAGTTCTAAAAGAAAAAGAAAGCACGACAACGGTTAGACCATTAAAGACGCCTGCTAGTTACAGCGACAAAATGCTAAAAATCCGAGTGGTATCGGCTGAAAGTGACAACGTGAATGTAAACGTACCGATTAAACTCGTAAAACTTGTTTTAGCAGCTGGCCATAACATTGCTTCAAAGATTCCTCAATCTGAGCAGTATGTAAAAGATATTAATATCGATTTGATCTTAGAAGCCATCGATCATGAACTGGACGGCCAGATTGTTGATGTGAAATCGGCAAACGGTGATACCGTATCTGTCGTTATTGAGTAGGAGACACAGCCTATGCTACATGTTCGTGTGAAAACAAAAGGGGCGAAATTCTCCATACCAGTTCCATATATCCTATTAAACATCTGTACGTCAATCATCACTTCCAAACTGCTCATTCGACACGCAAACAAATGGTCGAAGCCTCACCTAGAGCAGAAGAACATAGACTTTACCATTCCTTCTATTGATAAAAGAGAACTGAATCGTATTATTAAAGAGCTAAAAAAGCATAGAGGCCTAGAAATTGTGAATGTGAAAGCACAAGATGGAACGGAAGTGATTGTTAAATTATAAGGTTTCAAATAAGAAAACGACCAGATATGATCTGGTCGTTATCATCTTATTTCTGATCTGCTGGATACACCAATCCTACTTGTCTACGCGCTTCTTCCATGATCTTCATCACAGCGAGTGAATTTTCATGTGAATTCACCTTGGACTCCAGCTCACCACGTTCGATCAATTCAATAAATTCCTTCGCTTCGTAATACATCTTCGGCTTGTCTTGCTTCACCGTAATATCTTCGGTTCTTCCGTCACGATAACGGATTTCGATTTTCGTCATGTCCTGAATGTGGTCGATCAGGATGCTTCCGTTCTCGCCTTGAATCTCAGACGGCACGTACGAGTTCGAGATCTTCGAGTACATCACAACTGCGTCTTTATCACCATAGTTTAATGTGATGCTGCCTTCACCGTCCACTCCAGACTCCAGCAAATACGCGTTAGCTTTAACTTCATTAGGCTCTCCAAACAGAACGACCATTGGGTACAGACAATAAATGCCGATATCCATCAGTGATCCGTTTGAGAATTCGGGTCTAAATGCGTTTAGTACAGTTCCTTCCTTATACTTATCATAGCGGGAAGAGTACTGACACGAGTTCGCAAAATAGCGGCGGATGGTTCCGATCTTATGTAAGTTTTCTTGAATACTCTTAAAGTTCGGGGTCACGGTTGAACGCATCGCTTCCATTAAGAGCACCTTGTTTTCTTTTGCGACAGCAATCATTCTTTCTACTTCAGCAGCGTTAGACGCGATCGGTTTTTCACAAATCACATGCTTGCCGTGCTTCATAAGCGTTATTGCTTGCTCAGCATGAAACGAGTTCGGGCTTGCGATATACACCGCATCGATGACAGAACTTGCTGCCATTTCCTCCACATCCGTAAATGTATGTTCCGCACCATTTTTCTCCGCAAATTCTTTCGCTTTTTCTTCTGTACGGGAGTAGACCGCACTTAATGTAAAACTCTCTACTTCACGGGCTGCAGATATAAAGCTTTCTGTAATCCAGTTCGTTCCAATCACACCAAAATTCAACATTCAACATCCTTTCATTATCTGTAGGCAAAAGCCTGCAGCTTTTCATAGTATGTATTCTACTCCTATCGTCATGTTTTAGACAAATAATGAGGACTGTTGCACTATTTTTGTTGAAAAAGGTTTCTTAAGATAATATCCAGGGTAAAGATAGAACAAAACCTGGTGAGGAGGAATGTGTTATGCTTACAATGACAAACCATGAACAGCTAACAACAAAGCCTTTAGAACTGCCAGTATCACGATATGTGCTAAAAGAACAGTCACTCGTCGAACAAGAAAAACGCAAACCAGAATTCGAACTTACGTCGCTGAATCCGAAATAATAGAACCCATACATGAAGAAAGCGAAGACCTTAGGGGATCTTCGCTTTTTTTAAATGAGAATAAGAAGAAAAGAGCTGAATGGGAATCAGCTCTTTTTTCGCATCTATTTCCACTAAAAGTTCTCTTTCCTCTTAGCATCTTGAATCATTTTATAAACATACAAAGCACCATAACCACCAGCAATCCCGAGTGGCAAGATGATGAATGGGGCAAATGTTTTGGTGTGTAGGCCAACCATATAAAAGACGCCATAAAGGATGACCATCGTCATCAGGCTAAACGCTAACCGAATAAGATAATTTTTCAAAAGAAAACGCTCCTTAAACCAAATTGAATAACTCCATTTTACCATACATAGCAAACGTTGAAGGATTCTGCCATCTTTTGCCGAACGGAAAAGATAGAAGAAGGAGTGGTAAACGATGCCTTATTGTAATGTTCAGAAAGCCAATATCTATTATGAAGAAATCGGATCAGGAACACCGATCGTCATGATCCATGGATTCTCGCCCGACCATCGTTTGATGAAAGGCTGCATGGAACCAATCTTTCAAGAGAGAGATGGATACAGACGGATCTATATCGACCTGCCAGGAATGGGGCAGACGAAAGACTACGAATCTATTCAAAACTCTGATGAGATGCTAGTGGCGGTTATTCAGTTCATTGATACGAAATTGCAGGAGGACTCTTTCTTAATAGCAGGAGAATCATATGGCGGATATATCACAAGGGGAGTTATCGCGAAAATGCCTGAGCGTGTAATGGGTGCAGCGTTTATCTGTCCGATGATTATTCCGGATAAAAACGCAAGAACACTGCCAGAGCATGCCAACATACAAGTCGACCACGAATTTCTTACTACCTTAACAGAAGAAAAAAGAGAAGACTTCAAAGGAATTCATGTGAAGTTAGATGAATACACATGGAAAAGGTACAACGAAGAAGTCGTAGCTGGAATGAAGATAGCAGATCCAGCGTTCTTAGAAAAAATCTCAGGAGCTTATGAATTCTCGTTCAGCATCGATCAAGAAGTGTTTCCGAAACCAAGTGTTTTCATAGCGGGTAGGCAAGACCATATTACAGGTTATAAAGACGTGTTTGACATACTTGATAAATATCCGAGAGCTACGTTTGCCGTATTTGATGTTGCAGGGCATAACTTGCAGATTGACCAGGGTGAGCTTTTAAATACTCATGTTGGTGACTGGCTGGACCGGGTCAATTTAAATACTAAGCTTTAAGTAAATTGAATGTTTAAACAAGAAAGGCTGCCAACCTGGGCAGCTTTTGGTAATTATGTAATTACTTTTTCTTTTAAAATACCTTCTTTAACCATATTAGCAAGTGTACCTTTATTTTTAAACTTGAAATACATGATTAAGCGATCAAGGTCTTTTTTAGTAAGTTCGGCATCACTGATAACAAGCTCGTATCTATTTAATTTAGTTATCATTGATTTGGCGTAATCAATTTGTTTAGGTGTTAAATATATTTTTTCCGAATTAGATTGACCAGGCAACTCTTCTAATAGCTTCGAATGAATGGAAGTAATTATCCCATGCGTGTATTTTTGTTCCTTGACCCAATTGATATCATCTTGATTTAACTCAAACCATTCTCCTTCAAGTCGTTTATGAGAAAAATGTTTGTGAAAAGCCATTTCTGTTTGATGATGATTACCAGTTTTAATCAGGTAAATAAGTTCATTCTTAAATGGTAGTTTAACACCAAAAACATTCATACGTTTTTCTATATGTTTTGTCTTTCCAATCTTAAAGCTTCCATTCATATGTTCTTGCACAAAATAAACATAACCCGGAGCTTCTCCTTTTGGGAAAGGTGAATCTATTATTTTTTGAATTTCATTCTGATCTGGTTGGTATAAGTAAATTTTTTGAGGAGAAAATAGAACATTTTGTATAGGTGGCTCATTATTGCTCTTTTTGTTTAAAAATGATAAAAGTCCTTTAAGCATTACTAATCACTCATTTCCAAAAAATAGTTAAATGATATCTATATTAGTAGAATAATAAAATATGGAAAACATTACAAATGATATATTATATAATTAGTGGATTTTCAAGATAAGTGTATCAATTTCATCATAATGGGATTAAAGTTTAATGGTGATTGTTAATTCTGGAAAGCTATTAAAAAATCTAATGAGAAGGGAATTTGAGCTATGGTGAATAACACGTCTACAACCACATTCAATCTCTCAAGCTATCAAAATATCTTTAATGAAAATGACACCTCAGACAGATGTCGAATTGTATTAGATAATATCCACCCTGAAATAAAGACGTTTTTTGAGAATTTTTGCCATGAACATAATCTGCTTACTGCAAACAGATTTTTAAGAGATTATTCAGTTACATTACAAACTACATACAGTGATTCTAAAAACCCTAAATTTGCTGAACAAAAGAAAACTTCAAATACAGGAAGAAAGTATCATGTATCTCTTAATGAGAAAATCGGAGAACAAGAAGTAAACTTGTTAACACTTGAGTTAAACGGTGTAGATCAAAAGCTTTATATTTCGATTGACTCTAACTTTTTTCCCATTTGGTATTTAATGAGAATAGATAAATTAATGCCTGCTATTCAACAATCACCTGAGGATCTCTTGATCTATTTCCAAACAGAGTGGTTTAAAAAAGAAAGGGTTTCAAGAACGGTATTCAAGTCTGTATTTACTGACTTCAAAAAGCAAAGAAAACGTCCTTTCTATCATTTTGGTATGGAATTCCCATTATACGGAAAAATCAGTAAAGAGGAATTAGAGAAGGATTTATTAAAGACATGGGAACTCTCTGGATTGATTAGAGAAAAGCTTATTGAAGAAAAAGAATTGGATAATCAGGGGAATCAATTTTTAGACCTCTTCGCTAATGACCCTAGTAGACAAGATTCTATTCAATTATTAGATCATTCTTATTCCCTTATTTATGGAGAAGCCGAGAATTATAAGCCTAAAGCCAGACGGCAAGCATTTTCTATTTATGATCAAGATCAATTAATAACAAAAGGTTACATTGTTTATTTTGAAATTGATCAAACGATTTCCCCGAACCAAGTCCTTTGTGTAGCAATAGAAGGTCACCAGCACATGTATTCAAATGTTCGGGATCTGGTTTTAAAAGATGAGGTGCAATGGTGGATTAAGAAATCCTTTACTACCCATCATCTGGATAATATTGAAGTTACAAGAAAAGCAATGGAACTGCTGAATGAACATGGAATCGAAACAGAAGGCAGTTCTTATTATCTTGGTACTTACAGCAATAAAACAAAATCGTTTAATAAAGAGATTAGTATAATCAAAAAGGAATTAGTGACAGCAAGTTTATTATTTGCCTTTGTCAGTGAAAAGTTAGAGCTTCCAGATACGAATCCAGCTACATCTTCTAATAATGAGGATGAGGGTGAAACTGGAGAAACTCCAGATTCAAAGTACATCAGCAATTTTTCCTTCAAAGGCATTTACGAAACAATAGCTAACAGCCAGTTCGCTTTTTCAATTGATATCATCCGTGACTTCCATCTAAACCTTACAGCCTTGGATGACAAGCACTTCGTTATTTTAAACGGCATTTCTGGTACGGGGAAAACGCAGCTTTGCCGTTTGTACGCAAATGCTGTTTATGGCCTTGATTATGAGTCTGAGAATCCTTATTTAACAATTATTCCCGTTCGTCCAGACTGGATGGATGCCACAGCTTTATTTGGATATTACAGTTCGTTCGAAAAAAAGTATGTAATGACGGAGTTTCTACAGGTATTAATTTCAGCTCATAAGGAACGGGAAAAACCTCATTTTATTGTGCTAGACGAGATGAACCTAGCTCGTGTGGAATATTACTTGAGCGATTACTTAAGTGCTGTTGAGTCACGAAAGGAAATCTTGCTTCATATCCGTGAGGATGTAATGGATATTCCACAAAAAATCAGTATTCCTCCAAACGTGTATGTGTTGGGAACAATTAACGTGGACGAGACCACACACAGCTTATCTGATAAAGTATTGGATCGTGCATTTGTGATGACTCTATCAGATGTTGATTTTGATCATTACTGGTCAACACTTGATCAGTCGCTTAAATCAAAGGTCAGTAATGAATATAATATTCTTTGTGACATCCATAATGATCTAAAATCATTCGACCTTCACTTTGGCTACAGAACGATGAACGAGATGATTCAGAAGCTTGTGCGGAATAAGGAATTGGATGAGGAGTTCAATCTCGATTCTATGTCTGCACTGGATCGAGTGATCAGTGAAAAAATGCTGCCGAAATTAAGAGGCGACGAGCGGATTACCGACTTACTTTCAACGCTTAAAACAAAATTCCAAGGTCATTTTGGCGAAGAATCTCAATCATATGGTCATATCTTGAGAATGGAAAAGGAGCTGGAACGTTATGGAGCAACCCAGTTCTGGCGCTAAGTTCTTCATCCAAAGTCATGAAGAAGGCTGGCTGACGCTTGAAGAAACCTATTTAAGAGAAGCCAATTCTTATGAGTGGAAACTGGAGGATGAAAGCAATCCGGTTATTTTGTTTAACGGAATGCCTCTTCCGTTCGTTCCAAATGATACTGGAGTTAGAGGAACGCTGCAGACGCCCTTTCAATCAGGTGAAGCAACTATTGAAATCAATGGAACTCACCTAAAAACCTACATCTACACCGATGAAAGAAAGATGACGACCGAGCAGTATGAGATCATGCTGAAAGAAATACTTGAGGAAGCAGCCGTTTGTTTTGATTACAGCGGCTTAAATAATGGATTCAATACTAGTGGAAGAGAACGTACGCTGTCATGGACACAATGGTCGTACATTAAAAGGAGCTTTCACGAGTTATCTCTGTTGTTTCAAAAGATCAATAGCAATCCATTATCTGTTCTTAAGCAGGAAAACTTTATAACGAACCGTGAAAAGATTCAGCAAGTCCATACATCAACGTCACTCTGGTTGGAACGAAACCATGGACGAACAGAACAGCTTGTTCCTAAAAAAGTGTGGACGTCTAAACGACAGGAAACGAATGACCTGTATGAAAACCGCTTAGTTAAGAAGCAACTTCTTGAACTAAGACACCTTCTTTCCCAATACCGTGATTATGGGGATGGTGTGTTAATAGAGGAAGCAGAAAAACTAAGAAATAAGGTGTTGTACTGGCTGAACCATTCATTCTTGATTGGTGTCAAACCTCATAACGGCCAGGTGTCCATCACACAACGGTTAAGAAAGCACCCTATCTACCGAAAATGGAACACTTGGTTTGAAAAGCTGTATCAGCACCAGAAGTATGAGATTGGATTTGAGTATCACATACCGCTAAAAGATACATTTCAAGTATATGAGATGTGGTGCTTTATGAAGCTGATCAACCAAGCGAGACAGAACGGGGAGCTGGCAGAAACATCACAACTTTATAAAACTACATCAGACGGAATCTTTCTTTCATTAGCTGAAAACAAAGAGAGTACTGTTAAACTGGAAAATGGAGACACCATCGCATTTCAACGGGTTTTTCAGTATCGAAATCCTGAACATGTTCTAGCTAACACAAAAGCACTTTTTTACACCTTCACCCAAAGGATGATTCCCGACATTGTCATTCAGCGAGGAGAAAAGCTATTTATCTATGATCCGAAGTACAGAGTGCCAAATAACGTGGGAACTGCTCTTGGAGAAATGCACAAGTACAGGGATGGGATCAGAAACATCTTTACGGATGAAAACGTTGTTGAAGAAGTATATATCATGACCCCGTTTCAGGAGTCAGTAGAAGAACTAAGATACTATTCTGATCGTTTTCACCAACGATATAAGATGGGTGCAGTAAAGATGATGCCTGGGGTAACCGAAGAACACAATAGGTACTCAATCTAGGAGGGCCGAGCATGGATATCAAAAAAGATATTATTATATATACACTACCTGATAATATTCGGGGTAGGAGTATCCATACTAACATCATTCCTACTGTGTGTAATCTGAAAAATATGCTTAAAAAGCTTGTAATAGTAAATGGAGATTATGAGCAATTAAAACAGTGGGAAAAAAGAAGTTATCAATCTTATCATATTGATAAAATTAAAGATGAATTATTAACTGTTTCTAATGAAGAAGGTATTCAGATACTTAAATCTCATATTCTCAGTTTCCATCCAAAGGAACTGGGTGCTAGCTGTGTGGACATTTACTTGGTAGCTTATGTCGCTGAGAATTATGGTCCAGGTAAAAATATCTTTTTTGATTACATAAAGAGCAGTGGAATTTCTGAAAAAGATAATACAGCCCAAGCCATTTGGCAAGTTGGTAAGGGTGATGGTATTTACCTTGGTTTATTAAATGAAGATGGAACCGTAAGAGATTGGAGTTTTTTTACAACGTGGTTAGAAGAATAGTATGAGTATACCTAGGTTAACTCAACAAAAAAATTTGTAGATATGAAGCTTTGTCTACAACCGGAAAATAATAAAAATAATTATCTTTTATGATAATCCATCAGGAGTAAATGATGATAAAAGAAAAGAGAAGTTGGTCAAAACTACATCCACAAATGATTGCAAGAAAAAAAGTTGACTGGTCAATTTTTAGTAATGGATCTCATGTCCCTATTGAGTTTCATAAAGACTTTGAGGAAGCAAATCATGGGACGCATGTTAATAGAGGAGAAAAATATAAAATCAAGTTAATTCTAGAGGATGAAGTATATGATGCTCAATTAACAAATGTTGATAGGAAAGGTGTTAATGTAGATTCTTTACAAATAAGGTATGACAATAATGCCGCGTTAAAACAAGTTCTATTAACTACATTTAATAAAAGTTATGAATACATTAGAGAAAGAAAGTTAGAAAACGAAAAACAACTGGTCCATGTTCCACAGGATCAAGCAGAATATATTGAATTTTATAAAACAGAGAATCCTTTTATTTATACAATAAAATTAGATTCTTTTAAGGGAATTGCTAATAATAATTTCTGGTGGGTAAACCAGGGTAAAACCCATGTTCAAGAGAGAAGTGGTGGTTATCTATGGGCGCCACAAAGAGCGAAAAATGGAACACCGTTAGCCCATCATACTGACTTATTAAAAGCAAAAGCAGGAGATATTGTCTTTGTATACAGCAACATGCACATCAGGTGTATTGGAATTGTGGATAAAGAAGCTGAACATCATGCAAAACCAAAAGAAATACAAACTGATGAATGGCAAATTGATGGAAATCTATTAAAAGTTAATTATTTTGATTTAAATAAACCAATTCCGAAAGTAGAAATACCTGAAATTTGGAGAATTGAAGAAAAAGGTCCTTTTGATAAGCATGGGGACATCAAACAAGGCTACTTTTACTCTGTCTCAAAGGGCTTTGCTAATCAATTGTATTCCATGTTTGGAGAGGGTTTTCCTATGGAAATAACAGATGCATTTTTAGATAAAAAACCAATTATAAAAGAAAAAAGTGATATAAACGGTTTAAATGTTACAAACCACATTCATTCTTACATAGAAAATAAAGGCTTCTTCTATAAGAAGGAAGAGGTTATCAACTTTTACTTATCATTAAAAACAAAACCTTTTGTCATACTATCGGGAATATCAGGTACTGGGAAAACAAAATTGGTCCAATGGTTTTCTGAGAGTTTAGGAGCTACTGAGAAAAATGGTCAATTTACTTTAATTCCAGTTCGACCTGACTGGAGTGATGGATCTGACCTGTTAGGATATGTAGATATTAAAGGTGACTTTAAGAAAGGGCCATTAACTTCTGTTCTGGAAAAGGCAATGGATGACCCGGAAAAACCTTACTTTGTTTTATTGGATGAAATGAACTTAGCCCGAGTTGAATATTACTTCAGTGATCTATTAAGTGTAATGGAAAGTAGGCGCTGGGAAAATGGAGGAATTGTAACAACACCTGTATTGCCTTTTGAGGTGGATGGTAGAGACATTATTCTTCCTTCAAATGTTTATATTGTTGGAACAGTTAACATGGATGAAACAACGCACCCTTTTAGCAAAAAGGTGTTGGACCGTGCAAATACAATCGAGTTTAATAGAGTTCAATTGGATCATTTTGCTTTCTTAGAAGATCTTGAAGAACAGGAACCTTTATCTATCAGGAATCAGTCTTTAGCGGGTGACTTCTTGCATTTAAAAGATGCGTACAAAGATAACATAGCGTTAATTAAAAAGGTAACAGAAGTGCTAGTCATTATTAACAATCAACTTGAAAGTATTGGAGCTCAGGTCGGTTATCGAGTAAGAGATGAAATTTGTTTTTATGTAATTTATAGTGAGAAAGATAACTTACTGACATTTGAAGAAGCGATGGATCAATCGATCTTACAAAAGATACTGCCTCGAATTTCAGGTAGTGATGAGCGGGTATGGGATACTCTTAAAGGACTCTATGAGATTTGCACAAGTCAAGTCTACGATGGAGATGTCCTACCTAATTTTGATAACTCAATGTATCCAAAATCAGCACAAAAGATTGTGGATATGATTAGGAGGTATCAGCTAGATGGCTTCACTTCCTTCTGGATTGGTTCGTGAAGATGTTGAACTTGTTCTAATTGAAACGGATGAATTCACTCTTTTTATGAAGGGGAAACCGTATCATCAGAGGTTTGAAGGATTGTCTCAGTATAAGAAAAAACTTCAGAATGAAACGATGGAATTTAACGTTGAGGGGGAGTCGGTTCAGTCTGTTAAAGTTTTTGATGTAGATCAACAAGTGTTAGCAGCTGGTTCAACTTTTAGACCTATCTTTTTTGAAAATGGAAACTATCAAATTATCGTTACATCAAAAATAGATTTAGAGTTAGAGTTCTATCACGAACATCATCTTTTACGAAACGCTGTGAGCAGTGTGCCAGTAGGTCCAAAACAAGTTCTAATGGGCAATCTTCAATTTCAAAATGAAGTCGGTTTAACAACATTTGAAATTCGTACGCAAGGAAAAGCCTTATTATCAGTGACTTTTGAGATATTTCCTTCAAAGCTTGATTATAAAGAAGATTATCGAAAGCTCCTAGATGAAGTGAATGAAGAAATCTATAATTTAGCATTTCACTTTTTACGAAAAACGTATCTTGGTGCGAGAACTAGGGTAGAGGGGGAGGCAAGTGCTGCTGAATTTTATCGATTGATTCAACATCATTTCAGGACATTTCTACAAGCAATCAAAAGGATTGAGCAACAACCGCATCGCAACTTAATAACCTCTCATCAAAAGGTGAGAGGGGACCAACTAAAGAAGTTGGACTCTTTTGGTCGAAATCAGCTTAGAAAAAAAGCCTCGTTGTTTCAAGAGGTCTCAAATGGAATTAAGTTAAGGGACAAAGAGCTTATGCCTATAGAGGGATGGCAGGTTAAAAAAGAACACTCATATGATACGATGGAAAACCGTCTAATTAAGTGGTTGATGATTCGAATTGAAGATAAGTTGAAAAATCTGCTGCAAAAAATACAGTCACCTATTGGAAGATATAAAACAGAACCAGATCAAGAAGTGGTTAAGACGATAAAAGACATGCAAAAGCTATTTCAACAAAGAATAAAAAATCCATTTTGGAAGACGATTAGTAAATTGGACCGTTCAGTGATGAGCTTAGTCATTCAAATGGCACCTGGTTATAGAGAAGCATTTCAAATCTATGTTTTACTTTCTCGTGGATTGGAACTTCATGGCCAAATTTATAGAATGTCTGTTAAGGATGTTGCTCAGCTTTATGAGTATTGGACTTACCTTAAGCTTGGTGCACTATTGGATAAAAAATATGTACTTCTTTCTCAAGATGTGGTGAAGGTGAATCGAGAAGGACTGTTTGTAAATCTCGATGGAAGTAATTCGGCTAAACGAGTATACCAGCACCCACATACAGGGGAGAAGATTATTCTTCAATATCAAAAGGAAGAAAGACATCTTCCTACAATTACACAGAAACCAGATACGATGCTGAGTATTGAGAAGAAAGGTAAAGATTACAGCTATAACTATATCTTTGATGCCAAGTACCGTATTGATTTTGCTGTAGAGGATAGTTATTACGGAAAACGATATAAGAGCCCTGGTCCCATGGAGGATGATATAAACACGATGCATCGTTACCGAGATGCGCTAGTTGTTCAACATAAAGGGCCATATGAACGTACGGCATTTGGCGCATATGTATTATTTCCGTGGTTTGAAGAAGAATTGTATGAACAGCATGCTTTTTATAAGAGTATTGATTCCGTTAATATCGGGGGCTTACCTTTCCTACCGAATGCAACGAGGTTAGTCGAGCAATTTGTAGAACATCTTATAGAAAAAAGTCCTGAAGAGATACAAGAAGAAGGAATACTGCCAAGAGGTACACTTGACCGTTGGCAGTCTTCTTTAGATGAAAAAGTTTTAGTTGGGTTAGTAAGTAATGAAGAGATCCTTAAAAGATTTATTCAACAAAAGAAATATATGATTGCTATGAAGGATTTGAAAAAAGGGTGGCAAGAGGCAGGATATATTGCGCTATACCTTTCTAGTAAAGTGTCTAATAATAACGGGGTAGAGTATTTCGGTAAGATTGATGATATCAATTTCGGTATGGGTGCAAGCAATGAACAAGTGGTAATCTTTACTGTTGTAGCTTGGAAATCCTTAAAGAAAGTCATCAAACCAGTTGGTTATGGTATTTCTTCATATATGCTAACTACACTAAATACTTTGAAGGAAGCCAGAGAATTACCTGAACTTTATATGAAAAATAAAGATGAATTAACCGTTTGGAGAACAATGCGGAGGTTAACAAACACTCCTAAAATTGATTTAAATAATACCAGCCTTGATCACGCGTCAGAAATAATACAGATACAGTCAGGTGAAGTATTAGTGTCTGTAGGCAAGTATGAAATCCAAGTGAAACGTATAGGGAGTATACGTTTAATATCAATTGATAGACAGGACTTTGTTTCCAATCCCAATCGGTTATTTAAGGGAGTAGTGGATATTTTAAATGCATAGCAGAGCCTGTCCTGAAAAGGACAGGCTTATTATATACAATTATGCAATTCCTGCCCTCATTAACATCCCATCAAGTGGTCGTTCCATACTTCGCTCTAACCACTTAGCTGATTCAACAAGTCCCTCAAGATCTGTCCCGGTTTCCACATTCATCCCTTTAAACATGTTCACCATATCTTCAGTACACACATTGCCAACGGCTTTTGGAGCAAAAGGACAGCCACCTAATCCTCCGATTGATGAGTCGAAACGGGTGACACCAGCTTGATAACCGGCAAGTATGTTAGCTAACCCTAGTCCACGTGTGTTGTGGAAGTGAAGACCAAGTTTCAATTCTTTGCCGAATTCTTGTTGAAAAGAAGCAACAACATTCTGCACCTGCAATGGATTCGCCATTCCGGTCGTGTCTGCAAGTGTAATCTCAGTACACCCTGCTTTTAAAAACGACTCCGCAACATTTAAAACTTTAGAGAGCGGAACTTCACCTTCAAACGGGCATCCGAATGCGGTTCCGAGTACACCGGCTACTCCTTTGGATGCTGCACCCTCCTCAATAACCTTCGTCAGTTCCTCAACCGCCTGATCCACCGTTCTTTTAGCGTTTCGTTGATTAAAAGAGTCGCTTGTTGTTGTGACGACATGAAGGAAATCGACGTCTGTATGTAGTGCGCGTTCGAGTCCTGAGCGGCTAAGGACGAGTCCTGCATATCGGACGTCATCTCGTTTTGGAACGAGACGCATCACTTCTTCGGCGTCTGCCATCTGAGGGACGACTTTTTTGTTCACGAACGAAACAGCTTCAATGATTCGTATACCTGAGTCGATAAGCTTGTTGATGAGTTCAACCTTCGTTTCAGTGGAGACGAGCTTTGGTTCGTTCTGCAGCCCGTCGCGTGGTCCTACTTCACAGATTTCAATCATGAGTATCCTCCTTCAACACATGGATTTTCTTGATTTCTTCTAAATGCGCAAGTACTTGATCACGGCCTTGATAGATATGCTCTGTCATCGCAACACGTGCGCGTTCTGAGTCCTGATTCTGGATCGCTGAAAGAATTGTCTTATGAACCTCTAAAGAACGCTTCAGTTCAAACTCATCGTACCAGTAGAACGAACGGAAGACGAGAGGGACGACGACTACTTTTGATAGATGAAAGTAGATGTGTGGGTTGTTGCATGCTGAAATAATCGCTTCGTGAAACTGCTGGTTGAAGTTCACGATCTCTTTAATAGAGTTTAAGTCTGCCTCCTTATAACGTTCGATCGCCTCTTCATAACGGGAGTTCGCTTCTTTCATCTTTTCAATATCCTCATCTGTTCGGTGAAGAGCTGCCTGACTCGCTGCGTAACCTTCTAATAGTGTACGAAGATCATAGATTTGCTGAATATCTTCTCGTGTGAAATGACGGACACTTACGCCGCGTTTAAGCGGAGTGACAAGACCTTCTGACTCGAGCTGTTTAATAGCTTCACGTATCGGTGTCCGGCTCAGCTTTAGTTCCTTCGCGAGGTATTCCTCTCCAAGCCTCATCCCAGGCTCGTATTTTCCGTGTATGATGGCTTCTTTTATATATTTATAGGCATCCATGATAACCACTCCTTAATTCGTATTGTATACAAATGGAATTTAAGTTGCAATAATTTTCTGACAATAAATAATTTAAATGTTGTTAAATCAACGTTTATTGAACATTTTTAAAATAAAATTAAAATTACCCATTGACCTTTTGTATACAAAGCGTTAATTTGGTATAAAGATTAAGAAAATTATGATTCTTCTAAAAATAAGACAAACGGAGGGATAACATGTCCGATCAACTTCCTTTAGCTAATATACGTGTTATTGAGCTGGGAACCCTTTTGGCAGGTCCTTTTTCCGGAAGGCTGTTAGCGGACTTTGGGGCAGAAGTAATCAAGGTGGAGCCGCCGGGCAAATCAGATCCGATGAGAAATTGGGGACAATCAAAAGACGGTGTTGGACTATGGTGGCCGATTCAGTCGCGTAATAAAAAGTCCATCACGCTGAACTTGAGAGTAGAAGAAGGTCAGAACATCTTAAAAGAGATGGTGAAAGACGCGGACGTGATCATCGAGAACTTTCGTCCGGGAACGATGGAGAAATGGAACCTTTCCTATGAAGAGTTATCAAAGATTAATCCAAAACTCATCATGGTCAGGACGTCCGGTTATGGACAGACAGGACCATATAAGCACCGTGCTGGATTTGGAAGTGTTGGAGAGGCGATGGGGGGCTTAAGGAACGTGACTGGTTTTCCAGACCGGCCGCCGTCACGAATCGGAGTGTCAATCGGAGATACACTCGCCGCACTCTTTTCAACAGTGGGTTGTTTAGTTGCATTGCATGAAAGAGAGCGTTCAGGCGTGGGGCAAGTTGTAGATACTGCACTTTATGAGTCGGTCTTCTCTGTTATGGAGAGTCTGATTCCTGATTATCTGTTTGCCGGCTATATTAGGGAAAGAATGGGCAACATCCTCCCAGGTGTAGCGCCATCTAACATCTATTTTACGAAAGACAAGACCTATATCGTGATTGGAGCCAACGCGGACGGTGTGTTCCGGCGATTATGTGAAGCGATGGAGCAGCCTTATCTCGCAGACGACCCGAGATTCTCCACTCATCACGCAAGAGGCGAGAACATGAAGGTGCTCGATATGCTGATCGAGGATTGGACGAAATCGCTTGATGCGAAAGACGCTTTAGAGATTTTAGATGAAAAAGGTGTACCGTCTGGGCTCATCTATACAGCAAAAGAAATCCTGGAAGATCCTCATTATCAAGAACGCGAGATGATCGTGAACGTGGAGCATCCAGAACTTGGTGAATTCCCGATGCCGGGAATCGTGCCAAAGCTTAGCCGTACACCAGGGAAAGTGAATCACGTTGGTCCTGAGGTGATGGGCAAGCATAACGATGAAGTGTATAGAAACTGGCTTGGATACAGTGAAGAGGAAGTAGAGAGGTTAAAAGAAACGAGCGTTATCTAATTCGGAGGTGGGAAGAACGTGGGGAAGACACTTTACGATAAAGTTTACGACAGGCATGTGGTCTACCAAGGAGAAGATCAGCCATCTATTCTGTATATTGATCTTCACCTCATTCATGAAGTAACGTCGCCGCAGGCATTTGAAGGACTGCGGATGAACAACCGTGTTGTCAGTCGTCCAGATCGAACACTGGCGACGATGGATCACAGCATTCCGACAACAGACCGATTACTTCCTTTTCGGGACGAAGTGGCGAAGAAACAGGTGAAGACATTAGAAGAAAATTGCCGGGAGTTTGGGATCCAGCTGTTTGACCTACAGAGCGAGAAGCAAGGAATCGTCCATGTGATCGCACCTGAACTCGGGCTAACGCAGCCAGGTCAGACAATCGTATGCGGTGACAGCCATACGTCAACACATGGCGCGTTCGGAGCATTGGCGTTCGGAATCGGAACGAGTGAAGTGGAGCACGTTTTAGCGACACAGACTCTTAAACAGGATAAGGCAAAGACACTCGCGATCAACATTACGGGTGAGTTGCCAAAGGGAACGTCGGCTAAGGATTTGATTCTTTCTATCATCGGTAAATATGGTCACGACTATGCGACAGGTCACGTGATCGAGTACAGAGGAGAAGTTATCCAAAACTTAACGATGGAAGAGAGAATGACGGTCTGCAACATGTCGATCGAGATGGGTGGACGCGCCGGGTTGATCCAGCCTGATGAAGTTACTTTTAACTATTTGAAAGATAAACAGTACGTGCCTAAAGGTGAGCAATGGGAAGAGGCTTTATCTGAATGGCGGTTATTGTACACAGACGACGATGCCGTTTTTGACCAAACAGTAGAATTTGATGCTAGTGAAGTGGTGCCGCAAGTAACGTGGGGAACGAATCCAGGGCAGGGAGCTGGAATTACAGATGTCGTTCCATCACCAGAGAATTTACCGATCACCCAAAGAAAAGCCGCAGAAAAAGCGCTTCAATATATGGGACTTCAATCAGGAACACCGTTTGACTCAATCAAACTCGATAAAGTGTTCATCGGGTCGTGTACGAACAGCCGGATTGAAGACCTCAGAAAAGCGGCTAAAATCGTAAGCGGTTACAGAGTGGCGGATTCACTACATGCACTCGTTGTTCCAGGTTCTCAGACGGTAAAACGACAGGCTGAGAAAGAAGGCTTAGATCAAGTTTTTATAAAAGCTGGTTTTGACTGGCGAGAATCGGGATGCAGCATGTGCCTTGGGATGAACGAGGATGTCGTGCTCGAAGGGGAGCGATGTGCTTCAACGTCGAACCGAAACTTTGAAGGCAGACAGGGTAAAGGGGCTCGTACACATTTGGTAAGTCCAGAGATGGCAGCAGCTGCAGCGATCAAAGGACATTTTGTGGATGTGAGGAACTGGGTGACAAAAGAACGTGAGGAGGTGGGCTCTTAATGGAACCTTTTACTTCATTTACCGGAACGGCTGTACCGCTCGATGTAGATAATGTCGATACGGATGCCATCATTCCGAAACAGTTTCTAAAACGAACCGAGCGAACCGGCTACGGGCAGTTTTTGTTCTATGACTGGCGGTTTAAAGTTGGGAAGGAACGACAAGATTTCATCCTGAACGAGGACCGTTACCAAGGAGCTTCTGTTCTGCTAGCAAGAAAGAACTTCGGGTGCGGCTCGTCCCGTGAACATGCACCATGGGCTCTATCTGACTATGGTTTTCGGGTGATCATCGCCCCCTCATTTGCAGACATCTTTTACAACAACTGCTTTAAGAATGGGATCCTGCCCATCGTTCTATCTGAAGATGATGTGGATCTGTTGTTTCAGCGGACGAATGAAAAAAAAGGATACCAGTTATCTGTTGATCTAGAGAGTCAAAGAGTGATAGATTCACATGGTTTTGAAGCGTATTTCGAGGTTACTCCTTATCGGAAGCGGCTCCTTCAAAAGGGTCTTGATGAGATCGGTTCAACACTGGAATTTAAGGATAAGATTACGAGTTTTGAAGAAAAACACCGCATCTATTACACAATAGAAAGAAATGAAAAGGCTTCCATCTAAGGCTGTACTGCATCATAGATTATCAGCTCCATAGAACTTATTTTCTTTTAAGGAGGATATGATATGAAAACCAAGTCAGTGAAAGAACCGATCCGTAAAAAGTGGATCTGGATTCTGTTGTTTATTAACGTTGTATTGATCGTCCCCTGGTATTTTCCGAAGGGAGCGGTTGAACCGTTTGTTCTTGGATTCCCGCTCTGGGCATTTATCTCTACCTTTTTCACACTCATCATGGGAGCTTATCTAAGCTGGCTCTGTATCTCTCAATGGAACATCGTTGAGGAGGAAGAGGAGAATGCCAAGAGAAAGGAGGATGTGAAGCATGGATAATTTAACCTTCGCCGGCATGGACGGCATTATCATATTAAGTGTTTTTGCGATTATTATGCTTGTAATCGGGTATTTCTCTGGTAAAGGAGATACGAATCTTCATCATAGTCTATCAGGCTACTATTTGGCAGGTCGTAACCTTGGTTTTATCGCTTTGTTCTTCACCCTTTACGCGACACAGTACAGCGGAAACACGATCGTCGGTTATGCGCCGACAGGCTACCGGACCGGGTTCTCATGGCTGCAGTCGATTTCCTTCATGACGATCATCATCGGGATCTATCTGTTGTTCGCACCAAGGCTTTACGTGGTGTCGAAACGTCGTAACTTTGTAACCCCTACGGATTGGCTGGAGTTCCGTTTTAAATCGAAGGCTGTTACACTGCTTTCTATCTTCTTGATGCTTTGGGGGCTAGGAAACTATCTGTTGGAGCAGCTGGTCGCGATCGGACAAGCGGTAGCTGGAATGACAGGAGGAACGATTCCTTATGAGATCGCCGTTGTCGTTTTCGTTCTCGTTATGCTTGCATATGAGTGGATGGGAGGCATGAAGGCCGTTGCGTTCACGGATGTTATGCAAGGAATCGTGCTCATGGTCGGAATCTTTGTATTCTTAGCTGGAGCTCTTTATTTGGTTGGAGGGAACTTTGCTGAAGTAACACGGTTCATCGCTGACAATGAACCTGCAAAACTCGGTGTTCCTGAGATGGAAGTGTCAGTGAACTGGTTCAGTATGCTCGTGCTTGTAGGACTTGGGGCATCCATTTACCCGCATGCCGTTCAGCGTATCTATTCTGCTGAAAGTGAAAGAACGTTGAAGAAGTCTTTCGCTCGCATGGCGTGGATGCCTCCGATCACAACAGGTCTCGTATTTGTTGTCGGTATCGTTGGAATCATGCTTTTTCCAGGGTTAGATACAGCGGGGTCAGAACAATTAGTTGGTTTGATGGCTAATAAAATCGCTGCGATCAACGGGTTTTATTATTGGATGATGATCATCTTCTTCGGTGGAATCGTTGCGGCGATCATCTCTACAGCAGACTCTGTTTTGCTTAGTTTTTCATCGATGTTATCAAATGATGTATATGGTAAGTTCGTAAATCCAGGAGCTACTGAACACAAGAAAGTTATGGTTGGAAAAATCGGAGGAATCATTGCAATCTTCTTCCTGTTGATGATCGCATGGAATCCACCAGGTACACTTTACCAAATTTTCGTCCTGAAATTTGAGCTATTGGTTCAAGTATTCCCGGCGTTTGTTCTAGGACTTTATTGGAAGCGTCTCGCGGCTAAACCGGTGTTCTGGGGAATGCTTATCGGAGCTATCGTAGCCGGGTTGTTAACGTTAACAGGACATAAGACGGTGTTCGGCATTCATGGTGGAGTGATCGGGCTTACGATAAACTTTGTTGTTTGTACCGTTGGTTCGATGCTCGTTACGGTTTCTGCTGAAAAATCATTGAAAAAGGACGAAATTGCAGTGTTGGAGCTTGAAGCATAATACAATCAATAAAAAAGAGTTGAAGCTGACATGGCAAATTTGAGTTTGAGCGTTAAGCGTAGTCGTCTTGAGCCACATTGGCAGATGCTGATCTGGCTCTTGATTGTTCAAATATTGGTTGCCTTTGTAGGGCGCGGACTTGTACCGCTAGGAGTATTAATTGGAGCAGATCTTTCGCTCTCAAAAGCTCAAATCGGCATGCTTCCGGCGGGTCTCTTTTTAGGACAGGCACTTGCTTCGATTCCTGCCGGTTTCTTAGTGGACCGGCTCGGATCGAGGAGGCTGCTTCTTGCTTTGTCCATGTGTTTAGGGGTCGGGTTCATGTTCTCGACCTTTTTTACACATTTTTGGTCGATGCTCCTATTCGTGGTCATCGGCGGTGTCGGATACGGAGCCATGCACCCGGTCTCGAACAGAGGCATCATCTATTGGTTCACACAAACACAGCGCGGCACAGCCATGGGCATCAAACAGATGGGCGTCACACTCGGATCTGCTTTATCCGCCGTGATCTTACTTCCAATCGCAGCATCTTATGGCTGGCGGACAGCTGTAATCGGCGCAGCATTACTTTTGATTCTGATCGGGGTCCTGTCCTTTTTTCAGTACCGCGATTCAGAGTCCGCACCACAAGGGAAAAGTGATCAGAGGTTGTCTGTTTTTTATAAAGCCATGTGGAAAATGATTCAGAACAAACCGCTCTTGCTCGTAAGTCTAAGTGCACTCGGTTTGAACGGAGCACAAATGTGCCTGAACACGTATCTCGTACTCTTTGCTTACGAGAAGATGGGGATCTCGCTGTTTCTGTCGGGGCTGTTGCTCGTCATTTCAGAAGCATGCGGATCATTTGGAAGAGTCGCTTGGGGCGTGATCAGCGACCGGGTGTTTAACGGAGAACGTGTGATTATTGTCATCGTGATCGTCATTATTTCTGCACTATCAAGCAGCACCTTGGCACTGTTACCTGAACATACGCCGTTTGGATTGCTTGTTCCAATCATCGCCGTCTTTGGCTTTGCGGTCTCAGGGTTCAACGGTATCTGGATGAACCTGGCGAGTGAACTTGTTCCACCTGAACAGGCTGGAATATCGAGTGGGTTGAGCATCACAATTGGGTCACTTGGGGTTATCGCGGCACCGCCTGTCTTCGGTTTTATGGTAGATCTGAATGGCAGCTACACATCAGGATGGTTTTTTATCACAGGATTGTTATGTATCGTGTTTGCGATTCTGCTAGTTTTGTTAAATGTTAATAAAAGAGAGAAGCGAGGGTGAGTGAACATGCAATTTGATCCGAAAGAGCTGACAGAAAAGGATGTATACAAACTATTGATTGGCTCAGTCGTGCCAAGACCGATCGCCTGGGTATCGACCATTTCAACAGAGGGAGTGGTCAACCTGGCGCCGTTCAGTTTTTTTAACGTAGCCTCCCGAAACCCTCCTATGCTTTGTATATCGATAGGACCTGGAGTGGGAGAAAGAGAAGGAACGGAAAAAGATACACTTGTAAACATACGGAACCAAAAAGAGTTCGTGATCAATGTGGTCACGTCAACCTTGGGGAATGAGATGCAGAAAACGTCTGAGAACCTTCCGAGTGAAGTGGATGAATTTGAAGCGGCTGGGCTCACAACATTAGACAGTACAATTGTAAAACCAAAGCGCGTTGAAGAAACGCCCATCCAGATGGAATGTCAGTTGGAGCAGATTATCCAGCTTGGAAGTGATCATTTGGTGATCGGCAGAATGGTCCGTTATCATATCAATGATGATTATTACCTTGGTAATTATAAAGTGGATCTAGAGAAATTGCAGCCGCTTGGTAGGTTTGCAGGGAACTATAGTGAGAGCAGAGAATTCTTTTCGCTGCCGCGCTAAAGAGAGAAAGCTTAAGGAAAATATCCTTAAGCTTTTTTACTTCTTATCATCTTCAACAAGGTGCCTCAACATAGCCAACTTATTACCCCAAAACTTCTCGTAATAACCTAGCCACTGCTTCACTTCAGTTAAAGGCTCTGGATGCAGCTGATAAATCTTTTCCCGGCCTTCCTTACGCCCTGAAATGAGTTCAGCCTCCGTTAAAATCTGAAGGTGCTTCGTCACAGCGGTTCGGCTCATATCAAAATGATCGGCAATCTCTGAGATCGGCCGATCATTTTCTGCGAGCAGCCTCAATACTTCACGTCTAGTTGGATCGGCAATCGCTTTAAACACATCGTGTTTTTCTGCTGGTGCTGCCACTTAGCCCTCAACGACCTTTTTCAATCTTTCATTCACAATACCAACCCATCCGCCGTTCATGCGGTCACGCACATCTTGCGCCTTTTGATTGGCTTTTCCAACAATCGCATCTTCTTCTTTCCATCCGCTATGGATAAGAGTGAACTCTGTCTGATCGCCTTTTTCTTCTAATAGAAACGTAACGACCCAGCCGTCTGTGTCCCAAGCAAACGAAAGCTTGTGCGGCTCCTCAATTACGAGCACCTTACACGGTGAAGGACCAAAAGGGGACTGGATGTGAAACTCGTGTCCTTCTTCTGCTTTAAAGTCATTTGGCATGAACCAAGAAGACATGCCTTCTGCAGTCGATACAGAATTCCATACTTTTTGAATCGGTGCGTTAAAGAGCGCCGTTTGTTTAATATCCGGTAATGTTGCCATGAATGTTCATCTCCTAGAAATAATATATAACCATTTGGTTGCACGTTAAGAATATAACACCTTTTGGTTGTATGTCAATAGGTAAAAGAGGACCTTATCTCACAAGTGGAGAATATTTACATTGATAGAATGTGTATCTTGGAGGGAAAAGATGAATTACCTAGTGAAATTATTTTTAGCATTTGTACTAACTTCTTGCAGCAATCTTCCAGTCGGCGGCTGTCCGGATGGAGAGATTGAGTGGATTCATGCTGTTAAGATCAAGGATGTGAAGTATGAACACCATTTTCCTGAACCACACGATATGGTTGAACTTAATATTGTACAAGGTGATGAGATTGGAAAAGTAGGGTACAAAATGGCGGATGACGCTTGTAGCAACTATAAGATGAAAAATGGTGATGCCACTTATTTAGATGAGGGTACTCCTATTTATTCGATAAAAGATACCCCAACATCACTTGCTGTTTTAGCGAATGACCAGGTCTTTGTTGTGGAACAAAATACAAAAGCGAAAACGGTAGGAGAATATTATCCAATCAAGGATCTCGTTAAAAAAATACACATCGAAAGCACACTAGACGGCAGGAGACTTCGTACGTTTCCGGATGCTTCTACTAAAGTCTTTCTCGACGAATGGCTGGCACTATCACTGCATGATCGAGAACAACTAGCGAAGGACAACAAAGATGATGGAGAAAGCATCTTTTTAGAAATTGAACTAAAGAATGGCATTACGTTTCGAGAAACCTATTGGCGGGATAACAAAACCTTTCATGTAGGGGCTGTCGGAACCGAGAGGCTTGCTGAAACGATTGAAAAAGAATATTCACTGATTCATAAATGAAAGAAGGGGAACAACGATGACTCAACTGCAATCGACGAGTGATACAAACCATCTGTCAAAAGAAGTGCAGAATGTAATAGACGTTTACTTGAAGAAGATAGAGGAGCGACTGCCAAACGTGCTGGAATCATTCTATCTTTTCGGCTCTGTTTCGTTAGATGCTTATCAAGAGGGAATTAGTGACATAGACTTTTATACCGTTGTTAAACGACCTCTGACGGAAAACGATGTTGACGTGTTAAAAGAGGTTCATCTAGGCATGAAAAAACAGTTTCGGAAGCCGAGTTTAGATGGGATGTATGTAACACGTGAAGATCTAGAGGGTCGGAATGAAGAAGTGTCGACTTGTCCGTATTTTAATGATGGCAAACTTCAGATGTTTAAGTCATTCCATCGAAACTGGATTGATGCTTATCAGCTGAGAACTTACGGCATCGTGATAAAAGGACTACCAATTGAGACGTATCACGTCCCCGTAGATTGGGATCTGCTCAAAACGAACTTGGTGGAAAACATCAATGGCTATTGGCTGAATTGGGTGAAAAACTGTGAACGTGTCACATCACTCTCCTTTTTCGGACTATATATGAGCCCTAGTATGATCGAGTGGGGAGTGCTCGGGGTGACTCGGCTGTATTACTCTATTCGAGAAGAAGATATCACATCCAAAGTGGGGGCAGGGGAATATGCGCTCCTTACTGTTCCAGAAGAATATCATCGTATCCTTAAAGAAGCGCTGCGCATTCGAAACGGAAGTAAATTCTCTCGCTATGGATCAGTATTCAAGAGAAGAGATGACACGTTGAAGTTTATGAAGTATGTAATGACAGAATGTAATCAATTGGTAAGTTGAGTGGATGTGTTTAGAAGAAATAGATAACAAGGAGATGCAAAATGGTTAGAGCAATTCTGGAATTGATCAGGATAATGGTGATTGTGTTCGTGTTTGGTGGTGTAATGGGAGCTGTCATTAAAGCCATACACACACAGCTGGGATTCAATCTTGAAAATACAAACGGTGGATGGTTAGTAGGAATTTCTATTTTTTTATTGGTATTTGTTCTATATCGAAACAAGCTTCAATTTTCAGGGTTTTATAAAGATAATAAAAAAGAGAAACTTCCGAGAAAAGTTTCTGCTGCACTTATACTTTGTTCATTTTTGTTACTAGTCATAGCCCCTTTAATCAGCTTATAAATTCTAATTTAAATACCATCTTAACAACAAGATTAAGAGATCTCTTTGAGAGGTGCAAAATGATACGCTTTTTTGGAACGCCGAAGTTAGAAACCGACCGACTAATCCTTAGAAAATTGGAGCTTAAAGACGCTCAAAGTGTGTTTAATCATTGGCTTTCAGACGATCGTGTCTCTAACAATCGAGTAAACGCAGCACATCATAGTGTTTCTCAAACGATGGAAAGAGTCGCGAAGATTGTGAGTCAATATGAAAATAAAGAATTTTGTTATTGGGGAATCGAATTAAAGGAAACAGGTGAACTGATTGGAGAAATTGATTTATATAATTTTGACAAACTTACAGAAAATGGTGAGGTAAGTTATTCGCTCGGGTACGATTGGTGGAATCGAGGCTATGGAACGGAAGCGTTGCGTGCGGTTGTGGAATTTGGCTTCAGGCACATGAACATTCATAAAATATCCGCAGCACATAACACCGACAATCCGGCTTCAGGTAGAATCATGCATAAAGTGGGAATGAGGCAAGAAGGAATAATCCGACATATGATCCGCAATTCAAAGGGTCAGTATAAGGACTGTGCGGTTTGTGGAATCCTTCAAGAAGATTATCTGAAGTACAACGCAAGCCCCGAAAACGATATACTTAAGCTTGAAGCTTGATTTAATTTACAAAGTGGGGGAAAACGATGGATAAGATTTTACATGACATTGAAAAGTGGATTAAAAGTAGTGAAGGAAGAATAATTATTGGAATTTCAGGCCATGGTGCTTCTGGAAAGACAACGTTTGCAACCAAGCTGATAACCTTGCTTGGTCAAGAAAATGTAAATTACATAAATACAGATACCTATATTGTTGGATCCTACCTCAGAAAGAACACAGTTATCGATTATGAGTATGAAGGTGAAAAGCATCAGTATAAAATGACCGCGTGTCACCCAGACGCTCATCAAACATTTGCTTTAGAGCGGGATCTCAATATGATCAGAGATGGCTTAGATGTTTATTCAATTGGTACCAATTATGTAGAAAGCTCGTTGATTTCTTCTCAAAAGAAAATAAATATCGTTGAAGGTATGAGTGTAGCTTTTGTTGATCCGAATTTGTTTGATTTGAAGCTTTACTTCTATACAGATGGGGACACCGAGTTGAGTAGAAGAGGGATCCGGGATGTCAATGAACGTGGTATGGATATGGATTTCCTAATGCACTCTCATAATGAGCGTAGGATTCAATATGAGGTATTCATGCATCCTTACCATCAGAATTTTGATATGGTGATTAAAAGTTCGGATGAAGAGGTTATTGTTGAAAAGGATACGATCACAAGCCTTGCATCATCACACGAATGAGAGGATGTGCGGCTTGAACCAAAGTGAAATAACCATTATTCCCTATGCTCCTCAGTATGCGGAACAAACCGTCACAATGTGGCGTGATAGCAAATATGAGGCGATCGGACAAAAAGAGTCTCATAGTTTTGAGAATCATGTACATTTTATTAATCATATTCTCTCTGAGGATCATAAAATTGAACTGGCGGTTATGGGCGAAGAAGTAATTGGAATGATCGCTTATAATGAAACGCAAATAAACCAACTATACATTCATATCGGCTATCAAAATAAGGGTGTAGGTAACACATTGCTTGAACGGGCAAAAAAGAATTCGACTGGGAGATTGACACTATACACATTTGAAGTTAATAAAAACGCACAACGCTTTTATGAAAAAAATGGATTTAGTGTGATAGGCAGAGGGCATGAGAATGAAGAAAATCTGCCAGACCTTCTTTATGAATGGAGAAGGTCCGATTGATAGGGAGAGAAAGATGGAAATAAAAGAGATCATTCAAGAGAAAATACTAGATTCCGAAATCATAGAATGTAAGCCTTTAACTGGTGGTACTGTCAGTCAATTATTCCTCCTTCAAACCAATGATGGGAAACAATATGTCGTAAAGTCAAACGGGCCGGAAATTACTCAATCTGAGGCATATTATCTAAAGTGTTACGAAGAGCTGGAACTGTTACCGAATCTTCATTATGTCGAACCATCCAATAAGTATCTTGTCTATTCTTTTATTGAAGGTTCTACCAACTATGTGAGGAACAACAAACAAGAACTGCTCGTAACACTTGTACATGATCTTATCAAACACTATAAAACAGTTCCTGAAACGATTGGCTGGGGCTGGGCGGATGAACCTACAGATTCCTGGTACGCTTATCTATTGAATCGAACGATGGATGCCAAAAAGGTGTTAGATCCCTATTTAGGTGAGGATGATCATGATCTTTTATTTGATCTTGTGCAAAAAGTAGAAGGTATGAAGGTACAACCGTATTTATTGCACGGTGATCTGGGTGTTCATAATTTTATCTTTAACGATGACCATCTATGTGGGGTAATTGATCCAACTCCTGTTATTGGAGACCCTCTTTATGATTTAATTTATGCTTTCTGTTCATCACCAGATGATTTAACACAACAAACCATAGAGTCTGCAGCAGATGTCTTAAAGGTTGGTGGCAAACAGGTGAATGCAAACTTATACGAAAACGTGTTGATTGGGCTGTATCACCGATTAGCCGCTTGTGTGAAACATCACCCTTCAGACTTAAAGGAATATTTAAACGCTTGGCACGTTTGGAAGAAGATCGTTTTAGAATAGAGGGAAAAAAGTGACCAATTGGCAACCGAGTAGATTCCAAACTGAAGATCGTTATCATATGGCAAATGAAATTCTTTGTGAATTAAAAAACAAATATGGAGAAGATTTGATTGCAGCAGCAATTGAAGGTTCAACAGCCAAAGGAACAGATTGTCCTGAATCCGATCTTGAGTTGAGGGTAGTAGTAAACGGACGAGCTAGCGGATGGTATCCGTTCTTTTATAAGGGAATGTTTGTGGGAATTAGTTTTAGCTCATTAGATAAAATTCACGTAAAATCAACAAACATCGATTATGAATGGTGTGTAAAAGGCGATGTACTCTTTTCCTCTAAAATTCTTCATGACCCAACAAACCTCTATGACACGTTAAGAGAAAAAGCAAAAGCAGCTGAGGAACAGGCAGATTTTGATGGATTAATAAGAGATGCCTTAGCCGATTTGTATGAACATGTATATAAGATATATACGATTCATGAAAGTGATGTTGTAACAGGTGCACATGAAGCAAGGCAGATTGCTTATTGGGCAACCATGTGTGTTGGATTGAAGAATCGGCACAAATTTCGATCAAGTCGTTCCATGTATCATGAAAGCTTTCAACTAGAATCATTGCCTCATGATTTCGAACAGTCTATAAAACGTATTTTGTCTTTAAATACAGACGTGCAGCGTTTGAAAAGCGATGTTGGAGATCTGTGGGTTTCCACAAACAAATGGGCAGCATTAAACGGTATAACACTTGAGGAAAGTGATTTGTCATTTTTATAGTCCAAAAACGCTCAAGAGCATTTCTTCATGAAGGAGAAGTGCTTTTTTTGTTGAAGTAGGGGGAAAGCAGAAAATAAGGAGAGTGAGAAAATGAGTTTATTTAAGACGCAATATGACTGGGTTCGCCGTACAAGAGAATCATTATTCACGTATTGCGAATCGATTTCGTCTGAAGACTATGTGAAAGAGCTTGATAGCTTTGGTGGAGATTCCATTCGCAGCCTTCATGTTCATGTAGCGGAATGTTATCACGGATGGTTAGGAGCTCGGGCACTAGGCAAGTCGCTTCCTCCAATACCACCAGAGTCCATTCAAAACGTACAGGAAATGCGGGAAGTGTTTAGAAAAACGGATGAATTGGTAGAAGAATTTCTAAAGAAGTTTGAAGACAAGTGGGATCAATCCGTAGAAGTAACGTTTAGAAATGGGGATAGAGCTGACTTCACCTCACTATGGCTATTCACCCATACAACCACTCACGAATTTCATCATAAAGGGCAAATCGTTAAGATCGGAAGACAGCTCGGCTATGTTCCGGGTGATACAGACCTTATTGAACCAGAGGTAAAGGAATCAGCGAGAGTTTAGTGTTATTGAAGTTGGTGTGATAGATAGGTAGATGAGGTGGGGGTATTCCGAGACTCCGTGTTGTCGAGCGATGTCGACTCGCCGATATATGATCCTAACTCGCCGAATTATCGGTTAACCTCGCTGAATTATAGGCAAAACTCGCCGAATTAACACCAAAATTTAATGAATGAATAGCAGGGATACCCAGCTGGTTATCAATAAACATACAGGTTATCACGCTAAAAGGCACCTAATTCAAAGAATTAAGGAGGAAAACCACTTTGGAAATGACGAAGAGTCGATCGGACTTGCTTTTAACGGTGTTAGATTCAACATTTGATAAGGAAAGTTGGTATGCTCCGCTCAAGCCTGCCATTGATGGGATTACGGCAGAACAAGCGAGTTGGACACCACCAGGCGAGGCGATGAAAAGCATTTGGGAGAACCTCAATCATCTTATTTATTACAAAGAAAGACTGGTTGCGAACCTGGAAAATCGTGAATGGACCAATCATCTTGACGGTGATGCAACCTTCGATCTCACGGAACAAACCAATGACGACCAAGAATGGCAAAAAGTCGTTGAGCGTGCTGAAAATGTGCATAATCGGTTAAGAGAGATACTGAGCAATACTACAGATGAAGTGCTTGGCCAACATTCACAAAAATTGCTGGATATCTTTCTTCATGATGCCTACCATACTGGTCAGATTATGCAAGTTAGAAAGATGCAAGGGTCTTGGCCATCGCACCGTTAAATGAATACTAAGTAGAACTCATAAGAAAAATCGTGAGGTGTAGGCCTCACGATTTTTTCAATATGAGAAGAGGGGAAGGGTTATATTAACGCCCGGGACCCCATCCACCCCATCCACCAAAATATTGTTGTTGAAGCCACCACGGCCATCCTTGTTGACCACCTGGACCCCAAGGACCCATTTGGCCCATTTGGCCCATTTGACCCATCTGTCCGCCCTGGCCCATCTGACCCATTTGCCCAGGTTGCCCCATCTGTCCACCTTGACCCATTTGGCCCATGCCAGATCCGAAGACAGGAGGGATAGGTCCTTGATATGGAGCGATTCCGTACATATCTGTTTCGTGTACTTGCAGCGCTCTTACTCCACTAGGGGTGAACACGTTAAGAGTTGCCATCTTGGTTGCTTTATCGTATTTAACAACTTGTGCCACAACTTGGCCGTAGCCAGTGATGGCCGTCGTAATATATTGGCCGATATACTGTTCAATAGTTGGTCCTGGTACTAAATACGCTCTTTTATTTTGAAACAAAGAAATCCATCCTTCAATTAGTTTTATTCCGTATATATATATGTTTATCTCGATGATTAGTTTGGACAAGAACCTAAAAATGATGGCGAATATGAAAATTATAGGATTATTGAAATAAGGGAATTAAAAAAATGAAAAGTTACTGGTTTTCACGCCTAGTTCTTTAAGTATGTAGAATTCTTTATTGCCTGTATGAATGTCTATACATAGGCTTGGCTAAGTTCATATACTTTAACGAAAAGACTTTGTTTAGAAAGGATCGTTGTTTTTGTTTCAAAACACAAGATTGAGTGCTCAAGAAGTGAATAACATTTATCAAACGAACCCTTATGGGATAACTAATATAACTGGTTATGGTCAAGCAATTGTTAAAATAACGAGTGTTAATTTGGACCTACAACAAAATACGGGATCAGTGGTTTTAACAATATATACTCCGACTGAAGATATCCAAGCCGGAACAGCAATAAAATATTTGACAGGCTGGACTCCATATACCGGCCCAATACCTCCTCAATTCGGACACCAAGGCGGACTTCCAGGCGGCATGGGCGGCCAAGGATACGGACAAGGTCAAACTTTTCCTTCACCATGGGGAGGTCAAGGCACCCCAGGCGGCTGGGGTACTTGGGGTTATTAATAAAAAGTAAAAGAAGCTTTTAATGAACGGCACCCAAAAATCTAGACACAGTCTAAAAATTGGAGGTGCTTTTCCTATGGATAAATATGGATTGCAAACAAAACAACAATCGAATTAAGGGGAAATTAAAAGGCATGAGTCCAGTATAATACCGGACTCATGCCTTCCTAGTTGCCTAACGAAACCTTTTAGGGGTCACCTCACCCCCGTTTTTTTACATTACGAATGAATCAATTTTTTGACGAGTTCACGGTTTCGCTCTTTGAACACTTCGTTATGAGAAGAAACCATGGCAACGGTTTGAGCGTCGGGCTGGATGAATTGTTTCGCTTTATTCACCGCGTTCGCTGCATCTTGAAATGTTCCTGCGATCAAGTTCAGTTTGCCTTCGTGCTTCAATATGTCTCCTGCTGCATACAAGCCAGGGACTGACGATTCACTGTTCGCATTTCCTGCAATATAAAAGTTATCCGCAAGCTCGATATTCAAGTCGCTGTTTCCGAGTAATGATGTATCTTGTTCATACCCGTGGTTGATGATGACTTCATCAATAGGCAAGTACGAAATTTCACCTGTCACATGATTGGTGAGTTCGATCTGTTCAATCACCTCATGGTTCGGACAAGCAAACAACTTAGAGATCGACGTGTTAAAGATACAGTCGGCGCAACTGTTCATGAGTTGTGTCACTTGAGCTTCGTGACCAGCTAGTGTTCCTTTTCGATACGTGAGATACACTTTTTTGGCGATATGTACGAGTTCGTTCGCCCAATCAATGGCTGTATTTCCACCGCCTGAAATAACAACTGTCTTATCTTTAAATTGCTGAAGAGATTTTACCGTGTAGTTCAAATTCGAAACTTCAAATCGCTCAGCACCCTCAATATCAAGTCTCTGCGGATTTAAGATCCCGCTTCCAACCGCAACGATAACGGTTTTTGAAACATGCTTTTCACCGCTAGATCCTTGCAAAATAAAGAGACCCTCATCGTTTTTCGAAATCGATTCAACTTTTTCATTTAACACAACTTCTGGATGGAACGTTAATCCTTGTTCAACGAGCTTTTCTATAAGCTTTGCTCCTGGGAGAGGAGTATGACCGCCAACATCCCAGATCATTTTCTCAGGATAGACATGGAGCTTTCCGCCTAATTGTGGCTGATATTCAATAATCTTCGTCTTCATCTCTCGTAGTCCGCTATAAAAGGCAGAGTACAGACCAGCTGGGCCTCCACCGATAATGGTCACATCAAATATTTCGTGTTTATCCATATGCGTTCCTCCTCAGGAAGCAGTAGTAGTGATTATCATTCTCATTAAGAATATAACGAATTGTCTCATTTTACAATCACTTTTTAGATATATGATGAACCATGACTAAAAGCAATTGGATAAGCACAATACTAGAAAAGAGTTAATTTTAAGGAGGTAAATGTGATGACAAATCGTAACGGCAGTGAAGGAAGCAAGAATCAAGGATCGCCTAAAGCGCAGCATGATCAAGAATTCAGCAGTGAGTTCATGAGTGGCGACAATAACAAAGGCAACGAATATCGTTCTAAAATTGGGAGTAAATCAAAGAGTAAACCGAAACAAAGTAAAGAATAGGAAAAATCGTGAGGTGCAGGCCTCACGATTTTTTACGTTAATGCAAGAAACATCTTGATTCAATGAGTGATCTTTACCGATTTCAATCACGGGTAGAACGGTTCAACTACCGGTAGATAGACACCCCATTTCCGTAAGTGCTATCCTTTTTACTAACAGGGCGCACTGTAAAATTTCAAGGGGTGACTTTCATGCTGAACAGTCAATTAATTGGTTCTTACATTTCAAAGCTTCGTAAAGAAAAAGATTTCACACAAGTAGAATTAGCCGAGCAACTGAACATTAGTCATCAAGCGGTTTCTAAATGGGAAAGAGGGGAATCTCTTCCTGATATCGGTACCCTTGTTTCCCTTGCTGCTCTCTTTCAAACTTCAGTGGATGTCCTGCTATCGGGTGGGAGTCGAACTGTTTCATCGAATCACGTTGGGCAGATGGTCAATCAATTGGCTACTCATCAACTTGAAGGTGCAGCAAGCTTATTGAACGCTGGGGATACAGATGTTTACGAATTCATCGCGATTGCTCCATTACTGAAAACAGGAGTGATTGAAGAAGTGATTCAGCACGTGAACGAAGAAAGATTAAATTTAGAACATGTCATTCAACTAGCTCCATTTGTGAATGAAACGCTTTTAGGGAAGCTTCTCACCAAACTGAAGATTGAAGAATGCTCATGGGAACAAGTCGAATCCCTTGCTCCTTTTCTTCCTAAGCCTTTCTTAAGTGATCTATTAACAAAAGTAAATGCACCTGTGACACTAGCCAACCTCTTACACCTCGCTCCTTTTTTGGCAGGTGAGATTCAATCCTTGATGCAACAGATAGACATCGAACAAATAAATTGGCATGACATCGAAAGGCTTGCTCCGTTTATTTCAAGTGATCAACTGACCGATATCATTCAAAAATGTAACGATTCAATTGAGACCATGAGACAACTTGTTGCCGTTGCTCCTTTTTTAGAGAAAGAGCATATCGAAAGTATCTTCTTACAGACAGAATCTATTTCGATCTCTAAGAATGACGTTTTGGCACTTGCACCGTTTGTGAGCAAATCGCTGCTCGAAAGGTTGATCTCATCGTTGAAACCAAACGAACTCACCATTCAGGATGTCTTGGCTCTTGCTCCATTTTTGAGTAATTCTACCATTGAAAACTTGTTAGTCGAAAAATAAATCGCTTTACAAAGAAAACGACCAGATTAAATGAAATCTGGTCGTTTTCAACGTTATCGGATTATCCTTTAGTCCCAGAGGTAATGTTCGCGCCTTCAATAAAGTACTTTTGGAAGAAGAAAAAGATCAATACAACCGGCAGCAATACGAGAACAGAGGCGGCCATCAAATAATGCCACTGTGTCTGAACGGTGCCTTTAAAAGTTTGTAGTCCGATTTGGAGGGTGTACAAGTTCTCATCATTAATGTAGAGAAGCGGACCTAGAAAGTCGTTCCATGCACCATTGAAAGAAAAGATAGCAATCGTAATAATGGCTGGCTTCATCAATGGCATGGCAATCTTCCACCAGATCTGAAAATGGTTGGCTCCGTCGATTTTAGCGGCTTCAATCATCTCGTTCGGCAGGGTCATAAAGAACTGGCGAAGCAGAAAGATGAAAAAGGCATTTCCTAAAAATGCAGGAACGATGAGCGGCAGATACGTATTCACCCAGCCGATCTTCGAAAAGAGCATGTACTGCGGTATTAATAGAACAAACCCGGGAATCAGCATCGTGGATAACACGATCACAAAAAGAATATTTTTTCCTCTGAAACGAATTTTCGCAAACCCATAGGCTACAAGCGAGTTTACGAGAACACTGCCGATCACCACACAGACGGTGATAAAGAGGGTATTGAGTGCCCATCTCGTGAAGGGAGCGGTATTCCACGCTTCGATATAGTTGTTCCACTGAAACTTGTCAGGCAAAAAAGAGGGCGGAAACTGAGCGATTTCACCAGGCGTCTTGAGCGATGTGGATACCATCCAAAGCACGGGTGATAAGATAACAAGACTTCCGGCTAACAAAATCAGTGAGACAAGGACCTTTTTTATTTTAGTGCGAAAGGACCGCGATTGATAGCGAGGTGTGGTTTTCATTGATGTATTCACTTTTGATCACCGCCTTCGTAATAGACCCATTTCTTTCCTAGTTTCAGGTTAAACATTGTCAGGATCATTACAACAACGAACAGCACCCAAGCCATAGAAGACGCATAACCCATATTGAACAGTTCAAACGCATTGTTCCACATGTGAAGGTTATAGAACAGAAGCGAATTCACCGGGCCGCCATCGCCGTTCTCTGTCATCACATACGCTTCTTGAAAAATTTGAAACCCGCCGATCAAACTGGTTACGATATCAAAGAATATAACAGGGGTGATCATTGGGATCGTGATATGAAAAAACTTTTGAAGCGATCCTGCACCATCGATCTCCGCTGCTTCATACATCGTCTTCGGAACGCCTTGAAGACTTGCCAGATAAAGAAGCATTCCGCCACCGACACTCCAAAGCTTCATGAGGATTAGGGCAGGCTTTGTCCATTCTGGGTCATACAGCCAGGCAGGACCGTCGATCCCAAACCAGGACAATGCTGTATTCACTAGTCCTGTTGATGGGCTTAAGAGCTGCATCCATAACAGATAGACCGCGACACCTGATAACACAGCAGGCAGATAATAGAGCGTCCGGTACCATTTCATTCCCGGCACCCGCTGATTCAACAATACGGCTAAAAGGATCGCGCCTGCTGTCGTAACCGGCACGGAGAAAAGGACATAATACAGGGTGTTCCAAAGCGAGGTCCAGAAAAGGTGATCCATTGTAAACATCCGCTTGTAATTATCAAACCCTGTAAACTCCATGCTTGAAGTAATGTTGTAGTTTGTAAAACTTACATATAAAGAGAAAAGAAGAGGGCCGAGCATTAAGCAAACAAATCCAATGATCCAGGGTGCGATAAACAGATAGCCGGCTAGTTCTTCTCGTCTTCGGAGTGACTTGATCAAGTGCTTATTTTCCGCCTTTTGACGGTACTTAACGTTTACTTTGTCTTTCTTTTTTACAAAAACCGATTCCATTCATATCCCCCCTGCATTGAAAAAGGGAGACAAAGCTCCCATTTCCTTATTTCTGTATACTTCCTTCAACGGATTTTTGAGCATCTTTTAGTGCATCTGAGGCTTTTCGCTGTCCAAGGAGTACGGCATCAATCATAGGATTGATCTTGGATTGATAATCAGGTGCATCGACAGGCACCGGAAATAATTTCGTAACTTCCATATTATCGACTGCCGCTTGATAGACTTCCTTATCTGTTCCTTTAAGTTCAGAAAGAGCTTTTTCAGCAGCCTCTTTATTGGCTACGTTGTCAAAGTTCTGGGCTGCCCAATATGTTTGTGCCTCAGTCCCAGTGAGGTACTTGATAAAGTCATACGCTTCTTTCGGACTGTTCGAGCCTTTTGGAATCTCGGCTACGAAACCTCCGCCTGCACTCCAATTCTTTTCACCTTCTGATACTGCCGGAACAGGGGCAACACCAAACTCCATATCTTTTCCGTAATCCCTGATCTGTGTATAGAACGTGGCCACATCTACCATCATCGCCACTTTACCTGCGATAAAGGGGTTCGACTGCTCACTGCCAAAGTCTGCTTTAAACGCGTTGACTTGCTCGACACCAATTCGGTCGTTGTATCCTTTGATCCAGTTAAGGGCTTTTACTTTTTCTTTTGTTGCGATCTTCACATCGCCATTTTCATCGATATAGCTTTGGCCGTTATCCGCATTCATCATCCAGCTGTCTGCTCCGAAAGATCCCCACAGTGGATAGAAGCCGATGCGGTCGTATTTCTTTCCGCTTTTCTTATCGAGCTTTTCGGCATAGCTTTCTAACTCTTCCCAAGTTTGAGGTGGTTTGTTTGGATCTAAACCAGCTTCTTTGAACGCTGTTTTGTTATAAAATAAGAGGCGTGTATCCGTATTGAACGGCACCGCATATGGGTCACCTTTGTATTCAACGGTCTTCCAAAGTTCCGGGTAGAAGTTTTCCTTAAACGAATCATCTTTTATGTATTTCGATAGATTTTCCGCTTGGTCATTCTTCGCTCGGTGTCCGACTGCGTTAATATCATTGATGATCACGTCAGGAGGATTTCCTGCTGCGATCGCCGCTAGGTTCTTCGTCCAAATATCTCCCCATGGCAAAAATGTATGTTTAACAAACACTTTATCTTGTGAAGCATTGTAATCATCAATAATCTTCTCGATGATCGGTCTTCTTGTTTCTGAACCCCAAAATGTCCAGAAATCCACAACCACTTTCCCGTCCTTTGTTTTCTTGGCTTCTGCTTTCTTCTCATCGGAGCCAGAGCATCCTGAGAACAGACTAATAATCAGGACTGCCATCAGCGCCCACGTGAACCACTTCTTCATGCTGTTTCCCCCTTGTGTAAAATTAATATTGTGAAGTAATAACTCAGTTCCCTTGCTTTAGTGGGTTAAAACTAGGTCTTTCGTTGTGTTTGCCCGAAAATAGGTTTAATTTTTGAAAAAGCCTGTTTGCTGTTTTCAGCACATTATTATGTTTAAAAAATAAAAAAGAGTGATAGCGCACGGCTTTTCAGCCATTTGCCTTCACTCTTAATCGCAACATTTTAAAAATAAGGAAGCATTCCAAAAAAATGACTTCTTTACTATTCCTTCTCATAACGTATTCCGAGTAATCACCACTCTAGGTATGCATACTGCCTTGTAATCTAGGATGTGGCCGGTAGTGTCCGACTGGTACCTGCAGCAGACTGGTTATGTCTTTGTGTTGGTGAAGCTCATCATAAGAAGGGACATGAAACCCCAAAACAGGGTGACCACCCATCTTACATGCTGTTGCTGCCACAAGTAAGCGATGAGAAAGAATGCCAGCTTCCATGTGCTGAATGCGATAACCTCTATATCCGAAAGCCGTCTTGTAATGATTTCTGCTGCCAGCGATATTTATGGAAAGCGGAATCTGAGCCATATTCACAAAATCTGATAACAGTCCGTCTTGCAGCCTGTTTCGATAATCACCAGAAGCTATCTGCTGTAACGTATGCTGAGATTCATCGTATCGATACAATCCGTTAGGTAAGCCTTCTACGTTATACGTACTGATGGTAATAGAAATCCGGTTAGCGAACTGCATGAAACCCTGATCCAGATCATTGCGGTATGAACGCGTTGTCACCGTTTCATGTAAAAGGGCAGACAATGTGTGAAGGCTTAGCGGCTTCAGTACAAAATCCAACCCAGGCGAATATCGTGTTTGACAGGCAGTTAAGAAATCATAAGTTAGCCCATTAACCGCAGGCAGTTTAACGGTTGGACTTCCGCAAACTTCTTTTGGTTGCTCGAGCATTTTACGCGGTGATGTGAAAGAATCCAGCATGCAAGCATCGTTCAACTTATGCAGCATTGGGTAATCCATTATTCTTTTGGAACGTACGTAATGCTGGTGGTGAAGCGGTGGAAGTTCAGTACATAATTTTTTAGCTGACACGCTGTTTTGCTCTTCATCAGAAAACCAGCTCATTTCGCGGTCGACAGAAAGAGGAATCACTGCATACACACTTTCTTCCTTCTCATCAATGCCAATCAAATGGTTTACGGCAGGGTCCAGGAATTGATAATAGACGCCTGTTTCAAAACCTAACCGCTTGCTGACTTCGAGCAGCTGTCCGATCACAAACCCGGCATCTAAGCCCTGCAGCCGGTAAGAGAAGTTATGATACTTAAAGAAGTTCTTCCAAAAAAAAGTTGAGATAAAAACCGTGGCAAAGGAAGAAGAGATGTCACAGCGGCTGCCGAGTGCCTGCTTCAAGTAATCATCAAAATTACCTTCCCTCAAACAAATCAGGCGATGGTGTGCCACATCATAATGATAGATACCAGATGCGGCATCTTCTATTTTTAAGTAAAGATACAGTTCGTTCGGATACAGGGCACCGCCAGACGGAACGAAGCGCCGGCATGTTGTCCACGTATCAGGTCCATCACCAAAAGCAAACGACTGGCTCACTTGGGTGAGGCCGAACGTGTACCACAAAAGTTGGCTTACTTCTTTTAACGTTGGCTTAGCGGTTTGCTTTAAATCTTGAGGAATCTCGGAGCTCAGTTCGACTGCAGGCAACCCTCGGTAAATTTTGTAGGGAAGCGGGGCATCTTCCCAGTTCACCTCCCAGTCAGGGGGAGTGATTTCGTGTGACTTATAATGAAGTTTATACAAAAATTCATCAAGGTTCATAACAGTTCCCCCTGCCACACTGGTTATGGAAATGGATGTGGGTATGGATTAAGGTCGCTCGCAGAAAGAGGCTGCTTCACATACCCGAGTTTTGCTGGAACGGTCAGCACGCGGTCCAGTCCTTCTAATCGAGTAAGGTGGTGTCCGAATGTCATCGGCAGCATGCCAGGAATCACCACTTTTACACAATGAAGTCCGTTTCGTTCTAGTTCTGGACCGGTTTGGTTCACCACAATGACTTCAAGATTCAGTTTTTGAAAAATGGTTAGAACCGCTTTTAGATCATCTAACAGATCCGTTGTTTTCTTTCGAGCGCGAAACTCCTCTTCAAAGCTTTTCACTTTGCGTTTATCGAGCAGGAAATATAAGCGTTTCTCCGCTTCCTTCAAACCATACACCATCGAATGATCTTCCATATGGCGTACAAGATCAGAGTCGCGGTACATCTCTTTATATTTCTTGCGGTTTTTTACAAATGAATCTTCCATATTTAGAAGCATGCCTGATAGTTCCTGCACCGCTCCTTTTACCGCACGAAGTGGATCGAGATGCGCACCTGCTGCACATAGAAGGTTCAAACCATCTTCTTTCGTATTCTTCGCCATCGCCCAAATGCTTGGTATGCCATTTTCCGTCGTTGCATTAAAAAGATGGACCTCAAAGCCCGTAACACTTTGGATACGCTGAACCATGAGCTGCAACTCCGAATCATCAATCGACTTTAGATCGAGGCGCGGAATCGGAAGCTCGCCATACCACGTCATCAAAAACGCATCACGCTCGACAATCTCAAAGATTCCGTACAAAATGGCTTCTTCTAAACTGCCGCCGACCGCACAGCCATTGGACGTTTCGTACAGAAAACCTTCTCCGCCGCCTAAGCTGTAGTACGCGAATGTCTCTGGCACGAGAAGCGGACGGTCCTCTGTTAACAAATACGCCCAAACCCAATGAATGGAACGGTCGGGGTCAAACGGTTTAAACGGAAACCGCTGCTTTTTATATTGATGAGGTGCATGCATGCCGAGCGTAACAGGATTAAGTGCAACGTTCTTCACCTTGGAATACGGCTCATACACGACCGTCTTTTTCCCTCTTGGTGCATAACCGCAATATCGCTCAAGACCTTCTAAAATACCCGCAAGTTCACTTTGTTTGTAGGAATGAGTGCGTCCGGCATTCAATTCATTGCCAGAAAGGAGCGGCAGGTTCACAACCGTATCGGCAAAAGGTGACACCAAGTCATATCGTTTGAAATTGAGAAGCCCTGTCTGGCTGTCTAAATAATCACGACTTAACACTTTTTCTAATTCGTCTAACGAGCGGCAGCGGTAGCTATCAGTAGAGGTCCTCGGACTTGGCTTGAGTGATATGCATGCGTTGTCATCCGTATCAACAGGAAGATCACCGCACACAGGGCAATACGGGTCTGGCAAAAAGAAATGCTGAGCCAATTTGAACGATGTGAGTTGAAGAAATAGGACATGCTCGAATGTACGCGGTGTTTCTCCTTTTATAAAGGAATCAACCTCATTTCTTATCAAAAGGGAAGTTTGCGAGAATGCTAGATTGGTTACAAATGGGTCACGGTCTTGTTTGGTGTCACGATTATTTTTGACATAGTCTTTTAGTTGAAAATGCTCCCGCCGCTCTTGCCTCGTCATAAAGTGGCGCAGATCGGCACATTGAGAACAGCCTGGTTTGTCAGGATAAACGAAAGGACCGATGTTCACTTCACCAAAAAATAGGAAACTTCGTAGCCAAGGAATAGAGTGCGCGCGAAAAACTTCTTCTGCTCTTATCTGTTCAGCCGGATCCCATGAATCTTGCAGCAGAAGTGCTAGACTTTCTTTGTTTGGCGACGCTTCATCTGCCGAATGATAGCGTGTAATGTGATAGTCACTGGACAGTTCTTTACAAACATAGTCTGCAAGGTTACCATTTCCGATAACAGCGATAGAGTGCGTCATGACTGTTCCTCCTGTATGAGCGTTATGCCGAATATGCCGTTTGTGTTGTCGTTTAGAACAGGTTCTGCTTGCAGGGAATAAAACTTTGCTTGTGTAGCGTGCTTTTTTAAGATGTTGAGTGCAGCAGAGAGTGTAACTTCAGGAGTTTCTTCTTTACTGCTAGAAAGTTGAACCTGACTAGATATAGTTGTTGGCTCAATAGACGAGACCATAACGCCGTAAACGTGAAGGGCTTTTTCTTTATTTTGGTTATTCATAATGGCTGTTTTTAGGGCCCGGCGTACTGCGGCGGTGTCATGTAAGCCGACACTTCCGTACCATTCATCATTACACTGCAACCAAACAACAGGAAAACCAAGAAGCTTCTTCCCGTAATAAAGCTTAAATTCAGGGCATAAGGCAGAAAGTGATTTAACCATAAACTGAATGTGGTTATCCTGTAACGACTGGATATCCAGCTCTGCTGATATTTCAAGATCTGTGTTTTGTGACTTGAGAAAAATCTCATGAAGTTCGTTTTGCAGTGCTCTGCATAAGCCATCAGCAGCGGTTAGGCCGGTTCCGATGCTCATGGAGTGAGGAAAATCGGCATACAGTGATCTCACATAGTTCTCAATTCCAGACAGACCTGCTTCTAGCCTTGCTTCTTCATGTGTAAGACCAGAGCAGATGATCACAGGCTGTGGGGGAGCTGGTCCCTCAGAACGAGGATCAGCCACCTGGATTTTGCACTGAGATAATGGCAGTTGCAGCAGTTCCTCTTCTTCCCACGTATGAAAAATGCCGGTATCTTTTGACGTGATGCTATAAAACAACGAATGCAGATCTTTTTGTTGCTGGTTGTTGGTACTTTTTAAATAGGTGAGTGGGTCTTTGATCTGTTCTGCTTGAACACTGCCGTTCACAAGCGGGTGGGGAAGAACACTATGCCAGTTTCCTTCAAGTGTTTCCAAGTTCAGTCTGTAAATGAAATGATCCTTTTTCTGATCTTCTGCACCTGTAATTTCTTTGAACAATTCAAAAACAGCAACGTTTGCTAAGAGAGCACAAGCTGTTGGTGAACTGTTATTTTCAGATGCTGGCTGATGCATACGCCGGTGAGCCGATTCATAGCTGCTCGACGGGGAATCTGGTGACACGAATGGTCCTGCAAAAGCCAGATCCTTTTTAATCGTAATCGGAAGAAAATGTTTTTGTTTTTCTTTGCAGATATTTTGAACGGTAACAAGTTGTGTAGTTTCGCTGTTTAGTGAACCAAAAATGACATAATCATAGTGTTCTAGATTTTCGCTCCATATATCCGGTTCTGCTTTTATCATTGTAATTTTTAAAGTGGAATCTGATTCGCTTGCCTTTGTAATCCTTTCTCGCAGCTTTTTTTCATCTTCTTTTTGGAAATGATGTGTTGGGATAATGGTGAAGGCAGAAAGACCGGATTCAACGAGTGAAGTAACAAGTGATTGGAGAAGCTGGCCTGCACCCATCACTGCCACCTTTGACTCACGATATTTCTGAAACCGGTGCGCACCTGAATCACAGATATGATTGATAAATTCGATTTGAGAAGCGAATTTTGTGAGAATTTGATCCGAAAGCTGATGCGGAAGATCTTGGCTGAGATCACGTACAAAGCCGTTTTCATAAAGAACTTGCGTGATTTTGTATACCTGCTCTTTAAATGAATCCGGTAAATCACTCGTTATATGGTCAAGGGTGAGCGTGCCATCGAGCATGGGAATCAGTCGTTCAAGCCATTTCTCGATCGTGCTTCCTTCCATCCGAATAGAAGTCACGTTGTTGCGCAGGTACACGCCTTGATTGGATTCAGGATAGATGAATGTATCTCTTTTCACTTGTAATCGCATCGCTGGATGAATCGTTTGCATGATACCCCTCCTTACCAAATGCTCATCATCTATTTGTATGGAGTCTGCTTGTCTGTTATGTCTTTGATTTGTAGGCTTTAGGAGCTGTTTTTGCATTAACGTAAAAATTATTGTGATTAACGTGAATAAAAACGAATTAACGTGAAATTATTGCGATTAACGTGAAATTATTGGAATTAATGTGAATATATTTTGAGGTGTTTACGGGGAACGAACAAATAATAGATATGTATGTTCCATAATTACAGCTTGCCTATAAAACAAATGAGAAAGAGGCGTGACCGACAAAAGTAACTTCTACTTTTGAGCCATGCCCCACTTTTTTATATAAAAATTGCCCACTTATCGGCCATGTCCGCCGCAACCACCACAGCGTCCACCGCAACCTCCGCAACGGCCAGCACAGCCACCGCATCCGCCGCAGCCTCCACATCGACCAGCGCATCCACCGCAACCGCCACATCCACCGCATCCTCCACAAAAGCCAACACAAACTCCTGCGCAAAAACCAAAACAGATTCCGATTCCGCAGAAACCAACGAATATACGTTGATCTTGTGCATGCTGATCGTCTGGATAACGAGGGGTACCGCCACTTACTTGAAAGTCACCTGTATTTAATCCGTTAAGATCCCATTGGTGTTTATTATCCAATACAAACACCTCCTCATTGTTTACTTTTCTAGAACGAGTTAGGAAGAATCCGTGACGTTTATTTTATAGAGATCATCGCAAATTTCGATAAAGAGGAGTCCTCTAACTCAAATGTCTCATATTAAAATATGGAATGTGTTTGTCCACCGTTACAGGAATGGGTCTTGAGGAATTTATGGGGGCATTGATTTGTAAAACCTCTCAAATCCTTTTTAAATACAACCTTTACATCAGCCAAACACTACCTATAAATTCAATTGCTACGCTATCAGTGATAAATACATAACACGGAGGGGTTTGGATATGAGTTCAAAACAAGTTAACCGTCGCGATTTTATTAAGATTGGTGGAGCGAGCACACTTGCTTTAACACTTGGCTCGCTAGGTGACGCTTCTTCTTTCTTTGATAAAAATAGGACTGTACATGCTGATGCTAATGAAGAAAAAGTTCTTCGTTTTCATCCAAATGGGAAGTTTAAAGTCGTTCAATTCAACGATACGCAAGATGATGAACGCATTGACCGCCGAACGATAGAGTTAATGGAAAAAGTTCTAGATTCAGAGAAACCAGACTTTGTTGTGCTAAACGGGGACAACATTACGGGTGGTTGCGATACGGAGCTGGAAATGAAACAAGCGATGAATAATATTGCACAGCCGATGGAAAACCGAGGCATAAAATGGGCGGTTACATTCGGAAACCATGACGAAGACTCTACCACAAAGAGCGGAGTAGACGAGAGTAAGATGCTGGAGTTCTATCGTTCTTATAAACATAATCTAAACGACAAAGGTGCTAAACAGATTACCGGGACAGGGAATATGAATCTTCTTGTTTGGGATGCACAAGCAAAGAAAGCTGCATTTAACTTCTGGCTGCTAGACAGTGGACGTTATGCACCGAAAACGATCGCCGGACAAAATTTTGATGGTTACCCAACATGGGACTGGCTTCGTTTTGACCAAGTAAGCTGGTATAACGAAACGTCTATGAAGATTGAGAACCGGTTTGGCTATAAGGTGCCTTCACTCATGTTCATTCACATTCCATTATGGGAGCATCGTTACATGTGGTATGCGAGTGTGGACAGTCGAACAGAAGCTGACCACAAGCGAGCATTGGATAAGCACCAAATAACGGGTGAGAGAAATGAAGAAGAGTGTCCAGGCCCGATCAACTCAGGATTGTTTTCTGCCATCCAGCATCGCGGCGATGTGAAAGGCGTATTCTGCGGACACGATCACATTAACACCTATGCAGGGAACTATTACGGCATCATGCTCGGTTACAGTGGCAGCACAGGGTTTGGAACGTATGGGCTTGCTGGGGCGGATAAAAACAAACTGCGTGGAGCGCGTGTTTTCAACCTTGATCTGAATCACGAAAATGTACTCTCTGAAACGCACATGGTGTTTGCAAAAGATTATGGCATCGATCTTTCACCGAATGACCAGAGTATTGATCCTGCACCATTGCCAGAAAAGAAACAGACGGTGAAAAATTAATTGTTCTGGACTGACCGAGTAAAAACCTTTGTGGTTTTTCTCGGTTTTTCATTTTAGAAGAGCATTATTTATACAAAAGCAGAAATTGAATAGAGTCACCTGTTCTTCATTGTTTAAAGGTCCATTCAAGACAGAAACTTTTAAAATAGTTTTTATTCGTTTTCTGTCTGCACCATAGAGTTATAAAAACAGCAGGAATTGTGACAAGCATAGTGAATAGGGTTAGTGAAATGTTTTTTATTCTACTTATTCGGTTTTAGGAGGTAACAAAATGTCTAAAAACGCTATGATGTCCAAGGTTGAAAATGATCGAGTTCTCGTTCTTGAACGAGTCTTTGATGCACCGCGTAGCCAAGTATATAAGATGTTCAAAGAACCTGACTACCTCAAACAATGGTGGGGTCCGAGAGGCTGGGAGCTGCCGATTTGCAACATGGAATTCAAGCCAGGTGGTTTTTATCATTATTGTATGAAGTGTATGGATCAAAACCAAGATGAATTTTATGGCATGGAATCTTGGGGGAAAGCCTTTTACAAGGAAATTGTTGAACCAGAAAAAATAGTCTATGTCGATTATTTTTCAGATGAAGATGGCAACACGAATGACATCATGCCTGCTACACGTGTGACGGCTGATTTTGTTGAAATGGATGGTAAGACAAAACTAGTAAATCGTTGTGAATATGCTTCTGCCGAAGAGCTCAAAACGATATTGGATATGGGTGCGATTCAAGGAATTACCGAAACGTGGGATCGACTAGAAGAGCTGCTTAAGAAGCAAAAATAGATATATTTGGATTCGGAGTACGCTATTTCATAAGCGTACTTTTTTTCTTTAACTCACACCCTTCCAAACGTATAGATAGAATGACCTAGCATTTTGTTACGTGGACAAGGAAATTCTTTAAACTTGTCGAAAATTTAAAATGAGTGAGGTATATCCAGGAAGTAGGGAACGGTATGTGGGAATCTATTCAAGACATGTGCTTGCACGTGGTGTTTATTCTATTTACAATCCTAATCTATCAAGTCTTTTTTAATGAAAGAGAAGAGAAACAGAAGAACATACAATCAAAGTTTTTCCTATTTATGCTCATTATCTTAGTTTTTACAATGAGCCAGCCTGTCCTTTATTCTGACATCTATAAATATGATTTTAAAGCAGTAGCAATTATTCTATCCTTTTTATACGGAGGAAAAAGAGTAGGTTTCGCCGCCTTTTTAGCCCTGCTGATCACTGGTTATTTCACAGACCAAAGGCTGTTGGTCTTAGCCGGAAATTATACGGTGTTTTGTCTTTTACTGCTGCCAATAACGAGTTTGTTTCATCGGTACCGACTAAGAGGCAAAATTATTGTAATAAGTTTGTTTTATATGAGCATTCCGATTACAAGAGGGATTTCTCTACAGATAAAAGGGGATGACAGACAAACCATATTTGAACTAAGCTCATCTCTTATTGTTTTGGCCACTCTTATTGTGATTATCTATTTGATTGAGAACATGAACGAGCAGATAAAAATGAAACAAGAGCTGATCCGTGCGGAAAAATTAAATGTTGTCAGCCAGCTGGCGGCGTCCGTTGCCCACGAAATCCGTAATCCGATGACATCTGTTCGAGGATTTATGCAATTAATGCAAAAGGAAAATCTAACAACAGAACAGCAAATGTACATCAGGATCTCAATTGAGGAATTAGACCGAGCACAGGAAATCATCAATCAATATTTAGCTCTCGCAAAACCGCAAACCGAGCAGTATGAAGTGGTTGATTTATCTTCTGTCATTCAACAATCCATTGACGTCATGCGGTCATACGCCATATTAAACAGCATACATATCACACAACAAGTGGAGTCGTCTCTTATCATTCATGGTCTTAAACTCGAAATTCAGCAAGTGTTAATCAATGTGATAAAAAATGCGGTTGAAGCGATTAAAAGCGAAGGGGAAATTTGGATTACCGCTGCGAAACAATCTGCTGATTTCATATCCATCCAAATCAAAGACAACGGTGTCGGCATGACCGATGCGCAGATCAAAAAACTAGGCAGCCCTTATTATTCTACTAAGGAAAAAGGAACCGGACTGGGATTAACGGTTTGTCACCAAATCGTAAAGCAGATGGGCGGACAGATCGTAATCGAGAGCGAACTTAATAAAGGAACTTGTTTTACAATTCATTTGCCAACTGTTAAGTAAGAAAAAAGACAATTAGGGATTTTGGCAATTAATGACTTTGATTTTTGTTTTATCTCAAGGAAAACGTGCTGTTCTTTGCGGGGAGGATTGTGGAATAGCCTAGATAAAATGAAACTAAATTGACGAGGTGTATGAAGTGACAATAAAGAAGTTAGGGAAGTTAATTATTTTTGCAGGATTATTAATTAGCATTACCTTCATCTTTCTTTTTTCATTTAGAGAATCAGAAGAATTTAAAGGGTTTCCTGTTCCGAAGACCGCTGAATTGACTGAGAAAAAGAGCAAATTAGAAAAATACAAATGGGATTCAGCTTCTGAGGAAAATGGACTTCCTTTAGGCTATCAATTTATGATTAAGCTTTGGGGATGGGAGAAAGTAGACCAAATGGGTGCCCTTACCACCTACGAGAAAAACGGAGAACAGGTTGGCGTCATATCATTAACGGATTATTTATCTCTAAGCATTGAATGAACGTAGACGTTTAGAAAAAACGATAAGGTGTTTTTTGATTTCTTCTTTCGCAATTGGTCATTTCTTCAAGAAGGAGAAGTGCATTTTTTTATAGAAGTACTTTTATCAAAAAAAGAAGAGAGAGAAAATTATGCCTAGTATTATATTTAATATTGTCGGGAAGGAACAAAGAGGTGTCGAATTTGAGGAAAAGCTTTTTGAATACCTTTGTAGAAACGAAAGAAATTCGGAATTTGATTATAGCTTGTTACTTAATATTGATAAGTATACATATTCTCGCACCTTTAAAATTGATGAGGTTAAACAGTTATTAACTATTTGTGAGGAGTTATATAAAAGATATAAGGATGAGTATGACTGGGAACACAATTGTGTACGAAAGGTATGTTTAAGATTATTAAAGTTATGTCACGAAGCTATAGAGCAAAAGAAAGAAATAGAGGTAAAAGGCATTTAACATTATGAAAAGCTGCAAAGGGTAATCTTCAACAATCGGGTGCGTTGATTAAATAAGGATTAACGCCTTTTTTATGGAAAACATTAAGCAAACGAGTAAGGTGGATTGGGAGTATTTAAAATTATTGGTATTTAAGAGGTGAGGCTATGTGTATTTGGTAGGATTAGTAATCTACGCTTTCCCATTACTTTCAATTATGTTAGGTGGACTTGGTTATTTAATTTCTCGAAATGTTTATTTAATTCCAGGGGCATTATTAAATGTTTCTTTAATTGCTACTTATACAGTGTTCAATTCATCGTTTTTGATGTGGGTGGTTATTTATACACTCTTATCCTATATCGCTGGACTTGCTGTTAAAACTATTGTTTCAACTAGAAAACAAGAATCTTAGCCTAATTAATATTTATATACACCTTTTGCAGCAATTTGGGCGTTTTTTTAAGAATGAGATATTAATATTTTATTGAATTTTACTAAGGATGTGGATTTTTGAAGGGTATACTATTAGCAATTTTAGGTGCTATTGTTGGTTGGTTGCTTTGGGGATTATTTACAAAAGATTTCGAAACAGATTCCCTTCTTTTGCTCATCTTTGGCATTTTTATAGGACATAGTATTGGAAAAAAGGAAGTCTCTTCTACATAGAGAAGCAAATTTTCTATTTTCAATTATCGGGTGCATAAGAAGAAATGGAGATATATAAATATGAAAAAACATTGTTGTGAGGATATGGCTTATCATGCAAATTTTAAATGCGATATACATAATACTTCTTTTGAATGTCCCGACAAACTCATCATTTTTAATGATAAGGACTATGGATTAATAATTCATGATGGAGGAACCTCAAGTATCGGCATAGATTTTTGTCCATGGTGTGGTACGAAACTATAAATTTGTGATACTTTCTTTTTTACTATTGGGTGCATTTCTTTCAAGAAGGAGATGCGCTCTATTTTATTGAAGTAAAGGCATGTTGATGGAGTTCGAAACTATATTTAAAGGAGATTGCTTTATGTTCGTAGTAAATGTAGAAGGTGCTATACACCGAAAAGATAAATGGCTTTTAATCCTTAGAAGTAAAAAGGAAGAGCACGCTGGTGGGTCACTTTCACTAGTTGGTGGAAAGTGTGAGGTTGAAGGTGTTTCTTCTGATATTCTTGAAAGGACTTTAAAAAGAGAAATTCTTGAAGAAGTAGGGACCGAAGTTGCAGATCTAAAATATGTAAATAGTTCTTCCTTTGTCACTGAATCAGGGATAAATGTCATTGATATTGTTTTTCTTTGTCACTATAAATCGGGTGAACCTTATGCAAAAAGCAGAGAAGAGGTAGATGATGTTATTTGGATGACTACTACTGAGATTCTAACACATACAAAATTACCTGCATTTTTAAAGGAAAACATCAGAATAGCAGATAAAATGCTGCAAGATAGTATGTATTTGAAATATTAATAGTACGTCATTATTGATGAGGGATTTAGAATAGGTTCTGATTCAACAATCAGGTGCATTGATCTAAAAAGGTTAATGCTTTTTTATGAACTCATAAACAAACGTGCAGTTTAGATAATAAGAAATTAGTAAAATTGAGGGGTTTGCAGAGGAATCTATATGACTATTTTAATGATTATATTAGCCGTTTTTTCTTTTTTGGGTTTGATCTATTTTTCAGTTAAAGATAAGGAGTTTTATCAAGATGAAACGAATGTGGATCCTGGGAGTATTTTAGGGGAAATATTGATGTCTATCATTAATCTACTACCGTGGTATTTAAAGAAACTATCTTTGATGTTACTTTTTTTAGGGTTATGCGTTCTATGTGTGTGTTACTTTATTTATGAGTAAAGGATTCATTTTGGGAGTTCTTTTTCGAAATAAAGCAATAAGTCAAACGACCAGAAAAAACAAACTGCACCCCAATTGCTAAACACCATTAATAGGAGGTGCAGTTTGTCATGTCATTTACATATCCTCTATTAACCCTGAGGATCAAAACTCTTCTTGTTCTCGAATTCTCCGCTTTCTGCCATCATCAAGTTATTCAAATACGCTGCCATTGCTAGCTCATATCTTACTTTTTTGCTTGCATCTACAAAATTTGCTTCCTTCACTAAACCTGAAAGAGAATATCGGTGACCTCTATAATCTACATTCAATTCGGTAATCTGGTTGAATTTAAAACCTTCAACGGGCGCTCCGTGAAAATCTTTTAATAGAAATTCCTCGTATTTCTCATTGCATGTTCTTGCTACTTCTTCCATCACCTTAAACGCTACGTCCGGGTTTTGCCTATAGTTGAGGATAAGGCTTTCGTTTACTCTGCGCATCCCTCGGTTCCCGTTCTGAAGTTCTGTAATATTGCTATAAGAGACCGTGTAGACATAACCGTCATACTGGCGAATCTTCAGGTGACGCATACTGATCTCCTCAATCTTTCCTTGTCTATTGCCATTGATGATGACATAATCACCAAGATGAATCTGGCGCTCAAACAGATAGGCAAGCCCCATAATATAATCACGGATAATATGTTGGAAAATTAGTGCGAGGGCACCAGCCACAACGACTGATCCCGTAACAAGCCTCGTTAGGTCGAAGAAATGGCTAAGGACATAGATGAAAAAGAACACAAGTCCAAGCCCTTTAAGAACCTGGTTGGAAAAATGCATCAACGTTTGTTCCCGGTTTTCATCCAAGAAACTGGTCTTGTCAAAGAAAAGCTGAATGGATTTACGAATAAAATAGGCTGTCACTATAATCAGCACAGCCACTGTTAAAATCTTAACCGGTAACTGCTGAAACAAATCTAAGTTAAACATGCGATCAACTCCATATTTTGCTGCCTGTTATGTAATCTAGCAAATCATGCTGCTGAAAGGATTTTAAAAGATAAAGAGAAAAAGGTCAATGATCTTCTAATGAAGATTGCTATACTCATTGTTCCCATGTTCTTATGTCCTAAAGCTTATGTTTACGATTAATACTGCTTAAATTGCTGTTTTTTAAAGGAGAATAAACAAGCAGCCACCCAACGGGTAGCTGCTTGTTTGTTAGTTTTGCCAATTACTAATCGTAGTTCCAGGGCCTGAAGAAGGAGTGGTGAATGTATGATTCGTTCCACTTTCCCAAACTACATTTCCTGCAGCATCTTTCTTAATGAATTTAAACTCAATCGCTCTACCAGAAGGAACACTTATGTCATAGTACCATGTTGGGTAGGCTGCGATAATTTGATTGTAGAAAGGTCCAATCGAACGCAGAAATCGTACCACCAGAAACGGTAACAGAACCACCTGTTAGGAGCCCCGTTAATTGATCTGTATAAGTCCCAGCCGGGAGGGAGGTAGCAGCACCAGAAACATTATAGGTAGCGGTCGTACTCTTGTTCATCGCGACCAAAACGATATCGTTCCCGAACTGTCTTTCATACACATATACATCATTGTTGATCCAACGCTGTTTCGTTTTTCCAAACCCGAGTGCCTGATTGGTTTTGCGAAGTGTTGAAAGCTTTTTGATGATCTGATAAGCCTTTGTCGTCTGGCTGAATGATGTCATCTTGCCTCGATTGTTTGGATCCCCATTGCCCGTTAAGTACTGCTCCGTACCATAGTAGATGTTCGGAACACCGCGTGATGTGAGCATAACCGTAAGAGCAAGATCTGTCTTCTTCGTATCTGCGCCAATCGTATGGAAACGGTCCATGTCATGATTATCAAGGAATGTGACTTGATCGATCGGCTGTTCATACTTCGTTTCAGTCTCAGAAATCATTCTGTCAAAACCATACCAGCTGTCAGAATTGTTACGAAGCACTTGACGCAATTCTTGGCCGTAACGGAAATCTAAGAGTGACATCCCGTATTTATTCGCAAAGTCATAATAGTTCTGATCTACTTCATTTTCACCTAAGAACCATTCGCCGAACGTAAAGACAGGCTGATGAGAGTTGATGGTTTCCATAAATGTTTTTTGCCAGCCGAACGGCATATGTTTGCTGTGTTCCAGTTTCCGAGTTCTTCCGTGTTTCCTACGGCCGGGCTCGTATAAGCGTTATTAATTAAGAAGCGTACGGAACTTTGAGACCCCGATAAAAGATCAATCGGTCCGTATCCGGCACTAGCCGTACCCGAAGAATTGGTAACCGTAACTTGATAGCTTCCAGCAGTAGCAGCAGGAACCGTGACCTTAATTTCATCATTGCTCCAAAATTGCACCGCTGCATTGGCTGTCCCGATTTTTACTGAACCTGTTGCTGATCCGAACGCATCACCGTTAATCGTTAGCGTATTGCCTGGTTTCGCTTGGACGGGACCGACCTGGCCGATAACAGGACTAGAACTGCTTCCGTTATACCCATAAACTGCTGCTTCTCCTACATGGTGGTTAAAGTCAGCTAAGTCATAAAGATTTCGATAAATGCCATCTTCTATAGAGGAGAAGTTCGTCCCTTTATTGTGATGAAACAGTCCTTTCGTGTCATTTGTATACCCACCGACAAGTGTCCCATTATCATAAAGTTTGCCGTTCTCCATATAACTTGGAGTATCTTCGGAAGCGGGTGATGTATGGTTTGGCGCAAAGTCGATAATCACTTTAATGCCTTTAGCATGTGCTGTGTTAACCAAGTTCTGAAAATCTGTCATGCTTCCGAAATAAGGATTCGTTTTCTTGAAATCTCTGCCCCAGTAACCATGATAAGCCGTTGTTCCGGCGGCATCATTTAAAACAGTGTAAACATTTTCAACAGGCTGAGAAATCCAAAGCGCAGTTACACCCATATTGGTCAAATAACCATCATTGATTTTATTGATTATTCCTTGCCAGTCACCACCGCAATACTTACGCAGATTGGAACAATCACTGCTAAACAGATTGCCGGTCGGATTGTTTGCGGCATTACCATCTGAGAAACGATCAGTCATGATCTGATAAATGACATCTTGACCATAGTTGATCTTGTTGAAACTAGCAGCTTCAGCTATTTGTTGGTTGTCCTCGAAAGGGAGTTTCGAGAACGCTAGAGACAAACTAAGTGCAGCTGAGACCAATAAGCTTTTTTTCATACGTATCATTCACTCCTTTAAAATATAAAAAACCCCGCTATTCATAAATGAATAACGGGGTTGTCTGTAAAAGAACATTGCCCTCAAATTTTTTCACCTTATAGTGCGCGCTCTATTACATTTAATTATTCAAAAAATGTAAGCGTTGTCAATTTGAAAATAGGCTTACGAAACGCCAACCCTTGATCAATAAGGGTTACGGAAAAGAAGTGAAAATAGTACTCTTCAAGAAGAAGAAGTGCTTTTTTTATTAGACAAAAACCCGAACAAGAGACTTTTTTTAAGAGTCTTTTATTCGGGTTACAATTTGTGTTTTAATTATTAAATTCCTTCTTCTTCGTCAGGTGTATACTCCAAAAGATCCCCTGGTTGGCAGTCTAATGCCTTACAAATAGCGTCTAGAGTAGTAAGTCGGATGGCTTTTGCCTTTCCGTTTTTTAATATAGAAAGGTTAGCCATCGTTATTCCGACCCTTTCAGATAGTTCGGTTACACTCATCTTTCTTTTAGCCAACATCACGTCAATGTTAATAATAATAGCCATATCCTCACCTCAGACCGTTAGATCATTTTCAGATTTTAGATCGATTGCATCTTTCAGAAGTCTTTGGAGTACAGCGGCGAATACTGCTATAACAACGGATGCCCCAATAAAGACCATACCAACTAAAACGAGACCTGGCGCGTCATCCCACTCTGCAATGATATATACCAATGGTAAAGCTAGAACATATAGACCACTGATTGTAAGTGCGCATTTTTTTATTTTCATTAACGATCGAACAGATAATTCTGAGAACGCCTTATTTTTGTCGATATACTGTAAAAGTTTAAAAGCCTGATGAAGTGCAAAGTAAAAAGGAACGGTCGACAGATACACAATAATTAAAATGCCAAAAATGACATAGGCCAACTCTGAACCTTTTTGTGCTTCTTCCGTTGCTTTAACAGCCAGTTGGGGCAACAAAAATATACACAAAGCCAGAACGGGAGTCCCGATAAGAAAAACAGAGATCTTCAATAAAAGCGTTGACCCATTTTTCATAAAAAGCACCTCGCTAAATTCATATTTTATTTGGATTATAAATAATTATTTATTGAATTACAATAAATTTTTATTGTATTTTTATTGAATATGAATTTGTTTTAAGGGGAGAGCTGCATATACTCTTAGTTCTGTTCATGTGTCCAAGAAGGAGAAATGCACTTGATATGGAACTTAACAAGCAGGTTAAACGGTAAACGTGCCATTTTGGAGGTTTTGTTTATGATAAAAGGGGCCCGCATTTATATAGATCATCTCAAGACAAAAGATGTTTATTCGGTATTTGATCTTGAAATAAAAAACAAACCGTTCTTTAGTCAATTTGCTCCAAACAGAGATTCAGATTTTTATACGTTGGAAGGTCAGATGAACAGAATCCAAAAGATGGAGGAAAATAGAGAGAAGGATATAGGCTACTCTTTTGGAATTTTTCTTCAAGACACTCATGAACTAATAGGACAAGTTGGTTTTTTTAAGGTAGAACGAGGCCCTGCCCAAAAGGGGATGATCGGGTATTCATTAGATCAAGCCTTTAACGGAAATGGTTATATGACAGAAGCTCTTGAATTAATGGTAAACTATGGATTCAACGAGCTAAAATTTCATAGAATTGAAGCCGAAGTGATGCCGCATAACATAGGTTCTATTAAAATCCTGGAAAAGACTGGTTTTCACAAAGAGGGAATTGCTAGGCAGAACGTAATGATAAATGGAAAGTGGGAAGATCATCAAGTACTTGCCCTCATTAATCCTAACTATTGAAGGGGATGAAGAGATGTTCGTAAAAAAGAAATCCCATGCCGGTGAAAAGAACGGCGTTGCCTATTTAAATGGAGCGATTACGTTTCAAGGTGTTGCATTAAACGTCTATAGTTATTTAGTTGATGGCGTATTGATTGATACGGGAGCACAATCGTTACATCACTATTTTGAACCATTCATTGATTCGGCTGACTTTGATCAAGTCATGATTACCCACTTTCATGAAGACCACACAGGTTGTGCCGCTTATATCGAAAGAACAAAGGAAGCACCGATTTACTTAGATCAAAAGACAATCGATTATTGCACACAGCGAGCAGATTATCCGCTGTACAGAAAGTTCTTTTGGGGAAAAAGGAAACCATTTCATGCGAAGCCGATGCCTGCAACGTTTCAGTCACGAAATGCAACTTGGGAAGTAATCCCCACACCTGGTCATGCTCTCGATCACAATGCATTCTTGAATCAACAAACAGGCCAACTGTTCACGGGTGATTTGTTTGTCAGTGAGCGCACAAAAGTTGTTTTAGAAGAAGAAAGCATCCCTGACATTATTCGGTCACTAGAACGTGTATTAACCTACGAATTTCAGGATGTTTTTTGCAGTCATGCTGGATTAGTAAGGGATGGGCGGGCAGCTCTCGAACGTAAACGCGACTATTTAGTTACTCTTCAACAGGAAGTGTTAACTTTACAAAAGCAAGGTGACACTCCAGAGGCAATCCGTCAGAAGCTATTTCCGAAAAAGTTCCCCATTATCAAATTTTCTCGTGGAGAATGGGATTCACTTCACATTGTTACTTCCATTGTAAATGAGAAGAGTCATATCTAAAAAAAATATTGCAGAAACCGAGGAATCTATTATGTCTATCGAACAAATGAATAAAACGATTATCCGCACCGCCCGTATTGAAGATGCTGAAGCTGTTCTGGCTATACATCGGGAAGTTATTGAAGAATCAACTTATTTTATCGCGGTTTCTGAAGAATTTAATAAAACGACTGAAGAGCATGCTGAATGGATTCAGAAGACGTTAGATCATGACCGCGAAACCATGCTTGTCGCAGAAGTAGACAATAAAGTAGTGGGCTGGATCGTGTTTCGATCACAAGAGCGAAAGCGGATGCATCACACAGGATCTTTTGCGATCATGCTGCAAAAAGACTGCCGAAACAAAGGGGTCGGGAAGTTGTTGATTGCAGAGTTGTTGAATTGGGCCGAACAGCACCCGGTGATTGAAAAGATAACATTAGGTACATTCTCAACGAACACAAGAGCGATCGAGCTGTATAAAAAGTTAGGTTTTGTTGAGGAAGGACGCAAAGTAAAAGAGTTTAAGTTCGGTGATGATGAATACGTAGATGATGTTTTAATGTATAAGTGGGTGAAATAATAAAGGAAGCTGACAGAAAGGCGTGAAATAGTGGCCTTTGTAGTCAGCTTTTCCTTTTGTATCGAATTTTTTAGCTTGATGATGAGTTCATAACTTGCTAAAGAACGTGTTGTGAGCGAAAAGAGGGACTCATTTAGCGAAAACAGAGGGTCATTGAGCGAAAACAAGGATTCATTGAGCGAAAACAGGAGGTGATTGAGCGAAAACAAGGGTTCATTGAGCGAAAACAGGAGGTCATTGAGCGAAAACAAAGGGTCACCTGAGCAAAAATAAAATAACAAGTAATATACAAAGAAAAACCGCACCGAATTTCGCTGCGATTTAATGTGTTTATGTTATTTAGCTGTTCAGCCTATGAACTAAACCCTCAACCCTCTTCCTTCTGCCTCACATTTTTCTTGATCAACGTTGTTACGATAAATGCAAACCCCGCAATTATGGAAGCATACACCATCAACTCAGTTGTGGTTAAAGAGAAAATCTTCGCTAGTTCAACAGAGTAAGCAAAGATCGTTGCCGTAAATAGCTTCGATAGTGCAGCAATAAGTAAGAACCTTCGAAATGCAACTCCACCAAGTCCAGCACCAATACAGATGATCTCATCCGGTAAAACAGGAATGATGAACATAATCGCCAAAAACAGGACTTCATTTCTTTGTACATAACTTTTGTATTTAGAGAGATGTTCCTCTTTTACAAACCTTGAAACAATATGCTGTCCGCCAAACCTGGCGAAAAAATACATCGTGATGATTCCAGCAAGAGTGCCTAGAAACCCTAAGGAGAGCGCTGTAAATGGACCAAATACAGCACTCGCCGCCGCAACCGTTACAACTTCTGGCAGAGGCAGGATGATAGGCTGGGCGAAACAAATGGCCAAGTAGATGGATTTTGCAGCGGACTCATGGATTCGTAATAGGTTTTCAAATCCGTACATGTCTGTTAAAACCAACAGTTTTGTCACATAGAAAATCGCAAACACGATCATGCTGATTGCAAAGAAATAGAGTGCGATCAGGCGGGTGATTTTAAAGATCTGCAAATTGCGTTTACATAAAAAGACCAAGTCAAAAGTTACGATAACGACTGCAAGCCCGATGCCGAATAACTTAAAAACTGGCTGTATGGTCGGCAGCAGCTTAAATAAGGTTACAAGGGTTAATGACGTTAGTGTGATGTGAAGTAAAAGTTCGAGTGTGAGTTGTTTTCTGCTAAAAGTGTCTGTCATAACGAATGTCTCCGTTCATATGTGTTTATGTAATTAGTTTAAACAATGAATGAAGAGGCAAACAGCTTCTGCAGATGTAATTTGAGTAAGACTTGAGGCGTATTGAAAGCTAAAAGAGCATCAATAGATGTAATTTACAAATAATTAAAAAAAAGACATCTATAGAGGCTTTAACCCTGCATCGCATTATAGTAAAATAAAGATTCCCGATTCTTGAAGAGCAGGTGAATTATGTATAAGCTGGAAGATAAATATTATGACAACGAGAAAGGTTATATTTACATACCAATTCGCTGGAGAGAAGAGTTTGATATTAGCAATGGATCAATGGTAGGCATAGATTGTGAGGATGGAGTGGTTATCATTGATAAAGACACCACAAGGGAATTTATTCAGAAAATCAGTAAAAGAGGTGCGTTAACGATCCCACTGGAACTGAGACAAAAATTGAAATATAAACGGTATAGCATATACATTGTACATGCTGAAGAAAAAGTGATTTTAAAAGTTCAATAACAATAAAGGTTATCTCTCCACTCGTAATAACGTACTACGAGATGGAGAGTTTTAGTGAGAAGCAAAAATAAACGAAACAATTAGTTTAGATACTTTCCGTGTTTAGGCTTAGCGATTTGATCAAATTCAGTTACTAACTTATTTAATTCTTGATGAAGTTGCTCACCATTCATCGGAATTCCGTGTCCGGTTGCCGCAACTTCGGGCTCTAGTGATGCGAGTTTGATTACTGATTCTTTTGCAGCTGTCCAATCTGTAGTGAAATACTTCGGTGGACCGCTAATTTCTTGTTTTTGAGTGAGGACTTTAAATAGAGATTCTTGTTTAACGGTTACAAAAGCATCCCCTGCTAGTAAGACTTTATCAGAATCTCGGAAGAACGAAACATGTCCTTCTGTATGTCCTGGTGTGTGAATCCATCGCCAGCCTTGTAATCCAGGAACCGATCCATCACTCGGCAGTTCCTTGATGTGTTCACTAAGGTTGATGCCGTGGTTCGGGAATAGCGGGGATAGCTCGGTCACGAGACCACCATTAACGGTTGGATCAGGTTTTGGATAGTTTCTATCTCCATTCAAATAAGGAATTTCTAATGGGTGAGCGTAGACCGGAATGTTCCATTCCTCAGCAAGTGTAACAGCGGCTCCGATGTGGTCAAAATGTCCATGAGTTAAAATCATAGATGTGGGCGGCCCATCAAACCATTTTTCTGCCCATTTCAAAATAGTATCCTCAGATTTAGGCATTCCTGCATCAACCAATACATACTGAGAAGGGTTTTCTTGGCATCGGATAAAATAGACATTAACAATTTGAGTAGTGAGACCGTAGACATCCGGGGCGATCTGTTCTCCTATACCGTTTGCAACACTCGTCATAGGCAAAAATCCCATATCCGGAGGCTCATTCTGGATGTGCGTCATTTTATAGCTCCTTACTAAAGATTAAGTAGATGAACAAGAGTAAAGAGCATATAAACTATGCTCTTTTCTAAACTAAATTTACGATTTGTAAGCATACGGTGAATTTAGTTATGAGTTAGTATTGACGAATATACCTGTCTTATAACAGTCTTTTTAGGGTTTTAGTATGACTTTCATACAATCATCTTGTGTTATTAATTATTCATATCCTTTGGCTGCTTCATCTAATGGCATGGTATGTGTGATTTACATGTAACTTCTTGCCGGTGCTTGTCCATCTTAATGGTATTGTTTCTTTAAAAGAAAGTACCTAATCGGACATGTTATATAGACCGCATAAAACCCAGTAAGTTGAAGGGTTTCACATTGCGTATAGCTTTTGTCGCAATCTGTATAGGACCAAGAGTGCTCCTTGAAGTTTTAACTTCTGTTCTACAAACTCAAGCGGGGATTTCTTTCCTTCCATACCGACACAGCCAATAACGACATCAGCTTTCTCCCATATCATCTGAGTAAAATCAAAAATCTTAACCTTTGTACCATTTATAAAGAGCTGTGAATACAAAGATAAATTTATTGAAATAATGAAGTTATGCCTTTAAGGAGACTCAAAATGAATATAAATAAAGCAAGGAGCGTTATAATGGGAATATTAAATGGAAATCCAAAAGACGAGCCTATGCATTACGGTGAAATTTATGGTGCATGGACGAACCTTCTAACTAACCATGGAATGATTGCAGGTTATCAGGTGTATATAAACCACACGGGTGACAGTGACTTGAAAAAGTTAGTAGAAGAAGCCATTGAAGGATTGAAGAATGAAAATACTCAAATTGAGAATTTGCTTAAGGTAAATGGAATCGGTTTACCTCCAGCTCCACCTGAACGCCCGGTTGCAAAATTAGAAGACATCCCTCCAGGAGCAAGGTTCCTTGATCCGGAAATTAGTGCATCCGTTTCTAAAGATGTGGCAGCTGGACTTGTGGCATGCAGTACGATGATGGGACAAAGTATCCGTGAAGACATAGCAGTCATGTATGGTCAATTCCATTTAGCAAAAGCACAGTTTGGGGCAAAAATGCTAAAATTGAATAAAGAAAAAGGCTGGATCATTCCTCCACCTTTACAAGTAAAAAGTATAGAATAATCCATAACGTTAAAAACCCTAGCAGGGTTTTTAACGTTTTTAATGTATGAGATGGGTCACCGTGTTTTCGTTATTTCATTAGTATAAGAATAAAATTTCGCATTTAATCGAGGAGTTTTAAGATTACAAAATAATTGTGAGAAGCGAGTGAAGAAGAATATTTTACTTGCTTTTTTAATTAACTAAATATTTTGATAATTTTTGGTGAAAAATGTAGATGTGTGTAATATTAAATGGTAAAATATTACTATATAGTATAGATATGGGGTTATTTGTACTATAGAAGATTAGAGTTATTGGGGAATTAAATACAATTTAGGAGGTATTGAATGAAGTACAAAATCGTGCACGATAAGGTTGAGGAGTATTTTATCAAAAGTGAGACAATGGCCATTCATCCGTTTATTAACCAATGGGGAGCCGTATGTGCAGAAGTTTATGAAAGAGACGCAATCATCCTAGTTGAAAAAAAGCCTTTCCGAATTATAAAAGATACTTGTCCTTATTATGGCAATACGTATGACGGGAAGAAAGAGGCTGCACGTATCAATATGGGGAGAATGTGTTTTGCTCCGATTATGATTGACACCAAGCTTGATATATTTTTCTTTCCTACGCAATCACCACGAAAAGATTCCTGCATCTGGCTATCACAGCCCCACATCGAGGACATTGAATCCATTGACCATAAGAATGTTAGAGTGATTTTTTCTAACGGTATGGACCTACCCATCGAAAGTACCCGCGCAGCCTTACGAGGCAAACTCCATCGAGCCGCACATTACCGAAGTGTTTTAATGAATCGAACAACAGATAAGGAACGAGAACGCCTAAGAAGTCGTGATCTGATCCTTACATAGTGATAAAAATGTAAGCGCCTGATGCGAAGTCAGGCGTTTTTGTTATGTGTGTGATTTTTTAGAGTGGGAAGATTGGATAAGTTTAAATAAATTGAGTCTGAAGGTGGATGAATTAAGTCTAAACCGGTTCCTATAAAGTCTAAATACGATACATGTGCACTCCAAAGTACACTAACAATTTCGTTGCAGGGAAATTTACAGATGTAGGGAAATTATTTCTGTAGATATAAATGGGGGTATTACGATGAATATTGAAACTATTTCTTTGAACAAAAAAAGCTGGGAAGTGGCAGCAGAGCGTTTTTTTGGGAGAACTGCTTTACCAGAGTATGGACCTTTTGCTCCACTTGAAGACAATTTAAACTTGCTGGGAGATCTACAAGGCTTAAAAGTCTTAGATATTGGTTGCGGGAGCGGTCATTCTCTTAAATATATGGATGAAAAAGGGGTAGCTGAGCTTTGGGGATTAGATCTAAGTCATCAACAAATTAAGGTAGCTCACAATGTACTAAGTAATACGGCTGCAAAAGTAAAATTATTTGAATCACCGATGGAGAGTAATCCTGGAATCCCGTTGAATCACTTTGAACTTGTGTATTCTATTTTTGCATTAGGATGGACTACAAACCTGGAGCAAACCTTGTCCAACATACACTCTTATCTAAAACCTGGCGGAATTTTCGTTTTTAGTTGGGAACATCCGTTGTACAGCCGATTTAATCAAATTGAAGGAAACATTCTTGTTAACAAGTCCTATCTTGAAGAAGGGCCATACGATCATGAAGCTTGGAAAACGACTGCCATCATGCAGCAGTTTAAAGTTAGCACATATATTAACGCACTCATTAGCACCGGCTTTACAATTGAAAAAGTGGTTGAAGAAGTAGTCTTGCCTGAAAACAATCGTGATAAATATACAAACTCCTGGTATTCCTGCGAAAAAGCAGAAACGGCACCGACAACATTGATCATAAAGAGCAGTAAACGTTAAAGGGTAATCAACAAAGGAGAGTTAGAGAATGGATACGATTAATCAAAACGGCCGTGCATGGGACAAGAAAGTGGAGAACGGAGCGGATTATACGAAGTGCGTAAGTAAAGAGGTTATTCAAAAAAGTAAAGCAGGAGTTTGGCAGATTACCGTTACAACCGAAAAGAGTGTACCGAGAAAGTGGTTTCCTAGCCTTTTAGATGGTGTGAAAATTCTATGCTTAGCTTCTGGCGGAGGTCAGCAGGCACCAATCTTAGCTGCAGCGGGAGCAGATGTGACGGTCGTAGATTTATCTATTAAACAGTTAGAGCAAGATAAGTTTGTTGCAAAACGCGATGGACTGAAGCTTAAGACTGTTCAAGGAACTATGACAGATTTGTCATGTTTTGAGGATGGAGAGTTCGACTTAATTGTTCATCCTGTATCCAATCTATTTATTGAAGACGTAAAACCTTTATGGAAAGAGGCGGCTCGCGTTTTAAAAGAAGGTGGTGTTCTGATTGCAGGTTTTGTAAATCCGCTTCTGTACATTTTTGACGATGAACAAGAGAGGCAAGGGAATCTGGAAGTAAGACACTCTGTTCCATCTTCATCTATTTCTCATTTAACAGAAGAAGAATTACAAGTATTCAGCCAGTCTAGTGAAACCATTGAGTTTAGTCATACTCTAGAAGATCAAATCCAGGGGCAGTTGGATGCAGGCTTTGTCCTTACCGGTTTGTATGAAGATGACTTTGGCGGAAATCGAATGCTTGATTCCTACATTAATACATTTATTGCGACAAGGGCAGTGAAGATGAGAATAGAATAGGGAACATTAAAAATAGCTTGGGGTTAAGTCCAAGTTATTTTTTAGTTAATATTTGTGCAGGTTGTTGTGGACTAATAAATGGTGGGGTGGGGGTATTAGCCTAGTCGGTTGTTTGGATATATATAAACTCGCCCCAATTATAGCCGAAACTCGCGGAAATAAGTAAAGAATCTGCGGAATTAAGCCCAAAACTTGCGGGATTATTCTCTTTATCTCATGAAATATTGATTCAGATACCTCACGCTGTATAGTTGATAATGGGTTTTGCGAGATTACACTTCAACCAGCTTTTTCCTTACTCCCGTTCATCGCTCCTTTTCTTATTTTCTCCTAAAATGGCAAGCTGCTTTTTAATCTCAGACAACTCTTTACGAATTGCATTCACTTTTTTTGAGTCATCGATGCCCGTCCTCACCGCATAATGGATAACCGCAAAAAACAAGAAAAACCCGGATACTACCAATAAGATCTCCATACTTTTTATCCCCTTGAGTTAGTAGATTCCCACTCTTCACGAAGAATGCCCATTCGAATAGAGTCGTAGTATTCACCGTTGTAATAACGGCACTTCCTCATGCGGCCTTCCATCGTCATGCCTAATTTTTCGCCAACTTTCATCATGCGTTCGTTACCTGACCATGTGGTATAACCGACACGCACTAACGGCATCGTGCTGAACAAATGGTTGATCCATAACGAAAGGGCTCTTGTGCCGTACCCGCCGCTCCAAAAATTTGGATTGTATATGCCAATCCCCATCTCAAGCCAGTTGGAAGGTTTGTGCTCCCAATAATAACTAACGGTTCCAATGAGTTCGCCGTTTACTTCGATCGCCCACCGTTCCTGCTGGTTCACGTAGTTCCCTTTGTTCCGCATAAATTCTTCATATGGAACCTGTTTATGCTCAAAGTATGGAGCATCCCACTTTTTCCATTCTGGGGCTTTATCTTTATAAAGGAGTTCCCATAGTTTGGCTAGATCCTTTTCTGTGATCGGCCGAATGGTTAAGTCTTTATCTTGATAAGACATTTCGTTCCTCCGTCTAATTTTATAAACAAATTTATATCTTTTATGATACCATTATTTGTAAAGATGCAGAACGATTCATTTCACATTTTGGGAGCAGAAAAACAATGAAACTTAAAATCATACATACGAACGATCTTCATAGCAGCTTCGAAAATTTTGCAAAGGCCGTACCTCTTATTAAGCAGCATAGAGATGAACATACGATTCTGCTAGAAGCTGGGGATTTTGCAGACTTTAAAAGTATCGAATTGCAAGGAACAAGAGGGATAGCTGCTGTTGAATTATTAGAGGCTGCAGGCTATGACGCGATTACAGTAGGCAATAACGAGATGTTTAACGGTGTGGATACGCTTCAGTATATGGCCACAAAAAGCTCCGTTCCGTTTATCAGCAACAACCTTTTTAAAAGTGATACGACTGAAATTCTAGGTATTCATCCCAGCGTTATTTTACATAAAAACGGATTGCGTATTTTAATCACAGGTGCCTCGCCTGATCTTGGGGCATTTAACGATGGACTTGGGGTACATAATGAGAATTATATTATCGCGATCGCAAATGAATTGGAAAAAAACCGTGGGAACTATGATTTGTGCATCCTCCTCAACCATATTGGAACAGTGGCGGATATCGACCTTGCCAAGGAAATTGAAGGCATTGATGTTATCGTTTCTTCACATGACCACCAACTGTTTTCTGAAGCGAAGATCGTGAATGATACATTTATCGTGAGTGCAGGTAACTATGGTGAACACATTGGCGTGCTGGAACTTGAAGTGGACGGAAAAAGTAAGCAGCTTCTTCATTCAGGGGTCATAAGCACCAAGGACATTGAGGCAGACGAAGAGATCACAGCTATTTTACAAGTAAATAAAGAAAAAGCGATTGAGACGTTGAGGAAACCGCTTTATGAGCTGGACCAGCCTCTTTGGCATGATGTGATAGAGGAGAATCCCATCACTAACTTAATCGCAGATGGTTTGAAGGACATGATGAACACGGACTTAGGACTAATGAACAGTGGGATCGCGAACGCGGGTGTCTTTCATTATGTTTCCGATAAAAAGTTGATTGAAGTTTGTCCTTCACCACTTAACCCAACTTCATTCGAGATTCAAGGAAAGGACATATGGATCGCGATTCAGCAGTCACTTGATGTGCAGCATTGTTTGCTTGATGGAAGAGGACCTGGTTTTCGTGGGAAGTATGTCGGGTGTTTGCATGTTTCAGGAGCAACAGTCGTACATGATGGTGTACGAGTTCTGGAGATTAATGTCGGTGACACGCCGCTTGATGAGGAAAAATGGTATACGGTGGCAACGTCAGATTATCTGCAGCGCGGGTCTGGCTATCCTTCTCTTGCAAACAATAAAAACGAGTTTTACCGACCAGAAGAGATAAAAGAAGTGATCAAAATCTATGCCAACAAGCCAGATTTTGTAAAACGTGCACACGTAAGGAGATTTACCGAGCAACAAGAATATGTGGACCTGGGGAGATCACGAAGATGACTAGACCACATATCAAAATCGTCATTGGTGCTGGCGTTTACAATAACAATCCCGGCTGGCTTCACACGCAGGAAGAGGAATTGAATCTTCTGGATGAGAGTAAGTGGGCAGTGAAGTTTGAGAAAAATTCAATCTCTGCTATTCTCGCTGAACATGTGTGGGAGCATCTTACGTATGAAGAAGGAGTACAAGCAGCAAAACTTTGCCATGACTTTTTAATGCCATCCGGTTACATTCGCTGTGCAGTCCCTGATGGATTTTTTCAGGATGCTGAATATCAGAACATGGTTCAGATTGGAGGTCCTGGACCGGCAGATCATCCTGCCAGCTCTCATAAGATCGTTCATAACTACCACACTTTGCAAAAGCTTTTTGTTGAAGCGGGGTTTGAAGTTCAGTTGCTGGAATACTTTGATGAGCAAGGTATATTTCATGAACAAGAATGGGATGGAAAAGACGGTGTGATTTTTCGCTCAAAACGCTATGACCCTAGGAATCAAGGGGAAAGTCTCAAGTTTCCTTCACTCCTTGTAGATGCTATTAAACGATAACATTCATTTTCCGCAACAACACAAAGTAATTAAATAACAGACTAAATAAAATAATGATATGGTTCATATAAGTTATCAAGGGGGGTTACGTATGGAAAAGTGTGTGTACTTCAATGATTCATTTTTCTCTTCGGGAAGAACAGAAATATACAATGCTTCTCAAGAAAAGCTTGGGGAACTTGATTTGAAAAGTGCATTCTCTTCCAGTGTGAATGTGGAGAATGAAAAAGGGGAGATCGTTGTTGAAGGTGGCTTTCCGTTTTTTTCGAGCAGATGGATCATCACCCAGGCTGATGGGACCGAATTGGGTGAGGTGAAGTCTTCATTTGCGTTTTTCTCGAAGCGTTTTCGATATTCTACAAATGACCATACGTACGAGATTGAGTCCCCGGCTTTTTCAAAAGAATACACAATTCTTGATGACAATAAAGCGGAAGTGGCAACCTTCAGAAAAATAAATGGATTCTTTCAATCCGCAGCATTTGAATTAACGAATCATTCAGATGTATTGCGAACCGAAGAACTAATTGCGGTAGTTATGGGCGTTAACGCCATTGAAAAACGGAACCAATCAAGTGCAGGCGGAGTAAATGGCGGGGCATAACCCCTTTTTAATTATAAAATGCCATAAAAAGAAGCTTTCACTCACTATTTCAGAGTGATTGCTTCTTTTTTGTGTTTTATTGTACGTGTGAAATGAACACGATAAAGTAAATGTTCGTTTCATACGAACGCATTTGCTCCCTATAAAATAATTTCACGTTAATTTTAATAATTTCACATTAAACGGGATATATTCACGTTAATCGCAATAATTTCACGTTAATTTAAATATATTCACGTTAGCTTGATTTCCCGTCTACTTCCGCGAAATTTCCACTACCGCTACTGCTACTCCGTAATCCCTGCCTGGACGATATCCACCTTAACTTTTACATCAATCGGGATAGTGGGATACTGCCTTTCCCACTGTTTAATGTCAAAGCCTCTTGTTCGACTTCGTGCCAGATCGCCTAAGCCGATGGGATCAGCATTCCACTTTTGGAGCTTTGCTACGACTTTGTGAAGCTTCTTATGCATATCTTCTTCTGTTGCTTTTTCAAGCTGTTCCACAAGAGGAGGTTTACTTACTGGAATTTTAGCCGCTTCACTCACAAGACCTTGGATGTTAATTTCAATTTCGATTTCAGGAGATTGTTTCACATTTTTAAAACGGTATTTAGGTTTTGACGAGATATTCTGAATAGTAAAGAATCGATCCTTGCTGAATTTCACTTCATATAAGCCCTGTTCAAATGATTCTGTCATCAGCTTAAGCATGAAGGATTCTCTTAAGGATAGTTGGCCTACCATTTTATCCCCTTTTAAGATAGCTGTTCCTTTCACCTTAATGCGATCATCTGTTTCCTCTAATAATGGCAAGTTAGGATCCATACCTTTTCCGTAATAGGTGTACAGAAAACGGTGAAGATTTGTAGCGGGAATATTTGATTTCATGTTTTGCTTTAAAAGCTGAAACAAGTACTTAGATGGTGTTTCACTTAGCGGGTACTTCTTCTCAAGCAGCGTTTTCGTGCTTCCCTGGACAACAGCAAGGTATAGATCACGTCCTACAGCTGAATCACGCTGCAAAGTGTCGATCAGCTTATAGATTCCTTTTTCCGCTAACTTTTTATCATACAAGGCAACCTCTAGACGGCCGATTTGAAATGGCTTTGGCGATTCGGCTTGTTCGAGAGCTCTAGCCATTTTACTTGTATGTGTAATTCCAGTAAAAACTTCGGTGATCGGTGGCACATCTTCTCCCCTTTGGGGAATGGCCGCCATGGCGTTTAATTTCACTTTATTTTTAGAGTGATAATCATAGCCGACCGCCGTAATGAGCTGGATGTCTTCTAGAATTTTCTTGCTTGGAAAACAACCGGTAAGTAAAGTTATTGAAAGGATGATGACAACATATTTTTTAACCATTTTTTGTTTTCCTCACTTTTGTAAAAATAAGCTGGGTTACAAAAAGAAACGGAATGTAGAGATACAAGATGTAAAAGCCCACTTTCGAAACCGTATTGTTCATCATATCAATCTGCTGACGATCGATAACAAGGATACATGCTGTGAAAACAACTAAAAGTAAAGCCCGCAATGCACTTTTTTGCTTGATCTTAAATAACCGGTGTAAGCCGCGGCTGACAGACCATAGCCCAATGCAAACATTAGGCAAGATAACGAAAAGCCAGAGTGCGATTCCTGCATATTCAAAACGCTGTGCAAAGGGCAGGTCGACAATCTTCCATAGCGTAAGTGTCGCCCAAATAGTATGCTGAAGCTGTTCCTGATTGTAATAAACAAACGAAACGACTATGGTGATCAAATAGGTGAAAATCGTAAAAAAATTGCCATAATGCGCCCATTTTTGAGATTTTTCTGGTTGTTTGAGAAATGGTAGGTATATCAAGATCAATTCAAATCCTACGTAATTAAGAGTAACCCCTTTTGTTGCCGCCAAGATTTCAGTTATTGAATGCTCAAAAAATGGCAACAGATTTGAATAGTGACCACTTTTTAAAGCGTAATACTTCAATAAAAATAAAGGGATTGTAATGAAAAAACCTAATACAGCTAGACCAGCAACAACTCGTATCCCTCCAATTACATATGAATAAGCAAGAAACAGAAAGATAATTGCGATCACTTCAGTTCCAAGTTGTGGGAAAACCCAGATTTGAATGACTTCGATATAGGTTCTGAGTATGGTGATCACAATTGAGCTGAAATACAGCAGCAATAAAACGCTTAACAGACCACCTATCCATCTTCCAAACAAACTTCGATGAACGCCAATAATATCGGTCTTTTCTTTTAAAAGAATACGATAGATCATCCAAATAATGATGTTGAATGATAGGCCGCCAAGTACAACTGCGATCCAGGCATCGTGACCAGCAGATTTTGCGATATACCGTTCGAATCCGAGAATTCCCACACCTACTTGCATCGTTGTGATCATGTAAAACACCATATAGGGTGATATCTGTTTGTTTTCACTAATCTGAGACATACATACCCCTCTTATTTAGTCCTCAATATCGTGCTTTTCAGTTGCGCGCTTCTTGTTCATTCTTTTTTTATCGCTAGTTCTTAATGAGATTGGGCGATTGTTTTGCGAACTGAACGGCATACGAATGAGTGCATCTTTTAAATCATTCGTGCGCAGCGGATAAAGCGGCGCAATATAGGGTCTTCCAAGTGAAGTTAACTTCAAAAGGTGAGAAAGGATAAAGGCAAAGCAAATCACGACACCAAGAACACCTAAGAATTGAGCAGACAATAAGAACGGAAAGCGCAATAGGCGGATCGTGTTACTCATCTGATAGACTGGTGTTGTAAACGATGCGAGTGCGGCTAACGAGACAATGATCAACAGAACATTACTTGTGAGTCCAGCTTGAACGGCAGCCGTTCCAATAACGATACCGCCTACGATCCCGATCGTCTGACCAACTTTAGTAGGCAGTCTCGCTCCTGCCTCACGCAAAAGCTCAATAGAAAGCTCTAGTATGATTGCTTCAAGTATAGGTGGAAACGGAATGTCATTTCTTGATGCCACAAGGGTCGCTAACAGGTTTTCAGGAATCATCTCATAATGAAACGTTAAAACCGCTACATAAAGAGGTGAAGACAATACGGAAAACATGACGCCCATCAACCGAATCAACCGAATAGTGGAAGCAAGTACCCAGTTTAGAAAGTAGTCTTCAAAGGCTGAGAAAAACTCCACGATTGTTGTGGGTCCAGTGAGAGCATGCGGTGAACCGTCCGCCATAATGGCAATTTTCCCTTCAGCTAGTACACTCGCCACACGGTCGGGACGTTCTGTATCAATCAGCTGTGGAAAAGGTGAGTTGCCGTTGTCTGAAATCATTTGGTTGATATAAGAACTGTCTACTATATGATCATATTCAATGTCATTCACTCGTTGTATGGCCGTATTCACATTTTCGCTATCTGCGATTCCATCTATGTAGATAATGGCAACTCTTGTTTTCGTGAGTTTACCTACGCGCACCTCTTTAACTGTGAACTCTGGGATCGGCAGTCTTTTTCTGATGAGGTTCAAGTTCGTATCGAGTGATTCTACGAAAGCTTCCTTAGGACCAACTACACTGAACTCTGTTTCTGGAATGGAGATCTGCCGGTTTTCTGTAGAAAGGCTGGGAACTAACAAACACTCTGTATCCTCTTTATTCATCTGTATCAAAATATAGCCTTCTGTTACCTTGTTTGAGATATCATGAACATCATTTGTTTTCGTTATGTCATCTAATGGCAAGTGTTTCTGAATATCATCCAGGTCTTGAAGGGGGATATCTGTGATATAACGTAATAAATCACGATGAACAAATTCCGGGTTTACGAGAGTTTTAAAATAGGAGATGTAAAATGTACTTACAGATGACTGTTTAACGGTAGAAAAGTCGGCAGAAGCACTTAATTTTTGCATCAACTCTTGAAAGGTTAAAGAACCTCGATTCTGGGTCTGTTCGGGTTCTGGCTGTTTTTTCTTTTTCTTAAAAAAGTTCACGTGAAGCACCCACTCGTTTTTAAAGTAAGTTATTTTCCTAGCATTTCCTTTGAATTTAATAATATTCTGTTTGGCACTTTTGCAGTGCAACTGAAATTTTTTCGTTGACTAATTATGACAGGTAGCCTATGATTATCTTTAAATTAAATATTCAAACTCTTATTAAGAGCAGGCGGAGGGAATTAGCCCTATGAAGCCCGGCAACCATCGGAGAAACATGTACGTTTTTTCCGAAACGGTGCTAAATCTAACAGCGGTTACGCTGAAAGATGAGAGAACGAACGGATTATATGAGCAAACCGTGTTCTCTGATGAACACGGTTTTTTTCTTTTTTGGTACAAGTGTAGTGTCCGGTTGTCGCTTGTTGTCGAATCGCCTATATTTTGCGATTAAGACTTAATTGAGCTGTAAAACGACTTAGTTTTTTCATTTTCGGCTTAATTAGGACCTGTTTTGACTTAATTAGTAGCTATTTAGACTTAATGTGAACCACAAAAAAGAAAAAGGAGTGGGTGAGATGGACTTAACGGGATGTATTCAGTGGAAAGGAAAAAAATTAGCTCACACCGTTCATTATCCAGCGGCATCTCAAGGTTGCACAGACAAATTTCCACTCGTTATCATCTGTCACGGATTTACGAGTACACGAATCGGAGTGGATCGTTTATTTGTAAAAACGGCTCAAGCGTTAGCGGAACTCGGGTTTGCTGTCCTCCGATTTGATTATGCTGGCTGTGGGGAAAGCGATGGGGAATATGGTGAGAATGAATTTGCTTGTTTTATTGACCAGACGAAAACAGTGATTTCATTTGGCAGCGAGCTTCCGAATGTGGACCCAAAATCTATAACACTGATCGGCCATAGTTTGGGCGGTGCTGTAGCCGCTTGTACAGCAGCTAAAGACAAGCGCGTCGGGAATGTTGTACTTTGGTCAGCTGTGGGAAATCCGTTCGAAGACATCAAGCGGATCGTAGGATATGACGGTGAACAGCCGGTAATCGACCATTTGGGATATGCGATCACGGAAGATTTTCTCTTGTCGCTTCAATCGTTTGAGCCCATCGAAGAAATTCAAAAATATCACGGTAACGTACTCACCATCCATGGAACAGCAGACCCTGTCATTTCTTCAGATTATTGCAGAAACTATTTTGAAGGAGCAGTTGACCGAAAAGAATGGAGCAGTGATATGGTGCTTGTGGAAGGCGCAAATCACACCTTCTCTTCAATCGCGCATTTTAAACAGCTCATCTCCTCCACTTCTAAATGGCTGTTGAAGCATGCTAACCTTGAGTTTCAGAATAATTTGAAAAAAAGTGTTTGACATTACATGGATTTCCTGTAATAATACAAAGTAATTTGATAGGAATACTCTTATTAAGAGCAGGTGGAGGGAATTAGCCCTATGAAGCCCGGCAACCATTCGTACTGAATAGCCAGTATGGAAACGGTGCTAAATCTAACAGTGGTCACGCTGAGAGATGAGAGGATATCGGAACTATTTTTCGAGAAGCCTTCTGTCTCTTTTATGAGCACAGAAGGCTTTTTGCATACTGCCTCTTGAAGAGTTTTTATCAGACCAAATATAGAGAACAAGTGGATAGGGGAGACAAAAATGAAAAGAATCATTCAAGTTTTACTCGCGAGTTTGGCAGTGTTTGTATTAGCAGCTTGTGGATCATCAGCAACAAATGGCGGAGAGAAAACAGAAAAGCTGGTCGTTGGGGCATCGAACGTACCCCATGCTGAGATCTTAGAAGAAGCCAAGCCGCTTCTTAAGGAAAAAGGAATTGATTTGAAGATCGTAAAATTCCAAGACTACATCTTACCGAACAAATCACTTTATGAAAAAGAAATCGATGCGAACTACTTTCAGCACATTCCATATTTAACACAGCAAGTGAAGGATAACCCGAAATACAAGTTTGAAAACGCTGGTGCTGTCCACCTTGAGCCAATGGGCGTATACTCAAAGAGACATAAGTCGTTGAAGGATCTTCCGAACGGTGCAAAAGTGATCTTAAGTAACTCTGTTGCTGAACACGGACGTATTCTTTCAATCTTTGAAGCAGAAGGACTCATCAAGCTTAAAGAAGGAAAAGGCTATGAAGCGCAGCTTAGCGATATTGTTGAGAATCCGAAGAACTTAGAATTTGTGGCAGACATCGATCCAGGTCTTTTAACAAAAGCGTATGAGCATGATGAAGGAGACGCGATCGTAATCAACACAAACTTTGCGATTGATGCGGATCTGAATCCGAAAGAAGATTCTATCGCACTTGAAGGATCAGAATCACCATTTGCGAACATCATCACAGTTCGTGAAGGAGACAAAGACAAAAAAGCAATTAAAACATTGCTAGAAGTGCTTCATTCTAAAGAAATTACAGATTTTATTGATAAAGAATACAAAGGCTCTGTTCTTGCAGTAACAGAGTAATAAATGGAGAAGCTGTCATAAGGGTGAAGTGTCCTTTATGGCGGCTTTTTTGTTTGAAAGTGATTTTGCGAAATGAAAGGCATGAACTTTAGAAGAGTTTCGGCTGATGCTTTGCTATAATCAAATGTAATGAGACATTGCTGTGGAAGGAAGAAATGAAGTGAGAAAAAGCTATTCTATGATGATTGGCTTAACCTTGCTCTTGATATGTTTAACGGCATGCGAAGAACAAGGGCAGAATCAATCGGACAAACAGAAATCTCAAAACAGAGTGGAACTTACCCTATCAGCTGCAGCTAGTTTGCAAGATGTATTACATGAGATTGCTGCTACATATGAAAAAAAACATCCCAACATAAAGATTACATATAACTTTGGAGCGTCAGGCGCACTGCAGCAGCAGATCGCACAAGGTGCACCTGTTGATCTGTTCTTCTCAGCTGCAGAAGATAAATATGATGAGCTTGTAAAGAAGGGTTTCATGGAAACAAAAACAGGAACAGATTTATTAAAAAACGAATTGGTCCTAATCGTTCCAGCCAACTCCAAACTTAAAGGGTTTGAAGATTTATCAAAAACAGAACGTATATCGATCGGTACACCTGAGTCTGTGCCAGCGGGGACATATGCGAAAGAAACGCTGGAAAACTTAAATCTATGGAACGAAATTGAAAGTAAAATCGTCTATGCCAAAGATGTACGTCAAGTTCTGACGTATGTAGAAACAGGAAATGTAGATGCTGGGATGGTTTATAAAACAGACGCGGTCAACTCGGATAAAGTAAAGATTGCAGCAGCTGCAAATGAGGAATTCCATGCACCTATCGTCTACCCTGTTGGTGTGATTAAGAACAGTTCACACAAGAAAGAAGCCAAAGCGTTTTATGAATTTCTGAAAAAAGAAGAGTCATTAAAAACCTTTGAAGACTATGGATTTAAGCGGGTAGAAAATTAGATGGCTATCGACTTTTGGTCACCAGTTCAACTATCGTTAGGCATTGCACTTGTCGCTGCCCTTCTCGTTATCGTTACAGGCTTATTTTTTGGACGGATGATGGCTCATAAGAAATTTAAAGGGAAATCCATTGTTGAAACGTTCTTTTTACTGCCATTGGTGCTTCCGCCAACCGTTGTTGGTTTTCTTCTGATCGTTTTATTTGGGAGAAATGGTCCTGGCGGGCAACTTTTTCAATGGTTATTTCACCAGCCGATTATGTTTACGTGGTGGGCCGCTGTCATTGCCTCTTCGGTCGTTGCGTTTCCTCTCATGTATCAATCAGCAAAAGCGGGTTTTGAGTCCATTGACGGTGATATAGAAAATGCAGCACGAGTTGATGGAGCAAATGAATGGCATGTTTTTATGCGAATATCCATTCCTTTAGCACTTCGGGCGATCATATCCGGTGCCATCTTAAGTTTTGCGCGAGCATTGGGAGAGTTTGGTGCAACGCTAATGTTTGCAGGCAATATTCCCGGAAAAACGCAAACAGTATCTACTGCCATCTACATGGCCATTGACTCCGGGAATATGGATCTCGCCTGGATGTGGGTAGGAAGTGTTATTATCATTTCTTTTCTCATGTTAATTGCTGTAAATCGAGTAAGAGCTTGATTCTTATTCTTCCTCATTAAATACCTCTATCGCTACGGCATACTTGCTTTTGGGCAGGTACGTTAGCTTTAGAGGTTTATTTTTATACGCCTCTAAAAAATGTGACTCTAGAATAAATCGATGTGCAAAATGAATGGTCGTTCCTTGTATGGTTATCGTTGAAACATAATCACTGCCATTTTTTGAACCATCGTACGTAATTTTAGAGGGAACGCCTACAACACTTTGAAATTCCTTATGCTCATAAGCGGCTTTATCCTGAAACAGCTGAAAGGCTGTATGTGCAAAAACAATCGAACAAATGAGAGAACCGGCAATCAGAAGGGGCACGAAAATTTTTTCGATGCCTTTCTCCATTTTAGAATGCAGCAGGAAGAGGAACATAAACAGTGAAAAGCTCGCCCCACCCATCCAAAAGTACCCTTCAGACAATACGAGGTGTTCTTTATAAACAGAAGTGGACAAAAACAAACTAATCACTGCAATGACCATTAGGAAAAACATCGTTACAAGAGTAATTGTCTTTGGTGTACGAAAGCTTCTTGTTCTCGTCATCCTTCGCTTTCTTGCCTTTTCCATGTCTCATCACTCCTTAGATTGAATATATTCCAAATAGAATTCGCCCTATTCCTTTTCTAAGAAATTCAAAGGATAAAACAAAACTATGGCGAATAGCTGAAGAAATCATTAAAGGAGAACCAGTGCTTATGAAACTTTCTCGATCACAACGTGCAGCTATCCAGTTCTTTGAAGAGTATGCTAAAAAACATAAAGAGGAAGCGTGTGAGACTATAGAACACATTTTAAAAATGGGGAATATCTCAGTCGAATTATACGAAAAAGCTGTATTGAAAATAAAAAAGAACGCAAGAATCGCTTTGCACTTTCATCCAGATCGACCAAATTCGGATTTAAGAACGGTTGCCGAAGCTTTATTGCTGGACAGCGTTTATAAAAGCCAGTTCGAAACGCAGCTTTCGAACGGAAGCGTTTCAGCATACCCTGGCGGATTGCGTGATACGTGGGAAGAAAGAATTTTTGGAGGAGCGTATCAGTTGGAGGGGACAACAAATAGCCAACGTCCAAAGTATGGTGCTTTGAATTTGATGCTTCATCCAGACGGACCAGCTCCTCGTTTTGGCTCTTGTTATTTTCTGCTGTCTCCTGAAGTCTCCGAGCGCTCAACCTTTACCTATTTAGATTCTCATCAAGATCCTAAAGAAAAGGGAACGTTGTCTCAGTTCGATATGGTTTTATCTGCTTTATTGGTAGAGATATTTACAAGAGACTTTGCCCTCGGTGAACGGGAACTCACACCAGGAAGACTAATCCATCATCTTCTTTCAAACTTAAATCAGCCAATGGTTGATCTAGCAGACCAACAGGCCGTTCGGAATCTTAATCATTATATTGAAGCGCAAGTTCATGGTGAAATTTCTTTGGAAAAAGACGTTGAAGTGCTAGTTGCTGATCCTTCTTTTCGGAATACGGAAGTGGGGAAAACATTGGAACAACTATGTTTGAAATACGCTATTAAGCTTTATTGGCATATGGGCTTTGAACTGTCAGTAGATGAGGTTCCGCCTGATTTTAGAGGTCCGGCAATGCCGTCATTGGCAAAGAGAATCGCAAAAAATAATGTGGTTAATGCGAGTGTTATTGGCCGTGCCATTATGGATCTGAAGCAAAATCCAGATGCTTGGAGCGAACGTGGAACATATAGTGAAGTTCTTCAAGAATTGAAATTGCTTTGGCATGTATTAGTGAAGGTTGGAAAACCACACTATAATGGTGACAAGGTAAAATGGACAACTTAACAATAGAGAAACGAAAAAAACAAACTTGCATTTATATTGTAATTTTGTTAATATCGTTTCAACGCTAACGATTATGAAAACTTTAAGGAGTGGTTAGCATCTATTCTTTTGATGAGTTCGGTGAACTATTGCCGGAAGAAAAGGATACCATCAACAAATTAGCTAAAGCACCCATCGAGTCACTCCACTTGGACGCTATTACGGTCGTAACCAATCTTTACCGTGCAGCACAGGGATTGCGGAATAAGATGGAGCGGGAAGTTTTGGCCAAACACGGTCTATCATGGACGTCTTTTTCCATTTTGTACGATCTTTGGATCTGGGAATCGGTAGAGACGAAAAAGCTCGCCATGTCTGCTGGGGTTTCGAAAGCAACGATCAGCAACATTACGAATACATTAGAAAGAAAAGAGCTTTGCTATCGAAAAGTGGATAATCGGGACAGACGCATCACGTGTGTCGTGCTGACGGATAAAGGCAGAAAAGTGATGGAAGAGCTGTATCCCCAGTTCCATCAAGGTGAAGTTGAAGTGGTATCTTCCTTAACGGTTGAGGAGCAAAAAGTAATATCGGGCATGCTTAGACGTGTCATCCGAGAAAATAACTTTTAATTTTATATAAACATGCAATGACTGGAAACGAAGTAGCAAGGATCTCCCTGTAACCAGAGAGCCGGTGGTGGGTGAAAACCGGAACAAAGATCATGTGAATTACATTTCCATGAGCTTTCTTTGCTTTTGACTTTTAGAGTTCAGGTGCAAAGAACGGGAAACCGTTATTTTTTGAGAGGAAGAATCGTGTGTTCTTCAATTAGGGTGGTACCGCGTGTAATAGTTAGACCACGTCCCTTTGTTTGGGATGTGGTCTTTTTGCTGATTATTTCACGGCCAGGAGGATTAGACGCGATAGGGGGTATCGGGTACACGGGATTTGTCGATTTATGTAAACTCGTCAATATATGGGTAAAACTCGCCGAATTAAGTACCAAACTCGCTGAATTATAGCTGAAACTCGCCGAATTAAGTACCAAACTCGCTGAATTAAGTCCTGAAATTCTCGAATTCGTTGTGCTGATACCCCTCCAGGTATGATAGTAGTCCCATTTCGAGACTCAATTTTCACCCTAGTGACACTTTTGTGGCTCCTTTTTAAAGGGTTTCTGTCCCATAAAGCAAAAATGAACCACCAACAGATCAAAAAAGCTTACAAAAACACGGTTAGACAACAGTTTTATTAAATCAAAGGAGGAAAAATCAGATGAATCAGGTTATGGAACAATTAACAGATAAACAACGAAATGAAGTAAAGAGGCAGATGGCGCTCTATAGCCAAGGGGTTCAGGATATTATTCCTGTTGAAGATCTAGAAGCAAAAGTGGCGAAATCCATTCTTGAAAACCGCCCGCTAAAAATCAAACTTGGACTAGATCCGTCAGCACCAGATGTACACCTCGGTCATACGGTGGTCCTAAATAAACTCAGACAGTTTCAAGAGAACGGTCATATCATCCAGCTGATCATTGGAGATTTTACAGGAAAGATTGGCGACCCGACTGGCAAGTCTGTTGCGCGCAAGCAACTAACAACAGAAGAAGTGGAGCATAACGCGAAGACATACTTCGAACAATTCGGTAAAATCGTCGACATGGAAAAGGTCGAGCTTCATTACAATTCTAAATGGCTTTCGCAGCTTAACTTTGAAGATGTGATTAACCTTGCAGGAAAGATAACGGTGGCACGGCTTCTAGAACGTGACGATTTCGATGAGCGGATCTCAACAGGTAAACCAATCTCGCTGCATGAGTTCTTTTACCCGCTCATGCAAGGCTACGATTCAGTCATGTTGGAGTGTGATATTGAGCTCGGGGGAACGGATCAGCATTTTAACATTTTAATGGGAAGACACTACCAAGAAAAGTTCGGAAAAGAAAAACAAGTTGCCATGTTGATGCCGCTACTCGAAGGATTAGATGGCGTTGAAAAGATGTCGAAGTCTAAAAAGAATTACATTGGAATTGATGAAGCGCCAGAAGAAATGTACGGCAAGTCGATGTCTATTCCTGATTCGCTTATGATTAAATACTTTGAACTCGTGACAAACTTCACGCCTGAAGAACTTCAACGATTGAAGAGTGATATCGCGAGTGAGGAAATGCACCCCCGTGATGCGAAGATGCTTTTAGCCAATACAATTGTGAAGATGTACCATGGCAAGAAAGCAGCTGAAGCGGCCGAAAAGCATTTTATTACTGTGTTTCAGCAAGGTACCATGCCTGAAGAGATTCCAGTGATCAAGTGGAATGGTGTAGAGGAAGTATCTATTATTGACCTAATTGTTGAGCTCGAGCTGCTCACGTCAAAAAGTGAAGCTCGCCGAATGATTGCCAACCGTGGTGTTAAAATCAATGGTGAAAAAGTGGAAGATACGAATCTGGTGGTTCAAATTAATGAGGGTTTGATTGTTCAAGTAGGGAAAAGAAAATTTGTGAAGATCGCAAAATAGGGTAGAGTTGAAAAAATGTAAAAACGACCAAAAGTGGTCGTTTTTCACTAAATAAGAGTTATATAATAACTGCCGGTTCAGTAACGGTAAGAGTACGGTTAAACGTATTCATGTTCACGTTTACGCCTAGAGGGACTGCTGCTTTATAGTAACCATGCGCACTTGCCAAGTTTGTTATCAATGGTTTCCCTAGTGGAACGAGAAATTCATCGATTAAATTTTCGTACGTTTTTCCATAAGCCGGCTGGCATTCTGTACATTCACCCATGATGATTCCGATACAATCGTCAAATTTACCTGCGAGCTTCAAATGATTCAAATACCGAAAAATCGTATTAACTGGCTCATGTGTATCTTCAAGCAATAGTATTTTTCCTTTCGTGTCCATTTCGTAAGGGGTTCCTAAACTGCCTACAAATGACGTAAGATTGCCGCCAACAACAGGGCCTGTAACATTTCCCTGAACTTTACTAACGAGTGGTATTTCCGGTGGATTATTAATCGTCCACGGTGCGCTTAACTGGGTAACAGCGTTAAAAAATTGATTGTAGTTATAAGGTGGCGTTCTTGGACGGAAATCCAGAAGCATCAGGCTTTGAAAGGATACTAGATCAGCAAATTGATAGAGGACATTAAGCAGAATGGTAATGTCACTATAACCCGAAACGATCTTTGGATTACTTTTTATGATGTTGAAGTCCAAGTAGGGAAGGATACTCGCAACGCCCACACCGCCTCGGGTTGGCAGGATCATTTTTACTTGCTGATTTTGAAACATCTTCATTAAATCTGATGCCTGCTGCTCTGGCGTTCCAGCTAAAAATCCGTTAGCAGTATATACATAATCACCAACAATGACTTGAAACCCCATATTTCTTAATGTGCTGATTCCTTCATTGATAATGTTCGCCTCTAGCGGGCTGCCTAATGTTACAATTCCGATCGTATCACCCCGCTGCAATTGACGCGGTTTAATCGCCATACACCACAACTCCCTCCATCAAACCAAAAACCCTCTAACCATTATATTTTGTTAGAGAGTTTGGTATGAAAAAAACGTCCTAATCGTTCTTGGACGTTTTAACATGGCCTAGTAAGGCTTAGGCTGATAAAAGTAATTAGGCTTTATGATCTCATTTTTATAAGGCTTATGGAAAATGTGGGTGGTGGCCGGAGACATCGGTGGAATGAGCCAAGCCCAGTTTCCAGTTACTTTTCGGCCGTTTTCTGATTCTTTTTCTTCAAACTTCTTAAACTGCTGTGCTGCGGTATGATGGTCGACGATACTAACGCCGTCTTCTCTGAACGAATGCAGCACGGCAATGTTCAGTTCCACGAGTGCTCTATCTTTCCAAAGGGAGATGGAACTTTTCGTATCCAGCCCCATAAGTGATGCGATCTGCGGCAGCATGTTGTATCGATCTTCATCTGCTAAGTTACGAGCGCCAATTTCCGTTCCCATGTACCATCCGTTAAAAGGTGCTGCCGTATAATGAATGCCGCCAATTTCAAGTTTCATATCAGAAATGAAAGGGACACCGTACCATTTCAGCTGAAGATCTTGAAACCACTCGTATTCCGGATGTTGAATTTCTACTTCAAGTGCTGCCGATGCTGGCAGTTCAAAGAATTTAGGCTGATTGTTGTTGATTTGGATCACGATCGGAAGGATATCGAACCTTCCGTATTTTGGTTCCCAACCTAACTCTATACATTTTTTTGTGAATTCAATGGATGCTGGATCACCAATCACACCATCTTCTACAACATACCCCGCATAACGAATCATCTGATGGTTCCAGATGCGAACTCGGTGATTCTCTGTTTCAGGTGTGAAAATCGTGATGGTTGGACGGATGCGCCCGTTATTCGTGGCATACGTCATGTGCTCAATAATAGCTTGAAAGATTTCTTCTTCTGTCTCCAGATGGCGTTTGTCGAATGTATGCATCTGGTCCCAAAAGAGTCTCCCGATGCAGCGGTTGCTGTTACGCCAAGCGACTTTTGCACCGTACTCTAATTCAAGATGTGTGTGTTTGTATGTACCTTGTTCAAGGATCTCACTCGTAATCTCGTTGATCCTATTCTTAATTTCATCTTGTGTTTTATTTAATTCAATGTAGCAGGAAGTAATGAATTCCGTTGCTTCATGTAAAAGATTGGTTTCCAAAGTAAAGCCCCCAACAAAATAAGTGTATTCTTATAATAGCCGAGTTTTTACGGAAATACCGCATTTAAGTGTTACAAAATAGGTACATAAGCTTTTGAAAAAACATTAGATTCGAAGGGAGAAACATTCATGCAAGAAAAGTTTCCTATCATTGAAACCGAACGATTAATTTTAAGAGAAGTAACATTGAAAGATGCTGAAGACATGCTTACTTATTTGTCTGATCCTGACGTAGTCAAACATATGGGACTTGAACCTTACCAAACCGTTGAAGACGTACAAAGTGAAATTCAGTGGTATCAATCTATTGTAAAAGAAGGTTCAGGTGTGAGGTGGGGAATTACGCTAAGAAATTCCGGTAAAGTGATCGGAAGCTGTGGTTTCTTAAATAGAGCCCCAAAGCATTTTCGAGCTGAAGTGGGATTTGAACTGAGCAAACAATATTGGGGAAAAGGAATTGCTTCAGAAGCGTTAGAAGCTGTTGTGAAGTTTGGCTTTAAACATATGGAGCTAGAACGGATCGAGGCGCTTATTGAACCAGGTAATACTTCATCACAAATGCTGGTAGAGAAGACCGGCTTCGTGAGGGAAGGTTTGCTTAGACACTATGAATATACGTGCGGAAAGTTTGATGATCTTTTAATATACTCCATCTTAAAAGGTGATCTTACCTAAAACGAACATTGCTAAGAAGATTAAATAGCAGAAAGGACAAATGCTAGTATTAATGCACTGATAATAGCGATTACAATCAACCCATTCTTTTCTCGCGCTTTCATTTCATCATGCTTTACATACGTATCAATCACTACGATCGCACAAATTGTTTTTACCATTAGTAACACAATTAACTGCAAGAAATCTCTAGCTGTTAGTTGTTTGAAACTCACTTGAAAACTTTCCTGTAGATCTATACCCATTAATACAAATAGCATGAATGGGGCTAAAAAGTGCAAAAAGACTTTAATTTTGGATTTTGTTTGAATGTGCATTTTAATATCCTCACTTATTATTAGAGTAAAGAATGGTAGATGGTTAAACTAGTTTAATTTGGAAGTATATTATTATTGTACTCTCGATAAATGTTTTTGTAATTCACTTTGTTGAAGCAGAGAGTAATTAAAGAACCACTTGTTTTAGTTTGATCAATCAAATGATTTTCCTTTAAAAACGAACATTTTAATAATTTTATATACTTAAAGTTAAGTTTTTAGTTGAAAATAGTTACTTATGTTGTTATATTATCAAGGTAGTATAATAAAAAACGAATTACTCGTATATGCTCGGTAATAAGGTCTGAGTGTTTCTACCCGGTTCCCAATGAAAGAACTGGACTACGAGTTAAAGTAAATTGTTGGTTCAGTTTTTCTGTCTCGCAGCGCTGTGATTAGGCATCCGCTAATTACTATACTTTGACTCAATAGGTCTAGAGGTAGAACGCATTCTACACTCTAGACCTTTTTATTTGAACATTTCGAGTGAAATACGACACCTGGAGGAGAGTACATAATGAAGAAATACGGTTTGATTGCAATCGCTGCGATACTATTTTTATCAGCACTTGCAGGGTTCAACTTTAACCAAACTGCAGCAGGAAAAGAAGAGTCGAAAAAACCGATTATCATTCAAGGACCGATGCCGATTGAAGCGGAGAATTTTGCAAAGCGTTTAAAGAATGTAAAAGAAGAGAAGTCAGGAAACTTTGTATTTTACAAAGGAACGCTTGATAACTATCCGGTAATCGTTGCTAAAACGGGTAAGGGAATGGAGAACACAGCAGCGGCAACAGCCATTGCGATTGAAAGATACAAGCCAGTTGCCATCATCAACCAAGGAACGTCTGGTGGACATGATCCAAGTTTAAACGTGTTTGATATCGTCCTTGGCAAGCGCACAGTAAATTTAGGTTCATTAAAAACGCCTCATAAAGAATCAAACGAAGGGATCCACCCAACATCTTGGATTCCAATGGACTTAATGGCATCTGAAGGTAGTGCTGGAGAAGATCCGAATGCTGAAAAAGCGCGTTACTTCGAAGGAGACGAAGAGCTGCTAGCGGCAGCTCATGCGGTAAAGGACAAATATACAAAAGGTAAAGTCGTTGAAGGGACAATCGGTTCTGCAGATGTTTGGAACAATGAAGTGGATCGCATCAAATGGTTCCATGAGAACTTTGGCACGTCAGTAGAAGAGATGGAAGGCGCTTCAGCTGCACAAATTTCCAAAGCATATGATGTTGCGTTCTTAGGAATCCGCGTACTTTCGAACAACAAAACAAACGGCGGCAAATACGATCCGACAACTGCTGCTGCAAACCAAGACTATGTGTATGAAGTCGTTAAACAATACATTTCTATGAAAAAAGGTAAATAATCCGTGTTCGAAAAACCCCGCTGAACTTGCTTCAGCGGGGTTTATTTTTCGGAGATCGCTTGATTAAACTTTTTCAGCAAGTTGCCAAACTGCTTCCGTTCCTCGTCCGTCCAATCCTCCGTTAAAATCTCAAATCGATCCAATCGAGCTTTTTTATATTCGTTAAAATCACTCGTACCTGATTCGGTTAGTTGAAGGAAATAGGCACGGCGGTCAGTTGGATCTGGTATTTTGCTCACATATCCTTTTTTCTCGAGTGACGCTGCTTGACGGCTTACAGTAGACGTATCGAGCTGTAAATTTTCCGCAAGTGTTTTCACACCCGATGGGCCCTCCACTGACAATTCGTGCATGAGGAGATAGGCAGATCTATCTAGATTACCGATCTTATTTTTTGAGGTGATGGATGTAACGCGGCGAACGAGTACTGCCATCTCTAGTTCAATTTTTTCTAATAGGGGATTTCCCATCTTTTTTCCACCTTTTCGTTCAAAGCTTCTATCTTCATGATAACCGAAGAAGGTTACTCTAAACAACGTCTCTACGCATTGACACGCATATAGTTGTATTATACAATAATGTAGTTGTATTATACAATTACATGTAAGGAGATGTGAGAATGGCATCGAACACACAAACCGTTGGCTCGGCAAAAGTTTCGGGAGTTACTTTAGATAAACAAAGTCTATTTCATCAGCCGATCTCTGTATGGGCTGTTTTTTTCGCATGTATCACGGCTTTCATGGGCATGGGGCTTGTAAACCCTGTACTGCCTACAATAGCTGACAACCTGCAGGCATCACCTAGTGAAGTGACACTGCTTTATACAAGCTATAATGCTGTAATGGCGTTTGCGATGTTAATTACAAGTACAGTTTCATCGCGACTTGGAAATAAGGGGACCCTTTTGACAGGAGTGCTCATTATCGCAACGGTTTCTGCACTTGGTGGTTTTGCCGATAACATATGGACCCTTGTCGGACTTCGTGCAGGATGGGGACTTGGAAACGCATTGTTCGTGGCAACGGCTCTTGCTGCAATCGTCTCCGTGTCAAGCAGCGGGACCGCCAAAGCAATCATTTTGTATGAAGCAGCAGTGGGTCTCGGCATTTCAATCGGTCCGTTGCTCGGTGGTACTTTGGGTTCTATAACTTGGCGAGCACCTTTTATAGGTGTATCTGTCTTAATGGCTTTGGCTTTCTTGATTCTGATGCTTTTAATGCCTAAACCCAATCCGCACGTTGTTGCTATTAAGAAGAAGACCCCTTTATCTGCGCCCTTTAAAGCGATGAAGCACCGCTCTCTTTTGGTACTCGGAATCGTAGCGGCACTTTATAACATCGGCTTCTTTACGATTATGGCATTCGCGCCATTCGTGATGGGCCTTCATCCAAAAGGGTTAGGTTATGTCTTTTTAGGATGGGGAACACTCCTCGCGATTACTTCTGTTTTTATGGCACCAAAATTGGAGCGCAGATTTGGAACCGTGAAATCAATGGCCATGATGTTATTTTTGTTTGTGGCAGACCTTGTTGTAATGGGGTTATTCACATCGACACAATGGGTAATCATAACTAGCATTGTTTTTGCTGGAGCTATCTTGGGTAACACCAACACACTCATCACTACTGCAGTAATGGAAGCCGCACCCGTTGAGCGCTCAACAGCATCAGCCGCATATAGCTTTCTCCGCTTTTTAGGCGCAGCGATCTCACCCTATATGGCAGCCAAGTTAGCCGAGATCTTTAACGTGCATGTTCCGTTTTTTATTGCTGCAGGATTCGTATTCTTATCCATCGTGTTTATTGGGTGGAACTATAAGCATCTCGCGCACGTAGATCGAATGGATACATCGCATTAATAAGAAAAGCCTGTTCCGAGTAAGGAACAGGCTTTTTTAGAGCTCTTTTTTATAAGATTGGGCAGTTTTGGTACCATAACTGTTCTGATTTTTCTTTGCGGTATTCCGGACGGTTTTGAAGCAGCATTTGGTAGCAGAAAAGTGGCCGGCAACTCGTGAATCCCACGCGTTCGCAAGATGAATCCAAAAGTTTTGGTCCTGAATCCACGAGTTTCTGCATTCAATCCACGAGTTTTGGTCTTGAATCCAAAAGTTTTGGCCGTATATCCACGAGTCTACAATCCTCGGCAGAAATCGACATTCAGGTGTGCGAAATGAGTACCGATGAACTTGCTTACTGCTCTGTTAAAATAATCGGACCATCCTTCGTAATGGCAAGTGTGTGCTCGTATTGAGCGGAAAGCTTGCCGTCTATTGTCCGGGCGGTCCAGCCGTTCATATCCATCTTACTCTGCCATGCACCTTCATTGATCATCGGCTCAATCGTGATAACCATGCCCTCTTTAAGTTTCAGACCTTTTCCTGGTTCACCATAGTGCGTAATTTGTGGATCTTCATGAAGAGTTGGCCCGATCCCATGAGCCGTAAAATCGCGAACAACGGAAAAACCTTCTCTCTCAGCGTAGGTCTGAATCGCGTGTCCGATATCCCCAAGGCGGTTTCCGACAAAAGCTTGCTCAATTCCTTTATAAAGACATTCTTTCGTAACGTCGAGCAATTTTTGTTTTTGAGGCGAAATGCTTCCGACAGCATACGTCCAAGCTGAGTCTGCTAATCCTCCACGAAGATTTACAACCATATCTATCGTCACGATGTCTCCCTTTTTTAAAGGTTGCTTGCGCGGGAAACCATGGCAGATTTCATCATTTATAGAAGCACATGTTGCGTATGGGTAGCCGTGAAATCCTTTTTGCTCTGGTGTTGCCCCATGTTCAGCTAAGAATTTTTCAACAAACTCGTCAATTTCTTGTGTTGTAATACCAGGCTTAATGAGTTTAGCGATCTCCCGGTGGGTTGAGGCTAAAAGCTTGCCCGCATTATGCATAAGCTCAATCTCTCGAGCAGATTTAAAATGGATCATGTTCTATCCCTCTTAACTTTTAAATGATATAACGTTTATTATACATGGGTGGTGCTTTATCACCAAAGTTTGAGATTTACAACTTTAGAAGGATTTATAATCTGGTAATTAGGTTATGATTGAAGAAGAGAACGAACAAACAGGTAAAGGAGACATAATCATGGAACAAACTCTTTATGAAAAAGTTGGCGGGGAAGAAGCCGTCTCGAAGGTAGTCGATTATTTTTATGATGAGCTCGTTTTAAAGGATGAATCTGTTAATCATTTCTTTGAACATACCGATATGGAAAAACAAAAAAGTCACCAAACCAAATTCATCAGTTTTGCGTTAGGTGGCCCTAAGCAATATAGTGGAAAATCTATGGCAAAAGCGCATGAAGGCTTAAACCTTCAGCCTGAACATTTCAATAGCATTGCCACACATCTGCATGACGCACTCGCTCATTTTGGAGTACCAGAAGCTGATATCCAAACAGCACTGTCGAAAGTCGCTACTTTAAAGGATGATATTCTCTATAAATAGGAACGAAAAAAATGCCCAGAGCAAACTCTGAGCATTTTTTATTTCAGTATAAAGATCCCAACAAGCGAGTAGACGATTACTGTTGAAAACAAGATTGTCATATGAATAAGAGAATAGATGAAAAGGAGCTTTGCCCATTTCTCTGAATCTTTGTTTTTCTTGTAACCATAGATGCTGAGCACGAGCCAGCCAACGTTCATGAGCAGGGCAACTAACGTTAAACCTAAGCTTAATGGCAGAAATAAAAAGCTAGTTAAACTTAAGAGCACGAGATAGATATTGGTTTGCGTGTATGTTCTTTTTATACCTTTTACGACAGGAAGCATTGGGATTCGAGCCGCTTTGTATTCATCGTGACGTCGAATCGCAATCGCATAAAAGTGTGGCATTTGCCAGATCACCTGGATGATGAATAATGCTACGATTGCTGGATGTGCAAGAGTACCAGTCATTGCCGCCCAGCCAATTAGCGGAGGCATTGCTCCAGAAATACTGCCGACTTCTGTGTTGTAGATTGTTCTGCGCTTCGTCCACATTGTATAGGGAACGACATAAAAGAACAGACCAAGAAAACCCAGCACTGCAGCAAGCGGCGTTGTGAATGCGAGCGCACAAATTCCAAGTATAGCCATAACAGAAGCAAGTGTTATGGCTGATTTAATGTTAATCTCGCCCGTAACAGTAGGTCTTCCTTTTGTTCGTTCCATAATGGCATCGATGTCCCGGTCGTAAACGTTGTTAAACGTACCGGCAGCACCAATGACTAAAATCGTACCGATCAAAACAAAAAGGACATCTAAAATCTTCGTGCCAGGATCGATATCGTACGTATATAAAGCCAGTGTAAGTCCCGCAAACATGGGAACAAGGTTTGATTTAATAATCCCTGTTTTTACCGTTTGTGACAAGACCTCTGACCGTTTTTGTTTTTCTAAACTAACAGTTCTCTCCATACTATAAGACACCATCTTCACAATATTTCTCTCTCTATATTATCCATATAGTGTAACCTTAAATCCACCTCTATTAAAGCACTAAATCTTTTCCCAGTACAAATAATAGAACACCTGGTGACACATTACAAAAGACTTTTGTGAACGTTTTGTGAGGGTTGTGTGATGGAAATGTGATACAAACGCTTACGACGCTTGAGGTGTCTGGAATTTTTGCTGCTGCTTAATAAAAACGGGATTTACTCGACCAATAGTAGTAAACCATTCGAAAAAAACAAATATGAGACTAAAGTTGTCATTTGGAAAATTTTGAAACATTTCGTTTCTATTTGTCGTATTATTAGCTAGATAGTTAATGGGAGTGAAGTACACATGGAATCCATCTTATCTGTTCTTGTTCTGGTATCCCTGATCTTCTCGATAATATATGTAGTTCGGCAAAGAAAGGCACAGGGTATAACCGGATTGAAAACAGCTTTAACATCAATCTGTTTCTTTTTAGTCGCGATTACGAACCTTTTGGCATACTGGTTTGATTTCCTTGGCATTTGGAGCTGGGTAAGCACAATAGGGTTGCTGCTGTTAGGTGCGTATTTTACAAAGTATTTGCACCCGGCTCACTCGAAAGATAGTGGGAGTGCCTGATAGGTAGCTGATACATAGCTAACGTGAAATTTTTGGGTATAGCTTGAATATATTGAGATTAATGTGAAATTAATGTAATTAACGTGAACGTGAAATTAATTTACGCATGCATTTTTAAATTTTCGGTTATTGTTCATCTCAGAAAGTTTTTTTATGATTGCTATAAACCAAAGAGGTATGCCGTTTATTAAAAAGTGAATAACAACTAAATGCATTAAAGAGGTGAGAGCATGCCGCATGACGAAAACACAAACTTTCCGACAAAATTAGCAAAACCTGCTCAACGAGCACTTGCTTCTGCGGGGATCGTTTCCCTCGAACAATTAGCTGATTGGACTGAAACAGACCTTATGAAGTTACACGGAATGGGTCCAAAAGCATTGAAACAGCTGCTGGATGCACTAGAAGAAAAAGGACTATCGATTAAAAAGTAAGAAAGTGCTATATACAAAATATCAACAGGTTTGAAAATTAATATCGATGTTGAGGGACTTCTTAAATTTGATTATAAGTCCAGCAAAATGAAATAACGGGGGACAAACCATGAATGATCCATACCCAGAATTTATTTACTTACGTCCGATTTTTATAGCATTCATTATTATTCTTTTCATAGTATTAGCTGCGATAAGTATTCAAAGAAAAAATAAGTTTCTTAATCATTTCAGTTTCTACAGCATTACATTAATTTGTTTGATTATTCCAACGATTACATTGACCGCATCAGGTTATATCGTCGACGATTATAACCTAGGTGGTGACGAGATTTCATTTTATATGTGGATGGCTATTGTAGGGTTATCTGTCTTTAACACGTTTGTTTTTCTTATAAAAGATGGTCGTGAAAAGGAGGCCATTAACCGATGACTTTGCGTTTCCCTATTATCTTTGCTTTATTTATGCTTGTTGGCCCTATTATGAAATTCTTTATTCCAAAGACCTGGGAAGTATGGCAATATGCTTTATTATCAGGTGTTACAGTAGGTATCCTGATCTGGGGATTTTATAAAATAGGTCTTGATAAGAAAACTGTGCCAATCTGGCTAGGTGTATCAATGATAATAGCAGCATTTTTTGGTTCGATCTATCTAGCCGAATTACACGAGCCACAAATACAATAGTAAAAGTTGGTCCTCGTCAGGGACCAACTTTTTGTATATTATCCCTCACCCAAAAACTCAGCAAAATAAAGCAACCATACTTTCTTTACTGTATATCTTCTGAGTTCCCCCTGTGTGGCTTTTTCAACAGGAGGATCTGTTAAGAGGTAAACCTTCTTGTTGGCTCGCTCAAATTCTTCCTTATCATCCTTACTCACCAGTTTATCTTCTTCTATCTCGGTAACAATTGCTTTAATAGGATATCCCATAAAAAACACGTGGGTACGTAAAGCAAGTTGTGGTGATAGGTGTAATGCGATAAAAATAATGGCTATCGACAAAAAAATTTTAATCTCTGTTCTCTTTTTCATTGATTAACGGATAAAGATTGAAGGAATTTTACTTTTTCTAATTCACCTAAGATAGCAACAGGAAGCAAGTTCCGCATTTCTTCTTTTAAAACCCACATATAATTCGAATGTTCTTCAGACAACAAGACATCTGAGGAAGAGGACTGGCAGAAATACGTGATTAATACTACTTTTCTCAAAGGATCTGTAAAGAAAGATGTGGCGTACAAGATGTGATCGACAGTTACCGAAAGGCCGGTTTCTTCCTTCACTTCACGAATGAGTGCAGCTTCAATCTCTTCCTCAAACTCAATCTTACCACCAGGGAATTCCCATGTTCCCGCTCCGATCTCGTCATCATCTGAACGTTTTACGATTAATACTTTCTCCTCTGCTTCGATAACAGCTTTTACTACAACATGAATCTCGTTTTCTAGTGTCATCTTTAGATCCCCGATTCTTATGGAATATTTTTCTTTTTCATAGTAGCATATGGGAATACAGATTTTATCATTTTCGGGGTGAAGAAATGAAACTCGTATTATTATTTGGACCACAAGCTGTGGGAAAAATGACAGTCGGACATGAATTAGAGAAGTTGACAGATTTGAAACTCTTTCACAATCATATGACCATTGATCTTGTTACTCCTTTTTTTGATTATGGGTCAAAAGAGGGAAAAAGGTTGGTCAATTTATTCCGCTCTGAAATTTTTGAGGCGTTTGCTAAGAGTAATCAATATGGAATGATTTTTACATATGTATGGGCGTTCAACTTTCAAAGTGACTGGGACTTTGTTGAGAATGTGTGTCAGGTGTTTGAGCAAGAAGGAGCAGAGATTTTCTTTGTGGAACTAGAGTCGGATTTACATACTAGACTCGAACGAAACATTACGCCACATCGACTTGAACACAAGCCGACGAAACGAAATATTGAATGGTCAGAGAATGACCTAAAAACATCTATGGATAAATACAGGTTGAACTCTCATGATGGAGAGATTCAAAAGAAAAACTACCTGCGAATAAATAATACACATTTAAGTGCTGAAGAAGTAGGAATACAGATTAAGGCAACATTTAACCTATAAAAAGGACCTGAATGGGTCCTTTTTTATGTCTTATAATGTGGTTACTCATTTTCCCAATTCAATGGTGGCTTGACTAACTGCGGTGCATACCCTAGTTCTTCTGCAGCAGCCACGATGAACTCTTTTCTAAAGAAAAAGCTTCTGTGATAGACAATTTGGTTGTTTTCCACTTCTTGATATTGAATGTCATGAATGAGTGGACCTTGATCTGATGAAGCGAGCACAACGATAACTGGTTTACCCCATAATAGTAACTGGATAGCCTGATGACCTGGCAGGCCATATGCGAGAGAGCCCTCGCGTATTTCGTTCTTGTTCACTTCTAAAAAGCCTAACGATGCTTCGTAATGAGCATGATCACTGATTAGTGAGAGCATTCCTTCTAAATCACCATCGTTAAATGCGTTCAAGTAAGCTTGAATAACCTTTGATTTTTCTGGTGTTTCTTTGGATTTTGGTTTTCTAGGTGCGTGCTTATTCTCTTGAAGCTTTGTTTTCATTCTGCGAGTTGTAGCATAAACAGCTCCAGGAGTCGTCTTAATGATACTCGCCACTTCTTCAGCTTTAAAGCGAAAGATCTCCATCAACAAAAATACAGCAGTCTGCCTTGGTGTAAAAAGTTCATAAAGCTTTTCGAGCGCTTCTACTAAGTCAAGTGAGTCCGCAAACTCTTCAATCGGTTCATGTTCTTCATCTAAAACACCGAGAGATCGCTTTTCTCTACGACAATGGTCAATCCAGGCATTTGTGGCCGTTCGATAAAGATAGGACTTAAGATTAGTAGGTTGCCACCTCGTATATAAACCGCCAAGTGCTTTAAGCATTGTCTCTTGGAACAAGTCTTCGCCATCCCATGGGGAACCAGTGAGATATCTGCAATATTTCCATAAAGCGTCACTGAATTCCTGAATCTCTTTATCAAATCTTTGGCGAAGTTCATTAGATTGAGCATGTAGTGTGTTGGTTGTAGATTGTGACAAATAAAAAACTCCCTTCATTTTTACCTTTCACTATGTACAACGAAATCTCTACTGTTAATTATACGCTTTTACAGAAATTTTTTTGGGAGAAGTTGAAAGGGAAATGTGGTAGCTGAATTGGATAAAAGTTACAATGTGAATTATGAAGGAGTGAAAGGTATATGCATAAAGTACTTGAAACACTAAAAAACGTTAAAACAGATCAAGTAGGTATAATTATCTATTCAACTAAACAAAAGAAAATTGCACTTTCATTAAATCCTGAATTAATTTTACCTTTAGCTTCAGCCGCCAAAGTTATTGTTGGCTTCTGCGTGGCTAGATGGGTAGAAAACGGTATGTACCATTGGGATGATATGATTGAGGAGTATCAGCTCGACCCAGAAGAAAATAGTGCTATGTTTTATCCCCATTTCCAAGATAGAGATTCTATTCCTTTAGGTGATCTCGTTGAAGTAATGATCGCTTGCCACGATAGTATGGCTGCCAATAGTATAGTTAAATTTTGCGGTGGGTGGGAAAAGATGAATTATGAAATTAATAGAACTTATAACAATATACAGATCACATCCAATCCAAGAGACTTAGAAAATAAAGGTGAAATTGGACAAATACTTAAGGTATTAAGTTCGATTTATTCAGGTTATCAAACAGATCCTGAAATATGGAAACCCATTGTGAATGGGCTTGTGCGTCCTATAGATCATCTTGAAGGTATCCCAGACCATTATTTGAATCATATGAGTGGAGGCCTAGATAATCTGGTAGTGGATATCGGACTGCTAGGTGAATTTAATCAACATCCTTTTCTCTATGTACTAGGTGCAAGTGGTCTTCCTAATCGTTATACAGACACCTATTCAGATGAAAGAATAGTAGAGTCTATAAAGTTACTGTACAAAGAATACAACAAACAAAGAAAAGTAATTATCTAAAGGGGAAATGGAATGAGCGGAATACTTCCTGAAACATTTATTAAGACGATAAAAGGCATCCACGGAGACAAAGCTTCAGCGTGGCTGGAGAATTTTGAACAGTTGATTACAGACTGCGAAAAGCGCTATCATCTAAAGATTCAAACACCGTTTGCCCTTTCATACAATTTTGTTGCTCCTGCTATCCGAAATGATGGTAAAGAGGTAGTTGTGAAAATCGTGCTTTCCCGTCATAAATTCCAAGCTGAACAAAAAGCGCTTCAGCTGATGAAAGGAAAAAGCATTGTTAAAGTGTTGGAGTATGAAGTAGAACGCGGGATTATGATTTTAGAACGGTTGGACCCAGGGCATACATTGGCCGAATTACAGGATGACGAAGATGCAACCCAAATTGCTGCAAACGTTATGAAGAAAAACATGATTCCAGCACCACTTCACTCGAATCTTCCGACAGCATTAGATCGAGAAAATAGCCTGAAAAGAATTTACAAAAACAATGGCTATGGTCCTATCCCAAAAGAAACGATTGAAGAGGCGCTGCACATTTTTGCACATCTAAACGCGTCAATCGATAAGCAGTATTTACTTCATGGAGATCTTCATCATTACAACATTTTGAAGAGTGAGGAATCATGGGTTGCGATTGATCCAAAGGGGTTGATTGGCGACCGTGAATACGAAGTGGTGCAATATCTTCTCAATAAATTGCCAGAAAATGAAGTGGAAAAGATTACAGAAAAAAGAATTGATATTTTCGTAGAGAATTTAAATTTAGACAAAGAGAGGGTTTTATTAAGAACGTATTCTCATGCTGTATTAGCAACCTGCTGGACGGTGGAAGATGGCAATTACAGCGAGAATTTTTTCAGGACCATTCATTTATTTAGAGACCTGTGTGATACATACAATTTAAGAAGAAGCTTTTAAAAGAGATTGATATTTCTTTCACTAATATGTGATTGAAAAGGGGATGGTTTGATGAGAAGGTTAAAAAGCTTTTTCTTTAAGCGCGGCAAAAATAACATCGGAGAGCTGTTAAGTCTCTTAGTCGTTTTTTCTGGCCTACAATTCGTAAATTACACTGTAATACGAAACAATCTTCTACTTTTTATCCCGCTTATTTTAAGTATCATTGTAATCTTTAGAATATGCGATACATGGTTTGATCAGTTACTAGGTAATAAGAACAAAGTGATTGGAACAGGCTCATACTTTTTTGTCATTTTCCTCTTTATCATCGTGACGACGTATATTGGCTAGGAGAACATTACTTTGACCATTCTAGATAGCTTTTTTACAGCCGCGGCAATTGTATTGTGTTTTGTTCTATTTGAAAAAGAAAGGTACAAGGGGCCTTTATTAAGAAAAGTTTACATTCTTTCCGTTGAACTATTGATCATGTCATTTCTTATTTACTTTATAGACAAACTATTAAGCTAGTTGGTGAAGAACATTGTCAGCTTATTGGAAGTACTTTCTATACATCATCGAACACAAATTAAATGTTTTCATAGAATGCTGGAGAGAAGGGCTATACTTACAAGCATTCACACATGATATATCTAAGTTTCATCCTGTTGAGTTCTTTCCATATGCCAGGAAGTTTTACTCGAACAAAAAGGTGGATGAGGTTGAATGGCAGAAAGCCTGGCTGCATCATCAGCATCATAATAAACATCATTGGAACTATTGGGTTGTTGATCAGGTTAAAAGAGAAGCCGTTCCTATTCCGAGAAAATACATATTCGAAATGATCTGTGATTATCGTTCTTTATCAAGAAAATGGGGAAGAAAAAGGACAGACACCAATATTTCCGAACGGCTTATTCTGAACTTGCAGACTGAAAAAGTAATTCTGCACCCAGATACAAGGAGAGAGTGTGAATTCTTTATTCGAAAAATGAAAATGGAAAATAAAAATAGTAAGGCCACATAACTAAGGACCTGAATGATCAAAATTCAGATCCTTTTTTCTATGCTCATTCTTCTATCACCGGCCGAACCCACAATTTTGAAAAATCCACATAACCAAAGTGCTTGATGTTCACGTTCATAAGCTCCGTTGAAAAGGGGATGTAACGTTTTTCATAATACAATGGAATCATGATGGCTTCTTGAATCAGTTCCTTTTCGAATGCAACGTTTAACACAGTCCATTCTTCAAATGGTGTATGAATATATTGACTGATGCGTTCGCGCCATTTTTGATTCTTGTCTAAGATGATGGGCAATGGGGCAAAGCCGTTTGTTAAAAAGAAATAAAATGAAAGATCTTGGTTCAACTCGAAGATCTCACCATGAATAAAAAGATCAACGTCTTGACTTTGCTCTCGGTTAAAAATCGTTTCTTCAAACGACATCCTCTTTATTTCAAAGGGTATGTTGTCTTGCTCGAGCATATTGATTAACCAACGGGTTGTCTTTTCCGTGTGATCAGCGACTCTTACAATAAGTGGTTCTGTAAACACAGGACGCTCAATCTCTGTCATCGTAATACGTTGGTTCTGTCCAATGAGACAGCTGTTATCGTTTGGTGTTGCCCGTGGATCATACACTTGAATTTTATGTCGGTTCAAGTTAACCAATTGATGAATGTATTGCCGAATTTCTTTCCTGGCAATCTGTGATCCTTCACGATACGCGTTCATGATAAGCACGCCGAAACCAGAGTCACTTTCAACCTGAAATGTATCTGAATTCTCAGTTTCGAGTGTTGAATGATAGACGATTGGAAATTCTCTTGGAACGAGAACAAACTCTACAGCATCTAACAAGGGACGTTCTTGAAAGTGTTCGGTAAAAGCAGTTAACGTAGTCTTTTGATCGGTGTTTTCTTCTAAAATGAAGCTCCCCGTCCCGTAAATCCGACCTTTGTTTTCTTTGTAGATGCTCGCGGTCATCGTGCTTAACAACTGTAGAATGTAACTGCAGCCTCCTGGATAGAGAATATCCACAACGAGCGATGATTTAGCAAAGACCTTTTCAACGGGTGACCATAATTCTTTGTTTTCCTCATGCATCCGTAGCTTTTCTAAACAATTCACCACATCATCAGCTGTTAGAACAGATCCATCATGAAAGTGAACGTCTTTTCTTAAATAAAGCCGCAGTTTTGTAGAAGAAACATCCCAGCTGTGTGCGAGTTCAGGCAGAATCTCTCCTTGATCTGTAAGGAAGACAAGGCGGTTAAATACGTTTGCTACCATATGAGCGCTGTGCGCATCTGCCGCTTCTAATGGATGGATCGTTCGAAAGGGAAAACGCTTAGGCACAACAAGCTTGTCCTGTGTCTTTTGAACAAAGCCGAAATGCGCATGGAACTTGTTCATCAACCGCATTTTTGTGTCAGTCGACCAATCGAACATTAAATATTTACTGCTTTTCTCTACAGGTTCTGAATCTATTAATCTTAATACGTTCTCTTCAAAAATGTCTTCTACATCTTTCAGCCATTTAAGCTTCGAAACGTTTCCTCTTCCACGCCCAGAAGTGAATGACAGCCAGCCTTCATCTGCCCACTTTTTTAGGTAGCGGGTCGTTTGTTTCTGACTGATCTGAAGCGCTTCGGCAATCTCTTCTGTTCGAATGCTTCCAGATGAAAAATACCTCCAAAGAATAAGCAGTTTATTATCCATTGAGCTCCCCTAATTTATAAAAGTAGACACTCTTTATTTAAATGTCTATTTTTAGATTCGTAAGTCTAGTTTAATATTACAATACACAGAAGGAGGGGACAATATGGGATGGAAAAATTACCCCCAAAACATTAAAGTACGGTTGATTACATCGTTCTTTAACCGGGCCGTTTCATCGGCTGTTATGCCGTTTATGGCACTATTTTTCGCACAAGAAAAGAATAAAGTCTGGGCAGGGACGTTCTTGATCTTAACGGTTGTCATTGGGTTTATAGTGAATTTAATCGGCGGCTACATATCTGACCGTTTTCCCCGGAAGAAAGTGTTAATGACAACATCTTGTTTAAATGCCGTCATGTTCTTGCTCATGACTATTAGTTTGTTTCCGGATCAGAAATGGATCATGCTTTTTGCTGCTGCTTATATTGGGTTTATCGTAACAAGCAGCCTTGGCAGACCAGCGATGCACGCGATTATTATGGATTCCACAACGCCTGAAAACAGAAAAGAAGTATATACGCTCGATTATTGGATGGTTAACCTCTCCATGGCAATTGGTGCAGCACTTGGCGGTTTGCTTTATGTGAGTCATCAGAAAGAGTTATTTATCTTGTTGACTGTGACATCGATTAGTATTCCGATCGCGTATGGAATCTGGCTGCGTGACGAGTTCAGCGGATTTTTAGAAAAAAAGCACGCCAATGTGTTTATGGATTTATTTCAAAACTACAAAGTGGCATTACAAGATTCTGCTTTTGTAAAAGTCGTAATCGGTGGAACATTTATCTTTTCAGCCGAATTTACGCTGAACAGTTACATTGGAATCAGACTGGCTGAAACGTTCGATTCTTTTTATATCGGAAACTTTGAAATCAGCGGTGTACGTATGCTGAGTATGCTGAACATCCAAAACATGCTTATGGTTGTATGTTTCACGTTTTTGATCAACAGAATAACGGACAAGTTAGACAAAAGAAATGCGTTGCTGATCGGACTCCTTTTATATGGGATCGGTTATGTGACGGTCACTTCTGCAAATACGTGGTACATCTTGCTTCTATTCAACATTATCGCGACGATGGGTGAGTTGATTTATTCACCAATAAAAGAAGCTGAGAAGGCGAACATGATTCCAAGTGATAAGCGTGGTTCGTATTCCGCATTTGCCAACGTTTCTTTCAGCGGAGCAGATATGCTGGCGCGATCAACCATTATTCTCGGAGCTTTCTTGGTTCCTGTGATGATGTCAGTGTATATGGGAGTTGTGATTATGATCGGTGCGTTTTTCATGTATACAGGGTTGTTCGTGAGAGAGCGGGTTTCAGAAAAAGTAGGGAAGAATGAAGTTGCTGCACCAATAGCGAAGTAAAAGGAGTAGGGATGACTCAATAACGTTGAGTTCATTCCTCTTTTTTGTTGGTGTGTCATAAAAGGATAATAGACTGTCCTTCTGGAGTGTAAAATGTCATTAGTTGTACGTTTAGAGGATACACTTTATTTTTTTACGAGGTAATTCATAATAATTACGAGGTAATACTAAATAATTACGTGTATAACTCCCATAATTACGTACATAAATTGATTTATCCGATTTTTGACAATTTCACACAGGAGACGAAACAGTAAGTAAAAGAAAAAAGCTTGGAATTCCAACTCCAAGCTTTTCTCATTACGAATTCGGTTCTTTTACAGAAGCGATCTCAATCTTTTCAACAAACATGTTAAAGACACTTCGTTTTTCTTCCAGCTTCTTCAGCTGTTGTTTCAGTTCGTTGTACTTTTCTTCAAACGGCTGCTGATAGGTTTTCTTGATATTCTTAATCATTTCTTCATTAATAGTAGATTGAATGACTTGTTTGGTAATACCAAATTTATACGAATAGAGTTGAAGTTCGGTTTTTACTTTATCATACTCTTCGTCTATCTCTTTCTTTTGTTGCTCAATCTCATCTTTCCATTCCAGCAGAGCATCTTTTACATACGGCTCCATGTTTTGCCCCCTTACAAAGTTCGTTCTTCTGTCATTTCTTTTTTATGTACTCTATACACTATTTATAATGAAACGCTCATTTATGGGGGTATTTTCATGCGTTGACTAAATTTTTCCATCAGACTATGATTGGATTAGAAATGAAAAATGGAAATCTAAAAGGGATGGGTAACAGTTACATGCAAGAAAATGTATTAGAAAGAAAGATTTAAAGAAACGAGAACAAATATTGAAGATGGTCACTGGTGGGTCTCTTATCGAGTGGATAGAAGTGGTTCTTCGTTAGAAGATTCAAGTCACTCATCTCTTAAAAAGAAAGGTGCTGTGTCAGATGCCAACAATAGGATGGCTATTCGTTGCAATCGTGTTAGGCGGAATCATAATAGGTTCATTGATTCAGAGATATCGTTATCGAAAATTGAAGCTTATTTACACAGCATTCGGACAGGAAAACTATTTTAACATTATATCCAAATTAAATAGCGCAGACGTCCCGTATAAGGTGAAAGTACCGATGCAAGGAATGGGAGCTAGAGAAAGATCGATCGTCGATAACACGCAGTACGATATTTTTGTTAAAAAAGAAGAAGCACACCGAGCTGGGGATGCGTTACGCAAATAAGGGGATGAAGTTTGTGAAAAGAACGATGAGCTATGTAAGAAGTCATGAAGAGCTACGAGAAATGCTTGGAAGTCCTAGTCTTAGAGGGCAAAACAAAGTAATCGCTACGATTGATGAGCATTGCAAAGACTTTATTTCAAAATCTCCTTTTCTAGTCCTATCAACATCAGATGCTGATGGAAACTGTGACAGTTCCCCTAGAGGAGATGCCCCTGGATTTGTTTATGTTCTAGATGATCAGCACCTTATCATTCCAGATCGTCCGGGTAATAAAAGGGTTGATTCTATGTTCAACATTCTTTCTAATCCTAATATCGGATTATTGTTTATCATTCCTGGCATGGGTGAAACGATGCGGATCAATGGGGAAGCAGCCATAATAAAAGATGAAGATATTTTAATGAAGATGGCAGTCAACGGAAAGTCACCGCAGCTTGGCATCCTCGTAAAAGTGAATCAATGTTACATGCATTGTGGCAAAGCGTTTAAACGCTCAGGTCTATGGGAGCCAGAGAGCTGGAACAGGAAAGAAGAGTTGCCTAGTGCTGCAAAGATTTTAGCTGCACACGTTAACATGCCGGAGATGACAGAAGAAAGAATTGTCGCTGATCTTGAGGAAGGGTATAAGAATAGGCTTTATTAACACGAAGGACCTGAGTTGGATCAGGTCTTTTTTGTATATGATCTTTTTTAAAGGTTCTTCTTGCAAACTTTTTTGCTTTTGCAAGTGGTTAATTTCCGTTTTAGTTGCTCGCTTTCGGCGGGCAGGTGGTCAACCGCATTCTTACGTTTCATTCCCAGTGAAAGGCGGGAGAGACTGTTCAACAGAAATGAAGAAAAGTATAAGATTTCGGAAATACTGTAGCTTGAAGGATCTGCCTTAAAAGTAAGCTGTTCGCTTTGTATACGGCATGACACATGCTATCATTGAAAATTATAGTTTTTAAGGGGGGAGACAGTGCGGCAACTACATAGAAAACATCAATGGCTAGCGAGGTTAATGGCTTCTGACCCTGGATATGTCCGGCTGCAAAAAGCGGGTCGGGCAACGGCAAGTTTAATTTTTTCCATTTTTTCAACACTTTTGTTAATACGTTATACTGGCCATCCAGGCGGTATTACCCCTGCAATTGTCTCAGGAATGCTCGGGTTAATGGGTATTATGGTTGTGATGGATGATACGAAAAAACAAATGAAGGTTACGACAATCTTGCTTGGAATATCAGCCATGCTCGGAATCACAATCGGATCGATCGTTGCGGGACATGCTTATTATATTGATTTGGTATTGATTTTCAGTGTTTTTAGCAGCTTTTACTTTTCGAGATTTGGTACACGTTATTTTTCCCTTTTCATGATTTTCTTTCTGACCGTTTATTTTTCTTCTGTTTTAAAATTATTAAGTGAACAGCTGCCTTGGTTTTATTTAGGAGTTTGGTGTGGCGTGATCTATGCCTTTATCTTTAATTTCTTTTTGTTTCAAGACACGGCAAAAAACCTCAGAAGCAGCATCAGATCCTTTCATATTCAGAGCAATTTAACACTTAACCTCTTAATTGAAGCGATGAAAGATAAAAAAACGGACCCTTTGCGTAAGAAGGAGTTAGAGAAGAATGTCTTAAAATTAAGAGAATATGCACTCATTGTATCGGGTTACATTAATGCAGATGATGTTCAAAAGATGTGGCCAGGATTGCTGCCGAACCAGCTGAGGCTGTATGTTTTTGACACAGGCATGCTGATTGAAACTCTGATTGATTCTGTACGAGGACTTAAAAAAGCAGAGGCACTAGAAGTTGAAAAAATTAAACAGCTGCTGATTTCAGTAACTGAGGCGGTTCGGGATGCGGAAGTACTCGCTCCAAATGTAAAAGAACAAAATTTACAACCTGCCGAAAAAGCGGTTCAGCAACTGCGACTATTGATCATGGAGCTGTTCGAACGGGAAGAGCCGCCAAAAGGATGGATCTATCTCATCCGCCGAATTGAATCCATTGCGAATCATGTTATTGAGGGAGCTGTCAGCATTCAGCAATCTCTTCACTCTCATCAAACGCTAAATAGGGCAGATGATGTAGTTGAAGAGAATGAAGAAGATGAGGATTCAGCTTCAGAGAAGGATAATTCCTTAAAACCGTCCACCAAAAAAGCGTATCAAGCGTTGGTCGCAGGTATTATTTCAATCATCGTTGGCTTGATCATTTCGCCAACACAGCCGTACTGGGTTCTTCTTACGGCGTTTGTCGTGCTGCTTGGGACGGAATCAATCGGCCGAATCTATACAAAAGGTTACCAGCGTTCTTTAGGTACGATCATTGGGGCAGTGTTGGGCTTTGCTCTTGCCAAACTCCTTTCGGGTCATACGGTATTGGAGATTGTCTTTCTTTTTGTGGTCGTCTTTTTGGCTTTTTATTTGTTTACCGTTTCATATACGTTGATGAGTGTGTTCATCACCATGCTGATCGCTTTTATGTATGACCTTTTATTAGGTGGCATTACACTTACACTCATTGGAGCACGTGTCCTTGATACGATTGCAGGTGCAGTCATTGCGCTAGGTGTATCTTATATTATTTTTCCAAAGAAAACAAAGGATAAAGTGGCTGAATCTATCGGTGATTTTTTAGGTGAACTGTCCCCTTTTGTGACCGAGTATGTAAGAAGTTTTAGAGAAGATGTGAACGTGAAGAATCTTTCAGAAAGTGCGTTTCAGCTGGATCAAAAGCTTCAGGTAATAAGAGACGAAGCACAATCATTCCTGCAGCGTCGAGGCTCACCCATCTATTCGGATATGGTTAGATGGATGACGATGCTTGCCGCAATCAACTATTATGCAAGGCATCTCGTTGCTTCAGCTTATCGAAAGGGATTTGATTATCCTGAAGAGCTTGTTGAGGTATTTATACAGATTGAGAAAAAGCTTAAAGAAAATATTGATTATTTAACTGAACTCGTAAAAGGAAACGAAGCAGAAGGAGTCCTTCATTCATTGGAAGAAGAGCGTGAAAAGATTGAAAGGCTTGCACCGAGCCGAAAACAGTCACATCGTGATTTGGTCCATCACCTCTATTATGTATGGCGAATGAATCGATCTTTTGTGGATTTAGGATATGAGCTAGGAGGGGAGAAGGAGTAGTGAATACTCCTTCTTTTTCACTTTACTATGAAAGAAGATGTCATTTTTAAAGGGTAGAATAGGAATATCTTAGGTGGAAATCTAAAGTGAGCAGCAACTTTTTAGGGTTGCTGCTTTTGTAATGGACAGATTATCTAAGAAGGAATGTATTAGGCGGATAAAGAAGTTAGTTGATAAAGACTTAAATAAGGGGTGTTATAGTGAATCATTTGAAACAAATAGTTGTGCAAAAAGTTTCTCACGATGATCATGAAGTAATCATAAGCCTTTTAAAAGAAATAGCTCAATGGCTGAAGGATCACAAAATCAATCAGTGGAGTTATCTGCTTGTTGGCGGTGATGATGAAGAAATTATATATGCCATTCAGCACGATCATACATACAAAGTATTAAAGGACGATACTCTAATCGCCACTTTTACTCTATCACCCGAGCAAAGTGAATGGGATCAGCACATTTTCGGGAAGGATGCATTTTCTGATTCCATGTATTTACATCGGTTAGCAGTTGTGCCGGAGTATATGAATCAGGGAATCGGAAAGGAAATCCTGCATTGGATCCAAGAAAATATGGGGAAAGAAAAGAAGTATATTAAATTAGATTGTGTAGCTGATAATGTAAAGCTCAACCGATTTTATCAAGATAATGGTTTTGAATATTTGGGTGAAACCGATAATCATAGCAAATATAGAAAAGTGCTGGTTAGGAGAGCTTGAGTTTTGTAGACAACAAGTTACAAAAAAACTTGACAGAATTTTCTAAAACCCCTATGATAAGTAAAAGTTTTCCATACATAGGATAAACGCTTTGATTAGGAGCAGTAAGGAAGAGTCTGTTGTTCAGAGAGCTGCTGAATTGGTGAAAAGCAGTCAATGGAAATCCTGAACTCGCCTAGGAGTGGCCAGGCTGAGAATGAAGTCTGGACGGATCACCTCCGTGATTAGGTCTTAAGAAGGTTTGCTTTTTCGTGTGCAAGCAAACCAAGAAGAGTGGTACCACGTTAGGATCAGCCTATCGTCTCTTTATGAGATGATGGGCTTTTAATTATTTTAGAGGAGAGATGACGCATGAGTGAGGATTGTTTTATTTGCAATAAGCATCAAGGGAGCATTGATACTGCTGGGATCAAGATTTATGAAAATGATTTCGTCTATGTAGGTCATATTGATAGAGGTGGTGGACCATCTTACTTGGGACATATCATGATCGATCTGAAGCGTCACGCAGCATCACTTGGGGACATGACTCCTGATGAGGCGGGTGCATTCGGCCAGATCATGGCGAGGGTGAGTAAAGCGGTTAAGGAAACACAGGGTGCGGAACACATTTATGCGCTAGTTTCAGGGAATTCAGTTCCTCATCTGCACATGCATATTGTGCCGCGTTATCCGAAAACACCTGCGGAATATTGGGGACCGAACGAAGTATACGACTGGCCAAATGCTCCGTTTGGGATGAACGAAGAGATCGTGAAAGTGTGCGAACAGGTTAAGAGGTTCTTGGAGGAAGATTCGTATGTTTCATCATGAACTTAAGTGGATTGGCAGTGAAAAGAACTTTGTTGATTAATTAGATGTGGTGCAGGTTGGTAGAGTTACAATTGGAAGGTTTGGCGGTAACTCTGCTGCAGGTTCGTACAAGAACGAAGACGGATGCTTGGTTTGGACGAATGAAGACGAAAACTGGGAATTCACTATGATTCTCGATGGTCATAAGACTGCACAAAGTGTTGAGCTAGTTGTTGGTCACTTTGTAAAAATGAAGAACGACATTACGAGTGCTCTCAAAGGATCCGCAGGGCCAGCGCTAAAAAAGATGGACAGCCTCGTACTCGACATTTTTCAAGAACCCAAGTTTATGGAGGCATGCCGCAAAACTACTGGTGAAACAGCTTGTCTTATTGTGGTAAGAAAAGATAAATATTTGTGGTGGTTTTCCGTTGGAGATTGCATTGTCCATTTATTTCATCCTGAATTGATTGCACTTGGAGAAAGGCAGCTTGTGCAGAGAAGTTTTTACGAATGGGTCGGTGAAGTGAACACGTTTGAACTACCGGTTCCTTGTTATAGAACGGGTAAAAAAGAGATGAGGCAAGGGGAGAACCGTATCTTCATGACAACCGACGGTTTAACAGAATGCCCTAATGTTCCTTTTGAGGATCCGGAGACTATACAGACCGTACTTTTTGAAAATGGGATTAAAGAAGGGGTACGAAAGCTTTTGTATGAAGTAAAAGAAAACAGTGTAAGAGACAGCACAACAATCATCGCTTGGTCTGTTGAAATAGAGGAAACAGCCAGTATGCCGAGTGATGTGTAAAGCTGCTCCCTCCTGTAAAACAAATGCTGGGATCTATTTGATATCTAGATAGTGTTGAAGTACTCGTGGCGGAATATACTTGAGTGGCAATGGGCGTAAGGAAACAATGATAGCTTGGGGCATAATGAGGTCTTTTTGGGCTTGTTTAAGACAGTTGTACATGTTTTTACCGCCTACTGAATTGGCAGAGTGAATCGTAATGCGATTGGCAAAAAGTTGTTCATCGACCATCATCTGAACGAGCATGAGACCATTCCTGGTATTGCTGACCAGGTCGTGATCGAGCGATAAATGTTCGATGTCGTGATTCCTTAACAGTGCCATACATTCATCTATCGTTTCGACGTAAACGTAACCTTCAGGCGGGCTACGGTAATCATCCATAAATACACTGATTTTCTCCATTTCTTGCACTCCCTTCCATAAACGGAGGGTGACTAAGAAAAGTCGAGAGCCCTAAGTTATTTTAATATATTAATTATAACATACTACGTTAATCCATGCATTGGCAGGGGGCAATACTAATAACGTCGGTAATAAAGCATTTTAACATTTTTTGTAGAAAATAGTATTTTTCTTAATTAATTATTAAAGGATTAAATTCTTTATATAATCGATTTTTCCTCCCGAACATAAAAGGATTTTTCAAATAAAATGTGTAATTGTTAGGTGTGAATTTAAAAAGGGGTGGCTTGATGGGGAATACTGATAAACGTAAACGGCTGGAAGAGGAAGTTTTTACATATCGCATAACGAAAAATAACTCCGTTTTTATTGAGTATCAAGGTAAGCAGGTCATGGTGTTAAAAGGGAAAGAAGCGGAGAAAATAATGAATCGAATTGACCAAGCTTCAACTGAGAAAGACGTTCAACTGATTTTGGCAAAAGTAACCGGGAATTTTAAACGTGGGAACGAAAAAGATACCTCAACGAAAAAATGAGGTTGAGCCAGAAAATAATCATGCATCTTTTAATTGGCAGGTCTGCTGCTGGAAGTTTGGAATGGATAACCAATGTATGAAGGAAATCTAATAGGCATGAGGAATTAAAGTGTGAAGCTAACAAAAAAGTAAAAAAGTCGATGAACCTATACATAAGAAATGGAGTGAATAGAGTATGAATCAAAGTATCGAAGCGAATGCGAATTTATCTAGCCAGAATATTTATATCAGGCTGCTGACCGTTGATGATGCTGAGGCAATGGTTAATCTTCAATTGGAAAACAGAGAGTTTTTTAGTCAGTTTGCAATGGAACGCAATGATGATTTTTATACATTGGAAAACCAGCAAAAGCGTCTTCAGATGCTGGTGGAGAATGCAAAACAAGATTTAGATTACTATTTTGGTATTTTTACAACAGGCGACGATGAACTCATTGGAACGGTTAATCTGTTTGCAGTGATGCGTGGTTCAATCCAAAGTGCCTGGCTTGGTTACTTTTTGGATGAGAAACATAATGGAAAAGGCTACACGACAGAAGCGGTTCGACTCATCGTGAAGTATGCGTTTGATGAACTGAAGCTTCACCGAGTTGAGGCAGGTGTTATGCCTCACAACATCGGATCCATTCGCGTTTTGGAGAAAGCTGGATTTGAGAAAGAGGGACTAGCTCGCAAAAACGTGAAAATCAACGGGAAATGGGAAGATCACCAACAGATGGCGATCGTTAATCCAGCGGACTGATGAAAAAATGGCTGGTCTTGGTCTTTTTTGTGATGATGAGTTTAGCTGGATGTAATGAGGATGAAAAGCTGGTCCGCGTTGATTATCAACTAAGTGATATGCAAACGGACGATGATGGGATTATAGCGGATGAGGATCAGGTGAAAGGGATAGGTGCGCTATTTGAAAAAGTAAAGTGGGAAAACGCAAAAGTGGAAATGTCGAGAAAAGAAGATATGACATTAACCCTGTTCTATCTGTATGATCCGAACATGCCTGAGCGATTGGAAAAATATAAAATTTGGTTTCATGATGATCGTTCAGCGGAGTTTGTGGATGCTACTAACCATAGGTACGGGAAGCTGAGTAGGGAAGATGCTGAAAAGCTAAAGAAGCAGATTAAGTGATGAGGGAGTCTAGGTGATAGGTTCTTGTCCTGCGCGATGTTCCAGTGTATGGGAGGTTTAGAGATGTGAGCAGGTAGTAAGCTTGATCACTTGAAGATAAATTTAAATACTCTTTACATTGCTTATTCGTGATTTGATTAGAGATAAGCAGTCCGTAATCTTTCAACGCTGCTACATGAGCATCCCTTGAATAATTAGAGCATTTAATACATATCCATCCTGCTCTTTTTCGCTCCATCTTATTATTACAATCCAAACATAACACTCCTACGATTATCTCACCTCTTTTGATCTCAAAGTGATTTAATATATCTGTATCATACGGTACGTTTAGTTTGTTTAATTGTTTATGTATTTTTTTCATTTCTTTTATAGTTAGCAAGACTTTGTTATGTTTTCTAGTAAATTCATTAAACTTGTGGTGTAATTTATGACTTTTTATTAGTAGAGTTAATGCTTCTTTATAATCTGTTGAACAATCTACATGTGAATTCTTATTGCTTATAACAACAAGAGGCTCAATGGGGATTTGAGGAAAGTTATATTTAATTAAAATTTGATTAAGGTGATATTTTTGTCTTTTTACTTGTTGGATGGGATCTTCGAAGAAATCTTTTTTATCAGGTGTGGATCTTATTAGTTGACCAAACTTATCATCAAAGTATAAATGTCCAGTGTAGTTTTTTATTTCGAGTATTATAAAGAATTTCGTTGTCATGATTAGTGTATCAATTTGAAAGTAGTAATCCATGTGCAATATTCGGATATTATGTAAGAAAATGATCTCATTATTAGGCAAATATCTGTAAAAGTAATTTAACGATTGTTCGCCCATCATACCTGACCTGAACTTGCCCAGTTGATTTTCAATTGTTGCTCTTTTAACATGTTGGTTTGGGAGCCTTCTCAACAAAGTTTCAAGTTTTTGAAAAAATAAAGGTGGATTAAGTTGTTTTTTCATCTTAAAACAATCTCCTTTTTTTCATTAATCATATCTTCTAAATGAGAGACTTCAAAATACTAGAATGGAGCAAAATAAGGGTTATTTTGAGGGGCTTTACTGGTGCGCAATCTTATAATCACGGAAAAAATGATGCTCATCACGGAAAAAATAGGGATTATCACGGAAAAATTGGGGTCAATCACGGAAAAAGCCTGCCTAATCACGGAATTCGGATTAGCTGCTTATATCCACACTCAAGCTACCCTCCCCGCCATTAATGTAGTATAATTCAAACTACTGACTTTCATGGAGTGATAAGATGAGTAAAGCAAAAGGCAAGAAAAGCGGGGTTGGCCAGGGTACGGGGAAAAAAGGCTGGAACCGTTGGAAAGCGAGCAGCAAGAAAAAGGGTCCGAAACCTTATGTAAGCAAAGGGAAAAATAAGCCTGAGAGCGAAAATGAAACAAAATAGATATCGCCCCCAAAATGCGATGAAAGCAAACCGTCTTTTCACATGAAAAGGTGGTTTTTATTATGGCATAATCAACTTACTCCCGCCATAAGATGAATTATCTATCGGTAACGGGGGGACGAGCTGTGACGACTCAAAACTACACCATTTCAGAAGATTTGATCATCAAATACAACACACTCAACGAAAAGAAAAAAGAGCTGGAAAAGGAACTGGATGAACTGAAGAAAGTCTTTCACATTTATTTTGATAACTTAGTGGGGCCGAATCAAAAAGGGGAAATCGCTGTTAACAACTATAAGCTGCAGAGGCAGATTCGGAAATCTGAAAAATTAAACGAAGAAAAGACAGTGCATCGGCTCACCGAACTGAACATGACCGACCTCATTCACCACGTTCCAAAACCGGATGAGGAAAAGGTAAAGTCCGCCATCACGCTGGGGTTATTAACAGAAGAAGATTTAGAAGGTTGTCTCATTAAAAGTGCGTCACAAGCAATTATAGTAAAAACCCTTAAATAAGGATGAAAAGCTCAACTGGCGCACATGCCTTTTGAGCTTTTTCTAATTGAGGATAGCTCTAGAAATCAACGTATGTCATAATTGTTATTATATTGAATTTAATACATAGTTTGGTATATAAGCGGTTTTATGAAAAGGGAGTGCTGATCATCATCACATTTAATTTTATCAATCATTTTCCAGCTGTTTTAATGGACAGCATTGCATATCTCATCTCATTATCGGAATCCTGACATTCCGTATTTATAAAAAACGAGAAGTAAAGCCAGCGATCTGGAAAATCCTGCTCATTTTGTTTCTTGGCTTATTTAGTTTTTCAATTGATCTTCCACTTTTTAATACCTTTGTAAAAATTCCGATTTTGCCATTAGGTGTGTGGATACTGTATTTTATCTTCCGCAATAAAGTGGAGAAGTGGATAATTTACCGCCGTTTTGCGTGGCTCGGTTTCTTTGCTAACTTTATTTTTCTTGCAGCCACTTTTGCTGCTATCCCCTTACATCATGCACTGTATCCCGAACAGGAACTATCAACCTTTATTGCAAAAACCGATCAAGCACGTCTTTTTCCTCTACACACTGGGGCAAAAGAAAGCACACTAAATAAAGAAGTTTTTGTAGAACAGTTATCCAAAATGAATGCTAAACCAATCAACAGTATGGGATGGTACAACGAGATTGTAAATATTGATGTGCCACAGGAAGAGCGAAAGGAAAAGTTTCCGTATCAAATCACAGGGACTGAACCGAAGTGGGGAAGCGGCTTGAACACTACTCTTTTTGTTGAACAAGATGGAAAAGGGCTTCTGCTGACTACACAGAAAAAACAGTACTATTTTCGCTCAGACGTTTCCTTTGTAGAGGGGCTGGAATAAGGGGATGAACAAAAAGACAGTTATTATGCTGCTAATCACAATGATGATAATAATGATTGGTGGATTTCTGTATTGGTATTATAACTCCGATCCAAAAACAATTCCAAGTCACGGGGAAATGATGACGCGAATTAATCAAGCGTATGAAGAAGCAGAGGTTGCTAAGATTCAAGAAACCATTTTAGTAGATAAACGCCATCTATTTGTTCCATATATCTCTAAAAATAATGATTATGGTACGAGTTTCTTTGTTTGGAAGAAACGCAATTGGGAGCTAGAAGCTGTGAATGCAGTTGGCCATCCTATCCTATGGAAGATTGATAGTGATGAGCCGTCATCTTATAAAATAGTTTGGAATTTTCATCCGGAAGATAAATTTCAGTCTGCTTAGTTTTATTTGCTGCGTAATCGAGGATATGAAGTTACGCAGGGAATAGAGTATTATTATCCGAAAGTACAGTTAATGAAAAAAGTAAACCCATCACACACGTCATACGGACTTGAGAAACTTCCAAGTGATTGGGTTTCAATCATCCGTTTTGCAAACAGCGTACAAAAAACTGATGGCATGAATAACATGTTTTGGCAAATGGATCCTAATCAGCAATTTACCTTTGCTTGGCAGCCAGTGTTTCAAAAAGTAAATGAAGAAGACATCTACTCAAAACGCTCTATTGGCGGTGGAGGATTTTCCAGTGGAGGAAACTACGACCGCATCAGTTTGATACATGAACAAGAATTAGAATCTACGGAATAAACGAAAAAGGTGCAGCTCCCGTAAAGAGGAAGCCGCACCTTTTCTTTATTCTGCCTTCTGCAGTACACCGACTGCTTTGGAGTTTCTTATTTTTTGAAGAATCCCTTGTATGGATGTGTATTCATCATACAAAAAGACGAGTGTGTCGCCAGGCTCTGAACATTCCCACGCCTGAATCATCGCTTCTGCTTCTTTCGGGTAGACAGAGACAGAAGTTATGCCATCTGCCTCCTTTACACCTTTATATAGAAGATGAACGGTTTCTCCTGGTATGCGTCCTCTTAAATTCACGTCTTCCTTAATGATGAAGATATCTGAGTGCGTGCCGAAAATGCGGCCCATTTCTTGTATTGTATGGTCTTGTCTGTCGCCTGCTGCCGATCCAACGGTAATCACACGACCACTTTTTAGGTGGCCAACGGTTTCAAACAAAGCTTTAAGACCAGCAGGATTATGCGCATAGTCAATGACAATGGTGCGGTCATGAATGTTAACCACGTTAAAACGTCCCCGATTTTGATTTTCAGTCGATAGGAACGTAATCACTTTGCTTCTTAACTCTGACAATGGTCTTCCTAGTGAATGAGCAGCAGCAAGTGCGCCTAGAACGTTTGCGATGTTGTGCCGGGCAGCACCATTAATCGTGATTGGGATATGGGAGACAGGTAGAAATCTTTCTGCTTTTCCTTTTTCACTAAACATAACCCAATCGTCTTCTAGATACCAAACCTTCATGCCTTTACTTAATTGATCCTGAATAACAGGGTTCATCACAGACAAAGAGAAGAAAATCACTTCACCATTTGTGTGGTTCGCCATATCTACACATCGAGGATCATCAGCATTTAAGACACATGTGCCTTCAGGAAGTACCACTTCAGCTACAGTCTGCTTCAGTCTTTTTAATGTGTCTAATGTTTCAACACCATTCAACCCGAGGTGGTCTTCACTGACATTCGTTACAATTCCAACGTTGCAATAACGGAAAGCAAGTCCTTCACGAAGCATGCCGCCACGGGCGGTTTCCAGCACGGCTACATCAACAGAAGGATGAGACAACACTTTACGAGCACTTCTTGGTCCGCTGCAATCTCCAGAATCAAGCTGCTGATCACCTACCCAAACACCGTCTGAACAGGTAAACCCGACTGTCACGTTTTCTTTTTGTAAAAGATGTGAAACGAGACGTGTTGTTGTCGTTTTTCCGTTTGTACCCGTTACCGCAACAACGGGAATCGCTGCTTCTTCACGTGAAGAAAACAGATAATCTACGATAGCTCCGCCAGCGTCCCGGCTCTTTCCTTGAGAGGGATAAAGGTGCATACGGATGCCAGGAGCAGCATTCACTTCAAGGATTGCAGCATCACCTTCTACAAAAGGAACGGTGATGTCTGTTGAAAGGATGTCGATGCCTGCAATATCCAATCCAACAGCCGCTGCTGCTTTAATGGCCATCATACAATAATCAGGGTGAACTTCATCTGTAACATCAATGGCTGACCCCCCTGTAGACAGGTTGGCATTACCAAGTACTTCTACAGACTCTCCCTTTTTTGGGACAGATTGAAGAGAGTATCCGCTTTTTTCTAAGTGGACGACTGTACGTTCATCAAGCGGAATCTTGCTCATCGCTTTTTCATGCCCTTCACCGCGCAGCGGATTCAGGTTTTCTTCATCAATCAAGTCACCAATCGTTTTATATCCATCGCCAATAACGAAAGGAGGCAGACGGAGACTTGCTGCAACGAGCTCGTTGTTTACAACAAATAGTCGATAATCGTTTCCTGCATAATAACGCTCTAGAACGTATGATGTGCCTTCACTGTACACACAGCGAAATGCAGCAATTAAATCTGTGTCATTTTGTATATTTGTAACAATGTTTTGTCCCTGTCGGCCGTTTAGCGGTTTGATTACAAGCGGATAACCAATTCTTTCAGCAGACTGAAGCAGTTCATACTCATTAGATACAACTTCACCTGATGGTACGGGAAGACCTGCACTTTTCACCAAAGTCTTTGTCATGTCTTTATCGCATGAATTCTCAACTGCCAAGTATGACGTTTGTGAAGAAATGGTTGCTTGAACCGATTTTTGCTTTTTACCCGTTCCAAGTCTTAAATAGCTATTCGTACCAATACGCTCTACTGGAATCTTGCGTTTTCTTGCTGCTTCATAGATCGCTTCCGTACTAGGACCTAGTTTATGAAGATGATATAGGTCAGAAGTGTGCTTGATATAGGGTTCTGCACTGATTTCATTACCTTCTAAGATAGCGGTTACGATCTCCAGTGCCGCTTCAAATGCATAATAGCCTGATTTAGGTTCCACATAATCATAGGTTACAAAATAAATACCTCTTCGTTCACTCGTGATGGTTTTGCCGCGTTTAACTGAAATGCCTGCAAGATGCTGAATTTCAAGTGCGATATGTTCTAAAATATGCCCGATCCACGTACCTTCATGAAGACGTTCTACAAAACCGCCAGCATAGCCTCTTGAACACGTATGTGTCTGCAGGCTAGGAATTACTTTTAATAATATATCTGTAAAACCTGGTAACAGGTTTGATGGTTTTTCTTCAAATTCTTCAATATCAAGTTCAATACAAATTGTTGGTTTGAAGCTGTATAGATTTGGGCCCGTTAAGTAATTAACGCGATTGATTTTCATTAAGACGCTCGCTCCTTAAGTGTTGATTAATTCTCGTTTGTGCAAATCGAAAACAGCACCCGCACCAAGTGTATGGAAGCGGATATCGGAAATGGTCATGTTCCCTTTGTTCTCAGCAACGTCTATATATGTTGATGTCTTGCCGTCAAATATGCTCACGTTGTATTCGCCGATCACTTCAAACTGATTGCCGCCATTATGTACCCAAATGGCCGTGTTTTCATCGATACCAATGCCAATGATCTGGGGATTTAACGCAATAGCTCGCATGAGTCTGCTAAAACGGTCGCGCTGAGAAAAGTGCTGGTCAATAATAACGTCTTCTAAAAAACCAAAGCCTGAACCCATTTCAAGGACAGAAACATCTTCTTTTTCAAACAATTTGGAGGAGATGATCATTAATCTGCTCATGACAGCAGCACCGGCACTTGTTCCGCCGATGGTTAATCCGCCCTTCCATTCTTGAAAAAGGTGTTTATAAAAAGTGGTTCCGCCTAAGATGCTCGTCAATCTTAATTGATCGCCGCCTGTCATAAACAGCCCTGACAGGGAGGATAGCTGTTCAGGTAATGCAGGGTCTTCCGCTTTCTCACGGGAATCCAAATGGAAAAACAGTGGCGTAGTACCATGCAACGCTTGAAACAGTTGATAGTATTCACTGCCTACTTCTTCCGGATAGCCGGATGCTGTTGTCAAGATTCCAATCGGTCCTTGACGATTTTTACATAGAGCAGAGAATCTGGATAAGATTGTTTTCTTGTTTTTTTTATCTTCGTTGCCACCAATGATCAATAGATCACCTTTCGCCATCTTTCATCAGCCTCTTATCATTTAGTAGGAAAATAGATCGAAACGATCGTCCGTTTCGACTTGCTATATATTCCACATTTCGCCAGCTTTCAAACCTGTTTCGAGGATTTAATTTGTGAATTATTTAAATTGTTAAATTTTTTGTAAAAAAATATAGATTATTGTCAGAATACTTAGTATAATTTACCCATTGGAAGTATTTTACTTTCTGTATTTTGTGAAAAGGGAGGAGCCAGGGGATTATTTTATAGATGAAAAGGGAGGATGTATTAATGGAAAAAACATTACTTCTTCGTTCTTACGAAATCAATACGAGCACGATGGCACTTTTACCTTTTTATAATGAATATGGGGAAGTGCAAACCGAAATCTTAGAAACTGAGAAAAACGAAAGAGTTGCACTAAGTCCTATCAAGATTATCAATGAGAGCTGTTTGTTTTTCGGTTCGAGTTACGAAGGCAGAAGAGAAGCCGTTCGCCGCTCGATGGGCTATGTGAGTTTATCCCCAATCATGATTAACCTCGAACTTGGCATTTTCTTTTTTCCTGTAGAATCTCCTAAGAATGAAACGTGTATCTGGTTATCCCAATCACATGTTCAACGTATAGATTCTATAGATTCTGACACGTGCAGTGTCCACTTTAAAAACACCGCAAACTTAATATTACCCCAATCCAAATATGCATTAGAGGCAAAACTCTTTCGAACCGCACAGTACCGATACATCCTTAGTGAGCGAGTCAGTGAACGAATTACAAGATACTAAAAGAAAGTAGAATACCAGAAAAAACGCCCGATGCAATTTTTATGCACGGGCGTTTACCTTTTACTGTTCACTAGCATATCATGATGAATATGAAGGCTAGAGATGTAGGGGGATTGGAAAATGAAAAAAAACAGAGATCCGTTTGTTGTGCCACAAGATTATTCTGTAACTTCACCTCCAGATCCCGATCCCTCAAACGGCTTCCAATACAAGCCTCCGAATAATACAGGTACGATATTGGGGATTATCGGAGGAATTTTGGCCACTGTTGGCGACGGTTTATCTACGATAGGTGCAGTTATTCAATTAAATCAAGACGTTCAAGATGATTTTACTTCTCAAGTAGACGACTATAAAAAAGACCAAGAAACAGAAAAAATGCAAGAGCAGATTGAAGATTTGACGAAAAAGATCGAGCGGCTTGAGAAGTTATTGAATGCTAGGTAGGTTAGTGGCACTGCCAAGTTACGAGTACTTCATTAAAGTTACCAATCTTCAAGTCTTCTTTCTTGATAATAAAGTAAACTTTGCCTACATCACCCCAGATGTAATCTAACTCTTCGTCGTAGTCTAATTGTAATAGCAAGGTATAGTCTAGTTCATTTACAGGTGTCCTTGTAACATTAGAATGCGTATAGGTCACTTCTTCAATAGGGCTTTCTTGAACAGCGATGGGGTAGCCTAATAAATAATGATAAGGAAGTCCGTCATCGCTATCATCATCTCTTTCCTCTAGTTCTTCAACTGTATGATGAAGGGACATAGGAAGACTGTAAGAAAAATCCCAATACATTTCTGCAGCAGCTTCGTCTAACTCCAAATCATCAGGTTCTTCAGGCAGTGTTAAGATTTCTTTGAACTGAATGTTAAATTCCGGTAAAGGTCCATATTCGATGTCATCCTCACGTTCATATGGAGGATACTGGGTGCGTACAAGCTGCTCGTTATCTTTAAAGTAAAACACTTTCCAGCTGCTGTATTCACTTTTACTTTCAACAAAAGGAAGATCTATCGCCTCAAAGAAAAATGACAAAACTCCGTCGTTCGGAAGTGAATCCGCTGCCTCAAAAGAGTTAAGTTCACCAAGATTAATCTGGCATAAAAAAGTTAAAGGAGCACCGTTGTGAACGGGAAAAGATGTTCCTAGAGGTAAGTCAGGCTCTCCTCCAAATTTTGAGAAGCCGACCTCACACTCTTTTTTAGTTTTTATCATTCCAATTGCTTTTTGGACAAGAGGTAATAAATCGTCTGCATTAAATTCGTCCTCTATTTCATAAGAAGCTAACCGTTTTTCTAAATATTCCTTTGTGTTCATCTAAACCCATCTCCTCATTTATTGATAATTTTAGTATACGAAACTTGTATCGCAATAAAGTAGTGTCTAAAGATAGTATTTTTATTTCATTGGAACTTTCTTCCTTTTGTAGCGCATGTACATAAAAGAGGGGGAGATGAAATGAAAAATGCCATTGTGTCTATTGTAACGCTTGCCTTAATGCTTGTTATCAACTATGTTGCAGCTAGTATGATGAACTGGTCTTTTATTGATCTTTCATTATTTGTAGGTTTGTGTGTTGCTCTAGGGATTCGATTTTTTACCTCATCAGGCGGGTTGTCCTCCAACGCAGTGCGTGTACAAGTACAGTCGATGACAGGTATAAAGGTGGAAGAAGAAAAAGAAACATTCAAACCGACTTTCGCCTATTATACGGCAATTGTGTATACACTCATTTCACTGATCTCCATTATCATTTATTACAAAGATTATTTTATTTAAATCGAATAGACAACATCACAGTTGATTTTTTATATGAAAATGGCAACAATGTTAATGAACTTCTTTTGAAGAAATTGAACAGGAGTGTGCCAGGAAATTGAATTTACGTTTTGGTCGTTTGTCATTATGGATGTGTATCGCAGGTATTATTGTCACAGCTTGGCCTTTTATCGTACGTGATCAAGTCGCACAGCAGGTGGCGATTTTCCTATTCGGTGGAATCATGCTCTATTTTATTGGCGTGATTTTCAGTGTCGTAGCCATTGTAAAAAAAGAAAGTGGAAAAGCTAAATATTTCGGATTATTTTTTATTTTATTGATGGCTGTTATCTCCATACTGGGACAATTGCTTTTATCTTTAGGTCTCGGTGGTAAACAATAGAATTATTTGGTAACTTTGCTTCCTCACTAAGCGTCTAGTATTTAAAAGGGAGGCAAAGAACATGAAAAGATGTACAGAAGTATTGTTGTGGTTGATGGTCATCCTCTTGGCGGGTTGTGCTGAGGGGAACTCTACAGGTATGACAGGGAAAAAACCACCAGTTGCATATGTTTCAATAGGGGATGAAAAGTACGAAACAAAACTGGGATCTTATTGCTGGGAAACGATTTCTTCTGCTATCTGTGCGGATACGGCGGGCCCTATTGATCTTGTCCAAGGGGAAAAACCTATAGAAGTTATGCCTGGAGAAGAGATCTTTGTGGAAATAAGTTTGGATCGTAAACCAAATGAGATTCATGTTTCTCAGTTCAATAATAATCAGGAAACCACACTGAAAATAAATAAGAACCATTTTAAAGCTCCTTTAGAAAAAGGAACATACATTTATGGTTATAGTGTTTGGTGGATGTCTGAAACCGAAAAGGATGTTTCAGATGGAGATGCACTGTATGCATTTGCTCTTGAAGTGAAATAAAAAAGCCTTCCAAAAGGAAGACTTTTTTTATTTTTAGGCTTGTTTTCTCTCTTCCTCGACGTCTTCTTCATCCTCATCAAACGGTGTATCAAACTCGGATGGAGACGCAGTGAATAGAGAAATTCCGACTATACTGATCAGCCCTGCAGACATGCCATAAAGAATTGGATTCGTAGCTGTTAAACCTTCAAAAAATAGACCAGCCAAAACAACGATGGTTGAGATTAAGATGGCATAAAATCCAGAACTAGGTGTTGCACGTTTCCAAAAGAACGTCATCACAAGCGGAATAAAGATGGCACCAGAAAGAATCGCGTAAGCCACATCAAGTGCTACGAGAACATCTTGTATCCATATGGAAAACGTAATCGCAATTAAACCGATTAAGAATGTCGTGATTCTAGATGCTCTTATCAATTGTTTATCTGAAGGGTTCTTTAAAAAGTATTGTTTTAAAATGTCGTTAGTAATCAGTGTAGATGATGCAAGCAACGATCCAGAAGCTGTCGACATCAAAGCAGAACATACACTTGCCAAAACTAGCCCCAAGATTCCTGTTGGCAGAATAGTAAGAGCCATCTCTGCAAACGTGTTTTGCGGATTATCTAAAGAAGGAAGTACTAGGAACGCACACATCCCGATGATGCTTCCCGCAATGGCATACGCGAAGCTATACACTCCAGCGAAGATTGAACCATTTCTTGCAATTTTACTAGACTTTGCAGTAAACACGCGCTGCCAAATGTCTTGAGAAACGACCATTCCAAGCGCAAATAACAAAAAGTATTGAAAGATCTGCTGATAACCGATTCCAGTGAAATCTAGGTGAGACTGTGGCAGTTTAGATAATAAATTTCCTAAACCATCTACTTTTGAAAGACTCATAGGGACCATAATGAAGAAAATCCCGACCGTCATTACAACAAATTGAATAATATCTGTTACGGTAACACTCCACATACCGCCAAGGATCGTGTAAAAGAGTACGATACCGCCTCCAACAAGCATTGAAGTGGTGATGCTCCAGCCTAAAAGAACGTTAATAATGGTTCCCATACCGATTACTTGAGTAACCGCAATCATAAGGGTGTAGATGGCTGCAACGATTGCACTTAAAAGACGTGTCTCCGATTTGTAACGTTTTCCTAATAACTCACTGATTGTCGTAACTTTTAGTGAATCAATTCTTTTAATAAAAATCGTTCCAAGAAGTATAATGCCTAGACCTATCATGGATACGAACCAAATTCCGGATATTCCGAACTGATACCCAAGCTTTGAAGTTCCAATCGTAGCGGCACCGCCCAGGATAACAGCAGATAAACAGCCAAGATACATGAACATGCCAAGATTTCGTCCAGCAAGAGTGTAATCCTCAGATGTTTTCGCCTTCGTAGAACCGATAATACCCGCACCAATCAATACCGAGAAATATAATAGAATAATAACTGTATCAAGTGCTTGCATGTTATAAAACCTCCTTTTTATTTAAGAAAATAGCGCTGTAGATTTACGCATTTTGGAACTGTTCGCTCTTTGGCGACTGAAGTTCAGCTTGATATTCATAAAGAGATTCTTCAAGGATAGCAAGACCTTGATCAATTTGATCTGTATTGACCGTAAGTGGAGGAATCATACGGATAACTTCTCCGTGATTTCCACAAAGATAGAAGAGAACACCTTTTTCTAAACACTTGTCCAAAATCGTCATGAGAGCAGGGCCATCAGGTTTGCCGGTAAACGGATCTACAATTTCGATTCCAATCATGAGACCGACTGCACGGATGCTTCCGATCACAGGATGCTCGTCCTTTAACTTCATTAGCTTTTCGTACGCATAAGTACCCATGTTCTTGGCGTTCTCGACAAGTTGCTCTTCTTTTAAAACCTCTAATGTTGCAAGTGCCGCTTCACAGGCGATAGGGTTTCCGCCGAACGTTGTACCATGACTGCCGAGCGGCCATTGTTTCATCAATTCCTTAGAAGCAACTGTCGCGCTTAAAGGCAGACCAGATGCAATTCCTTTAGCAATTGCCATAATGTCAGGGGTAACACCAAAAGTTTGAGCGGCAAACCATTCTCCCGTACGGCCAAAACCTGTTTGCACCTCATCAAAAATAAGAAGAATGCCATGTTCGTCGCATATTTCTCTGATTTTCTTCAGCCATCCACTTGGCGGAACAATATATCCGCCTTCACCAAGAACAGGCTCCACAATCATGCAAGCGACTTCTTCAGGTGTTACTTGATGATTAAAAAGTGATTCGAAATCGCGCTCAAGCTTCTCAATTACATACGTTTCAGGATCAATTCCATCCGGAGCGCTTTTCACATCTGCATATGGAACTTGATATGCAAGTCCGTTTGGCTGTAGAAATTTGCGGTATTTGCTCTTAGATGTCGTGACGCTCAATGCCCCAAGAGAACGTCCGTGAAAGCAGCCTGTAAAAGAGATGACATAAGGTCTTTTCGTCACGTGTTTTGCTAGTTTAAGAGCTCCTTCAATCGCTTCCGTGCCACTGTTGGCAAAGAAGAAGCAATCCAGATTACCAGGCAGGACGTGAGAGAGTTCTTTTGATAGTTTCAGGATCGATTCATACATGATGACTCCTGAAGGGCCATGCATAAGGTGGTCAGCAGCATCCTTTATCGCTTGAACTACCTTTGGGTGACGATGGCCGGTATTGGCCGTTGCGATTCCAGACGTGAAATCAAGATATTTCTTTCCATCCAGTCCATAATAATAGCAGCCTTTTGCTTTTACGACGGGCAGGTTTGGGTGATCCTTTGCCATACTTGGTGCTAATAAGTCAGGCATTTCATTTACAAGGTTGATCCAGTTGTTTGTTGACACGTGTATGACCTCCTAGATATTCCATTCTCATGTTGTATAAAAACTTTCTACAGAGAATATCCATGCAAGTACTGTGCCAAAAAACTAAATAATCTGATATTTTTTCATTTTTCTCACAATTGAAGGCTGACTCGTGCCAAGTGCTTCTGCCATGCGTACAGTCGTTTTGTATTTTTTTCGAGCATTTAGTAACACTTGCCGCTCCGTTTTCTCCATTATTTCTTTCAGCGTTTGTGCTTCATCTAAAGAAGGAGCGGGAGGAGTAAACTCTTCTTTTAGATGATCTGGAAGCTGTTCGATCGTAATTAATGTAGAAGGGGAGATAACGACTAATCGTTCCATGATATTGATTAATTCTCGTACGTTGCCTCTCCAATCATAATGCAAGAGATGATGGATGACTGCTTCATCTAACTTCTTGCTTCGGTTATATTTCTTCTCGAACTGCTCGAGCAGCATATGTATTAGTGGTACAATATCCTCCGTTCTTGCTCGAAGCGGGGGAATGGTAACGGGGACTACATTTAACCGGAAATAAAGGTCTTCTCGAAACTGCTTATCCTGTATCGCTTTTTTGAGGTCTTTATTGGTAGCCGAGATTAAACGAAAATCAACGTTTATCGGCTTTGTTCCACCGACTCGATAGAACTGCTTTTCTTGTATGACTTTTAAGACTTTTACTTGATGGGAAAGGGGAAGTTCTCCAATCTCGTCTAAAAAAAGTGTGCCTCCGTTTGAAAGTTCAATTAGTCCTACTTTGCCTTTTGTACGAGCTCCCGTAAACGCACCTGATTCATAGCCGAATAATTCAGCTTCGAATAGAGAATCCGGGATCGCTCCACAGTTCACTTCAATAAACGGACCTTTCGCACGGTGACTTTTATTATGTATAAATTTAGCTAACAATGATTTTCCGACGCCAGATTCACCGAGGATCAACGCATTGACATCCACTTCCGATAATTGAAGTGCTGTTGAGACCACCTTTTTCATATCTTCGCTGTTCGCAATGATCCCAGCATCATGCAGCTGCTTACTTCTTAGAAGATCGAGCTCAGTTTTAACTCGTTGCATTTCTTCTTCCATCGTAATTAGAAAGTCTTTGTATTCGGCGAGTTCAGTTATATCGTGGGAGTAGCTGACAACTCTGTATAATTCGCCTTTTTCGTTATAAACGGGAATTCCAGTAACGAGCAGTTTTTTTCCTTTATTCGTCGTTTGGACAAAGGTGATTTTCTTATTTTCTTTTACGACCATCGGAGTAAGTATGGGAGTAAATAAACCTTGTGCTTCAAGATCATAAACGGATTTTCCGATTAAACTCTCAGAATCGACACCGTAAATTTTACCGGTGACTTCACTAACTTTAAGGATAATTCCGTCAACGTTTGTTACTAAAATATCATCTTTTAAAGAATGAAGAATCTGTTCATTTTCGTTCCAATAGTCAGTAGGGTTCATCATGATCAGTCCTTTTCCAGTTATCTCTTTACAAATTATTCGATTCTGAATAATTATTTATTTTTGAATAATTATACAATGAGAATGGGAAGTTGGATACTGGCTAAGGGATTATTTTTAAAATAAAGGTCTGGACTGATTACATCATTGTGCGGTGAATGAAAGCGGAAAACTCCTTATTCCACTTGTGTAAGACACATGCTTGAGACATCACGGAAAAAACCACACCAATCAAGGGAAAATAGGGACGAATCACGGAAAAACGGTCCATCATCACGGGAAAAATGTTGCTTATCACGGAATTCTTATATATGAGCTTCAACAGTGTACGTGTCAAAAAGACATCACCTAAAAGCACAGCTACTATAAAAACAACAAACAAAAAAAGGACCATTTTACTGGTCCTTAGAGAAGTTAAAATAATTCTGTTTTTAATGCCACATCGATATTTCCGCTTGTTGCTTTTGAATACGGACAAACACCATGTGCTGTCTTCACGAGTTCTTCTGCTTCTTCTTGGCTTACTCCGTTAACCGCAACGTTCAGCAAAACAGCTAACTTAAATCCGCCATCTGTGTCTTTTCCGATTGAGACTTCAGCCGTTACTTTTGATTGGATGCGCTTTTTAGCTTGTCGTGCGACCAAGTTTAATGCTGAATCAAAACAAGCTGCATATCCTGCTGCAAATAGTTGTTCTGGGTTTGTCGCGTTCTCATTTCCAGATCCTCCAAGGGATTTTGGCATGGCGAGCTCATGGTTTAGCACCCCATCGTCACTTCTGACTTTACCCGCTCTTCCGCCTTCAGCTGTTGCTTTTGCCGTATATAATGCTTCCATTCGTAACACTCTCCTTGTTTGTGTAAAATTAAATTGTGTACAATATAAATAATTCTTCTTTATAATAACGCACTCTACAATTACTGTCAAACGATTTAATTGTGTAAAACTATATTGTGTTATAATGTAGTTAAAAGTTGTACGAGAAAGGAATTGTTATGAGTAACGATCTACTAAAACTCGAGAATCAAATATGCTTTAAAATTTATTCAGCAGAACGTGAAATTACCAGGCTGTATCGCGACCTTTTGCAAGAATTAAATGTGACGTATCCACAATATTTAGTATTGCTTTTATTATGGGAAAAAGATTCACTCTCCGTAAAAGAATTGGGAAAGCGATTGTTTTTGGATTCAGGTACACTTACGCCTATGCTAAAACGGATGGAATCAAACGGGTTGGTAGAAAGGAAGCGGTCAGTAGAAGATGAAAGAAGTGTGATTATCACACTAACGGAAAAAGGGGAAGCACTTAAAGAAAAAGCAGCGTGTATTCCAAATCAGCTAACACAGAACATGGCGATGACAAAAGAAGAATTGATCCACTTGAGTCATACACTCACATCGATGCTCGATGTGCTGCAAAATCAGTCAAATTCAGAATAATGAAAAGCGCTTAGAGAAACTCACCTAAGCGCTTTTTTCTTTATTCTCATGAATACATTAAGTGTTTCAAATCAACAATAAGGAAAAATCACCTAGAGGGATAAGTATGTTCAAAAAATGGCGAGAGAAAAAAGTTGAGGACACAAAGAACATCGAAGAACAACCGAATACAAGCCCTGAGAAAACCAATTGGGTAGAGGAACTTTCACGATCGAACGATTTTGTTAATGATCATACATCCTCCGAAAAAACAGAGCCATTTTGGATCTCTTACTTTAGAACGCTTGTTATGTCAGAAACTCTTCATAGAGATGTCGTTCCATACCTTTCTGAAAGTCATTCCTTAGATAGGGTGAAAAATAACATCCCCATTCAGCAAACCATCGTAACATCTGACAAAAAATTAATAAAAGAGAAATTATTGCAAGGGTTTGCTGCTATTCGCCTAACAGAACAAGATACAAAATGTTTATTGGTGAATGTAGCAAATAATAAGTTCAGAGATATTTCTTTTCCTATGATGGAAAGTACAGCACTTGGTCCTCAAGCCGGCTATGTGGAAGAGATGGACACAAACATCAACTTGATAAGAAAACATTTACCATCCTCTGATCTGCATGTCAAAGAAATGCAGATAGGTAAATTATCTTCAACAAAAGTCGCTGTCATCTATATGGATTCGATTGCGGACAAAGATAACGTTGAAACAGTCTTGCAGCGAATAAACGATGTTCAATACGATCATATCTCAGATAGTTCTTACTTAGCATCGATGATTGAAGATAATACAAATTCTCTTTTCCCGCAGATTATTCCAACTGAACGAACAGATCGCACCATTGCCGCACTTACTGAAGGCAAGATCGTCATTGTTGTTGATGGATCGCCTGACGTGTTAATCGCACCGATTACATTAGCAGAATCCGTTGTAGCGATGGAAGATTATTATGTACCTTGGTTAATTGCAAACTATTTGCGGCTCATTCGATTATTTGGCCTATGTGTATCGCTTATCATTTCACCCCTTTATATCGCTGTTTTAACGTATCACTATGAATTGATTCCGGCAAAGTTACTCGATTCATTAGTCGCCTCGAGAGCAGCAGTGCCATTTCCGCCTATTATAGAAGTTCTCATTTTAGAAATCAGTGTTGAATTTATAAAAGAATCGAGCCTTCGTTTGCCGACAAAAATCGGCACCACGCTAGGGATAGTAGGCGGGATTGTCATTGGACAGGCAATCGTAGAAGCCAAACTAACAAGCAGTATCTTAATCATTTTAGTGGGCTTAAGTACATTAGCTTCCTATACTTCAGCGATTTATAAGTTCAATAACTCAGTGAGGCTTGTTAAATATCCGATTATTGTAATGGCCCAACTTCTTGGTTTGATCGGAATCGTGATCGGATTGAATTTTCTTCTTGCCCATCTATTGCGTTTAACGTCACTCGGAAGGCCATATATTGGTTTTTACCCGTTTCGTAAGAACATGTTTAAGGATCTGTGGGTACGCTTGCCGTTTTGGATGCAAAAAGAAAATCCGGATAATCTACGTCCACAAGTAAAGCAAAAAGCGGTGTTTGATAGAAGAAGTCCAGGTCCGCCTTCAGATTTTGATGAATAGCAGAAAGGAGGTTGAATCATCTTGCAAGTTAATATCAGGCACCAAGTATCACCTTATTTCTTGTTCTTTATCATAATAGGTGCACAAACAGGAGTAGGTATACTGGGTTTTCATCGAATTATTGCAAAACATGCAGGCTACGATGCATGGATCAGTGTACTGATTGCAGGCGTAATCATTCAACTTGTCATGTTCGTTATGATCCATCTTTTGTCTTCTGCAAACGGAGATATTGTGGATGTACATAACCAGTTATACGGTAAAATCCTTGGATCGATCATGAGCGGAATCATTATGGTCTACTTTTGGTTAGCGGCTGTCAGTGTATTGAGGGAGTATATTGAGATTATCCAAGTATGGTTGTTTCCGACATTACCGACATGGGTAATGGCTGTACTGATTCTTTTATTATGTTATTACATTATTTCTGGGGGATTTCGTGTAGTGGCAGGCATTTGTTTTGTTGCAGTCTTATATACGTTCCTTCTTTTCTTTAACCATTTTAATCTGCCTAGAAATTATATTCATCTTGATAATTTACTACCTATTTTGGATCATTCTTTTGCTGACCTGTTACGTTCTGCTAAAGAAACAAGTTATTCGATGGCAGGATTTGAAATCATCTTGATGGTTTTTCCCTTTATAAAAAATGCAAAGACTTCCCGAAAGTTTGCACATCTTGGTCTAGCGTATACGACTTTGTTTTATACAGTAGGAGCGTTTACAACTTTTTTATTTATAAGTGAAAAACAGATACAGAGTAACATTTGGGCAAGAATTAATATCAATACGTTAACAACTTTTTCCTTTATCCAGAGGATTGAGTATATTCTCATTTCATTGTATCTAATCAAAATCGTGACAATCATATCGCTGATGCTTTGGGCATCGAGCAGAGGTTTTAAGAAGATTTTTAATAAAAAACAAAAAGCACCTTTACTTGTTTTGATGGTTTTAACTCTCGTTCTATGCCAACTGCTCGATAACCGGTACATTCTTCATTCGTTCTTGAATACGGTCTCTAGTATTTCACTGGGGTTGTTTTATCTTTATATTCCTTTAGTGTGGCTTGTTTTTATAATGGTGAAAAAGAAAAAGAGGGTAACAAGATGAAGTATTATTTGTTAACCATCTCTATCGTCATACTCTTTGTGTTATCAGGATGTCAGATTGTTCCTACACAAAATACGAACGAAATCAGTATTATTCAAGGGGTAGGCTTTGATTTAACTTCAGATGAAAAATTATTGGGAACCATTGTATATCCAGAATATCGGGTAGATGAGACATCAAAAGTAGAAATATTAAAAGCGGAAGGTGATACCGTTCAGGAGACCATCGATCGATCTCAAAATGAAGTTCAATATCCCTTGGTTAGCGGCCAGCTTCGTCTTGTATTGTTTGGTCAAAAACTTGCAGAAAAAGGATTATATCCAATAATTGATACGATAAGACGCACGCCTGAAATTGCCAACACGATACAGCTTGCTGTTATAGAAGGGGAAGCTTCGGAATTATTATCGATAAAAAAATATGGAAAAGAAAACATTGCGTTGTATCTATCAGATATGATTAGGCAAAACGCCAGAATAGGAGAACTGCCTACTACTGACCTGGCTATCTTCTCTTATAACTATCATAATGACGGAAATGATCCATACTTGCCCTTGCTAAAAAAAGAGAAAGACAAGATTAAAATAAACGGTATTGGCTTGCTTAAGGATGATCGATTAATAACGACGTTGCCTGTAAAAGATGTATTCACGCTAAAAATGTTGATAGAACGCTTTAAATTGGGAACACATCAATATAAGTTAAGTGAGGATGAATTTGTTGTAATCAGCAATATCAAGTCAACACCACACTATGAGGTTAAAGTAAACAAAGGTATTCCTGAATTTACTATCACCATAAAAATGGATGCGAGGCTTCAAGAGTACAGAAGTATTGATCGAGGGCCAACAGACAAAAAGAAAGTAAAGCAACTTCAGGTGCAAATAAAGAACAAGATCGAACAAGACGCTGCAAGAATCATTATGTTTCTTCAGGAAAATGGTGTTGATCCAATTGGTCTTGGTTCTAAATATGAAGCGCATTACCGAGATTTTGATTTACGAAAATGGGAAGAGCAATATCCGAATGTAGAAGTAAAAGTAAATGCAGACATAGAAATGGTACACACCGGCGTTGTTGAATAAAGGAAAAGGACTGCCCGTTCAAGCAGTCCTTTTTTCATGATTAATTGTTGTTATTTGCTTCATCATCACGCATCAGCCAGCCTTCAAAGTGGCGTTTTACGTAGTTTTCAGCATCTTGGTAGCTCTTAAATGTTTCATCTACTGGATGTGTTTTATGTGTGATCAGCCATGTTTGATTATCTTCCGAATAGATCTTAGAAACTTCACGATGGTTGTTCACATACAAGCTTCCATCCGGATTTTCCTTCACGTTGTGCTCATTCTTCGGTGCATCGATTCGTCGAGGCTGTTCATGGAATGCAGCAACAACAAACTTTTCAAACGCTTCAGAAGTCATGTTTCCGCCAGAAGCTTTCGGGTGTCCGCCACCTCCGTACTGTTTCGCGTAGATCGAGCAATCCACTTCATCATGAATGGTGCGTAATCCAATGCGCTTGTTGGCGATGTTCAAGATCACAATCAAGTCTAGGTGAGGATTCTCACGATTGATCTCGTTTCCAAGTTCTGAGTGATAGCGTTCTGCGTGCAAAACACCAATCTTGTACGTTTTTTCTTCTGTGCCTTCACCTAAAGACCACGTATCCCAGATCTCAACCATTTGACGCTGTTTCTTTTTAATATAATCAGCGATGTTTTCTTCTTCTAAATCAAGAATCGTCGTTTCTGTTTCAGAGAACTGAAAAGAATCACCTTTCAAACGTTCCATGATCTGTTCTTCAAATTTATCAGGAGGAAGGATGAAGAACAAATCGTTCAATCGCTTAGCTTCAACCTTTTGATCAAACCATTCCCACGTATCGTACAAACGAACAAGCTCTACATATTCATCAAGAGCTCCTGTAGGTTTGAGTTTGCCATTCTCTATCAAATATTCGTAGAAAAGGGAAGTGGCACACGTTAAACGTTCATCATCATAACGAACTTGAACATGTCCCCAGTCAAATCCGTTGAAATGAAGAGCGGTTGCGTGATGGTCGATCAGTTTTACTTTTCCGCCAGCATTCGAACGTTCATCAAGACGCATCATCAAGTCTTCGTTGACCGCGATATCTGTAATAATAATTTCTGTTTTTCGTTCCTTTGGATTATCAAGCAGCATTTCCACTCGGTCGTTAATCGTTCCGTGTGAACAATATGAGATTTTGCAGTTGTCTCCAAATGCCAGTTGTGCCAAATAGCCGCACGATTTTCCGTCTAAATCATTGTGTGAAAATAAATGAATCATGTCAGTATCCTCTCTATTATGCTCTCTGTCTAGAGTATCGTCATAAAGGATAAAGTTCAACCTTAAAAAATATTTCCTATAAAGATGCACTCATATATTTACTTGCAAGCTCAGCTGCTTTTTCATATTGAGAAGTTGTTCGATAATAGTGAAAAATCTCTTTTTCATAAATCAACAATAGTGATTCCTGTCCTGTTTCATGCAAGTGGGGAAGAAAAGTCTGTTCTAAATACTGATAATAGGCATCTGATTGAGAATGATTCAGCATGATTTCGAGTAAGTGAAAAACATGCAAGTAAGTCTCGTTTTTCATTTGGTTCGCTAGCGCATTACCTAACTGTATATGTTTTTTAAGTATCGCTTTTTCTGTGTCACCAATCAGAATGGAACAATGCACAAGTCCTCGTCTTGCGCCTAATTCTATGTGGGGAAGGGAAAGACTATAACACCCTTCTAATGCTTTTTCATATGCTTCTCTTGCTTCTATGTAGAGATTTTTCGCAGCAAAATCCACACCTAAGTTATGCCATAGATTAACGACCTTAACATCCTCTTTATACGTTTTACAGCTTTTGATCAAAGCTTGATAACGTTCGACAGTGTCCTCAAAATGATAAACGTCATTGTATCCCATCTGAATCAGCATAAGTGTCTCAGTATCCAGCATGCGTTTGAAATTATTTGTCTTTCTGAAATAGGAAAGTGCTAGGTTCCCAAAATGATACGCTTTTACTTTGGCTTGAATCATATGAAATGCAGAGGCAAGGTGATAGTAAAATTCATGATTGTTATATTCAATCGGATTAATATTTGTAAGATGATGGATAGCTTCTTTTATCTTTCCAAGGCTCAAATAATAGATGCCCAACGTATGCTCGAGTAAATGTTTCTCATAACGATCAAGTAATCCTAGCTGTTGCTGGCAGGCATCTAGTATCTCTTTTCCCTTTTGTAGGTTGCCTTTTGTAAAATAGTACCTTGCGAGCAAGATTTGATACGAGTTTTGTACCTCTGAGAGATAAATATAAGCATTGTTTTCAATTTCTTCTTTTAGGATCTCAAGTTCTTCTAGCTGCTGCTTCACCATCACTTCTAACCATTCGTGAAGCTTTTTTTCTAAGAGTTTGTATTGTTTCATTTCTTTGTTCAGGTCAATGTTCAACCTTTTACAGATTAATGATATTATTTCAGAGGAATATTGAGTAATGCCTCTTTCAATTTTGCTGATATGAGTGACTGAACAAATTCCTTCTCCAAGCTGCGTTTGAGTTAAACCAGCCCTTTCACGATACAGTTTGATGATTAAACCTTCCTTCATGTATCAACCACTCCGTTTATAGGTTATTTTACCTATAGTAGCACGATTTTCTATACTAATATAGATGATTCAAAGTGGTAGGATGTCTATTCTCTACCTTTTAAAAATTGATAAAAACAAGAGGGAAAGTATGATTTGGGTTAATTGGATTTAAAGTTATTGACATATTATCTTTTTAATTCCTTTTTTAGAGGTTAAAAGTAATGCAAATAACGACCCTTAAATCAAGTTATGGTAAAAAAGTCTGCCTTTTCCTTTGGTTTCTCTTAAAAATTACCCCAATTTACTTCTTAAATTTGACTCTCTAAGATAAAAAGTAGGAATAGTTGAAATTTAAAGGAAATTAGAGGGTGATCGGATGAGGGATATGAAGAGAAAGGTATTACCGTCATTTCTAGCAGGAATAATTGCAGTAAGTACGTTTGGTTCGTCTGTCAGTGCAGACTTTCAGTTTTCAAAGCAGGATTCAAAACAGCTTCCCATTTCAGAAACACTTGAAAAGCTAAAAAATTTTCAATTTACTTCAGATACAAGCAATGATCCACTTTACGGCTTACAAAAGAGTTCTTTTAATCCAAATGAAGTGGTAAGAATCGTTGTAGAAGTTGAAGTAGACAAGCAGGCAAAAGCACTGCCTACAGCTCAAGTAGAAAAGGTAAAAAAGGCTGTTACTGAAAAGAGAAGTGCTGCGACAAAAGTCAGGCATACCTATTCAAAAGGCTTTTACGGCTTTAGCGTAGAAACGACGCTTGGTGAAGCACAAAAGTGGGCAAATCTTGATGGAGTAAAAGATGTTCGTGTAGCTAAGCAATATGAACATACGGTTGTGAACAGCAAAGAGCTTGTTGAAGCGATGAAATCGTGGACAACCTATAACACTCGCGGAGAAGGTATGGTTGTAGCGGTTGTAGACTCAGGTGTCGATCACCGCCATGATGCTATGCAGCTTTCAGAAAAAGGGAAAAAAGCTGCAAAACTATCACAAGAAACCCTGCAAGATGCGTTTGATCGAACACCAGTTAACGAAGTGTGGTTCACCGATAAAGTACCAACAGGATACGATTGGGCTGACAAGGATTCAAACGTTATCCCTTCAAAAAATTCACATGGGACACATGTAGCAGGTATTGTGGGCGCTTATGAAGAAACACAGAAAAAAGCGGTAGGTGTAGCGCCAGATGTTCAGCTCATCGCGGAAAAGGTCTTTTCTGATAAAGGCGGCGGTGCGTACGATGATGATATTGCTGCAGGTATCTACCATGCTGTAGAAATGGGAGCTGACGTCATTAACCTAAGCTTAGGTTCAGAAGCAGGGAACGTTGATCCAAATGACCCAGTTCAGCGTGCCATTCAATATGCGACTGAAAAAGGTGTGTTGGTTGTAGCAGCCGCTGGGAACGCAGCTTACAGCACGAAGAATAATCTGCTTGCTAAATCCCAGCTGCCGTTGGCGAAGAATCCGGATATCGGTTTGGTAGGAGATCCAGGTGTAACACCTTACGCTTTACAAGTAGCTTCCTCCGAAAACGACACCATGACAGTTGATGGATTACGTTTGTCGGATGGCAGCTTATTCGGCTATCAAATTCAGCCAGGTATAAAGAAATTAATCGGTACGTTAGACCCGGCAAAGCAATATGAGTTAGTATTTGTAGGAGAAGGAAGCTCGGCAGATTTCAAGAACCTTGATCTACAAGGAAAGATTGCAGTCGCACAGCCATTGCAAAACTATTCCACATTTACGCATATTCAAACCGGAGCAGGTGGCAAGGGTGCAGTAGCAGCAATGGTAGTTCCCCCTCCACAAGTTCCTGCTTATTCAAGTTTATTTTTCAGCCCTTATTTCATTCCGGCAGTAACAACTGATCAAGTGAACGGAAATCAATTAGTAGAACGTTTAAAGGCTGGAGAGAAAGTAACGGTCCAGCTTACAGATGAAGTGTTAAAGGTTCAAAATACAGCAACAGAACCGATGTCAGTCTTCTCATCATTCGGTTCTCCAACAGATCTTAGCTTTAAACCGGAGATCACTGCACCAGGTGGAAAGATCTTTTCTACGGTTATTAACAATGAGTACGAAACGATGAGCGGTACATCTATGGCAAGTCCGCATGTTGCCGGTGGAGGGGCATTGCTTCTACAACATTATTATCAAGAGCTTGGCCTTCAAAAAGAAATGGAGACGGTGTTAAAAGCAAAGAATGCGTTAATGAACACGTCTGAAACGCTATCAAATCCGAAGCACGATAACACACTTTATTCTCCAAGAAGACAAGGTTCAGGAATGATGAAGATTGAACGTGCCATTAAAACACCATACTTGCTTGAACGAACTGGTGTACCTTTAGAACAAGCAGCATCTGTTGCCCTAAAAGAAGTAGGTCGAAACTTTGATTTCACATTAAATGTTGAACCTTTAAAGCAAAATCAAGTAAAACCTCAGCATCAATATGAGATCCAAGTTAACCTCATTACGGATGAAACAACAAAACAAACGCATGCAGGAGTGGAAAGAGAGTACTTAACACTGCATTCTGTTCCAGTAAAAGGAGCTATCATTAAGATTAATGGCAAGACCTATGATCCTGCGGAATCATACACATATAAACCGCAACGCGATCAAGAAGTAACGATCTCTGTTACATTGCCTGAAGAATTAAGTGAAGGCCGTTTTATAGAAGGCTTTGTTCGCTTTGTACCTAAAGGAAGTTCAGCAAAAGAACTAACAACGCTTTCTGTACCACTTATGGGGTATTACGGTGACTGGGATCAGATTGCAAACGTGGATGAAAGTCCTGTAACAGGAGATGCTTTCTTAGGCTATACAGTTTTATTTAACGATATGGATTCGTTTCCGCTAGGATATAATTCTTCTAATGGCACATTTGATCCTGGAAAGATTGGCGTATCTCCGCTTTCCGTTAGTGCTGGTGCGTATCCGTCATTTACCGCTCTTCGCAATTTAAAAGAGATGTCACTCAGTATACAAGATGACAAAGGGAATACGGTGGCGAATCTTGGTAATTTCAATGAGTTTACGGAAGATGGAAGCCCATATCCATTTAGAAAGAACATTATGAGCTATAGAGACTATTCCTATAACATGGAAGGGTTCAATTGGAACTCTACGGATGATGAAGGCAACACGGTAAAAGATGGTCAATATTACTATGTATATAAAAGTACGCTTAATTACGAAGGTGCTAAACCACAAGTTACAAAGATTCCTATAAAAGTAGATTCGGTAGCACCAAAAGCAGAGAACATTAAAGTGGCTGAACTGCCAGATGGAAGATACCGTGTAACCTGGTATGTGAAGGAGAACAGCACATACCACATGGGAAGCATGCTTTGGATCAACGGCACATATCAAAGATTACAGAATGGTGTAAATGAGTTTATTTCAAAAGTAAAACCAGAATTGGTGACGATTTCTGCTTTCGATCATGCCAGAAATGTGGGAGTTACTTATGAAGGAAATCAAAACTTCTTAAACGCTGAACCCTTTATTAACTATCTGGGTCTAAATAATGCAACGAACATAAGTGAATCAAAGCCTTTACTTATAAGAGCATTTGGATACAAGCGACTTGATTGGCACTTCGAAATAATGGATGCACAAGGTAATACGGTTGAAGAAGCGGATATTCTAAATGAACATTCGATCTATAACCTGCCATGGGTTCCAGACAGCGATTATCCGAATGGAGATTATTTCATCATGGTGACAGCTAAGGATGAAACGGGTTTATCATTAAAATCAGAAGCTAGAAAAATAACGATCAAACGTTAATAGAAGGTTAAAAGAACTCTATGAATAACAGTCATAGGGTTCTTTTGTTTTTAGTCATACTTGATGAAAACAGAAATTAGTAGAAAAAGTACTCGTTTAAAGGTGGAGATTGCGGCGAACCCCTTATATAATGGTAAGCGGAGGGGAAGTCATGGCTGTATTTCAAAGTGTTATATTCTGGATATTCCTAATCATGCCGATTGTTTTGTTTTTTGTAGCAATTGCCCGAACATCATGGGTGTTGATGCTCGTTAACTTATTTCTAACACTGCCGCTCGTATGGTTTGTTAGCTGGATTACAGAAAAATACGGTGCTGTTTTTGTAGTGATTGTGATTCACCTTGCAACAGGTGTTTGGCTTTGGACAAAAAGACAGAGATTGGATTTTAGATCGTTTTAAGAAAGCTTTGCAAATAAGAATTTGCAGAGCTTTTTTTATTTATGAAAAGATGACCGGCTGGGTAGGCCGGTCTCACTGGTGGGGAGGTTAGTTGTTGGATTATCTAACCTACATTAAGAGTAACACGAACAAGTGTTCTTGTAAATGGATTTTACTTATTTTTTCCAAAGTATCGAAAAAGTGGTTCCTTGTGCTGAACTTTTCTTTAATATAAGCTCTGCACTTATTGCTTTTGAAAGCATTTTGCTAAACGGCAGACCAAGTCCTAACCCGCGAACTTTTAACTTTTTCTGTTCGCCACGGAAAAAACGTTCAAAAATATAACGCTGTTCCTTTTCGGGGATGCCTTGACCGGTATCGATTACTTGAATTTCATTATTGCTTAAAGTTACTGTGATTGTTCCATCAAAACTTAATGCCTGATAAGCATTATTCAAAAGATTAATCAGAATTTGCTGTAAGCGAAGCGGATCTGTTTCTCTATAAATCGTAACATCAGGAACAGCCACTTTGCAGTTCACTTTATCATTCAAGGTAATTTCCCACTGATAAACCACATCCTGAACAAGTTCATTCATATTGCATGTTTCATTTCGAATGGTGAATGCTCCAGCAGATAGAGCGTTGTAATCTAATAAATCTTCTATCATTCTTTGTAGACGATGAATTTCTTTCATGGTAATGTCCAAAAATTCATCACGTTCTTCTCCAGAAACGATTCCATCTTTTACGGCTTGTACAAGGCCGCTAATTGAAGTAACCGGTGTTTTCAAATCATGTGTAACACCTGCCAGGAGTTCAGCCCGCAGTTTTTCTAAAAGTTTCAGCTTTGTGCTCATCTGTTCAAATGAAATTAATAACTCATGGATCTCTTTTTCTTTTGCAACAGTATTTAAGTCAATTTCATAGTTTCCGTCTTTAATCTGTGAAGCAGCATTTGCAACATCTTGAATAGGTCTAAGAATTTGTTTCAACAAAAGATAGATGATTAGCCACCCGAGAAGGCCAAGACTTAACAATAAAAAAATGGGTAGCCGATACTCTTGATTTACATCAGTCAGGTTTGAAGATGTTTGCATGACAATAACCCAACCCGCTTGTTCTTCAGCATACATTACTGGTTTTTTAACAGCGTAGACAGAAGTTCTCTCTATTTTAAACTTCTCGACGGTTTTCTTACTTTCCAAAATTTCATCTGGCATAAAATACAGGCTAAAAATAGGCTGTTCGTTGGGCTGAGGTCCTCTTTGAAGCGATCTGGGATTCAGAATGGTACCATCTAAGTCAGTTATATACAGTTCTGGTGGTTTATTCATTTGTAAAATTTGAGCGCGGTCATCAAGTTTGCGATTAAAACGCCCTAAATCATTCTTTCTGTCCCCAGATTCAATGCGGTCTGCTGTATCAGCTGCAATGTATTCCATAAGGGTTAAGCGGTTTTCAAGTGCAGTATGTCGAATCCACCATAATGAGCATATTCCAAGTATAAGAAGACCGACAAAAAGGGTGAGCACATATCGGGTAGTCCAATATTTTAATAATGTTGTTCGAGTCTTTTTATTCGTAAACACAGAACTGATACCCCAATCCACGAAGTGTACGGATTTCTCCTTGTGTGTCTGGCCAGGTTATAAGGGCTTGGCGAATCCGTTTAATGGCGAGATCGACCGCTCGCTCACTGCCTTCATAATCTAATCCCCATATCTGTTCGATCAAGTTGTCTCTTGTAAACGTCCGGTTTGGCCGGGCAGCGAGAAAGAGTAACAAGGTGGTATCTTTAGGTGTAAGAACGATTGGTTCACCATTTATTTTTACAACGTGAGAATCAAAGTTCATGCTCAGATTGCCATATTGTTTTATATTTTCAGATTCTAAAACATTTGAAGATCTTCGAAGGACTGCATTTACTCTCGCTATGACTTCTTCACCAATAAAAGGCTTTGTTATATAATCATCAGCACCTTGATTCAATCCTTTTAGCCGGTAATCAATATCTCCAAGCGCAGTAAGCATGATAACAGGACATGAGCTGTTTTGACGGATGTCATGAAGAATGGACCAGCCATCTTGATTGGGAAGCATCACATCAAGAAGTACTAGATTAGGAGAAACCTCTTTAAATGCTTGAAGTGCTGTTTTACCGTCAAATGCTTGGATGACATCGTAGCCTTCGTGTTTTAAGTAAACCGTTAATACTCTTGATATGGTTACTTCGTCTTCAACTAACAAAATGGTTTTCATGGCTGACCCTCCTGTTATCATTACTATACTTTAAAAATCCCCAGTTTTATAGACTGGGGACGGTTGGATTTAGATGTCGTTTCCAAACTCAATTTGTTCGTCAGATTGTGGATGGATCTCATTGATTGATGGTGCTTCATTTTCAAAGCGAGGTCTGTCATCATGAGGTTTGCCAGCCCTGTGATGTCCTCCTGGGCCAAAACCTCTTTTACCCATTAGTGGAAAAAAGTTATCCTCTTTCAAAGCTTCAAGTTTATCTGCATCTTTCTTCTCAATCTCTTCTATTAATTCTGGTGTTGATTGACCTTTTGTTGAAATGCCAAGTTCTTTTGCTAGATTCTGAATCTTTTTCTCTCTAACTTCGAACGCAATTTCAGGAATCGCTTTTCCATCGATTGTAATGTTGAGCTTTTTCGCTTCTGCTTTCACTTTGGCAGATGTAACTTCATGAGCGAGTTCACGAATATCTTTTCCGTCTACTGAAATCCCTAATGTCTTTGCATCCTTTTTTAAGGATGCGGCCATCACTTCTTGCTGAAGAGTTTGCAGATTTTTGCCTTCTGTTGGTATGCCTAGTTCTTTTGCTTTCTTATTAAGTGCTGCCGTATGAATATCTTTCCTTATTGTTAGTGCGTCTTTTCCATCAATTGAGACACCTAGTTTTTTTGCTTCTTTCTTAAGCTGTACAAGGTGAATTTCTTCTTGTAAGGCAGTAACATCTTTATTTTTGGTTGAGATTCCAAGTTCTTTGGCTTTTTCTTGCAGTTTAGCTAACTGTACCTCTTCAGCTAGTGTTTGGATATCCTTGCCAGAAGTCTTAACAACTAACTTCTTCGCTTCTTTTATTAATTGTGCTTCGCGAATTTCCTTCATTAGAGTTTCTGCATCTTTACCACTCGTACTAATACCAAGCTCTTTTGCTTTTTCTAAAAGATCTTCAGAGTTTCCTTTAAAGAATCCTCCAAAATGCCCGAAGCCTTTTACTTTCAAATTCCATTTTTCTGTAACAGCTGCTTTTGAGCTCGAATTGTTATTATCTGCTGCAAGTGATGTTGTAGCATAGCCGCCTATTAACAATGCACCTGCAAGGGTAAAGCCGATTACTGGTTTTTTCATAAAATGTTTTCCTCCTAATTGAATCGTTTTGATTAAGATTGTAAGGTTCGAACCTTGTACAATTAATGTAACCATTGAAAATGTCAGGAACATGTCAGGGAGAGACATAATGGTAAAAAGAAAAAAATTTTCTGGAGCAGAATTTAAACCAATTAGGATAAATAAAACAAGCCATCTCATATGATCATCATAAAAAAGGAATGTGTCAGGAAGAAGTCAAAGGGGAAAGATAGGACAAATACCTTGCCGTTTTTTATGTGAAAGGCATACACTATACTTTAAATTCATAGTGTTCTGATTTGTTAGGAAGGGATTGTCGTATTATGAATTATTTATATGACACATATATAAAAACGAAGACACAGCGGGATTGGTTTGAGAGGATTGATGCACTCGCTGATAAGTTTGCTGAACGAGCAGACACATACGACCAAGAAGGCCGTTTTCCATTTGAAAATGTTGATGAACTAAAAAACGCTGGATACCTCTCATTGACCATTCCAAAAGAGTATGGGGGAGAGGGCTTAAGTTTGTATGAGTTTGTACTCCTACAAGAAAGAATTGCTGCAGGAGATGCTGCTACAGCTTTATGTCTTGGCTGGCATCTTGGCTGTTTTTTGGAACTTGCTGAAGAACGAACGTGGGATGATGATATGTTGAGGTCGCTTTGTGAAAAAGTCGTTAACGAACACGCCTTAGTGAACCGTGCTGCCACAGAACCGACTACAGGTAGTCCAACTCGTGGTGGAATGCCTCAAACGAAAGCGGTGAAGGAAGGAGATCAATGGATCATTAACGGTACAAAAACATTTACTTCCATGGCACCTGCACTCGACTATGCCATTGTTTCAGCTCAAGTCGGGAATTCAGGCAAAAAAGGAAACTACTTAATCCCTATGAATGCAGAAGGTGTTTCAATAGAAGAAACGTGGGATACCGTTGCGATGAGGGGAACGCGAAGTGATGATTTGGTGCTGAAGGATGTTAAGGTTGCCGAAAGCGCGCTAGTAGAAGAAGACCGTGGAAAAAGTGAACTGCCAAAAGCATGGCTGCTTCATATTCCTGCCTGTTACATCGGTGTAGCGGTCGCTGCACGTAACGAAGCCGTTCACTTTGCAAAAACATACAAGCCTAACAGTTTGCCAGGACCGATCGGTGACGTCCCGGAAGTACAGCGCAAGATTGGGGAAATGGAGTTAGAGCTGTTCAAAGCAAGAGAGTTGCTGTATTCTGTCGCAGCAAAATGGGTGAACGAACCCCAGTCGAGAATGGAAATGGGTCCATCATTAATGGCTGTCAAACATGTAGCAACAAACGCAGCGGCAAAAGTGGTTGATCTAGCTATGCGGATAGTTGGGGCAAGAAGCTTAAGCCTATCGAGTCCGTTGCAGCGTCATTATCGTGATGTACGTGCAGGGCTCCATAATCCACCGATGGATGACATCGTCATTAATACGCTCGCAAAAAGAGCTTTGGAATAGTAAAACTGAGGACACCAAACGTTAAGTATGGTGTCCTATTTTTAATTGGACAGATGAATAAGAAGAATGGACAGATTATCATTGCAAATGGACAGATTCAGGAGGAGATTGGACAAATTAAGTTTGCAAACGGACAGATTATGTTCATAAACGGACAGATTATCGTGATTCATCCCGTTCAACAAAACAAAGGCGGTTTCCGAATGGATCCCCAACTCTTACTTCCTTAAACCCATGTGCCTCTTCCAGTCCAGGTCTTGCAAATTTATACTTTTTTTCTGATAAGAAATGAAGGTAAGCCTCTATACCTTCTATATGTATTCTCAATTTAACTCCAGGTATTGAATCCCCATGATGTTCTGAGAGGTGCAAACAGCATTCACCTAGGGAAACCTGCATATATAAGGGATAATCCTCTTCATATCGATGTTCCCAATCTAATGAGAATCCTAAAAAGTGAAGATAAAACTCCTTTGCCTTTTCTACATCAAATATGCGAAGGACGGGGACCGTGTTTTTAAGATGATAGTTCTTCATTAGTTCTCACTCTCCAGATGTTTATGTTCTACTAGTATTTCGATTTTAACCGAGCAGTTCCTTTGATTTTTTGCAGGATTTTTATTCCAATAACCGAATGTATATTTATAAAAAATTTAGAGGAGGTTAATTGCTTTGAATGAAAAACTAGTTCGTGTTGGTACAACGTATATTCCTGTTCAGCATGTTGATGTATCTGCTAAATGGTACACTGAAAAACTAGGTGCAAACCTGAACTATCAAGATGATGATAAAGCGATTCTGGATCTTGCCAATCAAAGTTTTTTTCTTGTTAGATCACAAGAAAACGAGAATTCCAATTTTACGGACTATACTGGCCAAAAACGGTTCTCTTTAACGTTCGAAGTGGACGGATTGGGCAATCTTTTAAAGCTGCATCAGCAGTTTAGAGAGCTTGGCATCCAGACAGAGGATATCGAGGATCGTGGTCACGCAGGAGAGAATTTTGTTTTTTCTGACCCTGACGGTAACCGATTTGATGTGTGGAGTGAGTTAAGTCCAAGTTATAAAAAAATAATCGAGCAAACTGCCGAGGTAAAAAAATGAGATGGGTGATGGGCATCCTCTTTTCACTGTTAGGTGTCCTATTGTTAACACAAGGTCTTCATCTACGATCCATCGGTATAGAAGAAGTCGATGGTAATGGTATTGGCGTTTATTTTTTAGGAATGGAGATAAATGAAAAAGTAGCGCGTGCTGATCTTCAGTCCTATGCAAACGGCTTCTTAGGGACCGGAACCATTTTTTTGCTGCTTGCCGTGTGTTTATTTTTTATATTACTAAAAGAAAAAAGCACATTAAAACCGATTCACAAAAAAAATCCTGCTTGAGCTTTAGTCAGAGAGGGAAATTGTATAGCATAGCGAGATAAAGCCAATGAGAATCTCTCTTTGGTTTTTCGTTATTAATAACCGGTGGGAGGTGAGTGTATGAAAAAAGGGCTCGTACTCGTATTCATATGCGGCGGTTATTTATTGCTTGGCCCTTCCTCAATCGCACTTTCACCCACAACTTCTGATACCCTGGATAATCTTTCTCACTTTACTCCTGTCAGTCCCAAACTTAGTGAATAAATATAAACCCGCCTCGTACAGGCGGGTTTATGCATATCTTATTTTCTACCGCTGAGTCCGTACATAACAAACTCCACGATTTGGTCGATTTCCTTCTCATCATCCCAATCCATATCCGAAAAAAGAAGGAAGCGGGGAAGGATGTATCCTATGATGCTCGATGCCGTCATTCGCATGATCGTTTGGGGAGGCAAAGAAATGATCTCCCCTTTTTCCTGAAAATGCTCAATAATTCTTTTGAACTTTTCATAAACATGATCTGCAAATAGCTTTTGAAATGGTTCGCGAAGCTCATCGTGAAAAGCGATCTCCTGTATAAAGATCTTTAAGACGGGAAATTGTTTTCGTACAAACTCCAGCCGGTTTTTTGCGACCACTCTTAAAAAGTCTTCATACCTTTCATACTCATTTTCAAATACTTCTTTTGCAAAGGATTTTATGAAAAAGGGAGCTACAAACTTTGCCACCGTTGGCGTGACAATGGCAAGTAACAGTTCTTTCTTCGTTTTATAATGCCGGAAGATCGTACCTTCAGCTACGCCTGCTTTTTTTGCGATCTCACTTGTAGACGAGCCAGAATACCCTTTTTCAGAAAAGGTATCAATGGCAGCTTCTAGGATCTTCCGCTGTTTGTCGCTCATGGTTGCGTGCTCTGTATCTTTAATTAATTCGGTAATCCATTCAGAATCAGACATGAGTGTTTCTCCTTTAAAAAACGTGCGTTTTCTCTATTATAGTCACAATTGAACGGCCAAACAAACCACTTACAGTTTGCGGTGCTTTTTTAATGCCAAGACATTTAACGTCATAAATAGTAATGAGAATCCAGCAAGAATAAGAACTTCATCATAAATTTGCCCCCAACCGCCACCTCGTATCATCACATCGCGAATTGCTTCGCCGCCATATGTTAATGGCATGATGTAACTTAACGGCTGAAGCCAATCAGCCATTGTTTCAATGTTGAATAGACCAGAGAAAAACACTTGTGGAACAACAACAATTGGAATGAACTGAATCATCTGCAATTCGTTCTTCGCAAAAGCCGAAAGCAATGTTCCAAGTGATAGAGCAGTAACCGCAAGCATCAAAGTGATGAGTACCACAAACCAAATAGAGCCAGCCATCATGATATCCAGAACGAATATCGCGAACGCTACGATGATCGCGGATTGGATTACGGTAAATATCCCAAAGCCTAACACGTAACCCGCTACCATTTCCCATCGCCTTAATGGGGTTGCTAGTAATCTTTCAAGTGTTCCAGTTGTTCGTTCACGTAAGAATGAAACACCTGCAATTAAGAAAACGAAAAAGAAGATAAAGAATCCAATTAAAAATGGACCGATGTAATCAAAAGTTTCCATGTCAGCTGAACCGTGCAGATAGTTGATTTCAGGTTTTTATGGATGACTGTTCGCTCGCATGGGTATTCAATTTCTTTAATGCTTTTTCAATGGTCAGCATAGAAGCTTTGTTGGCTGTTGGATTACTGCCTTCTAGTGTGATCGTGGCTGATTGTGACTGAACTTCAATCATCGCATCCAATTTTTCATCTTTAAGGTCATCAATAGCTGTTTTACTAGTATTGTATCCAGTGAATGCCTTGTCTGCTGTTTCAAATTTATTGATAATCATCGTCTGATCACTGACGACTGCTATCTTTGGCTCATAATCGTTGTTTGAAAAAACGAGGTTCACAAGTGTAAGAATAAGCAGTGGAGCAATAAACATCATAGCTAGAGTCCGCTTGTCTCGAATGAATTGCCTGATGATTCGTTTTACTAGAGCTCTAATTCTCATGGCGAACACCTCCATAATAAAGAAAGGCTTCTTCAATCGTTTCACTGGATGTACTTTCTTTAAGCTGTCTTGGAGAACCCGAAGCTATTAATCTTCCATCGCGAAGCATCCCGAGCTGACTGCATTTTTCTGCTTCATCCATAACGTGTGTGGTCACAAGTATTGTTGTGCCGTTTTCGCTTAACTTGTAAAGTTCATTCCAGATGGATTGGCGTAGAACGGGATCGATACCAACAGTAGGTTCATCCAGAATAAGAATTTGAGGTTCGTGCAGAATAGCAGCTGCTAACGAAAGACGTCTCTTCATACCACCAGAGTATTGATGAACCTGTTTTTTCAAGAATTCAGTCAGGTTTACAAGGGAAGCGGCATGCTCGATGCGCTCTTTTTGTTTCTCTCCTTTTAATCCATAGATAGAAGCAAAGAATTCGAGGTTTTCCTTGCCGCTTAATTCTCCATACAATGCATCAGATTGAGCCATGAATCCAATTTTTGTCATGTTATGAAGATTGGGCATGAGTGTATCCAGGACTTTGATACTTCCTTTGGTTGGTGTCTCAATCCCTGCAATCATCTTAACAAGAGTTGTTTTTCCGGCACCAGATGGACCGAGCAGGCCATAAATCGCAGCCCTGTTTACTTGTAAGGAAATCTTTTCTAGTACAATGTGAGATCCAAAGTTCTTTGAAACATCGGAAACCTGTATGACCGTATTCATAAGTAACCTCCTCTGAGTTCAGAATAAAGTGAGTGCTCACTCATTTTTATATAAATAGCATATGACAGAGGACGAAAGTGTGTCAAGTGAGTACTCACTCATTTTTCTAACTTTCAAAGGATATTAAAATAATATTGACGAACATTTCAGAAAAAAACATAATTAGGTTAATTCATTAGAAATGAGGGATTAAGATGTCAAAAAACAAAAAAATTCACATTCAAAGCAATACGGTGCGGAAGGTTTAAACGTTTTATAAACCTCCGTGTATCATAACAAATGGAGGAATAACAGAATGTCTTTTAAAAATTATGGACCACTATGTACGGAAGTATATGATCAAACAAAAAAGGTTGGACAGTCATTTGGCGGCGATATTGAATACTACACAAACAGGCTGAAGGAGAACGGCGGACGTACTTTAGAAGTTATGGTCGGATCTGGCCGAGTGATTATTCCCCTTTTGGAAGCTGGTTTAGACGTAGACGGGATGGACTATTCAGGCGAGATGCTTGCTTCTTGTCAACATAGACTACATGAAAAAGGATTAGCTGCAAGGCTTTTTGAAAGTGATCTGCAAAATCTTAACCTGCAAAAGAAATATTCAAATATCATCATACCAGGTGGCTCTTTCTTATTGATTGAAAAGAGAGAAGAATCCTTGCAAGCGCTAAAGCAAATTTTTAACCATTTAGAAGATGGCGGCAAGCTGATTTTAGATATTTTTTTACCGACAGATCAATTTGAAGCGGGAAGAGTTATCAGAACGTTAACAGTAAATTGTCCTAATGGAGATATCATCACGATGGAAGATAAGCAAATAGAGGTGAACTTTTTAGAACAATACAAAGTTTCTTATCTAAAATATGAAAAATGGCGCGAAGGAAGTTTAATTCAAACAGAACTTCAGCGGTTTGCTATTAGGTGGTATGGAATCGATGAATTTAAACTCATATTGGAAAGTGTGGGCTTTAAAGAGGTTAGTGTGAGCGCTGACTTTGAATTTGGGAAAAAACCGTCTCATGCAAGACAAAGCTTTGTATTTGAAGCTAGTAAATAAGTAAGAATAAGATCATTTGTTTTCATGCAAATGGTCTTTTTTATTGTGTAAATCAGGTGTGTCCAGTATAGTTGAAATATGTTCATCCACACATATCAACTTAAAAAAGTAGGGGAGAAGAAATGGCCAATTTAACGCAAGACCGAAGCAAAGCTCTTTATGAATTTATTATCCAGCATTCTTCTGATATGACAGATTCTTGGCTTGCTTCCAGGGATGCAGATGGTCATGGAATTTATTCAAAAAGAATGGGTGCAGAAGTTGAAGTTAGACTTCGAGAACAGAACCAATTCTTTATTAAAATGATTGCATCCGTCTTTTATGAAAAAAATGAACAAACAGAAGTTATTGATGCATGGGCAAAAAGAGTGGCAGAGGATCGAGCGGGATCAAATACTCCCATTCATGAGATCATTCAGCAGTTTAAGAGATTTAGAAAAATCTTCTGGGATAAAATTAGAGAATTTATCGACGAACCTTTAAACAACACCAATCAATCTGACATATTGATATGGACTAGTCTTCTGCACTCTACCTTTGACACAGTTATTGAGAGGTTTGCTGAAGAATACAACTTTTTTTCTTCCAGACGTATACAGGCTCAACAAGAAATGATCAATCAGCTGAGCTCACCTGTTATTCCTTTATCTGATTCAGTCGGTATCTTACCACTGGTGGGAGAGATTGATACCCACCGAGCAAAGACGATTATGGAATCGACGTTACAGCAATGTACGGACACCAATATTACACAGCTTTTTATTGATCTATCAGGAGTCGCAATTATGGATACGATGGTGGCTAACGAAATTTTTCAAGTGGTAAACACACTGAAGTTGATTGGTGTGCAGTCCATCATCAGTGGAATTCGTCCTGAAGTTGCTCAGACGAGCGTTCAGTTAGGAATTGATTTTAGTCAAATCCCAACTCAGAGCACTCTCAAACAAGCGCTGAAGAGCAATAAAATTATTATAGAAAAGATTTCATTATAGAAAAACAAGTAAAAGAACCGGTTGCAATAGATTTTGCAAACGGTTCTTTCTTAATTTCGTGATTTATTGTAACGGTACTGCTGCCATCTGAATCGGATAAAACAGCCAACACAAAAGCCTAATATGGCGACAAAAGATGCCGTTGCAACCATGATTGTAGCTGTTAAAGCAAGCGCATTCCAATGCAACGTGTACCCGACAAACCCAATAGCAAGGAGTGAGATCGCGATCTGCTGGTTAAAATTTTGCTGATCCTTATCTTCCGGGATATAGGCTGAAGGCTTCTTTCTTAAGAAGCGTTTAGCAACCTTCATTACAGGATTGTAATCAAAAAACATTCCCAGAAGTCCAGCAATTAAAGGGAGTAATAGAACCCAAGCTTGACCAGAAATCCATGTAGCTGCGACTGACAAAAAGATGAACCATTGATTGGTACGAACTAAAGGTCTAGGAATAGAAGATACGGGATGTGACATGTTAATATCCGACCTTTCTTATAGGTTTAGTTATTATAGTTTAATTGTATTCTCATGAAAAGTGAAGTGTTAAGCGCTGTGTAAATTTAGGAGAAGGGATTAATCAGTAAAAAAAGAATGTTTTATAGCGAGGTGATTAAAATGAAGACGAAACGAGAAGATGCAGAAGTTCACTTTCAATATGCAGAAGAGATTCAGGAAAAATTGAAGAATGACACTTTTGCACAGTGGCTAGGGATTGAATTAACGGAAATCGGACCGGGAACAGCTATCGCCGAAATGAAGATAACGGAGAACATGCTAAACGCACATGGAACCGCACACGGAGCGGCATTATTTGCGATTGCTGATTTTGTATTTGCAGTAGCTTGTAATTCATATGGAAAGACTTCTGTCGGGCTTTCTGTAAATATTGGATATTTAGCTGCATGTCAAAAAGGAGACAAAATTACAGCGATCGCATCAGAAATCAAGCGAAACCACCGTACTTCGTGGTATGAGGTGAGAGTGGAGAACGGAAAAGAGCTTGTTGCTCATGTGAGTGCCTTATCGTATCGTAAAAATGACTATTTTGTAGGCGGGGATGAATAGCTGTAGATCTGATCAAATAAGAAGTAGGTCACATCACATAAAAAGTAATTACCATCACATAAAAATTGGTCGTCATCACATAAAAAATGGAGATCATCACATAAAAATAAATTAAAAAACGGAGTGCGGCAAATCTTAGCCGTGCTCCGTTCTTCGTTTTATCTCAACGTTTTCTTAATGTATTTAATCGTTTTTCTTAAATCTTCTGCAGTAGGTCTTCCAAATGGTCCAGTTTGAATATCAAAATAGACCACACGTTTTTGATTATCCACTAAAAACAGTGCAGGCTCACCGTGTTCTCCATGATCATCATACAGCTTCCCGTTATGGTATTGAACACCGTACGGTTCCCCAGCTGTGCGCTCTAAATCACTGAAAACCGGGAATGAAAGGGAATGTTTTTCTTTCATTTTGGTAAGATTTTGTTCTTCATCTGTAGAGATGGCTAGTATATGAGTATTTAATTCGTTGAACGTGTCAATGTTCTGTTCTAACTCTTTTAGCTGATCATTACAGACAGGACACCACTCTCCTCTAAAAAAGACTAGCAAATGAAAGCGATCATCGTTTTCTAAGTGGTTGTGAAAAGAGAAAGACTCGCCAGTTTCTGATTTCAGTGCAAAGTCTGGGGCTGTGTCGCCTATTTTTAACATTTGAACATCCCTCCAATAATAGGTCTCTTCATTAGGTATACCTCTTGTTAAGAAATTTAAACCAAATTGTTCAAGCCGTTCTGACTGATTGAATAAAATAATTGCAAAACACCTCATCATAAAGCAATCATTCATCTCTTATGAAGACAAATAATCTTGCAGAATCCGGTACCTTTCGTAAAGGCAAAAACGGTGAATGAAGAAAAGAATTTACACCGCGAAACAAACAAATTTTCTTATACATTTCAAAAAGTTGTTAAAAGAACTTGGATATCGTTAAAATTTCTCTTCGTTAAGTATTAGACTTGGCTATAGGTAAATACTACGTCTCTATGTAAAAAGATTTAAAAAATATAAAACGAATAAAATGACCTTTTTACTATTTTTAGTTAAAACTTTTAAAAATTGGTAGTATCTATTTGTTTTTGCTAGAATAGTAAAATTCTTCTTTATTTTCTGTTAATTCCTCTCTATATTAGAAATTGTAGTTCAATACTAAATTAGAGGAGTGAAGCAAATGATTAAGAAGATTGCCACTATGGCAGCGGTTTTACCATTAGTAGTCTCTCTTGCATCACCTGCAGCAGCTGCAAAAAGTACAGAGGTAAAGTCAAACGTAACACCACAAGAAATTATCGTAAAATTCAAAGATAACGTCTCAGAAGCAAAAGCAAAGTCATTCGCAGTGAAAGCAAATGACGAAGTGAAAGAAAAAACGCCTAAGTTCCACGTTATCAAAGTAAAAGATGGAAATGTGGATGCTGCAATTGCTGAGTATGAAGCAAGCGGAGATGTAGAGTATGCAGAACCGAACTATACATACCATGCTTCTTGGACGCCGAATGATTATTACTTTAATAATGGAGTACAATACGCACCACAAAAAGTAAGCGCACAATCGGCTTGGGATATCACACGCGGATCATCTTCAACAAAAATTGCAATTCTAGATACTGGGGTTGATTATAACCATCCAGATTTAGCAGGGAAAGTAATCAAAGGATATGACTATGTAGACCGTGATTGGGATCCGATGGACCGTCATGACCATGGAACTCACGCAGCAGGTATCGCTGCTGCACAAACGAATAATTCATCAGGTATTGCAGGTATGGCACCGAACGTATCAATCTACGCTGTTCGTGTTCTTGACCAAAACGGAAGTGGTTCACTAGATAACATTGCAAACGGAATCTACCATGCTGTAGATAGCGGAGCAAAAGTAGTTTCACTTAGCCTTGGTGGACCAAGTGGATCTACATCACTGCAAAACGCTGTAAACTATGCTGTATCTAAAGGTGCAGTAGTAGTAGTAGCTGCAGGTAACGAAAATACATCTGCACCAAGCTACCCTGCATACTATTCAAACGCAATCGCTGTAGCTGCGACTGACCGTAATGACAACAGAGCTTCTTTCTCAAACTATGGATCATGGGTTGACGTTGCCGCTCCTGGTGTAGACATTGCTTCAACTGTACGAAACGGCGGTTATGCTTACATGTCTGGAACATCTATGGCTTGTCCTCTAGTTGCAGGAATTGCTGGATTGCTAGCATCACAAGGCCGTAGCGGAGCAAACATCCGTGCAGCCATTGAAAACACAGCTGATTATGTGCCTGGAACAGGTTCATACTACTCTAAAGGCCGTGTGAATGCAGCAGACGCTGTACGCTATTAATCTATAAACCAAAAAACAACTCTCAAGGATGGGCCAATGCCCAGTCTTGAGAGTTTCTTTGTGATCTAGTTTTAAAAGACTAGAAAAAAACGTCGAATCGTGAAGAAAGGTAAGGATAAGGACATATGTTCGCCTTGCGTAAAATGTCGATGTAGACGTAATAGCTCATCTTTAAAGTCAGGACTTGTGGCAACTTTTAACAGTTTGGTAGAATAGCAATATAACCCCACAACTAGAATCTTTATTTCTTATGTACACACAAGGTATAAGAAAGGAGGTTCGCTTTTCATTTTGCTACTTTAATAATCCACACGAGCACTCAACATGATGAATCCTATTTTTTAATTAAAAGGAGGTAAGAATCATGAGTGAAATTTGTTTAATTCCCTTTGTACTTGAAGAAGTAATAGAAGAATCCAAAGAGGAAATTCCATACGGAGTCGAGATGATCAACGCCCCAGCTTTTTGGCGGGAAGGAGAGAAAGGCCAAAGTGTTGTTGTCGCGGTACTCGATACGGGATGTGACACGAGCCACCCAGAGTTAGTGAACCGTATTGCTGGCGGCCGTAATTTTGTAGATGGAGATGAAAATGATTATCGTGATGCACATTATCACGGAACACATGTTGCAGGTACGATCGCTGCCACTTTAAATAATGCTGGAGTAGCAGGCGTAGCTCCAGATGTGAAGCTTCTGATCTGCCGGGTTCTTGGTAAGGATGGAGGGGGAACGTATAAGGGGATCATTGATGCTATCAATTATTCCGTAAATTGGCGAGGAGAGAACGGTGAACGAGTGCGTGTCATCTCCATGTCCCTAGGTGGTCCAACGGATGTTCCAGAACTTCATGAAGCCGTTCAACGAGCGGTATTAAATGATGTACTTGTAGTCTGTGCGGCTGGAAATGAGGGGGACAACAAAGAAGATACGAACGAACATGCTTATCCTGGAGCTTATAAAGAAGTAGTACAGGTTGGAGCAGTTGATTCGAAAATGAAACTTGCTCCGTTTTCAAACACAAATGATGAGATTGATCTTGTGGCCCCGGGAGTAGATGTTGTTTCAACATACCCTGGAAATAAATACGCAAAGCTATCTGGAACATCGATGGCTACTCCACACGTTTCAGGAGCAGCCGCATTGCTTATTGAACGCGAGGAAAAATTGTTTGGCCGTGAGCTTAGTGAAGCTGAGGTATATGCACAATTAGTAAAAAATACGTTAAGCATAGGATTGACAAAAAAAGCAGAAGGAAATGGACTGCTAGTCTTGAATGCACAAGAAAAAGCAGTGTGTGATGAGGAGACGCTAAGAGTAATGAGAACTCCTATCGAAACGGCTGCAGCCAAAGAGCCAGAATCATCATAAAATTGCCCCGTTTCTTAGGAAGAAAGGGCGTGTTTGGGGATGGCGTATAAAATTATTGCCCTTCTAATCAGCTTTGCGACACTGTGTGTCAGAATTTACGAAGAAATGAGAAGGCGTGCGAAAAACCAAGCAAAAAAAGCAGAGCTGGAAAAGAAGAAGCGAAAACGTAAAAAAGTTACAAAGAAAAAGGAAAAGGAAAGTGCTTAAATGAATATGAGTAATGAAAGCTGATCTCCCGGACAAGAGTAAGTCTGGGTGGATCAGCTTTTTGTTGTCAACTCTAGGAAAATAGAGTGGAAACTGATGAGGTAGACGTAAATGTTGGGTATTGTGCTAGATGAATTTGTGTAGACTTGCCGATATAAAAGAAAAGGTATTTTTCAGACCACTCCTTAAAACTTGCTATAAAGTCAACAGAAGGAGTAGTATATTTACACCTAGTTACATAAGAGAGGATCCTATCTATGCTCGTTATAAGTATCTTATTTACAGTAATACTGGCGATTATGTTCTTTATCATTTTTCACCCCGTTTTCGGACAAAAGCCTTCAAAGAATACGATACAGCATTACAAGACAATCCAACATTATTCTAACGGTTCTTTCATGAATCAAATTCCTACTGAAATGGCGACGGATTTCCGTTCGATGCTTCCTGTATTAAAAGAATTTTTAAGGGGCAATCCGAACAGACAGCCTAAAGAAGCTGTTCCTCTCAAGCCATTTCAGCTTTCTGAACAAAGTATTAATACTGAAGCTAAAGTTACATGGTTCGGTCATTCTGCATTTTTACTTGAAATGGACTGTAAACGAATTCTTTTAGATCCGATGTTTGGCAGAGCACCATCACCAGTACCGTGGTTTGGGAACAAACGGTACAGCAAAGACTTGCCTTTTCGGGTTGAGGACTTGCCAGAAATCGATCTTGTAGTATTTTCGCATGATCATTATGATCATCTAGATTATAGTTCAATAAAAAAATTAAAACATAAAGTGAAACAGTTTGTTGTTCCCCTTGGAGTTGCCGGGCATTTAAAAAGATGGGGTGTTGAAAGTGGACGGATCACAGAGTGTAACTGGTGGGATAAAGTAGAAACGGCGGGAATCACTCTTATCTGTACACCTGCCAGACACTTTTCCGGAAGAAGTCTGTCCGACCGAAATGCTACACTGTGGTGTTCTTGGGTTTTAAAAGGCCAGCTTTCGAAAATCTACTTTAGCGGTGATAGCGGATATGGTCCACACTTTAGAGAGATCGGAGAAAATTACGGTCCCTTTGATCTGACTTTGATGGAATGTGGTCAGTATCACGAGAAGTGGGCTGCCATCCACAAGATGCCTGAAGAAACGGTGCAGGCGCATATCGATGTGAGAGGTAAGGTGATGATTCCCATTCACTGGGGTGCTTTTACATTATCACTGCATGATTGGACAGACCCGGTTGAACGAACTTTAATAGCAGCAGATGAACAAGGTGTGGAGGTATGTACTCCAATGATTGGTGAGACAGTCGCCGTCCACTCTAATAATCTGTCCAAACAGAAATGGTGGAGAAAATAAATTTAAAACAACACATAAAAAAGAGTGACCTTTGAGGTCGCTCTTCGCTGTTTTCCATTACTTTTTCCATAAATCCAACAATGGGCCGTCACTGCCGAAAAGAGGATCTGAATCAGGAAGGGGAACGAGCATAATGTCATCTAAGACTTTTGGCCGCTCATCAGGTTCACCTTTTTTTAAGTCATGATCCATTCCGTTTGGATATGCACCCGCCACTTTGAAATCTGTGCTGGATCCGATTAACTTGTGTCCCGTTCCAGCAGGGAGAACGATAACATCACCTTTAGAAACAGTGACCGAAACGCCATCTTTTCCTCCAAGCTTCAGGACAGCTTCACCGCTGATCACCCCAAGAACTTCATGTGTATTGCTGTGATAATGATGATAATCAAACACACCATTTTTCCAGCCGTTCTTCCAGCCGTTCTGCTCAAATACGTGCAAAGTATCTTGTGGTTCTTTTAACTGACCGACATACAACAAAACTGGCCATGAAGGATGATTCGGAATTTGTCCATCGTCCGTAAAGAACAACGTTTTCACATCTTCACTTAACATTTTCATATCCGTATGTTTCCTCCCCCCGTTTTTCGTATCCATTCCCTTATTTTTATGAAAAGAAACCTGTCAACTTTCTAAAAAACAGACAAAGTGAAATGAAAATAAAAGTAAAATTGCGAAATAGCTCATTTTATGACGAAAACTTATGTGTTCAAAAAAGTTTTCTTTTGTGTAAAAAGAGGTAATAAGTATGTACCGAGTTATAAATGTTAGCGAAAGGTGGAAATCAGTATGAAGTACAAAGCGAAGGACTGGCTCCGGTTAACGCCGAATGAGAGATACCTGCTTTTGTTCGCTGTTTCCCAACTCCAGAAAAAACTTAGAGCAGGTTAAAAGGAACCAAAAAAATATATTTAAGCCGTTTTCATTGCCACAACTCCCCCTTGTTTGGTTAAAATAAGAATAGATGATAAACAGGGAGGAACATAGGATGACAGACCTCAATATATGGTTCGATAAAGGCATGACTCGCTATGCATATATAAACTCTATGAAAACACACAAGGAAAACTTGCTTACGATCTACAATTCATTTGTACTGCCAGACCCGATGAAAGATGCGTTGCAAGGTATGCAAAAAAGCCGGTTGCGAGCCATTGTAATAACCGAAGACTGGTGTGGTGATGCGATGTTAAATCTCCCTGTATTTATGCGCATGGCAGATGAAGCGCTTATTGATATTCGTTTTATCTTGCGCGACCAGCATCCAGAACTGATGGATCGTTATTTAACTAACAAAGCAAAATCGATACCTATCATCATATTAATCGATGAAAATGGAAAAGAGATTTTGAAATGGGGACCGCGTGCACCAAAACTTCAGCAGATTGTTGAAGAACGAAAGAAAAAAATACCATCAAAAGATGATCCACGTTATGAAAAAGCATTTAAACATTTTGCAGAGAAAATCTCCAGCTTATTTACAACTGACCATGCTCTATGGGAAGAGGTAAGTTTGGATATTATTAAGAAATTATTAGTTAAGTTAAACGCAAACAGCCTGTAACGATAAACAGGCTGTTTTTTCTTTGTGATAAAATAGAACAATCAATTCCTATTGAGCTTGAGGTGTACGATGAAAAAGAAAACGAATGTAATTATTCTAGCTGGATTTCTAGGCAGTGGAAAAACAACATTGCTTAAGCAGTTGCTAAAATATGAAAAAGCGCACAATCATAAAACGGGTGTATTGATGAATGAACTTGGTACCGTGTCCATTGATTCCGATGCGGTGCCTGGAGATGTGCCGCTAAAAGAACTGCTAAACGGATGCATCTGTTGTTCGTTATCTGATCAGCTTGAAAAGCAGCTTTGGTCACTATGTAAAGAAAATGAATTAGATACGCTGATCATTGAAGCGACGGGTGCTGCGCATCCGATTGATGTTTTAGATGCCTGTTTATCACCGTATTTGTTAGAAGACCTACATGTATCAGGCATTATTTCTATCATGGATGCTACAAGATGGTTAGATCGAGACAAGATGAATGTTCAAGCGAAAATGCTGATGCTCGAACAAATTAAGCATGCAGATTTTATTATTTGGAACAAAACAGGCAGCTTATCTGTTGAACAAAAGAGTGTGCTTGAAAGTGATGCAAAACGATTGAATGATGGAACGCCTTACGTACTAACAGACTATAGCATTGTTGAATTGTCACAGCTCTTCTCACTATCGGTTAAGGAGCGGTCAGAGCATCAACCTGTAACAGCTGAAAAATTAAAGGTGAAAACGTGGATGTATACGTTTCAAGGGCCTGTAAAAAAAGACGTGTTTGAAAATTGGCTGCGTGAGGCACCGTCTTCTATTTATCGGATTAAAGGGTATATCAAATACGAGGATCAGCAGATCTACCTTTTTCAATATTCATACGGATTGCCATCTTATGAAAAAGAGATTATGAAGATGCCGCTTAGACTCGTTTTTATCGGTGAGAATTTAGACGTTGAAACATTAACAAAAGGATTGCAGGACGTTGAGAGAATGAGTAAGTAAGTAAATAGCGAAAAACACTTGGTCCAAATTGAGCCAGGTGTTTTTTATGTCTGTTTTCGTAAATCTATTTATATAAGTGTTCATGAAAAGCAGTACCAATAGATAGCAAGCGACTATGCATACACTTCCTAAAAACAGATTTTTCTTCAAAAGAAGCACCCGCCTATTTTTAAGAACAAGAAGCTAAAATTTTGTGTTACTCTAATATTATCATAATTTTCCAAATATAAATGTAGAGGTGTTTACGTGAAAACTAAAATAATGACTCATGATCACCGGAAAATTCATTCTGATATTTATCGAATGAAACCTGGTCCTGTTTCTGTTCGTAAAATACCAGCAATGCGTTATATCGCACAAGAGATGAATACAGCTTATCGTATGGATTGGGCAGGTCGGCCTGAGCCTATTGATGAAGCTTGGTTGGTTTGGAAAGTTGTGAACCAGCTAAAAAAAATGACGAAAAACAACTTGGATTACAAATTTACACTAATGCCGCATGAAATTCTTTGGCATGAAAAAAAGGGTGAGAACTCACTTGTTACACAAATGATGCAAGTACCGGATTGTATCACCCACGAGATGTTTGATGAAGCACAACTTCATGTAGCCAAAAGCCTGAAAAGGAATCTTCCTAAAATGAACCTCTTACATGCAGAGCCGGTGATGTGTGTGCAAAAGCTGCATGTCGGACATTATCGGGAAACGACTCAAACGTTGAATGAAGTTTTGAATTATGCAGAACAAAGTGGTCATAAGCTAAATAAAAGTCACAGAGAAATCTATTTAACACCTGCAATGATGTGCCATAAACCAGAAACATGGAGAACGGTTGTGAGTGTAGAAATCCATAATTAGGAGCGATCATGAGCATCAGCAAAGTGGAGTTTAAACTTGAAATGAAAGAGGAAAATAAAAGTTTTTCTTTCATCTTAATCGTCATATTTGTCGGGTCGATTTTCAGTTTACTTGTTTTATTGTTTGCGGGTTCTGATCAATCAATGATTTATGCCCAAATAACGGCTAGTGAATGGGGAGAGGCAGAATTACAAAATAATGAACCTATGAAATATCGTTTGTTATCAGATTCAGAAAAGGTCAAGTATGTTGATATTGTTTCAGAGACCAATAAGGGCGACCAACCTACCTATTCTTTTAAGAATAAGGATATGTTTCAGTGGAAGATAACCCGCAATGAGTATGTATACAAGTTTCACTATTACAACATGAAGAACTGTGAAGAATGTCAGAAAGATGTTTGGGTTAGGGTGAGAAAAGAAGAGATCGGATGGGTAGTCCCTCACATTCAGTTTTCTGAAACAATGGCAGAACCTTTGATACATGGTATTGAGAGGGTACAAATCCCAACATCAGAAGATCAAGAAAAAGAGCTGGAAGAGAAAAAGTCGATCATAGTGAAACTTTTTAATTTGTAAATTATTCATACAGATTATTTCTTTACCTCACCTAATAAAACAGAGAACAAATAATAGCAGCCTTCATTGAGAAGACCGCTTTGTTTTATGCTCTAAAAGTTCGGATAGATTTCTGAATTCGAAATCAGGTTTTATACCCAGTAAATCCAAGGGTAGTTTTGCTCGATTAATCCATGCCGTCTTAAAACCATAGGATGCGGCACCGGTTATGTCCCAAAAGTTAGAGCTCATAAAAAGAACTTCATCTCGGTTTACACCAAGCTCTTCATGAGCATACTTGTATGCAGCAGGAGAGGGTTTATATTGTTTGATGTCATCTACAGACAAAACATGTAACAAACCATCTAGTTTTCGCTTCTTTACCAATGGCTGTAGCATGTCATTTGTCCCGTTCGAGTAAATAAGTTGCTTCACATCAGAGTTCTGAAGTTGCTGAAGTGTTTCGTGAACGTCTTCATACGTTTGAAGTTCTAAATAAGCCGTCATTAAATGATCAAGAGCATCTTCATTGCATGGCAGAGATAATTTTTTTAAAGTATATAAAAGAGCGTTGCGCGTGATTTCAGAAAAAGGGATATAACGTTCAGTGAGTTGGTGAAGCATAAAGTACTCCACCTGTTTTTTTCTCCATTCTTCACTGATCTCTTTTCCGTGACCTTTAAAAAGAAATTCTGCTTTTTCAGTTACCGAATGGACATCGAAAAGGGTGCCATATGCATCATAAATATAGGCTTTTATCGTCAAATCTAACACCACCTTGTTAAGAAGGATACCCGAAATCTTGATCGCTCAAATCTAACAATAAAAAAAATTGTACATCAAGTGAATTTCCTGTAATTACGGGAATAGATAACAATGAGGTGATAATAATGAAAATGCAATTGTATCTGTTATTCGGTTTTATCTTTGCATTGATTATTGCAACGTTTGCAGTCATTAATGTTGGTGATGTTGAGATCAACTATCTTTTTGGAACAGCTACATGGCCTTTGGTTCTCGTTATTTTAGGCTCAGCCGTAATCGGCGGTCTATCAGTTGGTTTATTCGGACTGATTAAAGTCATTCAACTGCAGCGTCAAGTTAAAAAGCTGCACCAGATTCACAATGAAAAACAATCGTGGAAAGAAGAGCAAGTGAAAGAAATCTCAACAGAACCATTCGATCAAACAGAAGAAGTTCATCATGAGAAAGTAGAAGAAACGAAGTAGGTTCAATAAAACCTGTGCTGAGTCATCCATTGGCTTATCACAGGTTTTTTATTTTGAACAATTTGTCATTATTACCTATAGAAACAGGTGTATTCTAAGGCCATATCATTAGAGTTTATTATTAAAATTTTTGCATTATTTACCAAAAGTTTATCTATCGTGCGTTTTTTTGTATTTCTTCATATGCCAAGTTGATTGGAGCGCAAGATGCGAGACTCCTGCGGGACAAACGGTCAGGTGAGACCCTTAAGGGCGCAAAGCGGCAAGGGGCGCACCGCCTGCCCCGCGGAAAGCGAGCATCTGGAGCGGAGATCAACCACCCACAAAAAAACCACATTGTATAACAAAAAAGCCTTTTTAAACTTTATACTTGAAAGCGTGTACAAAACACGTTAAGATAACAACTAATCATATCCGAAACGTTTTGGAGGATTTAAAATGGCCACGATTAGAGATGTCGCTAAAAAAGCAGGTGTATCGGTTACAACGGTTTCGAGAGCGTTGAACGGGTACTCTGATGTAAATGAAAAAACAAGAGAACGGATTAAGCAGATTGCACAAGAACTGAGTTACAGTCCTAACTTATTGGCACGAAGTCTTGTGATGAAAAAGACAAAAACCATTGGACTTCTCGTTTCAGGACTTCGGATTGAGGGCAGTAAAGACAACTTTACGTTTGAAGTGTTATGCGGTGTCAATGATTGTGCAGGTGAGCTTGGATATGAGCTCGTTTTGATCAGTACGGATTCAAAAAAACAGCAGGAGAAAACATATAAGCAACTTTGTAAAGAAAGAAAAGTAGAAGGTGTAATCCTGCAAGGAATCAAAACAGATGATCCGTATTTAGATGAAGTATTAAACAGTGAGATCGCATGCATCTTAATTGATGTTCCGATGGAAAGTGATTCCGTTGGATATGTCACAACGGATAATATTGCTGGGGCTAAGACCGCAGTAGAGCATCTGACAAAGCTCGGACACCGCAACATAGGAATGGTCAATGGGCATAGTCAGGCTTTTGTCAGTCAGGAACGATTAGAAGGGTACAAAAAAGCACTAGGGAAAAATGGCATTCGGTTTAACGAAAATTATGTAGTGGACGGTGCTTTCTTAGAGGAAACCGCAGAACAAGTTACAACAAATCTCCTCCAAAAACATCCCGAGATCACAGCGTTATTTTGTGCAAGTGATCTAATGGCGATGGGAGCGATACGTGCAGCAAAGCAGCTTGGGAAAAATCTTCCTGATAATCTATCGATTGTCGGGTTTGATAACATTATTTTATCTTCTTACTGTACACCATCACTATCGACAGTCGCTCAAAATCGTTATCAGCTAGGAGTTGAAGCAACGGTTCTGTTAACAAATATACTAGAAGGGAAGACGGCTGAAAAAAGTAAAGTGCTTCCTACTGAATTTATTAAAAGAGAATCAACAACAGAAAACCACGGATAGTGGTTTTTCATTAGGTCGTGACCGAAAACGTTTTGGAAAATCAAAAATGGAGAGAGCAGGGGGAAACGAACGATGAATTACCGCGTGATTAAAGAGAATGATTTATTTTTTTTAACAGACGATAAAGGCAATATTCCAAGAGAAAATGACTATGGACTCGGTCTATACACGAAAGACACACGTTTTTTAAGCAAGTTTGATGTCAAGATCAATGGACAGGATCCTATTCTTTTATCTTCTTCTGCAGATGAAAATTATATGGCGAAAATTTTGCTGACAAATCCGCATATGGAAGAAAACGGTGAACTGATTTTATGGAGGGAATCCGTTGAAATAGAAAGAAAGCGCTTAATTTATGACGGCGTTTTGTACGAAACACTTCAAGTTAAAAACTATTATCCAAAACCAGTAGAGTTTGAGATTAGTATTCATGTAGACGCTGATTTTACAGATATGTTCATCGTAAGAGGGTTTCAATCAGGAGAAGTTGGAAGCCGTACTGGGGAAGAAGCTACTAAAACATCGTTAAATTATTTTTATAAAGGATCAGATGATGTAGAACGTGCAACAAAAATTCAATGGAATCGAGAAGCCAAATCAGTCAATAAAGATGGAGACATTGCTTTTCAGTTCCAACTCGAACATGGGGAAGCACAGTCTGTAACACTATCTGTTTCTCCTGAAATCAACGGTGAATCAGGAGTTGTGATCCATCCAGAAACAGCACTCCAAAACCTGCACTCTTCATACGAAAAGTGGGGAGCTGATACAACACGAGTGGAGACAGATTATAAGCCGCTTCAACGCTTGGTCGACCGTGGAATTATGGACCTTCGTGTTCTTTTAACAGATATCGGACATGGGTCATTTCCTGTTGCAGGTCTGCCTTGGTTTGGTGTTCCGTTTGGCAGAGACAGCTTGATCGCAGCCCTTCAAATGCTTGCCTTTAATCCTGAAATCGCAAAAGGAACATTGTTAACGATGGCTTCACAGCAAGGAACAAAAGTAGATCCATGGCGTGATGAACAACCAGGTAAAATCATGCACGAAATCCGTTACGGTGAACTTGCAGCAACAAACCAAATTCCATTTACGCCCTATTACGGAACCATTGATGCGACACCGCTCTTTATAGTTCTGTTATCTGAATACACAAAGTGGACAGGTGATTTAACACTTGCAGAACAGCTTTTGCCAAATATTGAAGCTGCACTGAACTGGATCGACGAATATGGAGACCGTGATGGTGATGGTTTTGTAGAGTATCATCAAGAATCGAGCAAGGGAATAGCGAACCAAGGCTGGAAGGACTCAGGTGATTCTATCGTTCATCGAAACGGTGATTATGCTGAAACGCCTATCGCACTTTCTGAAGTTCAAGGGTATGTCTATCAAGCAAAATTAGGTGTTGCAGCCATTTTTGAAGCACAAGGGAAAAGAGAGGAAGCTAATAGACTTCGTGGACAAGCAGATAAATTAAAGAAACGGTATGACGAGAAGTTTTGGATGGAGGATCAACAGTTCCATGCCATTGCGTTAGATAAAGATAAACAGCAAGTAGGTACATTAACAACCAACCCTGGCCATGTGCTTTTTGCTGAGATGCTTGAGGAAGATAAAGCTGAAAAAGTGATGGAAAAGCTTGTGGATCCCGTTTTCTTCTCAGGATATGGAATTCGCACAATGGCTGAAGGAGAGGCAGGTTACAATCCGATGAGTTATCACGACGGAAGCATCTGGCCGCATGATAACAGTATGATTCTGCTTGGGATGAGTAAGCTTAAACACCAGGATGAAGCAAACCTAGTCATTAACGGGTTGATTGAAGCGGCAAATCATTTTGAATATGACAGACTTCCTGAGCTTTTTTGCGGATACGATTCTAAGATCGGACGAGCTGTAAAATATCCCGTAGCCTGTTCACCACAAGCTTGGGCTGCAGGAACGCCGCTTGTATTTATTCAAGCGCTTCTCGGATTGTTTCCTGATAGCTTAAACAAAGTAATCCAACTTTCTCCACAGCTGCTGGAAAATATGAATGTCCTAAAAGTAGAGCGTATCAAGATTGGTGAAGGCTATCTTTCGGTTGATGTTCAGAGAGATGGGTCAAAAACAATGGTAACCATTTTAGAAAATACAACGGGATATGATGTTGTTCAATAATTGAGAGCCTCACTTACTTAGTTGAAGAAGGGAGCTTAAAAAATGAAACGTAAAAAGTGGCTGTCTGCATTTGGGTTATCTTCACTCCTTTTAACAACGATTCTTTCTGGTTGTGGAAATGAAGAAAACAGTAGTTCAGGTAAAACCGAGATCGTTCTTAGCGGATGGGGAGGAAATCCGACAGAGCAAAAGCTATTGAATGAAGTGCTAGCTGACTTTGAAAAAGAGCATCCGCATATCGACGTAAAACTGAATACGATCAGTGATCAATATATGGATGTACTGAAGACTCGTCTAATAGGCGGCACGGCGGCTGATGTATTTTATCTCGATGCATTCGAAGCCCCTGCCTTAATTGAAACGGGTGCTGTTGAACCCCTTAATAAATATGTAACCGAAGATTTTGATCTTGATGATTTTGAAAAACCGATGCTTGACGCATTTAAAAATGACGAAGAGTTATACGGTTTGCCAAAAGATTATTCAACTTTAGCTCTTTTTTATAATAAAAAAATGTTTAAAGAAGCAGGAATCAAAGAGCCTCCTAAGACGTGGGAAGAGATGGAGAAAATCGCAATAAAGCTGACAGATCATGAAAAGCAGGTATATGGACTTGGCATGCTTCCGCAAATCGAGCGAATGTATTATATGGCTGAGTCACGTGGTGGAGAAGTGATCACAGATGGTCGCGCTACGTTTGCAGACGATAAGGTGGTTGACGCTATTCAGCCAGTTGTTGATATGCACGTTAAGGACAAGACGGCAGCTTCACCTTCAGAAGTAGGAGCAGGGCAATCGGCAGGTGAGATGTTCGGAAGAGGTAAAGCGGCAATGGTCATGGAAGGGAACTGGAACATTCCGTTTCTAGAAGATACGTTCCCTGATCTAGACTATGGAACGGCTGAACTGCCGACTGTAAATGGAAAGAAAGGTACGATGTCTTTTACAGTAGGCTACGCGATGAATGCAGAATCCGAGCACAAAAAGGAGTCTTGGGAACTGATTCAATACCTGACCGGAAAAGAAGGCATGGAAAAATGGACAAGTAAAGGTTTTGCTCTACCAACGAGAAAATCAGTTGCAGCAGAGTTGGGATATGATTCAGACGAACTTCGTGGGTCACTCGTTAGCGGCGCAGAGTACGCAACGGTTTGGCAGGACGGTCCAACGTTACCGATTGTCATGAATAACTTTAATAACCAGTTTCTAAGCGCATACTTGGGTGACCGTCCGCTGAAGGAAGCGTTAAAGGATGCTGAAAAACAAGCGAACAGAGAAATAAAAGTTACGGAATAATGCAAAGGAAAGAGGTGAACAACGTGAAGATGTTTTCCAAAAAAGAGAGAAGAGAAGCAGGACAAGGCTATCTTTTCCTGCTTCCTGCACTCCTCGTGTTAGGTGTCTTTGTCATAGCTCCTATCCTGTATGCGGTCTTCCTGTCGTTTCATAAGGTTGAGCTGATCGGCGGGGCGAGCTATGAATTTCGGGGATTGGATAACTTCATGAAAGTAACATTTGATGACCGGGCGATTATTGCATTAAAGAATACGGCGATTTATGTGGCAATCGTTGTGCCGACACAGACTTTTCTAGCGCTAGTCCTGGCATCATCACTCAACGCGGGGCTAAAGGGACAAAAGTTTTTCCGAATCGTCTACTTTTTACCGACACTAACATCCTCAGCTGTACTTACGCTGATTTTTATGTGGATGTACAATCAGAACGGTTTGATCAATTACGTGTTAAAATTCTTGAACTTGCCGACCTATAATTGGATTGGTGACCCGGATGTCGCTTTGATCGCTATCATGATTATGAATATTTGGGCAACGGCTCCGTTTTTTATGGTTATCTATCTGGCAGCTCTTCAAGACATTCCAGACAGCCATTACGAAGCAGCTGAACTGGATGGGGCGGGTCCGATTCAAAAGTTCTGGCACATAACAGTGCCAAACTTACGACCCGTAACATCATTCGTTGTCATTATGGGGCTGATTGGAACATTCCAGCTATTCGACCAATCGTATATATTCTCAGGCGGATCAGGTGGACCAAACAACTCGACCTTGACGGTTGTACTATTAATCTATCAATATGCGTTCAAGACACTTGGTACGATGGGCTATGCAACTGCGATCGCTTTCATGCTTGCCATTATTATCCTTGTCGCTACACTTTTGCAGCGCAAATTTTCAAAAGAAGAATCACTTTACTAAGGAGGGGATACCATGAAAAAACGATCGGCTGGAAGAAAAGCTTTATATGTCATATTGATTGTATACGCGATCATCACCGTTATTCCGTTTTTATGGGCTCTGTCCTCTTCTTTTAAAACACTAGGTGAAATCGTGAGCGGATCGATCAATTTTATACCGAAAGATTTTACGCTTGATAACTACAAACAAATCTTTACGAGAGAACCTTTATTCGGAAGATGGCTGTTTAATAGTTTGTTCATTGCTACAATTGGAACACTGCTGAATTTACTTTTCAACTCCATGGCTGGATACGCGCTCGCAAGACTTAGCTTTCCAGGAAAAAAGAGCATCTTCCTGATGATTTTGGCAGTATTGATGATTCCATTTCAAGTGACGCTTATACCAAACTTCTTAATTCTAAAAGAACTCGGATGGCTAAACTCCTATCAGGGGATGATCATTCCAGGTGCGGTGAACGCGACGTTCATCTTCATGATGAGACAGTTCTTTATCAATTTTCCAAAAGAAGTGGAAGAAGCTGCAGCAATCGATGGACTAGGTCGTTTCGGAACCTTTTTCCGCATCGTATTGCCGCTTGCAAAGCCGGCACTTGCGGCGCAAACGATCTTTGTGTTCATGGCGTTCTGGAACGACTTTATGAGACCGTTAATCATCTTGTCAGATCAAGATATGTTCACGCTGCCGCTCGGATTAAACTCGTTCAAAGGACAATTCATCTCGTTTTGGAACTACATCATGGCAGCATCCATGGTCTTTACACTGCCAATTCTCGTTCTTTACGCATTCTTTAACCGATATTTTGTAAAAGGAATTAAGTTTACAGGAGACAAATAGCATATTTGATGAAAAACTGGCTTTTAGGGATAACGAAACTATCCCTGTGGCCAGTTTTTTTGCGTGAGAAGAATAATTCCACGGTAATCCATTTTTTATCCGCGGTAATTGAATTTTTATCCAAGGTAATTGGAAATAATTCCGCGCATAAAAATATTTAAACGATTTTCGTCAATTGCCGATATTGCCGGAAGGGAGAACAAAGCTTTTTATAGAACTATGAGTAAGGAATGATAAAATAAGAACAGGTGAAAATATGAAGCAGCAGCAACTAAACCATACCGTTCTTAAGAAAGCTGCGGAATGTTATGGTATAACATCAGATGATTTATGTTCGGTTTCAGGAGGGTTTCAAAATAAAGTATTTGTTTATAGTAAAAGCAATCGTAATTACATAATGCGGCTAACACCAAAGAGAAAACGAACGAAAGAGGAGCTGCATGAGGAGATATCTTGGATTCAATTTTTAAAAAGTAGTGGAGTGTCTGTTAGCGGAGCAGTCAAATCAGGTAATCATCTCTTTATTGAAGAAGTTAGTGATTTTTATATCACAGTATTTGAAAAAGCAGAAGGTGGACTTGTAAATCTTCAAAATCCAAATCAGTGGAACAATGATTTTTTTCATCGGTGGGGGAGATTATTGGGGCAGGTTCATCATGCTGGGAGGCAATATAAGGGTATTAAAGGAAATCCAAACAGACTCTATTGGAGTCACGAACAACCCTATAACCATGAACTTTTTAAGAGGCTACCTTCTGATTTATGTAAGAAGAAGTATCATGAATTAATGCAACAAATGATGCGTATGCCTGTCGATAAACATCATTATGGACTGATTCATAACGATTTCCACCAGGGGAACTTTTTTGTGAACGGATGCAATATTACGCTATTTGATTTTGATGACAGTGCTTATTTTTATTATGCGTATGATATAGCTGTTGCCTTTTATCATGCCTATTGGCAGCACACCTCTTTTAACACAAAAGAAGATGAATTTATCACAGAGTTTCTTACTCACTTCTTAAATGGTTATTCGGAGGCAAATAAACTGACACGAAATACGGTAGATCATTTACCTTATTTTCTTAAGCTTCGTGAACTTTTTTTATATGTTCTTTTTTTACAAGTATGGGACATGGACAAACTTGAAGATTGGCAGAGCTACACGATTGAAAACTTACAAAAGAACATTGAGAACAATACGGTGTATGCAGGCTTAGACGATCAACTTCTTCAAAAACTTAAACAGCAAGTTAACAAACCATTCTAGCCAATAGAGTGGTTTCTTTCTCTTTTATATGTTAACTAAAAAATAATTCAAGTTGACGCAAATGAAAACCTTCGATATTCTTAATTTTATAAAGTCCTTATAAACATTTGGAGGTAGTTAAAATGACAGCACGAAAAAACGGTTTAAAGACGATTGACATTACATTGATTGGAATGTTTGTTGCCCTCATGGCAATTGGTGCAAACATTACGACCATCTTTCCGTTCATGGTTGTAGGAGGAGTACCGATTACCTTGCAAACGTTTTTCTGTATCCTTGCCGGGGCACTTTTAGGAAGCAGATTAGGTGCGATCGCAATGAGCGTCTATGTAGTAGTTGGTTTGGTCGGAGCACCGGTGTTCGCCCAGTTTAAAGGTGGTTTTGCGACTGTTGTAAGCCCGACTTTCGGATTTCTATTATCTTTTATTCTAGTAGCCTATGTAACAGGACTAATCATTGAGAAGAATGGCGGTAAGGTGTCTTATGTAGTCGCAACACTAGTTGGTACTGCGATCAACTATGCAGTAGGGACAAACTTGATGTTCATGGCGTATAAAATGTGGGCAGATGCACCAGAAGGGTTCACCTATTCCATGGCTTGGGCATGGATGATGGTTCCGCTGCCAAAAGATATTATTCTAGGAGTCTGTGCTGGCATGCTTGCTCCTCGTATAAACCTTGCACGTAAAAAGTCAATGTCACATCACACAAGACACGCATCATAATAAGGAGGACATACGATGATTTGGAGTGCACTCGCTGAAAAGGTATTGAACGGAGAAGAACTCTCAAACGAAGAAGCTCTTTCTGTTTTAGAATGTCCAGATGAAGATCTGCTCTTGTTGCTCCACGGTGCGTATCAAATTCGAAAACATTATTACGGAAATCTAGTAAAACTTAATATGATCATCAATACAAAATCAGGTGCATGCCCAGAAAATTGTGGGTATTGCTCGCAATCTATCGTATCAACCGCTCCGATCGAGACGTATAGGATGATGGATAAAGACGAGATGGTGAAAGGTGCTGAGACAGCATACAACCTAAATGTCGGAACCTACTGTATCGTTGCGAGCGGACGAGGACCAACAAACCGCGATGTGGATAGAGTAGTAGAGGCTGTTAAAGAGATCAAAGATACATACGGATTAAAAGTTTGTGCATGCCTCGGCATCTTGAAGCCAGAACAGGCAGCTCGTTTAAAAGAAGCAGGTGTTGACCGCTACAATCACAACCTAAACACTTCTGCGCGCAATCACGAGAATATTACGACATCACATACATATGACGATCGAGTCAACACGGTAAATGTTGTAAAAGAAAGCGGCATCTCGCCTTGTTCGGGTGTTATCGTCGGCATGAAAGAAACGAAGCAGGATGTCATCGATATGGCAAGAAGTCTTAAAGTGTTAGATGCGGATTCAATTCCAGTGAACTTTTTGCATGCAATCGATGGAACTCCGCTTGAGGGTACAGACGAGTTGGATCCACGATACTGCTTAAAGGTTCTGGCGTTATTCCGTTATATTAATCCTTCAAAAGAAATTCGTATTTCAGGGGGACGCGAAGTGAATTTAAGAAGTTTGCAGCCACTTGGACTTTATGCCGCAAACTCCATATTTGTAGGAGATTATCTTACGACTGCTGGACAAGAATCAACAGAAGACCATCAGATGCTGGAAGATATGGGCTTTAAAATCGACCGTTCACCTGTTATGGCGCCATAATTTTTGGTTTAAGATTGAAAAGACGCTCCAAGCTTTGTACAATAGATACTATTCTATCGTACATAGTGGGAGTGGTTTTTTTTGGATAAATGGGGAAAATGGTTTGAAAAAATAAATTGGGCTGAGCTGATGCTTTCAGTTGGCTTATGGGCTGCAAAATTTTTACTGATTATCGTTATGTTTATAGTGATTCGCTCCATCGGCAGACGTGTGATCAACCGTATGTTTGATAAAGCGGCTTCGCACCGAAAAATGTCTACGGGCCGTATCATTACACTGCAAAAGCTTGTCGTGAACCTATTCTCTTACGTTCTGATCTTTGTTTTTGCAGGTATTCTGTTTAAGCAGTTCGGTTTAGAGATTGGGACCCTGATTGCGGGTGCCGGGGTTGTTGGCTTAGCAATCGGTTTTGGAGCACAAGGATTAGTTAGTGATGTTGTAACGGGATTCTTTATTCTGCTCGAAAAGCAGATGGAAGTAGGGGACTATGTAACAATTGGAGGTGTGGATGGAATCGTAGAGGAAGTGGGATTACGAACAACGCACATACGTGCATTTGATGGTACCCTTTCCTACATGCCAAACCGTGAGATCAGTACGATCGCCAACCATTCACGTGGTAACATGCGTGCACTTGTTGATATTAGCATCGCTTATGAGGAGAACATTGATAAAGCAATCGTCGTACTTCAGGAAGCTTGTGACAAAGTCAAAGAAAAAATGCCTAGCATTATGGAAGGACCGAATGTGCTGGGTGTTCAGACGCTCGGTTCATCAGATGTTGTAATCCGTGTGATTTCAAAAACAATTAACGGTGAACAGTGGGCTGTTGAACGCGAATTACGTAAGGCAATGAAAGAAGCACTGGATGCGAATGGCATTGAAATTCCATATCCTCACCAAGTGAATGTGGAAAAAGGAGCATAATAAAGGAAAAGCCGGGGATTATTGTCCCCGGCTTTTATTGTGGCTTATGAAATTCCGTGATTTAAGATGTTTTTTCCGTGATATGTCGTGTTTTTTCCTTGATTCACACAAGTTTTTCCGTGATGCATGTCATTTTTCCCGTGATCATCTTCACATCGACGAATTTTTTTCCACGTTTTGTTCAGATAAGTAATCTGTTAGCTTCTTCAGTTTATTTTTATTAGCCATGATATAGAGGATGTCATGAGCAAATATCTTTGTTTTACCAGTTGGTGTAATCAGTTCATCTCCTCTAATCATGGCACTTATAATGGACTCTTTCGGAAAGGTCAGCTCTTCAAGTGATTGTCCAATAATCTTCGCGTTATCAGGAACGAAGAATTCCACAATCTCCGCGTTTGCTTTCCCGATCGAAACTAGCTCCAAGACATGCGGTGATGTTGGTTTTTCTTTTTCTGTTAATTTTAGTTTTTGAGCCACCCATGGGATGGTAGAACCTTGAATTAAAGCAGAAGTAAGAACAACGAAAAACACAAGATTAAACAATAATTGACTGTTTTCAACACCTGCGATCAATGGGAATGTTGCGAGTACGATCGGAACTGCTCCTCTCAGTCCTGACCAAGAGATAAAGAGCTTTTCCTTTGTTGTAAAAGAAGAGAAATACATGCTTAAAAAGACACCGATCGGACGCGCGACCACAATGAGAACAACAGATATAATTAAACCTTTTATCATAATTCCAACATGAAACAATTCACTAGGGAAAACGAGAAGACCTAGGATAGCGAACATTAGGATCTGCATCATCCACGCAAAGCCTTCGTTAAATCGAACGATTGAGTTCCGATAGGTTAAATGGTTGTTCCCCATAAGAACGGCTGCTACATAGACTGCCAATAATCCACTCGCACCAGCAAGCATCGTCACACCGTATGATAGGATCGCAAACGATAAAGCGAATACGGGATAAAGGCCGCTTGATTCGAGCTGTATACGGTTAATCGCATATACAGCCAGCTTACCGAAAAGATAACCAAAGACAATTCCCATTCCCATCTGCCAAAAGAAAGAGAAGATAAGGCCAGGAATTGATGTTGAATCTTTTGTGAGTAATTCAATAAATGTGATCGTTAAAAATACTGCCATCGGGTCATTGGAGCCAGATTCTGCTTCAAGAGTCGATGAGAGTTTCTCCTTAACATTCTTTCCGGTTAAAACAGAGAATACAGCTGCAGCATCAGTTGAACCGACGATTGACCCGAAAAGAAACGCTTCGAGCCAGTTGACATCTAGCAGAAATTTTACAGCTACTGCTACAACTGCTGTGGTAAGAAATACACCGAACGTAGCGAGGGAAAGAGAAGGGTACAAAATGGGCTTAACATTGCTCCATTTCGTCTGTAATCCACCTTCGAACAAAATAATAATAAGTGCGAGTACTCCGACCAGCTGGGTAAGGTGCGGGTCATCAAAATAAATGAAATTAAGGCCATCACTTCCGACTAGCATTCCGATGCCTATGAATAAAACAAGGGCAGGCAGACCAAACCGAGAAGAGAACTTCGTGGTTATGACGCCTAAAAGCAGAAGGATTGCGAGTAATAAAATAAAATAATCTACGTTAAGACCACCTTCGAACATATCAGCTCTCCTTTTCGTTATGATGTTGATGTCATTGTCATCATTACTGATGAATTCTGTTACAGTATCGACGACAATTTATGTCTTGAAACAATTGACAATTTAACCAAAAGCGGGTAATGTTGACGTGAGATAAAAGTTACCAATTCACATCACCATAAACAATTTTAGAACATAAACTAATGTTGAAAAAGTTTTTTCTCCATCATTTACGGGTAAGTAGAATGTTGAAGAGATTTACAGGAGGGATTGAACGTGTCAGCGGACCATCAAAAAAGAGAAAATTTAATAGCTGATCTATTGCTACATAACATCTATAAGACAGCAGATGGACGTCATTTATACGAGCTTTCTTTGCAGGATCTTGAACAACAATTTAAGGATTTACTTTCCCCGCCTGCACAAGAAGAAGCAACTTAAATATGTAGTGTGATACAACACAAACTGGCTAAATAGCCAGTTTTTTTATTTTGGCTTTACTCATTTCATACGATTAGCAGCCAAAAAAGTTTCATAAATCATACGTTTTTCTTAAGAATGGTGCATCCGAATCACCGTTGAAAAAGAAAAAAGAAGACTCCAAGATAGAGTCTTCCTTATCGTAAATTAGTTCTTCTCTGAAGAATCTTCTCCCCAGGCTTCCGTGTTCTTAAGCCCGATGCTCGACGGACGGAAAACAGGGTCTTTTCCTTCTTTCTTCTGCTTTCGATAATCACTTAGGGCATCAAATGAGATTTTTCCAAGTAGTGATATAGCAATTAAGTTAATAATAGCCATTAGCCCCATGAACAAATCAGCTAGACTCCAAACAAAGTCGAGAGAAGCCATAGCTCCGTAACTTACCATAGCAACTACAGCCAGTCGGTAGATAACAAGCCACATCTTATTCGTAGTGATGAATTCAATGTTGGATTCTCCGTAATAATAGTTACCAACGACAGAACTAAAAGCAAACAGCAATACGATAATGGCTAGGAAAGGACCAGCCCATGATCCGAGCACTGTGTTTAAGGCTTCTTGCGTCAGTGTAATTCCGTCTGCTTCATTTGATCGATACATACCTGATAATAAAATAATAAAGGCTGTTGAAGAACAAATCAAAAGGGTATCAACGAAAACACCTAGAGATTGAATGAGCCCTTGCTTAACCGGGTGGCTGACATCCGCTGTTGCTGCAGCGTTCGGCGCACTACCCATACCTGCTTCATTCGAGAAAAGTCCGCGTTTAATACCATTCATCATAGCCGCACCTAAAGCACCGCCTGCAACTTCTTCAATTCCGAATGCACTCTTGAAGATCATGCTGAACACGGAAGGCAGTTCACTAACATTCGTAATCACAACAAATAGAGCAATTAAAATATAGATTCCAGCCATGATTGGAACAATCACTTCTGAGACCTTAGCGATTCTTTTTATACCGCCGAAAATAATGATAGCCGTAACAACAGCTAAGAAAATACTTACGTAAACAGGCTTAATATCAAAAGATTGTCCAAATGCACTCGCAATCGTGTTGGATTGAACGGAGTTAAAAGCAAGTCCGAAAGTAATGGAGATCAAGACCGCGAAAATAACACCCATCCAGCGTGCGTTCAATGCTTTTTCCATGTAATAAGCAGGGCCACCACGGAAAGCATCTCCATCACGCACCTTATAAATTTGAGCTAATGTACTTTCTACAAAAGCAGAAGCAGAACCGATCAATGCAATGAGCCACATCCAGAACACAGCACCTGGACCTCCTGCAGTAATAGCAAGGGCTACACCTGCTAAGTTCCCTGTACCAACACGAGAAGCGGTACTAATGCAAAAAGCTTGAAACGATGAAACGCCTTTCTTATCTGCTTTTGCACCTTCTCCTAACAATCGAACCATTTCACCAAACATACGGAACTGTACGAATTTTGTACGTACCGTAAAATAAATACCGAGTCCAATTAACATCACAATCAAAATATACGACCATAAGTAATTGTTGACGCTTCCTATCAGATTGTTAATCCAATCCATTCCATACACCTCATTTAATCTTATGTCTATCTCAGCTGTACACCATTTTTAAATGTAACAAAACCTTACATGCATTTCAATTATAATTTTTTACCAGATAAACGCATATGTACTCGTCTTTTTAGAATATTGTCTGGTCCGTATTATAAAACTGCAGGTAAAGACTCAGCAAAATAAGTGTTCATACCAAATAAAATATTCCCTTTAGCAAAGCTAAATAAACAAAAAATAAGCATAAACAGGTTCAGCTACCCAAGAACCAACTCACAACATTTTCTTTTTTGAATATTATAGATAAAGTCGATTGAAATAATCGGAATTAAAGAAGGTGTTGAGTATGGAAGGCGGATCCTCCCTATTTATCCAAAAATTTATACAATCTCCCATGCAGATCGGAAGCCTTTTTCCAAGCTCTGTATCCTTAGCCAAAAAAATGACTGATAACATAAGCTGGGAAAATATAAGTGAAGCAGCTGAACTCGGTGCAGGTACAGGGGTGATCACGAAGGAAATCATTCGATCCATGCAGCCTGGAACAAACCTTCACGTGTTTGAAAAAGACGAAGAGATGAGAGAGAAGCTTCAAAGCCAACTTCCTGAAATCCTGGTATATGAAGATGCTCGTGAGATCTTAAGAAGTATCAATAAGTGCGAAGGTGAACTTGACGCGGTTTTTTCTGGTCTGCCTTTCACTAATTTTCATAAAAGTACGCGTCTTGAAATTGTCGAGGAAGTGTATCGCTCCCTCAGACCAGGAGGAATTTTAGTAGCATTTCAGTACACGACTCAAATGAAGAAGACCTTTCAGCGCTATTTTAAAACAGTGGATATTTCATTTGTGATTAAAAATTTCCCGCCAGCTTTTGTGTATATTTGCGAAAAATAAAAGAAGAAAAACGTGATTACCTCGGAATTCGAGATAATCACGTTTTTTTAGCGGTACGAGTGGTCAAGGTGGTCCGAGATCAAATGTTTATGAACCAACGCTTCCATTAAAGTAATAATAATGGCAACCAGTAATGCTCCCCAAAGAGAAATACTGACTCCAGGGAGTATTAAACCTAGGAGGTATACAAGAATAAAAGTGGATGCAAAATCAACGGCTAGTTGTTTGTTATAAGAAATGCGCGGGACCATGATATATTCCATCAGCACTCCTATAGGAGCCAATACTGCCGTTATCCAAATAAAGGGCTGAACAAACTGAAAATCAACACTTTTAAAAAGAAAATTAGCTAGAATAAGAGCTAAAGGAATTCCTAAGATTTTTATCATCAAACTTTGCATGGTTACTCCTCCTTATAAATTATTGTTCTGCTGGCTGATCTCGCCTTCGTTTAAATAAAGATTAGCGTCTTCAAGTATTTGATGCTTATCCACTGATTCTCCGCGCTCCTTATTTTCTAAGGCAGAAACTGTTCTCTTTTCTCGTTGTTTATCTTTACTCATCCAAAATCACTCCTTAAGAAATTCATTCATTTATCAGAATGAACGTAGGGCAAGCGTTTTATACCTGATAAGAAAAGTTCTCAAAGGAAGTGTCATAAAAAGGAAGAGAAGAGGGTATTACTTCTGTAAGAAAGTAATTTTGAGGAGGCGGGAGAGGTGGAATATTCGCTGTATAAGAAAGACGGTAAGTTTCCATGTGACGTTACAGTCGATTACGACAATATGGTCTTTACAGTCAGAGATAGCGACACAACAGGTGAAGTGTTCAACAGTGCCAGTGAAGTAGCTCAGTGGATTAAACAGCATTGGTCCGTTGATCAGTTTCAAAGACCAGATGATTATTACGATCTAATGAAGCACCTTGAGCATTCGTTAGAGGATGAAGTGAAATAAAAATATACCTTTGGTTGGTCTTGTGCAGAAAAAGCACAGGACTTTTCTTATGGTTTGGAATGGAAAAATGTGTAATAATGAGTGAAATAGAAAGATAGGAGACACAAATATGAAGACGAGTGATTTTGAGGAACTGTTGCCGGAACTATTCGGGGAATGGCTGAAGGTGTTTAAAGATGATGGGGAATATGGTTTTACCTATAAAGCAGAAAAAGAAATTGAAAAAATAGCATATGCGACAAATCTAACACCTGAAACCGTTGAAAAAGCAGCGGAAAGTGGTGCAGATCTCTTCATTACGCATCATGATGCATGGGATTTTGTGTACGGCATGAGAGAAGTATGTGTGGAGAAATTGAAGAATCATCAGATCTCACATTACTTCACTCACTCGCCTCTTGATTTTGTAGAGTTTGGGACGAGTACGGCATTGTTCGAAAAGATTGCAATTGATGAGATTACGAGTAATTCAAGTTTTAGAGATAATAAAGAGTTCCCGGGTATCGGTATTTTTCATTCAGCTTTATCTTTTAAAGAGCTTCACAAACGACTTGAACATGTACTGAATGAACCTGTGAAAGCTTGGGAAAATCATAATCGCCCTGTGAAAAAGGTAGCGATACTAACAGGTGCAGGCAACAACTCAGCACTTATTCGATACGCTAAAGAACAAGGATGTGATGCATTTATAACAGGGGAACGAACACTGTACTCTGTTCAATATGCAAAATTTGTAGGCATCCATTTATATGTAGGAAGCCACACCTATACAGAAATATTTGGTGTTGAAAATTTTGCAAAGAAGATCCAAAGAGCATATCCCCAAGTAGAGTTAATTATGATTCAGGAAGAACATATAGAATCTTTTTAAATGCATAGAGTGCCTCCTGAAGCTGGGAGGTTTTTTATTTTTGAAAAAATGTACATATTATATATGTCTATCTGTGAGCATATATTTTTAATGTTACATAATCCTTTGATAGAATAGTATTAAGTAACATCATACAAGGTGGATTTTTAGATGGAATATGTTGAAGCTTTGAGGGATATCAAACAAATCAACGCGATTAAACGCTATTTAAAGAAGAATTCTGAGCGGGATTACGTGCTTTTTGTTTTGGGTATAAACACTGGACTGAAAGTGACTGAATTGCTTTCAATCAAGGTGGAGGACCTTCTTACTGATCAAGCAGCAATAAACGATTATTATTCCTTACCGACAAAAGAAGGAGTTAAGGAAGTTTTTCTGAATGAAACGGTAAAAAAAGTACTTTTGCAATACATTCATTGCACGAACCTTAAGAGTGATGATTATTTGTTTTTATCCAAAAAAACGAAGCTGCCTATTACGCGTCAGCAGGCCTATCGAGTGATTCATCAAGCCGCGGGGCAAGTTGGCATAACAGGTAAGATCGGTACAAACTCCATGCGAAAAACGTTTGGATATCATGCATACAAACGAGGAGTTGCCATATCTCTTTTACAAAGACACTTCAACCATTCAAGTCCTTCTGAAACGCTAAAATATCTTGGGATCTCTAAAGAAGAACCCATTCGAACGCAAATCGATGTAAGACTATAAGGGATCGAAATGGGAGGACATTTTATGACAGGTGAAACTGAAGCATTGACCAATACTCAAATTACTGAGCAGTTAAAGAAACAGCATCGTAAACTTACAAAAGGAAAGCTCGCTGCCAGAGCCATACTTATTACTTTCGGAGCCATCTTAATGGCCGTTGGACTTGAGATTTTCTTAGTACCGAACAATGTGATTGACGGTGGAATAGCAGGGATATCGATCATGCTATCCCACATAACAGGCTATAAGCTAGGGATCTTTCTATTCGCATTAAACTTACCTTTTATTTTTATTGGTTATAAACAGATTGGAAAGACGTTTGCCTTATCCACTTTATACGGAATTATTATCCTTTCTATCGCAACCACATTATTACATCCTGTACCACCGTTTACAGATGATCTATTATTAGCTACGGTTTTTGGCGGAATTTTTATTGGTGTTGGAATCGGTATGGTGATTAGAAGCGGTGGATCTCTTGATGGGACAGAGATTCTAGCCATTCTTTCAAACAGTAAATTGCCGTTCTCTGTTGGTGAAATTATTATGTTTTTTAACATTTTTATTCTTGGAGCGGCAGGTTTTGTTTTCACATGGGACAGAGCGATGTACTCTTTAATCGCCTATTTTATTGCGTATAAAACAATTGACCTAACCATCACAGGACTTGAAGAATCCAAATCAGCCTGGATCATTAGTGAGAATCACAAAGATATCGGTGATGCCATTCTTCATAGACTTGGACGCGGTGTTACGTATCTAAAAGGAGAAGGCGCTTATACGGGTGATGAAAAAGGCGTTGTATTCTGTGTCATTACGAGGCTTGAAGAAGCAAAACTTAAAGACATTGTAGACGAATTTGATTCAAGTGCATTCCTAGCGATTGCCGATATCGCCGAAGTTAAAGGCGGTAGGTTTAAAAAGAGAGGAATCCACTAAGTACTTTAATTTTGAAAAACGCCTCTGATAAAAGGGGCGTTTTTCGTATTAAAAGTACTAGTCATATTTGATGTTTGCATTCGGACACCGTTCACTCAGCTGTCTTAAAAACTCGTCACGGTTTATTGGTGATATAAGAGTCATGCCAAACTGATACGTAATGTTGATTCGTTTTAAAGATAACGCTGGGCTTGATAACGGATTCCACGTTTTATGAGCAGAGTATATTTCGCGGTAAGGAATTCTTTTGTTGATTGGCCCGCACCGGATGACTAACTCCTTTTCATCCAGAATGTAATAAGTTGTAAACCAAAGCCAGGTGATGAAGAGAATGAAAAGTAGATTGATAATCAACGTTATCATTATCCCATTAACACTTGCTTTCTCCTCAAAAAGAGCCATTTTACTAATGTATAGCGCATAACCGATACATCCCCAAAGAATAACTCCGAGCCATAGATCTTTTTTTGATGGATATCTCATACCAATCAGCTCCCTATAAAAAGTTTAAGCGTTAGAATGAAAAGCTGAAGAAATAAAATAGACCCATTGATGCGTGTGTTACGTGGACGCTTTTAAACGCTGTTCACTTATATTCCTGTTATTTTCAATAATTTCACATTAATCCGTATATATTCACATTAATTTAAATAATTTCACGTTAATTCAAATATATTCACGTTAGCAGATTAACAATGATTATTAGGCCTTTCGTCATCTCTGCCTCATCACAAACCAGGCGTACCACACAAAAAAAGCATTGGAACTTTTTACATATTCAATCGTATTGCTTTATAGGGTAGGGAAGTAAACGATTAAAAAGGGGATAGTTTATGAACATCTTGTTATTTTCCATCATAGTTGGGCTTGCGGCTGCACTCGTGATCCTTCCGATCTCAAACACCGCGAAGCCATCTAAAAAAGAAAAGAAAAACAATCTGACTGCCGCGATGATTGGAATTATCATCTGTACGGTTCCCGTTGTATTTGTTTTCTATTATATGACGAATCTAGACCGTAATTTTTCTTCCATCTGGATTTTGGCAATTATCATAACTGCACTAGGTGCTTTCCTTGCCAAGGGCAAAGAGCAGCTGATTAAAGCAGCTCTTTTTGTATTAAGTTTAATTATCGGAATCTATTTTCTATCAGCTGGCTTGTTTAATGCAGAGGAAAAGTTTCAATCTGCTAAAATGGCACAAAAAACAGAGATTGAGTCGTTTGATGAGAAAGAGACACCTGCAAGTGTTCCGCCTAAGTTTGCACGAAACAAAATGAGGAAATCGTTTGGTCAAGTGCCAAACACCAGCTTTTATGAATTAGGTAACTTACAGATCCAGAAAGTGAACGGGGAATATGTCTATATTGCGCCCGTTGAATTTTCAGGTCTTTTTAAATGGTGGAACGGCGATGTGACGCCAGGTTACTTCACTCTAAGTGCTACCGATTCAACAGCAAATCCAAAGTTTATCAAATCAGAAATGGCATATACACCTTCTTCATACTTTAATAAAAACATTGAACGTCACATGCGTTCAAGCTTTCCGACATACATCTTCTATGGTGATCCACAGCTTGAAATTGATGATGAAGGTAAACCATACTATATCCGATCATATGGAGAATTCATTTCTGCACGTAATGGGTTTAAAGTTGAAGGAATTGTCGTTACAGACCCGAAGAACGGAAAGACACAAGACTATCGTTTAAAAGATGTTCCGTCATTTATCGATGGAGCCGTATCACCTGAAACCGTAAGTCTGCAGAACAGTTATTTTGGTAATTACGTCCACGGATTTCTGAACAGTATTTTTGGCAAAAAAGATGTAAAACTGCCTTCTGATGAAGGAACTGAAGCAAATGTAAGTCCGATCTTCGATGAAAATGGAGACATGTACTACTTTACGGATTTTACGAGCCCAAAAGAGGGCGTAGACTCTATGCTCGGTTACTCGATAACACATGCAAGAAGTGGGAAAGCGACGTACTACACAGGTAATCTTGAAGAATCGTACATGGATTCAGAAGGTGCATTAGAGATCATAGAGAAAAAGTTTATTGAAAAGAAATGGAGCGGCGAAATGCCGATTCTGTACAACTTTTATGGAGAAGCCAGCTGGTTGACACCTGTCTTAGATTCAAACGGATTTCTGCAAAACTATTTTATTGTATCAGCTGCTAATCCTGAAATATCAGTCTTTGGCAACACACCGAATGCTGCATTAAAACAATACAAAACCGCATTGCAAAGAGGCGGCGGTTCAGTTGATGGAACATCTGACGCGGAAGAGAAGAAGGTGAGTGGCACTGTGCTTCGTGTGTATAAAGAGAAGGCAGGAGATTACACCACAGTATCGTTCTTACTGGATAATCGCCAAAGCTATATCGTATCTTCTGAGAGCAATCCACTCTCAATCTATTTAAAAGAAGAGGATAAAGTGAGCGTAACCTACCAAAATACAGGTGAAGCGTTCCTCCCAGTTACAGAGATGACAATTGAAGGATTGCAATAAACAAGAAAGCAGAGCACATGTTCAAATGTGCTCTGCTTTTTACTTTGAACTATTGTTGTGGGACGTAGCGTCTTGCGCCTGAGAACTCAACTGCATATGCAGGTGTAGAGATCGGATCCAAACGTACGGTTGATGCCGTGTTTGGTGAGTGGATCATCATTCCGTTTCCAGCATACATCGCTACATGGTGAACGCTGCCTTTACCTTGGTTATAGGCAAAGAACATTAAATCACCAGGCTGAAGCTTATCTTTATCAACGATCAGTCCATCTCTAGACTGAGGACCTGAATCCCTCGGAATCGTGATGCCGTTTGCTTTATGAATGCTGTGTGTAAATCCCGAGCAATCAAACCCAAATCCAGCAGCACCTGCCCAAAGATACGGTAATCCGAGGAATTTTTTCGCTTCTTCTACAAGTGCTTCACCTGTTGGAACTGGAATAGCACTTTCACTCGTATACACTTTTGCATCTTTCGCATCAAGCCAGCGAACTTTTCCTTGTGGTGTTAAAACAGCTATTGTGTTTGACAGCTCCTTTAAAACAGGAAGTCTCGTGTTATAGCTTAGCTCAAGGTCATTCTTATGTCCAAAAGGTGCTTTTGATAGCCAAGCTGTAGGACTAGTGATCAGGGCAAAAGGTTTTCCTTCTGCATGTTTAAATTGATCAGAAGATGTCAGTTGTGCAAGTGGCATCCAACCTGGATAACCTAGCGTGTTGCGAGGTGTTGGCTGGCCATAGACTGCGACTTTTACCCAATCGCCTTGCTGTTCTAATACACGTACCTTTTGTCCGTAAAGTGCTTGTGTTTCAAGCTCACCGACTAACCATAGTTTTTCATCATAAGTCATTCCCGTTGTCCAGCTTCGAAGATCTACTGGGTTTGAAAGAGATGGCTCATCTAAAGGTCGTGCAGCATTCGGTCCTACCCAGAGTGTAGCAGCTGCAACATCAACATATAGATCTTGTCCAACAACATTAGCGTTCGTTCCTTCTTCAGCAGAAGCGGTGTTTGTGAACATTCCAAGTAACATCGCAAGCGAAAAGAGGATTTTTAATACATTTCCCATTTCTTATGTCGCTCCTTTTTCTTGTTTTCTTCACAATTCGTGCTTTTTTTACGCTTTCCTGTAAAACGTCATAAAGATAAGCCAAATATCACTTAAGAAAAAAGGGGCTCTCTATCCAATGAACTAAAAAAGAAAAGCACACAGGTCAAAAGGAGGTCATATGAAAAACACCTCAAGAACGAGGTGTTATCAGAATTTAGCTTATTAAAAATCTGTTGGCATCCATAAGATGGTTTCCGTAGACAACAAATGCGGATAAAACACCAGCTAACAAGAGGTACATGATCAGCACGACAATTTTCGTTTTGGTAGTAGAAACATAATAGTTTTTTCTTTGATCATAAAGTTTTTCTGTTTTTGCTTTTTCTTCTAACAAGCTTTTCTCATAAGCATCAAAATAAGCGGCATGATTGAACAATGGCAGTTCAGGGATGCTGGCAACACCATCAGGGTCAACTTCACGATAGGTTTTCTGCACAGTTTCTCTTTGGCGGCGATTGTTCTCATATTCCTCCTGCACTGTTTGTAAGAAACGTTCACGATTGTTCAACATTTCAATCTCTACCAATGTACGATGTTTTTTTACCTTTTTCTTATCTTGTAAAACAGGGAACGCATACCCAGATGGGATATTTCGTTTTAATCTGTCTTTTGCTACACGTACATCTTCCAGATAGGTACCGATAATATAGCCGAAGTTCGGCATTTCACGATATTCATCCATCTCTTGTTGAATGTCAGCAAGTTTTTTTTGCTCAGCTTCAAATAATGCGAGCGTCTCCTTTGTCTTGTTTTGCTCAAAGTCTTCACGAACCCGTTTCCACCACGTCAAAATACCGAACAAGAAAATTAAGAAAATAATCGGGTCAGGTGAGATAAATAAGTAAGGTATAACGATTAAAAGACCAATAAACCAAATTTTAGTTGATAACACACCAACTATTCGGCCGCCATCAAGCGGCGAAACAGGGAATAAGTTAAATAGATTGATTAATGCCCCTAAAAAGATAACGAGTCCCCAAAACGGCTGCTCTGTTGTTTCATAAAGAAATACCGCTGGCAAGAACGAGAGAAGTCCGAATAAAGGTCCAGCATATGCGATATAGGCTTCATCTTTAGCGTTTTTTGGCATTTCTTTCATGCCGATTGCCGCACCCATAAACGGTATAAATATCGCAGGTGATGTTTTAATCCCTTTTTGTTTTGCGGCGACTAAATGGCCCATCTCATGAACAAAAATTAAATAAACGATGGCAACTGCAAATTTCCAGCCATAAAATGCCGCGTAGGCACCAAGTGATATAAACATCGAAATGAGTGTTGCGAACTTGCCTAACTTTAAAAGGCCGAACACCCATTTTAATTTACTCATTAAAAACAATCCAACACCCGCTAGAATGGTCCATATTCGGGATTGGTTTTGTTTTTCTGCTTTTTGAGCCATTTGTGAATCCCCCAAGTATAGTTTCTTATTTCTATATTAAATGAAATACGTTTAAAGGGGAAAGAAGTTTCTTGTTTGGAGAATATTCCTCATCAAGCGGTTTTTTGTTAAAAAAATAAGGGTAAACGAAAAGTAGTACCCCTCTATCAGTATTGAACCGATTCGAAAGCTGTATCTGAAAAGGAGTGATGATTTTGGCTTTGCAAAACCATCCATTTATAAGTGCAGACGCATTTGTTATGAATAAATCAGACGTTATAACAGCAGTGAAAGCTTATTTAAAACATGAAGGCTATGAAACTGGAAGTGCGGGTGAAATAGAAGGCGTTGATTTAACGGCAGCTAATGAATATCATACCTTGTTCATTGCAGCTCAAGGAAACATCTCAGAGCTTGAAGACGATTTGGCGAGTGGAAATAAGGATGATTTTTGTAAGCAGTTTGTAGATCTATTGAGCAGTCACGAGAAAAATCCTGCCAAAACCTTGGTGCTCGCAAATCCTGACACACCTCTAAACCGGAAGAAAACTGAAAAAATTAAACAAGCGTTGGACGATTTACGTATTGTACGGTTTTGGGTGAAAGAGGACGGATCCATAGAGTGGGATTAAAATTATATAAGAAAAGCACCGGAGACGAAAAGTTCCGGTGCTATTTTACTTTTTCAATTGTAGAGTGACTTGCTTCATATAATTCAGGCAAAACATTCATTTCTTCTACTTCCCGCTTTGTTTTTTCTGTTCCTAACAAATAGATATATCTAAATAATTCGTAAACAAGCTTGCTGTCTTTGCCCCTATGGTATTCAGCATGGGACTCTGAAAAATGCCGTTTTGGCGAGAAAATATCCAAACCTTCTTGTTTGTTGTTTGCGTGCATCTGAGTAAATAGGTGCTCCAGCTGCTGCTTTTCGTCATAGGTTGCTTGTATTTCAAAATAGTGAACGTGATCATCTGTAGGCAGGGGCTGAATGTCGCCTTTTGCTGTTACAAAGAACGTTTCTTTTTGTTCCATCTGAAATACCTCCTTTTTCCTTTTCATACCTCTTGAAAAGCTTTTTGAAACATGAAGAGAATATAAAAGTGAGGAAATCAGTGTTGGTGGCGAAAATGGTTGATTTCATTTATAGGATGCTCCGCTCCGGAGGGCGTGAGGTGAGCCTACTAGAAAGCGTTCTATAGAGCACGACCTAAAACGTTCATAAACAAACGGGAACTGGATCTTAAGAGATCCAGTTCCCGTTTTGAACGATTAGTTAGATAGTTGGGCGTTTCTCTTTAACAATGAATAGATGTACATATCAAAAAATTGATCGCCTACTCTTTGGTGTTCTTTTAGAAGTGCTTCCTCATTGAAACCTAGTTTTTTAACTAGTGTACGCGAAGAGGTATTCTCTGGTCTGATTACAGCAGCAATTCTGTTAAATTCCATTCCATTAAAGCCGTAATGAATAATGGCCATTAACGCTTCATTCATAAAGCCATTGTGCCAATACTTGCGACCCAATTCATACCCTAGCTCTGTTCGGCGGTCAGACTTGCTCCAATTATGAAAACCGCATGTGCCGATCAGTTTGTCTTCTTCTTTCCGCACAATCCCCCAGCGAATCGCACTGCCCGTTGTAAATCCCTCTTCAAATGCCGCAATCAACTCAAGAGCTTCATCTTCCGTTTTTAATGGTTCCATACCATAGTATTGAAGCGCATCCCGATCTGAGAACGTTTCGAAGATTTCCCTCACATCCGACTCAACGACAGGTCTGAGCCGAAGTCTTTCTGTTTCAATGATAGGGAAGTGATCGTATGTATTCAATGTATAACCTCCTGGCTAAGAAATCGATTTTAGCTTCATATCTTCAACAAAAAGATGGGTTAAATAAGGATCCCACTGCGTACCCTTTCCATCTTCTAAAATGGCTAATGCTTTTTCATGAGTCATACCTTTCCGGTAAGGTCTGTCAGAGGTCATCGCATCATAAGCATCTGCAACGGCAATAATCCTCCCGAAGATGGGGATGTCTTCACCGCTTAATTGTTCTGGGTAGCCTTTTCCATCATATCGTTCATGGTGGTACCGCACCCCTGGTAATAATGGGTGCATCGCATCAAAAGGCTGTACTTGAGCAAGAATATCTGCGCCTACTACAGGGTGCCTTTTAATATGTTCAAACTCTTCTGGTGTTAACGTTTCCTCTTTCAACAAGACTACGTCTGGAATACCAATCTTGCCAATATCGTGCAGCAATGCTGCTTTTCTCAGCTGAATTAACTGCTGAAAGGGCAGCCCAGCCATCTGGCCGATCTTCATCGAATAATCAGCAACACGCAAACTGTGACCTGCAGTATATGGGTCACGGGCGTCGAGTGTTGCTGCCATTGTAGCAAAAAAGCTTTCTAATAGCTGCTTATTTTCGTATTCTCGTGATTGAATCGCCTGTGCCATATGATTGAACCCTTTAATCAGCCTGGAAAATTCATCTGAATACAGGTCTGCAACATTTGCATTTGAATTTCCAGTACGAACCTCATACATCCCGGCTTGAAGTTCGTTCATTGGCTGCTGAATATCTTTGAATAAAAGGTAAGCACCATAGATTGCAAAGGAAATACCGATTAATAATACAAAAAAAGCCCAAGTCCAATACGATCCATTTATTGGAGCAGTTTGGTTATATAAGCGAACCTGATTGGCAAGTGCAAACAATAGAAGAGGAAAAGTTCCGATAAAAAGCGTGCTCCATTGAATCTTGCGCTGGATAGAGATGTGTCTGGAAGCTGCTAAGGAAAGGATTTTCCCATGATCTTTTAGAGTTCGCTCTTGAATGTTCCGCAAAACAGGCTGAACAGCTTTTGTCGTTAAAAAGAATTCAATAATTGCATGCATGCCTGCTATTAAAATGGCCCCGAGTGAAGCAAGATAGATGTAATAGTAGGGAAGCGTTAAGTAATCGAGATAAATCGCTGCAGCTGTTAAGCACACAGCAGGAACTGATAACCCTAATAAGTGCGGGCCAAGTATTCGTTTCACCGTTCTTATAGGAAAATGATGGGCATGAAAATATGCTTTTTCAGCAAGCTGCAAGCCAGGATGTTTTTTAGAGAAATAATTTCGGAAAACCGCAATGTGTCTTCTGAAAAATACATACTCTAATGAGAACATAACAATACTTGAAGAAACAAGAATTGCGCACAAGACAAAAAATTCATAAGTTGAAAAACGGAGAGTAGTAAAAAGAAAGACACTACCTACCCCCAGTACAGCAGCAGTGGAACCAACAATATAGTTCTTTAATAAGCGTCTTTCAAACTGTTCAAAAATCTTCATGTTCACCCGCCTTTCTTACTATTACTTTTAAAGACATACTAATAGCATACCTTACAAAAACTTGGAAAAAAAGCAATTTTTCAACACTTTTTTACATTTTTTGCTGAAATATAGGTAAAAAGGTCCAAAAGAAAGATGGTCATGAGATTTTACAGTTTATTTAAGGGAAGAAATAGTTTTGTGAGGTTTATGAATGGGCTAAAAACAGGAGAGATGATTACTTTTCTTCAGTATAGCATGAGCAGCAATGGTGCAAAATACACGGGATGGATAATTATTAAGAAAAACGGGTATGAAATGGTATACGGATGTAGGAAGGGAGCTTAAAACATGTCATTAACTACACAAGAAATGGACCATTTTAAACAAATTTTATTAACACGAAAAAATGAGATAAAAGAAATGAGAGAAAGAAACGACTCTTTTGGAAGTGATACTGAATTTCCAAAAGAATCAACAGGTGAACTGTCTAATTACGACAATCACCCAGGGGATTTAGGAACAGAGTTGTTTGAAAGAGAAAAAGATATCGCTTTAAACGATCTTCATGAAAAGGAATTAGAAGATATAAATGCGGCATTAAAGAGTATAGATGATGGGAGTTACGGCGTCTGTAAAACATGCGGACAAGACATCATTAAAGAACGCTTAGAAGCCGTTCCTTCAACACTTTATTGTAAAGAGCACAGTCCTGGCCAGAACTCATCAGACGATCGACCTGTAGAAGAAGCGGTATCTGGCCCTGACTATAAGAGAAGAAGCAACGATGATAAAGATGCTACTTTCTTTGATGCAGAAGATACATGGCAATCCGTTGCAAAGTATGGAACAAGTGAAACGCCATCAGATTTTACTGACCCTGATAAAAGGGATTATAACGAAATGTATGAAGACTCAGATGATGATGACGGATATGTAGAAGAGTACGAGAGTTTTGTGGCAACAGACATTACGGGAAATGAAAGAAATGTCATCCACAACCGAAATCATGAAGAATACGAGGAAGAGTTGGATCGTGAAGAAGAAAGACAGTTAGACAAAGACAAATACGATAATTAAGATGATGCCTTTTAAAGGCGCTAACTTCATTGGAGTTAGCGCCTTTGTTATGTTAATGTGATTAATTTATATAGGAGGAAGCCTGAAAAACCGATTAAACCAACGCCAGCAAAACCTGTAACCCATCTTATCACGGTTTCATTAACAAGAGAGCGAAAGAAGTTCACAGTAAAAGCAACATTTAGATTCCAGAGAATGATGCCTGCTAGTATACATAAACTAAGCCCGATCTTAATTATTTCACCTGATGAAGAAGGGATGCTTTGAAGTGCACCGCCATACACCCCAAACCAAAACATAAAATTGTAAGGGTTCATTAGAGCAATGATGAAGCCCGTCCAAAAAGGATTTTTGTTGCTCGTATTATTGTTGAAAAGAAGCAAGGCTTTTGAAGAAAATGCGCTTTTAATGGAAGTGGTACCTAAATAACCAATCAGTAAAATGCCTATAGAAAGCATAGCGATCTGTACTGCTGAATAATGCAGAAAAGGAGAAAGGCCAAGCAGGACAAATAACATGAAAATAAAATCTGCACTTACTGCTCCAAGTCCTACAAGCCATGACGGCCAAAATCCGTCACTAAATCCCCTTCTAATCATCTCTAATTTAATGGGTCCAACAGGAACTGCCAAACTGATGCCAAGCATGATGAAATGAACGCTTAATAGCATATAATGATTCAAAAGGGCCCCTCCATCCTATTGCTTGTCTATTCTACTTCAAAAATATGTAAAACTAATCTTCAATATTACGGAAGGAAAAATAAAAAATAGATCGAAAAAGTAATTTAGTAAGACAGCCTATTATGAACAAAGGAGTCCGTATCGTGAAAAAAGCGTGCTTGCTTATAATTGATGTCCAAAAGGGATTTGATGATTCTGATTTTTGGGGAGAGCGCAATAATCCAGATGCGGAAGACAATATGCTTGTTCTTCTTGATGCATTTAGGAAGGCAAGATTACCTGTCTTCCATGTGCAGCATCAATCGGAAAATGAAATGTCTCCACTTCATCCCACAAAATTAGGTTATCAGCTGAAAACAGGTTTTGAGCCTAAAGAGAACGAACCACTATTCATAAAAAGTGTGAACAGCGCTTTTATTGGCACAGATCTTAAAGAAGAGTTAGAGAAGCAAGAAATTGCACAAATAATCATTGTAGGTTTGACAACCAATCATTGTGTTTCTACTACTGCTAGAATGGCAGCGAACTATGGGTTTGGTGTATCTTTTATTCATGACGCAACAGCTGCTTTTACGACTGTTTCTTATGACGGTCGTAAATTTACGGCTCAAGAAGTTCATGAATCTGCCCTTTCCCATCTGCACAATGAATTTGCAGAAATATTGAGTACAGGAGATGTTCTGGCTAAATGGGTCACAACTTCTCAATACATGCAATAACAGACATAGACAATATTCCCCAGGAAATGTCGGAAACTGCAAATGGTTTAGAGGTTTTATTTTAGGGTAAAAATGAGTATAAAATTAAACAGCGTGAGCTAGAGGTGTCTTACAGATGAATAATGATCAAATTGAAAAATTGATGAATAATCCTGAACAAGAATTAGAATTTTGGAGAGAAGAAGATCAGCAGCGTGAACTTGTTAGAATGAGATATGTGCCACAAGGTGAAAGCGGCTATTTTCAGGTTACTTATTTAGATGAAGAAGAAGGTATTGTGGGTTCACAAGTTTTAGACGAAGTTGAGGATGCGCTGCGTTTCTTAGAAAAGATCAACCGGTAAAGTAAAGAATAAAACCAGAGGGCATTTCCTCTGGTTTTTTATATGTTAGTAACTTTTATTGCTCTTGAGAGTGATTGGTTTTGACTCCAAGCAGCTCACTTTTGCGTGGCAGACGTTGAGCACCATTTGCGTATATTAAACAAACTTCTTCTCGCGGTACCATTCAAGAGCGTGCTCTAAGCATGTTTCCAGATGTTCAAACTCTCCTTTTTCATACTTTGAGATAATCTTTTGTGCCGTTTTGTGGGCTAGCTTCATTTCTTTATCTGTGATAGCACCTTTATCGAAAGCTTCCATTAATTCATTGTCATCAAGTAAAAATAGCTCTTTGTCAGGAAGAATCACAATATCCAGGTAAAGGTCATCAAACCACGGAATTCCCTCTTCACTCACTCCATGATCCAGGCAAATATCAATGTAAAATTGCACAACTTCTCCGCTTGTGTCCAGAACGGTGGTAATCGTATATTTTTCATCTTCAGGAAAATGTTGAAGCCACGTATAACCACTATCAGCAATACAAACTTTATGGTATTTGTAATGAACAATTAGCGGTTCTGAAACTTGCTCAAGATGAATGGCAGTTACTTTGCCATTAAAACAGAAATTCTGTTTATGTGTAACTTCAAAATTACGTTCTAACACTCTTTTCCAATTTGGTCGGTCAGCGGTTTTATGTTCCATACACACCTCCAGATTTTGTAAAAAGCATAACAGTTTCTACTTAAAATAGAAAGGATTATAAAGAAATGAGTAGAACTTTGTAAAAGGTATGCAGTAAAAACGGAGGGAAAACAGGTATGAAAAACACCCAAAAAGAATTAGAGCAGTTTCAATTGAGAAAGAACTGGGAGATCAGCCAGGAAAGTCCAGATAAAAGCACAGAATCGCTTTTGCTTAATCATATGCTCTTAACGACTGAAATCGCTGAAATCGCTGAAGAACTTAGAAAAATGTTAAACAGAGCTTATTCTTTGAATAAAGATGGGGTAGGGCAAGAAGACGCTTTTATTATGGCGAAACATGAGGTCGCAGAAGATATTGGAAAAGAGATTGCAGATAGCATCGCCTATTTAAGTAAATTCGCCACTTTTTTTGAACGAGACATGGAGGAAGATATAAGAAACAAATTGGATGAAATCGATAAGCGGGATAAACCCAATTTGCAGAGAAGGATGAAAGGAGGTAAGGTAAATGTTTAAAGCTGAAAAACACGTGCTAACTTCACAAGACGGAACGAAAATTACAGCTTATGACCACGGAGGTAATGGTGACACAATACTATTTATTCATTATTTAGGAGGTATAGCACAAGCTTGGGGCCCAGTAATTAAGTACTTTACGGATAAATATAAAGTGTTGACGTATGATTTGAGGGGGCATGGCCAATCTGGGCAACCGGAAAAAGGCTATACCTTCGAGGACGCTGCAAGCGATTTAGTTAGTGTTATAAACCATTTTAAACGGGATAAAGTCCACCTTGTTGGAAGCTCATATGGCTGTATGGTTGGATTGTATTTTACAGCTATGCGTAGGGAACGTGTGTTGTCACTGGTAAATATAGACGGTGCCATGATAAATGATACAGGTAAAGATGGTCTTTATGATGAATCGCTGGAAGAACATCTTGCTAAATTTGAAGGTCAATTTGATCCTGATTATGAATCGATAGATGCATTTAAGCAGTATTACCGTGAAAACTGGCAGCCCTGGAATGAGGCCAGAGCTAATTATGTAAACCATTTTAAACCGCGTGTAAAAGAAAACGGAAAAGTTGGTGCGATTACGACAGAGGAAACGATGAAGGCGATCATCTCTGAAATTTACTATGTTGATTTCTTAACTTGGTACGAAAAAACAGAATGCCCTGTCTTATTTTTACCAGCTGAAAAAGAAAGTCATTTTGAAAAGTCCATACGCTTCATTGAAAAAGCGTCTAAAGGATTGCCATATAGCAAAACAGTCCTGATTCCTAACACGACACATTTAATGATGTATGATCATGAAAAAGAATTAGCAGAAGCGATTCAAGAGTTCCACGCTCAACTTCCCGTTTCACAAAAAAGCAGCATGTAATAGACAAAGGGCCTCCTAACTAAGGGGGCCCTTTTTCATTCTATTATTATTGATTTGCTCGTAATTTTTTTCGCTTGAAGAATTGTTCGAGTGCCATACATGTTAGCATACCCATAATTAAACCATTGCTTAGTAGAGTGACAATAATATTCGGCCATTCTTTTAATGCCGCAGCTGGGATGAATAGACTTCCGATTCCAACCATTAGTGAAGTACTAATAATGAATAAATTTGTTTCTGACTTTATGGCATTCTTGTATTCTTTAAACGCCAGTCCGATCATGCTCGAAAAGGGCAGAAATATTGTTGCGTATCCTACTGGTGCTGGAATGCCGGCAAAGAAAAAAGTAAGAGGCGGGAAAAAACTGATCAAAATAATAAGTGCATTTCCCAAAATAAACGCCAACCGGCTGAACATTTTAGTAGTTAATATAAATCCTGATGCTCCTGAGATGGGAACACTTGCAACAGCTGAAAACAAGCCTGCTAACCATGTGTTAAGACCCATCATGATCGATGACCGGTTGTAATGAATAGTTTTGTAATCTTGGTTTTCAGATTCATATGCTTTCTCAACAACGTTAATGCTTGCCACCATATTCGTTAGAAGCAGCATTCCGACGAAAAGGGAAGTCACAATGGTTCCTGCTGACCATTGCGGCATTCCCCATGCTAATAGTTCTGGAAAAGCAAAGGTATTGCTTGTATGCATGGTTTCCTTTGTTAAGTTCAATAGTTTAAAAAGGCCCCATCCCAGTAATAAAGATATGAGAATAGAATAACTTCTAAGCCATTTTACACGTGACTTTCCTAAAACGATAGACAAAACTAGGATAAATAAGGAGGCGATGGCTACTTTGGCATCCGCGTTTTCCTGAAGATAACCGATTCCAAGCATCCCTTTAATAAAAGATCCACTCAACTGAGAGACTAGCAATATTAAGTAAGTTCCAGTAACTAACGGGGTGAACAAAGCTCTGATAGAGTTAATGATGCGAAAGGCACCGAGTAAAAAGAAGAGAACGCCACTAATCAGCATGCCTGCAGTCAACTGCTGCAAACCGTCCGAAACAGTTAATGCACCAGACGCCACGATTCCTGCATATACGGTAAATACTCCCCACCATAATCCAGCCGGTCCTTCGTTAATCGGCAATTTGTGGCCAAATAAGACTTGCAGGATAGCAGACGCACCAATAATTAAAAATGAGCGCTGCAGTAGATCTGCCGTTTCTGCCTGTGTCATACCAAAAGCATCTCCAATGGCAATGGGAGCAACTAAACTGCCGGCTAGAATAAAAACCATCCATTGAAGCGAGGAAAACGTTAATTTCATGAAAACACCTACTGTTATGTATTTCTTCCATTCCATTATAGCGCTTATGCTAGATTCTAAGAAAGGAAAGATGTTTAAAAGAAAGAGTTTGACGGATAAATTTTATGTAATTCAGAAAGAACATCAAGAGGTCAGAATAAGCTGTGAAATATTTTTTAGGTATACCCAAAAAGAATGGGGAAGCCCCGAATTATATTGGAACAGGTAAATACGACCACTAACAAAGGACGATTCTAGTGATGCATAAACTTACAAATGATGATGTCATTCAATGGTTAGAGAAACATCTATTAGACTTTGAACAGTTTACACCTTACTTGTTTACTTCAAAGTGGATTCATTCTTTTTGTAAGGATAAGGAAAACGGAAAAGAGTTCGAAGTGAAATGGGATTTATCTGGCCAGGAATTGTTTTTCAGATTGTTGGACAACCTGGATCATGATGATCAATGGAAATGGCTTGGTACGATACATTTTACTGAAGAGGTGAAATCATGAGAATTGATGGACAGCAACCCGTGCAACGTAAATACGATACGAATAAATTGTATCAGCAGCCTCCTGTTAAACCGCCATCGTTTGCAAAAGACGAACTATACATATCTAACGAAGCTAAAGTGCTGCATGAAAATGCTCAATTAAACATAAGAGAAAAGAAACTTTTAGAAATAAAAAAGCGCATTGATGCTGGGGAATACCAGATCAATGCACAAGAGATCGCTAAAAAAATCTCACAGTTTTATTCGAATTAATTTAATGATTTTTGTTTTGAGTGCCGCTTTTCTGTTTTAACAGAGAGACGGCATTTTTTATGAACGGCGGTATCGGGACATTCAACCTGCCTGCATTTTCAATAATAGACAGCAATTCATTGGAAAGATAGAAAAAGATGGTTGAGGATTGAATGAAATAGCCGCCTAGTAATTGGTCGAGAGAATGGGCGATTGCTACAAGAGCGAAGATCATAATTTTTTTAAGTATGCCCCTAAAGCCAACTCTGCTGTTCAGTCTTCCTTCATACGCAGATGCAGCCATTCCTGTTAAATAGTCTAATACAATAAAAAGAACAAGCGTTTTAAACAACATTGTTGGCGTTCCAAATAAAAAACTGGATATCGCTCCAATTGAAATGGTACTTGTATGATAAAACAAAGTCCATTTTCCCACTGAAAATCCCCCCTAACACTTCATTAGTATAGTATATGCATGTACAAGCAAACTCGAAATGGCACATGCCCATAACTTGTCCTCCTAATTAATAGAAGGTTTATTTCAAATGTGTTAAATAGTCAAAAAATTTAAAAAATAACAAGTCAGACACGCACTAAATCTGTTACAATGAAACAAATCCGGAAAGGGAGGAAAGAAATGCAATGAACAAAATTACGTTAGGCTTGCCTCCACATTGCCACAAAGTATCTTGTGACGGAAGAATGATTAAGATTAAAGACTCTGGTAACAACAAATGGGCGTTCCCGCTCTCCGGGACCGAGAATGCTGTAGTCGATCAAGTAAATGAAGAAACAGGATTACTCACCATACATGGAAAGGATAAGATATTGGCAACTCTAGAAATGCCAATTCGTTTTTGTGAAGTGGGCAGAGGCTGGCTGTTGGATAAATTACCAAAGAAAAAACGAGTAAAAATAAAATAAATAAAAATTATATCATCGCACAGCTGGTTAATTCCTGCTGTGCGTTTTCAATGTATATATAAAAACAGTTGATGGGAAAAGAGCCATTCTTTTTAAAAAAAGTTTAGTGATAAAAATTCTTGGCACAGGAAAATAATGTTATAATAAAGAAGTTGAACGTGTAGATGGGGTGAATAATTTGGGTAAACCACACCTGCCTGCACACTTGAATCACATCGCATGGAACCGAAAAATATTGAATGTATTTTGGGTTGTTATCTTTGTGTCTGTGTGTGTAGAGGTTATGAACAGTTTTTTAACGCTAAAGCCAATAGGGGAATTTTTAATAGATTATTTGGTTGTTCCGACCGTTCTATTAATACTTACGACTTTAATTGCGGAATATAGTTTTAGAACGCAAGCAAAATATGTAGATTATATAATCATCGGTGCAGCAAGTATGTTTTCTGCCATTTTAATCAGTGTTCATTCTGAGATGTATGTGATGTACACGAGTTTGTTCTTTCCGATGCTAATCTCTACGATTTATTTTAAAAAGAAAAAAGTATGGTTGTCTTTCGTCCTAAGCTCAATGATCTATCTTGGAATTTCAACGTTTCACCCTGTCGCAAAGGAATTGAATGATCTTATGGATCAGCTTTCTATGATCTGTATTTTGATTACGTCAACTGCAATTTGCATAGGTATAATGAGCAGAGGCTACGAAATTGCAAAGCATTTAAACAAAGCTCAAGCAGATCATCAAGATCTTATGGTAAAATCAACGATCATGGAGAAACAAGTAAAAACAGATGCGCTGACTGGTCTCTATAATCATATGGCATTTTATGAATATATGGATGTCTTATTGCTTCAGGCTGAAACCTACCAATATCCCGTTCACTTAGCCGTGATGGATATTGATAATTTTAAGAAGGTCAATGATACATATGGGCACGGCATAGGCGATATCGTATTGAAACGGATTGCCGCGGCGATTAAAGATAATGTAACAAACGACGATTTTGCTGCACGATATGGCGGTGAGGAGTTTGTTGTCATACTTAATGATATTAATGAAGAAGAAGCATTTGCAGTGCTAGAAAAAGTAAGGCGTGTTGTACAGAACTTGGAACACCCTGAAATCGAAGAGAAACATGTAACAATAAGTGTAGGACTGCAAACGTATAGGGCAGGCATGCACAAACAGGCTTTTTTTGAGGGAGCAGATAACAGTCTGTATGTAGCCAAAAGACAAGGAAAGAATCGGGTTATCATACAGGAATGTAATAGTGCTATGCAAATATAATAAAAATGCTTAAACAGCAGGGAATGCTCCTTGCTGTTTTTTCTTTCTTCTAAAATCCTTGTCCATGCATATGTTTGTAAAGATATGGCCATGGAGGTGAGGGTATGAGTGGACGGATGAAACAAATATTGCAAATAGCCGCCACTTACATCGGCACAGTGGTAGGTGCTGGATTTGCAACGGGCAGAGAGATCGTTGAGTTTTTTACGGTCCATGGCTCAGCAGGATTTGCAGGGATTCTAATCAGCGGTTTCCTGTTTATTTTCATTGGTACAAAGTTAATGATTATGGCGAAACGTCTCGGAGCCTCGTCTTTTGATGAGATGAATCTGTATCTATTCGGACCAACTGTATCTAAAGTTGTTAATGTATTGATGCTCATTATGCTTTTTGGTGTTACAGGTGTTATGTTGTCAGGAGCAGGAGCGCTGTTTTGGGAGCAGCTTCATTTGCCGTTTCAAGCTGGTATACTCTTGACTTTATGCATCACATATTTGGTGATGAAACGTGGAATTGAAGGTATTCTTTGGACAAATTCATTGATTGTGCCCGTAATGATCTTATTTTCCGTTGTTCTATCGATTTCGATGTTTGATTTTTCGGGCGGGAGAGAGCTTTTCGTGGCCAGTGATTTTGTCGGGCATTGGAAGTGGGTTATCAGTCCTTTTGCTTATGCAGCCTTTAACTTAACATTAGCTCAGGCTGTTCTTGTCCCGCTATCCCGAGAGGCTGATGATGAATCGGTGATCAAATGGGGAGGATTCTTAGGTGGTCTAGGGTTAACATTCATTCTCTTAAACAGCCAATACGTGCTGTACTCGGTTCCTCGTGTTTTAAGTTATGAAATACCAATTGCCGAAATTGTTGGAGGTTTGGGAATAGCTGTACATTACATTTTTGTATTTGTGATCTATGGTGAGATATTCTCCACATTAATAGGCAACATATTCGGACTGGCTGGGGCATTGAGTCGAAATCTCAGGTTATCCAATCAAATCATTATCCTTGTTTTAATGGCAGGAAGCTATCTTTTGAGTCAAGTAGGCTATTCAGAGCTTCTTCATTATTTATATCCGGTTTTTGGCATGATTGCTCTTTTATTTTTAGTTGTCATTTCGGCTAAAAAACTAAAGGACTGAATATCATTTTAAGTAGGGTCATCGCTTTGTGTTGCTGTGAAATTGTTGGAAGGGAAAAAAGCCAATGGTGTATTACAATAAATTAGTTCGTGATAAGATACCTGAACTGCTAGAGCAGGCGGGGAAAAAAGGAACCTTTCGAATTCTCGGGAATCAGGAGTTTGAGAGTGAATTAAAGAAAAAGCTTGCAGAAGGCGTGAAGGAGTATCGTGAGGCGGGTAATGAAGTGAATGCAGCTGAAGAACTCGCAGAGCTGTTTGAGATCTTGATTGCCTTAACGAAAGTGCATGACCTCACCTTACGCGAACTAGATGAGATTCGACAGGAAAAAGCAAGAAGACATGGCCGCTTCCACGAGCGCTTGTTCTTGATTAAGGTGGAGGACTAGGGGGGGACAGACCCCAGACAAATACAAATTGATGAAATTTGTATTTGTCAGAAAGACATAATATAGTACTAGATTAAAATTATGTGATAGTAGGTTATTTTTATGTGATTGCATCGATTTTTTATGTGATTGCATTGATTTTTTATGTGATGAAGGATCAAAATTATATGATTATTCATCTCTGCCGCTATTAATCTTTAACAAGCAAAAACAGGCACGCTCAACACGCTTGTTCTTGCTTGTTTTAATATAAATTTTAAATAAATCAGGAAAAAACATGCAAGTATTGTTTGACAAACAAGCATAATACAGCATATGATGAATGTACCACGTGGAAATAAGAGGTAATGGAGGAAAATATTTATGTTTTCTGAAGAAAGAAGAGAAAAAATCTTAGAAGTGCTTAAAAATGAAGGCCGTGTACTTGCAAAAGAGTTATCAGATGCCCTCCAAGTCTCAATTGATTCCATCCGCCGAGACTTATCATCGCTCGAAGACAATGGGCTCTTAAAGCGGACGCATGGCGGAGCAATTGCTGTAACAGAAGTAAAAAAGGGTCCTGCATCCAATGAGGTCCGCTTTGGTGAAGGTTCAAAATATGAGAAAGCAATCGCTAGAGAAGCGGTAAAGTACATCCAAGAAAATGATACGATCTTTCTAAGTGGCGGTGGGATGCACCATGAGATTTTAAAGCATCTGCCTGACTGCCGGCTAACAATTGTAACAAACTCACTCGTAACCGCTGATGTCCTTAGAGGAAAAGAGAATATTGATCTTTACGTAGTTGGTGGAAAAGTGAAGAATTCGGGAAACATGACAGACGCTTTAGTTACCAGCCTTATCAGTCAATATTCATTTGATTTGACGTTCACTACAGGAGGAGGCATTTCAGATCGTGGTATCAGCACGGCAAATCCAGAAGTTGCTGCTTTTATAAGCGCCGTGGGGAAAGTGTCACGCAAGCGAATTGGAGTATTTCCGCATTACAAAATTGGTGTTAATGCATTTGCCCATGTTGGACCTGCATCAACCCTGGATGTGATCATTACGGATGATGAAGCACCTAGAGATCACTTGTCTGCAATCGAACAGCAAGGAGTTAAAATCATAATCGCAAGTTCACATCAAGATACACAATCAGAAGCAGAATAAAAGTTTTATATTTTTACCTCAAAAGACCTCAGACCAAAGAGGTCTTTTTCTTATTCTCACCAAAAAGAGTGTCAGATTTGCTTACAAACATCATGCTGAAAAGGTTTGATTTACTTATTCTTATAAAAAAGGTATTTTTCCATGTAATTTAGGAAATGAGGTGATTTCAATTCTTGATTCTTCTCATTTTACATTAGAAGAAAAACTAATGATTCGGGAACTGAAAAACAAAATAAGAAATGAAGATGACTCAGAAACAAGAAAAGATCTTGAACGGCAGCTAAACATCATTATGGAAAAAGCTTTTATAAAAAAACAGCTGCTTAGGCGAAAGGAGCTTTAAACCTTTAAATTCCCTAAAGAAAACCTTTGCAAATAACTGAATAGGCTGTCTATTTTGGTAGGTAGTGACAATTTAATCCTGTTTATGTTAAGGTGACATTAGTCTTTTTCAGATGGACAAACGTTTCTTAAATAAGCAACAACTGCTAACGCCAAACGCTTGGCGTCATCCAGGTTTTCTTTAAGGAGTGGACACAGCATGAATCAAGAAGCAGCATTGAAAAAAGACATTGGGCTTTCTGTAGCGATGTCCATTGTTATTGGAACGGTAATTGGTTCGGGGATTTTCATGAAACCTGGAAGTGTTCTTGAGTACACAGGAAACTCAAACCTTGCTCTTTTAGCTTGGGCGCTTGGGGGACTCATCACTTTAGCAGGCGGTTTAACGATTGCTGAAGTGGCGACACAGATACCTAAGACGGGCGGACTTTATGTATATATGGAAGAAGTATATGGGAAGCTATGGGGCTATCTTAGCGGCTGGGTGCAGACGGTTATCTATGGGCCGGCTGTCATTGGTGCACTGGGATTATACTTTGGGTCATTAATGGTCAACTTATTTTCATGGGAAAAGTCGTTTGGTCCATGGATTGGAATTGGAACCGTCCTTTTTCTTACGATTGTTAATAACTTTGGTACAAAATACGGTGGTTTCGTACAAAATTTATTTACGCTAGGTAAACTTGTGCCGATTGCTTTGATTATTATCTTCGGAATTTGGCATGGGAATGAACAAATATTAGATGCATCTAGTGGGACGGTAGTAGAAATATCAATGGGTGCAGCCATACTAGCTACTCTCTTTGCATATGATGGGTGGCTGATGGTAGGTTTTGTTGCAGGAGAGATGAAGAATCCTGGTAAAACGCTGCCGAAAGCAATCATCGGCGGAATATTAATCGTAATGGCAGCCTATTTGCTCGTTAACATTGCATTGCTTCACATTTTGCCTGCTTCAGAGATCGTTAGACTTGGTGAGAACTCTGCAGCATCCGCCGCAACGATTCTTTTCGGTCCATTAGGCGGAAAATTGATTGCTGTAGGTATTGCTGTATCTATCTTCGGATGTTTAAATGGAAAAATTTTAACCATTCCGCGTGTACCGTTCGCGATGGCTGAACGCAATCAGCTTCCAATGTCACATATTTTCAGCCAAGTAAGCGATAAGTACGGTACGCCGATCGCGGCAACGTATTTACAAGTTGTTATTGCCATCATTATGATGTTGGTCACAGATCCTGATTATCTGTCAGAGATGGCGATCTTTGCCGTTTATATCTTTTATATCTTCGCGTTTTATGCGGTATTTAAACTGCGCAAACGACATAAAGGTCAAAAAAGAGTGTACAGTGTACCATTATTCCCAGTGATACCTATTTTTGCGATTTTAGGTTCTGTGTACATTGTGGGTGCAACGATATTGAACGATCCGTTCGACAGTTTAACCGCGATCTTCATTACAGTTGCAGGCTTACCGGTCTACTATTGGCTTCAGCGCAATGAAAAGCAAGACTCCTAATAAGAGGGGTCTTGTTTTTTTGTCGGTATGTTTCTTTTGCGAAACTTTGTTGCTCTTGAAAGTGGTTAGTTTCCGTTTCAGGCTGTTCGCTATCCGGGAGGTAAGTTGCAATAATCTTTTAGATAACAAGTTCAGCCATAATAAAAACCCGCCAGGATGTCCTGACGGGTAATAGGATGTATGATGACTTATACGCTCAATAGTTCTTTCATTTCGCGATAACGTGATGAAAGGCTTGCAGGTGAAACGCCATACTTTTTAGCTGTTTCAGCTTGTGTAGATGCAATTCCTCTAATATCCTTTGATACGAGATAATCTAGTGCTGCTGCATAGATTTCTTCTTTTCGAATCGCGGGTTTGGATTCTGTGATATATTCACTCCAGAGTTTTTCCGCTTCTTCAATCACTTCTGTTTCAGCATTCGCTTTAACGAGGTCCGTTACAGCCGTGTACTTTTCTTCCTGTTGATCGGATACTTCTGCTGTTTTGCTGTTCTCAGTCACAGCAGATTTTTTTTCTTCATCACCAGGCTTATCCTCTTTTGATGGTTGAGGAACACCTTCCGAAATATCAATTAAAGAGAGCTGAAGAACAGCTGGGAACTCTTTTTTGAAGATTTCTTTCGCATCAGCAAGTGGCTGAATTTTTTCTACAGCCGCTTTTAAAGGTGGCAGTTCAGACATTGGCATTTCTACATAACCAACATAAAATTCATGATTGATGCCGTTTGATACGAGGGTTCCAAGCAATGCACTCTCAAGTTTTGGTTTTTCTGCAGCATTGATGGTTACATCATATACTTCTTTTGACCAAATTTCTTGAACCGTAAAGATGAATCCTGTTTTTTGCTCTAAAACTTTATAAAGAGAAGGCGCCGCAGTAATCCAGCTAGCCAAAATGTCTGCCACTTCCGGTTTAACCGTGCCCTTGACTTGTTCAACATAAAGTTCTACAGGTGTCTTTCCATCCTGGATTCTAGAGCAGAAGATTTCCCAGCATACCGCAATATTTGCATATGTTTGTTCTTGATCTTTGGCAACAGGATACTTTTTCACATATTGTGATGTGCGTGCTGCTAAATCCTGTTGAAAGTTCTCAAGCGCGAACTTGATGAGTCCTTCTTGGTGGAAGGATACTTCGCGTGTTTGCTCTTCTTTATGTAAGCAACATTTTTTATATTTTTTTCCGCTGCCACAATAGCACGGATCGTTTCTTCCTATCATTGACATGCTATTCCTCCAGTAAACCACTTACTTATCCTGTACATACTAGCATAAATCGGCTTTTTTTCATACTTCCGTATCATCAGACAACATTTTAGCATAAAACCAGATGAGAAAAAAACATTAAATATGTTGATTTTATGGGGGTTGAAACCTTTTTTTCTATCAAAGCGTCTAAGGTGAAAAGGGGGAATTACGATATGTGGAAAAAATGGAAAGTGTGGGTATTTGTCGTTGTGCTCCTTTTGAGCGCTTGCAGCAGCAATGATAAATCTGAAAGTAAGATGGCTACTGATCAAGAATATGCTGGAAGCAGTTCAAATGCAAAAATGGACAAAGCCACAGCAGAGGATAAGTCGGAATCTGATTCGGCAAACCATGGAGATCAAAAGCAGCAGATAAAAAATCAAAGAAAAGTCATCTATAACGCAGATATGCAGATTTCTGTAGATAAATTGGAGAACACGATGGAAAGCGTTCGAAACATGGTTGAGGACAAGAACGGCTATATTGTGGAATCAAACACAAGTGCAGGGGAGAGGGGATATGAATCAGGCACGATGGTTGTACGTGTTCCAATGGATGGTTTTCGCGCGTTTTTAGGTGAGGTTCGAAAACTAAGTAAAGGAACACCACACGAAAACATAAGAGGAGAAGATGTTACAGAAGAATATGTAGATCTTTCTTCCAGATTAAAAGCTAAACAGCAAGTGAGAGACCGTTTGGAATCATTCATGAAGGATGCACAGAGAACAGAAGACTTATTAAAGATTTCTGCTGACCTTGCTTCTGTTCAGGAAGAGATTGAACAGATTGAAGGAAGGTTAAACTTCTTGAAAAATCAAAGTGATTATTCTACGGTAACGATCCAGTTCGAAGTGAAAAATCTACAAGCAGAAAAGCTTCAGACCGAACAATTGAATACGTGGGCAAAAACGAAAATGCTGTTTATGGAAACGGTGAATTTCTTGGTTTCAGCTGTATCCTTTGTTGTCGTTGCGCTGTTTGGTCTAGCTCCCCTATGGCTAATCTTAATCGCTATACTCTACTGGGTTTGGTTGAGAAGTAAAAAAGGGCAAAAGAAAAAGCCGGAATCACCGACAACGTTGGATTAATTTATTCATTAGTAAAAATTCAAATGGGCACGTCAGAAACACCCTCTGCAGCGAGGATATGATCCGTCAGCTGAAAGGGTGTTTTGGCTTTCGCGGCACCTTTAGAAAAAAAGGTGTACCGTTTATGAAGCCTTAACTGAGAAAAGCTTTATATTCAGAGGTTAGTTTCATAAAACGTTCTTTATCTTTTGCATCCAAGGCATTGTCGATTTCTCTTTCATAATACTCTTTGTAATAATTGTGAAGGGCCTCATCCAATACCATTTGAGCAATAAGGCTGAAGGCAAATGGGTCTCTTTTTTGATGTTTGTACTGTACCATCTCATTTTGATTTTTGTTAAAAGAAGTGTTTTTGTCTTTCATCCTGTTTCCCTCCTTAGATTATCTCCTATCCAATTAACCTTTTATGTTTCTAGGTTTCTACTAGTATACTGAGCGATGTGCCTAATGACAACCATTTTATTTGAAAATTCTGAAAAAATTTTATATATTCCTTCCAATGTACTGATTTTTCACCACCTTTTGGTAAATTTGTTAATGGTTTGTCATTTTTATTCCTTTGATTTCTCCATTTTGTTACAAAGGTTTTTGTTCTGTATCTTTTATGTTGTTATTGTATGTTAATTACTATTTCCCCGTAATTGAAGTGGATTAAACACACATAAAACACTTATTTGAAAAAAACGTTGACATTTCTTAAGGTGTGTGGGTAGGATTGAGTTAATTCAATATAGTCAGTTCCGCTAGGGGTGCTTTTTTAAAAGCTGAGAGAAGGTAACAGCCTTCGACCCTTTGAACCTGATCCAGATCATACTGGCGTAGGGAAGCGGTGTGGAAAATTACAAGCTTGTCTTTCATTTCATTGTTAATGAATCTGTAATGGCCACCCGCTATTTATTTGGCGGGTGGCTTTTTGTATATAACGAGGAGGATGATCGTTTGGGACAACTGATAAAAGTAAGCAAAGCACTAACAATCGCAGGATCAGACAGCGGGGGAGGAGCAGGTATACAAGCTGACCTGAAAACGTTCCAAGAATTTGGTGTTTATGGCATGTCTGTTCTTACAGCTGTTACGGCCCAGAACACAACTGGTGTTCAAGGGGTATTTCCTGTTCTCTTAGAGGGAATTGAGGCTCAGCTGCAATCGATCGGAAGTGATCTGAACCCTCATGCTGTAAAGACCGGGATGCTGTACTCTGGAGAATACATCGAACGAACGGCTTATTATATGAGGAAATTCGGATGGAACAACGTGGTTGTCGATCCTGTCATGATTGCAAAAGGAGGTGCCACTCTCTTAGGTAAAGAAGCAACGGACGCAATGAAAACGTATATGCTGCCGATCGCGAAAATCATCACACCTAACATTCCTGAAGCAGAAGCATTAACTGGCATTAAGATAGATTGTGAGGAAGCAAGAGCAGAAGCGGCAAAAGTTCTTTTTGATGGCGGTGCTGATTATGTCGTAATAAAAGGGGGGCATTACGACGGCAGTGGAGAGTATGTATCGGATCTTCTGTATAACGGTGTTGAGATGGCTGAACTTGTAGAGAAGCGCATTGACACAAAAAATACACATGGAACAGGATGCACCTTCTCTGCAGCCATTACAGCAGAACTTGCCTACGGGAAGACAGCTGAGAGCGCTATTGAACATGCGAAAAAGTTTATTCAAAATGCGATAGCACATAGGATAGATGTCGGCTCAGGTCATGGGCCGGTTAATCATTTTGTTTATAGGAGGATTGCACTTGAACAATACTAGAGTACAAAAATGGAAAGAGTTTGTAGCAGAAGTTAGAAGAGAAAAGCCGCTTATTCATCACATTACAAATAACGTCACGATGAATTTTCTGGCTAACGGAGTGCTTGCAGCAGGAGGGAGTCCGATGATGGTTCACGATGCAGGTGAAGTGGAAGAAGCAGTGGGGTTTGCCGATGCACTAGTGCTGAACATCGGAACGCTAGATGAACCAGCGGCAAAGTCTATGATTCTTGCTTTTCGAAAAGCGATGGAGAAGGGTGTACCCGTTGTACTTGACCCAGTAGGAATAGGACTATCCGCGTTCCGTCAAGAAGTAGTTAAGGAAATATTGTCAGAATATTCACAATTGAAGGGGGTCTGGCCCCAAACAATTCTGACAATTTGCGGAAACGCAGCAGAGATGCGATTCCTTGCAGAAGGAGATTGGACAGGTAAGGGTGTTGATGGTGAACTTGGTGAACTAGGAAGCTCAGAAGAAGATTTGATTAAGCTTGCTAGAGCGGCTGCAAACCAAACAAGTTGTCTTATCGCGATGACTGGAGAAAGAGATGTTATTTCTGATGGTGAAAGATCAATCGTACTTTCACATGGCGATCCCATGCTAGCTTTTGTTACAAGTACGGGCTGCTTTGCAACCTCTATGGTGGCATTGTATCAGGCAGAACAAAAAAGCGAAGAATCGAGAGGACAGGCTCTATCTATTTTAGAACGAACAGCCTTAGCGATTCTGATGCTCACAAAAGCAGCGGAAGAAGCGGTGAAGACTGCAAAGGGACCCGGGAGTTTTCAGCAAAACCTTATCGACCAGCTGTTTATATTAGAAACTACGCCACAAATCTGGCAAGGTTCAATCCACTGGCAAGATCACATTTTAAAGGAAGGTGCAAGAAGATGAGAACTTCTGCTATAAAAGACTTAAAACAGCAACTTTCTCTTTATTTTGTAGCAGGAACGATGAACTGTGATTCGCCTGAAGCTTTTGAACGCATTCTTTTACAAGCCATTCAAGGAGGTGTTACGGCTTTTCAATTTAGGGAAAAAGGAGCAAAGAGTTTACGTGGTGAAAAGCGTCTTGAAATAGCTAACCGTGCAAAGCAGATTTGCAGGGAACACGGGGTGCTTTTTATCGTAAATGATGATTTGGAGTTAATGAAATCCGTGGATGCTGATGGACTTCACGTGGGCCAAAAAGACGGAGACTTAAAGACGATAAGAGAAGCAACAAAAGGAAAAATACTTGGGGTTTCTGCTCATACACTTGCTGAAGCCGAAGATGCTGTTTCTAAAGGGGCAGACTACATTGGGGTTGGTCCAATCTATCAAACTGCTTCAAAGGAGGATGCGGAAGAACCTGTAGGTGTAGCACGGATCAAAGAGTTTCTTATGAATCATATCAACCTGCCACTTGTTGGTATAGGCGGTATCACGATTAAGAATGTGAGTGAAGTAATCCTTGCGGGTGCTGATGGTGCAGCAGTTATTTCGGCATTAAGCGGTGTGGATTCCCCTGAAGAAGCGTCACGGAAAATGTCCAAAATTATACAATCAGCAAAGAGAGATGTCTAAATGAAGATATCTGTTCAGAAACTTACTCTTATGGCGATGCTGGTTGCGATCGGTACACTGTCTTCTCATATCTTTTGGATTCCTGCTGGTGTTGCGAAAGCCTTTCCTGTTCAGCATGCAATAAATGTTATTGCTGGTGTAACACTCGGACCTATACCAGCTATGCTCGTCGCATTTAGCATCGGTTTGCTGCGCAACTTGTTCGGCGTCGGTTCATTGCTTGCCTTTCCAGGGGGGATGATCGGCGCACTTGCAGCGGGGTATTTTTATAGGAAGGGAAGAAAATATGTTTTTGCTGCAATCGGAGAATGGATAGGGACAGGCATTATTGGAGCTCTTGCTGCGGTGCCAGTCGCAACATACGTATTAGGTTCGAAAACAGGAGCGTTCTTTTTTGTAGCACCTTTCCTTGTGAGTTCTGTAGTTGGTGGATTGCTGGGGTGGATCGTGCTGCGTGTCCTTCATAAAAATGCAGCAGCAGGCAACTGGCTAGAGGAAAAACAAGGAAAAACCGTATAAAGATAAGCACCGAATAGGTCTCCACACCGTACACTGTATACTATCAACCGGTGAAAGGGGGCCTTTTAGTTTCATGAAAAAACGACCAAAACACTGGGTGTATACTGAGATGCTGCTCATGTTTATAGGACTATTGCTCGCCATCTATAACGGAAAAACATGGGAGAGCCCCACCGTTTTGTTTTCAATCCTAACCGTGATCTTTTCGTTTCGTGCGGTGGAACGAAAAATATTTAAGCAAAAAACTGAATTTTGGTTAAATGCTGGTATGGCAATGATTTTTTTGGTACTTGGTATAATACCGCTTTTATAGCGAGAAAAAGCAGGCTGGAGATCAAGACAGTCTGTTTTTTTGTGTCTATAGGCATACGTATATTTTGCTCAAATCTTTGACATAATGAGGTGTAACGTAATAAAATGGTTTTACGTAAAGAATAATTTTTACGTTGTGGTCATACAGTTAAAGTGAGGTGATGAAAGTGAAGAGGAATCAAAGCATCCCAGAAACGTTTATCGTCACAGAGCCTGAGCAAGCTGCTGCCCTTCTGCATCCAGTCCGATCAGAAATCGTAAGCTTGTTGAGAGATCCGCAATCTGCGACAGAGCTATCAAAGAAAATGAACGATTCCGCTCAAAAGGTGAACTACCATCTGAAAGCTTTGGAAAAAGTAGGGCTTGTTGTTCGTGCAGGTACAAGGAATGTAAGAAACCTTGTAGAAATTCTATATGTAAGTGCCGGAAGATCGTTTTTATTATCAGATTCACTAGGACTTTCTTCAGAAACCATCCAGAAACTTCAAGATCAAACCGCTCTCGCTCACGTGTTATCACTCACAGAAAAAATAAAACGTGATGCCGTTTCTCTAATGGAGCAGGTCGACAACGAAGAAATCCCGAGTGCTGTAATGGAGATGGAGCTCTCGCTTTCAGGTGTTAAGAATCGGACTGCATTTTTGCAAGACTATGCAGAAATGCTGACAGCTCTCATTCAAAAGCATCACAAACCGAATCAAAAAGATGCAAAAACGTTTCATGTGTCAATGGCTATGTATCCAAAACCTGAAGGAGGCGGCACAACGTGAAAAAGGACAACAAAAACACGGTTACACCTAATAAACGAGATGCAGCAGCTGGTGAAGAGTCGAATTCACTTCCAATGAAAACCGAAGTACAGGTGCAAGGAACAGAAAATCAGCAAGAGCCGGCTAAAATCATTTTTATCACATCAGGATTTGGAAAAATACATGTACCACATACTTCAAATACTAGCCCGATGGCAATCGCGGCATAACAAGGAGGAAACAATATGAACTTAATACCTATGGTTGTTGAATCAACAAACCGCGGAGAGCGGTCTTATGATATCTATTCCAGACTATTGAAGGATCGTATCATTATGCTGGGAAGCGCGATCGATGATAACGTGGCAAACTCGATCGTCGCGCAGCTTCTGTTCTTGGCGGCAGAAGATCCTGAAAAAGATATTTCGATCTACATCAACTCCCCGGGTGGTTCCGTTACGGCAGGTCTTGCAATCTATGACACAATGCAGTTCATCAAGCCAGATGTGTCAACGATCTGTATCGGGATGGCAGCATCAATGGGAGCAGTCTTAATGGTAGCTGGCGCTAAGGGAAAACGTTATGCACTTCCAAACGCTGAAGTAATGATTCACCAGCCTTTAGGAGGAACACAAGGCCAGGCGTCAGATATGGCGATCCACGCAAAGCGTATCCTGCAGACGCGCGAACTGTTGAATAAAATCATCTCGGATCGATCTGGCCAGCCGATTGAAAAAGTAGAAAAAGACACCGACCGTGATTATTTCATGTCAGCAGAAGAAGCATTAAAATATGGAATCATTGATAAGGTAATCGAGAAGATCTAATTCGAGGGAATCAATAGGTTGAAATAATGAGAGAAGAAGCCAGCGTATCCATTTTGGAGCTGGCTTTTTGTTTTGAGGAAAGGGGGTCAGGGGGTCAGACCCCAAACAATTTATTTCCCGCGCGCTTTTCAGGATCTCTCTAAGGGTGTTTGCTCCATTATACGGTTCGAAATCCTATATTTTAGTATTGGACACGCTGATTATGGTAATCTATTGTAAGTTACATAGATTTAAGTTACTTACCGAGTACGATTATAGAAAGAAGGAATGCAGCATGGCAGCACCAACAGAAGAAAAGACGCCAAGCTTAGCGTCTTCACAGCAGAAAACCATTTATTCCATCCTCTTTGCCATTAGTTTTGTCCATCTGTTAAACGACTCAATGCAGGCCGTGATTCCAGCCATTTTTCCTATTTTAGAGAAATCTATGAATTTAACGTTTACTCAGCTAGGCTGGATTGCCTTTACGCTTAATATCACTTCATCCATCATGCAGCCTGTTATCGGCTGGTATACCGACCGGACCACATCTCCTTATTTATTGCCATTTGGGATGATGGCTAGCTTAATAGGTATGCTTGGTATTGCATTTGCGGATTCGTTTTACTTGATCATCCTATCTGTAATAGGCATTGGACTTGGAAGTGCCGTCTTCCATCCAGAAGGGTCTCGAGTTGCTTATATGGCAGCTGGTAACCGCCGCGGACTAGCACAATCTATCTATCAGGTTGGAGGAAATACAGGAAGTTCACTCGCGCCTGTTATGACAGCACTTGTATTTGTTCCGCTCGGTCAGTTTGGAGCAGTATGGTTTACGTCACTTGCGGCAATAGCGATTTTCGTACTGTTTTATGTATCAGGCTGGTACGCAAAGCAGCTTGTACATTTCCCCCGTGTAAAAAAACAAACGGGAGAGAAAAAGGCGATCGATAAGAAGAGAAAGAATCAAGTGATCGGAGCGATGGCACTCCTTGTCTTTTTAGTGTTTGCCCGGTCGTGGTATTTTTCAGGAATCGGTAACTATTATCAGTTTTATTTAATTCAAGATTACGGTTTATCCATACGGCAAGCTCAAGTTTATTTATTTGTTTTTATGGCATCAGGCGTACTTGGAACATTCTTTGGCGGGCCGATTGCAGATCGATTAGGAAAAAGAAACATGATCTTTTGGTCGATGGTCGGTACAGCACCACTCGCTCTTGTTTTGCCGCACGTTGGTTTATGGGCTGTCATACCCTTATTTTTCGTGATTGGCTTTATTTTAAACACGAGCTTTTCAGTGACTGTTGTATATGCTCAAGAACTCGTACCGGGAAGGATCGGGATGGTTTCAGGGTTAATCGTAGGTTTAGCTTTTGGTATGGGTGCGCTAGGTTCCGTTGTACTCGGTAAAGTTGCGGACCTTACGAGTATCTCGAACACGATGCTCTTAATAAGCTTCCTGCCGTTGTTAGGGCTTTTAACGGTTATGCTGCCAACAGATAAGACCCTCGAGAAGTGGTCGAACGAATAAAAGGGGGTCTGACCCCAAACAAATACAAATTCTCCAATTTTGTATTTGTCAGAAACACAAAAAAATCCTTGTCTCTGCTATGGGAGACAAGGATTTTTCTTTTACCCACTTTATAAACATTACCAACATTACTCAAATTACTCGCTATTCAACCGCCTATACCTGGCACTAGCAAACATGAAAACTCCGTATGAGACGAAGCCGAGAGAAACAATAGCGAGCAGCACGGGACCAAACGGCTGGGCAGCTAGTTCAAGCAGGGCACCGTCCAACCCTCGTGTCTCTTCAGGGTCTGCCAGAACAGCGGTTCGGACAAGAAAGAACGCAATGATCATAAATACGATGCCCCGCGCTGCCATTCCGAATGTCCCAATATACCCGCTCCATTTCCATTCTTTTTGGTTCATCTCATTTTTCTTCAAATCTCGCTTGAAACGGTGCGAGATGGCACGGTTCAAAAATATAATTCCAATGATACCGAACACAAGACCACCGATTGCGATTAATAATTGTCCAAAGGGCTGAGATAACATCTCTGCAGATAGAGTCTGGTAGGTTTTATCCGAAGATTCGGCTCTTGCGCGGAACAAGATTCTTAGGGAACTGATGCACATCGCAATATAAACGCCCGCTATGAACAGAAAACCTAGCCTGCTGAACCATCTTTTCCAGCTATGGTTAACACATTCTGGATCGAAAACCGCTTTTACGATCTGCCAAAATGCATAAGCACTTAAGCCAATGGAGAGCACGATTAATAATAAAGGGCCAAAAGGCTGCTGAGCAATCGTATAAAGTGCTCCATTTGAACTTGCTTCATTCGGGTGCTTTCCAGTCGACATGATCAAAGCAAGAATACCAATAATGACATAAACAATGCCTTTGGAAAGATAACCGACACGGGCAAACCGATGCACCCATGGCCGGCATGATTCAAAATACTTCCAGATCTTATCTTTTAACGTAATTTCCTTAACAAATGGCTGTTTCACGGCAGACACGTTTCTCCTTTCAGAGCAGATTGCTTCTCGACTCTGGTGGATTGTATAACAGGTATATGCGGTACAGGTTGCTTATGATTGTCTTTGTCACGGCATAGGCCGGGATGGCTAATAGTAAGCCGATAAAACCAAAAGCAGCACCTGCCATAAGCACAACTAATATGATCGTAAGGGGATGGATGCGAAGCTGTTTTCCCATAATCTGCGGTGATAAGATGTTACCCTCCACTTGCTGAACCACAAGCGTGACAAGTGCAACTTTTATGGCCATGAATGGGTCTTGGATCAAGCCGACTAAAAGCGCAGGAAATACACCGATAAAGGGTCCTAAAAACGGTATTACATTTGTTAAGACGGCAAAAAGAGCAAGAACCAGCGCAAATTTAAGTCCGATCAATAAATAGCCGGCATACATGAAAATGCCTACAAAAAAGGCCACTAACACTTGTCCCTTAATGTAAGATGACAGTGTGGAATCAATATCCTTTAATATGGCTGCAACATCGTGTTCCATGTGATGAGGCACAAGTCTTAAGAAATAGTGAAAGAACTTCCGATCATCAAGCAATAGGTAAAAAAGGATAAAAGGCACAACTAATAGCACGAGGGCAATATTAGTCAGCGTTGTGACAAGAGCGATCACATCCTTTGAAATAGAACTTGTAAACTTTTCAAGGCGCTGTGTGGCTAACTTGGCAACATGCGTACTGTCGATAAAAGATTTCTTGGTTCCTGTGATCATCGTTCCTGTTTTCTCTGTTGCTTCCCCGATTTTTTTAGGAAAATCATCCGTTATGTTCGTAAGCTGATCGGCAATAACAGGAACAGCAAGCGCTGCAATTCCCGAGAATGATAAGATCAATCCAAGCAGAACAGCTAAGATGGCAATAAACTTTGGAATTCTTTTCTTAATTAAATAGCGAATCAGAGGTCTTAAAAGATAATAAAGCAGACTCGCGATAAAAACCGGAAAGAAAACACTTGAAATAACGAGATAAAGGAAGTCAAGCAGGTAATCGATTTTTCCAAGTAGGAAAAGAATGATGAGTATTAGAGCGGATCCTGCGGCGTACTTAAAGAATGAGTGCTGATACCACATATGAAAGTGACCTCCATTTCTTATTAGTAGTCTTTTCCCTTTTTAAAAAACTGTAATCTTTTTTTATGAATAAATAATTGACTTTTTTGCGATGCGCTGATAGATTGTAAGTGTAAATGTAAACGTTTACGTAACAAGAAAGCAGGTAGATGTTTTGAATCCGACAATTAAAGATGTGGCCAAACATGCAAACGTTTCAATTGCTACTGTTTCTCGGATTGTAAACGGGCTGCCAGGCTATTCGGAGGAAACGAAGAAGAAAGTTCAGCAATCCATCGAGGCCCTTGGATATCAGCCAAACGCCATTGCGCGCGGACTCATAAACAAGCGCACGCAAACAATCGGGGTGTTGTTTCCCGAGGTGTCTGGAATGCTTTCCTCAGAAGTTCTTGAAGGTGTTGAAAACGCCGCGCACGACGGAGGATTTAGCGTGATCGTGTGCAACACAACTTCGAGTGGAAAGAGAACTGTTAAATATCTCAGGCTTCTTCAGGAAAAAAGGGTAGATGGCATCATATTCGCTTCAGAGGATGTGAAGGAAGAGTATTATAAAATCTTTGAAGAGATGCAGGTGCCCGTCGTACTTGTTTCAACAGCATCAACTCACTACAACCTGCCATTTGTTCGGGTTAACGATTATGAAGGCGCTTTTAAAGCGACTGAGTACTTAATTCAACGAGGACATACGCAGATTGGAATGATCGGCGGTAGTCATCATGATCCGATCGCGGGAGTTCCGAGAATGCAAGGGTTTCAAGAAGCACTTCAAAAACATGGTCTGCCCTTTTCAGAGAATCATGTGACAACAAATGAAGGCTACCGTTTTCAAAACGGAAAAGAATCATTGCCGCTGCTTCTTAAAAAGCTTCCCAACATGACCGCCTTATTCGCAGCTAGTGATGAGATGGCAATCGGCGCGATGTCAGCAGCACATCAGCTGGGCATTAAAGTGCCTGAGGAATTATCGATCATCGGGTATGATAATTTAAAGATTGCGGAGATGTGTTACCCGGCATTAACAACGGTATCTCAGCCGCTAAAAGATATGGGGCAGACAGCAGGAGAAATATTAGTCAATTTGATTAAAGGTGAACAAAAAGAAGCAGAAAGCCGTTATATGCCTTTTACGATCATTGAAAGGCAATCCGTCAGTGCATTAAATGACAAATAAAAAACGGATCATACACAAGCTTCATTTTTATTTGAGAAATACGTAAACGTTTACGTAAAGCGATTACACACACATTGGAGGAAATCATAAATGGTTAAAGTTACAGTTTGGAATGAGAATCGACACGAACAAAAAAATCCGGTCGTAAAGGAAATTTATCCAAAAGGAATTCACGGTGCAATCCAAGAGTTCCTTGAAAAAGCAGGTCATGATGTGAACACAGCGACGTTGGATGAAGCAGAACACGGGTTAACAGAAGAAGTATTAAACAACACAGATGTTCTTGTTTGGTGGGGGCACTTAGCACACGACGAAGTGGAAGATGAAATCGTAAATAAAGTGTATCAGCGTGTATTGGACGGAATGGGCTTGCTTGTCTTGCACTCTGGCCACTTTTCTAAGATCTTTAAAAAGCTGATGGGTACTTCATGTGACCTGAAGTGGCGTGAAGCTGATGAAAAAGAACGCATCTGGATCGTGAACCCGAGCCACCCTGTAGCAAACGGACTTGGTGAGTACATCGAACTTGAGAAAGAAGAAATGTACGGTGAGCACTTTGATATTCCGGCTCCAGATGATCTTGTATTTGTGAGCTGGTTTGAGGGCGGAGAAGTGTTCCGTTCTGGTGCTGCTTACAACCGTGGAAAAGGGAAGGTCTTCTATTTCCGTCCAGGACACGAAACGTATCCAACGTATTATAACGAAGATGTGCAAAAAGTAATTACGAACGCTGTTTCATTCTTAGCTCCGTCTGGCAGCCAAGCACCAAAGTACGGGAACGCAAAACCTCTTGAAGCGATTGGAGCTAAATAAAAACAAAAGACTGTTGTAGTAACTATGATGCACTTGAGAGTAGTTGATTTCCGCTCCAGGATGCTCGCTTTCCGCGGGGCAGGCGGTGATCCACATTTGGACGTTTCACGTATAAGTGTCTCACCACCCCACCTGTCCTAGCCGAGAGTCTCGCACCTTGCACTATAATCAACAAGCAATGGAGCTGTCTTTGAAATTCTTTAGTAACAAGAATCTCTTCAGAGAGTCCAATGTTTTTGTAAGTATTTATTCAATGCTCTAGAATGCTCGCTACGTCTATTGAGTCTTGAAAGAAGATTGAAATTCAAAGTAAGTATTCTTGCTCATGCGGCTACAAGTAAATTAAGCGAAGTAAACTTCCTTGTCGTATGTATTGCGAGTTGGTTCTCATGTAGTAGGCGCGCATCTTACGCTCTAATCAACAAGCAATGGAGCAGTTTAGACATTTTTAAAAAACAAAATTTTATAAAAACAGCCAAAAAATATAAACCCTATATCACAAGGAGGAACTAAACATGACAGTTAAAGTTGGAATTATCGGATGCGGAAGTATTGCACAGCACCGCCATATGCCAGAATATGCAGCGAATCAGGATGTTGAGATCGTAGCTGTATGTGACGTTGTTCAAGAACGTGCTGAGGCAGCACAAGCGGTGTATGGAGGAAAGATTTTTACAGATTTCAATGAACTTCTTGCACTTGAAGAGGTAGAAGCTGTGAGTGTTTGTACGCCTAACTACCTGCATGCACCCATTTCAATCGCGGCTCTGAATGCAGGGAAACACGTTTTATGTGAAAAACCGATGGCTACATCTCTAAAAGAAGCAGAAGCGATGATTGAAGCTGCTGAAAAAAGCGGCAAAACGCTAATGATCGGTCATAACCAGCGTTTCGTTCCAGCTCACCAAAAAGCGCGTGAGATTATTGCGTCCGGTGAGCTAGGAAAAGTATACAGCTTCCGTACCGCGTTTGGACATCCGGGACCTGAAGGCTGGAGTGTTGACGGTGCGAACAGCTGGTTCTTCAAGAAGGATGAAGCGTTTATCGGCGCGATGGGTGACCTTGGCGTTCATAAAACAGACTTGATCCGCTATATTTTAGGTGAAGAGATTGCAGAAGTAGGTGCTTTTGTAGAAACGAGTGCAAAAGAGTTTGCATCTGTTGATGATACAGCTGTTTGTGTGCTGAAAACTGAGAGCGGCATAATTGGGACATTAGCAGCAAGCTGGTCTTATACAGCAAAAGAAGACAACTCAACTATTATTTATGGTGAAAAAGGAATTCTTCGTTTAGAAGATGATCCGCAATATTCACTTGTGGCACAATACACGAATGGTTCGATCGTTCGATATGAACTTGGTGCGATCCAAACGAACGAGAACCAGTCAAATTCACATGTGGTTGACCACTTTATTGAAGCAGTTGAAACTGGAAGCTCGCCGCTTATTACAGGAGAAGAAGGCAAGCGTTCCTTAGCTGTCATTCTTGCTGCATTAGAATCAAACGAAAAGAAAACGATCGAAAAAGTGAAAACAGGAGTTCACGCATGAAACTAAGAGTTGGGATCATCGGGGCTGGCGGCATTGCACAAGGTCGCCATATCCCCGCTTTTCAAAAGTTAAGTGATACAGCTGAAGTAACAGCCATAAGCGATGTGAATGTAGATGTCGCAAAAATGGCTGCAGAAAAATTTCACGTACCGAACTATTTTACAAGCTATACAGAAATGTGGCCGCATGTGGATGCTGTTGTCATTTGTACGCCAAACAAGTTTCATAAAGAGATAACCGTTGCAGCTCTTGATGCTGGTAAGCATGTTCTTTGTGAAAAGCCGATGGCAATGACTGTTGAAGAATGCGCGGAGATGGTGGAAGCCGAAAAACGTTCTGGCAAAGTGCTCTCGATCGCGTATCACTACCGCTACATGAAGGAATCTCAAGCGGCAAAGCGTGTGATGGAAGCGGGCGAAGTGGGTAATCCGCTTGTCGTTCGTGTACAGGCACTGAGAAGACGCAAAGTGCCAGGCTGGGGAGTGTTCACGAACAAAGAGTTACAAGGTGGAGGCAGTTTAATAGACTATGGCTGCCATTTACTAGATTTGACACTTTGGCTCATGGATAATCCGACAGTAAGTGAAGTGACTGGCCAAACGTATAACACGGTAAGCCGTGAAGCAGAGCAAGTGAATCAATGGGGTTCTTTTGATGCGGAAACGTTTGAAGTGGACGATCACGTGACGGCTTACATTCGTCTAGCAAACGGTGGAACCATCCTTTTTGAAACATCATGGGCTGCAAACATTCCGGATGATGCCGAATTGCTTCGTATTTCAGGAGACAAAGGGGGCCTTGATGTATTCCCATTTGCGGTAAATAAAGCAAGCAACGGAATGATGACAACCACAAAAGCCGACTGGATTCATGGGGAAGATGACCCAGGTCTGCCTCAAGCTCAAAACTTTGTGGATAGCTGTTTAGGAAAAGCAGAGCCACTTGTGAAGGCAGAAGAAGCGATGAACACGTCTCGTGTGATTGAAGCGATCTATGCAAGCAGCTTGATGGGTAAAGGTGTTCAGCTGCAGAATGAAAAAGGAGTGAAGTAGCATGAAATTAGGAGTATTCACTGTTCTCTTTTCACAAAAATCATTTACAGAAATGCTCGACTATGTAAAAGAAGCTGGGGTTCAAGCGGTTGAGATCGGCACAGGAAACTATCCTGGGAACGCTCACTGTCCTCTTGACGAACTGCTTGAAAGTGAAGAAAAGCGTGCAGCATATCTTCATGAAGTAGAAAAGCGCGGATTGACGATCTCAGCATTTAGCTGTCATGGAAATCCGTTATCACCTGATGAAGCGTTTGCTAAAGAATCACACGATACGTTTGTAAAAACAGTAGAACTTGCTGGATTAATGAATGTGCCGGTTGTAAACTGTTTCTCTGGTGTTCCAGGAGATTCAGAAAACGCTAAATATCCGAACTGGCCGGTTTCTCCTTGGCCGAACGAATACAGCGATGTGCTGAAGTGGCAATGGGAAGAAAAGCTCATTCCTTATTGGCGCACGTGGGGGCAATTTGCTAAAGAGCATGGCGTGAAGATCGGTTTAGAACTTCACGGTGGTTTTTTAGTACACACCCCATATACATTGTTAAAACTTCGTGAGGAAACGTGTGATGCAATTGGTGCAAACCTTGATCCATCCCACCTTTGGTGGCAAGGGATTGACCCTGTCGCAGCAATCAAGATCCTAGGAAAAGCTGGAGCGATCCATCACTTCCACGCGAAAGACACCTATTTAGATCAAGATAACATCAACATGTACGGCTTAACAGACATGCAGCCATATGGCGCAGTTCAAAACCGTGCATGGAGTTTCCGTTCTGTTGGATGCGGTCACTCTGTTCAAGACTGGTCTGACATGATGAGTGCGCTTCGTACGTATGGCTATGACTATGTTGTTAGCATCGAGCATGAAGATCCGATCATGTCGATCGAAGAAGGATTTGCTCGCGCTGTGAAGAACTTGCAGTCGATCCTGATTGCAGAGCAGCCGGCCGAGATGTGGTGGGTGTAGTACAAAAGTAGGGGTCTGACCCCAAACAAATACAAATCACCTTAATTTGTATTTGTGGGGTGCACACCCCTTTGGTAAACGAAAGATGAAATTAAGAAAAGCCAGAAATCTGAGTTTCAGATTTCTGGCTTTTTTTCTTATAACCAACTAACAACTAAAAAAACTAAATCTTCCTCACCCGCATCGAGTCTCGGATGACTGGCCAGTTTTGGGGGAAGGGAATACCAAGTACCCAAAAGCTTACTCCTCGTAAATTATAATCAATAGCTGTTTGGTATTTTGCCTGCATGCTTCTTGCGTCTTCAAACCATACTTCATGCTCTTTCCCTTGATCGTCGCGGTAATTAAACCAAGGTGAAGCATCGTCTTCATCGAATTCAATCGAGGCATTCATCTTCGCTGCGAGATTAACAGCTGCGACAGGACTTAACGTTTTGGCTTGTGTTCCTTGAACAAATGGAAGTGTCCAGTCACGTCCGTACGTTGGTACGCCCATCATTATTTTTTCGCGTGGGATTACAGAAACCGTATAATCTAAAACTTTTTTTACCTCATCAAGTGGTGCGATCGCCATTGCACGGCCGCCAGACCATCCCCACTCATATGTCATGACTACCACGAAATCTAAAATTTCACCATGTGCTTTATAGTCATGCGCTTCGTACAACAACCCAGGCTGATCTTCTTTATATTTGGGTGCCAGTGCAGAAGACACGGAATAGCCTAATGGTTTATATTTTGCGACCGCACGCCGTAAAAAAGTATTATAGTCTTCTTTATTCTCAGGATAAACGTATTCAAAATCAAAGTTAACACCACGATAACCCTTCGCCTGCATAACGTTTAATATATTGTTTAATACCGTTTCCTGAAGTGTATCACTGTCTAGAATCGTCTTGATTAAATCGGAATTAAACATATTTCCTTCTATATTGGATACTCCCATAAGAGGAGCAACACGGTTGACTCTAGCAGCAGAGATAATTCCTTCATCCTGCAGAGATGTTAATCCGCCAGTGCGAGTTACAGAATAGCTGAATGGTGTGATGTAGGTTAAATATGAGCCTACATTTCTAAGTTCTGTCTGATTAGCCTCTCCCATGTTCGTCACATAAGCGTTTACTTCTTTTACAGGCCTCTTATACGGTATGGAAAGTCTCATTCCAGCGTAAATAAGATTTGGATTTGCGATCCCGTTTTCTTTTTGAAGATCAGCAACCGATGTTCCGTATCGATTAGCAATCCTATATAATGACTCACCTTGTTTGACCACATGGATCGGAATATCAATCACTTGGTCAACATAAATTACAGAAGCAAGGGGAATATTGTTCCATCCTATCAAACTTTCAACAGTGGTACCGTAGCGGCTAGCTATTTCATAAAGAGTATCTCCTGATTGAATTCTATAAGCAGGAAAATCGTTGGGGATAACAAGTGCCTGCCCAACAACAAGCACATTTTGGTTTTCAATTCCATTTGTTCTTACTAGTGATGTTATAGAAACGCCATAGCGCTGAGAGATCTTCCAAAGAGAATCACCTCGTTGAACCACATGAATATCCATAAAATTCGCCTCCTTATGCTCTGTCACTAATGTATTTAAACTTACGGTGAATTATGAAAAGTAGAAAGGGGGTCAGACCCGGGTCTGACCCCCCCCTTCCACTTCAACGTTATACAGCGAAAAAGCGCATGCTGCTGTTATGTAAATAACCTTTAATTAAAATTTGACAGTTCATCCCAATATCACATATAATTTCAAAAAAACATATATCCAATGAAACATGGAAGAGGATTAGTACATTGATTTTGTCATTTATAGAGAGGGAACTGCTTGGTGAAAGGTTCCTACTGACATCCGATCGAACCTGCCTCTGAGTTCTGGATCTTAAATCGCGATTAAGATATCAGCGGGTTCAAAACCGTTATCATGAAAGAGTGTAAAGCTATGCTTTGAATTAGGGTGGTACCGCCAAATTTTTGGTCCCTAACGATAAGCTGGCTTTTTTTATTTTCTAAATAGGAAGGGGCATAAACCATGTCAAAGGATTTCGTAAAAGATGTAACAAGCATGAAAGACGATTTTGCACAGTGGTATACCGATGTTGTCACAAAAGCAGAACTTATTGATTATTCTAGCGTGCGAGGATCTATGATTTTAAGACCATACGGCTATGCGATTTGGGAAAACATTCAAAAGGAGCTCGACAGCCAAATCAAGCAAACAGGACATGAGAATGTATACATGCCGCTTTTTATACCAGAAAGCTTGCTTCAAAAGGAAAAAGATCATATCGAAGGGTTTGCACCTGAAGTCGCATGGGTGACGCATGGCGGTGAAGAAAAACTGACAGAACGCCTCTGTGTCCGCCCGACATCAGAAGTTCTTTTTGCAGAGCATTTTAAGAACATTATTCATTCGTATCGTGATCTTCCAAAGCTATACAACCAATGGTCAAACGTTGTGAGATGGGAAAAGACAACAAGACCTTTCCTTCGAACACTTGAATTTCTCTGGCAGGAAGGTCATACGTGCCATGAAACAGATGAAGAGGCGCATGAAGAAACGGTTCGCATGCTTAACGTATACGCCAAACTATGCGAAGAATATCTCGCCATTCCTGTCATTAAAGGTCAGAAGACAGAAAAAGAAAAGTTTGCTGGAGCAAAATATACGTACACGATCGAAAGTCTAATGCATGACGGAAAAGCGTTGCAGTCTGGAACTTCTCATCATTTAGGCGACGGATTTGCAAAAGCGTTTGGTATTGAATTTACGAACAGAGAAGGCAAACTTCAGACTGTGCAGCAGACATCATGGGGCTTTACGACTCGAATCATAGGGGCAATGATCATGGTCCATGGTGATGACAGAGGGTTAGTCGTTCCTCCAAAAATAGCTCCAACTCAACTTATGATCTTACCAATCGCTCAGCATAAAGAAGGGGTTCTTGACTTTGCATACGACCTAAAGGATAAGCTATCTAAAACCGTCCGGACAGGAATTGATGCCAGCGATAAAAAACCAGGGTGGAAATTTAATGAGTATGAGATGAAGGGAATACCGCTTCGTTTAGAAGTTGGACCACGGGACATTGAACAGAAGCAAGTTATTTTAGTTCGCCGTGATACAGGAGAAAAACAGACCGTATCTCTGCATAATTTGGAAACACAAGTTCAGGAAATTCTTAACGATATCCAATATAGCTTGTTTGAAAAAGCAAAAACACATAGAGAAAACAAAACAACAGCTGTAACAACATTTGATGAGTTTAAGAATCAGCTTGTTCAAAAAGGCGGCTTCATTAAAGCGATGTGGTGCGGAGATGAAGCGTGTGAAAACTATATTAAAGACGAAACAGGCGCAACATCAAGATGTCTGCCATTCGATCAAGAGAAGATCTCAGAAAAGTGTGTTTGCTGCGAGCAAGAAGGCAAGCACCTCGTCTATTGGGCAAAAGCATATTAAATGGTTTGGGGACAGACCCGGGGTCTGTCCCCAATCTTTTTTTGATTAAACCCTATGAAAAATATTTTTTCCGTATAAAATAGATGAAGTGGCTATGATTCTATTTAAGGAGAGAATGTAATATGAAAAATACGTGGAAAGCCTACCGCTCGCCTATTATTTTACTTTTGGCTATTATTGTCGGAAGTATCGTCGGTTCAACGATGGGCAAGGATGCAGCGGTGCTAAAGCCGTTTGGGGACTTATTTCTAAACGTGATGTTCATGATTGTTGTTCCACTCGTTTTCTTTTCCATTTCATCGAGTGTGGCAAACATGGCTGGAGCAAAACGTTTTGGCAAGATCATTAGCTCTATGCTGATTGTCTTTTTGTTTACAGGTACGGTTGCTGCAATCATCAGTATGGCAGGAATCAAAGTTTTTCCACCATCAGAGGGAGTTAACATCGACCTTGTAAAACCTGAGGCATCAAGCGAACAAGTATCGATTGGTGATCAACTTGTCAGCACGGTAACAGTTCCAGACTTCGTGGATCTATTAAGCCGTGCAAATATGTTAGCACTTATTCTATTTTCCGTTCTACTAGGACTCGCAACATCAAAAGTCGGAGAAAAAGCAAAGCCACTCGCAAACTTTTTATCAGCTGGAAGCGAAGTTACTCTCCAGATGGTGAAGTACGTGATGTACTATGCACCAATCGGGCTAGGTGCGTATTTCGCAGCACTAGTTGGAGAGTTTGGTCCAACATTGCTAGGATCTTATTTTAAAGCGGTCTTATTCTATTATCCGTTCTCGATTCTGTATTTCTTTGGTTTCTTTACGCTGTATGCGTTTATGGCACATGGAAAGCTTGGAATTCGTACATTCTGGAAAAACATGCTTTCGCCATCTGTTACAAGTCTTGCAACGTGCAGTTCTGCTGCAAGCATCCCAGTTAACTTAGAAGCAGCAAAGAAAATGGGAGTGCCTGATGATATCAGCGAAACGACCATTCCACTTGGTGCAACACTTCACAAAGATGGTTCGGTTATCGGTGGAGTTTTAAAAATTACATTCCTTTTTGGGATTTTCGGTATGGATTTCTCAGGCATCAACACGTATCTGCTAGTTGGCGGTGTGGCCCTTTTAGTAGGTATGGTAATGGGAGCCATTCCTCAAGGTGGTTTAATCGCCGAAATGCTGATCTTGTCTCTGTTCGGCTTTCCTCCTGAAGCGCTTCCTATCATTGCAGCGATCTCAGCTATTATTGACCCGCCAGCCACATTGCTGAACGCAACAGGGGATAATGTAGCGAGTATGATGACAGCGCGCTTAGTTGAAGGGAAGAACTGGCTTCTAAAAAAGACAGCTCCATTAACTCAGCAAAAAGGGGCATAAGTTCAAAACTCTCTAACTCCAGCCCGAGTTAGGGGGTTTTTTATTATTTTTGAAACTTTCTCTCTGTCTTTACGTATAACAAAAAAAGCCTAGGATGAGCCCCAGGCTTTGCTAATTAAAGAAATAGATTCAATACAAAATAAGTTAAAGCAGCTAATAATGCAGAGATCGGCAGCGTAATACACCACGTGATTAACATGGTCTTTGCCGTACCCCACTTAACCCCTTTTAATCGGTGAGAAGCTCCAACGCCTAGAATAGAAGAGGTAATAACATGAGTGGTACTTACAGGAATCCCTAAAACGGAAGCCCCAAGAATAACAGAAGCACCTGTTAGATCGGCAGAAACACCGTTAACAGGACGGATTTTCATAATCTTTCCGCCTACTGTTTTAATGATTTTCCATCCACCTACCGATGTTCCAAGACCCATTGCAAGCGCACAGGAAACTTGTACCCATAATTGAATGTCTGTACTGTCTGTATAGCCGTTCGCGATTAACGCCATCGTAATGATACCCATCGCTTTTTGCGCATCGTTCGTTCCATGTGAATAGGCTTGGAAAGCTGCAGTAACCACTTGAACTTTACGAAAACCATTGTTTGTCTTCGTTAAATTACTATTTTTAAACAGCATTTTAATAATGTTATAAAAGATAAATCCAACTGCAAACGCTAAGATTGGCGAAAGCAGTAGACCATAGATGATTTTAAGAAATCCAGAATAATGCAAAGCTCCAAAACCGGCAGCTGCAATCGCAGCACCAGCAATAGACCCAATAATAGCATGTGATGATGAACTTGGAATACCGTAGTACCATGTAATCAAGTTCCATGTAATGGCCGCAATAAGGGCAGCTAGTATAACAACAGATCCGTTTTGCAATGTGAACGGATCCACAATGTCTTTAGAAATTGTTTTTGCAACACCAGTAAATGTCATGGCTCCGACAAAGTTCATAACAGCAGCCAGAATAATGGCTCTTCTTGGTGTTAGTGCTTTTGTTGATACGGATGTGGCAATCGCGTTTGCTGTATCGTGGAAACCATTTATGAAGTCAAACGCTAGCGCACAAAATACAACAAGAATGGTAATGAGTAATACTGTATCCATGCCAGTCACCCGTTACGCGTTTTTCATGATGATAGATTCTAAAGTATTTGCAACGTTTTGGCAGCTGTCGGCAATGCCTTCAAGCACTTCATACATTTCTTTATACTTAATTACTTTGATCGGATCTGTTTGAGATGCGAACAATTCACGCTGTGCTTCACGGTATAAATCGTCACACTTTGATTCGTAATCTTTAATTTTAATAGCATGTTCACGCATATCAAGAAGTTTTTTCTCAGATAGCAGGTTAACGGTTAAAAGTATTTCATCAGCGCTTAGCTTGATGTATTCAACAAACTTAACCATGTATTGATCAGGGTTTGTGATCGCATAAATGTCAAACAAAGCAGATGATTGCTCAATGCCATCCAAAATGTCATCCATGCTCATTGCAAGTGACAAGATATCTTCTCGCTCGATAGGTGTAATAAACACTTTGTTCAGTTCCATGATTACGGTATGAACGTAAGAATCACCTTTTGATTCAAGCTGTTTCAGGTGATCTGCAAATTCACGCAAGTCATCGCTGTTATTGATTTTGAAATCGTGAAAGTATCCTGCAGATTCTTTTAAGTTGCTGGCAATATCTGTTAGCATGACCATGAACTTATCCTTTTTCTTTGTAAACATAGTACCCTCCAAAAGAAATGTCTTTAATCCTTTTTCTATAAAGATGGAAGCTCTTCTCTTTATAAGCTTTTTGCCCATCCAAAACATTATATATAAAGTTGAAATAAATTGATAGTTTTTGTCGAATTTGTCTATTTTGTAATCTAAAATTTACAAACTTTTTACAAATGGGGTATTGCTAATTTTATTGGAATATTCCTATTGAAAAGAACTTTTAGAACTGCTTTGTTGTTCTTGTGAAGGGTTAATTTCCGTTTCAGATGCTCGCTTTCCGTGGGGCAGGAGGCTCCCACCTGTACTCCAATCAACTGTCACAGAAGAAAATAACGAGAGATCATAAAGCAACAATCTTTTAGAAAAGCTCCCTTTAAGAGACCTTTTTATTGTGTTTTAGCTGTTGCTAATTTAATAAGTTAAAGCATCTTTATTCAATCAACCCAGCCTATAAAAAAAGAACGGAAAAAAATGATCCGTACGTCAACCTTCATTTTCTGCAGGCATAGATAATCCATAGAAAAACATTTGAAAGATATCAGCAGCAAGCTTTTTGCCGTTTTCGCCTGTAATCATAGAAATGAGCATGTCGTTATTGAATAGCTGTATATAAAGCATAATGGATTGCTCTGAAAGGTTAGGATTAATCTCACCGTTACGCTGAGCTTCTTTTATTAAGCCGACGATTAACGGAAGGGCATATTTAGACTGAAATTCAGCTAGATAGGTCCTTAATTCTTCGTCGTTTAACATCATCTCTTGAATAACTTCAGGATGGATGTTCAGCACCTCTTTTGTCTTATGAAGAATGCTTGCCTTCATTTTTTCTTGAAAGGAAAGGTCTTTATTGAATAGGTTCTTATGGAACTCGTATTGCTGTTCAGTAAAGTCTTTAACCACTTCTCGAAACAAAGCTTCTTTGCTGCCGAAGTGATTGTAGATGGTGACTTGGGATACACCGGCTTGTTTTGCGATATCTTCAATTTTTATATCCTTAAAACCTTGTTGTTGGAAGAGGGAAAAAGCAGCTTGTTTAATATCAGCCTTTTTTTGTTTTTTACGACGTTCATATCCGTTCAATTTCCTTCACCTCTTTATAAGAATAAATCATATTTTGAAAAATAACAAATAAGATATTTCAAAAAGTATTGTCACAAAATGAGAAAAAGTATATGATGATTTTGAAATATAAATATAAAAATATTTCAAAAAGAGGGTGGGACAATGATTAAAGTAGATGGACTTACAAAGGCATTCACATCAGAAAAAGGATTGTTTGATCTGCACTTTGAAGTAAACAAAGGTGAAGTTTTTGGATACATTGGGCCAAACGGTGCTGGGAAGTCAACAACAATCCGTCACTTGATGGGATTTATGAAACCAGATAGCGGTCATTCCTCCATACATGGATTAGATTGCTGGAAGAATTCTGCTCAGATTCAGAAACTTGCAGGCTATCTCCCTGGTGAAATTGTGTTCTTAGAAGGAATGACTGGTTTGAGTTTTTTGACATTGATCCAGCAAATGAGAAAGCAGAAAGAAACTAAAAGAAGAGACGAACTGATTGAACGGTTTCAGTTGGATGTGAAAACTCCGATACGCAAGATGTCGAAAGGGATGAAACAGAAGGTTGGAATTATTGCAGCATTTATGCATGAGCCAGAGGTGCTTATCCTTGACGAACCTACATCAGGACTTGATCCCCTTATGCAACGAGTGTTTATTGACCTGATTTTAGAAGAAAAAATGAAAAACAAAACCATTCTCATGTCCTCACACAGTTTTCATGAAATTGAGCGTACATGCGATTCAGCAGGAATTATTAAGGATGGCAGATTAGTCGCATATGAAGACATGCATTCGCTAAGAACTGTTCAGCGGAGAGTTTTTGAAGTGAAGGTTAGAACGGACGCGGATATAGAAAAAATGGTACAATCATCGCTTTTAACTGAAGTTATAGGGGAGAGAACTGTTCACATTACGGTTCAGGGAAATGATCAGGAGTTTATTCAATTGTTAAGTCAATGTGAAGTACAACATCTAGATACAAGGCCACAGGACTTAGAGGATATCTTCATGCATTACTACGATAGAAGGGAAGTGGCAAAATGAGCTGGCCTCTTTACCTTTCGATGATGAAAAGTCACGCAAAGATGCTCGGTGGATTCATTTATGGTGCTGTAGCGTATATCGTACTTATTATATGGATCTATCCATCCATTGCAGATATGAAGGGCTTTAACGAAATGATTGCCGCATTACCAGAAGGAATGCGAAAGCTGATCGGAATGGAAAATGGCATTAACTCGTTATCAGACTATATAGCTGGTGAGTTTTATGGCATGCTATTTTTAATTATTCTAATGGTATATGTAATTTTAACATCCACCCGATTAATGGCACGGCTCGTTGATCAAGGCTCAATGGCCTATTTACTTGCAACACCTAATTCAAGGGTTAAGATTGCTTCAACTCAAGCAGCTGTCCTGATTACGGGCCTTGCATGTATCGTTGTTTTTACGACTTTGAGCGGTATTGCAGCAAGCGAGTGGCTGATCAGCGGTTATGAATTGGATGTTCGATCATTCGTTAAACTAAATGTGCTGACATTCCTTATCTTTTCATGCGTAGCAGCTTATTGCTTCCTCATTTCCTCTATCTGTAACGATGAGAAAAAGGCACTTGGAGTATCAGCAGGTATCACACTGGTTTTCTATATGTTCAATATGGCAGGGAAGTTAAGTGAGAAAACAGAATGGCTGTTAAACCTTTCCATTTTTAAGCTGTACGATCCTATTAAGATGATCAATAATGAAACAGATGCATTACTGACAGGATCCATTCTTGCTGTAACAACGATTCTATTGTTAGCCATAAGCATCATTGTATTTAAAAGAAGAAATCTGCCGCTCTAAGTGATTCTAAATAAGTGAGTTCCTGTGTATAATAAAGTAAGAAAACCGTGTCACATTCTAAAAATTTTAACATACACTGTTAGAGCTAGGAACCGAATATTGGATAGTTTTCAGGCTGCTGTCGTAAAAGACGGCAGCATTTCTGCTTTTTTAGGGGTACTTGAGGATGATAGTTATTATCAAATACACGGGAGGGGTGTTCAGTGGAACTCTCTGCACGGACTCAACTTATAATGGCAACGATAGCCGGTGTATTCATACTGTCGGCTTGGATGATGGAAAAATATTCAGATTCCCCGTTTTATGTTCTTTTCTATCTTTTAGCTTTTGTCATTGGCGGGTACGCAAAAGCGGTTGAGGGAATACAGGAAAGTCTCAAAGAAAAACAGTTGAATGTTGAACTTTTGATGATGTTTGCTGCAATCGGGTCTGCAGCGATTGGTTATTGGGGTGAAGGAGCTGTACTGATTCTTATCTTTGCTTATTCAGGAGCTCTAGAGATGTACACCCTTCAAAAAAGCGATAGAGAAATTAGAGCCCTCATTTCATTACAGCCTGAAGAAGCTTGGCTGATCTCTGATGATAAAGAATTTAGGGTAAATGCTTCATCCTTAGAACCTGATCATCTCATAAAAGTTAAACCAGGTGAACGCATACCTGCAGATGGGATCGTTTTAAGAGGCAGCTCATTTGTTAATGAATCAGCTCTGACAGGGGAGCCCATTGCAAAAGAAGTTGGAATCTCTTCTCACGTTTTGGCAGGAACACTTAATCAATCAGGTCTTCTAGAGATTAAGGTAACGAAATTCATGAAGGATTCTGTTTTTCAAAGAATGATAGACTTAGTGAACAAGGCACAAAGTGAAGCACCGCCTGTACAGCGAAAAATAGAAGAATTTGAAACAAAATATGTCCTTTTTGTACTGTTAGCAGCGGCGCTAACCGTATTAGTTCCTGGATCAACTGGAATTTGGACTTATTCTGAATCATTGTACCGTGCGTGTGTTCTTTTAGTTGTTGCTTCTCCTTGTGCTTTAGTCGCTTCAACAATGCCCGCTCTTCTTGCCTCTTTGTCAAACGCAGCTAAGCACGGAATCCTTTTTAAAAGCGGTGTTTTTCTTGAAAAATTAAGCTTAGTGAACGTGGTTGCCTTTGACAAAACAGGGACATTAACAAAAGGATGTCCTTCTGTAAAAATAGCGAAATATGTTCACAGTGACTATAAACGAGAAGAATTGATTTCAATCATTTATACAATTGAGAAAAATAGTACGCATCCTCTTGCGAAAGCAATCATGGAAAACCTTCAAACTGAAACAAAGGGATTACCAAAAGACTTGTCATGTTTTGAAGATTTTCCCGGGAATGGTGTAAGTGCTGAAATAGAGAAGGTCAATTGGAAGATTGGCAACCGAAGTTGGACCGGAATCTCTGAAAAACAAGAATGTGAGCTTTTGTCTGAAATGGAAGAGGGAGAAGGGGAAGCAGGTCATACCGTTGTATATGTAACTGCAGACGGTGAGCTTGCAGCCTATTTTTTAATAGGAGACACGATAAGGGAAGAATCGGTTGAGGCCATTCAATCACTTCAACAAAAACAAATATTAACGCTGATGCTGACAGGTGATTCCAAACGTGGGGCAGAAGCAATAGGCAGACTGGCTAAAGTAGATCAAGTTGGTTATTCCTGTATGCCTGAAGATAAGGTGAATACCGTTAAAAATTGGAGAGATAAGCAAAATGTTGTAGCGATGATCGGCGATGGGGTAAACGATGCTCCAGCACTTGCTGTGGCTGACGTTGGTGTAGCGATGGGCATGGGAAGTGATGCAGCAATTGAAACAGCAGATGTTGTATTGATTAAGAATGATCTTAGCAAACTGCTTTATGCCATGAAGTTATCAGAACGACTATCTAAAATAGTTAAACAAAATATTGTGTTTTCAATTAGTGTCATCTTTATACTGCTTTGTGCAAACTATCTTGAATTTCTTACCCTGCCCTTTGGGGTAATCGGGCATGAGGGAAGTACGATTTTAGTCATTTTAAATGGTCTGAGGTTATTAAAAGGTTAAGAAAAAAGCCGGACATCATGTCCCGGCTTTTAATTTTTTTGCTGTTGTCATTTTCTTTGATGCTTTTGAAAGTAGTTGATTTCCGTTTCAGGCTGCTCGCTTTCCGCGGGGCAGGCGGTGAGCCACATTTAGAAAAGATTGATGATAAGAAAATCAGCAGCAGTGTAACAGAAACTATTTTTTAGTACGAACTCTTGTTAATATCCGTTTGTTTCTTTTCGTAAGTTGAATCCGTACCTGTTTTTTGATGTGTATCAGTTGAATCCATTGTTCGCGGTGTTACCACAGCTTTTGTTTGAGTTTGTGCATTTGTTTGAGCACTATCTTTTTCCGCTTCTAATTTTGCTTCATCAATAGCAGATTTTGTTTCTTTTTTTACTTCGCCTACGGTACTCTTTGCTTCTTGCAATTTTTGACGTGCAGAGAAAGAGAGGTTGCCGGATTTTTCTTTAATGGAAGCAACCGTGTCTTTTGCGTCCATCTTTCCAAGTTGCGCTTTTAATTTGGTTTCATCTCTTAATTGCTGAGTGCGTTCCTTTAATTTTAAAGAAGAATCACGCAGATCGTTTCTGAATTCATTTCCTTTTTTAGGCGCATATAACAGGGCTGCTGCAGCTCCAACTAGACTTCCGACTACGAGTCCCGTAGTGAAACCAGAAGCATTCCCTTTCTTGTTAACTTCTGTATAAGTATTGTCACGTGTTTGGAAATCAGAATGTGTGAAAACCGGCTCCGCTGTAGTTGTTGTTGTAGTTGTATTGTTAGGCATAGTATCAAATCCTCCTTTTAGTCTGTATACAAACCCTACCCGGTTAAAAGAAGAACTAAACCCTTTATCTTCAGCTGAAATAGCCTATACATAGAAAAAGCCGGGCAATTTTCACCCGGCAGAATTCTATTTATTTCATTAGCTTTTGAGTTCAGGAAGCATACGAATTTCCTCATTCATTGCTGATTGACAAATGGGGCATTGCGGTTCTTTTTGCAAAGAATAATCAGCGCGCATCCAGCATGAGCAACCGTCACTCGTACATGCCCATACCTTTGTTTCTACGTCTGGAATCGGCTCTGCAGGTTGTTTTGAAAAAAAAGCCATAGATATCCCCCTTTTCTGTTCTACTTATAGTATACGCCTAAAAGAGGAAAAATATGTATCATTTTGATTACATATTTAAAATAGCTTCATCTTTAGCACATATTTCTCTCGCCCACTGTGCATGAAGTTCTTTAATTTCCTTTGGGGAATGGATGATTATGTTTGTTTTTAAAGGCCATAAATATTCTGCAACCTTTTCTAAATATGTAACTAATATATTTCCTTTAAGACTTTCTGGGTTTTCATTGATCTTGTTTAAAAATTGATTCAAAAAAGGGTGTGACCTGCAGTATGGCAATCCGCCAGGCGTGATTTCAGCATCTAGCTTTAAATAACTTTTAGGTGAAATTTCTGCAGCCCAGTTGTGAATGGTTACATTTGAGAAGTCCTTTACTTCCATAGGCTCATAGTTGATTACCGCGTTTTGAATGTCTGTAAGTTTGAAAATATGAAAATCCATAAGGGAGTAACAAAAAGCCGGACAGAACCATTCACCATTTTCGCTGTACATACCAATCAGCTGAATGTTGCAATACATTTTTTGATTATCCATCTGATAGAGGATCGTAACAATTTTTTGCTTAACAGCAGCTTCTAATAATATGGGTGCAAGTGAATGATGAGGAGGCAAGGGGAGGTGGACAGAAAGCCGCTTTTTGATCTGCTCCCCATTTTCCTTTGCATCATCTGGCAAATAGTGATTCAATTTATTCTCAATGGATTTACTTTGCAGCTGAAACGGAAATGCCGCCTCTTTGTACATTTGTATCCTGTAGAGGATGGCCGATGCCTCTAATTCAGTAAATCCAATCGGTGGAAGGATTCGATCGTTCTCAATGCGATAACCGCCATGCGGACCGAATTCTGAAACGATGGGAAGTCCCATTTCAATAAGATTTAATAGATCACGCTGTATCGTTCTCGTGGATACTTGGAACTCATCAGCTAATTCTTTTAAAGTAAAATGCTTTTTTGAGTTAATGGAAAGTAAAAGTCTTTCCAACCTTTTTATCTTTGACATGTTTGACCCCTATTTTTTATATTCAAACTTTTGTACTAGTCTTTGTCTGTTATATCGTACTTTTTTAATGAATGTTAAGGTTTATCCAAATAAAGTCAAAAATAATTCTTCTTGTTACACCCTAAAAGAGATATTAGAGGGATGTAAGAAAGAAGTCTTTCTTTTGCTTTGGCGTTAAAAAGAACAAATAAAAAAACACGTTTTTCCAAATAGAAAACGTGTTAATTCTTTAGTATGAAAGTTAGTAAAACTAAGCTGCGGTTATTGTTTTAGCAGGTTAATTAGTTCTTAACAATTGAAGAAAGGTGTTCAATACAATGAACCATATCATCTAGCTGCTTTTCCGTCAGTTGGGACATGTACTTCAAAAGCACTCCGTTTCTTTTCTCTTGAATTGCAGTAAATGCTACTAAACCGATTTCATTTAGCTGCACATATACAATTCTTCGATCCAAGTCAGAGCGATAACGATCGACTAATCCCCGTTTTACGAGACGGTCAATGATAACGGTAGTAGCACTTGCGCGTACTTTCATAGCATCAGCAATCTCAGAAACCGTCCATTTCTCGCGAGTGGAAAGTGTCCTAAGTATTTGGAATTGAGTGGAGGTAATCTCTGCTTCTTCCCAAATCTCGGGCTTTAACACATCCATGATTTCTACAAACGCTTTCTCTATGCGCTCTACATCATTTAATACATTTCTACTATCTGCTACCACTTTCACAGTACTGCCTCCTTAGCTTACATTACTCCTATTTTAATATAAATTTCCGATAAGTTCCATTAAAGTGTAGTATAAAGTATCTAGTTTTTAATGTGTACCCCTGTGCTAGTATTTAAACTATTGAAATATAGATTTAATTTAGAAATAAAAATATTTTTTACAGAGAAAAGAGGAATTTGTTTTCTTTCTATCTAATAAAAAATAGAGAGATAAAGGGGGATGCAAGATGGCACGTATTGCATGGGTCACGGATAGTACAAGCTGTATTACCCAAGAAGAAGCTAAGAAACTAGGTATTCATATTATTCCGGTATCAATTTTCATGGAAAACCAAATTTACAAAGATGGTGTCGATATCACACCAGATGAATTTTATTCAAAATTAGAAACCGTCACAGAATTGCCTAAAACAAGCCAGCCTACGGTTGGGGAGTTCTCAGATTTTTACGAAGTTCTTAAACAAGATTATGATTGCGCAATCGCCATACACGTTTCCGAGAAATTTAGCGGAACAATCAACGGTTCTAGACTCGGTGCGGAAATGGCCGGTTTTCCCGTACATATTGTAGACTCAAAAATCATATCCGAATCAATGAAACAGCTTCTATTAAAAGGGATGAAGCTCGAGGAAGAAGGTTTGGAAGCAGAAGAAATAGCCTCAGTGCTTCGCGAAACAGCCAATCACGTCAAAGGCTATGTTTGTATTGGAAACCTTGAACAGTTAAGAAAGGGTGGAAGATTATCAGGAGCAGGCTTTCTAGTAGGAAACCTTCTCCAGATCAAACCAATTCTTACATTTGACGATGGTTCACTCGTTCCTTTTGAAAAGATCAGAACGCTAAAGAGGGCAGAGTCACGTGTACTTTCTCTTTTTGAAGAAGCCGCTGAACAAAACGGCGCTTACGGGGTAAGTGTGGTATACAGCGGTTCTTCTGAAAAAGCAGAAGATTGGCTTCATCTATTAAAAGAAAAATATCCAAACATCACATTTAACTTAGGGCAGCTGAGCCCAGCAGTCGGTGTGCATGTAGGAGCAGGAACGCTAGGCATTCTCTGGTTTGAAGAATAGGGGTCTGACCCCACACAAATACAAAAACAGCAAAAATGTCCATTCCAAATGGACATTTTTGCTGTTTTCAAGCTCTTCTGCTTCCATATCATTTTGCTAATAAATGCATTTTTCAACCACCCATCACCCATCGGATCATCAAGGTTTATGAATTTTTATAGGCTATTCAGTTAAAAACTGAACTGAAATAATTGTTTTTTTGTTCATTTTTAGATAAGGTAATAGACAGTGTAACAAGTAGAGGTTAAGAGCCTTTATTTTGTGGAATAATACAAACAGATAAAATACATAAAATGGAGTGATATGAACAATGGAAATCGGTTTGATTGGCCTTGGTAAGATGGGCTTTAATATGGCACTTAACATGAATGACAAAGGATATACAGTTTTCGCTACAGATGTTAACAAAGACACAGTTAAAGAGATCTCTGAACAAGGTGTTAAAGGCGTACAATCAGTTGAAGAGCTAGCAAATTCATTCTCAGGAAGAAAAGCCGTTATTCTATTAGTACCAGCTGGTGAAATCGTTGATGGAGTAATCAATGAACTGAAACCACACCTAACAGAAGGCGATATTATTGTAGATGCTGGTAACTCTATGTACAAGCATACACTTCGCCGTTACGAAGAGCTTAAAGCTTCAGGTATCCACTTTGTAGATGTAGGTACTAGCGGAGGCACAGACGGTGCTCGCTACGGACTTTGTGCGATGATGGGCGGAGATGACGATGCAGTAAATTACCTTGCTCCTTTATATGAAAAGATCTGTGTGGAAAAAGGATTTCTTATCACAGGCCGCGCAGGATCTGGCCACTTCTTAAAAATGGTTCATAACGGAATCGAGTACGGTATGATGCAAGCGATCGGTGAAGGATTCGAGATTCTTGATAAGAGTGATTTTGATTATGATTATGAGGCTGTTTCAAGAGTATGGAACAACGGATCTGTTATCCGCAGCTGGCTGATTGAACTTATGGAAAATGCATTCAGCAAACAGCCTAAACTTGAAGATATTCGCGGTGTAATGAATTCTTCAGGAGAAGGGATCTGGACAGTTGAAGCAGCACTTGATTATCAAGCGTCTGCACCAGTTATCGCACTATCCCAGTTCATGCGTTTCCGTTCACTAGAAGACGATACGTTCCACGGAAAAGTAGTTGCCGCACTTCGTAACGAATTTGGCGGACATGCAGTAGTGAAAAAATAATAGCTGACTTTTTCAAGACCTCTTTGCTTGCACTCTTAAGCGAGGGGTCTTTCATTATTTTATTGTGTGCCAACATATACTAGTAAAAAAGAGATAGGGATAGGAGCTTTTTATGGAACAAAAGTATGTTCGTGAATCTCGAACCGTTAAATCGTCTGTCGTGCTTCCACCAGATACAAACAATCATGGAACCTTGTTTGGCGGAAAACTGATGGCCTATATTGATGATGTCGCAGCCATTTCAGCCATTCGTCATGCACGAAAAAATGTCGTAACGGCATCAACCGATTCTGTTGACTTCTTACAGCCTATTAAATTGGGGCATTCTGTTTGTTTGGAGTCGTTTGTGACATGGACAAAAACCACCTCGATGGAAGTCTTTGTTAAGGTGATCGCAGAAAACTTATTGTCTGGAGAACGCAAAGTTTGTGCGGTTTCTTTTTTAACATTTGTCGCATTAGATGAAGAAGGAAAGCCTTCCCCCGTACCAAAAGCTATTCCTGAAACACCTGAAGAAAAATGGCTGAACGAACATGCACCAGAGCGTGCGGTGGCGAGGAAAAAACGGCGTGAGGAAAGCAAGAAATTAGCAAAAGAGTTTGGTGTCAAAAAGCCGTGGGACCCAATGTGAGCATAAAGATTTATTTTTGAAAAATTACAGTTGTTAAGATTCGCATTTTGAAAATAAGATGCTATAATGAAATTAACCTTTTTCCAGCCAGGGATACAGAACCCTGGCAATAAAACTGTTATTTGTTAGAGCCCCTGATTGTTTTCATCGATGAAATCAATCAGGGGCTTTTTGCGTTACCCAAGTTTATCTTAGTTTCTTACATAACCAATGGAAGTTCCGCAAATGCTATGAAAAGAATGGTAAAAAGGCGGTTGGTTATGAGGAACAGAAGAAAACGCCCAATGATTAAGACGTATAAGAAATTAACAGATATGGTTGCCGAAAAAAGCTTTGGCGAAGCATCTTCCCTCCAAACAGAAACCTTTTCAGAAGAAATTCACTCTGTGGAACAAAAAATAGAAAGAAAAGAAGGCAAGTTAAGTCCGGTCTTACACGTGACGGTTGACAGTGTAAAAAAAAGCCTTGGTAACCCGGTGGATTTAATCGTAAGAGAGTTTGAGTTTGAACTTCAACAAAAAGTTACAGCTACTCTCTTGTTCTTAGAAGAGATGAATGATCCTCAGCTCTTAAACGAATTTATATTAGCCCCTTTAATGTCCCTAACATCTGACAAGCAATCCACTCCAGTACCCGTTAGTCATGCATTGCACTATATCAAACAAAATGCAGTTGCTTTAGGTAGAGTATTGGATGTAGAGAACGAAGAAGAACTATTAGAAGCCCTACTTGCTGGGTTTAGCGTTTTATTAGTGGAAGGAAATACAAAAGGTCTTAAGATGGGAACAACCGGCGGCAGGATGAGAGGGATTGAAGAGCCAACATCAGAGGTTGTTATCCGCGGTCCTAAAGATTCGTTTACGGAATCAATGAAAACGAACATTTCATTAATAAGAAGAAGAGTAAGATCTCCGGATTTAAGGGTGGAAAAATACAAAATTGGTGATGTAACACATACGGATGTAGCGATTATATATTTGGATAACATCGTGAACCCACTGTTAATAAAAGAGATAAAAAAAAGAATTAATGAGGTAAAAACGGATGGCTTGCTAGAGTCTGGTCAGCTGGAAGAATTTATACAAGATGAGACCGTAACTGTTTTTCCTCAGTTTATGAACACGGAAAGACCCGACGTGGTTGTCGGCAATCTGCTCGAAGGCCGGGTGGGAATCATGGTAAATGGTACTCCATTTTCACTGATTGCACCTACTCAATTCATTCAATTTTTTCAGTCATCAGAAGATTATTATATGAGGTATGACATCAGTACCTTTCTGCGTTTATTAAGATTTTCCGTATTCCTTATTTCCTTAATCGCACCATCTATTTACATTGCTCTAACAACCTTCCACCAAGCGATGATTCCGACTACCCTCCTTTTTGGTATCGCTGCCCAGCGTGAAGGTGTTCCGTTTCCAGCGATTGCTGAGGCCCTGGTCATGGAGATCACGTTTGAAATATTGCGTGAGGCTGGAATCAGGATGCCCCGAGCAGTCGGTGTTGCTGTGTCAATTGTTGGTGCACTCGTATTGGGGCAAGCGGCCGTGCAGGCAGGGCTTGTTTCGCCAGCAATGGTAATCGTAGTCGGGATTACGGCAGTTGCCAGTTTTGCCATTCCTTCCTTTGCAGTGGCAACTTCAGCCCGGTTATTGCGATTTCCATTAATGATTATTTCATCCGTGTTTGGTTTTTATGGTCTTACACTTGCTTTAATCGTTATAATCGCTCATTTAACGAGTCTTAGATCTTTTGGCTATCCTTATTTAAGTCCGTTTGCACCAATACAAACACAGGATCTGAAAGACAGTCTCTTTCGCTTTCCCATTACAAAACTGTTTAAACGACCAGAAAAGTTAGCAAAGAAAAATGAAACACGAACCCAGCCTTACCAAGTAAAGAAAAAAAGAGAAGAGGAGACAACAAGATGAATTTTCTAAAATGCAGTCTTCCTCTTTTCATCTGTCTGCTGTTTTTAACAGGATGCTGGGACCAAAATGAGCTAGACGAACTTTCAATTGTTATGGGTATCGGAATAAATATTGATAAGAAAGGAGATCTCATCGTAACTTATCAAGTGGTGAATCCTACAGAAGTGGCTCCTGGTATCACGGGGGCGGGAGGCGGAAAACAGCCTGTTTTTACGGTATATGAAGCGAAAGGCCGTAACTTAATGGAGGCAACCAGGAAAGCAACTAAGCAAACCTCAAGACGTTTGTTTTTTGCCCATGCAAGGATGCTTGTTTTTAGCGAAAAATTAGCTAAAGACAGTATTTATCAGGCACTGGACATGATCTCACGTGATCCTGAAGTACGCTCTACGATTCAGGTCCTCATAGCTAGAGATACTACACCATCAAAAATTCTGCGTACTTTCACGGCTATCGATAAAGTAACGTCAGATGAAGTAGCAACGATACTAAAGATCTCTGAAAAAAATTGGGGAGAAAACTTGCAGCAAGATATTAACGAAGTACTTCAATCCATTATTAATGAAGGAGGGCAGCCTCTTATTAATGGAATCCGGCTTACGGGTGATAAAGAACTGGCTGTAACCGCCCAAAACTATGAGGTGGGAGATCCGGCGAGAATTCAATTATCAGGAATGGGAGTATTTAAAGAAGGTAAGTTAAAAGGTTGGATTGATGGGCCAGAAGCAAGGGGCATTCTCTGGATCAAAGGGAAGCTAGTCAGTTCTGCGATAACGGTACCTTGTCAGGGAAACAAAAATGGGTATTCGATTGAGGTTGTACGCTCTAACACAGAGCTATCAGCAAATACGAAAAGTAATGAACCTTCCATAAACATAAGAGTTTACCCAGAAGCAAATATTGCAGAAGCAAACTGTGCCGTAAATTTAGAGAAACCTTCTGAGATTTCTACGATCGAAAAAACCTTTAATGCTGTTATCGAAAAAGAAATTAACAAAACAATCGAGGCCGCTCAAAAATTTGACAGTGATATTTTAGGTTTTGGTGAATTATTATATCGAGAAAATCCAAAGAAATGGCGTCACGTTTATAAACAGAAATACGAACAAATCTTTCCAAAGTTGAAAGTGAACGTACATGTAGATTCACGTATTCGAAGGTCAGGAATGCGAACATCACCGTTTTTATTTGAAGAAAAGAAAGAGGCTCCAAAATGAAAACGTATAAGATCGATATTCAGCAATACTTTATTATCATCGTTTTGTTTGAACTAGGCAGTGCCATTCTTGTTGGTCTTGGAATGGATGCAGGAAGAGATGCCTGGTTTGCCATCCTGCTCGGCATGCTGTGCGGGATGGTCCTCTTCTTAGGTTATTTCTTTTTGTACAATCAATTTCCAGAGATGTCATTAACGCAATATCTTCAAGTCTTATTTGGTAAGTATGTAGGAAAAGCACTGGGCTTCTGTTATTTAATGTATTTTATGTACTTGGCTACAAGGGTACTGCGTGACTTTGGGAGTCTGCTATTATCTGCCGTATTTGTTCAGACACCGATTATAGTTGTAAATACCTTAATGATAGCAACCATTGTATATGTCTTGAAACTAGGCTTTGAGGTACTTGTAAGAACTGGCGAAATTATTTTTTCACTGGTCGTCCTTTTAGGAGTGTCATTGACCATTCTCGTTTTATCAGCGGATCTTATGGAATACAATTATCTGCTCCCGATTCTCGGGAAAGGCTTTATACCTGTCTTAAAGGCAGCCTTTCCTGTAACACCAACTTTTCCTTTTGGTGAAATGGTTGTTTTTACGATGCTTTTTCCATATTTGAAAACAAAAAAGAAAAGCAAGGCGTTAACGGTAGGCTTAGTGGCAATGGGGATAAGCGGGATTATTTTGAGCGCTACAGTTGCCATGGATATTGCGATTCTCGGTGGACATGTCGCAACTCATGTTTATTTCCCTTTACTTGCAGCTGTATCGAAAATCAATCTAGGAGAGTTTATTCAGAGGTTGGATGCATTGGTCGTGTTCACTCTAATTATTGGAGGTTTTTTTAAGATATCCGTCTTTTTCTATGTAGCCGTTAAGGCCGCACAAGATGTATTTGGTGTTAAGGAAGAAAAAAAGCTGATCGGACCGATTGGGATCGTTCTCATTCTTTCTTCCATCATGATTGCAGCCAATTATGTAGAGCACATTACAGAAGGATTGAATGTTGTTCCTCACTATATTCACATTCCTTTTCAGGTTGTCTTACCGGTTTTGTTCATCCTTGTATTCTTAGTAAGAAGGAAGAAACTTAAGCATTTTGCTTCTTCTCCATCCACTTCGACAAAATAAAGGTTACGACCGGCAAAAAAATCAAAAAAACAACAAGGGCATATTCTACTTTATCAACATAGCGAAAAAAAGAAAAAATAGAAGTTCTGAGCACGTTGATCGGTGTCATGCCCATAAACCAGTCGATACTTAACATGAAAGAAATCATGCTGAAAAGAAGTATAATGTAAATGAATACAGGATTCTTCAAAGGATATCGCCTCCTTTAGTTAGTTTTCACTGTATTTCTTTCCTTATCCAATCGTGAAATGAGGTTTTGGTTATGTGTGGTAGATATATGCTCTATTACGACAAAGACGTAATCATTGATGCGTTTAATATAATAAATGAGTTTGATTATGAAGAACGTTTCAACATTGCGCCAAGTCAAAATATCCTTGCTATCGTAAAAGCCAGTAACGGCAACCGCGCAGGTTATATGAAATGGGGACTCATACCGAAATGGGCCAATGACTCGAAAATTGGAAATAAATTGATTAATGCAAGAAGCGAAACGGTTGATGAGAAACCAAGCTTTAAAGAATCCTTTTACCAAAGAAGGTGCTTAATTCCAGCAAGCGGGTTTTACGAATGGGTGAAAGAAGGAAACAAAAAACAGCCTTATCAGTTTTCTTTAGAGCATAAAAAGCCGTTTGCATTTGCGGGTATATGGTCAAGGTGGGCAGGTGAGGTGAATGGAGAAGAAGAGGAGAGAATAACGTGTTCCATTCTTACAAAAGCATCCAATCCTTCAATGGGAAAATATCATCATCGCATGCCTATAATGCTCCAGCCTAAAGAAGGGGAAGCTTGGCTAAACCGGTCCCATGAAAAAGACGACTTGCTGTCTATCCTGCACAAAAATGATCCGGATGTATTTGTTGAACAAGTTACGTTAGATTTAAATGTACAAAAAACAAGCTGACTACTTCAAGGGCTATCCAGCTATAGAAGGATGTTGGCTGTTTTTTTGTACAGGCAGTGGTAAATGAGAACTAGTGTGTAAATTTTTTGTAAGTCTTTCTAACTGTTTTAACATAAAACTAACAATTGAACCGACATAATTATGTTATATTTTTCATGGATTGACGAAGTTTTACATAAAAAAACATAGGCAGGTGGACGGTTGTGTTAAAAAGAAAGAAGAAAAAACTCACAAATATAAGTATCATCTTTGCAATTGTAATCAGTTTAATTTTACCTATGCAGACAGCATCAGCCGCAGACGTTTTAACGGTTAGTGAAGCGATAAATGCTCAGGGACAAAAAGACCAAACAGTTGAGGGGTTCATTGTTGGGACAGTTAAGGGAACCGCAAGTGGAACAAATTTATCCTACCAATATGAAGGACCTTTTACCGCAAACACAAATCTAGCTATTGCAGATTCACCAAACGAAACAGATAAAAATAAGATAATACCTGTTCAATTACCAAATACAGCTTTAAGAGCTGATTTGAATTTAAAAGATCACCCAGAAAACTTAGGAAAGAAAATTCAGATCAGAGGGGATTTAGAAGCATACTTCGCAGTTCCCGGACATAAAAATGCCGACGAGTTTATTTTTGTCGATGGAACACCACCTGAACCACAAGCAGAAGAAGTTAAGTCTTCTGTTGAAGGACAAGTTGTTTCAAAAGGAACTCAAATCACTCTTTCAACTGCAACACCTGATGCAGCAATCTATTTCACTTTGGATGGAACTAACCCAACTACTGAAAGCACACGTTACACCGCACCGATTACGATCAATGAAGACGTAACGATTAAAGCGATTGCCATAAAAGATGGTCTTAAAGACAGCGGAATCGCTACATTCAAATATCAAGTAGCACTATCAGGACTTCGCATTCATGATATCCAAGGTGCCGGTCATCATTCACCTGTTGCAAATAAAACAGTTGAAGGTGTAGAAGGTATCGTAACCAAAGTAGTAGATGCTAACAATTTTTACATGCAAGATCTCCAGCCAGATGCAGATTCAAAAACTTCTGAAGGTGTTCTAGTTTACAAAAAAGGGCATGGTCAAGCTGTTGGAAATGTTATTTCTGTAAACGGACTTGTTAAAGAGTGGGTGCTTGAAGGGTACTCGGATAAATTAACAACGGACTTAGCCGTTACTGAGATTAATGCAGATACAGGTAACATCACACTAAAAGCTGAAGGACAAGAACTACCTGAAGCAAATGTGATTGGCATGTTCGGTCTTCAACAACCAACACAAGTGATTGATAACGACAATTTCACAGAATTTGATCCAACTGAAGATGGTATTGATTTTTATGAAAGTTTAGAAGGCATGCTTGTTGAAATTAATAACCCAGCTGTTATTGCACCTCAAAAATATGGTGAACTCGTAGTTGTACCAGACCGTGGTGAGTACAGCAGACTTAATTCTGCAGGCGGCCTTAACATAACAGCTCTTGACTACAATCCTGAACGTATCACAGTGGATATCGATGATTCTTCATTCGTTGCAAAATCAGGAGATTATTTTGTAGGGTCCATTACTGGTGTAGTAAGTTATGGATTTAGTAATTTTAGGGTGTTAGCGGATCGTGATGAACTTCCGACATTTGTTGAAGGAACGACAGAACGTGAAACAACGAATCTACATGAAAAACAAAAAGAGCTTACGATTGCGAGCTTTAACGTTGAAAACTTCTCAGCGAACGTAAAAGGAACTTCAGATGAGAAAGTTGGCAGAATTGCAGATTCTATCGTTCATAACTTGAAATCTCCTGACATCGTAGGACTTGTTGAAATGCAAGATGGTAACGGGAATACAAATAACGGCTATACAGATGCAAAAGAAAGTGCCGATCGCTTGATTGCAGAAATCGCGGCACAAGGCGGACCAACGTATGTGTATACAGATGTTGCCCCAGAAAATAATGAAGACGGCGGCGAGCCTGGAGGAAACATTCGAGTTGGATTCATCTATAATCCAGATCGCGTTTCACTTGCTGAAGGAACGAAAGGGGCTGCGAACCAAGCCGTAGCCTATAAGGATGGAAAACTCACTCTTAACCCTGGTCGTATTGACCCAACAAATCCCGCGTTCGCTAGCAGCCGTAAACCGCTAGCTGCTCAATTTATGTTCAAAGGTGAGAGTGTAATCGTTGTTGCGAACCACTTCAACTCTAAAGGTGGAGATCAGCCGCTATTCGGTAAAAATCAACCGCCAATTTTAAAAAGTGAAGTTCAACGTTTGAAGATTGCATCGATCGTGAACGGCTTTGTAAAAGACGTTAAGAAAGAGGATAAAGATGCAAAAGTAGTATTGCTTGGTGACTTTAACGATTTTGAGTTTACAAAAACACTTCAAACCGTAAAAGGTAACGAGTTAACAAATATGATTGAAGAGGTTCCTTTCAGAGAACGCTTTACGTACTCTTACCAAGGAAACGCTCAAGTTCTAGACCATATTCTTGTTTCCAATAATATGGCTAAGAAAACGAAAGTAGATATCGTTCACATCAATTCTCAATTCATGGAAGAGCATGGACGCGCAAGTGACCATGATCCAGTGTTGATTCAAGTGAAACTTGATAAAGTAAAATAATTCGAATGAAAGCTGGCTCATTATGTGATAGCACATAATAAGCCAGCTTTTTTTAGTAGTCTGGAATAGAAAATCCAACACCTCAATAAAGCAACTACGATTACGAAAATAGTAAATAACCTAAAATATGAAAAAGGCTGACCGCGTAGAGTCAGCCCATCTTATAAAGAATTTGCTTAGCGACGGTATCCGCCACCTAGTTGCTGTTCTGCCATTTGAACAAGACGTTTAGTGATTTCACCACCAACAGATCCATTCGCACGGGATGTTGTGTCAGGTCCGAGTTGTACACCGAACTCAGAAGCGATTTCATACTTCATTTGATCCAAGGCTGCTTGTGCTCCAGCTACTACTAATTCATTAGAATTGTTACGTGCCATATGTATCACCTCCTTGTATTACTAGTTTGGATATCTTTTACAAAAATATGCGAGTGGGAAAAAATATTTTTTTAGAAGTACGGCTAATAGGTATTCGCATATTTTTGGATAAACCGACACACAAACTCGATCATGCCGTATGATAAAGCATCCCCCTATTTTTATTTTCAAGAAAAGCATTGAACTGGCTTCCGGTTCAGTGCTTTTCTGTTTAGGCTTTAACGAGTTGATACAAAAAAGTATAGGATTGGATAAATTTCGTTTTATAATGAAGAAGGACTTTTATAGAAAAAAGAGAATATGCATGCACATAAGAGAGCGGGTGGTGTAATGGGAAAACAAGAGAATAAAGATTTTTCCCGATGGAAAGGAATTGGACTGGCGTTAGCTGGTGCTTCGCTTTGGGGATTCTCCGGTAACGCAGCAGAGTGGATCTTCTCTCATTCAGCCGTAACGGCAACATGGCTAGTTTCAGTTCGAATGGTGATGGCAGGTGCTCTGCTATTAATCCTTGTTTCTAGTCATCATAATATTTTTGAAGTTTGGAAAAACAAAAGAGACAGAATAGATTTGATTATTTTTTCATTAACTGGGATGTTAGGTGCACAGCTTACGTTCTTTTTAAGTATCGAGGCAGGTAATGCACCGACAGCAACTCTTCTTCAATTTCTAGGGCCGGTGTTTATCACAATCTATTTTGCTCTAAAATTTTTAAAATGGCCAAAACGCAAAGAGTGGATTGCCGTAATCATGGCTCTTTCAGGAACCTTTTTACTTTTAACTAATGGAAGTTTGGACGAGATCACGGTTTCAAAAGAAGCCATTTTTTGGGGTGTATTGTCAGGTGTTTCTGTCGCGGTTTATACCGTTTACCCCGTTCGGCTGCTAAAGCTATACGCGTCTGCAACCATTGTAGGGTGGGCAATGCTTTTAGGTGGATTCTCTGTTTCGATCTTTACGCAGCCATGGCAGGCTGGTTACATTGATTGGACATTGTCTTTATTTTGGATGCTTTCATTTGTTGTTGTATTCGGAACGCTGCTGCCGTTTTATCTTTACTTAGACAGCTTAAAATACATTACTTCAACAGAGACAAGTTTACTTGGAAGTGCTGAACCATTAGTGGCAACGATCGTTTCGGTTGTTTGGTTGGGGACAGCTTTTGGTAGCTTTCAAACAGCAGGGGGCATGCTCATCATTCTCACTGTTTTCTTACTCTCGATGCCTGAAAAAGGACTCGTTAAAGTCGGAGGCACTGTTAATAAGTAACACATGATTTGACATTTACACGGAATCGTACCACTATGGTAGGGTAGAACTTACAACAGGAGACGATGCGAAATGAATGACAAAATAGTATTTTTCGATATAGATGGTACGCTTGTAAACGACGAGAAAAAAATTCCTGACAGCACGAAAGAAGGGATCAGGCTGTTAAAAAAGAATGGCGTGCATGTGGCCATAGCTACTGGGAGAGGACCATTTATGTTTGAACCGATTCGTGAGGAGTTAGAAGTGGATTCTTTTGTAAGTTTTAACGGATCCTACGTCGTTTTTAAAGACGAGGTCATCCATAAGACTCCTTTATCAAGAGAATCGATCCTTAAAATAGAAGAAGAAGCAGAACAAGCTGGTCATCCTCTTGTTTATTTGGATCATGAAAGAGCAACGAGCAATGCGGATAATCATGAGATCATTAAAAATTGTACGTTCAATCTTATGCCGAGCTATCCTGTCTATCATCCTGGTTTTTATAAAGAGAACGAAGTCTATCAAGTCTTATTGTTCTGCCAGGAACAACACGAACACGCTTACCGTGATGGATACAAAGGAACATTTGATTTTATCCGCTGGCATGAAAATGCATTGGATATCCTGCCAACTGGCGGTTCAAAAGCTAAAGGAATTGAAGCCTTCATGAAGCAGATGAACATGAAACAAGAGAATGTATACGCGTTTGGCGATGCATTGAACGATATTGAGATGTTAACGGCAGCAGGAACGGGGATTGCCATGGGTAACGGTTTGAAGGAAGCAAAAGATGCTGCAGATTTTGTGACAAAGTCAGTTGATGAGGACGGGATTTACCACGGATTAAAGCACTTTGGATTAATTTAAACCCTTTTGGTATTTCTTGATGCTTTCGATAGTGGTTGATTTCCGTTTGAAGATACTCGCATTCCGCGGTAGCAAAAATAATAGATAGTAAGATTGCCCTAGCCATTGGTTAGGGTTTTTTTCTTTCTATTTTTCAGGAAGAGGTTATGAAAGTTAAAGGAATGACGATATAAGATTTACAGAAAGTAAAGAACGTTCTAACAGGAGTTGAAACGGGTGAAAGTAAATCAGAAGTTTTTTCAGATTTTCCTTATTGCGATCCTCATCATGACTACGTATTACGTCAAGCCTGCATCTGCAGAAACGAAAACCGCTACGGTGAATGCAACAAGCTTAAATGTCCGATCAGAACCTTCTACATCTGCCAAACATTTAGGCTCATTAAAAAAAGGTTCTACCGTGAGTGTATTTAAGACGGAAAAAGGATGGGCAAACATTTCATTTAATGGGGGCAGGGCTTGGGTAAGTGCTGAGTTTTTAAACGTAAGTAATGTTCCAGAAAAAAACACTCAATCTCAAAACGGAAAGAGTTTATCAAAGAATGCAAAAGTGACAGCGACTTCCTTAAATGTTCGAAGTGGGGCTGGTACCCAATATAAGGTAGTGGGCTCCCTAAAAAACGGAATCATAGTCACCGTTGTTAAAGAAGAGGGAAAGTGGTCTAACATTACATATGGTTCTCTAAAAGGGTGGGTTAGCAATGCTTATCTCTTGACTCAATCCGGACAAGCACCAGCTGTTCCAAATCCCAAACCCGCTGAACCAAAACCAGTGAATATCGGAAAATCCGGAACGGTTACCGCTACATACTTAAATTTTCGTTCATCCGGAAATTTGAACGCTCCTATTATTGGCTCTTTAAAGAATGGCACAACAGTCCAAATCCTTTCTGAATCTGGCACATGGTTGTCCATTCAAACATCTGACGGGAAAAAAGGATGGGTATCAAGTCAGTATATATCCATTAATAAAGGCAGCTTACCCGTAGTATCAAGTCCAAAACCACCCGCAGCACCTCCTGCATCTGTTTTGAAAAAGGTGGTTGTACTGGCGGATGGCGTGAATATCAGGCAGGGACCTTCTACATCATACTTAATTGTAGGTAAAGTAAATCAAGGGGACGAATTTGCATATCTGCAATCCAAGAATGATTGGGTACAGTTAAAGCTGCCAAACGGTAACAGTGCCTGGGTGGCAGGATGGTTAGTCGCGGTTCAGCAAACATCTTCTCCAAATCAAAATCCCGCACCTAAACCTTCCGTTGGGGGGTTAAAAGGAAAAAGGATTGTTATTGACCCCGGTCATGGCGGGTATGACCCTGGCGCTATCGGAAATTCATCTAAAACGCGGGAAGCTGATCTTACACTGATGAGTGCCAGATTGTTAGCAACAGAACTAAGCAAGGCAGGTGCCGTTGTTATACTGACGCGCAGTGACAACAGTTATATTTCATTAAACAAACGTGTAGAGATCAGCCATTATCACTTTGCAGATGCATTTGTAAGTTTGCATTATAATTCGGCCGCAGATAAATCAGCAACTGGTCTTCTAACTTTTTATTACGGCCAGAAAGATATAAAATTAGCAGACTCTGTTCACTCAGGATTGCTATCTGCGAACACAGGACTGAAAGGTGGAAATGTTCGCTTTGGAAATTTTCACGTTTTGCGTGAAAACAAGCAGCCAGCCGTGTTGGTCGAGTTAGGCTTTTTATCTAATCCTACTGACGAAATAACAATCAAGACCAATTCTTTTCAATCAAAAGCCGCTGCAGGAATTACGAGCGGGCTGGCTAAATATTTTCAATAAGAAAGAAGGGCGGTGTTTCAAAAGTAAAGAAACTTTTGAAATACTGCCTTTTTGGTAGAATCCCAATCCTAAAGTATGTGAGTGTACTTTTAGAGACTACAAAAAGCATAATTTGTCCGTGTGATGCGACCTCAAATTATTAATTTCACGTTAAAGGTGATATATTCACGTTAATTTCAATAATTTCACGATAGCTTTTTTGGTGGATGACACACCTAATTCACTTCACTGGATTTTCCGCCCGCTTTTTACATATAATTAAAATCATAAATAGTAAAGTTAGTTAACAATAGGTGGTGCAAAATTTGGAGAACTCTGGACTTATTCTGGAAGGTGGAGGAATGCGCGGTGTTTATACCGCTGGTGTACTTGATGTTTTCATGGAGAACGATCTTTACTTTCCATATGTAATAGGAGCATCTGCAGGAGCTTGTAATGCTGTTTCTTATCTTTCCAGACAACATGGAAGAAATCGGACGGTTAACCTGGAATTCAGTTCTCACCCCGAATACATCTCATACAAGAATTGGCTGTTTAAGAAAAAGGGATTATTCGGTATGGATTTTATTTTTGATGAGCTTCCTAACCGGTTAGTTCCTTTTGATTATCAAGCGTTCAAGCAAGCAGAAGAACGTTTTGTCGTGGTTGTTACAGACGTTAAAACAGGAAAACCTGTGTATTTAAGCAGGGAAGACTATGAAGAGATGGATATCTCTAAAGTACTGCGCGCTTCCTCTTCGATCCCTTTTATTGCCCCGGTCGTTGAAGTTGCAGGGGGACACATGATGGACGGGGGCATTTCCGACCCGATCCCAGTTCATAAAGCAATGAGTGATGGGGTTAAAAAAGGAGTAGTCGTCTTAACGCAAAACCAAGGATATCGTAAGAAAAAGCCAAAGATGTCGTGGGTGACAAAGCGGTTTTATCCTGAATATACAGGACTTGATGAAAGCTTGCGCGGCCGTTATTTAAAATATAACGAGACGCTGGATTTTATTGAGGAAGAAGAGGAAAAAGGCAACCTATTCGTGCTGCGTCCGTTAGAGAAGATGAAAGTAAAACGAGTGGAGCGGGATCCAAAACGACTTGGTGTACTTTATGAACAAGGCAGGTTAGATGCACTGAACCAGCTTGAACACTTAAAAAACTGGCTTGCAAACTGAAGGATTTGAGGTACCGACTAGATTGGACAAATTAATGCTTCAAATGGACAGATTATTGCTTTAAACGGACAGATTAATGAACCAATCCGACAGATTATCCATTGAAACGGACAGATTAACTGCAAAATAAACATCATCCCTACATGGATAGTAAAAAACTTACCGCAAAAGACTCTGACATTCAGGCCAGATGCGGTAAGTTTTTTTACAAACTAATAAATCTTTTGAATGACTTCTTCAATATCTGGTTCTTTCATTTGAATATCGACGGGTTCTCCCCATTTTGTTACGTTTTGCAGCAGGTGAGGAGAGGAGAGAATCGAGCGGTCATAGTCAATCACTAGCTTTTCTTCTTCCCACTTCATTTTTTCAATGCCGTTTAACGAGATTTCCGAGATATTCGGTTTAACGCGATATAGAATCTCCATTACACTTGGCAACCCGATATTTCGCCTTAGATCTTCTAATGTTCCATCAAGAACAATTTGTCCATGGTTGATGACGATCACTCGACTGCAAAGCTGTTCGATATCATCCATATCATGCGTTGTTAACAGGATTGTCTTATTTTCTTTTTGGTTCAGTTCTTTTAAGAAGGCACGAATACTTGTTTTGGCGTTTACATCGAGTCCAATCGTTGGCTCATCTAGAAAAAGTACATCTGGGTCATGAATCATAGCTGCTGCAAGATCGCCGCGCATCCGCTGACCTAAAGAAAGCTTGCGAACCGGAGTATCCATGAACTTTCCTATCTGAAGCATATCATCGTACAATTTTAAAAACTGCTGATACTTTCCGTCAGGTACTTTGTACATCTCTTTTAAAATATCAAAAGAATCTCTTAAAGGAAGGTCCCACCAAAGCTGTGTGCGCTGGCCGAAGACGATTCCTATTTTCTTAGCAACTTCTTTTCTTCGTTTTTGCGGGCTCAAACCCCCGACTTTAATCTCTCCGCTAGTAGGGTGAAGGATGCCAGACAGCATCTTAATCGTAGTAGATTTACCTGCACCGTTAGGACCGATATAGCCTACAAATTCTCCTTCCTCAATTGAAAAAGAAATATCGTTTACTGCTTTCACAATGTGATGTTTAGTAGAAAGAAGGGAGGCAAAAGAACCGATAAATCCCTTTTTCGTTTCATAGATTTTAAAATGCTTGTTGAGCATGTAAGCTTCAATCATGACTTGACCTCCTTAACTGCCTGTACTGTGGTAGTGACGAATTCCAAAGTGCCAAAAACGTAATGAAAGAAACAGAAAAACAAAAGCAACTGCAGGCGGTAAAGCTAAGTTCCAAAGAGTTCCGCCCTTATTCAAAAGAAAAAGAATAGGGGTGTAATTCATGAATCCGACTGGAATAACGGTAAAAAAGATGATTTTTAACCATCCTGGATAGATGTTCATCGGATAATTCGCTGCATTAAACGGTGCATACAGCGTAAAGGTTTGAAAGTCTTTTATCCTCTGCGTCCAAAACGCAATGGTTGCGGTCAAAAGACCAAGTGAAAAACAGATAATGACACCCGATAAAATGGAAATAGGTAAATAAATCAATAGTAAAAATAATTCAACGTTCTTTATATTCAGACCGATAATAGAAATAACAAGGATTAAAATGCCTTGAATCGTTCCGCCGATACGTGACAGATCCAAGTTTCTCGTTAGAAGTAAAGATAAGGGAGAAACAGGCCGGATCAGAAGGCTGTCAAATTCGCCTTCAATCATGTATCGTTCAAAATTATGTACCTCAACACAAAATACTCGGTAGAGAGTAATCGCAACGGATGAGATTCCATACAACAAGCCCACTTCATAAAGATTCCAACCCTTAACATCGTCAAAACGCTGCAGGATGGCAGCCAGTAACACAAAATCCACAGCCATAATCAATCCGTATGATAAGGAGGATACAAGAAAGTTCATTTTATATTGCATGCGAGATCGCAAGCTTCCCGATATCAATTTTATATAAAGATTCATACCTTATCCTCCTTGTATTTCTAATTTGTGGCGTGCTTTTTCGGTTAGCCACAAATTGATGAGCGTTAAGAAAATCGCCCAAAAAAGCTGAATGAATAAAACCTCGCTCGATGCTTTTTCAAGAAATACCATTACCGGGTAATAAATGGCTCCTGCAAAAGGTAAGTAAGGAGTGATGAAGGACAGGGGAGCAGGAAGCAAATCGATAGGAACGAGTTGTCCGCCAAGACCTACTAGTAATGTGAAATTCACAAAATGTGCCCAAGCAATCTCTGTTGTCCAACAAGCACTGATTCCCACCAAGTAATGCAGATTAATGGATATGATGACAGCTAAAAATATTGAAATACATAAAATAAGATAAGTTGGTAAGTGTTGAGGTACATAGAAACCGACAGTTAGTGCAAAAACAAGCCCAATTGGGATGGAGCGAAAGAAAAAGTTATACAATAACCGACCAGCTTCTTGTGAGGTAACATACAGAAAAAAATTAGTAGGTCTGACAAGTTCTAAGGAAATGGCGCCATTTCTTACGCCGTTTTGGATGTTCAGTCCTGCAGTAAGAAATCCTGAGAGCCAAAGAATGCATTGAACAGCAGCAATGTAATACGTCATGTCCAGAGCACTATAGGGACTTTCATGTTCTTTGCCTTGCAAAACACCGACCCATATTGCAATAAATACGAAGCCAAAGATGGCACTCGCCGCATTATTGATCAGATGGGCAACTTTATACTGCATATTGCGCATAAAGCTCTTTTGTAGAAGAATCCAATAAACCATAAGTCCCCCTTTATGTAGTTATCTTTTTAAAAGCGCAGAATTATAAAATAGCAAATTTTACAAAAGTTTGCAATTCTTTTTTGGAGGTTTTGTAATGTCATGTTCTCAGTGTCGACCAACAGGAGATTTTCCTCTAGAAGGTTTTATTCATATCCGTTCAGAGCATCCCGTTCTTTTACAGAGTTTGCAGCACATTTTTTCTGAGGATGGACTAGAGGGAATATCGTCCCCAATCGGCGTATCTGCAAAATATAACAATCTTCCCTTCCTTCAATCATTATGTGAACGACTTTTAAGCACATTCAATGATCAAGCTGTTCAATCGTTTCATTGTGCGCTTACTCATACTATTGATGAAGCAAACGGCTTTATTACATGGAATCCATTTCATCACTTTTTGGAAAGAATAAAAAACAGAGACCTTTATGAAGTCATCCAACAGCAAATGTTCACTACATATTCACAACCCATTGTTTCATTGAAGAATGAAGAAATTTATGGGTACGAATTCTTGCTTCGTCCGTTATCAGATCGTATTGAGTTTAAGCCATACGAACTTTTTCAGTTTGCTGAAAAATCAGGATTACAAGCTCTTTTAGACGGTAATGCACGAATGACTTCCATAAAGAATAGTTCTGGAACAGTGCCTAGAGGAGTAAAACGGTTCATTAACTTCCTTCCTTCGTCCATCTATGATCCAAAGCACTGTTTGGCAACAACATTTAGAGCAGCAGCCGAATCTGGAGTCGATCCGAATGACTTGGTATTTGAAGTTGTTGAAACAGAAGAAATTGCTGACATCGATCACTTAAAGAGCATCTTAAAGGCATATCAAGATCAAGGAATGAAAGTAGCCCTTGATGACTTAGGTGCTGGTCATTCAACGCTTGCTGTATTAAGAGAACTGAAACCGGATTATGTAAAAATCGACCGGAAAATTATCTCTTTCTGCGATGAAGACGATTCTAAAAGAGAGATGATTCAGCAGATTGTAGAAACAGCAAGGGAAATAAATGCAGTAGTATTGGCAGAGGGAATTGAAAGAAAAGAAGAAGCTGACGTCGTTTTAAAATGTGGTGTCGAGCTCGCACAAGGCTACTATTTCGGAAGACCTGTACCGACAGATCGTCTTGCAGCAGCGGCACACTGAAATTGTAAAAACCTTATCAAAAAAAGATAAGGTTTTTTTTGCTGAATATCTTGGAATTGTGGTCAACTTCTAGTAATCTATATGTAGAAGCTTTTGTAATATAATTGTAAAATTAAAGGGAAAAATTCCAAAAGGAGCGGAATGATGGTAACGAAAGCGGATCCGGAAAAAAAGAAGAAAAAAACACAAGTACCCTTTCGTTTAAATGTCTTGTTTTTGGTCGTCTTTTTTCTATTCTCTATTCTTATTCTAAGGTTAGGTGTTCTTCAAATCGTGAATGGAGAGGAAAAACGAATAGAATCTGAAGCAGTTGAAGAAGTCATTGCAAGAAAAGAAGCACCTCGTGGAAAGCTGCTTGACGCGAACTTTCGTGAAGTTGTTGGAAACGAACCATTCTTTTCTTTAACATATACGAAAACAGTTGATACAAAAGCAGAAGACACGATGCGGATCGCAAAATGGCTTGCTGAACGCCTTGGCGTAACGGAAGATCAAAAAAAGAAAATTACCGTTCGCGACAAGAAAGACTATTTTATTGCACAACATGATGTAACGGAATTAATAGAAGAACGTCTTAGCAAGAAAGAAAAGAAGTTGAGCGACAAGGAACAATATAAGGCTCTAGTTGATAAAATAACCGAAGAAGAAATCAATAGTCTCTCTGATGAAGACATCAAGATTTTAGCATATAAACGGGCAATGGATACGGGGTATGCGTATTCTGCGCAACGTATTAAAACAAATTTAAACAATAGCGAAGTTTCCATAATCTCGGAGAATCTTGGAGACCTCCCAGGGATTGATATCATGGCTGATTCAAAAAGAATCTACCCATTTGGTGAATCCTCCATTTTTGGGCAGGTAAAACAAATCCCTAAATCGAGAACTGACTATTTTATGAGTATGGGGTATGACAGAAGTGACCAAGTAGGGGTAAGTGGTCTTGAAGATCAATATGAACAAGTACTTAGAGGAACAAAAGAAAAATCTGTTTATCTAACGAATCCTAAAACGGGGGCAACAATCGGTGAGCCTAAAACCATCCCTGGGCAGCGCGGAAAAGATATCGTACTGACACTAGACATGGAGCTTCAATTCCACTTGGAAAAGATTTTAGAAGAAGAGATTTTAAAAGCAAAACCGCTCGGCGGAAATGATTTGCTTAAATCCGCATACATCGTAATGATGAATCCTAAAACAGGTGAGATCAAAGGGATTGCGGGGAAAACATACGAAGACGGAGAATTCCACAACGATTCATATGGTGCACTCTACAACTCTTATGAAATGGGCTCAACCGTTAAAGGAGCAACTGTGCTTACGGGGCTTCAAAAAGGACTCGTTCATATGGGAGAATATATATATGATGCTCCATTTACTAAGAATGGAATGAACAAGTCTTCCTGGAAAAACATGGGCTCTATAAATGATTTAGATGCACTAAAGATGTCCTCAAACGTTTATATGTTTAACATTATGGATCGCATGATAGGTCCTGAACACTGGACACAAACCTACGCTGAAGCACGTTATTCATTCAGTCAGTTTGGTCTCGGTGTAAAAACGGGGATTGATTTTCCGAACGAGGCAACAGGTTATGAGGGGAAACCACCAGAAGGGGAGTCGGGTACTCTATATGACTTAGGTATCGGACAGTTCGATACGTATACGACAATGCAATTGGTACAGTATGTATCAACGATTGCGAATGGCGGATACCGAGTGAAACCTCAATTGGTGCGTGAAATTCGTGAACCAGCTCCGAATAATGAGGCAAATGGAAAGTTGTTAAAACGTTTTGAACCAGAAATTCTAAACAAGCTTGATGTTGAAGAGAAATATATTGAACGCGTACAAAAAGGATTTTGGCAAGTTATGCATGCACCTGGAGGAACAGCAAAGAGTTATTTTGATGATCCTGAAAAGTACCACAATCCAGCAGGTAAAACAGGAACTGCCCAGCGTATTATAAGACATCCGCGTACTGGGAACCTTGTTGAAAAGCATAACCTAACACTTGTCGGATATGCACCATTTGAAAACCCTGAAATCGCATTCGCTGTTGTGGTTCCAGAAGGTACACCGCAAAACGGAAATCAAAAAATCAACAAGTACATCGGACAGCGTGCGCTAGAAGCGTATTGGAATTTAAAAGAAAAATACGGTGAAAACGCAGCAGTAGTTAACGGTAACTTAGATAAAGATAAAGAGGAAACAGAGGACTCAGCACAATGATGCTGAGTCTTTTTCTTGTCGAAACAAATTGTTGTTTTCTAAGATTGTTTTTTGTTGAAAAATTCAGGGTTTATATGCGTTTCTAAGATATTGTTGTTTTAGATATATTTTCTTTAATGCTCTGCTTCTTTGAAAAGTTAATTGGAGCGCAAGGGCGAGACTCTCGGCTAGGACAGGCGGGCAGGTAAGACACTTAAAAGTGAAACGTTAAGAATGTGGCTCACCGGCTGCCCCGCGGAAATCGAGCACCTGCAGCGGAAATCAACTGCGTTCAATATCAATATGAATTATCCAATAGAAAAAACCGGCCGAAGCCGGTTTTATCCTTCAAGCTATTCATTATTAGCAGAAGCAAGCTGCCCCAACAATAATCAATAGAATAAATAACACTACTACCAATGCAAAAGAATTGCCATAAGAATAACCCATCGATTTTTCCTCCTTTAATTCTTGCAATTGTTCATTCCATATATCCTATGCCTGTTTTCCTTTTCGAAGTGGGCATGAGCCTAGATTCCAGTAAAATAGGCGTTAAATGTATGTTTGACCACAAAAGTGTCAAGTCTTTGTAAAGACTGTATACTTGTGAAGTCCACCTTTTCTTTGTTTTAATAAAGAGAGAAAGAAAATATGGAACAGGGAGTCAAGTTATGAAAAAAATACTCTTATCCTTTATTTTAGTGCTTATGATGGGTATACAACTGCCTTTATCGGCGTTTGCTCATTCTGAACTTGAATCATCCACACCTGCTGAGGGAGAGAAAGTTACAACAGACCTTGAAGCAGTCGTACTAACCTTTTCAACAAAGATTGAATCGTTAAGTACGATGACGCTAAAAAACGGTGATAAAGAAATACCTCTGCAAATAAGTATTGAAGATGACCAAATGACTGGCGCAATCAGTAATCCGTTGGAGAATGGGAATTATACAGTAGCGTACAAAATTATTGGTGCTGACAGCCATGTGATTGAAGGGGACTATACGTTCTCTGTAGATCGCCCTGAACAAGAACAAGCAAAAGAAGATAATCCAGAAGACAGGCAAGACGATAATGCTGAGCAAGCATTGCCAGATACGGAGAAAAAAGAACAGGCTAAAAATCCAAGTTATTTTGCACCACTTACGATTGGCTTAGTGATTGTAATTGCCATCGTATCGTTCTTTGCATTTAGAAGAAAACGTTAATGTGAGAAGTCTCGAATATTTCGAGACTTTTTTTAGTACGATAGGAGAGAGTAACTTGTTTAACTAAGTTGATATTTTATTTTGTGTTTTATAAATAAAATGAGCAAAAATATAGTTTTTTCCAACAATTCTGTTATATGATGTATATTGTGTTTAATTTTGGCTCTTTTCGTAAATGTTGTTGCTCTCTTTTACAGCAACAAGGTATGCGAAAACAGCTTTTGTTATTTAATAGGGGGAGGGAGATTGGTCTGGATACATTTAAGAGATTAAAAGACTTTTATTGGCCGTATAAAAAGTTTTTTTATTGGTCGATTATCACGTTGTTTCTTGTATCGGGAATTACGGTTGTTTATCCGATGGTTCTGCAATTTACCATCGATGAAATCATTATTAAAGGGGAATATTCACTCGTCCCTTATGTAGCAATTGGTTTTATCGTACTGATGGCCATTAAAGGTGCTGCTACATATAGTCATCAATTTTATGGAGATCTGTTTGGCATCAGTTCCGTCTACCAGCTTAGGGAATCGCTATACGAAAAACTGCAGTTTCTGCCATTTGATTATTATGATAATGCAAAGACAGGTGACCTCATGTCCCGTTTAACGGCAGATGTGGAAGGTTTCCGTTTCTTTCTATCGTTTGGATTTTCTCAACTTATCAACTTTGTATTAATCATTGGCTTCAGTCTTTCTGTTATGTTCTTCTATTCCATTCCTTTGGCTATCATAACACTCTGTATGATGCCTTTCCTCGCAATCGTCGTTTACAAGTTTGATAAAGAAGTTCATCCCGCTTTTAGAGGAATTCGAAAATCCATGGCTAACCTTAACACGAAGGTGCAGGAAAACATTAGCGGTATAAACACAGTAAAATCACTGTCTCGTGAAGATTTTGAGATTGATAAATTTGATCGTTCAAATGAAGATTATAAATCTCAATTCCTAACAACCTCACACATATGGGCAAGGTACTTTCCAATCATGGAATTGATCGGAAATCTTTCTGTCGTGCTGCTGCTTGCTTATGGAGGTTATCTTGTTATTCAAGGGAATCTGACCGCAGGAGAGCTCGTAGCTTTCTTTAGTCTTGTTTGGTACATCATGGGACCTATCATGAATTTAGGGTTTATCATCAATACTTTTTCTCAATCCAAAGCTTCAGGAGAACGTTTGTTAGAGCTCTTAGACGAACCTCTTGAGATGGAAGGGGAAGACCGTGAGCTTGAAATGATTCGTTTTGATGGAGAAGTAGTCTTTGAAGACGTTACGCATCGTTATAAGAATGAGAAAAAAGATGCTCTTAAACACGTAACGTTTACAGCCAAGCCTGGTCAGACGATCGGACTGATCGGGGCAACTGGCTCAGGAAAAACTTCCATTACACAGCTTCTTTCAAGATTCTATCAGCCACAGGAAGGCTCCATTCTGATCGATGGAAAACCGCTTGAAATGTACTCACTAAGAACGATCCGAAAGAACATTGGCACCGTGCTGCAAGAGTCTTTTCTCTTTTCTTCGACGATCAAGGACAATATTTCATACGGTAATCCCGATGCGGAGATGGATGACATTATTGATGCCGCAAAGCGCGCACAAGCACATGACTTTATCATGGAGCTGCCAGACGGTTACGATACGGTGCTAGGAGAAAGAGGGCTTGGACTTTCTGGAGGACAAAAGCAGAGAATTTCCATTGCAAGAGCTATATTGATCGACCCGACCATCTTAATTCTGGACGACGCGACAAGTGCAGTTGATATGGAAACAGAATTCAGAATACAGAAAGCATTAAAAGAAGTGATGAGCGACCGGACGACATTTATTATCGCACATCGAATTTCCTCACTAAAACATGCGGATGAGATCCTTGTGCTTCATGAAGGAGAAGTCATTGAACGAGGAACACATGATGAGCTTATAAATAATGAATCAGGAGCGTATCGCAGAATTTACAACATTCAATATCAAGATAAAGACAAAGTGTTTCACATGAACGGCAGGGGGGTGTAATGGTGAAAGAAACAAATAAAAAAACGCGATTTCGTTATTCATCTGAACAAGTCATCGACAAGCCGTTTAACTGGGGTCAGATCATTCGTTTGTTCGGATATATGAAGCCATACAGCAAGAGCTTATTGCCGAAAGCAATTTTAGCTATGATCGTTTCAACTGCTGTTCGACTTGTCGTGCCTGTGTTCATCGGGGTTCTGACATTTGATCATGCGATTAAAAACAAAGATACAAATCTGCTAATCACATTAATTTTCGCGATTGCAGGTCTTTATCTGCTGTCTTGGGGAGCTAACACACTTCGCATAAAATGGATGAACTATCTAGGACAATATGTGATTTATGACATCCGGAAGCATCTGTTTAAACATATACAACGTTTGTCACACCGTTTTTTTGATCAGCGTTCTGCAGGGTCCATCCTTGTACGGATCATTAATGACGTAAATTCACTGCAAGACTTGTTCACAAATGGGGTAATCAATGTCCTCATGGATATCATCTTGCTGTTTGGTATTATCGTGATCATGTTTGTTTATAGTCCAGAACTCACTTTGGCGATCATGGTCATCCTTCCTTTGATGTTCTTTATTTCAACAAGCCTTAGAAAAAAAATCAGACGATCATGGCAGGTAGTTCGAATTAAGCAAGCCAAGCTGAATTCGCATCTAAACGAAAGTATCCAAGGCATTCGGGTTACGAAATCTTATACGCAAGAAAAAGAGAACATGAACTTTTTTAACGGAGTAAACAACGAAACATATGACAGCTGGAAGACGGCTACACAGCAAAATGCGTTATTCCGTCCATTCGTTGAGATGTCGAACGCGATCGGGACAGCTATTCTGCTTTGGTTTGGCTCTTACTTGATTCAAGGGGAAGCGTTGGAAATTGGGGTGTTTGTTACATTTGCCTTTTACCTTGGCATGTTTTGGGAGCCGATCTCAAGGCTTGGCCAAGTGTACAATCAGCTATTGGTTGGTATGGCATCTTCGGAAAGAATTTTTGAGTTTTTAGATGAGAAGCCGAATGTGCATGAAAAAGATAATGCGTATACCTTCTCGCAGATTAAAGGAAATATTGAATTTAAAAATGTTGAGTTTGCGTATAACGCCGACCGAAAAGCGTTAAAGGGAATCGATCTTTCCATAAAAGCTGGTCAGACTGTAGCACTTGTAGGTCATACTGGATCAGGGAAGACGACGATCGCAAACTTAGTCAGCCGTTTTTATGATCCGACTGCTGGTGAGGTCTTGATCGATGGCAAAAATTTAAAAGACGTACAATTAGCAAGCTTGCGAGAAAAAGTGAGTGTAGTTCTTCAAGACACGTTCATCTTTTCTGGAACGATCAAAGATAACATTCGTTTTGGAAGACCAGATGCTTCAGATGAAGAAGTAAAAAGTGCTGCAAGAGCGGTTGGTGCTCATGCTTTTATTGAGAGGCTATCAAATGGATATGAAACAGAAGTAGAAGAAAGAGGGAACGTTTTATCCGTCGGAGAAAGACAGCTCCTTTCTTTTGCAAGAGCCCTCCTCGCTGATCCAGATATTTTGATTCTGGACGAAGCGACAGCAAGCATCGATACGGAGTCAGAACAAAAGATACAAAAAGCATTGAAGACTTTGTTAAAGGACAGAACCGCAATTATCATTGCCCACAGACTTTCTACCATAAGGGAAGCTGACAATATTGTTGTTCTTGACCATGGAGAAATTATGGAACAAGGCAGTCACGCTGAGCTTATGAATGCTGAAGGAATCTATTATCACCTTGTCGTTTCTCAATTTAAAATGCTTGATGCCATATAAAAAAACGCCGGGGAAATTCCTCGGCGTTTTTGCTTATTGTAAGGCTTTTGAAAGCGTATTGATGTTATCCTTCATAATCGAAAGGTAATCACGGTTATTTTGAATATCTGTTTTCGTTCTTGTTTCTAAATTGTGAAGTGTCAGTGTTTGGGCGCCTACTTCTTTCTTGATCATAGCGGCTACCTTATTATTCACATTCTCTTCAAATAGTATATAATTCGTTTTTTCTTTTTTTGCGTTTTCAATAATGGTTTGGATCTGCTGCTGGCTAGGTTCGTGTGAAGGAGAAAGTCCGCTGATCGCAATTTGTTCTAAGCCGTAACGCTCAGCCCAATATCCGTAAGCTGCATGAGACACGATGAACGAATCTTTCGGAGCATTTTCGACACTAGCTTTAAAAGAAGAGTCCAGCTCTTTTAAATCAGCAATGAGTGCTTCATGATTTTTTTTGAACGTCTCTTTCGATTCAGGTTTTAATTTAACCAGCCCATTATAAATATTATCGGCCATATGTTGAGCTAAAACCGGATCTAGCCAAATGTGCGGGTCTAGGGACCCATGTTCATGATGAGATTCTTCTTCATGACCATTTTCCTCAGCTTCGTGTTCCTCATGTTCTGCATGTTCTTCGTGTTCTGCCGAGTCATGATACGTAATACCTTTTGCACCATCAATGATCGGCATGTCTTCTTCTTTTAAAGTATCTGCAACAGAAGAGGAGAATTCGTCTGATTCGAGTTTGTTATAAACAAATGCATCTCCTTCTGTAATCTCCACCATCTTTTTTGTAGAAGGTTCATACGTGTGTGCGTCAGCACCAGGAGGTATAATAGAAGATACTTCCACATGCTTGCCGCCAATTCTTTCTGTAAAATATTCTAATGGATACATAGTCGTATATATCTTCAGTGTACCTTCTTTTTTATCAGATGCGTTGTTGTTTCCGCATGCTGATGATATGAGTAATAATATAATAGCGCTTAGTAAGCCAAGTTTTCGCATATTTTGATGTCTCCTTTCCAACAATCCTTACTCATTATAAACGGAATGATTACGATTTGTAAAATATTTTTTATTATGATGGTTTACTTTCTAATTTTAACTGTTGTTTTTTCTGTAAGTAGCGAGCAAAAAGGAGGCGCAGGTCAACTGCCTTTTTAGACAACAATATTTTTGCACCACTATCAAAATAACGGGGTCTGGGAAATATAATGTATAGTGTTAAATAAAGCAGACATATGTTCTTTTTGTTATAATAGAGAAGGTGTTTATTAAAGCGTTTTAAATAAGCGTGAATCATGCTTAAAAAGGAGAGCGCGTACTAACATGAATATTGCTTTTTATTTGTTGCCTAAAGATGAAGTGAAGTACTTGAACCCTGAAGCAACGATGAGGCAGGCACTTGAAAAGTTATCTTATCACAAGTATACTTCTGTGCCTCTCGTATCTGAAGAAGGCCGCTACATAGGAACGTTAACAGAAGGCGATCTATTATGGAAACTAAGGGAAGCCTTTGACAAAGGGTATGATGAAGTATTGAAAACCAAGCTGTCAGATGTTCCGCAGCGAATCAATAATATTTCTGTTTCCATCAATTCAAATATGGAAGACCTTATTACTTTGTCTACGGATCAAAACTTTATACCCGTTACAGACGATGACGGCCATTTTATTGGAATTATAAGAAGACGGGACATTATCAAGTATTGTGCAAATTTAATTTGGAACAAAGAGGTTACAAAAGATTAAGGCAGATGTCTTAATCTTTTTGTAATACAGCAGGGAATATATGCGCTGCGAGAATTTCATCTGGGAACATTCTATCTACGTGTTTATGAAAGCATATTGTTTTTTGTGGCTTTGCATACATTGCTTTATCAGTACAATATAAGACAACATGCTTTATGAACAATAACAGTATATTTTTTCATTATGAAACATATAGATTAGGACCGATTGAAGTTTGGACAAGTATAGTTGTAGTTCGAGGAAGGTAGAAGTCAACATTTTACTTGCAGGCAGGAGCACATTACATTACGAAGCAGCCAAATATAAAACCGTTAAGGAGACATAATGAAAGAATTAGTGATTTCCCTTTTAGAATGGATTATGAGTTTAGGTCATTTTGGTATTGCATTAGGATTGATGGTTGAAGTCATTCCGAGCGAACTTGTATTATCTTATGGTGGTTATATGGTATCTCAAGGGCACTTGAATTTCACCCTAAGTGTTATTGCGGGAACAATCGGAGGAACACTTGCTCAGCTCTTTTTGTATTGGATGGGGTATTACGGGGGACGTCCATTTCTTGAAAAGTACGGGAAGTACATTCTAATCTCAAAGAAACAGATTGACTTGTCCGAGAAATGGTTTAATAAATATGGAACAGGCGTCATCTTTTTTGCGCGTTTCATTCCTGTTGTGAGACATGCCATCAGTATTCCGGCAGGTATCGCGAAAATGTCATTCGCTAAGTTTACACTGTTCACTACACTAGCGGTTATTCCATGGTCGATATTCTTTATAGAATTAGGAAGCAGACTTGGATCTAACTGGGAAGACATCAAAACCATTGCAGCTCCATACACTCGAGGCATTATGATCGCAGCAGTGGTAATTATCTTTTTATTTATTTTGTACAAAGTAAAAAAGAAGTAAGTTTATACTATGATTCTATAATTATGTGAGGCCTGGTGAATCGCCAGGCCTTTTATTATTGTCTTGATTATGCGGGACAAATTCTAAAGATGGATGTCCGAAACATATATATCGCTACTGCAAAAAAATGAAAAATAGGGAGGGATGGTGAATGGAAGCATTTATTAAAAATTACCATGAAACGTATAACGCAGCGAAAGTGAATGAGCTTTTGCTGCGCATTAAAGCTCATAACGAAAAGGAGAGCATGGCAGCGAGAGTGTCGGAAGCCATGGAGATATGCGGATTCAGCCCTTGTGATATCGAGCAGGTCCTTAAGCAGCTGAGAGGGGGGGACAGACCCTAGACAATTACACTTTCACTGTTTTTGTGCATCTCAGGAAGACACAAACAGCCATCTCGTTAAAAAAACCCATTTCTTAGACTAGGCACCGACTTTTACGTTATACTTCTTAGTAAGAGGTGATAGTTGTGGAAATTACGCTAAGTGCAAAAAAATATATTGATGAAGTGCTGGAGATGAACAACGCTAACGGTATTCGAGTATATTTTGCAGGCATGGGCTGAGGCGGTCCTAAGCTAGGCCTGGCTCTGGATGAGCCGGAAAATACAGATGTAATTGAAGAGATTAATGGAATTCGAGTGGCATTTGATACAAGAATTAAAGACCAAACTGCAACCCTGAAGCTAGACTTTGAAGATTCAAAACATGGTGCAGGTCTTGTAATGCTCGGTCAGGACGAATGCTGTTAACGATTTAAAATGGCTAATGACTTGTAACCAAGTCATTAGCCATTTTTTTATTGTTGAGACTTTCTGAAGCCAGCCACAATCGCTTCTTTTTCTGAGCAAAACCATTTTTCGGGCTTAGTTATTTTATAATATCTGCCGCTCTCCACATGATAGATTTTATCTCCGGATGAATTAATATTTCCCTTAATCTTGCATTCATCACCTGGATCGATGTCACGTTCAGTAATTCCAGGTTCACCAGAAACATAGCCATCTTCTTGAACATAGTTTTCTATACTCCATATGCCAATACTTTTCTTTTGAGCTTGCTTTTGAATGTTTTGATACTCATCAACATACTTGGTGTTTGGTTCAAATACATAAGCTACACGAGCTAAGCCTTTTTCCAGCAAACTTTCCTGTACACTTTTACCGTCAGCATACACGTATGCTAAAAGGCGTCCGTACTTATCTCTTTCGCCAATACCAAGTTCTAACTCCACTTTTGCATTACTTAACAGTTCTTTTGTAAACTTGCTTGCTTCTTTACTGAAGGGTTGCACTGGCTTTGAAGGGTGGACGCTTTCGGGTGTATCAATTAGCAGTAAGCGAACCGTTTCCGTTTTATCACCAACCTGAACCTTTAGCGTGTCTCCATCTACAACATCAATGACTTGTACCGCTATGCGGTCTCCACCACCAGAATTAAAATAACTGCATCCACCGGTAAAGATGATGGCGGCTAGCATAATCAATCGAATAACCCTTAATTTCATATAGAACCTCGCTCAATCAAATTATTGTATAGGTCATGCTTCTTTCAATTATAATAAATGATAGATAAAATAGCTTATAGATTATCATACATGTGTAAGTTGATATCTATAGAAAGGAGAATCGTGTGAAAAAGATACATAAAGGATTAGCCATTTGTTTAGCCATTCTTCTTACCCTAGTTGCAGCAGGTTGTGGAAATGACTCAAAATTAAAAGAAGCGAAACTAGAGAATCAGAACGGAGAGCCTGTTGCTGTTTTTCCGTCAAACAAGCCTTCTCTAATTTTTCTTTTCACAACTGCTGGCTGAGGACTCTGTCAAACTCAGCTGGTTCAGCTGAAAGAGAATGTAGAAAAGTTTAACAATATGGATGTAAACATTTACGCAGTAAGTTCAGACACGGTAGAGCATCTATCCGCTCTACATCAAGAGATGAAACCTCCGTACCCATTTTTATCAGATCCTGAATTTAAGCTGATCGATCACCTTGATATGAGGGGTGAAAGTGTAGCTAAACGCGGTTATGCACTTATTGATAAAGAGGGTAAGGTCATTTTTACAGAAGTTAATGACCATTGGGGAGAACAGATTGATCAAACGTCAAAACAAATACACAACGAATACAAAAAACTTGAAAAATAGTCCGTATACTCGGACTGTTTTTTTGTATGTGACTACTGTCACAGATTCTCCATACTAGCTGGTTCAAAATGAGGTTATAATGAAATCAGAAAGACGGAAGGGAGCAAATTATATGTTAAAAAAATCATTATGGCTTGCAGCAATTGCAGTTCTTGCCATTGGAATCTTGGCTGCCTGTGGTGGCGGTAAAGATAAAAAAGAGAGCACAAAAAATGCAGAAGAGACGATTACGATTGAAGCAAGTAACTTTAAGTTTGATAAAGAAGAATACAAAATTCCAGCCAACAAAGACGTTGCCCTTAAATTGGAAAATGTTGATGGGAATCACGGATTAATGATCGAAGGCGAAAAAGTAAACATTTCTGGTGGTTCATCAGATGTTGTAAACCTAAAGCCAGGTGAATACACGCTTCGATGCAGCGTTCCTTGTGGTAACGGGCATGCAGATATGGTTTCTAAATTAGTAGTAGAATAAGAATTAAGCCCCCGCGCATCTAGCCGGGGGCTTATTTTATGTGATTATCATAATTTTTCAATCTGCAGCAGTTCCTTGTTGAAAGGAATATCTTTCATAGTCGATGCCCAAAGGTTTCCTAGCAAGCGAGGCATCATCTGCTGAGAAGGAATTGTACCATTTTGCTGGAGAAAGTACTGAAAATATAATAAATATAACCAAGAAGAAACAGGGAACAAAATGTCCTCTGCGAATTCACGACTCTCTGTAATAGTTGCAAATGAATGCGATTCCCATCCCGAGATAAAACGAGACCGTTTGCCATTCAGTTTTGATTCTATGTAATGTACAGCATGGGCAACTTGTGGATCATCATCACCATCAGCATGAGCTAACCGTGATTGAAATTCCAATGGTACGGAATCGAGATCTTCAACCTCTGCTATGACATGACATAACCCTTTATCATAATGAGGGTTTAGCGGTTTCAGGTCATATCTCTCCAGCATTTCAACAAAGGATAACTGCTCAGACGGAATCTCAGCATAAGGCGGGGGAAAGATTTGCCTTCCGTATTTTATTTCATGAAGCGTCTTTTTTTCAGAGGAAGAGCAAACATACCACGTATCATTTTCATCTTTAAACATGTGTTCACCCGTTTCAAGAGAAAAGCTAGTGAACAAACCCCTTTTTGAAAACTCGTAGTGAGGAAGATCTCTCTCTATCAGTTTATTCATTGTTGCTTCCCCTGGCGTTTCAACTGCTGTCATAACAAAGATTGTAATCTGCAAGATTGTCACATTCCTCTAGTTTTTAATTTTTTGGAAAGTCTCTTTTAAACCAGTGAAACCTTCTTTAACTGCTGTAAAACTATTTTTCTTTTGATAAATGTCATAACGCAGATAATCCTTTTTTTCTTGAAGAAGCTGCTGCTGTGTTTTTACATCATTCACACGTGCGTTGATGCTGTCACCAGTACTCTTCATTTTTTGAACCGTTCCCATTGAATCTTTTACTGCCTTAATGCCAGGAATAAGAATAAATACTGCCGCAGCAGCACATACAGCTAAGAAAATCCATAACCATACCATTACCATCGCCTCCAATCAGTCTATCTTTATTAAAATACCCGCAAATACAAAAGAAAAAACTAAAAAATCGAGGGTAGTAATCCTCGATTTTATCGTTTTGGACATGTAGAACAACAAGTCCCATTTTCAGTTTTGTAATACAGGCAGCACGTTTTCCGAGTCTTAGTTGGCCCACATCCAATGGGTGTCTTGAAACGGTGAAACGGATTTTTGGTTCCGCCAAAATGAAAGGGTGATGCATCCATAAAGAATGCATAATCATCTTGAATACGCTGCTTGACTTCAGGTGGATGCTCTTCACTTAACCATGTTTCATAAACCCATCGTATGTAGATCCAAGCATTTTCCCAAAGTGTAGCCTTTGAGATTCGGGCAGTGCTTGCAACATGGTTTAGCATAATAGAGATATTCTCTTTAAAAAGGGTTTCAATAACACTTGAGCGCCAATCCTCTCTCAATTCCGTAGAAATACGAGCAGATGCGTCTTTCAATGTGAAGGATGGCAGCCACATGCTTTCAGAGTTATGGTCGATCAAGTATACGTTTTTAATGTTCATATCAAACGACTTATTAAGCATCGTCATCCCATATAAACAAGACGTTAAGCTGCAAAAAGCATATCTTTTAAAGAATAAAGACCCTGTAACAGCGCGTTTGTCTGATCCGATACGCGGCCCTGTTTGATCTAAAAATTGCAGCAAGTTATCTTGATTCAGCAGTTGTTCAGCCGAAACCACCACTTCATTCTCATAAGGAGCTTGGAAAGAGAAGCGATAGTTTGAACTGATATGATTTTTTTCATCAGCTGTCCAACCGTTTGACTTAGGCGTACTGAGGAGTATTGACATGTCTTACGATTCGCCCCTTTCCAAATGGAATACACATCGGTGTGCCGAAAACAGGATCAGGAATCACAGTACTCGACATTTGAAAAACATCTTCAACTAATTGTTCGTTCATGATCTCTTCAGGAGCACCTTCTGCGTAAACCGTTTTATCCTGAATGGCTACAATATGATGTGCATAGCGGCAAGCCAAGTTTAAATCATGAAGTACCATCACTATTGTTCGCTTTTCTTTTTCATTTAACTCAAACAGAAGATCGAGTATTTCAACTTGGTGTGTCATGTCTAAGTAAGTAGTAGGCTCATCAAGTAAAATCGTATCCGTTCCCTGTGCAAGTGTCATGGCAATCCATGCACGCTGGCGCTGCCCACCTGAAAGTGAGTCGACTGGTGTTTCCATAAATGAAATCAAATTTGTCGCATGAAGAGCACTCATGACAGCTTCTTCATCTTCACGTGACCACTGTTGAAGCCAAGATTGATAGGGAAAGCGTCCTTGTTTCACCAGCTGCAGCACTGTCAGACCTTCAGGAGCTATAGGACCTTGGGGCAGAATGGCTAATTCTTTCGCTACTTGTTTCGTAGATCGTTTTGCAATATCTTTTCCATTTAACAAAACATGACCGTTCTTAGGAGATAACAGTCTTGCCATCGAACGTAACAGGGTGGATTTACCGCAGCCGTTGCTTCCAATCAAGACAGTGATTTTACCTTTTGGGATCTGTAAATTCAGCTCGTCAATAATCGGTTCTTTTCCATAAGCTAACGTTAGGTTTGAGGTTGTTAAAACAGCCATCTGTCATCCACTCCTGTTATTGGTTTTTAAATAAAAGATAGATAAAGTACGGCGCGCCGATTGCCGCTGTAAAAACTCCCGCAGGTACTTCTAATGGCGAGAAAAGGGTCCGTCCTGCTAAATCAGCCAAAACAACCATAATTCCGCCGATTAAAGCGGAAGCAGGGAACAAACCTCCAAACGATGATCCCGTGATTCTTCTTGCAATATGCGGTCCGATCAGACCAACAAATCCCATTGCTCCTGCAAATGCGACCGCTGAACCGGCTAATGCTGTACATATCATTAAAAGCATGAATCGTTCACGGTGAACAGAAATTCCTGCTCCTGTTGTAAGGTCATCACCAAATCCTTGAATGTTCAATCGTCTAACAAGAAGGACCAGTATTGGCATCAATCCTAAAAACCAAGGGAGTATCGCTTTAACTTCTTTCCATGAAGTGCCATACACGGTTCCAGTAAGCCAAATGGTCGCTTGGCTCGCTCTATAGATGGGTCCGATCAACATCATTAAGGTTGTTAGCGCTTGTAATAAAGCCATAAGCCCAATGCCGATCAATATGAGCCTTATGGGGGTTACACCGTCTTTCCAGGCAAGACCATAAATTAAAAAGGCAACAATCGTAGCGCCTGCAAATGCAAAAAGCGGCAAATAATTAATGCTTAACAGAAGGTTGTTAGAGTCGTCGCTGAACATCGTTAAGAAAGCAACTGCAGCAAAACCAGCGCCGCCTGTTATTCCAATCATATCGGGTGATGCGAGCGGGTTGCGTATGATTCCTTGCAGTATGGCCCCTGAAAGAGCGAGAGATGCTCCGGCGATAAAGGCAACTAAAACCCTCGGGAGCCGGAATTCAGTAATAATCAGCTGATTGATATCAAGTCCTGTACCGAGTAATGCATTAAAAACATCCCAAGGTGCGATATACATATCTCCAACACCGATGCTAACAAGCATGGCAAGAAGTGCGGCCAGCGATAAGACAACTATGCCAAAAGCTGATTTTTTATCTACTAAAAAAGAAAATGATTTACGCTGTATAATCCAGTACTTTCTCATTTTTGAAAAATTCCTTTTCGAACAATGTAGATGAAGAAGGGCGTTCCGATCAGAGCTGTAACGACTCCAACGGGTGCTTCTTCTGGCATGATGATGTAACGTGCACCAATATCTGCTGCAACGAGCATAATTCCACCGATTACAGCAGAATACGGGACAATCCAGCGATGATCACTTCCTACTAGGTATCTTGCAAAATGCGGAACAACAATTCCTATGAAACTAATGGGTCCAGCGATCGCGACCGATCCGCCAGCTAACAAGATGACCATAAAAGCGGCAGCCAATTTAAAAACCACTGTTTTTTGTCCTAAACTTACCGCGACATCTTCACCAAGTGCAAACGCGTTTAACTGACGCGACAATAAGATTGAGATGATCCAAGCCACTGCAAGTGCCGGCATAACAGCTGCAAGCATAGAAAGTTTTCTTCCTTCTACTGAACCTGCTAACCAAAATAATACTTCATCGAGCGCTTTCTCATTTGTCACGAGCATTCCTTGTGTGAGAGAAGCGAAAAGTGCAGCCATTACAGCACCTGCTAACGTTAACTTAACAGGTGTAAGTCCGCCTTTGCCTGCTGAACCGAGTGCGTATGCCATCCCTGCTGCAACCGCAGCTCCTAGAAATCCTATCCACATAAACTGTTGAATGGATGAGATTCCGAGAAAAGTAACGCCAAATACTATAAAAAAACCAGCCCCGGCATTTACACCAAAGATATCTGGAGATGCAATCGGATTACGAGTGAGCGCTTGCATGAGAACACCGGCAATTCCTAATGATATGCCGACTGCCATACCAACAAGAGAACGGGGAACTCGAGAAAGCTGAATAATTAAATGTTCGTTTGAGCCGTCAAAAGCGGTGTAAGCTTCTATGGCTTGTTTTAATGAGGTATTCGTGTAGCCAAGCACAACACTAAATATCATAATGATAAGCGCTAAAATGACACCTAGAATCAAACCTGCTGCTTTGCTTTTATTTCCGTATAATATTCCGTTCATGTAGTCCTCTTTTTATATAATGAAAAATATTCTCAATTACCAGTTTAAGAGTTAACCTTGCATCTGTCAATGACTTTGAAAATCATTATCATTTGGTTATTGACAACGGATTCAGAACGTAATATGATACGAGTTGTAATTGATTATCATTATCAGTTACGCAAATAGAAAAGGGGAGAGAAAAACAGAATGAAAAAGATTACATACAAATGGCTTGCGTTTGCAGCTGTTCTAACTCTTATGTTTGCATTAGCAGCTTGCGGCGGAAAAGATAAAACGAAAGAAGAAGAAAAATCAGAAGGAGCTTCGGCTTCTTATAAAGTAGAACATGCAATGGGTACTACAGAAGTAAAAGAAAACAAACGTGTTGTGGTTTTGACAAATGAAGGTACTGAAGCCGTTCTTGCTTTAGGTGTAAAACCAGTTGGTGCGGTTAAATCATGGTTGGGTGATCCTTGGTATGACCACATTAAGGGTGATATGGAAGGCGTAGAAGTAGTCGGTGACGAGAGTGCGGTAAACGTTGAGAAGATTGCAGCTCTAAAGCCAGACTTAATTATTGGAAATAAAATGCGTCAAGAAAAACAATATGATGAATTGAACAAAATTGCACCAACAGTTTTCGCGGAAGACCTTCGCGGTGACTGGAAGATTAACTTCGCGCTTTATGCAAAAGCATTAAATAAAGAAGAAAAAGGTAAAGAGGTATTGGCGGCATTTGACAAGCGTATTGAGGAGTTCAAAAATGAAGCGGGCGATAAGCTGAAGACTGAAGTATCAATGGTGCGCTTCATGCCAGGAAAATCCCGTATTTATCACCAAGATTCTTTCTCTGGTGTTATTTTAAAGCAGATTGGCTTTGCTCGCCCTGGTGATCAAAACAAACCTGACTTCGCTGAAGAAGTAACTCAAGAGCGCATTCCTGAAATGAATGGTGATATGATGTTCTACTTCACATATGAAGCAGGGGACGGAAAAGCGACTGAAACGGAAAAAGAATGGACGAACAACCCGCTTTGGGGAAATTTAGAAGTGGTTAAAGCTGGTAATGCACATAAAGTAGATGATGCAATCTGGAACACAGCTGGCGGTGTTAAAGCGGCGAACTTAATGCTTGATGACCTTGAGAAATATTTCTTAGAAAAATAATAGTTGTTTTAAGAGGGAGGGAAGCGAGCATTTCGCTTCCTTTTTTGTGAATGGCAGTTTCATTGATGCTTTTAAAGTAGTTGATTTCCGTTGCAGGTTTACTGTAACTTCCGCACAGTGAAAAGCCTATATTCCTCTTTGCACGCGTGTTCTTCTAGATTGCGCGCATGTTTGTTAAATTCACGTGCGGTTAAAGCATTTTTGCACGTACAGCACATTCTTCACACCTCTCCAATTGTCAGGTTGTCACCAGATTTACATTGCGTAACTGCAACCTTCCTTGATGCTTCAACTAGTGATCGTTTTTGATGTGAAACTTGCTTATAATGAATGTAAAAAGATAGAAATTATAGGGGTAGAAACATTATGAAGTTATCTGGGGAAATTTTTCGCAATAAAAGCTTTCTTTACTTTTGGTTAAGTTCGATTTTAACAGCAATGGGCGACAGTATTTTTATGATTACACTCATGTGGCTGCTCGTTCAATTATCAGGATCACCTGTTATTGTAGGAACATACATATTGCTTGTTACACTAACAAAGTTTTCTTTTATTCTTTTTGGTGGAGCAGTTGTTGACCGGTTTTCAGTCAGAAGACTCCTTATCGGTTCGGCTATTGGAAGAGGGGCTATTTTGCTTCTTCTGTTTATTGTTATCGCTAACGCAAATCCGCCGATCTATTTTTTTTACATGACAGGTGTACTATTTGGACTGATTGATGCGATCAGTGAGCCAGCGGGTATTACCTTTAGAACACGTCTTGTACCTGAAAAGCATTACACACAATCAATGAGCCTTATTATGATGGCAGGACAGGCTTCTGGAGTAGCTGGTCCTCTATTAGGTGCTATGCTTTATGCCATTTATGGTGCCAAAATGGCTTTTTTGATCAATGCAGTGGCATTCTTCGTGGCTGCTGGTTTATTTCTTTTTATAAAAGTAAAAGAGGACGAAAATGAAGTAGAGCATTCTTCTTTTTTTGCTGGTATTAAAGAAGGATTCATGTTTTTTATCCATGCACCTGTACTTGCCGCTATGGCAGTATTTGCGTTCTTTGCTAACGCAGCTGTTGGTGCAGTGATGGTCAGCTTGCCATTCCTTATGAAAGATTTAGACTTTGGCATTAAAGGGTATGGATGGGCACAAACGTCGCTTGCAGTTGGAAGCGTGTTTGCAGCCGTCGTATTTTCTTTATTCGTCATCCAAAAACCAAAACCATATATGACACTATTAACTTGTTTTCTACAGGGTGCCTGCATTGTTTCTATAGGTTTTTTCTCTAGGGAATTAGCCGTTTTGTTATTGCTTCTTTCCTTTGTAGGCTTTTTTGAAGCAGCGGTTAACGTCATTGCCCCAAGCGTAAATCATGCTCTTATTCCTCCAAAACTGTTTGGCCGTGTTATTGGTTATTATTATGGGGATTTCTGAACCGATCGCAGCAGGAACTGCAGGTCTTCTTATTGAGAAAATAGGAGCAGCTGATGTTTTTGTCTGGGGAGGATCAATGGAAATGTTAGTAGCATTAGTTGTGTTTTCATTTCCGTTCATACGCAACTTTAAACCAGAAGAGAAGCGTTCTTAATTTGTACACATTTTGTCTACAGAACTGCCATATTTTTTCCAAGGGAATAAAAGAATTAAACATAATGTATAAGTAAGAAATAAATTTATTCCTGGAGGTTTTTAAATGAATAAAAAACCGTCTTTTGAAAAGGAAATACAAAAACGCGAGATCTTAATGAAGGACGAGCAAACAAATGCTTGGTATTACGAAGATCATATAACAGCAATAGTGAACCGTTCGAAAAAAGAAGGAGCTTTTGACGATCTAGTAGGGTTTGGCAAACCATTGCAGCTGGATCAAGACCTTGTCTACAATCCGGAAAAGCGTCTTCATAAAATTATGAAAGATAATCATATATTGCCAAGCTGGGTGAAACTTGGTCAAGAGATAGACGTATTAAAAGAAGAACTTAAAACATATACGGTTGAATATAACATCAAAAAAACAGTAGAAACCATTAACCAAAAAGTGTTTCAGCATAACTTGACTTGTCCGCCCACTGCTCAACGGATGAAAGTTAAACTGGAGGACATTTTGAAAAAATAATTGGAGGGTGTATGTCGAAAATAAGTACGTTAAATGCAGAACATTACAAATGGGGAGATGCATGTGATGGATGGCACCTTCTTAAGCAAGATGACTTAAGTATCATTCATGAAAAAATGCCCCCTCAATCAGCTGAAGTCAGACATTATCACGTGTTTTCACGCCAATTTTTCTTTATATTAAACGGAGAGCTCCTCATTGAAAAAGACGGAGAAGAAATACAGCTTGGTGTTCATCAAGGAATAGAAATACCGGCAGGAACATCTCATCAAATTCGTAATGAATCAGCTCACCCTGCTGAGTTTCTTGTAACATCTCAGCCGCCTGCTCATGGAGACAGAGTAGTGGTAAAAAAAGTAAAAAGCATCAGTACGGTGACCCTTTAATTTTTAAAAGGGTCTTTTTTTGTCTTTAATATCTTTTGTCATGCCTGCTCAATAAAAGGGAAAGATAGTAAAAAAACAATTGGAGCTACTAGATGCTTAAATATGTAAAAGCCACAAATAAAACAGAGAGAATTGAACATTTTGAAATACCGGAACAAAACAATACACTTTGGATGTTCTATTCTTCAGCAAAAGAAATGATGAGCGATGGTATTTTACAGCAAATACAGCTGCATCCATTGGCAAGAGCTGCGTTTACCAGCTTTTCAGAGCATCCTCAAATCAATGTTTACGCAAACCATGCTGTTGTTTCTACGTTTTATTTAGAGACAGAGTGCCTTGAACCAGTAAGAATTAATCTGTTGATAGGTGACAGCTACTTAATTGCATTGTCTGAGCGCGAGATTCCATTTAGGGAACGTCTCGTAAAAGACTTTTCAGAAAATCCTGAGCATATGGAACACGTGAGCTATATGCTGTACTATTTCATGAAAGATATTGTTAATTCTTATTTAGAAGTTGTTGATCAGCTGTCAAATGAGTTCTTAATGCTTGAGAAAAGTGTTTTCATTGATCCACAAAAAAGGGAAATCGGCAGAGATGTCTATCGGTGGAAAAGCCGCTTGCATAAGCTTAGGCAATACGTTGAAGCAGAAGAGAGTATCATCCAAAAGATGGGGCATGATGACTTCGAATACGCGAATGAGGAGTCGGGATTTTACTTTAAAGACCTGCTTTCCTCTTTCTCTAGAGTTACAGCAGCTTTTGACAGTTTTAAAGAAAATCTGCAAGGGATCTTAGACCTTCAAATGTCTTTAAAATCTGACCATATGAACACCATTATGAAAACTCTGACGCTCGTTAGCGCTGTCTTTATTCCACTCACATTTTTAGCAGGACTATACGGAATGAACTTTGAATATATGCCAGAACTAAAATGGCATTACGGCTATTTTTCAATGTTAATCCTGTGCATCGTCATGGCAGTGCTCATCATTGGGTACTTTAAGATAAAAAAATGGTGGTAAGTTTGTATATTTACAATGTGAACCCTTCTTAAATGTGGCTAACTGCCAGCCCGTGGAAATCGAAAACCAGCAACGGAATTCAACAATCTTTAAAAAAACAAATGACAAAACAAAACGGCCACATAAAAAACAACAAGACGCGGAAAATAAGGAAAAGGAGGCGGCACGCATGGAAAAAAGGCCTTACTATATAAACGTAGAGTCAGGTGAAATTCTGCCAGTAAAAACAGCTTCAACTTTTCAGTTTGAAATTTCTGCATCTGATGAAGATGTTAGAAAGCTTGCTAAAATGTTTGATGAAATGGAGAGTACGGCAAATGATACATTTGTTCGTTCACATCTTCCTTATGTACCATATTCCAATGATCCGGATAACGACAGATATGATGTGAAGCTAAGAGAAGTTTATAAGCTGATTCATGATTTAGGGCAGGAAGAAACACGGAATTTCATAGAGACCATGAGCAATTGGAATCAAGTAAAAAGGCCAGAGAATGAATAATCTCTTGGCCTTTACTTTATTAATAAACGAAATAGGCAATGTAAATCATAATCGCTATCACGACCGTAAAAGCGATTAATGCTATGAAGATGGGATTTAGAACGGCTGTATGTCTCGTAACAGCAGCGTTTACTTTATCTTGGGTATATGTCTTTTGTTTTCTTCCAATTTGAATCGTCCACCAAAGTCCTCCTGCAGCAACAAGGACAGACAACAAAATCAGGATTAGTGTCAACAATCGTTTTCACTCCTTCAATTATGGTTTGTCCTAGTTTTTGTGGATTTAGTGTGTTTCATGCATAACAGAAGAATGTTCATGTAATGATTCAAGGCGGTGAAGTTCTTTTTTCACTAGCTCTAAAATGCGTTGTTGATCGTGCTTGTCAAAAATATTGTACTGATCACTTTCAATTCTCAATACCGCCGTCTTGTTGTAAGCGGAAATCCAGTCTTTATATTTTGCATGAAGCGTTTTGTAATAAGCGAATAACTCAGGATTTTCATCCACTTGTTCATAAGAGCGGCCTCTTTGTCGGATGCGGCTCAAAACTGTATCCAAATCACTGTCCAAATATACAAGTAAATCAGGACGTGATTTTGGCGTTTTATCGATCTCATTCATCATGGTTTCAAGTAGGTCTTTGTAAGTATCGAATTCAAGCTGTGTCATATTGCCAGAATCAAAATTAAGTTCTGCAAAGATTAAGTCTTCATATAGACTGCGATCAAGAACATTATCAGGACTTGTTCGCGCTTGGCGAATGGTTTTAAAGCGTGTATTTAGGAAATAAATTTGAAGCGGGAAAGCCCATCGCTTCGGGTTTTTGTAATAATCGGGTAAAATAGGGTTGTCAACAACGCTCTCGTAAAAAATCTCGCTGCCAAGCTGATCACTTAGAAACTCAGCATATGTGGACTTACCTGTACCGATCATACCTGCCATTAAAATCACGGTATATCCTCCGTTTCAATTCGTTACTTATGTAAGGAATAAAAATAAAAAATCTATATATAGTATGTAGGGCTTTAGAGCCTTTCTAAATATATCATGTAAAACAAAAGGTGAACAGAGGTTGTTTGAACCTTCTTGTTCAGATTTCTAATAGAATAAAATCAGACAAGCAGCGAACCAGTCATATAAAAGGGCTGTTTTCGTAAACTTTGATGTTAGTGGAAGTGGTTGATTTCCGTTTCAGGTGTTCGTTTTCCGCGGGACAGGCGGTGAGCCACATTCGTACGTGTCACTCTTAAGTGTCTCACCTGTCTAGTTGCAGTGGCTAGCCCCTCGAGGTCAAAAGCTGAACGGCCAAGAAGGCAAAGTGCGCCTTCCTTACCGTTCACCTTTTGCTTGTCGGGGCTGAACGAGCCACTTCCACTTTTCAGACTGCCCGCCTGTCCCACAGGAGTCTCACACCTTGCACTCCAATCAATAATCATAGAAGACAACATTCGGAAGCAACAATCTTTTAGAAAACAGCGTTAAAAAATGACCGATCAACTCAGCTATTCATAAAATAGAGGCGTAAAGGGGATTAAAATGACGATTAAAATTAAAGTATACTCAGATTTTGTATGTCCGTATTGCTATTTAGCAGAAATACCACTGCTTGAAGCAACAAAAGATAAAGATGTCGATATTGAGTGGATGCCGTACGAACTGCGTCCATATCCACAAGAAACATTAAAACCAGAAGGCGACTATTTACAAAGATCATGGCAGGAATCGGTGCAGCCTCTTTCGAAAAAAATGGGGATTCAAATGATACTGTCGGATGTCTCACCTCAGCCACATACACATTTTGCACATGAAGGTCTGCTTTTCGCGAAAAGACATGGTAAGGAAAAAGAATATTCACATCAAGTTTTCAAGGCTTTCTATCAAAAAGGAAAAAATATTGGAGAAGTTAGCGTACTTCGAGAGATTGCTGAAGAAGTAGGTCTTGATGGAGAAACATTTCAACAAGCTTTGGAGTCGCGACAATTTAAAAGCGAAAGAGAATCGTATTTAAAGCAAGCGAACGAAGAATTGCAAATTAAAGCTGTTCCTACCATTTTTATCGGTGACCGCGTATTAAAAGGCCTTCATCCTCAGGCAAATATTGAACGAGCTTTAAGAGGAGCCATTCGAGATGCGAAGTTTGAGTTTTGTGAAGGTGACGAATGCGAATAATTCAGTAAAAAAGAGCGCTATGAAGGATTTCCTTCTTAGCGCTCTTTTTTGTTCTTAACAATGAAAAAAGGGGGTTGTTGATAGGGATGTCTATAATATAGCAAGACCATAAAAAAAATGGACGAATATGTGAATTTTTTGATAAACGTTATCACTTTGTGACAAAGTCGCGCTGACGGACTGAAGTCTTTCCAATATAAAAGAAAAAAGCCCATTAGGGGAGGGCTTTTTTCGGGAAAGGGGGGTACACCATTATAAGACGAATGAAAAGTAAATAAGTTTCAAAAATTGTAAATATTCTTTTCTATCTTTTTAAAAAAATGATAAAGTAGAAAAACAGAAAGAGAAGAGAGAAGGAATAGATCGATGAAAGGTTTTCTAACGAAGTGGCATCCTGCTGTACTAGTGATTGTAGCAGGTACACTTTTTACAAGAGCGGCATTTTTCATGACGATGCCCTTTCTTGCCATTTATTTATATAGTGAAAAAGGTATTGAACCTGCTACAGTAGGTTTAATCATTGGGATCAGTGCCCTGACTGGAACATTTGGGGGTTTCTTTGGAGGCTATCTTTCTGATCGAATCGGGCGGCTCCCTGTAATGACAGCCGCTATCTTTACATGGAGTGCAGTGTTTGTTGGGTTTGCAATCGCAGATCAGGTGTGGCATTTCTTTTTGTTAAATATGCTGAACGGGCTCTGCCGCTCTTGGTTTGAACCAATATCCAGGGCATTGCTAGCAGATGTCACAACAAAGGAAAACCGTCTCCGTGTATTCAACGCACGATATTTTGCTATCAATGTTGGGGCAGCAATCGGTCCTGTGGTTGGAACACAACTTGGAACAACATCTTCTACAAAAGCCTTCTACATCACTGCACTCGCTTATCTTTTATACGCTTTGCTCATTGTGTTTACGTTAAAAGGATCATCTTCCGAATTAGAAGCTGGAGAAGAAAGAAAGTTCTCAATGAAGTCAGCTATTTTAGTTCTATCAAAAGACAAAGTCCTCGCATTTTTTCTGATTGGGAACACGATTGTTATGATGGCACAGTCACAAATGGATACGACACTTGCGCAATATATAGGAAACGCGCCGCAATTTGAAAATGGTGTTAAGCTTTTTGCCTATCTGGTCGTAACAAATGCTGTAACCGTCTTGCTTTTGCAGTTTCCTGTCACAAACTATGTAAAAAGGTTTCAACCGATGAATGCACTAAGGTTTGGCAGTGTTGCATTCAGCCTTGCTTTATTAGGTTTCGGTTTGTCAACGAGCTGGATTTTTCTTGTGATCTCCATGATTTTTTTAACGGTTGGAGAAATTATCGTTTTTGTGATGAGTGATGTGCTTCTCGACGACTTAGCGCCAGATCACATGAGGGGTACATATTTTGGAGCGATGTCATTTCGTTCTATTGGTTTTAGTGCAGGACCATGGATAGGCGGATTACTTTTAAGTACGTTTGGATTTGAACATGGATTTTATGTGTTTGGGTGCTTAGCTCTTATTTCATTATTGTCATTGCCGTTTTTTCAGTATGGAGAAAGTATCCGGATAACACTCGCAGATCAACAGTCTGTTTCAACATAAGAGAGGAGAATGTTAATCATGATAACAGGAATCGAACACACAGGAATTATGGTATCAAACATGGATGATTCAATCGCATTTTATACGGAGGTACTTGGCCTGAAACTTATAGATCGCTTCGACCATACAAGTGTTCCAGTAGAGCTAGCCTTTTTGGGAGTAAATGAAAAAGTGCTTGTAGAATTGATTGCTGGCTATACTGGTGAGGTTACGAATGAAGGGAAAGTTCATCATATCGCCTTTTCTGTCACAAACATTGAGGAGAAGTATGAATGGTTAAAAGAAAAAGGGGTGGGCATGAAAGATAAAGAAATTACAGAACTCCCGAATGGAAAATACTTTTTCTTTTATGGCCCTGACGAAGAGTCTCTGGAGTTTTTTGAAAGCAAATAGAAAGTAAGACTGCAGAGATTTTCTTTGCAGTCTTTTTTTGTAAAGTTTGCTTAAATGAAGAGGGTTATGAAATAGTCACAAAGAAAATGATAGATATCCTTAGATCCCAGGCAGCGTTTCTTTTAAATACTGATTAGAGCAATACTCAACACCATACTTATAGCGGCGTTCTCTTACATTACGGGCTTTACATGGATCAATATGAATCCGCTTGATCTCGGGATAGGTCTCCATGATCTTTAATGCGATTTTATCACCAGGCTCATCAGGGTCAGTTAATACATAAACTTCATCACAAAGAATTATTCATTATCATTTTATGGAGAGCATATCGATAATAGTACAACTTCTAAGGATTTATTTGGACAAAGAAAAGGAAGTGTATGTATTGAATAAGCTGATATCCATCTTGAAAGTAATCATTCATACCTTCTTTTGGCCGCTGCTTATATATGGCTTGTTTTTAATGCTCAATGAAATACAAGGCTTAATAATCGGCGTACTCTTATTAATTTTATGTTTTATCGTATTCTGTATGGGGTTCATCGGCCTCCTGAAGGGAAACATATCAATTAAATTCAAGTACAAAAGGCGAGGTTCTTTCTTGATCGTTAGTCTTATCGCATTCTCAACCACCTTTTTTTCCGTAACGAACTATATATTAGATTCTTCATTATCCCAATCTCTGTCAGCTCGTGTGAAAAATCACTACTATGTAGAAGCGCTTCTTGTTGAAAAAGATAGGATCTTTGAAAGGATTTCATTTTTAAAGACGCTTAAAAGTAAAGCGGATTCTGCCTCAACCATCTTCTATGAAAAAACGGACGATAAACTGGCTGCAGCCGCTTCTGTCCATATTCGTAAAGTGCAGGCTTACCTTGATATGGGAATAGACAACCATAAACCTGTACCAGTCACGATTATTTTATATCGAAACCCATTAATCTTTCAGAAGCACTTGCCTCGGCATTCGTATGAAAACCTTCAAGCACTGTATGTTCCGTCTGAAGAAACGATCCACCTGCTCGTAACAAAACAAATGGATATTGACAAAGCACGTTATTTAGAATTAATCGGTCATGAATATACACACCATTGGATTGTCAGCTATCTAGCTGAAAATGGAATGGATAATCGGCACTTACCGAGGTGGTTTGAAGAAGGGATTGCTGAATATACAGGTAAACAAAGTGTTAGAAAAGTACCGAACTTTACCCCGCTTAACTTACTACCATTTTCTCGCTTAGATTCTGTTGAAGAATGGGCATATGAAAACCGTCGTAACTCACCACATTTACCGTATCGGCAAAGTTATTATGCAATTGATCAGCTAGTACGGGACGGTAAAGAAGCAAGATTGAAAAACCTTTTGCTGAACAAAAAAGAAAACTTCTACAAATTGTTTCAAAAAGAAATAGGAATGTCTGTTATCGAATTTGAGGTCCGTTTTCTTCGTGATGAAATGAGGCTATACAGAGAAACAAGAGGGGACTGAAATGTGTAACGCGATAATCCTAGAAATTCACATTATTATCTGGCGAGTTTTAACATATTGGCGAGTTGACAAAGATCGCCCGGTAGTACCAGCAATAATACAAAAAATTGACCCCATTCCGGGGTCAATTTCTTTATCTGCTTTTTAATTTACGCATTATGATAGGCAGCAGCCTCTTTTTTCCTTGTTTCAATAAATAGGCGAAAGCCATGCCTTTGATTCCTTTGCTTAATCGTCCCATCTTTTCGTCCTCCTTTTAAAAACATAGGTGTTTCATGTAATATACCCGATTAAGGCAAGCAGCAATCCTTTAAATTTTTTACGGGATACTTGTCTATACGTTTCAAAGATTGATGAATAACATGGAGGGAATACAAATTTTTCAGGAGTTGAGTAGATTGAGTAATAGAAGTTTTCCTTTCTTTCCTGGTCAAGGCGGGCAAGGAGGCGGGCAGGGATTTGGACCACCTGGGGGAGGACCACCGGGTGGACCTCCAGGAGGAGGCGGTGGAATGGCACCAACATCAGCACCACCTTCATTCACGCCGTCCCAATCACAGGGATACAGCATGCAAGGAGGCGGGCCAGGCCAAGTTGGGGTTTATGCAGTTGATCCAGGTGCAATCAGACCTTGTTTGTATCAATACGTATATATATGGCCGACATGGGGACCTGGTTTCTGGGCTTGGCTTACGTTTGCTGGACGTCGATCAATTGCAGGATATCGCTGGATTGGTTACCGCTGGGTTTACTTCGGGATGGATACACGCCGAATCAGCTCGTTTTATTGCTATTAAAAATAACCGCCCAAGGGCGGTTATTTTTATATCCTAGGATATAGCGTTTGTTTCAGCACTTCCCAGGAATGATACGTTTTTCGTCGAGCGGGCAAACTTTTTGATTTTACATAGTGAACGGCTTCCCAGACGAGAGGTGAACACCATTCTTCCTTTAATCTGTGTGGGTCTACCCATTGTAAGCCGATTGAATCTTGTAGAGGGATGTCTGCAATGGGTATTTTTGAATCTGGTTCGATTGTACATAAGTAATAAACAGCAGTATGTTGTGAAAGATTCCACTGTTTGTATTTCCAAGGCAATTCGTAACGGCGTTCTCCCAGTTTCACACCACTAACTATGGAATATCCTGTTTCTTCTAAAACCTCTCTGGTCACAGTCTCGTATTCTGTTTCGTTTTCTTCAGGTGTTCCGCCAGGCAGATCAAGACGATTCTTATAAGGTCCGCCATTTTTTTCTATCACAAGCAGGTGTCCGTTTTCATTAAAACAAATACAATAGATGCCTCTATGTGTATGGATAGGAATACCTCCTTCATCAAAAACACCTTTTCACTGTAACATGAAAAGGCATATCAACAGTTATTCTTTTACTAGTTCATTTAGTTCTGAGGTAAGTGCCTCGAACTGGTTAAAGCTTTTAACTACTTCTTCCACACACCGGTGCTGCTCTTCCACAGATGCTAGAACTTCTTCAACAGATCCACTTGATGTTTCTGCGATTCCAGAAACGGACTGGATCTCTCCTACAATATAACCTGTAGATTCATATAACTGATTAATCAGTTCTTGGACTTGTGAAGATTGTACAGCAACTTGATCGGTATTCATCAGGATTTGGCTAAAGTTTTCTGCTGTCTTTTGCGTTGCTTCTAGGCTTGAAGTGACAACACTTTGTGAGCCATCCACAAATTCAGCTGCTTGTTGAGCCTTGCTTCGTATTTCACCAAGAATACTAGCGATCTGTTTCGTTGAGTTCTGTGAGTCCTCAGCTAAACGGCGAACTTCGTCGGCAACAACTGCAAATCCTCTGCCTTGATCACCGGCTCGTGCTGCCTCAATCGCAGCGTTTAAAGCAAGTAAATTTGTTTGTGATGAGATTTCTTCTATCGTTGTCAGTATTCCTTCAATTGATTCACTTTGAGCATTCAACTCGTGCATCAATGTATTCGTTTGATTCATAAGTTTATTCGCTTCGTTCATTTTTGAAGTAAGTTCGGATACCTGGTTCTCGCCAGCTTTTGTAATAGATGCCGTTTGTTCAGAAAGGTGTTTCATCTCTTTAGAGTGCTGAAACAATCCCTTTGCAACATCGTTTGTACTTGTCACCGATTGACTCATTCCGCCGACACTCACAGCCTGGGATTCAACACCTTTTGCAACTTCTGTAAAAGCGTAGGTGATGTTGCTTGAGATTTCGCCAGTTCTGGTTACGTTCTCTTTTACCGATTGACTGAAACGATGCAGATTCTCTGAGGCATCTTGAATTTTTCCTAATAAATGCTGAAGCTTCTTTTTGTCGCTATCAGCTTGTTTTTCAGCGCTTAAAATATTCTCTTGCATTCGTTGACCAATCTTTGCCTGAGCGACAAGAGCTGCAGTAATAACGGTTAGAAACACGTTTAGTGAAATAATTATTTTTGGATCTTGTCCGGCAAACATTGTATCTTTGTATTGAATAAAGAAAAAATTTGTTAACAATAAACCGCAAATACCCGATAGTAAGATAGAAATATAGTTGTGATATAACGTTATAACAGCTAAGCAGACATAAGTCATGAGGTAGGTGGAAATCTTTGGATTGGAGTCTGCCATTATAACAGTCAGCAAAGTAAAGCCAATAACAACAAAATACTGAACAGCGCTGGTAGCCCATTTTCGATACGTCCATACTGTAAGTGACAGTAGGATAACTATTCCAGCTATACCATAGAACATCACACTATCAATTGTTTTAGTGCTAGCATAGGTACTACCTAGACCTAGAAAATACATACCCCATAGCATTTTTGTAACAAGTTTGTTGGTTTGTAAATTTGAGGCAAATGATGGATTCAAATTTAGTCATCTCCAATTTAGAATGTATAAGTGCTGTTTATAATATCGACAATCTCTTAACAGAGTTAAAGCTGATTTTTTTCAAGACCGTAACAATTTTTTTACTATTTCGTCTAATTTTATGAGGTGATTGTAATGACAAAAAAGCCATGGACAATGATTTTAATAGCATTGTTAGTAGTTGTACTCACAGCATGTAGCAGTGAATCGAATCAAACAGAAACAAAAGAACCCGTTTCTAAAACAGCCGAGCCTGTACAAAAAGAAGCAGTAGAAGAAGCAAAAGGTGAACACTCTTCAGAACCTGTAACTTCTATTGATGAAGATGGTACTTACATTGGTCAGATTGATAATAATTCAATTGAAGTTGAAGCTGCAGGTGAGACTCTCGTCCTACGTTTATCGGAAGACGTAAGGGAGTCTGTAGCAAATGTAAAAGAAGGATCTAAAGTTAACATTACGTATAAGAAGAATGAGAACGGTCAATGGCTGCTAGAGAAGATTACGCCGTTAGAAACAGGTTCAAATGAAGCGGCAGAAACTAAAATGCTAAGTTACTCTGTAAACGGTGCTTCCGTAGAAGAAGAAGCAACACTTACAAAAAGTGAACAGATGGATTACCATTTTTATAAACTAAGAGATTTTGAATTTACCGCGGAAGAACCGCGTAAGGATCTGCTTTTTGCTACAGCTTTTGCTGAAACCTTTGTACGAATTGAGCCTCTATCAGAAGAGGCATCAATGGATGATCTAAAAGATTGGGCAAATGATGAATTAAAAGCTGTTGGTGAGGTAAAAGAATTAGATGGTGGTGAGATAGCAGGGCCAGCATTTGAATCTTCTATACTATTTATCACAGCTTCAAAAGACTCATTCAAAAAGTACATTGTAATCCAGACTCAAAGTAATGGGGATCATGTAAAATACACAGTCAATTTACCTCAGCATAAGAATGCTGCAAAATGGGAACAAGGGATTTGGGCAATGCTTTCCACGCTTCAAACGAAATAAGGTTTTGAGGTATCCTGCCCCGCGGAAAGTGAGTACCTGAAACGGAAATCAACCACTTACAAGGACAACAAAGGTAACACTTAAAGCGAAATTTTAAGAATCATAAATGTAGCATGTGGCATATAATATTTACAAAGGATAAAAAAGTTTCCTTTAGGAAAGATAGGTGATTGCCATGTGGTACAAAGAGAGTTCTTTATTTAAACTTCAGCAGTACACATTGATTCTTCACAAACTAGGGATATTCTCGCAAGAAGATAAGACAGACATACTAGGTAAAATAAATAGTTATAAAATGAAGATCGGAATGAAAGAATAGGGCTTCCTTCAAGGGAGCCTTTTCATATGAGAGTTCAGTAGTGGAAATTGTCGGGAAGTGTGCGTTACGGAAGCTCTACTGCGCGAATGAGTATCAGATAAACAAACATGTAGAGTAACCAGCGGAACCCAACTAAAATATGCGACTCGGAAAACAGCTGGGTAGTGTGTATTCAATAATAGAAAAACACAGAAAAAACCCGGCAACAATGCCGGGCTTTTATATATGGTTTAAGCTTATTTTTTAGTTACGTTAGCTGCTTGAGGTCCGCGAGCTCCGTCAACGATTTCGAATTCTACTTCTTGACCTTCGTCAAGTGATTTGAATCCTTCAGATTGAATAGCAGAAAAGTGTACGAATACGTCGTCTCCACCTTCAACTTCGATGAATCCAAAACCTTTTTCTGCGTTAAACCATTTTACTTTACCTGTTTGCATGTGAATGCCTCCTAGAACGTTTGCACATTTGTGCCGGAATTACCAAACTACTTTCAAACTCTTAAACTAAGACGAAATCCAGTACTGAATGGTTGTCACAAATATATCACAATTGGTAATGCTCCCGCAAGGAACTTTTCTGAAAAATAGGAATAAAGAGACAGGAATTTATTGAACAAACAAACAAAAACCATCTTCCTTCTACTCGGTAGCAGGTGATGGTTTTAATTCGTGTGAAGGACGTGTGGCTACGATGCCAGTTGCTTTTACGATCTGATTTAGAATATTTACCCTTGATTGGTCATCGAAGTTTTGTGCTTTAACAAAAGCATAGCCATCTTCGTTTGACACATAGCGGGGAGGCAAATTGTTGAGTGTAATGGCAAATACATCTGCTTTACAAATCTCACATTTGCATGGAAGTTGAAGTTGTCCCCAATAGTTTTTTAGTGCTTCATCTACTAATATTTCCATAGCATTTTTTACGTTCATGGGCTAATTACCCCTTTATTCACAATCTATATGAATAGAATAGCTTATTCTTACTACAAATGTAAACTTATACGACAAGCAACAAGACTATTTAACTATAGTTATTTTCCTTTTTATTAGAAATAGATACTATATGACTAAATAGACAGTAATATATGATTTTTCTGAAAAATAACTTGAAATCATATATGATTTGAGATTAACATAGGATTATGAAGACTCAACATAAACCAAACAAACAGCAATATGCTTACCAAGTCATCCGTTCTCGTATTTTAGATGGCAGGTATCCGCCTGGTCATAAGCTTGTGATTGACCAGCTGGCAAGGGAACTTCAAACGAGCGCAATACCTGTGCGAGAAGCGATCAGATTGCTTGAAGCGGATTCCTTGATTTCATTTAAACCCTACTCGGGAGCGATTGTCACCCCATTCGATGAACAAGCATATTTAGAAACCCTATCCGTTTTAGCCGTATTAGAAGGTTTTGCAACTGCAGAATCCTCTACTCACTTTCCTCATGAAAAGCTTGAAGATTTAAGAGCGTATACAAGACTTATGGAAGATGCCCTTGATGAACTTGATTTTTCTCTTTTCTCCAACTACAACAAAGAATTTCACAAACTCACTTATCAGTACTGTACGAACCAATTTCTAATGGAACAGATTCATTCAACATGGGAAAGATTAGGAACAGTCCGCAAACAAGGAACAACGATGAAGCCATCTAGAATGAAGCGTTCGATTGCTGAACATTATCAGCTGATTGAAATGCTCGAAAAGAGAGAAGATCCAAAAACGATTGAGACTTTTACAAGGAATCATAAGTTGAATACGCTAAAAGCCTTTCTTGAAGAAAAACCTCAAAAATAATGGTTTAAGGAGATGGAAAAATGAACGTAGAAGAAGCAAAAAAATCATTGAGAGGCTCCATTGCGCCCATCATCACCCCTTTTCATGATGATGAGTCATTGGATCTTGATACTCTTAAAAGTTTAATAGACTGGCACATTCAGTCTGGAAGCCACGGAATCTCTGTAACCGGAACTACTGGTGAGCCATCATCACTAACGTTAAAAGAACGTGAGCTTGTTATGGAAACCGCGATAAAATCCGTAAACAAGCGTGTGCCAATCGTACCTGGAACAGGCTCAACCAATCATCAAGAATCTCTTCATTTAACAAAACTCGCTCAAGAAATGGGAGCAGATGCCGCTATGGTAATCGTCCCATACTACAATAAGCCTTCTCAGCATGCTTTATATAAACACTTTAAACTGATCGCTGATTCAGTAGATATACCGCTAATCATTTATAACATCCCAGGAAGAACAGCCGTAAACCTAGAAGTGAAAACATTGGCACGCCTTAACGAGGACTGCCCGAACATTATTGGAGTGAAGGAATCCAATAAAGACTTTGAACATATTAACCGTGTTTTATTAAACTGCGGACGCGACTTTTTGCTGTATTCAGGTATTGAACTTCTCTGTTATCCGATGCTTGCCATTGGCGGAGCGGGATACATATCGGCAACAGCGAACGTATTGCCTTCAAAAGTTGCAGAAGTGTATAACGCATGGGAATCAGGAAATGTAGAAGAAGCATTGAAACTTCATTATGATTTAATGCCGCTAAACGACGTCCTATTTAAAGATACAAATCCAGCTCCGTTAAAAGCAGCACTTGGAATGATGGGAAGAATCAATCCGAAATTAAGACTGCCGATGGACTTGCCAACTGAGTCCCTCCAAAAAGAGATCAGATCTGTACTTGCTGATTATGGTTTAGTAGAAAAAATAGGGAGTGAAGTATAAATGAAGCATGCACGCGTAATTTTTGAAGGAAGAGAACAAAAGGGAACGGTTGTTGATGATGTGATTACATTCTCATCTGGTAAAACAGCAAATATAAGCGAGATCGAAACATGGCTGCCTCCATTTCAGCCGAACAAGATGATCGGACTCGCACTGAATTATGCAGACCATGCTGATGAATTAGGACTTGAAAAGCCTGCTGAACCTGTTTTGTTTATCAAGCCAAATTCATCACTTGTAGGACACAAAGGGCAAGTGTTCTATCCAGATGGTGCAACTTATATGCACTATGAAAATGAACTTGCAGTCGTTATTGGTAAAGAGGGAAGAAACATTAAAGCTGAAAATGCGATGGATTTTGTAAGCGGTTACACGATTGCGAATGATGTAACAGTACGCGACTTTGTTAACAACTGGTACCGTCCGCCTGTACGTGCAAAAGGACATGACACGTTTGGTCCGATGGGTCCTTATTATGTAGATGCTGCTGACATCCCGGATGTTACAAACCTTGAACTGCGCACATATGTAAACGGTGAGTTAAGACAGCAAGGGAACACGAAAGATCTGATGTATTCAATCCCTGAAATTATTGAATTCGTATCGTCGTTCATGACGCTTGAACCTTATGATGTGATCTGGACAGGTACACCAAAAGGCATTTCTCACGTTCACCCTGGTGATGTTGTACGGCTTGAGATTGATTATCTAGGATCACTTGAAAACACGATCGTTGATGGACGAACTGAAAAGGTGCCAACGGGAGGGAAGGGTAATGAAGCCGGAAATTAAAGAAATGATTCAGCACTATATTGGCGGACAGTTTGTTTCGGGGCATAAAGGAGACTTTTTTGTTAACGTTAATCCCTTTACGAACGAAAAGATCAACACGGTAAGTGAAGGAACGAAAGAAGACATCAATCTAGCCGCTAAAGCCGCAAAAGAAGCCTTTAAACAAGGTCCTTGGGGCAAGATGAAGCAGGAAAAGCGTCTTCAATACATTTATAAGATTGCCGAGCTTATCGACCGTGATATCGAAGAGATTGCCTTGCTGGAATCGTATGATACAGGACTTCCTATTGCTCAAACGCGAAAAATGGTAGGACGTGCTGCGGATAACTTTAGGTTTTATGCCGAAATGGTAAAAAACCGCATGTCAGGTGAAGCGTATCACGTAGATGACGAGTTCATGAATTATACCATTCAAAAGCCTGTTGGTGTTGCAGGGTTAATTACACCATGGAACGCACCGTTCATGCTTGAAACTTGGAAGATCGCTCCTGCTCTTGCAACAGGAAACACTGTTATCTTAAAACCTGCAGAGTGGTCACCGCTCTCGGCTAATAAACTAGCAGAACTTGTTGATGAAGCAGGACTTCCTCACGGTGTTTTTAACGTCGTTCATGGTTTTGGTGAAACGGCTGGTGCGTCACTTGTTGCTAATGAAGATGTGCAGCTTATCTCATTTACTGGAGAGACAAAGACGGGTTCAGAAATTATGAGAAATGGAGCTGCTACTCTTAAACGCTTCTCAATGGAGCTTGGCGGAAAGTCGCCGATCATCGTATTTGATGATTGTGATTTTGAACGCGCACTTGACGCTTGTGTATGGGGAATCTTTTCTTTTAATGGAGAAAGATGTACGGCAAACTCTCGGTTATTCGTTCAAGAATCCATTAAGGATGAGTTCGTTGCCCGCTTGAAGGAGAGGGTAGATAACATTATCGTTGGCGATCCATCTAATCCGGAAACAGAAGTTGGACCGCTCATCCATACAGAACACTATGAAAATGTGAAACGTTACCTGCATGTTGCGGCAAATGAGGGGGCTGAAATATACAGCCAGACTCTCTCTGAATCGCTTAAAAAAGGAAACTTTGTAGCTCCAACCCTTCTATTAAACGTGAAAAATGAAATGACGGTCGCACAAGAAGAAATCTTCGGACCCGTTTTGTCTGTCATGACGTTCAAAGACGAAAGAGAAGTCATCGGTTACGCAAACGATATCAAGTATGGCCTTGCTGGCTACGTGTGGACGAACGATATGAAAAAAGGTCTTCGCGTTGCAAACGCGGTAGAAGCGGGTATGTTATGGGTCAATTCACAAAACGTTCGCGATCTTCGCATTCCGTTTGGAGGGTCAAAGAATTCAGGTATTGGTCGAGAAGGCGGCCATTACGCGTTTGAGTTTTATACAGAGATGAAAGTGGTGCATGTTGCACTCGCGGATCATCATATTCAACAGTTCGGAAAGAAAAAACAAACGCTACAGACGGAAGCAAAACATTAAGGAGGGATTTCTTTGCCTGCACGCACGGGAGAACAGTATATTCAAGGAATTTCAAAGGCTAAGAATAATGTTTGGATTCATGGTAAGAAAGTAGATGATGTACCTTCTCATCCCGCATTTCGAAACATCGTAAGATCCATTGCCAACCTGTATGACCTACAGCACGAAAAAGCAGACAAGATGTTATACACCTCTGAACAAACAGGTGATAAAGTCGGACTTTCCTTTATTGCTCCTAAAACGGTAGACGATCTCATCCGCCGCCGTGAAATGATTTCTGAGTGGGCATGTTACACAGGTGGGATGATGGGTCGCACACCTGATTACTTGAATACAAGCGTCATGGCATTTGGTACGTCAGGCAACTTTTTTGCGCAAAATGATCCGATGTTTGCCGAGAACGCCAGAAAATATTATGACTATTGCCGAGAAAACGACATCAGTTTAACACATACGCTTATTCACCCTCAGACTAATCGATCAAAAAAGCAGTCTGAGCAAAAAGATCCATATCTATCTGCTCGAATCGTTGAAAAAAACAAAGACGGAATCGTAGTGAAAGGTGCTAGATTGCTCGCAACGCTTGGTGGAGTGACTGATGAGATCGTCGTTTTCCCATCTACATTGAATAAAGCCTCATCTGAAGATGATCCGTATGCGATGGCTTTTGCGATTCCGAACAATACAGAAGGCTTAAAGTTCTTATGTCGTGAATCGTTTGATACAGGACGAAGTCAATGGGATCATCCGCTAAGCTCGCGATTTGAGGAAAGTGATGCAATCGTAGTTTTTGATAATGTACTTGTGCCATGGGAGCGCGTTTTTGTAAGCGGAAGCTCCGATATTTGTAACCGTACGTATGTCGAGACGAATGCGATTGTTCACATGGCGCATCAAGTAATTGCTAAAAATACCGTGAAAACGGAATTTGTGTTAGGCGTTATTTTAAACATGATGGAATCCATTGGCATCGATGTATTCCCGCATGTTAAAGAAAAGGCATCCGAAGTCATGCTGATTCTTGAAACGATGCGTTCTCACCTATATCGTGCGGAACACAACGCTTCGATTGACAAATACGGAAACATGACACCAGACTTTGCGCCGCTGAACGCAGCGCGTAACTGGTACCCAAAAATGTATCAGCGTATCGTTGAGATCGTTAAAATTCTCGGAGCATCAGGATTGATGGGGATTCCGACAGAAGCGGACTTTAACGCAGACGATATTGGCGAACTTGTGCATCGTTATACACAAGGAGCTAACATTGATGGTTACGAGCGCACGCAATTGTTCCGCTTGGCATGGGACATCTCCATCAGTACGTTTGGCGGCCGCCAAGCACTTTATGAGTATTACTTCTTTGGTGATCCTGCCCGTATGTCGAACATCTATTATGATCAATATAACAAAGAACCTTATAAAGCGATGGTGAAGGATTTTCTGCAGCGTGTGAATTCCAAAAGCCATAACTACACGAGTGTATAGGAGGTAGTCGTCATGGATTTTAACATTATTCGAATTGCACGTGTTGTCATGAACGTTACAGACCTCCACGCTTCCCGTGATTTTTATGTGAATGCTCTAGGATTTATTGAAACAGCTTCTACTTCAGAGTGGATGGCTTTACGTGGACTGGAAGAACACTCGCATCACAGTCTTTTGTTGAAAAAGGCAGATAAACCTGGCGTTCATGTGGTGAGTTATAAAGTTTGGGAAGACAGCCACTTGAATGAGCTGGAAACCTTTTTTAAAGGAAAAGGGGCTAAAGTGCTGTGGAAAGATGCAGACCCTTCAGTTGGAATCGGTAAAACTTTATGCGTTGAAGATCCTTCTGGTATACCCCTTGAGTTTTTTGTTGAGATGCAAAGTGTAGAGCGCTGCATTCAAAAATATGACCTTTACCGCGGAGCTCGTGTACAGCGTATTGATCACATCAACTGCATGGTACCAGATGTGGAAGCGGCAGTTCAGTTCTATACAGATGAACTCGGATTTAGAGTTTCGGAATATACAGCTACTGAAGATGATCGGACATGGGCAGCATGGCTTCATCGCAAACCAACTGTTCATGACGTTGCCTTTATGAACGGTGAAGGTCCTCGTCTTCATCACGTAGGCTTTTGGCTATCTGACCCGATGAGCCTGATTCATTGCTGTGATGTGATGGCGAGCATGGGTTATGCAGATAATATTGAGCGCGGGCCAGGACGTCATGGCTTATCGAACGCCTTCTTTTTATATGTACGTGATCCCGATGGAAATCGGATCGAACTATATAACGGGGATTATCTGACAAGTGACCCTGACTTTAAACCGATCAAATGGGACATTAACGATCCGAGGCGTCAGACGTTCTGGGGACACAAAGCACCAGACAGCTGGTTTAATGAAGCAACTTCCTTCTTGAATCTTGAAAAAGGTGAGCCTGTAGAGCTGAAAAGTCCTACTTTGGCGCAGCGTAAGCCTGATTTTGTGACTTGATTAGGCGGAAAGTATAAGTAGGTTAAAGAAAGCTGGCTCCAAGTGTGATGGAGTCAGCTTTTTGATGTATTTTAGTAAGGAATGGGCATATTGGTTGAGACTTGTGCTCGTTCAACGAGATTTATGCTCGTTCACGAAGCTTTATGCTCGTTCATGAAGCTTTTTGCTCACTGAAGAGCCCCATCCAAGATTTACAAGCGAACCGCTAAAAAATCTTCATACCAATTCACTTTTAACAAAAACTAGTCCGCTCTCGGTCAGCCGCGTTCCTTTCCGTCCTTTTGCTTTCACGATGTACCCTTTCCGCTCTAGGAGATCTAAGCGCAGCCTGATTTGAGCTTCAGACAGCGTTACGCCTTTTGATTCCAATTCCTTCAATAAACTTTTCCGGCTAGATGCTTTACCAGTAATATGGTTGTGATAGATACACTCCATAAGTGTTGCCTCTTCATTTGGTGCGATAAGCGGCAATTCCTCTGTGGTCGCTGCTATCTCTTGCATCGCCTCTCTCTCTAATGACTCCTTAAAGCTTCTTATTCTCATCACTTCCTGAGGTAGATCTGATACGGTTATCCTCTCTCCGTCACATACGGCAAGCATATATTCAATGGCATTCTTCAATTCTCGAACATTCCCTGACCAGGAACGGTTTATAAGATGACCAATCACTTCGTTGTCCACTTTCATTTTTTTAGTTGAACGCATCGAAAAAAAATGATTGAGTAATAGTGGGATATCGCCTTTCCGCTCACGCAGTGCAGGGATTTTTAAATAAAGAACGTTTAACCGGTGATACAGGTCTTCACGGAATAAACCTTGTTTAATGTCGGATGCTAAATCTTTGTTCGTTGCAGAAATAACTCTTACGTCAATTGGGAGGACGCGTGTTCCTCCAACTCTCCTCAGTTCTTTTTCCTGGAGAACCCGAAGGAGACGTGTTTGAAGTTTGACGCTAATGTCTCCAATTTCATCAAGGAAAATGGTGCCGCCTTCTGCTTGTTCGAAGAGCCCTTGTTTTCCGCCTTTTTTGGCACCCGTAAAAGCGCCTTCTTCATATCCAAAAAGTTCACTCTCCAATAGATCCTCTGAAAGAGCAGAACAGTTTACTGCTAAGAACGGTCCGTTTCTTCTGCCTGATTCGTTATGAATGGAACTTGCAAAAAGTTCCTTTCCAGTGCCGCTTTCGCCTTGTATGAGGAGAGAAAGATCTGTTGCAGCAAGCTTCTTTGCAATATTTTTTGTTCGGACGATCTCTTCGGAATTGCCGATAATATCGCTAAAGAAATATTTCCCGATATAACCTTTTCGTTTTAGTTCATGTCGTGCCGCTTTCTCCATTGAGATCGTTGTACTTGTATTCTTAAATGTAGCAATCATCGTGTTATCTGCGGGCAATGTAAATCGGTGAACCATTACATTCGTATCATGAATTGTGAAAAATTGGTCAGATTCTTCGTTTTCCGTAGCGATCAAAAAATGTAGCAATTCTTTATCTCTAATAATTTGTCTAATATTTTTGCCTACGGCTTGTTTTGAAGCGGTTGAAAATATGTTCTCCAGTTCTTCGTTAAATACGGTAATCTTTCCCGTATGATCAAATGATAGAATACCATCATTTACACCATTTAATACTTTGTCCAAATGTTCGTTAAGTTGAAGGGCCTTTTGGTTAGCGAGTGCAAGTTTCTTGGACAGCTGTATAATTTTTTCTGTAAACCGCTCAGAAATGCCTGTTGCACGGTCATCTAAGACATCAAGTTCGCTCAAAATCTCTGTTATAGTAGTAATGTCAATTAGGCGTACGCCAATATTAATGATTTTCTTAACCTCTTTCGGCACGAGATGCATCTCGCCAGGTGTCACAGCGATATCTGCATATTGATACTGAGGAATCCCTGGGTAATAGGGAAGGTAGTTTAAGTGATCGATGCCTAGATGTATGAGAGTTTGTACGGATTGTTCGACGGTTTGTGGAAAGTCATTCACATACATAACATCTGTACCTTCTGGCAGTTGCAGAAGCTGGTCCATATATTCGTAGTTGACGGTACGCCTTGCAGTAATCACTTTACATGAGTCACTCAAGCAGTGAGCTACCTCCCGTTTTATCAGATAAGATGAAAGAATAACAATTTCATTCTCTAAAAGTGAAGGGAGCATTTCTTCGGAAGAATAACTTCTAATATGAAAAAAATCACCTAAGATGGATTGAAGTTGATGTGATAGTGCAATACGTGTTTCTTTTGTGCCTGCTAATAAAACAATCTGTTTTTGGTTCTCCATCATCTACACCTTCTTTTAATGGTTTCTTTTAGGTCGTTAATTGGCTATAAAACTATTATCTTATAAACATCCAATTTATGAAACAATATCTTTAAAAACCTTTTACACAGGGCGACTGAATCTTGGCATAATTCTTGCAATTAATAAAAGGTGAAATACAGAAGAGGGGGAGTTAACGTGAATAAGAAAAAAGGATTTACAATGCCGGATACCTTTGTAATCGTGTTTTTCGTTGTAGCATTAATGGCGTTATTGACGTATGTCATTCCGGCGGGTCAATTTGAAACAAAAGAAACGACCTATACGCAAGGTGGGGAAGAGCAGACTAAAACAGTACTTGTTCCTGACAGCTTTTCGTATGTAAAAGGGGAAGACGGTGAACCGGCTACTCAAGGTGTTAGCTTGTTTGAAGAAGGTGGCGGTGCCGGTTTCTTGAACTATATCTTTGAAGGCTTAGTAACTGGGGATAAGTGGGGATCAGCAGTAGGGGTTGTGGCGTTTATCCTTATTATCGGTGGCGCATTCGGAATTATTATGAAGACGCGTGCGATAGAAGATAGTATTTTAAAGATGATTGACCGTACGAAAGGGAAAGAAGTCCTTATTATTCCGATCATGTTCTTGTTATTCTCTTTAGGTGGAGCGGTTTTTGGTATGGGTGAAGAAGCCATTGCGTTTGCGATGATTCTTGTGCCAGTCGTAATTGCTCTTGGCTATGATGCGATTACAGCAGTTATGATTACGTATGTTGCTACACAGATTGGATTTGCAACATCCTGGATGAATCCATTTGGTGTAGCGATCGCTCAAGGGATTGCTGGAGTTCCTGTACTGTCAGGTGCACCATTCCGTATTGGGATGTGGGCATTCTTTACATTAATAGGTATTATTTATACATGGATCTACGCTTCTAGAATTAGAAAAGATCCTAAACGTTCATTATCTTATGAATCCGATGCATACTTCCGCGAAGATTTTAAACAATCGGATATTAAAGCGAACTTCGGTACAGGACATATCCTTATCCTATTAACTATATTAGCTGGGGTAATCTGGATTGTATGGGGCGTTGTTGAAAGAGCATATTACATTCCTGAAATTGCAACTCAATTTTTCACAATCGGATTAGTAGCGGGTATAATTGGAGTAATCTTCAAATTAAATAACATGACAGTAAACGGTATATCTGATGGTTTCAAGCAAGGAGCTAGAGATATTCTTCCTGCAGCCCTCATTGTGGGTATGGCAAAAGGGGTTATCATCATGTTAGGTGGAGACAATCCAGCTGAACCATCCGTTTTAAACACAATGCTTAATGCCGCAGGCGGTCTGGTTTCAGATGTTCCTGTAGCCGTTTCGGCATGGATCATGTATGTATTCCAAGCCGTGTTCAATTTCTTTATCGTTTCAGGTTCCGGTCAAGCTGCCCTTACTATGCCGTTAATGTCTCCACTTGCTGACATGGCAGGTGTTACTCGACAAGTGGCCGTTCTAGCATTTCAGCTTGGTGACGGATTTACAAACATGATTGTACCGACTTCAGGGGCATTGATGGGTACCTTGGGTGCGGCACGTATCGAGTGGTCCAAATGGTTCAAATTCCAGATTAAGTTTCAGCTATTGTTGTTTATTTTAGCCTCTATTGTAATCGTTACAGCAGTACTTATTGGTTTTAAATAATCTATCTTTGAAAAAATAAAGGAATGATTCACATGTTTACACTTATAAAAGGCGGTGAGGTATACGCGCCTCATTATCTCGGTAAAAAGGATATTCTATTAGCTGCCGGGAAGATCGCAAGCATCTCTGAAGGTATTGAATGGCCTGCAACAGCTATTGATATCCATGTTATTGATGCATCAGGAAAAATAGTGACCCCAGGCTTTATTGATGCTCATGTTCATATAACTGGAGGCGGTGGAGAAGGCGGATATAAAACGAGGACTCCTGAAATCTATTTGTCAGATGTTACGAAAGCAGGTGTGACAACGATTGTTGGTGTCATTGGGACGGACGGGATAGCGCGTACAATGACCAGCTTAATCGCAAAAGCAAAGGCGTTAAAAGAAGAAGGGATCTCATGTTATGTTCACACTGGGTCTTATCAAGTACCGGTTAAAACATTAACTGGCAATATTGAAACAGATATAATGATGGTTGATGAGATCATTGGTGTGGGGGAAATTGCGATTGCTGATCATCGTTCAAGCCAGCCGGAAGCTTCCGAACTGGCCAGGCTCGCTTCACAAGCAAGAGTTGCTGGCATGCTTTCAGGAAAAGCAGGTGTTGTAAACATCCACCTTGGCGATAGCAAACGGATGTTATCTTTAATTGAGGAAGTTGTGGAAACAACAGATCTGCCTATTTCTCAATTTTACCCAACGCATATTAACCGGAATTCCTATTTGTTTGAAGCGGGGATTGAATATGCAAAAAAAGGCGGCGTCGTAGATTTTACAACAAGTACGACAAAGCAATTTTTAGAAGAAGGCGAAGTTAAATGCAGCATCGGCCTTAAAAGAATGCTTGATGCAGGGGTCGCTATTGAACAAATAACATTTACATCAGACGCACAAGGAAGTTTGCCTGCGTTTAATGAATTTGGCGAATTTACGGGACTGCGTATCGGTAAAGTGAATTCCCTGTATGGTGAAGTGAAAGATGCCGTTAAGACGGAAGGTGTTCCTCTTCAAACAGCACTTCAGACAATCACTTCTAATCCAGCTCGTGTTTTGAAGCTGAAGCAAAAAGGAAGACTGCAAGAAGGTCTGGATGCTGATCTTGTTCTGCTAAACCAAGACCTAAGCATAGATTCTGTTATTGCGTTAGGACAAGTAATGATACAAGACGGAGAAGCCGTGATCAAGGGAACATTTGAAGAGTAAAGGAAGCTGATTTTCAGCTTCCTTTTCACTTTTAAGTTAAGAAATATATGGTAAAATAAATAGCATACATATTTTAAACAATTAAAGGTGGGGATCACATGGCGAAACAGGAAATACCAACAACGTTAAGTCCTGAATTGTTTGAACACCTGCAAGGCGAGCAACTCGTATTATTAGGAACGGTAGATGCAGCAACGAAAGCACCATCCATTAACGCAATTTCCTGGGTAAAAAGTTTGTCAGATGAAAAAATTAGATTTACTGTTACGAACAATTCCCGCATCGTAACGAATATCCAGGATAACCCGAATGTCGTCCTCACGGTTGTTGGTCTAGAAACCGTGTATTCCATTAACGGAAAAGCAAATATTCTTGAATTTGCAATGGAAGGCGTGCCTCTTAAGCTTGCAAAGATTGAAGTTGATATTGAGCATGTATTTGAAAGTATGTTCTGGGGTGCAAAGATCGTTCAAGAACCTGTTTACGAAAAAACATATAATGAAAAGAAAGCAAAAGAGCTAGACGTGCAAGTATATAAAGCTTTAATGAAATAAAGTTAGCATCTAACAACGAAGAAAAACTGCAGACTGATTGTTGAAACCGTCAAACACTTAGTGATGACGGTTTTTGTTTATCAAATTTACTAGTTAACGTACATTTTTATTAAACGGCAACAAAGAAAAGGAGGATTCACGATGACCATAACATGGCGCTTATTACTTTTTTCTGGTCTGATTTCTTTAATAATCGGAATTGTAAATGTAACAAGTTTGTTAGAGGTTAGATCAGATGGGTTAAATGTTTGGGGCTACATTCTGCTTTTCTGGGGAATCGCTGCCATTATGAGTGCACTCAACCAATTCAAATACAATGCGCTAATTAAAGTTTTAGCAGCGGCAGGTATTTTACTTAACGGTTCACAGGGAATCTATTCTTTCCTTTTCCCTGGAAATGTGGGGGCAGGAGAGATGAACAGCAGTAGTGTTTTGTATGCATTAGCGTCCTTCGTAGCCGCTTTATGCTGCATGATGATTATTGGTAAGAGGATAGAAGATACCCCTTCAAAATCAGTCAGTAAATAGTGAGCTTTTCTTTCTTTGTGATAAAATTAGAAAACTAACTTTTTATTTTTTAGGGGAGTTTGTTTTAAACAAGTTAACAGTGGCAACGATGAGGATATGAGGAAGAGAAGGGTGAACGATTGATGGACTGGAGAAATTGGGAACGCTATTTTACTGAAAAAAAAATACTACAGCTGCTTGATCAATATGAGGACCTTGGTTTTTTGCCGGGAGTGCTTCTGCCAATGCTTGAATCCTTCTTGCCAATTCTGCCTCTTTTTATTTTTGTAGCAGGAAATGCTGCTGCATATGGATTTTGGTTAGGATTTCTTTATTCGTGGATAGGGGTATGTACGGGGTCTATCATCGTTTTTATGCTTGTCCGAAAATTTGGCCAAAAAAAATTCCTGGATTTTTTGAACAGACACACGAACACAACTCGGATGCTAAATTGGGTGGAGCGGCACGGTTTTGGAATGCTGTTTCTTATTTATTGTTTTCCGTTTACACCATCTGCATTAGTAAACGTTGTTGGCGGCCTTTCGAGAATTAATACGAAGACATTTTTGCTAGCTTTAGCTCTCGGGAAATTAGTTATGATCGCCATTGTTTCCTTTATCGGATATGACTTTGTTGACGTGTTAAAAAGTCCCCTTAAGCTCGGATTGATTTTGTTTGGCATATTCGTGCTATGGTTGGGCGGTAAAGTGGTAGAATCAAGACTAAAAAAATCAGAGCATCGGGCATAGATTCATTGCTCGATGCTTGTTTCTTTTCCAATTAACCCGTTTCACGAACCTCTTTGGACTGGAATATAGATAACAAAGAGGAAGGGGAGAATTCGGGTTGATAAAGCTTAAATCAAATAAACAGATTGAGAAGATGGGAGAGGCAGGAAAGCTCCTGGCATCCTGTCATCAAGCATTAAAAAAATTAGTAAAACCGGGAATAACTACTTTGGAACTTGATCAATTTGTAGAAAATTTTTTATTGGAGCGTGGTGCTACACCTGCTCAAAAAGGCTATATGGGATATCAGTATGCAACATGTGCCTCTGTTAATCACGAGGTATGTCACGGGCTTCCTAATAAGAAAGTGCTGAAAAATGGAGATATCATCACGATCGATTTTGTAGTGGATCTAAATGGCTGGCTCGCGGATTCAGCTTGGTCATATGGAGTTGGAACCATCTCGAAAGAATCTCAACGGTTGTTGGATACAGCAAAAAAAGCATTATATAAAGGAATCGATCAAGCGCAAGTTGGCAACAGATTGGGAGATATTGGTTATGCGATTCAGTCTTATGCTGAGAAAAAGGGTTATTCTATCGTAAAAGAATTTATTGGGCATGGTATTGGACGCCGTATCCATGAAGATCCTCAAGTACATCATATTGGAGAACGAAGTACAGGAACAACGCTCAAAGAGGGAATGGTTATTACGATAGAACCCATATTAAATGTAGGTATGCCTTATATAACCATGAAATCTGATGGATGGACTGCAATTACCTTCGACGGGAGTTTATCTGCTCAATATGAGCATACTGTTGCGATTACAAAAGAGGGGCCAATTATTTTAACAGAACAAGCTTAAAAGATTTTTTGCCGCATATTCTTTATTAAGAAAGCGGTAAATTTTTTTGGGTATAAGGTTATTTTTTTAAAGTAACTTGACATAGACAAGTTACTCATTGTAATATACTAACATAAAGTAAGTTAAAAAATGAAAAAGAAAGAGGGAGTTATTCAATGTTATCACTAGGATTGCTTATTATCCGATTAGTTGTTGGTCTTGCACTTGCCGCACATGGTGCACAAAAGTTATTTGGCTGGTTTGGTGGTTATGGCTTAAAAGGTACAGGTGGGTGGATGGAATCAATCGGCATAAAGCCTGGCTACACAATGGCATTATTAGCAGGGCTTGCTGAATTTGGAGGAGGACTTTTATTTGCTGCAGGACTTTTTACTGAAATCGGGGCGATTTTAATTGCTGGAACGATGCTTGTGGCCATTTTAAAAGTGCATTTGCAAAACGGGTTCTGGGTAACAGCTAACGGATATGAGTTCAACTTGATTTTAATCGCAGTAGTTATTGGTGTTGCCTTAACAGGTGCAGGGGAATATTCACTGGATTACCTCTGGTTGAAATAGGGAATAGAATAAAAACTTACGAGTAGAAAACCACTTTTGATAAGTGGTTTTTTTCTTTGTCAAATACCATATCCTATGAGTAGAATGAGCACAGCAAAGTTGCCGCGAAACAATAGTCACATGTAGTTAAATAATTTATAATAGTGAAGTACTTTATAAGGAGGTGACGTTCCTTGTTTAAAGAGATGTCAGAAAATCAGATTTTATTGTATATAATTAAAAACTTAAAAGAACTGCGCAAGAAAGAATTTCAGCTCTTAATTGATGAACTGCACCCTTATGATATAGCTAACGTGTATAAGAATCTGCCAGAGAAACACAGGCATAAGTTCGTAACGTTTTTAACAACGAGACAGATTGCTTCCTTAATTCAAGAACTTGATAGTGATCTGCAAATGGAGATTCTGCATAAACTTGGCATCGAACGGTCATCTCATATCATGAACTTGATGGAAAACGATGATCTTGCTGATCTTCTTGGTAACTTGGACGTTAATGAGATCCAAGATTTCTTATCATCAATGAAAGCAGATGAATCCAAAACCGTTCAAAGCCTGATGCAATATGAGCCAGATACAGCTGGTGGAATCATGACAAACCGCTTTGTTTGGATTCCGCAAGTGTATACCGTGCGCGATGCGGTTGAAAAACTAAAAACATTCGCTGGCTTCGCTGAAAACATCTATTATTTATATGTGATCGATGATGATAAAAAACTGGTTGGTGTAGTTTCCTATCGTGATCTTCTGCTAGCGGAGATGCACGAAAAAATAGAAGATATCATGTATAACAGGGTCATTTCCGTTCCTGCAGAAACTGATCAGGAAGAAGTAGCCCGAACGATCGAGCGTTATGACTTTATCGCAGTTCCTGTAACAGATGAACAAGATCGATTGATCGGGATTGTAACGGTCGATGATGTACTCGACGTATTAATTGAAGAAGCAAACGAAGATATTGAAAAATTATCAGCAACTGGTAAATCGATTGATTTTCAAACCAGTGCACTTATCGCTTCGTATCGAAGACTTCCTTGGCTCATCTTGCTCCTTTTTATCGGAATTCTGTCAGGAAGCATCATCAGTACGTTTGAAGGAACGATTGAAAAAGCAGTAGCGCTCACATATTTCATGCCTATGATTGCTGGTATGACGGGAAATACGGGGACACAGTCGCTCGCCGTCGTAGTGCGCGGACTCGTGTCACATGATATAGACCGCCAGACCATTCTTAAATTAATTCTGCGTGAATTTGGTGTTGGTTTTATTATAGGTGTTACATGCGGTATTATCATTTCAATCGTAGCTTATTTGTGGAAAGGTAATCTAATTTTAGGATTTGTAGTTGGAAGCTCTTTATTCTTTACATTAATAATTGGAACATTAGCAGGAACGCTTATTCCGTTGCTGCTTTACAGACTTAAGATTGACCCCGCAGTAGCGTCTGGACCACTCATTACAACACTGAATGATATTTTTTCGCTTTTGGTCTACTTTGGTACAGCAACTATGTTCTTATCTCATTTATTGTAGGTGTTTGAATAGAGCTTTCGTACTAGTTAAACTACATCCTTTGCTTAATAGAAACACACCGTTTCAAATGGGATAATGATATAAAACATATGTTTTTCCGAAATTGGTCAGCGGCTATGCCATTCGACTAATTTCGGTTTTTTTACGGCTGAATCGAGCGGTTGAATCGCTATGATATAATAAAATAAATTGACAGATTATTTTGATAGGTTTACCGATGATTTAGATAAAGCGGGTGAGAAAATTGGAGATAAACCGAGATAGAGTAGCTAGTTCATTTATTTCACTTAATATTACAGCCGGAATAGTCATATGGATTCTAAGTCTGTTTTCAATCTCTAAAACGCCTGATCTTCTCGTTTTCTTAACGCTATTGATTTTTCTATTTATAACAGAATATTATCCAATTCCGATCTGGAAAGGGATTAGCGCATTGAGCTTTCCTTTGCTGTACACGATCGAGCTTCTTTACGGATGGGGTATAGCGGTTTTTGTTTTTGGTTTTATTGTTTGTTCTGTTCATACATTGAATCGGCGACCACTAAGGATCGTGCTCTTCAATCCATCACAGCTGATGATCAGTTTTTTTGGTGCTGTTCATCTGACAGATCTTTTACTATCAACTTTTACCGCACAAATGAGTACGTTTTGGACGGCGGAAATACGGATGATCGGAATATCCATCTTTTATTATCTCTTCAATAATTTAATTGTGGATATCGTGCTTCTTTTACGACCGCAAGTCTATCATTTTCAATATTGGAAAACAAAAACGATCTCAGAAACACTTGTAACGCTCTTTTCTGTTCTCTACATTACGTTAATGTTTCTGTTGGGCAGTCAAAATCGTGGGGTTGTAGATGCTTTTTCCTACATCTTTTTCTTCTCACCATTGGTCGCAATTGCACTTATCTGTTCCTTTATAGCGAGGCTGCGTCAGGAGCAAAACAGGTTGAAAGCACTTTATGATATCAGTACGACATTTAATGCTCAACTGCCTTCTAAGAATTGGTTAAAGCAAGTGGAACTTCCTTTCTTAGAGTTTCTTGGAACAGATGCTGTTCTTCTTTTTCTCTTTGACGGAACTACATGGAAACTAGCCTACGAAAATGGTGTTCTTTCTACGAGGAAGGATCTATCAGAGAAGATGCTCGAACATATTGAGTCTAAATCTAGAATGGTTTTGTTTAATGAGAAGAATGAAGAGAACGGCTGGGTGTTTCATTATTTTCATAACAGCATAAAGTCGGTTGTAATCGCGCCGCTGACCATTGAGGATGAAGTTACAGGTGTCCTTCTAACAGGAAGGACCAGAACACATTCATTTAACTCTGTTGATGAGCAATCAATGGCGACGCTTGTTAATCAACTGGCAGTTGCGTGGAAATCCAAACTGCTGATCTCTGAACGTGAAAAACGGGTGCTGTTAGAAGAAAGGAACAGAATTGCCCGTGAAATTCACGATGGTATTGCACAAACGTTGGCCGGGTCTGTTATGCAGCTTGAAACGGCTCAGCGCGTTTTTGAACAAAAGCCTGAGAGAACAAAGCAGCTTGTAGCGGTTAGTACTGAGAAATTAAGGGGAAGTTTAAAGGACTTGCGAGAATCGATCTACGCACTGCGTCCATATCCAACCGAACGAATTGGGCTTCATCAAGCCATTGGAGCCAAGGTTAAAGCAATAAAAGATGAAGGTCACAGCGTTCATATCCGGTTCCAAGAGCGCGGTACTAGGTATCCGCTTAGTACAATGGTAGAGAAAGTCATTTTTGATATCTTTCAAGAAAGTCTTCATAACACGCTGAAGCATGCAGATGCAAGTAAAGTGGAAATTCTTTTAAGCTACTCTAAAGAACAAGTCACTTTTAAGATAAAAGACGACGGGAAAGGTTTTTCGCTTTTTGAATCGATGATCAAAGCGAGGCAAGAACCCCATTATGGCATTTTGAACATGAATGAATTATCCGAGAGTTTAGGTGCATCCCTTCACATTGACTCTGCAAAAGGAAAGGGAACCGAAATTAAATTACACATTCCTCAAATCGAATCCAAGGAGGCTTTTTAATATGATTTCTATATTACTTGTAGATGACCATGCTATTTTACGAGATGGATTAAAGAACATCTTATCCTTTGAAGATGATATCAAGGTTGTAGGTGAATCTATTTCAGGTGAGGAAGCGTTAACTGCAGCTCAAGAATTAATGCCGGATGTTATCATTATGGATATTAACTTGCCAGGAATGAACGGCGTGGAAACAACATCTGTTATAAAAGCGAAGCATCCGAACATTCGTATTCTTGTTCTGACTATGTACACACATGACGAATATTTACTTGCTGCTTTAAAAGCCGGAGCAGATGGCTATTTGTTAAAAGATGCTCCATCCGAACATGTGGTCGATGCCATACATGCAGTTTATAGAGGGGAATCAATGATTACCCCAAGAATGACAAAGAAACTAGTAAACATCCACCTTCAGCAGACACAAGTAAAACAAGACGAATCCAACTTGACTGACCGTGAGCAGGAAGTGTTGATCGGGTTAGTCGAAGGTTTAAGCAATAAAGAAATTGCTGATAAACTGTTTATTAGTGATAAGACAGTAAAAATCCATGTAAGTAAGATATTTAAGAAGCTTGAAGTGAAAAGCCGCTCTCAAGCTGTTATCTATGCCGTACAAAATCAGCTCGTACCGATGTAAACCAAACCAGTCTGCTTGGCTGGTTTTTTTGTTGCGTACAATAGTCAAAAAAAACTATCAGATCACATTGAAAAAAATGTTGCATTTTTCCAATTGTCAGCTAAAATATATAAAAACATAGGGAGGAGAAGAACAGATGATAATTAAGACGGATCAAACCTGGCATGAAAAAGTAATCGACTATCTAAGTGAAGAGCCTGCTCTAAATTTATTTATTATTGCAGACATTGAAAACTTTGGCTATGAAACTGAATTTCAGGAAATCTGGGCTGATGTGGATGAAGACGGGGCAATAACAGGTATTCTTCTCCGTTACATGGGTAACTATCTGCCTTATGCAAAAGGAAGTATTAATGCCAAAGCATTTTCAGAGATTATTAATAACGATCACAATTATGAAATGCTTTCCGGCAAAAGGGAAATAACCGAACAGTTTCGGCCATATGTAGCTTTTGAGCGAACAAAAGAAACTTATTTTGCTGAACTAAGAGAGGCTCAATACTTAAACAAAAGCATTTCCCGAGAAAATATTCTTCTAGCCGATCTCTCAGATGTAGATAGCATTATGGAGTTAAGATACATGATAAAAGAGTTTGACATTCGGCCAACAGCTAAAGAAAGCTTGGAACAAGCGTTATCTACTAAAACAGGCCGTACCTATTTAATAAAGGATCATGATAAGGTCGTTTCTTGTGCATCTTCAACGGCTGAGAATTCATTATCAGCCATGATTGTGGGCGTGTGTTCGCATCCGGATAAAAGAAATCAAGGTCTTGCATCACTATGCATGGAAGCGCTGTGTCAGGACATCTTGGCTGAAGGGAAAGCACTTTGTCTTTTTTACGATAATCCAAAAGCAGGATCCATCTATAAGCGATTAGGATTTCAGGATATCGGATTTTGGAGCATGAATTATCCACTGCGTCATTCCTTGCCAGAACAGAAAACTACACTTGTGAAATAAAAGACAGTTTTTGAAAGATGGCTATATTGCCAGCACTTCATGTTCTACAGGGAAAATATATCATTGTTGATGAAGATTTGTGCTCGTTCAGCGGGTGGTAAGCACGCTGGACGAGCGCCATCCGAGAAATACGACAACCAAAGACGAAATAAGCAAATAAAAAGACGGCAGGGGAACAATAATGTTCCCTGCCGTCTTTTCTATCCAGTTATCCCAGCTTTCGCTCCGCTGCTTGTTCTTTTGATGCAGTTTTCTCTTCATTGGACGTTCTTAACGGAATTTCTTTTAAGAAAAAGAAAGTAAGCAAGAACGCAGATCCAATTACGATAGCACCCGTTAAGAAACCGCCGTTTAAGGCATAACTTAGTGACCCACGCAAGATTTCTAAAACTTGTTTGATAAAAGCAAGTGACTCAGGTGGCAGCGCACTAAACTTTTCAAGCACTGCACCTTGATTTAAAAGCACTTGTGGGTTTGCCAGTTCTTTAATCTGCTCACCCATCTGAGGTGAGATGTTAGGTGTTGATGCAATTAATTTTTGAGTTTCTTTGTTAAAGTGGTCAGTAAGTGAATTGTTCATAACACTTCCCATAATTGAAACACCAATTGTCCCTCCTAACTGTCTGAACAGCTGAACGGATGAAGTCGCAACACCCAAATATTTATGTTCGATCGCATTTTGTACAGTTAATGTAAAGATAGGAAAAGCAATACCTAATCCTGAACCCACTAAGATCATGTTAAGAATAGCAGTTGTATTTGTCGTCTCGGTATCCATAAAATGCATGCTCGTCATACCGCTTACCATGATGAAAAGTCCAAGCAAGGCAAGCTTTTTGTACTTTCCGGTCTTTGTTACAATCTGTCCGCTTATCGTACTTCCGGCAACCATCGCGAGCGTAAGAGGCATCATCACAAATCCGGATTTAGTAGCAGAAGTACCCATTACCCCTTGAATAAAGAAAGGCATATACATGATTGATCCAAACATTCCAGCCCCTAAAAAGAAACCGATGATGTTAGAAACCGTAAACACCTTATTCTTAAACATATCAAGCGGAAGCACTGGGCTAGTGACACGCTTTTCTGTACGAATAAATAAGAAGAAAGCAACAATTGTTACGGCAAATAGTCCGATGATTTCAGGTGATACCCAGTCATATTGATTTCCTGCCCAAGTAAAAGAAAGCAAAAGAGGGACCATTGTAAGTGTCAAGAGAAGAGAACCTGTGTAATCAATGGACTCTTTCTCTTTTCTTTGTACAGATGGAAACAAAAAATGGATAGCCAGAAAAGCAACTAAACCAAACGGAAGGAAGATCCAGAACACCCAATGCCAATGGAAGTGATCAACGATATATCCTCCTAATGTTGGACCGAACACACTTGCTAACCCGAAAACACTGCTCATGATTCCCTGCCATTTGCCTCGTTCGCGAGGAGGGAATAAATCACCAACAGCTGTAAAAGCGGTTGACATGATCATCCCGCCTCCAAACCCTTGAATACCTCGATAAGCAATAAGCTCAAGGATGCTTCCGGATACACCGCACAACAGCGATCCTACACTAAAAACACCAATCCCTAAAAGGATAAAAGGCTTTCTGCCGTATATGTCAGACAGTTTACCAACCAAGATGGCTGTAATGCTAGAAGTCAGCATGAAGATTGTAAAAACCCAGCTGTAATATTCAATCCCGCCAAGATCAGCAATGATTTTTGGCAGTGATGTACCAACGATTGTTTGGTTTAAGGCAGCAAAAAGCATAGCTGCCATTATGGAAAGCATGATAATGACTTTCCTTCGCATTTCTAAATGTTCCATCATGTCGCCTCCTATTCATGTGATAAATAGTTAATAAAGTGAAGTATCATCAAAAAGCAAAACTGCTTTAACTAATCCAGCAGTTTTGTTGAAGATGCTATCATGCGTTTCATGTCTTCATCAGTAAGGTTAGCAAACTTTTCCCCTAAATACTTGTTTTTAATATCGTCCATTTTTTTAGCGATATCTTTGCCATCTTCTGTAATTTCCAAGTAAACAATTCTTCGGTCAGAATCTGATCGAACACGCTGTATATAGTTTTTTCCAACTAGGCGGTCTGTAACAGCGGTTATATGGCTGGATGACACCTTTAATTCATTAGCAATTTCAGACGCCATTAAAGGACTCTGAATAAATAGAGTCTGCAATACAGCAAATTCGTTGCTTGGTATATAATCCGAGTACACTTCGTTCAGACCTTTTCGCAACGTCCGAAAAAGTCTTCGTAAACTCATTTCAAGGTCACGTTCTAATTCATTTCTTTCTTGTGATTGCTCTCTGTTCTCCATCTTAACACCCTTGCTTTTTGTTTCTTCTACTAGTATATGATAATTTATATTTAATAAGAAAGAAAGTAAAAGGTTTGAGGAGAAGGAAATGATGAAGAATTCTACGTTGTTTTTTGTACTTTTAGGATTTGGTTTTTTAATCGGAATTGCATATTGGGTTTGGGCAATTACTACGCAATCACAGCCTGGTGGGATGTAAAAGCTTGTTTGAAACTTTTAATGATAAAAAACACTTTGGAAAAGAGACAAAAAAATCGAGCCGCTCATGGCTCTTTTTTTGTACTTTAAAACATTTATAAAGTGGGTGTGATAGTAATGGAGGTGTAAAGATGAAAGAAAAATATCAAATTACCAACCGATTCATAAAAAAAGAATGGAGACAACGTCCAGGCGGGAATCGAATTCCTAAGTTTGCTGTAGCTCATGATACGGGTAACGCTGGTTCGACGGCTCAGCAAAACTATAATTATTTCAATAGCAAAAACCTAGAAGCATCCGCGCATGTCTTTATCGATGATAAACAAATCCTTATAATCATTCCTTTACATGAAAAAGCATGGCATGTGCGATCTGATGTATCTGATGCAAATGAATGGGGAATCGGCGTTGAACTTTGCTACGGTGGTGCCATTCAATTTCAAGAAGCATATAAACGGTATGTCTGGTTTTTTGCTTATTTATGTGAGTTGTATCAATGGGACCCTGAACGTCATATCAAGGGCCACTACCAACTAGATCCAAAGAGGCGAACAGATCCGCTGAATAGTTTTCATCAATATAATAAGACGTTCCCTTTTTTTATAGAGGATATTAAATACGAAAAAAAGAAACGAACTGTCCAAACAGAAGAATTTAAAGAAACCGTAACTTCACCTGGAAAGCTTTTTAAGGTGCAAATTGGAGCATTCTCTTCTCGAGAAAACGCTGAAAAGCTTGCATTGAAAGCAAAAGCAGCGGGATTTGCTGTTCATATCGATCACCTTTAATCGGCTATTTTTTCTTTTTTCCATGTGTAGTACACAAGTGCCATTCCAATTAAAACAAACAAAGGTTCAAGAATATTGGCTTCGGGACCACTTGTTACACGATGTAATTGGAAAACCCAGTGAAATAAGATGTTATCGACCGTTAAAAACAAGCCGATCGCAGCTAAAAATCCATGAAAAAATGATGTGCTATAGCGTTTGAAGATATACAGCAGAATTAGAAATAAAATGACCACGCCAAAAAATACAGCTCCTATTCGTTCGCCTGCTGTTACGGCTTTAAGCTCCCAAGCAAAAACTCTAATGGACCAGTGAGACATTACAAATAGACCAAATAAAAAACCAATCCAAATCTTCATGACAGCTCCTTCTTTACCTAACAAATTACGACATATTTTATGAATATAGGTTTCATATCTATTCAATAATGGTATATAAGTAGGAGGTTTGCAATAATTTTTTGTTTATATAGGGGGATATAGATAAAATGGAGCGCCAATTGAAAGAATTGGGGAAAAAGATCATTGATTGTAAATATGATCTGGCGAAGAAGATTGATGAAGTTCGAGTACAGCATGGAGAAAATCCGTCACCTCTAACAGATTTTGTGAAAGAAATTCGAGGTGAATTATTCTCGTATTTTGGAGAAGCGCTTTATGATGATTTTAAAGTGAGCGAAGAACGATTTATTAAGTGGGGAAAGAAGAATGGTGAACTTGCGGTACAGTACGAAGTCCCATTGGATACGGCCTTAAGCAGTACGAGATTTTATCGGATTGTTTTGTGGGAATTTATACGCAACGAAATAAAAAATGAACAGTTTTCGGTTGAAACGGTTTTAAAAGCCGCATCAATCATTGATCCTTTTTTAGATGAAACGGTTCATGCTTTTAGTGTAGCTTATGTCGAAAACAACAACCGAGTACTCGGATTGGCCCGTGAAGCGATTGAAGAGCTCTCTGTTCCGGTTGTTAGATTGACAAGATCTATTGCTGTTCTTCCACTAGTTGGAACGATTGATACACACCGTTCTAAGTTAATTATGGAAACATCGCTGCAAAAATGTATGGAATTGCAGGTCGAACATCTTTTTATCGATTTGTCGGGAGTACCTGTCATTGATACGATGGTGGCACATAACTTATTTAAAGTGATTAATTCACTCAAACTTTTAGGTGTTAAGGTAACATTAAGTGGTATGCGTCCAGAATTAGCGCAGACAGTGGTATCACTGGGAATCAGTTTCGAAGGGTTCTCGATCGCGGGTAACTTATACCAAGAGCTAGAAGCGATGGGAATCGGCCCTCAAACCAAATAGAACGAAGAAATATCTGTTTTTTTGACAGGTATTTTTTTCTTGTATAAAAAGAACGTTTGTTCGCATATAATATATAAAAAAGGAGGTTGCTTCATGACTAGCATGTTTTTGAGATGCATCCAGGAAAGGGCTGCGGTTGAGATGATTTATCTTTCCCGAAAAGGGGATATTTCACATCGGTTGGTAATTCCATATTCACTTCACGGAGATATCATTAAGGGCTACTGTTCGATTAGAAAAGAAATCCGAACTTTTCACTTGCAAAATATTTTATCTGCCCAATATCGTTTTTTGCCTTCTTAAGATCGGGGGAATTGTCGTGCAATACGGAAGCGAAGAAGAGCGTTCGCTCATTGAGAAATTTGTAATGTATCCGATCCTACTCACCGTGTTTAACCGGGACCTGCAAATTATTAACGGCTCTCCATTTAAATTAAGGCAACCATATGTCGCATTAATCGAACAGATTATGAATCAAATCAGTAAAGACCTATTTGATGTAAGAGTTGAACTGAGAAAAAGAAGAATAAAGGTGATGGATGGCAAGCGTGAAGGAGATATTACAGAATACGAGATATTTATACGAGGGTACCGAGAAATCATGCGATTTCCGAACATTCATTTAAAAAACAAAACTGAAACGCTGATGCTTTCATACCTTCACGTTTTAGCGGAATAAATCAAAAACATTTAGTTTCCTTTTTTATTCCAACTGTATACAATAAATGCAGAATATTTGATGATAATAGATCATTAGAAATTGAGGAACCGAATGGAACACTTTATTCAGCTTGCGAGACAATTGAATAAGGAGATCATGATTGAAAGCAAAAGTCCGTATGACCCGGTATGTCCGGTACATACTCCGCATCCTTGGCAAATGATAGGCTGTGGTAATTATGCGGCTGTTTTTGTACATCCGGACTACCCTCATTATGTCGTTAAAATTTATGGTAGGGATGAACACGGTCTTCTGGAAGAAAAGAAAGTATATGAGCGATTAGGGACTCATCCGTCATTTTCTATTTGTTATTACACAGAAAGCAGGTACTTAATTTTAAAACGAATCCAAGGTGTCACTCTTTATGACTGTGTACATAAAGGAATTAAAATCCCTGAGCATATCATTTATGACATCGATGAAGCGTTGAGATATGCAAGAAGGAAAGGATTAAAACCAAGTGACGTACATGGAAAGAATGTAATGATCTCAGGCAATAAAGGGATTATTGTGGATGTTTCTGATTTTTATAAAATGGAAGATTGCCGAAAATGGAAAGACTTGCGTAAAGCGTATTTCACGTTTTACAAAAAAACACTTTACCACTTTCCTGTAAAAATACCATATTTTGTTTTAAATGGTATCCGTGTAGGGTATAGGTATTATAGAATGTTAAAATCATATAAAGCAGTCAAATAATAGGATGAAATACCTATAAAAAACATTGGCTAAAATTACCTTTATAGGATATAATATCTATAAATCTATAGAAACCTTTGTTATTAAGGGCAAACCAGTTGAAAAGCTGGGACGCAAAGCTATGGGCCTAAAGTATGGTAAACATGCAATGGCAGCCGGTTGCCAAAGGGAAGCGGACTAATGTTTCGTTAGAAGTTGAATCGTAAAGTATGTTCTTGAAGATGAAGTGTCATTTATTGAAACACGAAAATCATCTTGGGAACAAAAACTGACATAGCGATTCGATGCCTACCAACATTAATTAAGCCATTCCCTAATTGGGTAATGGCTTTTTGTATGTAATTTTTCTAGATATGAGGGGTTGCAGAAATGGAAAACTTCCAACTAGACTTGCGCACACTCAAAAGAAACTTGTTTACAGACTTTCTGAGTTCTATTCCAAACATGATACATACCCACAAAGAGCATCTTAACCGATATGATGATTTTCATACGTTTCTAAATGGTTTTGTTCAGCAATACGAAAAGATATTAGTAAAGTTTTTACGGGGAATTGTTCATGCGGTTTTTTTACCGGAAGAACGGTTTGAATTATTTTTAAGAAAAGCCGAGAAAATGGCTTTTCGGTCTGGCATTCATTTTTTAAGACATCAGCATATTCCACATCAGGTTCTAGCTTGCTTTACAAACAGTATCAGTGAATCTGTTCTGCAGCAAGTAAAAAAACAAACAATGAATGAATCGCTTTTTGTTCAACTTTTTATGCTGGACAGATGGAACCGAATTTCGCATCGATCCGTTACAGGATTCTTAAGCGGATTTTCAGCAGAGCAATTTAAAGATTTAAAAGAAATAAGTATACGCGATCCGTTGACTAACCTTTATAACCGGCGCTACTTCTATGATTGTTTGGAAAAAGAGTTAAAGAAGACGCACAAACTAAACCTCCCGCTTACACTAGTTATGTTTGATATTAATAACTTTAAACAGATTAATGATGAGTATGGTCATCTTGCTGGAGATGAAATGCTTCAGCAGATCGCTGAGCTTTCAAAACGCTTAAAACTGTTTTCCGGATTTAGATTTGGCGGAGATGAATTTGTATTTCTTCTGCCAGGAATTACAGAAGCGGAAGCCTATATACTTGTTGAAAAGATGGAGAGCCAATTGATGGGTTGGAACAATTCAATATCACTTGCTTACGGGGCAATAGAACTACTCGCAGATGCGTGTGAAAACATTGATTATTACCTTCAACTGGCTGACGAACGGATGTATACGAACAAACGAGAAGTAAAAACGTGTGAAACATAAAATATATACAGGGACCTTGTGCTATGATTTTCCAATATAGCATAGAGGCGAAGGAAGATGCCTACATGAGAGATTTATTTGTAATAACAGAACACAGGTCTGAAAACATATCCTCTTTTTTGCGATGGTTCTTTCTAGTTCTTTGCATCCCGTTATTTTACTATCCTCCTTTTTCAAATGTATTGAACTATGAAACAGATACGTTTCCATTGCTGTTGGCGATAGGAATACTATACATGACCTCAACGCAAATCGTTCTACATAAATGTCATGAAAAATCCGTGCACTATCGCTTTTTTACTAGAGGCGGCATTGTTTTTGACTATATTGCTTACGTGTGGCTCATGCAGTTATCTGGAGGAGCAGAAAGTCCGTTTGTTTCAGTTGGTTATTTAATTGTTATTCACGCAGCGCTTTATTGGAGATTGAAGGGCGCTTTCTTGTTAGGAGCAGCAAGCTTTAGTATCCTGCTGTTCTTTTTTATACGAGACAGCGGTTATCAAGACACCATGGCTTCCTTTGAATTTTTTATGAAAAGCTGCTTCTTGTGGCTGATCGCATTGTATGGCGGTATTATCGCATCTAAAGAAAGACAGCATTATCTTGAAAAAAACATGTATCAGCTTCAATCCGAACAAGATTACTTAACAGGTTTGCTTAATCATAGAAAATTTCAAGAAGATGTATTAGAAAAAACAAAACAAAATAAGCCATTCACCCTTGTGCTTTGTGACATTGACCGATTCAAAAATTTTAATGACCAGCACGGTCACTTGATTGGTGATGAAGTGCTTAAGCTCGTAGGGTCTACATTTAAACGATACATCTCTTTAAAAGACGGAGAAGCTTATCGGTATGGCGGCGAAGAATTTGCGTGGATTTTGCATACAGCTAGCAAAAATGAAGTAAAAAAGATGATTGAATCCGTCAACATCCACTTAAGAAGATATCCTTATACGATAGGAAATGAACCGTTACCCGTAACATTGAGTTACGGTATAGCCATTTATTCAGCTGGTGAAAAGCCTGCCGAAATCATTCAAAGAGCGGATACGCTTTTGTATGAAGCGAAGTCAGCTGGAAGAAATACAGTAAAATTGGATACAATCAAAATCGAGGAAAATCAGCTAATGATGTAGCGGTTTTCTTTTTTTGTTAAGGTGGTTCAATATTAAAGAATTGTTCCTAAAGGATTTTGTATGAATCTCTTCTTTGGTAAGTTGATTGGAGTGTAAGGTGTGAGACTCTCGGCTAGGACAGGCGGGCAGGTGAGACACTTAAGAGTGAAACGTTCGAATGTGACTCACCGCCTGCCCCGCGGAAAGCGAAGCACCTGAAACGGAAATCGACCGCTATTAAGAGCAACCTTGATAAAACAGCCTTTTATTAAGAAAGCTATCCTTTAAATACCAGCTGTAAGGGCTCGTTTTTGAGGATGCGAGCCTTTGCCGTCCTGCTAGATTATGAGATAATAGAAACAGAATATATGTACGGAACAGGGGATGAACAAAATGAGTCTGCAATATATCATGGGACGATCCGGCAGCGGAAAGTCCCACTCTGTCTTTATGGAGATTCAAAGTAAACTTAAAGACGATCCAACCGGAAACCCGATCGTCTATCTGGTTCCAGATCAGATGACTTTTCAATCAGAATATAAACTTGCATCCACCCCTGGATTAGCAGGAATGATGCGAGCACAAGTGTTCAGTTTTTCAAGACTTGCTTGGCGTGTTCTTGGTGAGACCGGTGGCATGACAAGAATGCATATCACTTCTACGGGAATACGAATGATGCTTCGTAAAATCATCGAACACAAAAAAGAAGAACTGAAAATATTTAAGAAAGCATCAGAACAAAGCGGATTTTACGAACTGCTGGAGCTAATGACAACAGAGCTGAAACGTTATTGTGTGAGTACAGATGACCTTACATGGAACGCGGAAACTCTTCTCGCCCTCGGTCAAAAAGAGAATAATAAGAAGGTGCTCCAAGATAAATTATCCGATCTCAGCATCATCTCAGGTGCACTTGAACAATCACTCGCTGGCAAATATCTGGATTCTGAAGATTATTTAAGACTGCTTCAAGAAAAGCTGCCTTATGCTGAGAGTATAAAAAATAGTGAAATTTACATAGATGGATTTCATTCTTTTACACCTCAAGAGCTTGAAGTTGTCGCAGCTTTAATGGCACATGCAAAAAAAGTCACGATTTCACTAACAACAGATGAATCCAGTCAACCAGAATCAGATCCGCATGAACTTGATACGTTTTACATGACAAAGAAGACGGTTCAAGTTCTTAGTAAGCAGGCGAAGGAACTTGGTGTGGAACTAGAAGAACCGATTTTTCTTAACGAAAGTCCTAAATTTACTTCTCAAGCGATTGCTCATATCGAAAAGCAATATGACAGAAGACCTGCCGTTCAATCATCGGACGATGAAGGTATTCATGTTGCGGCTGCTGTAAATGTAAGGTCAGAAGTGGAAGGTGCAGCAAGAAAGATAGTAGAGCTTGTAAGAGATCATGGATATAGATACCGAGATGTAGCTGTTACGGTTCGAAACGCTGGTAGCTATCAGACGCTTATTGAGACCGTTTTTTCAGACTATGGCATTCCCGTTTTTCTGGATCAAAAAAAATCTATGCTTCATCATCCGCTTATTGAACTTATTCGTTCCTCACTAGATGTTGTTTTAAAAAATTGGCGGTATGAAGCCGTTTTTCGTGCGGTTAAAACAGATATGCTCTATCCGCTTGATGAAATTAGAAAAACTACCTCTGAGATGAGACGGTGCATGGATGAACTCGAAAACTATGTGTTAGCGCTTGGTATTCAAGGCAAGAGGTGGACAGATCCTAAGCCATGGAAATATAAAAGATTCAGAGGATTTGAGTCAGAAGACTTTGGTAAAACAAGCCGGGACGATGAAAAAGAACAATTGATTAATGATCTGCGTGACATGATTGTATCGCCTTTAAACCGTCTGTCAAAAGGGCTTTTAGCTAGCAGAAACGTTATTGATTATTGTAAAACCCTTTATCAGTATTTAGAAGATCTGCATGTCCCGATGAAACTTGAGCGCTTAAGACTGCAAGCAGAGTCTTCCGGAAAACTAAGAGCAGCGTCTGAACATGGTCAGGTTTGGAATGCGGTGTTAAATCTGTTAGATGAAATGGTAGAGCTTACGGGCGACGAAGAACTATCAAAAGATACATGGATGCAGATGCTTGAAACGGGTCTTGAGAGTATGAAGTTCGCCTTGGTTCCGCCATCGTTAGATCAAGTTTTAGTAGGGACGATGGAGAGATCAAGATTTACCGATGTAAAAGTAAATTTTGTGCTTGGTGTAAACGATGGCGTAATACCTCTTAAACCAAAAGATGATGGGCTGCTTTCAGAAGATGAACGGGAATCCCTCGAGCGAAACGGCCTTGTACTTGCGCCGACAGCACGGAGAAAGCTGCTCGATGAACAATTTATGATATATCTTGCCTTAACAAATGGTAGTGATCATTTGTTTGTTTCGTATGCCCTTGCAGATGAGGAAGGTAAGACACTGCAGCCTTCAATGGTTATTCAGCGGCTGCGTGACCTTTTTCCTTCTTTGAAAGAAGAGCTATATCAAAACGAACCAACTATTCAATCGGGTTTAGACTTTATACAGCACCCTGTTAAGAGTGTATCCTTTTTAAGTTCACAGCTGAGAGAATGGAAAAAAGGATATCCAATTTCACCTGTTTGGTGGGATGTTTACAACTGGGTTATAACAAATGAGAAACATAGCCATTACGCAAAAAGAGCATTATCGAGCCTGTTTTATTTTAACCGTGAGGCACCACTTAGTTCTTCTGTTTCGCGGGATCTGTATGGTGAGAAGATTTTAACGAGTATCTCTAGAATGGAACTTTTCCAGTCATGTCCGTTTTCGCAGTTTATGTCGTATGGATTAAAACTAAGAGAACGACAAATGTACAAACTCGAAGCTCCTGATATCGGACAATTATTTCACGCTGCCTTAAAACAGATGAATGATGCCCTTTTGCAAAGAAGAGTTTCTTGGGGTGATCTTTCAAAAGGGGATTGTTACCGGCTGGCGGGAGATATTGTAGAGCTGCTTGCACCGCAACTTCAGCATGAAATCTTATTAAGTTCAAACCGTCATCTTTATATAAAAAAGAAGCTTAAAGAAGTAGTTGGAAAAGCCTCGCACATTTTAAGCCAGCATGCAAAGGCAAGTGGATTTACTCCTGCTGGTCTTGAACTTGCATTCGGAGCGGGTGGGACATTGCCTCCATTGATCTATACGTTGCCAAACGGAACAACGATGGAAGTGATTGGACGTATTGACCGTGTTGATACTGCAAAGAGCTCTAAAGGACTTCTTATGCGTGTGATTGATTACAAATCGAGCTCTACAGGTCTGAACTTAGCTGAGCTGTATCACGGAATCGCCCTGCAGATGTTAACGTATCTGGATGTTGCGGTAACACATTCGCAAAATTGGCTTGGTGAGGAATCCGTGCCTGCAGGTGTCTTGTACTTTCATGTTCATAATCCGCTTCTTAATGAAAAGAGACTTCTAAGTGTCGAAGAGATAGAAAAAGAAGTGCTGAAGAAATTTAAGATGAAAGGCCTTGTGCTTGCTGAGCAAGAAGCGGTTCATCTTATGGATCGTACGATGGAAGACCGATCTTCCATCATACCTGTAGCTTTAACGCAAAAAGGATTTCATAAATCCCACTCTTCCGTTGCTACAGCAGACCATTTTAATACGATGAGAAAGCATGCACGGAAAATGGCAGTCAATAGCGGTGCAGGCATAACAAGTGGTGTTATTGATATCTCGCCATATGAAATGAAGAAGAAAACACCTTGTACATTCTGTTCGTATAAACCTGTCTGTCAATTTGATCAGACGCTTGAGGAAAATCAATATCGAGAGCTTCGCCCGGAAAAAGATGAAGTGATCTTAGAAAGAATGCAAGAGGAAGGAGGAACCGGCAATTGAAAACGTTAATCCCTAAACCTGAAGGTGCCACGTGGACGGATGAACAGTGGCAAGCGATTCAAGCGAGAGGCGAAAATATACTTGTCGCAGCAGCTGCTGGTTCAGGTAAAACAGCGGTTCTCGTAGAACGCATCATTACGATGATCCGTGAAAAGACGGCAGATGTTGACAGACTGCTTATCGTTACGTTCACAAACGCTGCAGCAGCTGAAATGAGGAAACGAATAGGAGAAGCGATTGATAGAGAATTATCTCAAAATCCTTCTTCTCTTCATTTAAGAAGACAGTTGAATCTATTAAATAAAGCTTCTATTTCAACACTTCATTCTTTTTGTATTGAAGTGCTTCGCAAACATTATTATGAAACGGATCTTGATCCAGGTTTTCGCGTTGCAGAAGAAACGGAAGCGGAACTCATTCGCCAAGAAGTGATTGAAGACCTTTTTGAAGAAGAGTACAGCAAAGGGGAAGACCATATTTTTTATGAAGTGGTTGATGCGTATAGTTCTGACAGAAACGATATGGAACTTCAAAAGCTTGTGCTGTCTCTTTATGATTTTGCAAGAAGTCATCCTGATCCTGACGGCTGGCTCGATCAGATGGCCGAAACGTACCAAGTGCAAGCATCTTCTATCGATGACCTTCCTTGGACGCAAGAATTACTGGCTGATATCTCAATCCAGGTCGAAGGGCTTCGGGCTTTGGCGCAAAGAGCACTAGAACTAGCAGAATCCCCTGGAGGTCCTCTTGCTTATGCAGAAACGCTGCATGATGATCTAGCTTTTATTAACAGACTGTATGAAGCAAAGAATAGCTGGAATCAGCTTTACGAAGAATTTCAGACATATGCTTCTCCTAAGTTAAAAGCTATTCGCGGAAAAGATGTGGATGAAGAACTAAAGAGTAAAGTTAAATCGATGAGAGACACCATTAAGAAAAGAACCGGCGCTCTAAAGACAGATTACTTTGAGAGACATCCTGATTCTTATATTGTTCATATAGAAGAGATGGCGCCGATCGTAAAGGAGCTTTCGACTTTAGTAAAAACGTTTGGACAGAGATATCGTGAAGCAAAACGGGAAAAGTCGCTTGTTGACTTCGGTGATCTGGAGCATTATTGCCTTTTTGTATTAAAAGGTGAAGGGTCAACGATGAATCACCCCGTTCCTTCAGATGCAGCCCTAGAGTACCGTGATCGATTTGTAGAAGTATTGGTCGATGAATATCAAGATACAAACTTTGTACAAGAATCCATTGTTCGTTTAGTGTCTAAAGATGGTGACAGTGGCAACATGTTCATGGTTGGTGATGTGAAACAGTCGATCTACCGGTTCCGTCTCGCTGAACCTCTTCTGTTTTTATCTAAGTATAAGCAGTTTTCAAAAGAAGGCGGAAGCGGCTTGCGAATCGATCTGGCTAAAAACTTTAGAAGCCGAAATGGCATTCTGCAAGCTACCAACTATTTGTTCAGACAGATCATGAACGAAAAGGTTGGAGAGATCGAATACAGTGAGGATGCAGAACTGAAGCATGGTGCGAGCTACTATCCAAAACAAGATGGCAATGAGCCTGAGCTGATTTTAATAAATAAAAGTCAGCATGTTGTAGATGAAGATGGCCTTGAGAGCGGTGAGATAGAAAAATCAGAGCTTGAAACCGTTCAGCTTGAGGCAAGAGTGATAGCAGAAAAAATCAAACAGATTGTGGGGAAAACAGGCAATTCTCCTCACCTTGTTTTTGATAAAAATACGAAATCAATGCGTCCAGCTAAATATAAAGATATTGTCATGCTGTTTCGGGCAACATCTGTATGGGCACCGGTCATACTAGAAGAATTTAAACAGCAGGGCATACCGGCTTATGCAGAACTTTCGACTGGCTATTTTGATGCGACTGAGATCCATGTCATGATGTCATTGTTGAAGGTAATTGATAACCCTTTACAAGACATACCGCTTGCAGCAGTTCTGCGCTCACCACTCGTAGGCATGACTGGTGAAGAGCTTGCCGTAGTAAGGTTAAAGCAGAAACAAGACAATTACCTTGGTGCAGTCGAGCTGTATGCTGCAGAAGGGGAGAATCCTGAAATTCGCGGGAAGGTTTCGCAATTTTTGAAGCAGCTGGAAACGTGGCGTCATCAAGCACGTCAAGGATCTTTAGCTGATCTTATATGGGACATCTACCGAGATACAGGTTACTTTGATTATGTTGGAGGATTGGCAGGAGGAAAACAGCGCCAAGCCAACTTAAGAGCACTATACGATCGAGCAAAAATGTATGAAAGCACTTCGTTTAGGGGTCTGTTCCGCTTTCTTCGCTTTATTGAGAGAATGCAAGAACGCGGCAAGGACCTTGGTGCGGCAAGAGCTCTAGGTGAGCAGGAAGATGTTGTTCGTGTGATGACTATCCATAAAAGTAAGGGGCTCGAGTTCCCAATCGTTTTCGTAGGAGGCATTAACAAACAGTTTAATACCAGAGATCTGAACGAGAAAGTTCTTCTTCATAAAGAACTTGGTCTTGGGACTCAATATATTAATCCTGAATATCGCGTTGCTTATCCAACTCTTCCGAAACTTGCAATTGCAGGCAGAAAGAAAATGGAGCTGATCGCAGAAGAAATGCGTGTACTGTACGTCGCTCTTACACGTGCTAAGGAAAAATTATACTTAGTCGGCACAGTTAATGACATTGAAAAATCCGCTAACAACTGGAGTAATTCTCTTTACGAAGAAAGTTGGATGCTTCCTGACTTTGAACGTGCCGGAGTAAAAAGCTATCTTGATTGGATTGGAAGAGCGATCATTCGCCATAAAAACGCTGATCCGCTTCTTTCTCTTCTTGGTACTGGAGAAAGAGGGAGAGGCGAAGTTTATATAGATGAGACCGATTGGAAGATTACGATTCTTTCAGCAAGTGATTACGAACAGTTAGAGATTGAAGAGAAGCAGAAACAAGAAGAGTTATTAGCAAAACTTGAAAACTCCGAACCAGTGGATTCTGCAAGTGAACATTTTGATGAAATTAAGAGACGTTTAGAATGGGGATATACCCATAATCTCTCAACCCTTACTCGTTCAAAGCAATCCGTTACTGAAATTAAAAAACAGTATCAAGCAGATGAGTACAGCTCGACAGATTTAGTAAAAGCCGCTCAGCAAGTGATTCATGAACGCCCTAGATTCATGCAAGAAACACAGTTGAATGCTGCTGAAGTGGGTACGGCAATGCACATGGTTATGCAGCACGTTGATTTTACAAAGAGTTCAATTGAAGAGCTTCAGGAACAGCTTGCTGAAATGGAAGCGAAGGAACTTCTTACTTCAGAACAAGCCGATTCTATTCAACTGCCTCACATACAGCATTTTATAGAAGGCCCTCTTGGAAAGAGAATAATAGAGAATGGTGATGTAAAGAGAGAGATCCCGTTCAGCATGGCGCTTCCTTTATCTGAGATTCAAAGAAATTGGAATGGTGAAGAAGAGCATGTGCTTGTGCAAGGGGTGATTGACTGCCTGCTTGAAGAGGAAGATGGCTTTATATTAATTGATTATAAAACGGATAAAATCACGAATCGTTTTACAGGAGGATTTTCAGGAGCAAAAGAAACACTTCTCAATCGCTACGAAATGCAGCTTACGCTATATTCAAAAGCGATTGAACGAATTTTAAAGAAGCCAGTTAAAGAACGTTACCTATACTTTTTTGACGGTGGGTACATCTTACAAGTGGAATAGAGGGGGATTACAATGCGATTGCTTCATACAGCAGACTGGCATCTCGGGCGTTCATTGGAAGGCAGAAACAGGCTAGCAGAACAGCAAGCTTTTTTGGACGAACTGGTAGAGATCGTGAAAAGCGAAAAAGTAGATGCCGTTCTTATGGCCGGAGATGTGTTTGATACGGTGAATCCTCCTGCAGCTGCAGAGCAAATGTTTTTTGATGCTATTGCAAGGCTCAGCAGAAAGGGAGAGTGTCCCTTTATCGCAATAGCAGGAAACCACGATCATCCAGACAGATTAGCTGCTTCGTTTCCTCTTTCAAAGGAACTAGGAATTACGCTTGTTGGACTGCCAACTATGGAATTGCAGCGAATTCCGATTCGAAAATCAGGCCAGATGCTTGAAATTGCAGCACTTCCATATCCGTCAGAATCACGCCTTAAAATGCTGTTAAGTGATTCAGCAGAAGAACTGGATGTCAGAAATCAATATGATGATTGGGTCGATTCCTATTTTAAAAAAATCACGTCTAACTTTCAGCCAGGAAACGTGCATGTTGCGATGAGTCACCTTTATGTAGCAGGAAGCAAAGAAACGGAATCAGAACGCCCTGTCCACATTGGCGGCGCTTATACGGTAGCAGCAGAAAGTCTTCCAGAATCTGCTCAATACGTAGCACTCGGTCACCTTCATCGGCCACAGATCATTAAACGTGCTAAAACAGAAGCGCGTTATTCTGGCTCACCGCTTTCTTACAGCTTTTCTGAAAGTGGACAAGCTAAATCAGTCACCATAATTGATGTTGAACCGAATGGTAAAGCAAAAGTGGAAGAAATCTATCTAGCTGCAGGTAAACCGCTTGTTGCCTGGGAAGCGAAAAATGGTGTATCAGAAGTATTTAAATGTATTGAAGATGGAATGCACCAAAATTGCTGGGTTGATCTATCTATTCATGTGGAAGATGCACTCTCGATGGAGGAAATTCAGAGGCTTCGAAAAGCGCATGACGGGATTGTTCACATTAAACCTGTTTTTAAAGAAACGCTCGGTGAACAGATAGCGGTTTCTGCACAAAAACTTCCTGTAGATGAATTGTTTACAACGTTTTATAAGAGGCAGACAGGTGGAGCTGTTCCAGATGAACAATTGATTTCTCTTTTCTTAGATCTCATTAGTGAAGAGAACATAGAAAGAGAGGAAACAGAATGAGACCGATATCATTAACTGTTTCAGGATTGCAAAGCTTTCGCGAAGCACAATATGTTCCATTTCATGAACTGTGTTCTGGTGGTGTCTTCGGTATTTTCGGACCGACAGGAAGCGGGAAATCGACTATTCTTGATGCAGTGACATTAGCACTGTATGGAAAAGTGGAACGTGCAGCAGGCGGAACACATGGGATCATGAATCAAGCTGAAGATAAGCTTTCTGTTTCTTTCTCGTTTCAATTAGGTGAAGGTGTTCAGCTAAAGGAATATACCGTGGAACGTTCTTTTAAAAGAAACGGAGAACACACGATTCGAACGAGTACATGCAGACTGATTGAAACTGTGAATGAGGAGTCTGTCGTGCATGCAGATAAGGAAAGAGATGTTACACGTCTTGTGCAAGAGCTGATTGGACTGACGATCGACGACTTTACCCGGGCAGTTGTATTGCCACAAGGTAAATTTGCTGAATTTTTATCATTAAAAGGTGCCGACCGAAGACAAATGCTTCAGCGGCTTTTTCAGCTTGAAAAATATGGCGATGTGTTAAATCATAAACTAAAAAAACGGTCTGATGAGCAAAAAAACAGAAGCAATGAGATTATAGCCGAGCAGGCAGGTCTAGGTGATGCTTCTTCTGATGCATTAAAGAGCGCTGCAGCTGCTTTAAAAGAAAAAGAAGATAAACTGAGGAATATCTCAGAGCGTATGAAAAAAGAAGAAGAGAACGTTAAGTCGTTGGAGTTGTTCTTGGAAGCTCAAGTTCAGCAGGAAAAACTGCTAAAAGAACAAAGCGATCTAGAGAGTAAGCAAACGGATATAGAACATCTGCAGGTTCAATTAAAACGGGCCATACACGCGGACAAGATTTTTCCTTATGCAAATGAGTGGAGCGCTTCGGTTTCTGCAGAAAAAAAGATTTCTGATGATCATGAACAGCTAAAAAAACGTACAGAGAGCTTGAAGGTAACATTAGCAGAGTCAGAAGAAAAATATGAAGCTGTTAAAATAAAAAGAAATCATGAAGAACCGATCCTTATTGAAAAACGCAGCAGTCTTAAGGAAGCGTTAGGCTGGGAAAAAGAGCTTGTTGAGAAGAGTCGAGCATTAAAGACTGAATCTGAAAAACATCTCGCAATTGTTAAAGCCTTTAAAGAGAGTGAAAAGGCAGAGTCTCATTTGTCTGAAATTCTTAAACGAGGTAAAGACAAGCAGACAGCTTTAAAAACAGAGTTATCCAAAATCGAGGTTACCCAAAAAGATCGAAGCATTTATCAGAAAGCCATACTCTTATCTCAACGGTTAAAAGATGTAGAGGAAGAGCATCAAAATATTTTAAAAGAACTGAGTGGAACTGAAAGAGAATTGAAAGTGTATGAAGGGAATAACACAGCCATTCAGACCTCTCTTTCAGATCACTTTAATAAAGGAAAGAAAATAGCCTCTAACATTCAGCATCTTTATGATGAGATCTGGGAAACGGTACGTAAGAATGAGCAGCTGGCCATCTCACTTCAAAATGAACTTAAAGAGCAAAGAGCAAAACAGGATTATTTGCGCATCCGTCATCTAGCAGCACAGCTATCGGCTGAATTAAAAGAGAACGAGCCTTGTACTGTCTGCGGCTCAACGGTACATCCTTCCCCTATGCAAACTTTTGAGCATACTGAAATACATGGAGAAGAGATTCAGAAGTTAGAAACCGCTTATGAAGGATTGATGCGGCTGCACCATGAGTTACAGCATAATAGCGAAGTGCTCGAAAAGTTATCTCAAAAAGTGTGGAACCGATTCGATCTAGCAGCTGCAGAAACAGCCGCAGCAAATCAGAGTATGACGATTGATGAAACAGAAAAGACACTAGCGTTTTCGTTTCTTGAATTTGAGGTCCACACAGCGAAAGTGAAAGGGATTCAGCAAGATAAAATACAAATTGAAGAACAAGTCGATTTATTGTTGAACCAACTAGATGATGAACAAAAAAAATCGGAGCGTCTTTCTGCAACGATTGACAACTGCTTAAAACAAAAAGAAAAATTAAAACACCAAATCTCCATTTTAACTGAAAAAAATAATGAGCATCTTTCAGAATGGAAACAATCTAAGATACCTTTTGAGCCAGACAAGCTTACTCAAGAACTTGATCTTTTTCAGCAAAAAGAAAATCGTCAAGCCGAGATTATCAAAAGCTTAAACGTAGCTGAAGAGTTTTTGGAACAGCAAGCAAAAAAATTAGAGTCGGCTAAAGAAGAAAATTCGAAATTGCATAGCGCATTAAACGTCTCATTAAGTCAACAAGAGATGCTTCAGAAAGAAGTTCAAGCCCTAAGTGACAAGATTTATAAAAGAGTAGGAAATCAGAGCGTTCAAAACGCATTGGAAGATATAGATAAACAGCTGAACGATCTGAAAAGTAACTATTCGTTGGCAGAACAAAATTATGAACAGGCGAAAAACCATTATTTTGAATGTGATAAAGCCTATCATTCTGTTGTTTACAGGTTAAAAGATGCTCGCATTAGAAAAGAAAAAGCAGAAAACGAATGGAACAAGCATTTAAGCTCATCAGATTTCCATTCATATGAAGAATTTAAAAGCTGCTTAAGAAACGAAGAGGTTCAAAGTGAATGGGAGCAGCAAATTACGCACTATCAAGATCTATGTAAAGCAAATGCTTCAGCACTTGATGCGATCAAAGAAAAACTGCCACCTGAGTTACTTTCAGTAGAGAAGTTACAGCAAGCAAAAGAACAGCTATTAACATTAACTCAAGAAACAAATGATACACGTGAGGCTGTAGGTGAAGCAAGACAAAGCTTCATGACCATTGAAAATAACCATAAACGATACAACGAACTGCAAGAGGAGAAGGAAAAAGTTTCTCAATTATTGGAGCAGTTGGGCAAACTCCAAAGTGTTTTTCGTGGAAATGCTTTTGTCGAGTTTATGGCAGAAGAGCAGCTTCATCATGTAACACGTGATGCATCCAGCAGACTGTCTAAGCTTACAAGGGGACGATACGCCATTGAAGTAGATTCTAGTGGTGGATTTGTTATCCGCGACGATGCAAATGGTGGCATTAAACGTCCTGTTACTTCTTTATCTGGCGGTGAAACGTTCTTAACATCACTATCATTAGCACTTTCGCTGTCAGCGCAAATCCAGTTAAGAGGGAAGTTTCCTCTACAATTTTTCTTCTTAGATGAAGGGTTCGGTACGCTTGATCAAGAGTTGCTCGATACAGTTGTAACGGCACTCGAAAAAGTACAGATGGAAAACTTCTCAATCGGCGTGATTTCGCACGTTCCTGAATTAAAAGCACGATTAACAAAACGATTAATCGTAGAACCAGCCGAACATTCAGGTAAAGGAACAAGGGTCCGTCTCGATGAGGTTTAAAGGAATTATGAGAAAAGGCTTAAGGTGAAAACCTTAAGCCTTTTATTGTAAGCTTTTTATAGATAGTTCTTTTTCTTCTATGACAGTTGATTGGAGTGTAAGATGCTAGATTCTCGGCTAGGACAGGCGGGCAGGTGAGACACTTAAGAGTGGAATGTACAAATGTGGCTCACCGCCTGCCCCGCGGAAAGCGAGCATCTGGAACGGAAATCAATCACTCCCAATAACAACATAGCTTACGAAACAGCCTTATTCTATTATCCCGCTTCCAACGACATCTACTTCAATGGATGCTTTAAATCTTATATTAGGGTATTCTTCTTCCCAATTTAATTTTTCCCAAGTTGGATAGTGGAACGCCATTACTTTTCTTCCAACTCCATATGGATCACTGTTCATTTTCTGCAGTCTGTTAATGACGTCTTGAGCATCTTTAGAGAATTTTTTTGATAGCAGTTTTTCTACTTTTATAATTTCGGAAGATTTTGCTAAATTATCTTGTGGGTATTCGGAAATCACTACTTTAGTTTTTAATTTAATTTCAGCCGAGACCTCTCCTGTTGGTGAGACTAAAACTTTAAAATGCCGTTTATTTTTTTTAACTTTAATGGTGGCATAATTTAAAGTGTCTTCATCTTTCTTGTGCCATATTTTTTTTGTTGTAGACATTTGAATCGTAGCGGATTCACCCGTTAACATTGTGTAAACGACAGATAATGGTTCTGGTATACTTCCTACCATCTTATGACCTCGAAAAAGAGCGACACCTTTTACTTTCACTGCTTTTATCTTATCTCCAACATGTGTTAAATAAGGAAGTGCAAAATCTTGACCGGGATCAAACATAATTGGACAAACTGTCTGAATGTTTTCCTTTGGAATGGTTGCTCCTTCTTCTGCACTTCGAATTAAGTCCCTTAAATATTCCCCAACACCCGTTGTTTTTTTAGTCTCTTCAAAATCATTACTAATAATATCTGAAGCTTTTCCTGCAGAAACCGCTAATTTTGCATTAAGTGCCGATTTAGGATCTCGATAAAAAACATCCAATAAGTGGTAGATATCTTTTTTGCAGCATCTTCACCAAATACAATAATCTGATTCTTAGAAGCTTCCAGTCTTTCTGAAACCTTCCGATCTAATCGAAGCCGGCTTTGACGAGCGGTAAAACCGGATGCAGAAAAAATTTGATTCTCCGTATTTCTTTGACCAGCTTCAGCTGCAACGGCTTGAGGAATCGCCGCCGTTGTAATAACTTTTCCGCTCTTTGTATAATCAAAACCTCCTGCTGTGATAAGCTTTGTTTGATTAAGCATACTTTGATCCCAACACCCTGTTAAAAGACTAAGAATAGGAACAAGATACAGAATTTTTTTCATGATGATGCGGTTCCCTTCTCTTGTTTTTTTCTAATAACTGCAATTAGCAGCAAAAAAATCGGAGCTATTCCTGAAAATAGAAGAGAAGTCATACTGATGTATTTATTCCAAGTTAAGATCTCTAATTTTTCATTTGGAATAATTGCGATCAAAAAACAAAATAGCGCAATGAATGGTGCCGCAGATTCGTGTTTTTTCAGTTTGAAAAGAGTTTGAAGACCCTTTGATGCTACATACAAATAGCTGATAAAGGAGGTAGCAACTGAAATGATCCATATAGATAGAAATATTAAATCTGTTCTTTCGATAACTGTGAAAGAAAATGCTTTTAGCATGTACAGCACGGGTTCAGGAACAATGACAATTTCCAGCGGATTAAAATACATATAAGTGGTCACAACAATAAATAAATAGATTAAAGTTACGGACAGGGATGCAAATGAAAGGACCTTTAATTTCTTGTTTGAAGCTCCAGATGTGTAAGCTAAAAATACAAGAGCGACATCAAATCCAAGCAATGAAACCATTGCATCTGATGAACTTCTAATGATGTTAGATACACCAACACTACCTACAGGAAAGATATACAATAAATGAAGGTCAGTATATGCGTATAGGATCAAACCTAATAAAATCAAGAGCAATGGCGTTACAATTGTAAAAAATCTAGCCATTTCTCTTGGGGTACTCGTTATGAAATAAACACCTGTAAAAGCCATGATGAAAATAATAACCCAGTGTGGTGTATCAAATAAAATCCATTTACCGACGACTTGGTTATACAAAGCTAAAATTAAAATCGAGATAAAAGCAAAGTGCAGTGTGTATATAAAATTAAACACAAACCCAAGCGGTTTCCCCATTATTTTTGGAAGGATATCAAAAATCGTACTCTTCGGAAATCTGTTACACAATTTCCAGATAGCTAATAAAGAGAACTGTATGAAAATTCCTGCAAGCATGAGTGAGATCCATCCATCCGTTTTTGCTTTTACAAACAGTGAATAAGGTAAAGATAGAACGCCAACCCCTATTTGTGTTTGAAAAATTAAAAAGAACAGTTGTCTGTGTGTAATACTTTGACTGCTCATGATTTATCCCACTTTCGAGTTTGGTTGTCGAGGCTCTCCTGTTGTGTCTGCAGATCTTGTGGTCTCCGGTTCATCATCCAAAACGGGACACGTATTATGGCATCTTTAAAATCCTTCCATTTAAAAGGTGCAAGTGGTGCGAAGTAAGGAGCACCAAATGTATATAGACGGCAAAGGTGAAACAGCAAGATCATGATTCCAAAAATAATGCCTAAAAAACCCATCGTTGCTGCAGCAATCATAAATGGAAAGCGCAGTATGCGGACAGCAGCACTCATTTCATTCGATGGAACGATATAAGCAGCAATGGCTGTAATAGCGACAACAATAATCATAAGGTTTGAAACGAGACCTGCTTTAACAACGGCATCGCCGATTACTAGACCACCGACAATTGCGATCGTAGAACCGATACGAGTAGGAAGGCGGATTGATGCTTCCCGGATCAATTCAATGGTAAGCTCCATCAAAAGTGCTTCAAAAAGAGGTGGATACGGAATGTCTTCCAGTGAGCTTTTAATTAAAAGAATTAGACCAAATGGGATGACTTCAAAGTGAAAGGAAACAATGGCAATATAAACGGCAGGCAACCCCATTGCTATAAAAAAGCTAAATAGCCTGATCGAACGGAAAAAAGAGCCGATAATCCACCGTTTATTATAGTCATCTACAGATTGGTAGAACGTAAAAAAGTTGACTGGCATCACATGTGCTGTTGGCGATGTATCGTAAACAAGAGCAATTCTTCCTTCCATTAAGTTTGCTGCAACGCGGTCAGGGCGCTCAGTGCTCAATATCTGTGGAAAAAAACTAAAAGGTTTGTCTTCGATACTTTCTTCAATATTTCCTGGCGTATATACGGCATCAGCTTCAATGGATCTAATTCTTCGCTCCACTTCTTTTACATAATCCATATTAGCAATATTATCCACATATAGAAGTGCTATGGTAGTATGTGTTTCATTTCCAACTCTTAAATACTTGATTGTCAATTTAGGTGTTTTTAAACGTTTTCGAATCAGAGCAAGATTGATCGACAGGCTTTCTATAAAACCATCGTGTGCCCCTCTTATAATTGTTTCATTGTCGGGTTCAGTAATATCCCTTTCTGTTTTTACAGGTGTGGCTAATGAATAAAAGCAACTAGTGTCTTCTGTAAACACAAGTGTATTTGACTGTAAGAGTAAAGATTGCGCTTTTGTAAAATCTGTCTGCTTTTTTAAGGCGAGATTCATCATTTGATCAAAGGATTCTTGAACGTTTTCATGAGAAATCTCGAATACGGGGTTAATGATCTGACTTTGAACTAATTGTTTATCAATAATCGATTCGATATAAAGAAAAGCAAGTTTTGACTCATCTCCAGGCAGCTCTATGATTTGAGTGACTAAGTCATCTGTCGAACCGAACGGTTTCTTGACTTGAGAAAGTACATCATCTATCGTTGTTTTTTCTTCTGTTTTATTTTCCGTATTTACACCCTTTTCTTCAATGTGCACAGGTGCTGCTTCTTGTTTTAACTTTTTTGGTTTTTTAAAAAAAGTCATGATGAATATCATCCCGATTCGCAATAATTTGGATTAGTTTTTGCTACCTAAATCTATTTATGCGAATAACTTAATATTTTTTATTAAATGAGTCAGAAATTGTCATTATGAGTAAAAAATTGTGATAACATAGACTGATAAAGAGAGAGAAGGGGTGGCCTCATGTCAGGAAGAGCACAATTCATTCCTGCTTTAACAAAGCCTAATACATATTTTGCGTTTTATAATGAGTGGAAAGATAAAGAAGGATTTTGGATCAGGTTTTTTGCAATTTTAGCTGTAAGTGGATTGCTTCATGCATTATCATTTTTTGCAGCATTTCCATCGTTTAAAACCATATCTTTCGTGGAAGCAGCAAAACTTTCTGGAGCAGAACAAGAGCTTCTTAGATATTTACTAGCATTGGCAGGCGGGGCATGGGGAGTAATCGTCCCCTTGCTTGTGATACAGTCAGGGACGGTATTTTTATGGTTTTTTTTCCGTGATATCGGCTACAAAGCTCTTTTTTACGTAATGAGCGTCGTTTACATTCTTTTTTTAGTGGGATTGCTTTTTGAACTGCCATTACAGTTTGTAACAGGTGCTGAGGAGGTTGTTCAGCCGTTAGGTTTTGGTATGGTCGGTGTTCTGTTCTTAAAACATGGTTTTTGGAAAGAACTGTTGAACTTAATCAATGTGTTTACAATATGGGGTTCGGTCGTTGTCTATGTGGCTCTTAGACAACTTTCTTTTAAAGAGAGAAAGTACTGTTTGGTTGTAGCCATTGCCTTTTCAGTATTTTTTATTTTAATGTTTTCGCTATATGCCGCGTTAGCCAGCGGACAGCTGATATAAGGGGGAGAATGGGTTATGAACAGACTGAAATGGCTTGCCGCAGCTTTAATGGTTCTTCTCCTGATCGTAATGAACGTGATGATTTTTGATAAACAAGAATCTGCTGCTGTTGAAGCGCCAAGGTTAGAGACCGGCCTTTCAAAGCAAAAAGACTTTACGAAAGAACACGAAGCAACAGGTGTTGCTTTATCGAAAAACACATTTGATATCTATCAAAATTCTTCACTCGGTACAATAAAAGAAATTGTGGCGATAAAAGGGGAGACCGTTACTTCAGGTCAAACGCTAATTACATATGAGAATGAAGACATTAAAAGCGAAATTCGCAGCTTAAAAAGGGATAAAGAAGCTGCTGATGTTCGAAGCGACCACTATTCAAATGAAGAAAGCAGATGGAAAAGTGAACTCTCAAATTTTGATGAAGAAAAAGACAACGCTGATGCTAAACTAATTCTGCAAAAAGAATTAGCTGAAGCCGAATTGCAAAGCGATCTTGCTGAAAATGAAAGTTCCGTGCTTTCAGACGAGATTGCAGATTTAGAAAAACAATTGGATGAACTTTCAGTGAAAAGTCCTGCAGACGGTATCGTTTCTGAAGTGAATGGAATTGGGAGTAATGGACCGCTTCTAACCATTGTAGGTCAAGGTAATTTTGAACTTGTAGCAGAAATTGAGCAAAATATTGCTGCTGTTGTAAAAACAGGGGATTCGGTACAAATCATCTCCATGGACAACAAAAAGCTGAATGGTACCATTCAAACTTTATTACCGACAAATCAAAACAAAAGCTTTAAGATGACAGTTTTAGTAGAAGAGGAAGCCGCATGGGTAGAAGGCCAAACAGCTAAGATTATCATTACTGAAAAACTGGCCGAAAAGGCAGTTAGCGTACCAAAGCAAGCCATTCTAAAAGACGATGGTAAAACCTACGTATTAACCATTGTGAAGGATAAGCTGTACAAATTAAAAGTTACTACCGGTCTCGAGCAAAAAGGTTACGTACAGATTAAAAAAGGTCTCAAAAAAGGTCAAGTAATTGTTTTAAATCCGTCACCAGTTTATGTATCAGGACAGCCTGTATTTAAAAAATAGGCTGATCTCTAAAATGTTGTGCTTATTGAACAAAACTGCTAGCGCTGCAGTTGGACAGGTAAGATCCCGCATTTTTTTATAAAGCTCAATTGGCCATAAGAGCAAAGTGAGCTCTCTTTAGTGGAATAACTTATATCTCGAAGCTTGTTGCTTATGGCTCGCTTGTTTGGTTTATTTCTTCTTTGACTAGTTGATTGGAGCGCAAGGTGCGTGCCTACCACCTGAGAACCCTTCTAAGCAGGGCATGCGACGAGGAAACTCACCTCGATAGCATTTGCTTTTAGACGCAGGAGCAAGAATACTTCCCTTAAGGCGGGCAGGTGAGACACTTAAGAGTGAAACGTACGAATGTGGCTCAAGCCTGCCCCGCGGAAAGCGAGCAACCTGGAGCGGAAATCAACCCATTCAAAAGCACCTAGTATAAACAATCCTATATAACAAAAAGGGACGCGATTTACGCGTCCCTTTTTACTTGCAATGATTCTTTTGAAGTACTATAAATTCTCGTACTCTGCTGTTTAGGATCAAACAAAGCAATAAGCAAAAAGTTTTCATCTTTTGGATGCAACTTCAGCTCTTGTGACAACGGGTCAACTGCCGTTTCTGTAACAAATGCGTGCTTATGCAGATCTTTTTCAGAAAGAGCAGGAAATCCTTCGATGAGTTCCGGATTTTGAGCGAGCACAGATAAAACCTTAGATGTTTCTTCTTTGATTTGTGTGTTTTCCCACCAAGGCTTACGCGGCTTAAACTGCTGACGCTCTAAGTAATCGAGCTTCATCAAACTTTCAGCAACAGGCAATGCATGAGGTGCAGCTTCCTTCAGAAAAGCGATTAAACGATTAAACAGGTCTTCAAGCTGATGACCGATTCTCGACCAGCCTCGTGTCTCCCAATACGTTCCGAACTCTTGGAAGAAGTCAAACGGTGACTCAAACACATTATGAATCAAGTATTTTACCGTATGATCCATTCTGTGATCGTTCCAGTACTTCTCAAGAACATCTTCCACTTGTTTGATACGGATAATCTCATCAAACGTTAACACGTTATTTCCTAAGATCTCATATGGAGAATGATCCATATACACATAATCATGTTTTTCAGCTGTTAGTCTAAGCCCTGTTCCCCGCAGCATTTTTAAGAACCCTAACTGCACTTCTTCAATTCCAAATGCAAATACGTCGTTAAATGTTTTACGGAACGAGTTATAATCTTCTTCAGGCAATCCAGCGATTAAGTCCAAATGCTGAACAATCTTTCCGCCGTCGCGCACAGTTGTTACTGTACGGGTAAGCTTCTCGAAGTTTTGTCGGCGCTGCACGAGTTCGTTTACTGCGTCATTTGTTGACTGAACTCCGATCTCAAACCGGAACAATCCTTTTGGAGCATGTTCATTCAAGTACTCGATCACTTCAGGTCTCATAATATCAGCTGTGATCTCAAACTGAAAAACGACGCCAGGTCTTCTGTTTTCAATGAGAAAAGAGAACATATCAAGTGCATAGTCTCTGCGAATGTTGAACGTTCTGTCAACAAACTTAATAATCTTCGCACCGTTATCCATTAAAAAGATCAAATCATCCTTCACAAGTTTTGGATCAAAATAACGTACCCCAACTTCAATCGATGATAAACAGAAAGCACAAGAATATGGACAGCCGCGGCTCGTTTCAAAATAAGTAATTCGTTTTGAGAGAGACTGAATATCTTCTTCAAAACGGAAAGGTGATGGAACAGTCTTTAAGTCAAGCTTTTCTCGTGGTCCATTGATCTTTGGCTTTCCGTCTTTTCGGTAAGCAAGACCAGCAACGGTGTCAAAGCCAGCATCGTTTTGAATCTGAGTTAACAGATGTTTAAATGTTTCCTCACCTTCATTTACAACGATAAAATCCACTTCAGGGATGCTTTCAAGCCAATGCGCGACATCATAAGAAACTTCAGGACCACCTAAGACGATCTTCGTTTCAGGCTTAATCTTCTTAAACATCTGGATGACTTTTATCGTTTCTTCTATATTCCAGATATAGCAGCTGAATCCGAGTACATCGGGATCTTGACTGTAAAGATCTGTTACGATGTTAAGAGAAGGGTCTTTTATCGTGAATTCACGAATCGTTATAGGAAATTCAGGCTCGCTATATGATTTTAAATAGCGAAGCGCAAGACACGTGTGTATATATTTAGCATTAAGCGTACTTAGTACAGTTTTCATGTTAATAACCTCATTATTGTTACCCTGTATAAGGGCGATTTAGATGACATATTATTTTATCATATTTTTTAACGAATCAAAAACTGGATTTAAGACGATTCATACAGCAAATTTCTTTACGGTTCAGAGCCTGGCACTATATAGTAGAACTAATTATGGTGTAAGCGTTTTAGAGGAGGAATGATAAACATGAAATTTGTAACAGCAGTACGAAATGAGCAGCGCTTTATAGGGATGGTTAAAGAGGAGGATCAAGTGATTGATCTATCAAGTCTTGCTGACATCAAGAGTGTGGACTTTCCGGCAACTTTACATGAAGCGATTACCCTAGGATTTGATTTTTTAGGTAGAGCAGAAGAGTTGGTTAGCTTGGAAGAAGCGGGAAAACATACTTACTTAATGAGTGAAGTAAAACTTCTAGCTCCTATTCCGCGTCCTGGTAAGAATGTTTTTTGCATCGGGAAAAATTACCGAGATCATGCAATTGAAATGGGAAGCGAGGCAGATATTCCTGAGGATATCATGGTTTTTTCTAAAACTCCAACGTCTGTCATTGGTCACAAAGAAGGAATACCAAGTCATTCTTCTATTACAAATCAACTCGATTATGAAGGGGAACTTGCTATTATTATTGGAAAAACGGGTACAGGAATTACGAAGGATGAAGCAATGAACCACGTTTTTGGCTACACGATTATTAACGATATAACAGCTCGTGATCTTCAGCAAAAACATAAGCAATTTTTACTTGGAAAGAGTTTAAACGGGACATGTCCGATGGGGCCATGGATTGTTCATCACTCTGCAGTTCCAAATCCTGAGAACCTTCGAATCGTTACAAAAGTAAATGGAGAAGTAAGACAGAACGGAAATACCTCTGATTTTATTTTTGATATCCCGACCATGATCGAGGAACTTTCAAAAGGAATGACGCTCGAAGCTGGAGATATAATCGCAACAGGAACACCTGCAGGAGTTGGAAAAGGAATGAAACCGCCTGTATTTTTAAAAGCGGGTGATCGGGTAGAAATTACAATAGAAGGAATCGGGACGCTTCGTAATGAAATAGTAGAATGAAGTCGAATTAACTAGTTACATAGAGGAGGAATTCACATGGAAAAGCTGCTTTATATTAACGGTTCATGGACAGGAAATTCACTCGAAAAAATAGAGGTATATAACCCTGCTAATGGTGAAGTGGTAGGAACGGTGCCGTCTTGTGGAAAAGAAGAAACAGATGCGGCGATTGATGCGGCACACGATGCATTTCCTCGCTGGTCCAAATTAACTGCATACGAACGGGCTGAATACCTCATGAAACTACATGACTTAATGATTGAACAAAAAGAAGAACTAGCAGAACTGATGACGCTGGAAATGGGGAAACCACTAAAAGAATCCGTCGGTGAAGTGATGTATGCGGCTTCCTTTATTAAATGGTACGCTGAAGAAGGAAAACGTGTATATGGCCGAACGATCCCTTCTAGTGCTGAAAATAAACGAATGCAAGTTTTACGTCAGCCTGTTGGAGTAGTTGCAGCGATTACGCCATGGAACTTTCCGGCAGCGATGATTACAAGAAAGCTAGGTCCAGCACTCGCTGCAGGCTGCACGTTTATTGTGAAGCCGCCAAAAGAGACACCACTAACTGCAATTAAGCTAGTAGAACTTGCTGATCAAGCTGGCTTTCCAAAAGGCGTTATCAATCTTGTAACAGGATCATCGTCTGTGATCGGAAAAGCCATCATGGATTCTGAAAAAGTAAGAAAAGTAACGTTTACTGGTTCAACTGAGATCGGCAAAAAATTAATCGAACAGAGTGCAGCGACAGTTAAGAACATATCCATGGAGTTAGGTGGCCATGCACCTGCAATCGTGCTTGATGATGCAGATCTCAAAAAAGCAGTAGCAGGAATCGTAGCTTCCAAGTTTCGTAACGCTGGCCAAACGTGTATTTGTATCAATCGCGTATATGTCCAGGAAAACGTATACGATGAGTTTGTTGAACTTGTTGCGGCAGAAGCACAGAAACTAAAAGTGGGTAACGGTCTTGAGGAAGGTACGGACATCGGACCGATTATTAATAAAGATGGTTATGAAAAGATTTCTGAACATGTTGAGAACGCTGTATCAAATGGTGCAGAATGTGTTACAGGCGGTAAAGGAAAAGCGGAAAACCGTGCCTATTATTATGAGCCAACTGTTCTAAAGAACGTAACCCAAGATATGCTGATTATGAATGAAGAGACGTTTGGACCGGTTATTCCGATTCATAAAATCACTTCTATTGAAGAAGGCATCAAGCTCGCAAACACAAGTCCGTTTGGGTTAGCAGCATACGTGTATACCGAAAGCATGTCCAAAGGAACACAAATTGTTGAAGGATTAGATTATGGAATCATCGGCTGGAATGATGGCGTTCCATCAGCTGCACAAGCGCCGTTCGGCGGTATGAAAGAGAGTGGACTTGGCCGAGAAGGCGGAGTAGAAGGAATGGAAGCGTACTTGGAGACAAAATACGTAAGCTACGTATTATAAAAACTATTTAAGAAATTGGGTGATGACATATGGATTTAGGGTTAAAAGGAAAAAATGTATTAGTTCTTGCTTCTAGTAAAGGGCTTGGAAAAGCGTGTGCACTTGAGTTTGCAAAAGAAGGCGCAAACGTGATGCTGACAAGCCGTGATGAAGCACAGCTTTCTAAGACTGCAAAAGAAATTAAAAGTCAAACAGGTTCTGCTGTTTATTTTAAAGTTTGCGACATCACGCAGCGTAATGAGATTGATGAACTAGTGGCAGAAACGGTTGATAAGCTAGGCAGTGTTGATGTACTCGTGAATAACGCTGGAGGACCTCCAGCAGGCACGTTCAATGATTTTGAAGATGAACATTGGCAGGGTGCCTTCGAGTTGACATTGTTGAGTCTCGTTCGATCAGTTCGTGCAGTCACACCGAACATGAAAAAAAATGGTGGTGGACGTATCGTGAACATCGCGTCATCTTCATTTAAGCAGCCGATCGACGGGCTAATTTTATCAAACACCTTCCGAACAGCCATTAATGGTCTATCCAAAAGTCTCTCGCAAGAGCTGGGCAAAGACGGCATTCTAATCAACACGATCGGCCCAGGACGCATTGGAACAGATCGAGTTGGTGAATTAGATCAGATGGTTGCTGAGAAAAAGGGAGTTTCAGCAGAGGAAATAAAAGCTGCTATGGAAAGCGGAATTCCGCTAGGGCGTTATGGTGAGCCTGAAGAGTTTGCGAAGATGGTCGTATTTTTATGCTCTGGTGCTAACACATATATTACGGGTCAATCGTTATTAATTGATGGAGGTATGGTTAAAGCTTTATAAGTTGTACGATAAAAGAAGCAGCAGTTGCTGCTTCTTTTTTATTTATGTAGGGGTATAAGGCGAGGTGGCATTTGTCGAGATTTGTAAACTCGCGGATAAATCGCAAAAACTTTTTGATTGAAGGTTATTCTCGTGGATTGACATCCAAAACTCGTGGATTGGACCTTATTTTTTGTGGATTTAAAAGACCTGATACAGCTTAATACCCCAAGTGGTATCACTTAATAGGCAGTTTCGGGGGCGTTGAAAGCTAAAAAAGAAAGAGCTGACTACTCAGAGTCAGCTCTTAATAAAAAATCATACAGAAAGTACGTTTTTAATGCGTTCGATTGCCCATTCAAGGTCCTCTTCAGAAATAATTAGAGGAGGAGCAAAGCGAATGACGTTTTCGTGTGTTTCCTTACATAACAATCCTTGTTCTTTTAAACGTTCGCAATACGAGCGGGCAGGTTCGTTCAATTCAACACCGATGAACAAGCCTTTTCCGCGAACTTCTTTTATAACCGGGTTATTAATCTTCTTTAACTCACCTAAGAAGTACTCGCCAAGCTTAAAGGAACGATCAACTAAGTTCTCTTCTACAAGAACTTCTACTGAAGCAACAGATACAGCACAAGATAATGGGTTACCACCAAATGTAGATCCGTGAGAACCAGGGTTGAATACACCCAGTACTTCGCGGTTAGCCGCTACACAGGAAATCGGCATAACACCACCGCCAAGTGCTTTTCCAAGGATATACATGTCTGGCTCGATCTCTTCCCAGTCACAAGCAAACATCTTACCAGAACGTCCTAAACCAGATTGAATTTCATCTGCTACAAAAAGAACGTTTTCTGCTTTACATACGTCAAGGGCTTCTTTTAAGAATCCTTCACGTGGAATAACGATTCCAGCTTCACCTTGGATTGGCTCTAAAATGAATGCAGCTGTATTTGGAGTGATCGCTGCTTTTAATGCATCAAGATCACCGTAAGGGATAAGCTTGATACCAGGAAGCATCGGGCCAAATCCACGCTGATAGTCAGGGTCAGATGACATGGATACCGCGGTCATCGTACGTCCGTGGAAGTTTCCTTCACAAACGATGATTTCTGCTTGATTATCAGCAACACCTTTTACATCATAAGCCCAGCGGCGAACAGCTTTAATTGCCGTTTCTACAGCTTCTGCACCCGTGTTCATCGGAAGGACCATGTCCTTTTTTGTTAACGCTGATACTTTTTCATAAAAATCACCAAGTTGATCATTGTGGAATGCACGTGAAGTAAGCGTTACTTTGTCAGCTTGATCTTTTAATGCTTGAATGATTTTAGGGTGACGGTGACCTTGGTTAACCGCAGAGTAAGCACTAAGCATGTCCATGTATCGATTACCTTCAGGATCTGTTACCCATACACCTTCAGCTTGTGAAATTACGATTGGAAGCGGATGATAGTTCTGTGCACCATATTGTTCCGTCTTAGATATTACAGTTTCCGTATTCTTCGTTTCTGTCTGTTTCAAAGGAAACACCTCTATTCTGCAAGATTTCTCACATTGCTATTATAGCAATGAAAGTGCTTACTTTACAGGGGTAACTCTTTTCATTGCCTAGTTCTGGGGAGTTCGTGTTATAGTAATATGGAGAATTATACATAGGAGGATATATTTATGATTCATGCTCATGTTACATCATGGTTTCTGGCGTTAATTTTGTTTTTTGTAACGTATATCTTATACAAAAAAAATGCCGAAAAAAAATCAAAAATTTTTCACATGATTCTGCGAGTTTTGTACTTAGCCATCCTTGCAACGGGTGGACATATGCTCGCGAACTACTTAACGGACCCAGGAATTGTTAATAAAGGGCCGCTCATCATTAAAGGTACACTTGGAATTGTATTAATCGGCTTGATGGAAATCATCCTTGTTCAAAGAAAACGTGGTGAAGGCCGACTGCTGAACTGGGTATTCTTCTGGGTATCTTTAGTATTAGTATTGTTTTATGGTTATGCTGTACTTGGATAAAAAACAAACAAACTGCATCTTCCATTTTTAGCACAGGCTAAAAGTTGAAGGTGCTTTTCTTTTTGGTAAATGGGTAACTGGATAAAATAACCAGTATGGCTTTTTGTTAACAAAGCGGAGTTTACACCGATATTAAAGAGGACAAGTATAACTTTTCTTAAATTGCGTTTTCTTGGCAGATGAGGTGTAAGCATGCAAACCTATAATTATTTATTTAAAAGTGAGATCGACCTACAAAAGTGGATTGTTAAAAATAAACTTAAAAAATATGAGAATATATTCATTCAAGTTTTCACTGGCAAAGTTGATAAGCAGTGGATCGACGAACTGCGTATACAGCTTTTGTTTCATTTACCTCAAGCTAAGATAATCGGTGTTACAACAGATGGTGAGATATTAAGTGGCCGTGTCACGACAGGTGAAACGGTTATTTCTGTTTCTACATTTAATAATTCTGTACCGAGAACATTCTATTTTCCACTTGAGGAAAATAACAATAGCAGAGATTTAGGTGTAAGATTAGCTAACGAAGTCATTCAGAATTCGACTAAGCTTGTATTTGCATTCGGTGATGGAATGCACATGGAAAGCTCATCATTTCTGAAAGCATTTCATGAGACAGCACCAAATGTATATCTCGCAGGTGGAAACGGTGGTGACAACGGACAATATGAAAATGCTGTTCTTTTTACAGAGAAGGGTGTTTATGACAATGGCGTGGTCGCTGCTGCTATTGATAGTGAAGAACTATACCTTCATACCCATTCTTACACAGAATGGAAACCAGCAGGAAAAGTATTCACCGTAACAGATGTGTCTCTTGATGGTGAATTAATGATTGAAGATAAATCAGTTTATAACCTTTATAAACATTACATGGGTAAGGAAATTGCAGATAAACTTCCAGCATCTGCAATTGAATACCCCTTAATCGTTAAAAAAGGTAAAACTTATCAACCGTTATCTATTAAAACATCGAACCCTGGAGAACCTATTCTATTTCATCAGAAAGTAAATGTAGGTACCAAGATTCAAATCGGATATAGAGATGCAGCACTTTCTTTAAGAAGTATTGATCTTGTAACGAAAGAGATTCAAGACAAGCCTGCTGAAGCAATATTCCTTTATTCATGTATGGCGCGAAGGAGATATTTAAAAAGTACATTAGAAGAAGAATTTCTAGTCATTGATCAGTTTGTCCCAACTGTTGGGTTCTTTACATATGGAGAATACTTTCATGATGGCACCACTTTACAGATGCTCTCTCATGCTTTAACGATACTCGTTGTAAGTGAGTCGAATGATGCGACACTTCAAAAAAAGTTCGATTCGACTATTCCTGAACAATCAAAAGAAATCGATGACTTACTCGCACTTTCCCACCTGATCCAATCGAGCACAAAAGAGATGGAAGAGCTAAACGATAATCTGCTAGAATCGGAACAGCGCTACAAATCTTTGTTTGATCATAATCCAGATATGATCTATTCCATGGATATGGACGGTTACATTACAAGTGTCAATCATGCTCTTGTTCAATCATTAGGATTCTCACAAGAAGAGATGCTTCAATCTCACGCACTTGACTTCGTGTGTGAGGAAGATCATAAACGTGTTGTTGAACATTTCAGGCTCGCTGTGCATGATAAGCCACAAACATTCGTAACGAGTATCAAGAAAAAAGACGGCAGTCAAATTTTAAGCAGCATTACAAACATTCCGATCGTAGTGAATCAGAAGGTAGTAGGCGTGTTTGGAATAGGAAAAAACATTACATGGCAGAAGAAAGCAGAGGAAGAAATTGAACAGTTAGCCTTTCATGATTCTCTTACCGGACTACCAAACCGTGGTTTGTTTGAAAAAAGACTTCGTGAGCTTGTTTCAGAGAGCGATCAATCAAGAGACAAACTTGCGGTAATGTTTATTGATATTGATCACTTTAAAATCATTAATGAAAGCATGGGGCATCATATCGGTGACGTCGTGTTAAGACATGTCAGCAACCAGCTAAGACAAGTCATCAACAGCCAAGATCTTTTAAGCCGCTTTGCAGGTGATTTATTTACGCTGATTTTAACATCAGTTCATAAACCAAGTGATATTATTGATACGGCAAACCGAATTGTGGACGCACTTAAAGTGCCGATTTATTTAGATGGCCAAGAGTATACAGTGAGTACATCAATCGGGATCAGCATCTATCCGAATGATAGTACAAGTGCTGATGTGCTTATAAAGAATGCAGATACCGCACTTCATAAAGCGAAAGAAAAAGGGCGCGGGAAACGTGAGTTTTTTACAGATGAAATGAATGCCTTTACTCTTGAACGGCTTAAGCTGGAAGGGTATTTAAGAAAAGCGGTGCAAAAAGGTGAACTTGAACCTTATTTTCAGCCTCAATATTGCTTGAAGACAGATAAGGTTATAGGATTTGAAGCACTAGTAAGGTGGAATCATCCTGAACTCGGTCTCATATCTCCTATGCAATTTATACCGTTAGCAGAAGAAATAGGACTTATTGATGAAATCGGCCGTTTTGTGCTAATGGAATCGTGTAAACAGTTAAAACGATGGCATGATGGTGGTGCGCCTCATCTATCCATCTCTGTAAACGTTTCAGGCAGACAGTTTCAAAGATTATCCTTTGTTTATGAAGTAAAAGAAGCCCTTGAAACGGCAGGAATTTCTGCAGAATACCTTCATTTAGAGCTAACAGAGAGTACCATGATTCAGAATGTACAATACAGCATTAGCATTATGGAAGAATTAAGAGAATTAGGTGTTCGTTTATCTATCGATGATTTTGGAACGGGCTATAGCTCTCTTAGCTATCTTAAAGATTTTCCAGTTGATTCCTTAAAAATTGATCAAAGTTTTATCAGACATTTAAGCGATGATTACTTCAACACAAGTGACGCTGCCATCATTAAGGCGATTATTATGATGTGTGAAGGCCTCTCGCTTTCAACGGTAGCAGAAGGCGTTGAAACGTACGAGCAGATGAAACTGCTGCGCGAGTACGGCTGTCATACCGCACAAGGCTATATTATTTCAAAGCCAATGCCAGCATGTGAAGCAGGGGAATTCTTAGAAAAATATATGACATCAAAAAACAGCACATCCTTATAAGGGGTGTGCTGTTTTTATTTTAGTCACTTTTCTTTCAATACTTTTCTTAATGTTGCTTTTGGAGTATACTTCCAACTGCATCATTGACAAGTTGATTGGAGTGGAAGGTGCGAGACTCCTGGGGGATCAGCGGGACAGGTGAGACACCTAAGAGCAAAGCGCCGAGGTGGCTCACCGCACGCCCCCCGGAAAGCGAGCACCTGAAATGGAGATCAACCTCTTCAAAGAGCTATTATTTTTTCTTCTCGTAATACATAAACGCTAAAGCACCGATCAGGATGGAACCTTTAACGATATCTTGTGCATAGTAAGGCACGTTCAGCATGGTTAGACCATTTAATAGAATTCCAATAAGAACAGCCCCAATAAAAGTACCAATCACGTTTGGTTTACCTGCTCCGAATACCGAGAAACCGATAAAGGCAGCAGCAACACCATCCATTAATAGAGGAGCTCCTGCAGACACTTGACCCGTACCGATTCGAGCTGCCAGTAGGATTCCAGCTAGAGTGGCAAAGAATGCAGATAATAGATAGGCATACATTTTATAGCGCTGAACCGGAACACCTGACAACCGAGCAGCTTCTTCATTTCCACCCGTAATGTATAGCAATCTGCCAAAACGGCTCTGCTGAAGAATGATATGAACAACAACAACGGCGATCAACATGATAATAACAGGAACAGGAACGGATAAGATTTCGCCCTGCCCAATAAAAAGAAACGAAGGTAGAAAGACGCCAGGTGCTGTTCCACCCTCTGTTAGGGGCATGTTGTTATAGATAGAAAAGCCTTTTGTGAACGTCAAATGCAATCCGTTGATAATATACATCACGGCAAGTGTTGCAAGAAGATCAGGGAGTCTTACCTTAACAACAAAAAATGAGTTTAATAGACCTACTAAAAGTCCGATTGCAATTGGGATGAGAATGGCGATAATCGTTTCTTGACGATAAAGTACGAGTGCAGCCGCACTTGTAACGGTTGCTAAGCTAGCGGTTGAACCTACAGAAAGATCAAAACCTCCAACAATGAGAGATATGGTTACCCCGATCGCCAGCAAGGTAATGATCGAAACGGAACGCAGAATATCTGTAAAGTTTTGATAGCTTAAGAACTTGTCATTTGCAAGGCTAAAGCCAATAATGGTTAATAAAATAACAAGAAGTGTTCCGTATCGGTAGAGAAAGGGAAAGACCTTTTCTTGAAATGTGTATTTTGTTCTGTTTATATCATTCTCTGCATGTTCTTTAGGAACGTACTGTGCCATAATGACCTCCTGTTGCATAGTGCATAATTTTTTCCGTTGTAGCTTCTTTCTTGCTCAGTTCCCCCGCGATTTTTCCATCGTACATGATGAGGATCCGATCACAAAAAGCAAGCAGCTCCTGAATCTCACTTGTGAAATAAAGGATACCTTTATTGTTTTGCGCTAAATCTTTGATGCATTGAAATACATCTTGTTTTGCTCCTACATCGATTCCTTTTGTTGGCTCATCAAAAATGAAAACATCACCATCATTTAGAAGCCATTTTCCAATTGCAGCTTTCTGCTGATTCCCACCGCTTAAATGATTAAGCAATAGTGAAGATTTTTGTGCCTTAATGCCAAGTTGTTTGATCCATTTTTCAGCTTCCGTTTTTTCTTGTTTTTTTTGAATAAAACCATATTTCGTAAACTGTTTTAATACCGGCAGTGTTAAGTTTTCCACTACATTAAAATCAACAAGTATGCCCTCTTTGCGGCGTTCTTCTGGAACAAATCCAATTCCTGAAGAGATGGCTTTTTGAGGACTCGTTATTCTTATCTTCTTGCCTTTAATAGATAGCGAGTCGCCTGATGGGTCTGCGCCGAATAGAGCTCTTGCTGTTTCTGTTTTTCCTGCACCAACAAGGCCAGCTATACCAACGACCTCTCCTTCTCGAACCGTTAAGGAAACACGTTCATTTGTAGCGGGTACCTTAAAGTTCTTAACATCTAACAGTGTATTCCCGAGAACACGGTCTTCATCATCGTTTAAAAGCTCAACAAGTTCATTTCCTAACATGGCCCGTACGATTTCTTCAGTTGTACACTCAGACGTTTCTTTTTGAAGCGTAACATAGCCATCTTTTAAAACCGTAACTTGAGTAGAAAGCTCCATTACTTCAGGCAAGCGGTGGGAAATATAGATAATTCCCACGCCTTGATTTTGAAGCTCGCGAAGGACGCTGAAAAGGTGCTGAGCTTCTTTCGTACTAAGTGCCGCTGTAGGTTCATCGAGAATAATAAACGAAATCTCACGAGATAGAGCTTTTGCGATAAGAACTAATTGTTTCTCAGCTAATGAACAATGAGAAAGGGGAAGGGAGGGGTCAAGATCCAAACCAACTCTTCTTAAAAGTTCCATAGCGCGTTTATGGCGTTTTTTCCATGAAAAAAATGGAGGTCCTGTGATAAACGCATTCATTGTAACGTTTTCTGCAATGCTTAAAGAAGGAACAAGTGCAGTGTCTACTTCTTGTACAACCATTTCAATGCCAGCTTCCTTTGCATCAGCAGGGGTCTTAAATTGCTTTTCCTTATGATCGATCGTGATGATGCCACCATCTCGTTCATAATCTCCGGACAATATTTTCATTAACGTACTTTTTCCTGCACCATTTGCTCCTAAAAGAGCATGGACCTCACCGCTAGCTACGGTAAAGTCCACTCCTTTTAGTACAGTTTGATCACCAAACGATTTTTGTATAGAAGTTAATGAGAGTATGGTCATTTTTGATTCGCCTTCTTTAAGCTATCCATCCACGGTGAAGTGCCAGCTTCTGATTTACCCCAGCCTTCCACATATTTACCGATCTCATCCATGGAAACTTTAGAATTTGGCAGATCTTCTTTTTCAACAAGATGTGGCTGTACGCTATAGATTTGCGGTGTTTCTTCACCTGCCACTTTTTGATAGAGGAAGCGTACTTGCAGCTTTCCAACATCAGTAGGATCTGTAGCTGCAGTAGACACCCACGGGCTATTTTCTTCTTGCATCAATTGAAGATCTTCATCACTAAGATCAATACCGTACACTTTGATCTCATCTCGTCCAGCCTGCTGAATCGCACGAGTTACACCTTTAGCAAATTCATCCCATGGAGCAAAGACCGCATCAATATCTCCTTTGTTTGGATATTTTTGAAGTAGTGCTTCCATTTGAGATTGTGTATCAAGAGCTGTATTCTGTGTTGCTGTACCAAAACGTGCGATTTCTTTTATAGAAGGATAACGTTTCTTAAACGCCTCATACATCACGTTTCTTCTTTCCATCGGTGTAAAACCGCCAACCCACACGTAGACGATCTCACCCTTACCATTTAGATCTTGAGCCAAGGATCTTAGAGCATTCCAAGAGAGGCTATAGTCATCCTGGTCGATTACGGTAACACCTGGAATGTTGAGGTCGCTGTCAAACGCGACAACAGGAATACCAGCTTTAATCGCTTTTTTAACACTTGGAGCGATTGCATCGGCACGGCCATGATCGATTAAAATGCCATCAACCTGCTGATTAACAGCTGTTTCAACGTAAGCAGCCATTTTTGAAAGATCATTGTCAGCGTTGTAGATTTGGACCTCTCCACCAAATTCTTCAACCTGTTTCTTCACACCGCTAATGTATTGAGAAGAAAATGTTCCAATTGAAAATTGATTGATAGAAGCAATCTTTAACGGTTTTTGAAGCTGTTGTGGAACTTCACTCGTTGCTGCTGACTTAGCTTTGTTAGATTTTGATTCTGTTGCTGACGCAGTTTTTGTTTCTGTTTTGTTTGTAAGTGCATCTTGTTCACTTGTACATCCTGTTAAAAGTAGAGATGCTGTCAAGAAAGCGGTTGCTAGTACTTTGTATGGCTTCATTATTTTTGCTCCTTTAGTGTTGATAATGCTTCTGTATAATTACCGCTGATGATGCCTTTTTCCGTAATGATGGCTGAGATGTATTCCGCTGGCGTAACATCAAAAGCAGGGTTGAATACTTTAATCCCTTCAGGTGCGATGCGGATACCATTTAGGTGGGTAACTTCTTCTTCAGGACGTTCCTCAATAGGTATGTCATCACCGCTTGCTGTTCCAAGATCTAAGGTAGAAAGCGGGCAGGCAACGTAAAAGGGGATGCCTAGAGCTTTAGCTTGCAGAGCAAGGCCGAACGTGCCAATTTTATTTGCCGTATCACCATTTGCAGCTACGCGATCACAGCCTACGATTACCGCTTTAATGTTTTTTGTTTTCAATGTATGTGCCGCCATGTTGTCAGTAATGAGCGTCACATCGATATCATTTGCTTGAAGTTCCCAAGCTGTCAGTCGGGCACCCTGAAGTACTGGCCTTGTTTCGTTCGCGTAAACAGATAGGTCCCAGCCTTTTTCTTTTGCGAGATGAAACGGAGCTAAAGCTGTACCGTATTTACTGGTAGCGATAGCGCCAGCATTACAGATTGTCATTACCGCATCTCCGTTTTGCAGAAGGGACAATGCATACTCACCGATTTTGCGGCACGTATTCTCATCTTCCTCTTGAATGGAAAGAGCCTCTGCTTCAATTCTTTTCTGCGCTTCTGTAACAGTTGCTGCCTCTTGAGCGGCCTCGACGATACGATCGATCGCCCAAAATAAATTAACAGCTGTAGGACGAGAAGAAGCAAGATAGTCTCTTTGCGTTTGCAGTTTTGTTAAAAATTGCTGAAGGTCATTTTCTTTTTCTGTATTGCTCCAAAGAGCCAGACCGAAAGCAGCAGCAATTCCGATCGCAGGTGCACCGCGCACTTTAAGTTTAGAAATCGCATCCCATACATGTTCAATCGTCGTTACATTTAAGTAGACGGTGTGATGGGGAAGTTGTTGTTGATCCAAAATAAGCAGATGGTCGCCTCTATAACGAACAGAAGGGACCCATTTTTCAGCTACAGTCATTTCTTAAGCACCTCTAATCCAGTCAGTTAATTCTTTGATGTTTGTAATCTTTTCTTGGTTCTTAATAAGAGCACTACCAAGCTCTAAAGCTTTTTTCTTATAAAACAGCTCTACTTCTTTTTGCGGAATAGAGTCAAGGTCAGCAACATGAGCAAGACCAATTGTTCTTCGAATGATCTCACAGCCTGCATAACCAATTGCTTCTTGGAACGTTTTTTGTAAGAAGTTCTCTAGAACACCTTCTGTCTTAGCAAAAGGGTCAGTTGCTTTCTCGTTCCACAGCTGAGTAAATGTTTCACTGTACGTATTCCACGTCTTCTCAATCGTTTGTAAAAGATAAGTTTGTAAAGATTCACGATTGAACGGCTCTTTCGCATGTGCATTCTGTGACAGGTGGTTTAGAGCAAGGTTCGCTATAAAGTGAGCGATGTCAAAACCAGCAGGTCCATAGAAAGCAAACTCAGGATCGATTACCTTCGTAGAATCATGTTTTACGAAGATACTCCCTGAATGAAGATCACCGTGAAGCAGGATCTCAGCTTTTGTTAAGAATGCATATCTCAGCTGAGCTACTTCTCTAAGCAATTCTTTGTCGTTCCATATTTTTTCGACTTCGTTTTGGAGTTCAGCAGGAAAATCGTTTGTATCATGGTTAAAAAAAGGATCTGTAAATACTAAGTCTTCTGTAATCTTACAAAGTTCTGGGTTGGAAAAGCGTCCAACTTGTTCTTTTTTCTCAAACGGATGCAGATAAAAATCGCTGGAATAAAAAGCGGTTTTAGCGGTAAAAGTTCCAATATCCTCAGCCAAATTTGGGTATGTTTGCCCTTCAATGAGTCCTTTGCGAAGAATCACATGGTCTGATAAATCTTCCATTACCGTAACAGCTAATGTTGAATCCGAATAATAAACTTTAGGAACAAGGTGCGGAACGGATTCAGCTTCTCTTAAGAGAGCTTCACTTTCAATTCTTGCTCGGTCAAGCGTAAGTGGCCAGCTTTCACCAACCACTTTTGCATATGGAAGTGCTTGTTTTACGATCAATGCTTTATTTGAACTTGGGTCTTCAATATGGAAAACCAGATTTAGGTTGCCATCACCGATTTCCTTAACCAACAAGCTTTTTTGTTCAACTGCATCAAAGAAATCTAATGGTTTTACGACATCAAGAACTGTTTGTTCGTTTAACGGTTCGTATGTAGGTTTTACTTGTATGCTCATTTTTGTTCCCCCCGGAATGTTTGTAAATAAAAAGAGCCTCTTTTCGTATAAGAAAAGAGGCTCGGAAAGTTAGTTATCCCGCGCTTCTTATCTTAGCAAAACATATTGTTTTGCCGGAATTAGCACCGTGCCATACGCTGAAATTCATTACAGCGGCTCCCCTTATATTGCGGGCGCCCCATCTCACAATGGTATTACGGTCGGTTGCTGGGTTTCATCGGGCCATATCCCTCCACCTGCTCTTGATAAGAGACCAAATTATTCGATTAATTAATGCGTGTTAATATTCGCGCAATTCATAATCGTTATACTACAACGTAGAAGTAAAGTCTGTCAATAACAATTTTTTTAAAAAATTAATAAAGGTCTGTTCGTCGATCATTAAATACGGGTACCTTCAAACGAACCTCATCTACTAAACTCGGAGAAATATCTGCCATCAGAATCTCCTCATTATGCGTGGAGGCTTCGGCAATGATATCGCCCCAAGGATCGATAATCATAGATTGGCCAGCGAACGTGTTGTTCGGATCTTTGCCAACACGGTTACAAGCGACAACATAGCATTGATTCTCAATTGCACGTGCGATAAGAAGAGATCTCCAGTGTGTCTGTCTTTGGATTGGCCACTGCGCCGGAACGAACAAAATCTTTGCGCCCTTAACAAACGGTGCACGAATCCACTCAGGAAAACGAATGTCATAACAGATGGCAGCAGATGAAAGATTGCCTTCAATTGTAAACAGACTGCTGTTTTTTCCAGGTGAGATATATTTTTCTTCTTCCATTAGCGTAATCAGATGAGCTTTTGAATAAGTGCCGATATGCTCTCCATTTCGGTTGTAGGTGAGTGATGTATTGAATACAGAGTTACCATCGCGAAACGCAACAGATCCACCGACAATATTAATATTTAGCTCTTTTGAAAGCTTGCTTAACCAGTTTTTCGCACGATCTCCATTGTGATCGCTAATCTCATCTAATCGTGTTAAGTCATATGCTGTATCCCAAAGTTCTGGCAGAATAATCGTATCGGGGTGAAACTCGTTTACCGCCTCACGAATTTTATTCTCAATGTTTTCATAGTTTTTATCAGGATTGCCATACTGGACATCTGCTTGTATACAGGCAATTTTCATAATTGGACCTCCGTCGTGTAAAAAAGTCTTTACAGAATTTCCTTAAGCGTATAACATAACTGATTAGAATTTCAAGAACATTCAAATTAGACTGGAAGTGATTGCTGTGAAACGTTTTGAGCAGGCAGATGTAATGGGGAAGCTGCCAGAGCAATTTTTCGCAAAGCTTGTAAAAAAAGTATCTTATTATGCAGAACAAGGCTATGACATTATAAATCTTGGACAAGGTAACCCTGATCAGCCCACGCCTCAGCATATTGTTGAAGCTCTAAAAGAAGGTGCTGACAAACCTGAATATCACAAATATTCTCCTTTTCGTGGTCACGCATTTTTAAAACAAGCAGCTGCTGATTTTTATAAAAGAGAGTATAACGTAACGTTAGATCCTGAAAGAGAAGTAGCTGTTCTTTTTGGAGGAAAAGTTGGTTTAGTAGAGTTATCACAGTGCTATTTAAATCCAGGTGATATTGCGCTCGTTCCAGACCCGGGTTATCCAGACTATTGGTCTGGTGTAGCGATGGCAGGAGCAAAAATGGAAACAATGCCGCTTCGCGAAGAAAATGCTTTTTTGCCGCGATATGATGAACTATCAGAATCGGTGCTTGGTGACGCGAAACTTATGTTTTTAAATTACCCGAATAACCCAACAGCTGGAGTAGCAACAGAATCATTTTTTGAAGAGACGATCGATCTTGCTAAAAAGCATGATATTCTAGTTTGCCATGACTTTGCATATGGTGCGATTGGATTTGACGGAAATAAACCAGTAAGCTTTTTACAAGTTGAAGGAGCGAAAGACGTAGGAATTGAAATTTATACGCTTTCAAAAACATACAACATGGCAGGATGGCGCGTAGGTTTTGCGGTTGGAAACGAATCTGTTATCGAATCGATCAATCTTCTTCAAGACCATCTTTATGTGAGTTTGTTTGGAGCGGTTCAGCATGCTGCAGCCGCAGCACTGAATGGTTCACAGCAATGTGTGGATGATTTAGTCGAAACCTATGAAAGACGCCGTGATGCATTCATTAGCCGTTTGAATGAAAACGGGTGGAACGTGGAAGCGCCAAAAGGATCATTCTTCTGCTGGCTGCCGGTTCCAGGAGGCTACACATCTGAAACATTTGCAGATTATCTGCTGGAAAAAGCCCATGTTGTGGTTGCACCAGGGATCGGATTCGGAAGTGAAGGTGACAGATACGTCCGCGCAGGTCTTTTAACGTCAGAAGAACGTTTGATTGAAGCCGCAGACAGGATCACTAAATTGTTTTAGGAGAAGTATTTTATTAACTTAACTTTAAGCTTAAGTTTAGTTCTTCATTGACAGTTGATTGACGTGCAAGGAGCGAGACTCCTGGGGGATTAGCGGGACAGGTGAGACACCTATGTGCATAGCGCAGAGGTGGCTCACCGCACGCCCCCCGGAAAGCGAGCACCTGGAACAGAAATCAACCTCGTTCACTAGCATCAATGATTACTACTAGAGTTTTTAAAGATTTTAGTTGACAGATTCTTCATACCCTGTCATAATCACAATTAAAATTATATTCTAACAATTTGCACTCTTATTAAGAGCAGGTGGAGGGACTAGCCCGATGAAACCCGGCAACCATTCAGCTATTTACATTAGCTGAAAACGGTGCTAATTCTTGCAGCCTGATTAAATCAGGCTGAGAGATAAGAGGAAGCGGAACTGTCACTATTATGACGCCCCTTCCTCGTGAAGGGGCTTTTTGCGCGTTTGAAAGGAGTTAAATCAGCATGAGTAAAATTACAGCTACGTATCTGGTACATGACAAAAAAGAAAACCTAGAGAAAAAAGCAGAAGGAATTGCACTCGGTTTGACCGTTGGTTCCTGGACAGATCTTCCTCAGCTCGAGCAGGATCAGCTTTTAAAACATAAAGGAATCGTAGAAGAAGTAACCGAACTTCCCGGAGATTCGGCTGCTGATCAGTTTTTAGGCAGCAAAAGAACAAAAGGTTTGTTAAAGATTTCGTACCCATCAGCAAATTTTTCTAACGATCTCCCAGCTATCTTAACAACTGTTTTTGGAAAACTTTCATTAGACGGTGAGATCAAGCTCGTTGATTTAGAGTTTGATAGACAATTAGAACAAAGTTTTCCTGGGCCGAAATATGGTATCTCTGGCATACGAGAAAGTCTAGGAGTTTATGACCGACCACTTGTAATGAGTATTTTTAAAGGAGTTCTTGGTAAAGACCTTTCATTCTTCGAGCAGCAGCTTTATGAACAGGCATTAGGAGGAGTGGACCTTGTTAAAGACGACGAGATCTTGTTTGAAAATCCTCTTACTCCTTTTGAAGAACGAATTAAGGCAGCAAAAGATGTGCTGAATTCCGTACAGCAACGTACTGGTGAAAAGACGCTATACGCCGTTAACCTGACAGGCAGAACGAGTGAACTTCGGGATAAAGCAAGACGCGCTGCAGAATTAGGTGCTAATGCTTTATTGTTCAACGTCCTTTCCTATGGTCCGGACGTGCTCCAAGAATTGGCAGAGGATAAAGACATTCCGCTTCCGATCATGGCGCACCCCGCCTTATCGGGAGCGATCGGCTCATCTTCCCTTTACGGAATCGGGTATTCAGTTCTGCTAGGAAAACTTCTGCGTTATGCAGGAGCTGACTTGGTGTTGTTCCCATCTCCATATGGCAGTGTCGCGCTCGATCGCAATGAAACATTAAGCATAGCAAATTCATTAACGACAGACGCAATTTCACTGAAAAAATCATTCCCGGTTCCATCAGCAGGGATTCACCCCGGTTTAACACCTATTTTATATAATGACTTTGGTATCGATAGCGTTATCAATGCAGGTGGGGGAATTCATGGACACCCTGATGGAGCAGCTGGTGGTGCTCGAGCGTTCCGTCAAGCTGTAGATGCGGTTGTGAAAGGTGAAGACTTTGAACAATACGCAGAGAAACACCATGAACTTCAAAAAGCCCTTGAATTATGGGGAGGGGTGCCAGTTAAATGACGAAAAATGGATCTGTAATCTTTTGCGATTTTGACGGCACAGTGACAGAAAAAGATAATATCGTCGCGATCATGGAGGAATTTTCGCCTGATGGCTGGCAACCGATCGTAAAGGATATTTTGAATGAAACCATCTCCATTCGTGAAGGAGTAGGAAGGATGTTCTCGAGAATTTCTTCAGAAAAAAAGCAAGAAATTATCGAGTTCGTGTTAACCCGTTCCAAGATTAGAGACGGCTTTCAAGAGTTTGTTGATTTTACCAAAGCTGAAAACATACCGCTATATATTGTAAGCGGGGGGATTGATTTTTTCGTCTTTCCTGTTCTGGAAAACAAAATAAAGCGTGAAAACATCATCTGTAATGCTAGTGACTTTTCAGGTGACACGATAAAAATTCTGTGGCCAAACGCATGTGATGATTTGTGTACGAACGATTGCGGCTGCTGCAAGCCTTCTGTCATTCGTCGATTAAAACATCAGTACGAAGATGCAGAGAAAATCGTGATCGGCGATTCAATTACTGATCTGCAAGCATCCAAACTGGCTGACTCTGTTTTTGCAAGAGACTACCTGATCGAAAAATGTGAGGAAAATCAAATTCCATACACACCTTTTGAAACGTTTCATGACATTATCCATGCATTAGAGAAAAGAGGTGTACGAAGTTGAGCAAACAACAGCGCTGGAATGAGCTTGCTGATGTAAAAGATGAACTCGCTGCTCGAGACTGGTTTCCTGGCACGAGCGGTAATGTTTCTATAAAGGTCAGTGAATCTCCGCTGGCATTTTATGTTTCAGCAAGCGGAAAAGATAAAACGAAACGTACTTCTGAAGACTTTCTTCTTGTTGATGAGAATGGCAGGCCAGTTGAAGAAACTCACCTGAAAGCTTCAGCAGAAACAGGCATACATTGTGAAGTCTATCGCCTAACAGATGCTGGCTGCTGCTTACATGTTCATACCGTAGATAACAACTTAATCTCAGAACTATATGGGGATGAAGGGGAGATTACTTTCCAAGGCCAGGAGCTGATCAAAGCCTTCGGAATTTGGGAAGAAGACGGCAGTATTTCTGTACCCATCGTGGAAAACTATGCAGATTTAACAAGACTCTCTGAAGCGGTTGGCGAGGTAATAAAATCTGATACAAAAGCAGTCCTTATTCGGAATCACGGTATAACCGTATGGGGCAAAAATGCATTTGAAGCCAAAAAACATTTAGAAGCTTTTGAGTTTTTGTTCTCGTATCATATAAAGCTGCAAACTTTGTCTTTACTTACAAAAAATAAATCAATTGGAGGAATTAAAAATGGCACAACTAAGATTTCATGATAACAACGAAAGAATTGAAAATCAAAACGAAGTAGAAGCTTACCTAAACTCTCAAGAAGTTATTTACGAAAAGTGGGACATTGAAAAGCTTCCAGCACATCTACGTGAGAACTATGCGTTAAGCGACGAAGATAAAGCAGAAGTGATTCAAACTTTCCGCAGTGAGATCGACGATATTTCTAAGCGCAGAGGTTATGTGACTGAAGATGTGATTTCTCTCTCTGATGCAACACCTAACTTAGATGAACTGTTAAAAAATTTCTTGGCAGAACACCACCACACAGATGACGAAGTACGCTTTATCGTTTCTGGACACGGTATATTTGCCATCGAAGGGCCAAACGGAAGATTTTTTGATGTAGAACTTGAGCCAGGAGATTTGATTTCGGTTCCAGAAAACTTCCGCCACTACTTCACACTACAAGCAGATCGAAAAGTTGTAGCCGTTCGAATCTTCAAATCAAAAGAAGGCTGGGTACCGATCTACGATAAAGAGCCTCAAGAAGCAAAATAATCATATGGAAGCACACCTATTCTTTTTGAAAGGTGTGCTTTTTTTAATCAGAAGATGTCAGAAGCTCGTTCAGCGGGCATTTATGCTCGCTGAACGAGCGGAAAATAAGATTTACGAGCGGAAAATAAG
>NZ_LRFC01000002.1 GCF_001619875.1 Fictibacillus phosphorivorans
AGACCGATCCCTTCAGCCGGACTTGGGTATACCTCCTCGATTATATGGTGGACCCTGTAGGACTCGAACCTACGACCAATCGGTTATGAGCCGACCGCTCTGACCAACTGAGCTAAGGGTCCAAAGATGAAACTTATGTAAGTGTTATGGGGCGGACGAGGGGAATCGAACCCCCGAATGTCGGAACCACAATCCGATGCGTTAACCACTTCGCCACGACCGCCATCGTGATTAAAATATAAACATTTTGGTAGCGGCGGAGGGAGTCGAACCCACGACCTCACGGGTATGAACCGTACGCTCTAGCCAGCTGAGCTACACCGCCAAAATGGCTCCACAGGTAGGACTCGAACCTACGACCGATCGGTTAACAGCCGATAGCTCTACCACTGAGCTACTGTGGAATAACGTCTTAACTTTGTTAAGGACAAGAACTACTATATCACGTTACCGTAATTAATGTCAATAACATTTTTAAAATGCATGTGTAACGAACACATGTTTTTTACAACAAAAATAATATAACACGCTTAACAGCTTTAATCAATGACGTTTTATAATACTTGATAATAAAAGTAACCAATCATTAAAGCTTGAGTAAAGACTTTGATCAGTGTTGTTCCTACGAAAGCAAGCACTGTACCAATACCGACAGAAACGGCTGACTTCATTCCTTTTCTTTGAAAAAGAAGTTCTGCGATTACAGCACCTAGAAATGGACCAATGAGAATCCCGGCAACAGGTATTACAAACGGCCCAGCAATCAATCCAATCGTACTTCCCCATAAAGCCGCTTTAGATCCTCCTTTTTTCTTTACTGCATATGCATTTCCTAAGTAGTCAACAACAAACAAACTAATAAACAATAAAATCTGCACCGTAAGAAATAATGGCGTAAACGGCTCAAAAGAAAAAGCGAATCCATAAATTAAAAAACCAGCAGCTAAAAATAACACTCCAGGTAGGATTGGATAGATTAAAGCAATAAAACTGATAACAAACGCTAAACCAATTAAAAACCAAAATAAATAGTCCACTTCTTTCTCCTTTCGCATTAAAGACCAAATAAATAGCCAGGAGGATTTGCCTCCTGGCTTCATTTTACTTTTCTAATACAGCTTCTGCAATGTTAACGGCGTGGTCCCCTATTCTTTCTAGGTTACTTACGATATCAACAAACACAATACCGGCATTTCCGTCACAAAGTCCTTCGTTCATACGCATAATGTGCTGTTTACGAAGTGTACGTTCCATTTTATCGATTTTATCCTCTAATCCGAGTACTTCGTTAGCGAGTTCAATGTTTCCTTCTTCTAATGCTTTAACGGCCTTATCGACTGTTGAAACCGTAAGAGCAAACATTTCATCTAAATCTTGTTTAGCCGTGTCTGTCAAACGAACATTATTACGCAGTTGATAATCAACAAGTTCAATAATATTCTCCATATGGTCCCCAATACGTTCAATGTCACGGGATGTGTCTAGCAACATTGAATGTTCATTTGATTCTTGAGGTGTTAACGGATGTGCAGAAAGTTTAACAAGATAAGATGTTATCTGGCGATCTAAATTATTGATTGCTTCTTCATATTGAAGAGCAAGATCAGAATTCTTTTTATCTTTTTCATTTAAATAGGCGATAGCTTCTTTCAATCCTGCCTGAGAATAGTTAGCCATACGAATAATTTCTTGTTTAGCTTGTCTGATTGCTAATGATGGTGAAGTCTCTAATACGATCTCGTCAAGATGTTTCGCTTTGTACTCGATCAATACATCTTCACCTTTAATTAATTTTGTTACGATTATAGCTAATAATCCTATGAACCAGAATTGTATCAAAACGTTCGTGATATTGAATGTACCGTGTGCAAATGCAATTTGCATTGCTGGTTCCAAGTTAAGCTTCCCTGATAAGAATTCAATATAGTGCCTGAAAGGAACAAGTACGATTAAAAAGATAACTGTTCCAAGCAAGTTGAAGATTACATGCGTAAGAGCAGCACGTCTTGCTGCAACTGTAGTACCGATAGCTGCTAAAATTGCCGTAATCGTAGTACCAATATTATCACCGAACAATACAGGCAGTGCCGCTTTAAGGTCAATCATATTTTGAGAATAAAGTTCTTGCAGTATTCCAATGGTTGCACTTGAAGATTGAACAATTACAGTGAATAGCGTACCAATCACAACCCCAAGTATTGGATTGTCACTCATTGAGACTGTTAAATCTTGAAATGCTTGAAGGCTGCGTAGCGGTTTCATTCCGTCACCCATAAGTTCAAGACCTAAGAATAACGCACCAAAACCAAACGTAATCTGCCCAAAATAGTTAAACTTCGGATTCTTAAAGAAAAAGATTAAGATGGATCCTACTGCGATAATTGGTAATGCATACTCACCAACATCGATACCGATGATAAAGGACGTAACCGTAGTACCAATGTTTGCTCCCATGATAACACCGATCGCTTGCCTTAAGGTTAAGAAACCTGCGTTTACAAGCCCAACTGTTAACACGGTCGTTCCTGAGCTACTTTGTATTAATACTGTTACAAATATCCCTGCTAAAACTCCCATAAAAGGATTTGTTGTTAATTTATCAAGTATTTCTCGTAATCGGTCTCCTGCTGAATTTTGAAGGCCATCTCCCATGTACTTAATACCAAATAAGAAGATCCCCAGTCCTCCGATAAATTGAAATAACATTTCTTGATAATTCAATGTTTACAGCTCCTTATTAACTATCATTTATCAACCTTTGCCATTATCTCTATTTGTATAGTTTGTGTAAATAAAAAAACGCAATTTGTAACATTACCTTTACAATTGATTCTTATTGTCGAAAGGGAAGGGTTCATGTAAACTATTTAAGGTCAGTAAACAAAGGAGTATTTTGATGAAACTACATATCCGTTTTGTTAAAAGTTTATATTCATTTACGTCGATCGCTCAGTTAAGATTAGTTGGCGTAGGCAGTACGATTCTTTATGTCTTATTACTTACTTTATTATGTATCGCACCTGTATTAATCGTTTTCTTATTAACCCTTTTTTCCGATAAACAGCCATTGTCCAATTTTGATAGCTTTGGCTTAAATCCAGATCAAATGCAAAATTTCGCTTCTTCACTGGATGGTATTTTTCCTATTATCGTTGCCGTTATATATGTAGTAATGTATGTTCTATTCTCTGGTCTATTGTTTACAGGTTCTTCTATATTAGCGGGTATTGCAATTCCTGCAGCAAAATTTTTTGGTAAAAGACTTTCGTATAGACATCTTTGGGTCATGTCCTGTTACTCCATTACCTTGCCATCTGTTTTGTTAACAATACTTTTTACTCTAAATGTACAGATTCCTTACTCTTTTATCTGGTTTTGGCTCATATCACTCGTTATTTGCATACTTGCTATTTCCAAGACACCTTCAAAAAAATGAGGGCTTGTAGACACATCATGTATGGCCAGAAAAATCATTTATAGGTCTTCAAAATTATTTATAGGTCTTCAAAATTATTTATAGGTCTTCAATTTTTTTTATAGGTCTTCAAAAAAATTTATAAGTTTTCAACACATTTTATAGGCTTTTCGACAAAAGGTTGAACTGGAAAAACGAGTGTGTTGTATGCATTTAGAAATAAGAAAATAAAAAAAGCGGCCACGAAGCCGCTTTTTTTTACTGTCTATTTAAAGAGTGATTTTACCGCATCAATCAGTGCGATAAGAAAGTCGATGATTTTTTGAATGAACGATTGTGTCTCTTCCTTGTTTAAGAAGTCTCCAAGGTTTTCACTAATGTTCTTAAGATCGCTCTGAACTTGATTCCAGTCAATGTCTAACTCTTTCATCTTATTGAATAGCGCAAGAAGCCCATTTAATTCATCTTGAGTCAGTTCAATCCCCATATCTTTTGCCACTTTTTCGATTAAAGCTCGCAGATCTTCTTCTGACTGAACCGGATTTTTTGCGATTTCTTCTTTAACACGAGTCATTAACTCAGTTGCCTCTTCTGTACCGATTCTTTCTCCTAATTTAGCGGTTTTAACCATTTCTTCGTTAGCTACTTGTTTTTGTGCTTCTGGAATCTCAATCTGAGCTGTTGTTTCATATGCTTTAAGAATACCCGTTAACGCTGCTGTTCCTGACACTTCAAAAGGTGCTGTTACATAGATCTCAGCATCTGTAACACCTGCAGTCGTTAATGCATTCATATACATCTCTTCTGTTACCCAGTTTATATTGTTTGTTTCAACAGACAATCCCTGATCTTTTTTACCAATTGTGATCTTTGATGATGAGATCGCTTTTGATCCAATCTGAGCTTTTGATATATATTCACCTAGATATTGGTGTTCTTCTTCATTTGTAACTGTAACAGTCTCTACATCAGCAGATACATCCATCTCTTTTAATAAACTGTTCTTTTGTTCTTCTGTTAAGTTTTGTCCAAGTGTAACGATAACATCCCCAGGTGCTGCGTCTGCAAACATTTTTAACGGGGCAATAAACAATGCTGCAGCCATTACAGAAAGCAGCGCAAGTACTTTTGCCTTTTTCATTCTTTTCACCTCTCCAATCGGTACATCTACAAAGATACGCAGAAATGTATTTTTTTCTGTCCTTCCTGCCTTTCCATTTTACACCAACGTTTATCTAGAAGTCACTTTTAACTTGTCATATTAAAGATGGACAAGCATATAGTCTTATATGGGAAATTATGCGAAAGGAGAGGGAATTTATGAAACGATTCTTGAGAGCTTGTGCGATCATGCTTATTTTGTACGTTGTAGCCTACGATTTAAAAATTGGTACACTCCCTCAGTCTACTTCTGCAAATGCAAACGCGGAAATAAAAACAGAAAAAAAGCAAAACAAATCATACGAGGCATATGAGGTTAAACCTGGAGAAACTTTAATCTCTGTTGTTGAGAAGCTAAATACGAGTGGGAATTATTCGATTGTGTCGATGATAAAAGACTTCAAATCACTAAATCCTGGGGTGAACCCAGAAAATATTCAATTAGGAAAATCATATAAATTCCCGCTATATAATAAAGTGGATAGATAACATTACTTGTCAAAACAAAATAATCCCTGCTAAAATGAACTGATGATAGGACAGACTAATACTGTCAATTTGAAAAAAGGAGCGATTCACCAAATGAGTGAAATCACCCACCGTTCTAAAACAAGACCTGTAAAAGTAGGACCATTAACAATAGGTGGAACTAACCAGGTTATTGTTCAGAGTATGACAACAACGAAGACACATGATGTAGAAGCTACAGTAGCTGAAATTAAACGCCTAGAAGAAGCTGGCTGTCAGGTCGTACGTGTAGCATGTCCAGACATGCGCGCTGCTGAAGCGATAGCAGATATAAAGAAAAGAATTAATATCCCGCTTGTAGTGGACATTCATTTTGATTATAAACTTGCTCTTAAAGCGATCGAAGGCGGAGCTGACAAGATCAGAATCAATCCAGGTAACATCGGACGCCGTGAAAAGGTCGAAGCTGTTGTAAAAGCAGCAAAAGCTAAAGGGATTCCCATTCGAATTGGTGTTAACGCAGGTTCTCTTGAAAAGAAATATCTTGAAAAGTACGGATATCCAACGGCAGATGGCATGGTAGAAAGTGCACTGCACCATATCAAAATTCTAGAGGAACTTGATTTTCATGATATTATCGTTTCAATGAAAGCATCTGATGTTAATTTAGCGATTGAAGCTTATGAGAAAGCTTCAAAAGCATTTGACTACCCGCTGCACCTTGGTATTACTGAATCTGGTACACTTTTTGCTGGTACAGTTAAGAGTGCTGCGGGACTTGGAGCTATTCTTCATAAAGGCATAGGGAATACACTACGTATTTCGCTAAGTGCCGACCCCGTTGAAGAAGTGAAAGTAGCTCGTGAGTTATTGAAATCATTCGGACTTTTATCTGACGCAGCTACCTTGATCTCTTGTCCAACTTGCGGCCGAATTGAAATCGACTTAATTTCAATAGCTAACGAAGTTGAAGAGTATATCTCTAATGTACGTGCTCCAATTAAAGTAGCAGTACTAGGCTGTGCTGTAAACGGACCTGGTGAGGCACGTGAAGCAGATATCGGAATAGCAGGTGCTCGAGGAGAAGGATTATTATTCCGTCATGGAGAAATCGTACGAAAAATACCTGAAGATCAGCTTTTAGATGAACTTAAAAAAGAAGTTGATATTTTAGCAAAAGCACATGAAGAAAAGTTAAAAGCTGAAGCAGCTGCACAGCAAGTATAATTTACGAAAGCTCCCTCTATTGGGGGCTTTTTTGTTGAACAGGATTTATTAAGTGTATGTAGTTCCGTTTTTCTGCAGGAAATAAGCGAACATGAACGCAAATCTCATTGATTGAGAAAAACGTTGCTCATTTTATAATGGGCGTGTACGCGAGAAACATACAAATTATATCTATGTTCATCTCATTTATACAAACAATGATTAGTACTTCTTAATTTCATGTTATTTGAAATAATTTCAGGTTAATTGAAATAATTTCACATTATTTGAATTTATTTCACATTAATCGCTATAATTTCATATTAACCATTATCTATCAATAAATTCCTCGAAATTACATACAAAAAAGAAGAAGCCTCAGCTTCTCCTTTGCTCCTTCATCCTTTAAAAGAATGGTGCGAAAAACAACGAAATGATTATCGATACGATACCAATTCCGATCGCCCAGTTACCAAGCGAATGTGCACCTTGTCTTCTGGCAATAAAACCAACGATAATACCTGCCGCTCCAAATAACACGGGTAGTATGAACAGGGATAAGACAGAAAGAATAATTGCGATCATTCCAGCCGCTTTTCCGCCTGCCCTTTCACGGTTTCCTTCGTGTTCATGTCGGTGATCTTTGTCTCTATCTGCATAACGAGGCTGCTCATTTTCAGGTAGTGTCAGATCACTTCTCACAGGAACAGGTACAGCTTCAGCCGCCATCTCTTCACGAAAGTCAGCTTCATTTAAATTACGTTCATCTCTTTCGTATGCCATGATGATTCCCCCTCTTTTAGTCTTAAGGAGCGTTCTTATTATGGCTTTAAAAGAGATATTTCATAGATGTTAAGTTATGGGCAAAAAAAAAGAGGCCACATAATGGCCTCGTCGTTTAGTGCTTTGGTTTAAATGTATGACAACAAGTTTCAGCTGTTTCATAAGCAGAATCTTTATGAGCGGCATCTCCATGGAGGTTACCATCAGCGCTCATATCAATAGACATATTTGCATGCTTGTCGATCTCAACAAGAATGGCATCTGCTACACAGTTATTGCCTTCACCCCAATAGGTACAATTCGATACATTACATTTTACTTCAGGCATAAAAAAACCTCCTTTCACTTTAGCTTGGCTAAATAAAAGGAGGAACATACTTGTTTTACAAACAAAAAATTTAATCTCTGCAATCCGTACAATACCCGTAAATCTCAAACTTATGACCTGTTACGTCAAACCCATTAAGTTCACTGTTCAAAACTTCCATCGGGCAAGTGTGAATCGATTTTGTACTGCCACAGGTGAGACAGATCAAATGATGATGGTGTTCATTGTGTGCACACGTAAATCTAAACTTTCTTTCACCTTCCCATTCGGTTTCTTCAAGCAATTCTAAATCAACGAAGGTTGTTAGATTTCGATAGATCGTATCAAAACTAAGACCAGGATATTTTTCTTTCAGGGCTTCTTGTACATCTTTTGCTGAAAGATACCTTTTTTCTTCGGCAAATAGCGAAATCAGGTCTTTTCTTTTTTCTGTATACTTATAACCGTTCTCTTTAAGAATCTCCATTGCTTTATCGATCGTTATGGAAAATTTCACAAGTGACCCACCTTTCTGGAACCTGTAAATTTTTTATAAAGGATGCTTAAACATAAAATAACAACAAGGCATAAAACAATGGTTCCTCCAGAAGCCAGATCGAGATAGTAAGAAAGAAACATCCCTGAAATTACAGCAATCTCTCCAAAAAGCACGGATAACCAGATTGCCTGCTTAAATCCTTTTGCAATTCGGATACTTGCCGCAACCGGCAGCGTCATAAGCGCAGAGACAAGAAGAATACCCACTATTTTCATTGATGCTGCAATAACCAAAGCCGTAATGGCCATAAAAGCAACTAAGATCCAACTGCTTCGTATACCAGAGAGTTTCCCTTGTTCTTCGTCAAAAGAGAGGACGAACAGTTCTTTGTACATAAAGAAAACAAATAAAAGTACAACAATAAGAATAGCAAATACAGTCCAAACATCTGACTTCTTAACCGCGATAATACTCCCAAATAGGTAATTGAACAGATCAGTGTTGAATCCATCTGCCATTGAAATAAAGATAACACTTAGACCTATCCCCGCTGACATGATAATCGGTATAGCAAGTTCTTCGTAATGTTTGTACACCTTTCTAAGCTGTTCGATAAAAATAGCTCCCCCAACTGAAAAAGCCATCCCGAGATATATAGGGTTAGCTGCTGCAAAGAATGAAGACCACTTTCCTAATAACAAGTTTGCTGCTATTCCCGCTAAAGTAATATGAGAAAGTGCATCTGCAATTAAAGCTTGCCTCCTAACTACAATAAAGACTCCTAACACAGGAGCAAGCAGTCCTACCATTATTCCGGTTAAGAAGGCGTTTTGTAAAAATTCATATTTTAAAAACGGCACGATTCATTCATCCCCTTACTTCTGCTCATGATCATGGTGGAGAACATGAACATGATGTCCATAAAAAGCAGACATTTTATCAGAAGAACTCTCCTCAAATTCTTTTGTATTGCCATGAAAGTGAACTTGCTTGTTTAAGCAAGCTACATCTGTTACATAACTTGTCATAACCCCTACATCATGTGTAACTAAGACAAGTGTCATATTGTTATCATGATGCAGATCTTTTAACATCTTATAAAAGGATTCTGTTGACTCTGTGTCAACACCGACAGTCGGTTCATCTAAGATTAAAAGCTCAGGGTCGCTAACTAACGCCCGAGCGATAAAGATTCGTTGCTGTTGACCGCCAGAGAGTTCACCAATATTCTGGTGTGCAGATTTATCCATGTTCACAGATTTTAGAGCATCCCATACTTTCTTTTTATCCGATGGTTTTAAAAAACGAAACAAACCAACTTTACCGAAAAGTCCCATGGAAACAACTTCAAATGCTGTTGCGGGAAATGCGGTATTAAAACTGTTTGCTTTTTGCGAAACGTAGCCGATCTTATCCCAATCATTAAATTTATTTACTTTTTCTCCAAAAAGGTAAACTTGCCCCTGCTGAGGCTTCTGCAGACCTAAGATACATTTAATCAGTGTAGATTTACCTGACCCATTCGGACCAACAAGCCCTAAAAAAGATCCTTTTTTAATTTCCATTGTTACATGCTGAAGTACATTCTTATCACCATAATGGAACGATAAATCATCTACACGAATGGCTATTGAATTTCCGTTGTTCTCCATGACTAACCTCCGTGAAAATGAATAATAAGTAGTAATGAGTACGATTTAGACTGTCTCATAGTATACACGAAATCTTAACAAAGTAAAACAACATGCCTAAGTGACATGCTGTCAATTGAAGATGGACATATTTTACTCAACGCCTTTTAACAGACTTTCAACGGTCCGTTCTAAGTCTTTTGATTCTACGATTTGATCGGCACCTTTTAAGTACTTTTGCTCAAGCGTTGTTTCTACGGCTAAACAATAAGCACCAGCACTTTTCGCAGATTGGATGCCAAGTGGTGCATTCTCAATAACCAGCCACTCGGATGGGCTGAACGGGTGTTGCTCCATGGCTAATAAATACGGTTCAGGCGCAGGCTTTCCTTCTTTCACGTCATCGCCCGTAATGATCGTATGAAATGTGATCGGAAGTTTTTGCAACACTTCAGCGACGAATTCTTTTCTGCTTCCTGTTACTAAAGCGATCGGAATATGGTGTTTTTGCAAAAGGTTAAGCGTTGAAATGGTTTCTTCTATAAACTCGTATTGGGCATTCTTTTTAAAATAGTCTCTCTTTTGTACATATATATCTTCAATGATTTCTTCCGAAGCATCTACATTAAAAACTTCAAAAACATCCTTAATTGTCTTCTTACCCGGCATTCCTTCTCTTATGTAAAAAACATGCTCATCATGATCATAGCCTTTTTTATTAAATGCATAACGCCATGCTTCAACATGATGATGCATTGTATCAACAACTACACCATCCATATCGAAACAAACCGCTTTTAATTTCATACAATAACCACCTTACTTTTGAACTAACATCTCCCATTATAAAGTAAATTTATAGAAAATAAAAAAATAGAAGCTGAAGGCTACTCAGCTTCTATATTTGATTCTTAGTTTAATCCTTCAATAACGGTTTTTGTGTTCCATTCCATCATTTTTTTGTATGTGTCTCCATCTTTACCTGGTTTCCCTAGTGAGTCTGTAAACACTTTTCCTGAAATAGGTATACCTGTTTCTTTAGAGACAGTTTCCATACTTCTAGCGTCGACGCTTGTTTCTACAAACAAGGAAGGAACGTTTCGTTCTTTGAGCAGATCAACCAGCCTTTTGATCTGTTGTGGGGAACCTTGGTTTTCTGAATTGATCTCCCAAACGTAAGCTGTATCCACATTGTAAGCTTCTCCAAAGTATTTAAATGCTCCTTCACTCGTAACAAGTACACGTTTTTCTTTCGGGATTTTATTTATCTCTGAAACAGTCTTGTCGTGAAGTGCTTTTAATTCACCAATGTACTTTTCAGCATTATTCTTATAGTACTCTTTGTTTTCTGGATCCTCTTTCATTAGTGCATCCCGAATGTTTTCCACATAGATTATGCCATTCTCAATATTTAACCAAGCATGCGGATCATATTGTTTTTCAAGTCCTTTTGATTCTAAGTGGATAGCTTTAACGCCTTCACTCACACGGTAGACAGGCGCATCTTTCCCATCTTTATTAGATGTTTTTAATAACTTATTAAACCATGAATTTCCTTCTTCTAAATTTAACCCGTTAAAAAAGACAACATCTGCGTCAGTTGTTTTTAAAACATCTTCTGGCAGCGGATCGTATTCATGCGGATTCGAACCGATCGGCGCTAAGCTATGAACGTCGACTTTGTCTCCACCAACATTTTTAACCAAGTCATAAATGATGGAGTAAGTAGTAACGACTTCTACTTTTTCTGAATCATCTTTGTCAGAGCTGCAGCCTGCTGCAGCTGTTAATAATGACCCAGCTAAAATGAGACTTGCTATTCTTTTGAACATATAATCATCCTCCCTACTTCTCCATCAGCTCTAGTCTGTTTTTTCTTGATTTATGCGCTTTCCATACTAAGCCTTGAGACGGGCTGAAGAAAAACGCAAGGGCAAAAAGAAAAGCTGATACTAAAACGATCGTGGCACCTGATGCTAAGTTGTAAGTAAAGCTGAAATATAAACCGAATACAGATGAAATAACTCCGATTATTGCAGACAGATAAATCATCACCGACAATCGGTTTGTTAACAGGTAAGCTGTTGCTGCAGGCGTGATCAACATGGCAACGACAAGAACGATTCCAACGGTCTGAAGAGAAGCAACCGTAACCATTGTTAGTACAGCCATCAGCGCATAGTGTATCCATTTATTAGGCAGTCCGTAGCTTTGTGCCATTGTTGGATCGAAAGTTGAAACGAGCAGCTCTTTGTAGAAAAGAACGACCAGCCCGATCACTAATAAGCCGATGCCAAGGGTGATCCACATGTCACTCATCCTTACAGCAAGAACATTACCAAAGAGAATGTGATATAAATCTGCAGAACTTTTCATCATCGTGATGATTACGATTCCCACAGCAAACATGCTTGTGAACATGATGCCGATCGCCATATCATGCTTAATCCTGCTGTTTTGGCTTACATAGCCGATTCCGATAGCTGTAAGCACACCTGTCAGGACGGCTCCAAAGAAAAAGTTGATGCCTAGCATATAGCTGATTGCAACTCCTGGTAACACCGCGTGAGAGATGGCATCACCCATTAAAGCCATGCCTCTTAAGATGATAAAGCATCCTACAATTCCACAAATGATCCCTACTACCACTGACGTAAAGAGTGCTTTTTGTAAAAATTCATACTGCAGCAGTGCTTGAAAGAATTCAAAAATACTCATGTTGTCACATTCACCCCTTTAGGCTGAAGAAATGAAAACTGATTAGCGTAAGCTTTTGTAATCACCTCTGGCTGAAGAACTTCTTCAGAAGCACCGTAATGAATCATATTTTTGTTCAGCAGAAGCAAGTGATCAAAATAAGACTCTGCTTTGCTTAAATCATGATGCACGACTAGTATCGTTTTTCCTTCTTTTTTTAGATCCCTTAAGATATGAATGATTGTTTCTTCACTTGCGACATCAATACCAACAAATGGTTCATCCAGAAAGAACAACTCTGCATTTTGAGCAAGTGCTCTGGCAAGGAATACCCTTTGCTGCTGTCCTCCTGAAAGTTCACCGATCTGCCTGTTACTGAATGATTCCATCCCTACTGTCTTCAAACATTCATAAGCCCATTGTCGATCACCTTTTGATGGTCTTTTAAATAGTCCTAGTTTTGGATAAGTACCAAGAAGAACGACATCAAATACTGTGATCGGAAAATCCCAATCGATGTCTGAACGCTGCGGAACATAAGCAATTCTTTTTTTCCACTTTCTCAGCGGCTCACCAAAAATTTGGATTTCACCCTTATCTTTAGATATTAAATTTAATGCCGCTTTCATCATACTGGACTTACCTGCTCCGTTCGGTCCTATAATACCGACTAAACTTCCTCTTTCCACTGAAAAGGATATATCTTTAACAACTTGATTTCCTAAGTATGAAACATATAATTGTTCAATCTTTAATGCACATTCCACGGAAAAAAGACCTCCTTTTTTCGCTCGGTAACTTTTTTTGCCCCAGAGCAACTTTTAGATAAAAAAATAGTTCCACCACAATGTATGAAATAAAAAGAAGGATAGTGACTATTTTGACATGAGAATTGTTTCCTTCAGGCAACTTTTTTACTTAAGTCAAATTATATAGGGTGGACACAAAATTGTAAACGATTTTTTCTAGCCTTATTTCTACATTTGCTATATAATCAATTCTGGCAGGAAACTGCTGGGTGGGAGAGGGTTGTTTTACAGTATTAAGGAAGGAACAAATGGAACAAAATAATGTTTCACTTAAAAAAGAAGTATTAGCAGGTCTTACATCATTTTTCACAATCGCTTATATTATTGTCGTTAACCCACTAATATTAGCAGATGCTGGAATGCCCTATGAGGGTGTTGTACTCGCTACAATTCTTACTTCTGTTGTAGGATGTTTAATCATGGGGCTATATGCAAATGCTCCGATCGTTCTGACACCGGGCATGGGTGTTAATGCATTTTTCACGTATACCATTGTCCAAGGTATGAACCTAAGCTGGCAAGAAGCTCTTGCAGCAGTCGTTATGTCTGGTATTTTCTTTTTAATAGCAGCTTCGACACCGTTAAAAGATATACTCTCTAAAAGTATTCCTCAATCATTGAAACACAGCATTACAGTGGGAATCGGGTTGTTCTTAACGTTTATAGGACTTCAAAAAGGCGGAATCATTGAAGCTAGCTCTGCTACTTTCGTGAAGTTAGGGCATTTAAATCATCCTGACGCCATTCTTACAGTTGTTGGATTGGCTGTTACGCTAGCCCTGTTCTTGAAGAACGTGAAAGGAAGCTTCTTAATCGGTATTGCTTTTACCACTCTTATCGGCTTTCTTATGGGTCATACACAAGCAGTAAAAGGAATGTCTGATGGATTTTCTTTTAAACCGTTTGGGGAATTGCTATTCGCTTTTGATTTTTCAGGTATTACAGAGCTGTCCTTTTGGATTGCAACATTTTCACTAACCATGATCATTACTTTTGAAAACATGGGGTTGTTGTATGGATTGTTGCCTGATCAAAAGAAATTCCCGAAAGCTTTTCAAGCTAATGCTGCTTCATCTATCGTCTCAGGACTCTTTGGTACAAGTCCAACAATTTCGACTGTAGAGAGCGCGTCTGGTATTCAAGAAGGCGGCAGAACGGGGATTACAAGTATTACCGTTGCTGTATTGTTTATCGGTTCAATATTTGCAGCTCCTTTCATTGCTTATATACCAGATGGCGCCATTGCACCGATCTTAATCATTATTGGCGGCTTGATGGTACAGCAGATTCAGCATATTCCTTTTGCTGATTTTACAGAGATGTTTCCATCGTTTCTAATCATTGCGCTCATTCCATTAACATACAGCATTGTCGATGGTCTTGCTTTTGGATTTATCGCATATCCGCTTGTTAAATGGATGTCCGGGCAAAAGAAACAAGTTACAGCGCCAATGTATGTTATTGCCTTTTTATTCTTTATGAATTTTATCCTTCATACAATCGTATAAAAATATAAACAAAAAGACTTTGGACAATTTCCAGAGTCTTTTTTAGGTTGTTTTCTTAAGCTTTGTTGTTATTGAAAGTATAGTTGATTCTCTTAGAAAAAAAGTCTTTTTTTAGCACTTTCTCCCCTTTTCACTCATAGAATGAGAAAGTCGGGAGGGGGTTACTAAATGAATCCAATTATCGTTCATTTTGTAAATCAAAAACTAAATTCGATCAGTCCGAATGAACTGATTACTCTGGCAGCGCAATATCAGCTTCCAATTTCTCAAAAAGAAGCCGTTCAAATCGTAAACATTCTGCGAAGGCAGACCATCGATATTAAAAACCTTGGACAGCGTAAACAGATCATTGCTACTATTGCAAAAGAAGTCAGTCCTGAAAAAGCGAACTATATTCAATACTTAATTCAGACTTATATTGATAGGTAATACAAAAAGCCGCAAGAACGATTGCGGCTTTTTGTTATGATTTGATTCATTTGGCATGGCTTAAATCTTATGCGTTTAACAATTTATTCTGAAGTTCAGGGTCAAACGCCTTTGCTTTTATCATCTCGATCTCAAGTTGATAAGGAGGTCTTTTGTTATTTTTATCAGTACCTACATAAGGTGTTTCAAGGATCTTTGGAATATCCTTGAATTGATCATGATGTACAATATAACTTAATGCATCAAATCCAATATGTCCGAAGCCGATGTTTTCGTGTCTGTCTTTTGCAGCCCCGCTAACATTTTTACTGTCGTTAATGTGGAACACTTTTATCCGATCCATACCGATTATTTTATCAAACTGATTCATAACTCCATCAAAATCGTTTACGATGTCATAGCCTGCATCATGTGTATGGCACGTATCAAAGCAAACAGAAAGCTTTTCGTTCAATGTAACGCCATCAATAATCTGCGCAAGCTCGTCAAACGTCTTTCCGCATTCAGATCCTTTTCCGGCCATTGTCTCTAGCGCAATTTGAACATTTTGCTCTTTTGTCAGCACTTCATTAAGCCCTTCAATGATCTTTTTGATGCCGACCTCAGAACCTTCACCAACGTGCGCCCCAGGATGAAGCACGATCTGTTTTGCTCCAAGTGCATCTGTTCGTTCGATCTCTCTTCTTAGAAAATCAACACCAAGCTCAAAAGTTTCAGGTTTAACGGCATTCCCGATATTGATAATATATGGAGCATGAACGACAATATCAACGATGCCATTTTCAAGCATGTGCTTCGTTCCTGCTTCAATATTAAGGTCTTCTATTTTTTTTCGTCTCGTGTTTTGGGGTGCACCTGTATAGATCATAAAAGTGTTGGCACCATATGAAACAGCTTCTTCACTTGCAGCGAGAAGCATTTTTTTACCGCTCATTGAAACGTGAGATCCTAGTTTAATCATATTTTCCCCTCTTCTCTAACAATAACTATCTGATGTTTCTTCTTTTCTTCTTCATTAATTTCTTTTTCTGCTCGTCCATCTTCTTCTTATATCCAGGTTTTACTTTACGTGGTTTTGGAACGTACACGCCGTCTTGTTCTTTTGATCCTGTGCTTTTTTTACTAGGTTTTACAGGCACCCATTCCCCATTTTTATATTGTTCTAAATGGAAAACAATTTTTTTCTCTTTAAGTTTTTGAATGGCATGCTGATCTGTCTGTTCAAAAAGAGAAGCACAGATTCCTGACATTCCAGCACGGCCCGTTCTTCCAGCTCTATGAATGTAGAAATCAAGGTCTTTCGGAAATTCATAGTTAATGATGTGGCTGACACCTTTAATATCGATTCCTCGTGCTGCAAGATCTGTTGCAACTAGGTATTGAAATTCCGCTTTTTGTACACGTTTCATGATATTTTTTCTTGTTCGTGGCGGAATATCACCATGCAAGCGCTCAACACTCATACCTTCTGCACTCATTGCATCCGCAATTTCATCGACTGCTTTTTTCGTGTTAGCAAAGATTATCGCAAAATAAGGATTATAATTTCTCGCTGTTTTAATTAACGTAGGAAGCTTGTCATTATGCTTCGCTTGAATAAGGACATGCTTAATGTCTTTTGCCGTAATATGCTGTGGCTCAACATGAACGTGTTTCGGATTTTGCATGTATTTTTTCAAGAAGGGCTGCAATTTTTCAGGTACAGTCGCAGAAAACACCATCATCTGAAGTTCGTTTGCCATACGAGATGCAATCAAGTCTACATCTTCAATAAAGCCCATATCAAGCATCTGATCTGCTTCATCTACTACGAGCATATTCGCTGTAAATACAACCAGCTCTTGCGCGTTCACAAGATCTTTAATACGTCCCGGAGTACCGATTACAAGTTGAGGAACGGTCTTCAATTTTTCGGCCATTCTCTTTCTGTCTGTTCCTCCCACGATTGCTTTTGCACGGATTTGTTTTCCTTCTGGCAAATGTTCAGAGATTTTAAGAAATTCGTTATGAATCTGCTGAGCTAATTCACGAGTTGGAGCTGTAATGACAGCTTGTACTTCATTTTTTGTTACATCGATTCTGTGCATAAGAGGTAACAGAAAAGCAAATGTCTTTCCGGAACCTGTTTGTGACTGACCGATCATGTCTTGGCCATTAATAATTCCAGGAATAACACGTTCTTGTATATCCGTTGGTCTTTCAAATCCAATACTGCTTAACGCAGTTTGGAGCGATTCGTTTATTTTTAACCGTTCGAACGGAGATTTCATACGCTCACCTTTTCTTTTTCAATATAAATTCATTCACTTTTAGTATTATAGAGTAAGTTTTGCATTTCCGCCAACCATCCTTAAGATTAGGAAGAAAACAGGGATAAATATCACACATGTTTTTCTAATTTCATATTCTGTATATGAGCGTATTATTTTGGAAAGGAGGGGGAATTATGCAGCCATTTTATAGATATCCAAATCAACCTCAGCATCCGATGCAGCCGTTTCAAGTAAATCCTTATATGCAAAACATGCATGGAATGCCTGGAATGAACCACATGCCTCGTCAGATGGGTTCAGTAGATCGATTTTTAGGAACAATTGGAAACGGTGGAAGTGTGACAGGCGGTACTAATGTCTTCACAATGCTGAACAATGTTCAAAAGGTACTAAAAGTTGCTGAAACGATGGGACCAATGATCAAGCAATACGGTCCTGCTATGAGGAATCTGCCATCCATCATGACAGCGCTTAAGGATTTCCAGAACGGGTCGAGCAAAAAGTCGGACAGTGATACTGAGGCAGATACCTCCGAAAAAGCGGAAATGACCGTAGTGAAAAATGAAGTTAAAGAAAATGCTGAGTCCAAGAAAAAAGAGAAGAAAGAAAAAAGAAAATCAGACTCAGAGGAGAAGATCGTTGTAGCAGGTCCTAAATCATCAAAAGCTCCCACCCAACCTAACGCAGCACCAAAAGGCAAAGTAGCATCACCAGGAACAAAGTTCATACCGTCTGCACCAAAACCAAACGTTCCTAAAGGTTATCAATTGCAAGGACCTAAGCTATATGTATAAGTATTGTGTTTGAGTTCTAATGATCTCTCCTATATAATAAGAGACATACAGAAGTAAATCTCCCAAGACAGCATAGATCTCTGTGCTGTCTTTTATATGAATAAAGGAGAGAGCCAAACATGGAAATAATAAAAATATCTCCGAGAGGGTATTGTTATGGCGTTGTGGATGCAATGGTAATGGCAAGGCAAGCTGCGAATGATCCAACACTGCCAAGACCTATCTATATTCTTGGTATGATCGTACACAACAAACATGTAACAGATGCCTTTGAAGAAGAAGGAATCATTACACTCGATGGAAATAACCGCTTAGATATTATCCGTAATATTGATTCAGGTACAGTAATCTATACAGCTCATGGAGTTTCACCAGAAGTGAGACGCATTGCTCACGAAAAAGGCCTTTATGAAATAGATGCAACATGTCCAGATGTAACAAAAACGCATGACCTTATACGTGAAAAAGAAAAAGAAGGTTATGAAATTATCTATATCGGAAAAAAAGGCCATCCTGAACCTGAAGGTGCAATCGGAATCGCTCCACACATTGTTCACCTCGTTGAAAATATGGATGATTTAGAAGCACTAGATGTTCAAAGCGAGAAGATACTTATTACAAATCAAACGACAATGAGTCAATGGGATGTAGCTGAACTCATTAAACACTTGCTCGTGAAGTATCCTTCGGCAGAGGTTCATAAAGAAATTTGCTTAGCGACACAGGTAAGACAGGAAGCTGTTGCGAATCAAGCTGGAGATTGCGACCTGGTTCTTGTGGTTGGTGATCCTAGGAGCAATAACTCAAACCGTTTGGCACAAGTTTCAGAAGAAATCGCGGGTACAACTGCTTATCGAATCTCGGATGTTTCAGAAATTGACCTTGCATGGTTAGAAGGTGTCAAAAAGGTTGGTATCACATCTGGTGCTTCTACTCCTACACCAATAACTAAAGAAGTTATTGATTTCCTTAAAAATTATGATGCCACGAATGAAGAAACGTGGAAAAAAGAACGGAAAGTTACATTAAACCGCATTCTTCCTAAAGTAAAAGAAAAAAAATAACAAGAAAGCAAAGCTGATTTTTTGTCAGCTTTGCTTTTTTTTATTGTCCTCATAAAGGTAGAAGAGAATTCTACATAAACGTGAAAGGATCAGTTTTCACATTGGACTCTACAACAACAGTCTCATATTTTTCAGACGCAAGCTTGTTCTCTAAGACGCTTTTAAGTTCGCTTTTCATGATTTGTTCAATGTGATGTCCTGCATCAATGATCGTCAGTCCTTCTTCTTGTGCATCATGTGCATTGTGATAATAAATATCACCTGTGACAAGAACATCAGCACCTTTATGAAGAGCCGAATGGATATATTTGTTCCCATCTCCGCCGACAACAGCTACTTTTTTTATGAAAGACTTATTTCCCTTAATGACACGAACATTTGAAATCTGAAAAACCTTTTTAACATGATCTACAAACTCTTGAAGATTCATTTCTTTAGGCAGCTTTCCGATTTTACCTATTCCGAGCTCGTTTCCTCTATTCAAAAGCGGATAAAGGTCGTACGCTACCTCTTCGTATGGATGAGCTTTTTTCATTGAAGCAATTACAGCTTTTTGAATGGATATCGGCAGGATTGACTCAATCTTAACTTCTTCTGTCCGCTCTAATTGACCTTGTTTTCCAATGTAAGGTGTCGTTCCTTCTAGCGGGGTAAATGTCCCAAATCCATTAGAAGTGAAGGTGCAGTGGCTATAGTTGCCAATATGCCCTGCGCCTGCGTTGCCAATCGCTTCCCTTACCTGCTCCTCATGTGAAACGGGTACAAAGACAGATAATTTTACAAGCTGATCTCCATAGGTAGTTGAAAGCACTTCTGTTTGTGTTAACTGCAGTTGATTTGCCAGCCACTCATTAACTCCTAAAGCAGTAACATCAAGGTTAGTATGGGCGGCATATACTGTGATGTCGTTTTTGATCAGCTTTTCAATCACTCTTCCTTTAGAAGTACTTATATCTAGTTTCTTTAAAGGGCGGTATAGCAATGGATGATGTGCAATGATTAAATCTACATCCCCTTCAATCGCTTCATCTACAACACTTTCTAATACATCTAGAGTAATCATTACTTTTTTTACAGGTTTATTTAGTGTACCGACCTGTAAACCAATAGGATCACCTTCCATTGCCATCTTTTTTGGTGCAAAACTTTCTAAGAGAGAAATGATATATTGCCCGCTTGCCGCTTTACTCAAAGAATCCACTCCTCTGCTAGTCTTACGTTTTTTTCAATCTCTTTTCTTTTTTCTTCTGATGCTTTCCCTTGGCTATTTTCCATCTGATTTAATATGGCTTTCCATTGGGCGACTTCCCCAGTCCATTTTTCTTTAAACACTTCATTTTGATCTTTTAATAAAAAGGGTCCGAATAAAATTTCTGCATCCATGCTATCCGTATACGGCTGGCTGCCTTCTCGGTCAGCAACTAGAATTTCGTAAATTTTTCCGTCTTCTTTTAGGATTTCTTCATCTACAAGTACCCAACCCTCTTTTAGTAGCCAGTTCCTAACGTTCCTAGCACCAATATTAGGCTGAAGAATAAGACGTTTAGTACTTCCGAGTTTTTCTTTTCCTTTTTCAAGAATAGATGTTATTAGGGAACCACCCATTCCGCATATCGTTACGACTTCTGCTTCATCTTCTTCCAAAACAGAGAGGCCATCACCTTTTCTAACTTCAATCATATCGTTTAATCCATCTAATGTTATTTGTTCTTTAGCAGATAGGAATGGTCCATCTGTGATTTCCCCAGCAATTCCTTTTTTGATCACTTTTTTCAGTCCCAAAAAGCAAGGCAAATAAGCATGATCAGATCCAATATCCGCTACAATTGCGTTATGTGGTACAAAGGATGCAACTCTTTCCAACCGTTTTGATAATTTTTCAGAATTCATTTTTTATCACCGTTTCATTAGTTTGTTCACTTTAGTATTCGTCACTTATTCGATTTTTTGCAAATAAAAAAACTTCTTGTTATAGAAACAAGAAGCTTCTCTTATTTTATTTTTTTTCTGCTAGCCAATCAACTAGAATTTTCGCTTCTTCACCTTTTACTAGCCCTGCTGGCATTCCAGATCCTTTACCGTTTTTTACGATATCGGCAATTTCTTCTGGCTTGTACTTTCCGCCAATCTTTTCAAGTGCAGGACCAACGTTACCTTCTAAATTTTGCCCATGACAAGAAGAACAGTTCTGCTTATAGATTGCTTCAGGATCCATAGCAGCCTTTTCTTTATCCTGACTCGCCGTATGAATTTTGTTAATACCATATCCGCCCATTGTAAGCATAAGAACAATCCCGATAACTCCAATAATGGCAAAAGGAATGAGTGGATTACGTTTCATGCAAATTCCTCCTTCGTCTGTACAGGTACATTTGTTGTCTTGATAATCTTAATATGTATTGGTTAACAATCCATAACCTATTGTACTGTAAAAGCGTTTACTTGGGAAGTACAAACTCTATTTTTCCCAGTTTTGTCACAGTATTAACGATTTAAACGTATCATTTTCATTGATCGAGTTGCCGAGAACTTCTTCAATAAAAAAAACAGCCACACCAGGTGGCTATTCATGGGTAACAGACAAAGCCTCGATTGCTTGTTCTCTTAACTTAAACTTTTGTACTTTACCAGAGGCTGTCATAGGATACTGTTGAAGAAACATATAGTATTCAGGAATCTTAAAGTGAGCAATCTTTCCTTTACAAAAATCTTTTAATTCGTTATCAGAAAGAGTGTGCCCTTCTTTCAGCTGAATGCATGCTGCTACTTTTTCACCAAACTTTTTATCAGGAACTCCGATGACCTGAACATCTAAGATTGAAGGATGAGAATAGAGAAACTCTTCTACTTCTCTTGGATATACATTCTCACCGCCACGAATGATCATATCTTTTAAGCGCCCAGTAATCCTGTAATAGCCTTCTTCATCCACCGTTGCCAAATCACCTGTATGAAGCCATCCTTCTGGATCAATAGCATCCTTTGTGGCTTCAGGCATCTTGTAGTAGCCTTTCATCACATGATACCCTCTCGTACACAGTTCCCCCTGTTCCCCTGCTTTAACCTCTTTACTTGTAACAGGGTCTATGATTTTAGCCTCTACTTGTGCATGCTTTTTACCAACCGTCTCAACTCTTCTCTCAATCGGGTCATCTGTTCTCGTTTGTGTGATAACAGGTGAAGATTCAGTCTGGCCATACGCAATCGTTATTTCTGACATCCCCATTTTTCCGATTACGTTTTTCATAACTTCGATCGGACATGGTGATCCTGCCATGATACCTGTGCGCAGTGTACTTAAATCATATGAATCAAAGTTTGGAAGATTCAGTTCTGCAATGAACATCGTCGGAACTCCATGCAAACCTGTACACTTTTCATTTTCTACTGTTTCTAATACTTCTTGGGGATCAAACTGTACGATTGGTACCATCGTTGCTCCAACAGAAACAGCCGCAAGCGTTCCAAGAACACATCCAAAACAATGGAAGAACGGAACAGGAATACATAATCGATCGGCATTTGTGAGATTCATGCTATCAGCAATCTGCCTAGCGTTATTCACAATGTTGTAGTGTGTCAGCATCACACCTTTAGGAAATCCAGTCGTACCTGATGTGTATTGCATATTGATCACATCATCATAGTGCAGAGAGCTTTCTCTTTCCTGAAGGGCTTCATCTGATATCGTATTACCTGCTTCTAAAATTTCTTGGAACGTTTCATATGATGTAGAATTTGATCCAAGTAAAACAAAGTGTTTTAGCAATGGAAACTCATCAGGTCTCTTCTTAACAGAGTCAACCATTTCACGATAGGAAGTGGAACGAAATTCTTCTATAAAGAAAAGTGCCTTTGCGTCAGATTGTTTTAATAAATAATCAAGTTCTGAGCGCTGATAGTTCGTATTTACGGTCACTAAAACAGCTCCTGCTCGAGCTGAACCAAATTGAAGAAGCAGCCATTCCGGTACATTTGTAGCCCAAACGGCAATGTGGTCACCTTTTTCGATTCCCATTGCCATCAAACCTTTTGCAACTTTAGTCGTTAATTCATAAAATTCCTTGTAGGTGTAGCGAATTCCAAGTTTACTGTAAACCATAGCTTCTTGATCTTTTAGATTCAATGCTTGTTTCTTTAAACAATCTCCTACAGTTACTTTCATTAACTCAGCCATAATTCACCCCATCACCTTATATTATGAACGTTAGCAACCAATCTCTCTAGCGATAACAATACGTTGGACTTCTGAAGTACCTTCTCCGATTTCTAAAAGTTTTGCATCTCTAAAATAACGTTCTACATGATAATCTCTCATGTACCCGTTACCACCATGAATTTGAACAGATTCAGAACAAATCTGCATACAAGCTTCAGACGCGTATAATTTCGCCATCGAAGCTTCTTTCGAGAACTTTTTACCTTGGTCTTTTAACCAAGCTGCTTTGTATACCATCATTCTTGCAAGTTCAATCTTCATCGCCATATCCGCAAGTTTAAATTGAATAGCTTGAAATTTCGAGATTGACCTTCCAAACTGTTTGCGTTCCTTTGCATACGCAAGAGCCTTCTCATAAGCCGCTTGTGCAATACCAACTGCCATAGCACCAATTCCGATTCTTCCGCCATCCAGCGTCACGAGAAACTGTTTAAAGCCATCTCCGCGCTTTCCGAGCAAGTTCTCTTCTGGAACGGTTACATCTTCCATGAAAAGTTCAGTTGTATTAGAAGAATGCAGACCCATTTTTTCATAATTATCTATGACACGGAAACCTTTAGCATCAGTAGGAACGATAATCGCTGAAATTTCCTTATCACTGCCATTTCTGTTTGTTATAGCGGTTAGTGCTAGATGCTTTGCATAGCTTGCATTCGTAATATAACATTTACTTCCATTTATAACCCATTCTCCGTTATTTAGTACCGCGGATGTCTCCGTACCTCCAGCATCTGATCCCGCATTCGGTTCAGTTAAACCAAATGCACCGAAAGATTCACCTGTACAGATTGGAGTTAGATACTTCTCTTTTTGTTCATGTGTACCAAATAAGTTTAATGGAGCTCCACCTAAAGAAACGTGTGCAGAATATGTAATTCCTGTAGATCCGCATGCACGGCTTAGTTCTTCAACAGCAATAGCAAAACTAATCGTGTCAGCGCCGCCTCCCCCATATTCTTCTGGAAAAGGAAGTCCCATCATGCCAAGCTTAGAAAGCTTTTGGAAGATTTCTAATGGAAATTCTTTATTTTTATCTCTTGCTTCAGCTCCTGGTGCTACGACTTCATCTGCAAATTCCTTCATCATCTTTTGGATCATTAACTGCTCTTCTGTTAATGTAAAGTTCATGGCTGCATCCCACCCTTTAATAATTTACGCCTCACAATTGTATGCGCTTACATATTTATTATAGATATAAAGGCGGAATTTTTACAAGATTTAAAGAATTTTAAATTTAATATACAGCAGAATGCGTAAGCAAAAATAAGGATATTGCAGAAAAAAGCCATAGAAAATGAGTTTTTGGCCAATTTGCATTGAAGTGGAATAATCAGTAAAATAAAAGAAATAAAAAAAGCTTGCCCGCTTGGGGCAAACTTTCTATTCTAAGAAATCTTTTAATCGTTTACTTCTGCTTGGATGGCGGAGTTTTCGGAGAGCTTTAGCTTCAATCTGACGAATACGTTCACGTGTTACGCCAAATACTTTACCTACTTCTTCAAGAGTGCGAGTGCGTCCGTCATCAAGACCAAAACGTAAGCGAAGAACATTTTCTTCTCGATCTGTTAACGTATCTAGGACATCCTCAAGTTGTTCTTTTAATAGTTCGTATGCAGCAGCTTCAGAAGGTGCAAGTGCATCCTGATCTTCAATAAAATCACCAAGATGGGAGTCGTCTTCTTCACCAATAGGTGTTTCTAATGAAACTGGCTCTTGTGCAATCTTAAGGATTTCACGTACCTTTTCAGGTGTTAGTTCCATTTCAGCACCGATCTCCTCTGGTGATGGTTCTCGGCCTAGATCTTGAAGAAGCTGGCGCTGTACACGAATTAATTTATTGATCGTTTCAACCATGTGAACAGGAATACGGATCGTACGGGCTTGGTCTGCAATTGCACGCGTAATGGCTTGACGAATCCACCACGTAGCATACGTACTGAATTTAAAACCTTTGTCATAGTCAAATTTTTCAACAGCTTTAATCAATCCCATGTTTCCTTCTTGAATAAGATCCAGGAAAAGCATACCACGTCCGACATATCGTTTCGCAATACTGACAACGAGACGCAAGTTAGCTTCTGCAAGACGGCGTTTTGCTTCTTCGTCACCGTTTTCAATACGCTTAGCTAGTTCGATCTCTTCATCTGCAGAAAGCAAGTCCACACGTCCGATTTCTTTTAAGTACATACGAACGGGATCATTGATCTTTACTCCTGGTGGAACACTTAGATCATTCAGATCGAATTCTTCTTCCTCTTTTTCCATTTCGAACTTAGGATCTTCTTCATCGTCGGAATCATCAGATGCTTCTGCAACCTCAACACCTTGCTCTTCCAAGTAATGATAGAACTCATCCATTTGATCAGAATCTTGTTCAAATGGAGCTAACTTACTTGTAATTTCAGTATATGTGAGCCGCCCTCGCTTTTTACCGGCTTCAACTAATTGTTCTTTAACTTGATCGATGGTTAAATCGCCTTCCGTCCCTTGACGGTTTGGTTTCTCAGCCATTCGATCCCCTCCTTCCAAAACTTCAACCATCCTACATCCCGATTATTTAAGAGATCTTTTCATTCTCATAATTTCTTGGGCAATTTGGGCTGCCAGTTTTATTTCATTCCTTCTTATCGCGTCTTCTTGCTGCTTCTCTTTTTCTTGTATTTCCCGCAATAAAGGATAACTAGAAATAATACGAATATAATCTGCGAGCTCTACCTCATTTAATTCTTCACTGATTGTGAGCATCGCCAATTCTGAAGCTAATTTTCTTAACTTGTCATCGTCAATACGCTGCATGAACAACCCTACATTGGGTTTATTTCCTTCTTCATAAAAGGCATATAAGTATGCGGCGATTGCATTGTGTTCTTCAACATTAAAGCCCGAGCCCAACTTTTCCTGAATCAAGAAAGCGGCGTCCTCACTCTTTAACATGTGAGCAAGAACAATTCGTTCAGCATTAAGATTTCTCGGCAACAATGACTTCTGCAAAAGTGTTTGTATTCTAAAATTATTATCCCGCTTTTTAGGGCCGTTATCCTTAGACCTTTGCAGTTGCTTGAAAGTCTGGGTTTGTTGCTGCTTTAATGCATCTAATGACAAATTAAATTCAGAAGCGATTTGCCGAAGATAATGATCTCGTTCAACCGCTTTTGGCAGACGGGCTATTTCCTTGATAATCTCTTCGATATAGATCATCCGTTCTCCTTCATCACGAAGGTTTTTGCCCCGTCTGTAGTATTGTATTTTAAATGCCATTACGGTCAGGCTAGCCCCTATTATATCTTTTAGAAACGAATCGTTTCCAAATTTTGTAATATAGTCATCGGGGTCCATTCCATCTGGCATTTGTGAAATTTTCACGGCACAGCCTTGTTTCGTCAAAATTTCAGATGCACGAAACGCTGCCTCTACTCCTGCTCGGTCAGAATCATAGCAGATTGTGACTGATTGAACATTCCGTTTCAAAATTGCAGCATGATCTTCGGTAAGCGATGTGCCTAATGTTGCAACACCATTTGTTACGCCTGCTCTAAAAGCTGCAATTGTATCTACATATCCCTCAAAAATCACAGCATGCTGCTTCTGTCTCATATCTGCACGGGAAAGATTCAATCCGTAAAGTGTTTTTCCTTTTTGAAAGATTTTAGATTCAGGACTGTTTAAATATTTCGGTTCGTCCTTCCCATCTAAAACTCTTCCTCCAAAAGCTACAACTGCACCTGTACGATCCCAGATTGGAAACATAATACGATTTCTAAAACGATCATATGGTTTTCCATCTGATTGCCTTTTTCCAATCAGTCCAACTTTTTCAGCTGTATTCAGATCCATACCTCTTTTTTGAAGAAACTGAGAGGCTGTTTCCCATGAATCTGGTGCAAAGCCTATTTGAAAACGTTCGATGGATTCTCTTGTAAATCCTCTGTTTTCCAAATATTCCAAAGCGGGTCTGCCCTGTTTTGTGTGGAGTAAGCAATGGTGATACAATTTAGCCAATAACTCATGAACCTCAGCCATTGTCCTTTTTTCGTCTGTGCTTTTTTCGGAGAAGTTTTGCTGATGAATCTGAGGCAATTCAATGGCGCTTTTTTTCCCTAGTTGAGTCACAGCTTCAATAAAAGAGTACCCTTCAATGTTCATCATAAAAGAAAAAACATTGCCTCCTGCTCCACAACCGAAACAATGATAGATCTGCTTTTCAGGAGAAACAGAAAAGGAAGGCGATTTTTCCCCGTGAAAAGGGCAAAGGCCAAAATAGTTTCTGCCTTGTTTTTTTAGAGGAACATAATCACTAATCACATCTACTATATCGTTTGATGACCTGACTTTCTCTATTAAATCTTCAGGTATTCGTTCCATATTACCACCACAGAATCTTTGTTTCTTTAGACACTAGATATATATTCGTGGCACAACTCTATTTTCCTTCAACATTCGACAGGATTTCGCAAAAAACTGTGCAGAACCTTTCTGTGTCCTCCTTCTTAAATTTTGCAGGTCCCTTTGAATGCTTGCCTGACCGTCTTGCTTTTGCAGACATATAACGTTCATGCAGTACTCTTTCCATTTCATTCTCTTGGAATTGTTTCCCTCTTGGGGTAATAACGTAAACCCCTTTTGAAAGAAGAAGACTAGCCAACGCATGATCTTGTGTAACAACAAGATCATTTTGTTTAGAATGATTATGTATGTACAGATCAACTTCCTCAGGACTTGCATCAACCAAAATCCAGCGCCCGGGCTGGTCAGTGCTGCTTGCGTGTGCATAAGAAGTGACAAAGATAGGTTCAAAGTTAAACTTTTTAGAGAACTTATTAATCTCTTCTTTTATAACAACAGGACAAGCATCTGCATCAACAAATACATTTCCAATTAATTTTTCCATATTCTTATGTTCTACTTTAACAGTGATTCTCCTTCATATAAGAGCATTTGTCGAAAAAAAGCATAGTCAATGTATCACTATTTTGGACAAACTTATAAATTTTAATCACAATGTAATATTATAATGAATGTCTGCCTGTTTTACCAGCGAAAAGTTTAAAAATAAAAGCTTCTTATTTGTTAAATCGCTGGGCATACTCTTTTTATTCATTCTCATCATAGAAAGGTGTTTGGAATTACAAGGTCCTTGCCTTAAACTAGTGGTACTTTCTCACAAAAACATGCCATGAGATTTCAGTCCATTTTGCATTCACTTTTAAATGCAGGGAAGAGTTTTTCACTGCAATATAAAAAGCGCAATCCTCTGCGCTTTTTATTTCTGAATCATAATGGTACTTGGGAGAAACGATTTTACAAATCTATTTATACGACTTACCTTGAAACAGATTGTAGATAACATTTGCAGATTCCTCTACTGCTTTATTAGACACCTCTACTACTCTGCACCCAATTCGATCTACGACTTTGTTAAAATACACAAGCTCTTGCTTAATTCTTTCCATGTTGGCGTAGTTTGCCTCTGAATTTAATCCTAGTGCTTTTAACCGCTCACGACGAATGTCGTTTAACTTTTCAGGCGTGATTTTTAGGCCGAAGCACTTATTAGGCGATACCTTAAATAATTCTTCAGGCGGTTCTACTTCAGGAACGATTGGTACATTCGCAACCTTTAATCGCTTATGTGCTAAATATTGTGATAGAGGTGTTTTTGACGTTCTAGAAACACCGATCAATACAACATCTGCTTTTAATATACCGCGTGGGTCTCTTCCATCATCATACTTTACAGCAAACTCTATCGCTTCTACTTTTCTAAAATATTCATCATCGAGTTTGTGTACAACACCCGGTTCATATCTTGGAACTTGATTCAATCTCGATTGTAGCTGATTCATCATTGGTCCCATAATGTCCACAGTCGGGATGTTAAGTGATGCAGCCTGTTGGGCAAGATAGTTGCTTATTTCAGGTACTACAAGTGTATAAGCTATAATGCCATTATGGTCTTTCGCTAAAGAGACCACTTCATCAATTGTTTCTTTATCTTCTACATAAGGTACACGTTTAATCTCAATTCCGGTAGAATTAAACTGGCTAGCTGCTGCTTTTACAACCAACTCAGCCGTTTCACCGACTGAATCGGAAACGACGTATACGATTGGACGTCCTGTCATGTTGGCCTCCCCATTTTAGTTATAGTAATTCGTCATGCGCTAGTTCTACAAAAGCTTTCGTGATATTGGTCTTCGTTATTCTGCCAACAACTTCAAGCCCGCTCTCTTCGTTCGAACGCTTAACTACTGGAAGACAGTCGATTTGTTTTCCAATTAAAATGTGAGCGATATCTAATAAGTAATCCTCTTTAAAACAATACGTTATATTAGGCATTCTTGTCATGATAATATTTATTGGAATGCTATTTATTTCTTGTTTTCCCATACTTGCTCTCAATAAATCTTTTCGTGAAGCAACCCCTGCCAAATGTCCGTTTTTATTAATAATAAATAGTGTTCCGACATCTTCTAAAAACATCGTGCAAATTGCTTCATAAACAGTAGCTGAGTCCTGAACAACCACTGGAATGGAAGTAAACTCAGCAACTTTAATCTTTTTCACCTTTTCGGTTAACAATTGTGAACCTGTTTTGCCTGTATAAAAATACCCTACTCTTGGTCTTGCATCCAGGTAGCCTGCCATCGTTAAAATAGCTAGATCTGGCCTTAAAGTCGCTCTTGTTAAATCCAGCTGATCTGCAATTTGCTCTCCAGTTATCGGTCCATTATCCTTAACAATCTCTATAATTTTTTGCTGCCTCTTATTTAGTTCGATTGTTTACACCACCTTTTGCCGCATCCAATGTGTTATACTTATTTTTATTATTATAACCTATTAAAGGAAGAATGCGAACTAAAAAAACTGCAAAGATTTAAGGCTTCACAGTTTCTTAAGATAGTTCATCTAATTGTTTAAGAAATTTCTTTGATTTTAAAAACACACCTGAATATTCATCCATGTATGCATCAAATATCATTCGAAGTTCTTTTTTTGTTTCTTTTTTTAATGATACATTGCCAAGCCTGGCTAAATCTAAGTGGTAAAACATATTTAAAAGCTTGGCCGAACCTTTAGAGATCTTGATTCGATAAGGGTCTTTATAAGAACACCTTTCACAAAGAAACCCACCTTCTCGAATAGAAAAAGAAAAATCTCCTTCTGCGGAGTGACAAGATACACATTTTGTTAATTCGGGGACAATTCCAGATGTTTTCATCATTTTCATCTCAAATAAAAAGGTAATCACTTCCGGGTCAATACCGTGATTAATATATTCCAACGATTGTTTGATCCAGCCAAAAAGGTCTGGCCGTAAATCATCCTCAGAAGTATGTCTATCTAACAATTCTGCTAGATAGGCAGCATAGGCGGTCTTAACTAAATCTTCTCTTATTTTACGAAAAGAAGACAATGCTTCACCTTGCTGAAGGGTACCTAGCCCTCTTCCTTTTTGAAAAACAAAGATTCCGTATGTAAAAAGCTGCGTAATGGACGTGAAACGGCTTTTTGGTTTTTTAGCCCCTCTTGCCATTACGCCGATCTTTCCTAACTCTTTTGTATACAGAGTAATAATTGTATTAGATTCACCATACGGAACGGTTTTAATGACTATTCCTTCCACTTTATAAAGCAAGGTAATCACCACCCTCTCATCAAGAAGGCACCGTAGTTACAATTAATGAAATGGAGGTTCCTCAAGAGACTCTTCATAAGGAATAACTGCTGATAAAGCTGTTATTTCATGGTCTAGCTCTTTGTATAACAAATAGGTATCAATATTGCCCGTTTCACAGAACACTTTCCAAGTAAATTCTTTCATGGTTTGGACACACCTTTCTATTTGTTTTTCTCCTGTTATAACTAGGTTCACCTTAATTGTTTTTTTCATGTGAAGGAAATTTTAACAGTTTTAAATAATTGCTGTTGTTGCAATCAGTGTTGTCATTGAAAGGAGTTGATCTACGTTTCAGATGCTCGCTTTCCGTGGGGCAAGCGGTGAGCCACATTCGGGCGTTTCACTTTTAAGTGTCTCACCCGCCCGCCTGTCCCACAGGAGTCTCGCATCTTCCACTCCAATCAACTTATCAATGAAGAGAATTAAGAAGTACAAGCAGCTAATTTTAAGCAACAATCTTTAGAGAAAATCTTTATTATTAGTACTCATCCTCGTTAAAACCAAACTCAACGAGCTGCTTTTGTCGGTTTCTCCAGTCTGTTTGTACTTTTACGTACAATTCTAAGAACACGCGGGAGCCTAAAAGTGTTTCAATATCTGTTCTGGCTCTTTTCCCAATCTCTTTAAGCATCTTCCCTTGTTTACCGATAATTATGCCTTTTTGTGAAGAACGTTCTACGATTATTGTCGCATTAACAAACACGACGTTCTTTTCTTCTCGCACTTTCATCTCTTCGATGACAACAGCGACGGAATGAGGAATTTCTTCTCGTGTAAGGTGAAGAACTTTTTCTCGAATCAGCTCTGCGGTAATGAAGCGCTCTGGATGATCTGTAACCTGATCTTCAGGATAAAATTGCGGTCCTTCTTCCATGTAGGAAACAATCTGATCAAGTAGTGTATCGACATTATTTCCGTTTAAAGCAGAGATTGGCACTACTTCAGCAACATCCAGTTTATTTCTGTACATGTCAATAAGCGGAAGCAGCTGATCAGGATGTACTTTATCAATCTTATTTACCACAAGAAAAACAGGATTCTTAACATGCTCTAGTCTGTCGATGATAAATTGATCCCCACGGCCATATCCTTCTTCAGCATTGATAACAAAGAGAATCAAATCCACTTCATTTAACGTCTGCTGAGCGGTTCTTGTCATAAAGTCCCCCAGCTTATGCTTAGGCTTATGAATACCAGGCGTATCAATAAAGATAACTTGTGCTTCATCAGTTGTATAAACCGCTTGTATCTTATTTCTTGTTGTTTGTGGCTTATCGCTCATAATTGCGATCTTCTGCCCGATCACTTTGTTTAACAATGTGGATTTTCCAACATTCGGTCTACCTATGATGGTAACAAATCCAGATTTATAGCCTTCTTTATTCATTTAAATCCTCCGGTGAAAAAGCACCTGGCAATAGATCCTTTACTAAGATTTCTTGAACGTCACCTTTTAAGTTTGTTAGATAAACTGGCATTTCCTGCGGGCAAAGCTCTGAGATCACTTGGCGGCATGCACCACATGGAGGGACTGGTCTCTTTGTGTCTGCTACTACTGCAATGGCACTGAACTTCTTATCGCCTTCTGTATACGCTTTAAATAACGCCGTTCTTTCAGCACAACACGTCATGCTGTATGCAGCGTTCTCAATATTTGCACCCAAATATACTTTACCTTCAGCCGTTAATAGTGCTGCACCAACTTGAAATTTAGAGTAAGGTACGTAAGCCCTTTCACGTGCAAGTTTCGCTTGATCCATTAATTGTTCCTTATTCATTACACATTCACCTTCTTAACAATTATTACTTTATACTGTTTATGCTGTTTAAAAGCGGTTCAATAAATAGCAGTATACCGATTATAACAGCAAATATTGAAAAAACCAAAACTGCACCTGCAGCAGCATCTTTCGCTCTCTCTGCTAAGAGATGATACTCTGGTGAAATTAAGTCCACTATGTTTTCAATAGCTGTGTTGATCAACTCTAATGCTAAGACCAAGCCAATAACAATAAATAAAATGATTAATTTCACTGAAGAAAAATCAAGTGCAATCGCTATAGAAATAACGATTACACTTATAAAAGCATGGATACGAAAATTTTGCTCAGTTTTAAAGGTTGAAACAATGCCCGCAAATGCAAACATAAAACTTGAGATCAACTTTCTCCATGAAATCATCTTTTTAATCCGTATTGCTCCAGGATTTCTTCTTGTCTGCCAAACATTCTTTTTTCATCTTCTTCATTCATATGGTCGTAACCTAGCAGGTGTAAAAAGCCGTGTACAGCGAGAAAGCCCATTTCTCTATCTAAAGAATGCCCATACTCTTCAGCCTGTTCTTTCGCAACATCTAAGCATATAATAATGTCTCCTAAAAACCTTGTTTCTTCTCCGCCAATAATTTCTGTCTCATCTTCTCCCAACTCTTCCATGGCAAAAGAAATAACATCTGTTACACTGTCTTTTTGTCTGTATTCACTGTTAATTTCTTGAATTCTTTCTTTTGTTACAAGGGTTACCGAAACTTCTGATTGGCCTGTTTCTTCCATTTCAGCCGCTTTTTCAAGTACATTTGTTAATAGTTCCTGAAATTCTGTACTGCTTTCATCCATTTCATTTAAATACTCTACATGTAGGATCATTGTTTTTCCACCTTTTTCGTTTCTTCTGGATACTCTATTCTGGAATGAAAAATCCCTTTTAATGTTTCGGTCAACGTCTTAGCAACCGTATCCAATTCTTTAAGGGTAATATCACATTCATCGAATTGACCATCCTCAAGTCTATCATTTATTATCTTTCGAATAATTCCGTCGATTTTAACTGGTGTTGGCTTAGATAGAGATCGAACAGCCGCTTCTACCGCATCTGAAATACCGATAATTGCAACTTCCTTGTTCTGAGCTTTTGGCCCTGGATATCGAAAATCCGATTCAGCTACTTCCTTATCAGTTAGTTGGCAAGCTTTATGGTAAAAGAATTTTAGTAAAGTCGTTCCATGGTGCTGTTCAGCTATGTCTATAATTTCTTTTGGTATTTTTTCTGCTCTAAGCATATCTGCCCCATCATAGGGATGGGCTGTAATGATCGTCTTACTTAACTGTGGAGCAATCTTATCATGCGGATTCTCCATATTCATTTGATTCTCAATAAAAAAATGGGGACGTTTCGTTTTTCCAACATCATGATAGTAAGAACCCACTCTTGCCAAAAGTCCATTAGCACCAATAGACTCACACGCAGCTTCAGAAAGATTCGCTACCATGATGCTATGGTGATAAGTACCAGGTGCTTCCATAAGCACTTTTCGTAATATAGGATGATTTGGATTAGATAATTCGATAAGTTTGGTTACTGACAAGATGTTAAAAGAAGACTCAATAACAGGCAACAAGCCTAGTGTAAGAACAGCAGCTACAAACCCCGAAATAGCGGCACAGCCAAGGTCTAGTCCGATCTGCAAGGATGTAAACTTACCGTTTTGCAGCAATAGAACACTAGCTACAGTTAGGATGGCTATAAAAGATACGAAAAATCCAGCTTGAAGAATTTTCGAACGCTGCTGTGTTTTACCTAGAAACACAATCCCAGAAATTCCGTTAAATAAAATATACATGCTCATAATAAAGTTAAAGTTCCCTGTTGTTTGTTCGTTAAAGATTAAGGCTGCACTAAAAGCAAAGATAATCGTTGAAACTACGGCTAGCTCTTCATTAAATAACATCTTGATCATCATCGCACCAGCGGCAACAGGAACTGCATACATAAGACTCGTTAGACCTAGCTCTGTGCTAATGCTTAACACTTTCATTACGACAAGGGTAAGCGTGAAAAGTAAGGCGTAAATCGTAACATATTTTCTGAAATGTTCCTTCTCCCGCTCTTCTTTCATAAAATAATACAAACCAGCCATTACGATCAGCACAAAAAGGAACAGACCATAATACGGATAGGTTTTCATTTCCTGATCCAATAAACCTACCTTTTTCAGCCTATCGTAGACCTCTGGCGTAATAACAGATCCACTCTTAACCAGGACTTCTCCTTCTCTGATGAAAACCTCTTCTACTTTATCGCTTGCTTCTTTTCGTTTTTGTCTCGTTTTTTCCGGATCTAATGTTCTGTTAGCAATGATAAAACTTCTCGTGATTTCTTCGGTTGCATTTCTTAACGAGTAGGACAAGTTGCTGTTTTCACGAATCAGTTGAACTGCTTCATTCCTAGCCTCTTCTACTTCTTCCACCATAATTGGATTAGACAGAATCTTATTTACAACATCCGGTCCCAAATTTTTCATATTGTTTAATTCTGTCTCACTCGCTTTTGAAAGTGCGGTATATGTCTCATCAGAGATATCCGATTTATCTATTGTTGTTTTTATCTGCTCTAGCTTTTGATCCATGGTTAATTGAGCTTCATCTTCACTTTTTTTCTCTTCAGACTTATTAATCGTTATGACTATGTCAATTAAATCCTTCATAGCCTCTGCTTGCAGTAAAGCGAGATCTCTGTTGAATGTATACTCATTCTTCACACTCTCTTCAGCAAGCCTTTTCCTCGCTTCCGTTTGTTCTTCCAGCGGAATCGTGATAGGAGATTGGATATCCCTAGGAGCACGTTCATAAACATTAACGTCCACTACATTTGGGGTTACATTGCTGACTAACAAAGAAAACAAGATAATGCCCATTATAATAAAGGAAACTGTTGCTACACTTAAACGAAAGTAATTGGACAAAAGATGCCTGAAATTGGCCAAGCGATACCACTCCTTAAACTTGTACATCCTATTCTAATCTTAGCAAAAATTGTACAAATATGGTACTTATCAAAAGAAAAAGATAAAAGTAATCATTTTCATAAATAGGCAGTTTACATATTGATTTAAACTGGTTGATTTCGTTACAAGTATTTGTTTTCCAAGGTATCAACGCGTTGTATTCCTACTCATTAGCATCTTGTCCATTTCTTACCCCATGTAAAAAAGCCTCCATAGAAATAGAGGCCTTAATCTTCGTATGTTTCATATGCTTCAATAATTCGTTGGACTAGCGGATGACGTACAACATCCAGTTGTTTTAAGTATATAAAATCGATTCCTTTTACGCTTTCGAGTCTTTTTTCAGTTACCTTTAACCCAGATTCCTTTCCACGAGGAAGGTCGATCTGTGTTAAATCACCTGTAATAACCATCTTTGAGCCAAATCCAAGACGCGTTATAAACATTTTCATTTGTTCTGGTGTTGTGTTTTGGGCTTCGTCTAATATAACAAAGCTTTCATCAAGTGTACGGCCTCTCATGTACGCTAAAGGAGCTATTTCAATCGTTCCTCGCTCAATCAGCCTTTCCGTGTGTTCAGCCCCTAAAAGGTCGTGCAGAGCATCGTAAAGAGGACGCAGATAAGGATCTACTTTTTCTTTTAGATCACCCGGCAAAAAACCAAGGCTCTCACCTGCTTCAACAGCAGGACGGGTAAGAACAATCTTCTTCATTTTACCTTCTTTTAAAGCATTAACGGCCATAACAACCGCAAGATAGGTCTTTCCAGTACCAGCAGGACCTATACCAAAGACAAGGTCGCGCTTTCTCATGGATTGGACGTAATGTCGTTGGCCAAGAGTCTTTACACGGATTGGTTTTCCTTTTGCAGTAACTGCAATATCTTCTTCATAAAGCTCACTTAATTCATCCAGCATATTTTTTTCAGCAAGCTGAACAGCATAAACAATGTCTCTTTCTGAAATCTTGATTCCTTTACGCACCAATTTCAGCAAGACAAACAAAGTCTCTTCAACCATTTCTGCTTTAGCGAGTTCACCTGAAACTAGAATATCTTCCCCTCTAGTGACTATACTCACGTTGAGCTTGTCTTCAATCACCTTCAAGAAAGCATCGTTCGGCCCAAAAAGTGAAGCTGCTTCAGTCGTATTTTCGAGTTGTAATGAATTAAGTCTTTTCGTTTCTGACAAACTACTCATTCTCCTTGTTGGATAGGTATAGGTTGTTCAGATGCAATATTTTCAATTACTTGGTAGAGCATCGTTAATTTTACTTTACCATTCGAGACGTTTTGTTGCCAAACTTTTTCACCTTTAATTTTTGCATCTTCAGGCAACTTCTTTCCCAATTCTTTCTTTGCCATCTTCTTACCAACTTCAATAGCTTCTGCCTTCGTGTAGGATCGTTTGACCCCATCTGTTTCCCTTACTTCTTTTTTTATATAAGAAAACGGCATCTTCCATTTCGCTAGGTAAAGAGGTGTTTCATTTAGTGTTTCCGTTTTGTCTTTAAATTCTCCATCGGAAAATCCGTATACAGGAAGATTTAGACCAAACAAGGAAACATAGTGTCTGTTTTTGTATTTTCCTGTATATGTTTGAAAAGAAGTATTTAAAGGAACTTCAACCTCTGTCTGATACCATACTTCTCCCCAAATCTTTCCTTTTGCACTTACGAGCTGTGGTTTTTTCTCTTTTCCTATAAGCCCTGAAACCAATAAGGACCCCTTCTTCACATAATCGTTAACACCTACGATAGGTTGTCCTTTTTCAACGAATACAGAATGAATGACAGCTTCTTTTGTTGCCACGAGATGTCTTGGACCTGTGATCGGTTTTGCTTCAGGAATCTCCTTTTCAACTACTTCCAATCGATAGGAGGTTCCATGTTGTGTGACACCAATCCATGTGACATTGTCCATCTTTTCGGTTAACTGCCGCTGGATCTCTCTGACATTTGGCAAAAGGAAGATAAACTTTCCTTTTGTGACCCCAATTTCAACAGCGGCTTTTCTTAACTCATATTCAGTCTTAGGATTCGCCCCCGTAACATTTATATTCCAAATCATATTTGATAATAAAAATAGAACAAAGATAAAAGCGGCCATACCAAGGATAAAACCATTTCTCTTCCACATTTTTTTCAAAAGAAAAGGTGTACCTTTCTTTTCCTTAATTCTGATCTTTAATTTATTTTCCTTTAAGATAGCTTTGGCTTTTCTTAAATCAGATATGGAAATAGAAACGAGTACACGGTTATGATCAAGTGGCTGGATATCCCAGATCTGTATATCAGATTGTAAGCACGTGTTTATAAATGAGCTAGAATCTTGTCCAATAATTTCAAGCCTTACATAGCCTTTTATATGATTCCAATTGGTTTTCATCATGTCCCTCCCTATTCAAAAAGTTATTCTTTTCCAAAGTCTACTGAAGATATTGTGCCTTCAAGCAGGATTTCTTCAGGTAAGATGGTTTTGATTACAAATTCACTTCCTTTAATAACGAGAGTCCCTTGTTTTAATTTGAGTGTAAGTTGTTCATTTGAAAAAGCTTTTACACCCCTGTGGTTTTCTATATATATGTGTAGTTGTCCAATCATCGTGATCCGGGGTAAATCCATCACTACATCTGCTGGTAGTTCAAGGTTCTGCATCATCCATTTGTTTACTTGCTGCCGCAATTTTCCCATAAAAAAACCCCCTCTCTCCATTTTTATGAGAGCGGGGGGGAAACTATCACTATTTCATTGTTTTCGTTTCGCTGTTTTCGCCTAAATGGTTCCTCCTAAAGTAGGTGATCAGAAGAGAAAAACCAAATAGCGACATTCCATTAGTAAACAACTTAAGCGAAAGAGTCTTTCGGGTTTAATACACTATCGCTTTTGCAGGGCTTTCGGCTTAGAAAGAATCTCAGACCAGATTACCGCTTTTTGCAGTTCTTGTTGATCTACTTTAAAGCCGCTCAAAATTTCTTCCTCTTTGTCTTGGTAACGGTTTGATCGATTTGAAGCAGCATTAACTTGTCGTTTAGCAGCTGGCCTTTCGTATTGCTTGCCTAAGACCTCTGCAGCTTTACTCTCAGTGATTTCATTATGTTCAAGCTGTATTGGACTGCCAAATGGAGAGACTGTTTGTTTCGGCTGTTCCGCTACACGTTTACTAGGCACTGGCCTTGAGGTATTTTGAGTTTCTTTCATTCTTTTAAAGAAGCTAAATATCCCACCTGCAACCAGAATAACAAAAAAGATATTCGCAAACAGCAGTTCAAGAATCGCTTCTAAGATTTTCATCTTTAAATCTTCCGTCCTTTATCATCGTTGTTCTCTTTATCTGAATTAGAGAACTTGCTGATTGATTCACGCATCGTTGTGTCTGCCATGATATTCTTCATGTTCATATAATCCATAAAGCCCATGTTTCCTGATCTAAGCGCTTCTGCTAAAGCCATTGGAACCTCTGCTTCTGCTTCCACAACTTTTGCTCTCATTTCTTGAACCCTTGCCTTCATCTCTTGTTCATTAGCAACGGCCATAGCGCGTCTTTCTTCAGCTTTTGCTTGAGCGATATTCTTGTCAGCCATAGCTTGATCTGTTTGAAGTTCAGCCCCAATATTTTTACCGATATCAATATCCGCAATATCAATGGACAGAATTTCGAAAGCTGTACCTGCGTCCAGCCCTTTTGATAATACCGTTTGAGAGATTAAATCTGGATTTTCAAGAACTTTTTTATGCGTTTCAGAAGAACCGATCGTACTAACGATTCCCTCACCAACACGGGCTATAATCGTTTCTTCCCCAGCTCCCCCTACAAGGCGATCGATGTTGGCACGAACCGTAATTCTAGCTTTTGCTTTTACTTCAATTCCATCCAAGGCTACACCCGCAATGAAAGGAGTTTCAATTACTTTTGGATTAACACTCATCTGAACGGCTTCAAGTACATCACGTCCTGCAAGGTCGATTGCAGCTGCTCTTTCAAAGCTCAATTCAATGTTAGCACGGTGTGCGGCAATCAGTGCATTTACAACCCTGTCTACATTCCCACCTGCCAGGTAATGGCTCTCAAGCTGATTGGTACTCAAACCTAACCCAGCTTTTACAGCTTTAATCAAAGGGTTAACAACACGATTCGGAATAACCCTTCTTAACCTCATCCCTACTAAAGTAAAGATCCCAACCCTAACACCTGCAGCTAATGCCGAAATCCATAGCATAACAGGAACAAAAGTAAATAATACTGCTAAAGCAATAACAATAAGGCCGATAATAACAATACTTGCGATAGAACCGAATTCTAACATTCACACACACTCCATTCATTCATTATTTTCTACTGATCTTACGACGACACGTCCACCACTAACTTTTACAATCTTTACGAGTTGACCTTTCTCAATATAAGATCCCTCTGTTACAACATCGAGATATTCATCATCAACTTTTACACTTCCAGATGGTCTCAGTGGTGTAGCTGTTAAACCAGTTCTCCCAGTTAGATCTATCCGCTCTTGGTGGGAGAGGTATCCTTTTTCAGAACTGGTTGAATCAAAGAGTACTAAACGTTTCAATGGTCCATTGTATCCAAAAGATCTAATGAAGAAGTATGACCCAATGATTGTTACAACTATCGCGATTGCAATGGCGATTAAAATACCTGATAGTGAACCACCTGCGAGTATCAACCCCGTTAACATTGCCACCACCCCCAGTATGCCCATAATTCCTCCAGGCAGAAATAACTCCAGTATAATGAGAACTAATCCGACACCAAATAATATAACTGCTTCCCATCCAGCAAGACCTGCTATCATATGGCCGTAAAAAAATAACATTAGTGATAGTGCACCGATTGAGCCTGCAATTCCGAATCCAGGCGTATATAATTCTAGAACAAGACCTAGACTGCCTAAAGATAGCAAGATTGGTACCACTACTGGATTTGTAACGAACCGAGCTATCTTATCAGCAAACGTAGGACTGGACTCTAAAATTTTGGCATCTTCTAAGTTTAAGTACGCTAAAAGCTCTTGTCTGTCTTGTGCAATATTTTCAGCATAACCTACCTTTAAAGCTTCACTTGCTGTTAGCGTCAGCAGATCTCCTTTTTTTACATGCAGCTCTTCTATTTCAATGTCCGGATCTACCATGGCTTCTGCATACAATGGATCTCTGTCATTCAGCTCAGCTGCTGCGAGCATTTCTGCCTTCCATGCAGATTCTGCTTTTTGACCTGCTGCATTTCCTTGAGCATCAATAACAGCTGCTGACCCAATGGTTGTAGAAGGCTTCATAACTATTTGATCGGCATTAAGAGCGATATAAGCTCCTGCAGAAAAAGCATTCTTAACGACATAAGCCGTAATCGGAATCTCAGTTTCCCTCATGATTTTTGCGATATGTAATGCGGCGTCTACTCTGCCTCCTGGTGTGTAGATTTCAAGTACGATATGATCAGTACCATCTTCTTCTGCTTTTTTAATATTGCGTTCTAAAAAAGCTTCGAGACCTCTCTCTACTTCATGTTCCACTGGAATAAAAGTAACTGTCTTTCCCTTTCCAGCAGAGAAAACATGCTGTGAAAAAATCAAACCATATATACCCCAAAAGAGACAAAGCATATATATGAATAAACGGGTCTTTTTCACAATACCCCCCCCTTCATTGTTAGTTTACGTTATTTTGTGGGAAAAGTTTCAAAAAGGATAAGATTAGATGAATACCTTCATGCTTTGACCGCGAAAAGATCTTGCAAAACCTTTAAAACCCTCTTATACAATAAGAAAACGCTCTGTATTGTATACAGAGCGTTTGTCATTTTCAATTATGATAATTGTTGCTGCACTATACGGTTAACGAGTCCGCCATCGGCTTTCCCTTTAACTTTCGGCATAAGTGCACCCATAACTTTACCTATATCAGCTTTTGAAGCAGCACCAGTTTCAGAAATCGTTTGAGCAACAATTTCTTGCAGTTCTTCTTCTGTAAGCTGTTTTGGCAAGTATGGCGTAAGAACAGCAATTTCATCTTGAAGACCAGCGACTAGATCATCGCGGCCAGCTTTTTCGAATTCTTGGAGGGAGTCTTTCCTTTGTTTCATTTCGCGTACAAGAACGGTAAGCTCTTCTTCCTCATTTAATTCGCGTCCTAACTTGATGGCTTCATTTTGAAGTGATGCCTTTAGCATACGAATAACGGAAAGCTTTTGCTTGTTCTTGTCCTTCATCGCTTGTTTCATATCTTGATTTAAATCGTTAAGAAGACTCATAATACTTACTTACACCCCGCTTAGAACTTACGCTTTCTTGCTGCCTCAGCCTTCTTCTTACGCTTTACGCTTGGCTTTTCATAATGCTTGCGCTTTTTAACTTCAGCCAATGTTCCATCTTTGGAAACGGATCTTTTAAAACGACGAAGAGCATCATCAATGGATTCATTCTTGCGAATACGTGTTTCTGCCATTTGTATTTCCCTCCCTCCAGACCACCCTTACATAAAGTAAAGATGCGTCACATATCTTTTGCCATTATAATATATCCTTCCAATACGGTCAACTTAATTTAAACAAGTTGGTCGGAGAGAGCAGGTAATTATTCAAAAGCAGGTATTAATAATCTGAAGTGGATGTTCCGCCTTCAACAATTGCAATCCCTGCACTTGCACCAATTCGAGTCGCACCAGCTTCGATCATAGCTAGAGCTGTTTCACGGTCACGAACCGCTCCAGATGCTTTCACCCCGATGTTTGGTCCAACTGTTTCACGCATTAGTTTAATATCTTCTGCTGTAGCTCCGCCAGTAGAGAAGCCTGTTGAGGTTTTCACAAAATCAATTCCAGCTTTTACAGCGATTTCACACGCTTTTACTTTTTCTTCATCTGTTAAAAGAGCCGTTTCAATAATCGCTTTCGTTAAAGCCTTTCCTTTTGCAGCTTCAACAACAGCACGAACATCTTGCTCAACTAGTTCGTAATTTCCGTCTTTTAAAGCTCCAATGTTAATAACCATATCAACTTCGGTAGCACCATTCTCGATAGCATTTTTTGTTTCGAAAGCCTTAACTTCAGGAGTGTTTGCCCCAAGAGGGAATCCGATAACCGTACAAACCGCCACATCAGAACCTTTTAGTTGTTCAAACGCCGTATAAACCCAAGTAGGATTTACACATACAGAAAAGAAATTATATTTTTTAGCTTCTTCACAAAGAGTTAAGATCTCATTCTTTGTAGTTTCAGCTTTTAATGCTGTGTGGTCAATCATTCTTGCAACGTTTAAATTGCTCATTTCAACAAACCCTTTCTTAAATAAAAAATTAAACACCGTTTGTATCATATCAAATATTTCAACAGAAATCGAGGCGCTTCATAATTATATACATAAAGGCAAGATTATTGCGGCTGATGCTTCCATATCAAAAGCAACATTTCATACGAAACGGATACGAAACAGCCTAAAAAAAACACCCTGGAATGAACTCTAGGGTGTTAGCTTGAAACAGCTTGCTTCAGGATTTCTTCCACTTCTTGTTTTACGAAAACACCTTTATTATAAGGATACCCAGCTTCGGTAATTTTCACTTTCACCAATTTACCAATCATTTCTTCATTGCCTTCAAATACAACTTTTAAATAATTTGGCGTGTATCCTACATATAGGTTGCTTCCAGCTTCCTCTTTAAATGCTTCCTCAGGAATAACTTCAACAACGGTATCTTCATAGTTAGAAGCGTATTCTTTCGCTAATTGGTCGGATAATGAAATTAGTTTGTGAACACGTTCATTCTTAACTTCCTCTGGAACCTGATTCTCCATCTTAGCTGCTGGTGTACCTGTACGTTTTGAATATGGGAATACATGAAGTTCCATAAATTTATGGTTCTCAATGAACCGATACGTCTCCATAAACTCTTCTTCTGTCTCTCCTGGAAACCCAACAATAACATCTGATGTGATCGCAAGACCTGGAAGGGCCTCTTTCAAGCGATCTAATCTTTCTCCGAACATTTCCATCGAATACTTTCTTCTCATTCTTTGCAGAACTGAATTAGAACCAGACTGAAGCGGGATGTGAAGGTGAGGAACCACTTTGTCAGATCTCCCCATAACTTCAATCACTTCATCTGAAATCTGGCTAGCTTCGATAGAAGAAATACGGATTCGTTTAAGCCCAGAAATATTGCGATCTAGATCATTAAGCAGTTTTGCAAACGAATAATCCTTCATATCTTCGCCGTAACCTGCAGTATGGATCCCAGTTAGAACGATTTCCTTGTATCCTGCATCAACTAACTGCTGTGCTTGAGATAGAACATCTTCTGGTTTTCGAGAACGAAGAAGACCCCTTGCCCAAGGGATAATACAAAATGTGCAAAAATTATTGCAGCCTTCTTGAATCTTCAATGATGCTCTTGTTCGATCAGTAAAGGCTGGTACATCTAATTCTTCATATACACGTGCCTTCATAATGTTTGAGACACCATTAATCGGCATACGTTCTTCTTTGTATTGTTGAATATATGAGAGCATTTTAGAACGATCTTGTGTTCCAACAACTACATCTACTCCCGGAATCGCCATAATTTCGGCTGGTGAAGTCTGAGCATAACAACCGGTAACACAAATAACAGCGTCCGGATTTTTACGGATGACTCTTCTGATTACTTGTCTGCTTTTTTTATCACCAGTATTCGTAACCGTACATGTATTAATCACATAGACGTCTGCTGTACTGTCGAAGTCAGCTCGGTCGTATCCTTCAGCTTGAAAAAGCTGCCAGATCGCTTCTGTTTCGTAATGATTTACTTTACAACCTAATGTATGAAATGCAACGGATGGCATATTGATCACCCCTTTAATTCAAAATGATAAGAAATCGCAGATAACATATATAATGGTGCTGTTTCTGTCCTTAATATTCTAGGACCAAGCCCGCACAATACAAACCCGTGTTCCCGAAGAGAAATCGCTTCTTTTTCACTGATTCCTCCCTCAGGTCCAATAACACATAAGATCGAATCTTCCCTAGATGCAGAATTAAGTACAGAAGCAAACCGTGACGATTCCCTTTGTTTTGCTTCTTCTTCAAACGCAACGATTTTTATATTATACTGTTCTGCCATTTTTAGCAAATCAGAAAAAGAACCTGGCTTCTGAATCTCTGGAACCCTGCTTCTATGAGACTGTTCAGCAGCTTCTTTCGCGATTTTTTCCAGGCGTTCTTGTTTCTTCACTGCTTTTTTTTCATCCCATTTAACGACTGATCGGTCAGCTGCAAACGGGAAAAAGGAAACCGCTCCAAGTTCTGTGCCTTTTTGGACGATATACTCAAGCTTATCTCCTTTTGGAAGTCCTTGTGCAATGGTAACAAAGACAGGCATTTCAGCTTGTGTCTCAACATCTTTTACTACCTGTACCTCTACAATGTTACCGCCAAGCTCCACGATTTCACACAATGAGGTGCGACCGCCGTTATCCGAACAGATGATTTGATCTCCATCTTGCATTCTCATCACTCTTAAGATGTGTTTCGCATCTTCGCCTGTTATGATTACGCGGTCATCTCTCCAGTTATCTCGTGGAACAAAGTACCTTTGCATGAGACGCACTTCCTATCTTCTTATTTCTGATTTTGAGCAACGATCGCTACCCAATCTTCCATTTCAAGAACCTCTACGATAGTAAAGCCTTGTTGTTCTAACTTTTCTTTCACATCACGTTTTTTCCCTTGGATGATACCTGAAGTAATAAAGTATCCGCCTGGCTTCAATACTTTTGCTGTATCTTCGACAAATAATAGAATGATTTCAGCCAAAAGGTTTCCTACAACAAGATCGACAGGACCTTCAATGCCTTTTAAGAGATCGTTTTGATCTACGAGAACTTTTGTATGAACCTTATTCAGCTTCACATTTAAACGAGCAGAGTTCACAGCTACTTCATCAAGGTCGTATGCTTCAACTTGTTTTGCACCTAACATGGCTGATGCGATACTTAACACACCTGAACCTGTTCCAACATCAATAACAGAATCGCCTTCTTTGATGTATTTTTCTATGGCTTGCAAGCTCATAACAGTTGTAGGATGTGTTCCCGTACCAAAAGCCATCCCAGGATCTAATTCGATTATAAGTTCATCAGAATTTACAGGCTGGTAGTCTTCCCAAGTAGGAGTGATCGTGATTCTCTTTGAGATTTTTACCGGTTTGTAGTATTTTTTCCATGCGGTTGCCCATTCTTCTTCATTCACTTCAGAAATAGAAATCGTATTTGCCCCAATATCTATATCGTACTTAACTAGATTCGTTATCGCTTGCTTGATTTCTTCGACGGTTTCCCCTAAAAAACTGTTTACAGGTAAGTACGCTTTTAGAATAACGCCTTCAGAAGGATAATCAGATGGATTCAGCTGATAGATTTCGCCAAATACGGATTGACGCTCTTTAGAGAGGTCATCAACATCCTCAATCACAACTCCGCTTGCTCCTGCCTCATGTAAAATATTCGATACTGGTTCAACAGCTTCCTGAGTAGTGTGGATGCTAATCTCTGACCATTTCATCATATCAACTCCGTTTATTAGTTTGGCTTTTAAATAATGACAGAAAGCTGCTTTGCAATCACCGTTGCTCTTGAAAGTAGTTGATTTCCGCTTCAGAACGCTCGCTTTCCGGGGGGCGTGCGGTGAGCCTCCTCGGCATTTCGTGCTATAGGAGTCTCACCTGTCCCGCTACCCCCCCAGGAGTCTCGCATCTTCACTCCAATCAACTTTTCAATGAAGTTCTGATAAGGAATTAATTTGAAAGCAACAATCTTTAATAATACAGCACTTAAAGAAGGCACATAATTTCAAATAAGTGAAATTATACTCACTTGATTTTAGAAGGGTTTTACTCGCCTTTAAACGCACGCTTTACTTTATCGAAAAATCCATCCTGTTGTTCGTCAGGTAAGCTGCCGCTTATTTCTGAAAAGTCACGAAGCAGCTGTTTTTGTTTTTCTGTTAAATTTTTAGGCGTAACTACCTTCACTTGAATATGCTGGTCACCTTGACCTCTTCCGTGAACATTTTTTACACCTTTTCCTCTTAAGCGGAAATGAGTTCCTGTTTGGGTTCCTGCTGGAATCTTCAGCTTAACTTTTCCATACAAGGTTGGGACTTCAATCTCATCTCCAAGAGCGGCTTGAGAAAATGTTAGTGGCATCTCACACAGTATATCATCTCCATCTCGCTCGAAGAACTCATGATCTGCCACTTGGAACACGACATAAAGATCACCTGCAGGTCCACCGTTCACCCCTGGTTCTCCGTGTCCAGACATACGAATCTGCTGACCGTTATCAACTCCGGCCGGCACTTTAACCGAGATCTTTTTGTTTTTGCGTACTTTTCCAGCACCATGACATGTATTACATTTTTCTTTAATAATCTTTCCTTTTCCGCTGCAATGGTTACATACTCTTCTGTTCACAATTCGACCAAAAGGTGTATTTTGTTCAACGTTCAACTGGCCGCTGCCATTACAATGCGAGCATGTTTCCGGTTTTGTTCCAGGCTTTGCACCTGATCCGTGACATGTAGCACATGATTCCTCTGTAGGGATTTGAATTTCAGTCTCTTTTCCGAAAACAGCTTCTTCAAAAGAAAGACGCAGTCCGTACTGAAGGTCATTCCCTTGGCGAGGAGCATTAGGATTTCGTCTTCCTCCGCCACCGCCGAAGAACATATCAAATATATCGCCAAAACCGTCAAAACCGGCTCCTCCACCACCGAATCCTTGATTTGGATCCGTATGGCCAAATTGATCATAGTGTGCTTTCTTTTGAGGATCGCTCAGGGTTTCATATGCATCTTTTACTTCTTTAAATTTTGTTTCCGCATCTGCCTCTTTATTTACATCTGGGTGATACTTTCTGGCAAGTTTACGGTATGCTTTTTTCACCTCATCACCTGAGGCGTTTTTATCTAATCCAAGTACTTCGTAATAATCTCGTTTACTCATATAGGACACTCCCGAATTCTCACATAAAAGTTATCTTACCATTGAATACCACCTGACTCAAGACGAAAACTGCAACACTTTTGTTACGTCTTTAGCCCGATGTTCTTATCCTTTATTCAGAAAAAAAGTCAAAGTCAAGATGACCTGACTTTGACTTTTATCTGCAAAAAATTACTTTTTATCGTCATTAACTTCTTCGTAATCAGCATCAACGATGTTGTCATCGTTCTTGCTTGAAGATTGTCCTGTTGCATCCCCTTGTTGAGCTTGGGCTTGTTGTGCAGCTTGCTCATAGAGTTTCACAGAAAGCTGTTGAACGATTTCACTCAAAGCGTCTTTTTCTTTCTTGATCGCTTCAATATCATTGCCTTCAAGAGCTTTTTTCAAGCTTTCTTTTGCTTCTTCAGCTTTTTTCACTTCTGCTTCGTCAACTTTACCTTCTAAATCTTTCAACGTTTTGTCAACCGTGAACACAAGCTGATCCGCTTCGTTTCTCGTATCGATTTCTTCACGTTTCTTCTTGTCTGCTTCAGCGTTTTCTTCTGCATCTTTTACCATGCGGTCGATCTCTTCGTCTGAAAGACCAGTTGAAGATTTAATCGTGATCGATTGTTCTTTGTTCGTACCAAGATCTTTTGCACGCACATTTACGATACCATTCGCATCAATATCAAAACTTACTTCGATTTGAGGCACACCGCGTGGAGCTGGCGGAATTTCAGACAACTGGAATCTTCCAAGTGTCTTGTTGTGTGCTGCCATTTCACGTTCCCCTTGAAGAACATGAATATCTACTGAAGTTTGGTTGTCAGCCGCTGTAGAGAATACTTGTGATTTTGATGTAGGAATCGTTGTGTTGCGATCGATCAATCTTGTAAATACGCCACCCATTGTTTCAATACCTAATGAAAGTGGTGTTACATCAAGAAGGACAACATCCTTAACATCACCAGCAAGCACTCCACCTTGAATAGCTGCACCTAGTGCTACAACTTCATCAGGGTTTACACCTTTATGAGGTTCTTTACCCGTGAACTTCTTGATTGCTTCTTGCACAGCAGGGATACGAGTAGATCCACCAACAAGAATTACTTTATCAAGGTCAGAAGGTGACATTCCAGCATCTTGAAGTGCTCGGCGAGTAGGTCCCATCGTGCGCTCTACTAACTCAGAAGAAAGATCTTCAAACTTCGCACGTGTTAAATTTAATTCTAAGTGCTTAGGTCCAGAAGCGTCCGCTGTGATAAACGGCAATGAGATTTGAGTAGATGTTACACCTGAAAGATCTTTCTTCGCTTTCTCAGCTGCATCCTTCAAACGCTGAAGTGCCATTTTATCTTGAGAAAGGTCAATGCCGTTCTCTTTTTTAAATTCGCTAACTAAATGGTCGATGATTACTTGGTCAAAATCATCTCCACCTAGCTTGTTATCTCCAGAAGTAGCTTTTACTTCAAAGAAACCATCGCCTAGCTCAAGGATAGATACATCAAACGTACCACCACCAAGGTCAAATACTAGGATCGTTTGATCTTCGTCTTTTTCAAGACCGTAAGCTAAAGCTGCTGCAGTAGGTTCGTTTACGATACGCTCAACTTGAAGTCCTGCGATTTGTCCAGCATCTTTAGTTGCTTGACGCTGTGCATCATTAAAATAAGCAGGTACTGTAATAACCGCTTTTTCAACTTTTTCTCCAAGATAGTCTTCTGCATGAGACTTTAACTTTTGCAAGATGATCGCAGAGATCTCTTGAGGCGTGTAATCTTTACCTTCAACTGTTTCTTTATGATCAGTTCCCATATAACGTTTGATCGACATGATTGTATTCGGGTTCGTTACAGCCTGACGCTTTGCTACTTCCCCTACTGAACGATCTCCATCTTTGAATGCTACTACTGATGGTGTTGTACGGTTTCCTTCCGGGTTAGGAATAACTACCGCTTCTCCACCTTCCATAACAGCTACACAAGAGTTTGTAGTACCTAAGTCAATACCGATGATTTTACTCATGTTTTTTCCCTCCATCATACATATGTAGTTTTTATGCGTTTACTTTTACCATCGCTGGTCGAATTACTCGATCTTTTAACATGTACCCTTTTTGCAATTCCTCAATAACCGTGTTGGATTCAAATTCAGAATCCTCTACTTGCATAACAGCTTGGTGCAGATTCGGGTCAAATGTTTGACCGACTGACGGAATCTCTGTCAGACCTTCTTGTTTCAGTGCGTCTGCCAACTGACGATAAACCATTTCCATTCCTTGAATTAATGTCTTGGTTTGCTCATTCGTAGCTTCAGTCTTCAAAGCACGCTCAAAGTTATCGAGTGCAGGTAATAACTGTTCTAAAAGACTTTGAGATTTATATTTAAGGCTCGCAGCCTGTTCTTCTCTTGTACGGCGACGGAAATTATCATAATCCGCTTGCAAGCGAAGATTTTTTTGACTAGCTTCCTCAAGTTTTGCTTCTAATTCTGAGATACGTTGCTGTTCATCGCTAAGAGTGTCCTCAGTTGAAGTTTCTGAAGATTCTTCTACAACTTCTTCCGTTTCCGTCACTTCTTCATTCACATCTATTTGTGATTGATCTTGTGTGATGTCCTCTTTGTTCATGCTTTCACCTCCCTATACGAATACACTTATTTAGAAAAACCGTTTAACCGGTTTGTCATTTCTTTGGATAACGAATCTAGCAGTGAAATAACTTTCTTGTATTCCATTCTTGTTGGACCAATCAATGAAATTGTTCCTATATGTTTACCATGCATGGTATAGGAAGCATTTATCACACTGCAGTTTTTCATAGCTTCATGTTCATTTTCAGTACCAATTCTAATAGTTAGTCCCTTATCAGTAGAGGAAACAAGCTTCTCCATAAGATCTCGCGTTTCCAAAAAGTCGAGAAGCGGCCTAACCTTATCAAGATCACGGAATTCCGGCTGAGATAACATATTTGTTTTCCCGCCATAAAAAAGCTTTTCTTTCTTGCTCCATAATAGAAGCTGATCTAGGAAAACACCCATATTCAAATCATTTCGAAGGTGTTTTTTAAACACAGCTGATAGTTCTTTTTTTATACGTGTATTCAGCTCTATCAATCTAACACCAGCAAGTCTATCGTTTAGAATATTAACGAGCTTCTCAAGATCGGATGGTTCGATCGTATCAGGAAGAACAATCTGTCTGTTTTCAACATGTCCGGTGTTCGTTACAAATATAGCAACAGCCATCTGCGCTGATATCGGAATAATCTGCATGTTCTTAAGCTTCATGTCAAGGGCGTTTGGCCCTAAAACAACAGAAGTATAATTGGTCATATCTGATAGAATTTTAGCTGATTGATCAAATAACGCTTCTGCCTCCTGAACCTTTTCGGTAAATAAAAATTCAGAATGTCCCATCTCATTTTCTTCCATGAAAAGAGAAGGTAGAAGATGATCTACATAAAACCGATAACCTTTTTCAGAAGGTATTCTACCAGATGATGTATGGGTTTTTTCTAAGAATCCAAGATCCTCCAAATCCGCAAGTTCATTCCGAATGGTTGCAGGACTGTAGGTAATGTCCTCTCGCTTAGAGATCGTACGGGAACCTACAGGCTCAACATGCTTAATATAATCATCTATTAAAACACGCAGAATAAAGAGTTGACGTTCCGTTAACATACCATCACCCCATTTGTTAGCACTCATGAAGAGCGAGTGCTAAATCTATAATATAAGTTACCAAAAGGTACTCTTTGTTGTCAATCTAAAACTACACCAATAAATTCTTGAAAGACTTCGTTCCCTAATGGAATACCATCTTTTGTTAAAGAAAGAGTATCCTTCCTTTTTTCAAGCCATCCTTTTTGAATCAATCTTCTAATCGGCTCTCTGTAAACGTCAAACATTGATACGCCATAGCGATTAAGGAAGGTCTCGTCAGAAACTCCTTCCTGTTTTCGAAGGCCCATGAACATTTCTTCTTCCATCTTTTCAGATAAAGGAACTATATGTTCTTCAATATAAGGAAAACCATGTTCCTCAATTAATTTCATATATTGTTTTAGTGGACCCGCATTTCTTCGTCTTGTACCCTCAACATAACTATGAGCCCCTGCACCGATTCCAAAATACTCGTTATTATTCCAGTATTGGAGATTATGCTTGCTCTCAAACCCTGGGATCGCAAAATTGCTGATTTCATATTGCTTATATCCTCTTTTTTCAAGGGTTTCTATTAGATATTCGTACATAGCTGCTTCAAGCTCTTGCTCTGGCAAAACGAGCTTTCCTTTTTGGGCTAAATTATAAAATACCGTTTTCTTTTCAATCTGCAATGAGTAAGAGGAAATATGCGGGACATCAAGTGCCAGTGCCTCATCTACTGACTCCTTAAACATATCCATCGTTTGCCCTGGCAAACCAAACATCAAATCGATCGACATATTGTGGATGCCAGCTGCTTTAGAATCAGCAACAGTTGAATACACATCTTCCCTGTTGTGTGTTCTGCCTAATTTTTTTAATAAAGAGGATTGAAAGGCCTGTACGCCTATACTCAGCCTGTTAACACCATTATCTTTTAAAACTGCTATTTTTTCTTTTGTTGTTTGTTCTGGATTTGCCTCAACTGTGAATTCTTTCACGTTTTTGTTTCCCAGCACCACGTTTACATCATTTAAAAAGGTTTCCAGTTGCTTTTCACTTAAAGAGGTTGGCGTTCCCCCTCCTACAAAAATCGTTTCCATCTCATAATCCTTAAATCTGGACGTCGTATTCACCATCTCTTTTTTCATAGACATTAAATACTCATCTACTGGCTGTTGATGAATAAAAATCTTATTAAAATCACAATAGTGACAAATTTGAACACAGAATGGAATATGAAGGTATGCCGCTTTCAGCACGATGTTCACCGCCTTTTTTTCTCAAAATATAGGAAAGACCGCTAAAATTGCCTTTGCGGTCTTATAAAATCTTTTATTTATTGTTGTTGGAATCATCCATACGAAGAACGGCCATAAACGCTTCTTGAGGAACATCTACTCGACCAATTGTCTTCATACGTTTCTTACCTTCTTTTTGCTTATCGAGTAGCTTACGTTTACGTGAGATATCCCCTCCGTAACACTTGGCTAAAACGTTCTTTCTTAACGCCTTGATGTTTGAACGAGCAACAATCTTCTGACCGATTGCAGCTTGTATTGGCACTTCAAACTGTTGACGCGGAATCAACTCTTTTAGTTTTTCAACGACAACTTTACCGCGTTCATATGCAAAGTCTTTATGAACGATTACAGACAACGCATCAATCTTTTCATTGTTCAGCAATATTTCCATTTTAACCAGCTTTGATGGTTTATAACCGATCAACTCATAGTCAAGAGATGCGTACCCTTTTGTGCTTGATTTTAACTGATCAAAGAAATCATAAACAATCTCAGAAAGCGGAATCTCGTAAAGAACGTTTACGCGATTGTTTTCTAAATAATCCATCGTCATGAAGATTCCGCGTTTCTTTTGGCAGATCTCCATAATTGTCCCAACATAATCGTTCGGTGTCATGATTGAAGCTTTTACATATGGCTCTTCAACAACAGAAATCTTCTGTGCTTCCGGCATATTCGCTGGATTATCAACGATTATTTTTTCCCCGTCCGTCATCGTAACGTTATAAATAACACTAGGCGCCGTTGCAATAAGATCAATGTTAAATTCACGTTCGATACGCTCCTGAATGATCTCCATGTGAAGGAGTCCTAAGAATCCGCATCTGAATCCAAATCCAAGGGCTTGAGATGTCTCTGGCTCATATTGAAGAGCAGAATCATTCAAAACAAGTCGTTCTAATGCTTCACGAAGATCGTTATATTTTGCCGTGTCTACTGGATATAGTCCGCAATAAACCATTGGGTTCATCTTTCTATAACCTGGAAGTGGCTCTGTTGCCCCTTTTACGGAACTAGTAATCGTATCACCAACTTGTGTATCTCCAACGTTTTTAATAGATGCGGTTAAGAAACCAACATCCCCAACTGTTAAAAAGTCTTTTTGAACCGCTTTAGGAGTGAATACTCCAAGTTCAAGCACTTCAAACTCTTTTCCAGTTGCCATCATTCTAATTTTATCGCCGACCTTAACTGTACCTTCTGCCACACGTATATAGGTAACTACGCCTCTATATGGGTCATAAAGAGAGTCGAAGATAAGTGCTTTAAGCGGCCCTTCTGGATCTCCCGGCGGTGCAGGAACCTTCTCAACAATCTGTTCTAAGATGTCTTGAATTCCGATACCCGCTTTTGCTGAAGCAAGTACTGCTTCAGATGCATCCAATCCGATTACATCTTCAATTTCCTGACGGACGCGCTCTGGCTCTGCACTCGGCAGGTCAATCTTGTTGATAACCGGCAAGATCTCTAGATCATTCTCAAGAGCCAAGTATACGTTAGCGAGCGTCTGTGCTTCAATCCCTTGGGCAGCGTCAACGATAAGCAGTGCTCCCTCACATGCTGCTAAGCTTCTCGACACCTCGTATGTAAAATCTACGTGTCCCGGTGTATCAATCAAGTGGAACGTATAAATCTCACCATCTTTTGCTTTATATTGAAGCTGCACGGCATTTAATTTAATCGTAATTCCACGTTCACGTTCTAAATCCATAGAGTCTAACAGCTGTTCTTTCATCTCACGCTGTGTTAGAGCACTTGTTTCTTCTAAAATCCTGTCAGCTAAAGTAGATTTCCCATGATCAATATGAGCAATGATGGAAAAGTTTCGTATTTTAGCTTGTCTTTTTAATTTTTCTTCTCTGTTCATTATACGTTCACTCCTACAATTTTAGGAAAAGTCACTAGCTTTGATTATAGCAATACAAGATACCTGTTTCAATCACAACCTCAAAAAATACAATTAACAGTTGTTGATAATTAAATAAAAGGCCATTTAAAAAAGCTGTATTGGGAAACATCCTTGTGTGTTTGAAAGTGTTGATTTCCGCACTAGGATGCTTGCTATCCTTGGTGCAGGCGGTGAGCCACATTTGTACGGCTTAAGTGTCTCACCTGCCCGCTTTCAAGGAAGTATCCTTGCTCCTGCGTCTACAAGTTAAGGCTAACGTAGCGAGCTTCCTCGTCGCATGTCTTGCGAGAAGCTTCTCAAGAAGTATCCTGCTCCTGCGTCTACAAGTTAAGGTTGACGTAGCGAGCTTCCTCGTCGCATGAATTGCGCTCGAATCAACCTAGCAATGGATGCAGATCTCAAAATCACCCTCTAAGTTACAATTTTTTAGAAGTAAGCCAAACAAAAAGAACCTCTAAAGGAGAGAGTCCTTTATGGTTCTTATGGCGAAAAAACAGCTAACATCTCTTGTATAATGATGCCGAAAACAGAGATCATGACACTAAAAGCTGAAGAAATCCAAGAGGTCAGATTTTGACCTAGTGCAGAAAACACATTAAATGAGTCAATTTTATTTAATGTCTCTTGTTTTGTTTTAATATCATGACTCGTTACAGCCTCGGCATCAGTTGCTTTAGATTGTTCTTGTGCTGTTGTTGTTAATGATTCGATACTCTTTTGAGATGGTGACTTTAATTCATTCATCTCAAAGTGTGCTTTCTGAATACCAAATAAGACTCCGAATAACAGGATAATTACCAGTCCGAAACACTTTAACATAAATTTTGCCATGATTTTTTCCTCCGCGTGGGAATATACAATTTAAATTTATGCACAAGCTTGTCCAAACATGACTATAGAACTTAGTGTGTATAGGAGGATGTATTTCCTTGATCAATTTCACCATGAAGAGCTGTATTTAACCCATTGGCTAGGACGTTCGCCATATCTTCTATAAATACATCCACTTCCTTTGGCGTAACCATCAAGTTATGTCCAAGAGGTGCTAAAACTTCACGGATCAATCGCAACTTCTCATCATCCTCTAACACACCGACAATACCTAAAAACGATTTTCGGTGACCTTCTTCAGGCATGTCATCATCGGTTAATACTTTCTTTTCTCCGAATGTCATGCCAGCAGGCAATAAAGATTTTGAAGGCTTGTCTTTCTCCTTCATCTCCCGCCCGAAGTGTTTTAAGATAAAATCGATCGTATCACTCGTAATGGTTGCTGCGTCAACAACCGTAGGAATACCTATTGATATAACTGGGATTCCCAATGTTTCTTTGCTCAACTCTTTACGTTTATTCCCGACACCTGAACCCGGATGGATACCCGTATTAGATACTTGGATCGTAGCGTTTACCCTCTCGATCGAACGTGATGCTAAAGCGTCAATAGCGATTACAAAATCAGGGTTCACCCTTTTTACGATGCCATCAATAATATCGCTAGTTTCAATTCCTGTAATCCCCATTACTCCCGGAGAGATCGCACATACAGGCCTGAATCCTTCTTCAACGTTTTCAGGAGCTAATTCAAAAAGGTGTTTTGTAATCGTTAAGTTCTCAACAACAAGAGGACCTAGTGAGTCAGGTGTCACATTCCAGTTGCCTAGACCAACGACTAAGCAGGTATCATCTTTTTTTACACCTTGTTCACTTAAAAACTGATTGAATTCATGCGCAAAAACTTCTTGAACCCTCTCTTGGAGCTTCGAATCTTTTTCACGAATTCCTTGTACTTCAAAAGTTACATACACACCTGCTTTTTTACCGGTTGTTTCTGCACCCTTCTCATCAATTTCTACTCGTACACACTTGATACCATCTTTGTCTTTTTCATGTATAATGACACCCTCAAGAGTACTTTTATTAACGGCCGCATCTTCTTTTAACAGCATATCGTGAGCTTCAATCGCCAGATCAGTTCGAACTGAATAGGCTTGTAGATCTAAATCTTTACCCATAATCTACCACCATCCTTTATCATGTATTTTTGCCGCAACTCATCCTTTTCATTCTTGTATTGCATTTAAAGGGCGATTTTGATAGAATACTTTGTGTCCTATTTTTTGCAACGGAAAGTAATTTTGTTGCTCATGGTTCATTTAGGGAGGTGAATGGATTGGCTAATATTAAATCAGCGATTAAACGTGTAAAAACGAACGAAAAGCGTCGTGCTCACAACGCTTCACTTAAGTCTGGCATGCGTACTGCAATCAAAAACTTTGAAGTTCTAGCAGCTTCAAACAATGCAGAAGGTGCTCAAGCAGCTTTTGTTACTGCTTCTAAGAAGATTGACAAAGCAGCAAACAAAGGACTTATCCACAAAAATGCAGCTTCTCGCCAAAAGTCTCGTCTTGCTAAGGCTTTAAACGGTGTTAACGCATAAATTGAAGGATGAAACCTGAAAAACGGCCTTACACCAATAGGTCGTTTTTTTATTTTGCAGATTTTAATTTTAAAGTGTAATGAATGCCAGCATTTGCTGGCTTTTTTGTTTGTCTAAAAATGTAGAATCGCCTTTATTTTGGTATTATCGCTTAATCTCATAACAGAATCGCTTAATCATTTATTAAATCGCTTAATTCTTAGAAGAAATGAAGTAATCTCTCTAAGCACTAACTAAAAAACCCCTTTTCCATTTTGGAAAGGGGTTTGCTACAGTATTTCGTTTTCGCTCCTATGAACCTTGAGATAGTGCTACAATCTCTAGCTCTAATAATAGTGTTTTGTCCATCTGACCTGTTTTTAACTTATAATCTGTGTCTGCAAAGTTATTCAGACAATTCCTTAAAAAAGCCTCATCATAACGTTTAGCGTGTTTTGAAGCAAGTTTTACAGCGTATGGATGTAATTTTAATGATGACGCAATCTGCTTCTCGCCATATCCTTTCTTTTGAAGCTCTTTTACTCCGTTAATCATTCGAAACTGCCTCGTGATTAATGCGTGAATCTGGATGGGCTCCTGATTCTGTTTCATAAGGTCATAAAAACTTCTTAGCGCTTGTTCTGTTCTTTTATGAACAACATGATCGACAAGGCCAAACACATCATCCTCAAGTGTTCTTGCAACCAAATTTTCCACTGTGTCTTTCGAAATCACACCATTTTCGCCAACAAAGAGAGCCATTTTTTCCAACTCTTTTGCCAATACAGCCATATGTGTTCCCAGCCTAGAAAGAAGAAGCTGAGTGGCTTCCCCGTCTATAGAAACCCCTAAACTCACAGCCTCTTTCTGAAGCCATTTCTCAGCAGTATCATTGCTAAGCTTGGACACTTGTATGACTTCTGCCTGTGTTTTTAGCTGTTTAACAATCTTTTTACGTTCATCCAGCTTTTCATAGGGTACAACAATAATTAAGATCGTATAATCCGCTGGGTTTTGTATGTAATGTTCAAATATTTTATAGTCGTGTTCTATTTTTGTCTTTTCTTTCGCAGCAGTTAAAAATGCTGCGTTTTTCATCACTACAACTCGGCGGTCTCCTAAAAAAGGCATCGTCTCTGCATCTTCAATTACTTCTTGAACGGAGATCTCATCCAAATTATGTACACTCAAATTAAAGTCCTTCTCGTCAGGAGACAAGAGGCTTGTTATCGTTTCTATAGCATTCTCTGCTAAATAAAGCTCTGTTCCCCAAATGAGATAGATCGGAGACAATTCTTTATTTTTAACTCTCTTTTTTAATGATTCAACTGTTAGCACCTATTTCACCTCTCATTATAATCCTATGGTGAACGAACGGCATTTGCAAGCAAAAGAAGGAACAGAGCCATAAGCCCGTTCCTTCATTTATGATAAACACTAACACCTAAACGAGCATATCGTTTACGGTTAGCTTTAATTAGGATATCCTATGCATTTTTATATTATTGGTGACAACGAATCTCATCTCTGGTAAGTTTTTGATAAAAGCAAGAAAAGAAAGCATTTTCAGTATGGATTTTTTAAAAATGATAACGTATACTAAGGATGGATTAGGAGGGTTGTCACATGAACCATTTTGAGAAAGATGTACAGAGCAAGCGTAACGACCTTATAGATTCCGGTATGGGCTTTGTTGTATCATTTGGATTTTTTACAGTTATTTTTGCCATCGGAGTCATTCTAAAAGCAATTGCATAATACATAAAAAAGGACCGTATCGTATTCGGTCCTTTTTTATTGTGCCGTTTTTATTTTCAAACTCTCTTTACCTACTTCAAACGTTATATCACCATGCTGGTCCGTGCGATATACCAAGATCCTATCATTTTTTAACCGTTCTATCACCTCACGAGCAGGGTGACCATAACTATTATTTTTTCCAGCCGAGATAATGGCATAATGTGGCGATATTTTTTTAAGAAAGATTTCAGTGGACGAAGTCGCGCTTCCATGGTGGCCGATTTTGAGAACGTCTGCTTCCAGATTATTAAAATGATTGATCAGCTCTGCTTCTCCTTCTTTTTCAAGATCACCAGTAAAAAGGAAACGCTGATTATAAAGACTAACCCATAATACAATAGAGCCATTGTTAGAGGAGTAAAGATTTGAACCCGGATGCAATACGTAAAATACCGACTGATCGTTCTCCCATCGCAACCCTTTCCTCAATCTTGTTAATTTGATGTCTTTTTGTTGAGCTGCTTTCTGAATCGTTAATTCAAGGTCATTATCTTCTTGCTTAAATGGCAGAAAAACACGACTTACTTTAATATGATCGGTCAAAAACACAGCTCCCCCCGCATGATCCATATCTCCATGACTGATAATCATTCCGTCGATTTTCCTTATGCCTTTAGCTTTTAAGAAAGGAAGAAGAACTTGTTTTGTGACGTTGAACTCTTCTTCACGTTTTTCCCATTCCTCTTTATCAAAAGGAATTGTTCCGCCTGTATCAATTAGATAGACAGCTTTTCTATAAGGCAGTTCTATTAAAATGCTGTCTCCTTGACCAACGTTCAAAAAGGTTACAGCCGCCTTTGAATTGAGAAAAGGGGTAATCGTGTGTATGAAGATGACCAGCAAGAAAGGTATAGCTATTTGAAAATGAAATCGCTTATTTACCTCCCATTTATATAAAAAATAAAAGATAGATATAAAATAGAAACCAAATAACCACATGGCAGGCCTGCCAAGAACGATGCTTCCTTTTAATAACTGAGCTTTAGAAAGAAGGGTTACTGAACATCCATATACAAATTCAATGAAACATGACACGTGCGGAATAGCCTCTGGTACAAAATATGAAAGAACAAGCACTATACACGAGACAGGGAACAGCACAAAGGAAACAAATGGTATATAAACCATGTTAAAAGGAATAGACCAAATGGAAAACTCGTAAAAATGATAGAGGATGATAGGAAAAGAAAATAAAGAGCATATAAAAGATGTCATGATCAGCAAAATTGTATAGGATCTGCCACGAAATAATGAAATTGAGGTAATTAATACGAAGGTCATTAAAAATGAGAGCTGAAATCCAAGTTCAAAACTATATGCAGGATGCAAAAAAAGCATTCCTAAGAAAACACATGACAGAAGAGTCGCTGGACTGACCTTTTTTCTGAACATCATGATCAGCACCACAATCATACCCATCAAACCAGCTCGAACGATAGAACTTTCTCCTCCCGTTAACACAATGTAAATCGGCAAGAAAAAAAAGATGATTACGTAGGCTAATTCTTTTACAACACCCACTCGTACACAGAAGAAATATAAAATAAATGAAACGATTCCAACGTTAAATCCTGAAACAGCTAAGAGATGTGTCAATCCAAGCCTCTGATAGGCTTGAAGTGTCTCTGACTCTATCCCATCTCTGTAACCAAAAAGAAGAGCATTCATCAGACCAGCCGTGTTTTTTGAAAATTGGCTTTCGATATTCTGAATCGCCCTGCTTCTCCATAATTTTATTTTATCTTGAAGATCTTTTTTTTTCGTCAACTGACAATGATTCAGATTAAAATCCCTCGTCTCAAGTACCCAATATATATTCTTATTGTTTAAATACTCTTGATAATTCATTCCATAAAAGTGACTTTTTTGTTCAGGCTTCTTTAGATATCCTTTTAGCCTGCATGTCATGTTAATCTCAAGGTTGTTTAGCTGTTCTTTTTCAATTGAAGATTTCATTTTGTGCTGAACAACGATCTTTTCATTATTTGTATCAAATTGAAAACGGAGCATCTTTCCATCCATTTTTGGGATTGTGTCTATTTGACCCGTGAATGCCATTTGATCATGAGGTAATTTGGATATGCTGTGCTTCGAGTCATATTGAGAATAGATGATGAAGCAGGGCAAGAAGAAGAGGATAAGAAGTGATTTTCTTTTAACTTGTAAAACGATTGCGATAACCAGAAAAGCAGTAACAGCGATCCCGGTTATCGTTTGATATTTTGTCAGCCAAATCCCGCAAAGTGCAACAAGTGCACTTAAGACGGCGTATCGAGGATTCATGCCTGGTTCGTGATAAAGGCTGAGGGTGGAGTTTTCAATTCCACTTTTTCTACAATCACACCCGCTTCTTTAAACTGTTCAATGCTATACGGATGATTTTTGTAATCTTCCCCATAATAGAGCTTTTTTATACCGCTTTGAATAATTGATCTGCAACAATGCAAGCATGGAAAATGCGTCACATACATTTCCGCACCTTCTGTCGGTACTCCAAACTTTGCGCATTGCAAAAGAGCGTTCATTTCAGCATGTATCGTCCTTACGCAGTGTCCATCAATGACGTAACAACCTTCGTCAATACAATGTACTCCACCTGAAATAGAACCGTTATATCCACCTGCGATAATCCGTTTATCCCTTACAATTGTTGCTCCTACTGCTAACCTTGTACAAGTACTTCGCAGAGCAAGCAACTGACTTTGTGCCATGTAATATTCATTCCAGGAAATTCGTTGCAACACCAACCGCCTCCTCTATTTTTGTATAACATAAGTGTAGACTTCGTTATTTATAGGGTCAATAAAAACCCCTATTGAAAATTGATTTTATCTTTCCATTGTTCGATCGTTTTTTCTCCAATACCTCTCACTTCCATTAATTGTTCCAATGAAGTAAACGGTCCATGTTCTTCTCGATATGCAATGATGTTCTGTGCTTTGGCAGGACCTACGCCGTTTAACGTCTGCAGCAACGCTTCATCAGCAGAATTTATGTTTATGACATCGCTGGTTTGAGAACGATTATTTTCTTCTCCCCTTTGAACCTCATATTCCTCACCTTTAGAAGCAACATAAACAATCATCTCATCAGATATTTTCATAGCCTGATTAACTGAACGAAGCTCTGCCTGCTCATTGAAACCGCCAGCCTTTTGAATAGCATGCACAATGCGGTCTCCAACTCTCATCTTATAAACACCTGGATTCTTCACACTTCCTTGAACATCAACCATAATATCTACCTGTACTTCTTTAGTCTCCTTTTTCCTCTCTTTTATTGGAGTTTCAGGTATTTTTACTTGGGGTTCATTCATTTCAGGTAATTGGGAGGTTATAGGCATATTTTCTTCACTTTTGAAATAATTGAATAGAGATAAACTTAAAGCAAGTAGAAAGACGACACCTATGCCAATGAACCAATTCAGATGTTTTTTTATTTTCTCCAATATTTCACCTACTTAGATAAGCTTGTACTAGCAAAAATCATAATCAAAACATCGTGTGCATAGATTTTAAGGTAGAGGAAGGAGGTTCAGGTATGAAGGTTGGAATTATCGGAACCGGAAACATGGGAAGCGTTCTTGCTTCTTCTTTCATCGAATCTTCAGCCGTTTCACCATCTAGGCTGATGGTTACTAACCGCACCCTGTCCAAAGCAGAGAGGCTGCAGCATGCCTATCCAAAATTAAAAATTGGAAATACACCTGAAGAAGTTTTTCGCTTTGCTGAAATTGTATTCATCTGTGTAAAACCTCACGAATTTTATTCTTTGCTGTCAACCAACAAAAATCATATTTCAAAACATCAATTAATCGTATCAATCACAAGCCCTATTTCCTGTGAGCAGCTTGAAGATTTACTTGATTGCAATGTTGCCAGAGCCATACCTAGCATCAATAACCGCGCATTATCCGGATCTTCTCTATTATCATTCGGAAAAAATTGCCACACTGACTATAGGGAAAAACTTCTTTCATTGATGTCTTATATTTCTACGCCACTGGTAATTGATGAGAATATCACGCGGATTTCCTCGGATATCGCTAGCTGCGGTCCTGCATTTATAGGCTATGTGCTGCAATGCTTCGTTAACTCTGCAGTTAATCAAACAGATATCACAAAAGCCGAAGCAACACAGCTTGCTAGCGACATGATCATCGGGATGGGTAAGTTACTCGAAAAAGACATTTACACATTGCCCACACTGATTCAGAAAGTGTGTGTCAAGGGCGGCATTACAGGAGAAGGCATAAAAATTTTAAGTAAAGAGGTTGACGAAGTGTTTGATCATGTAATCAAACGGACACATGAGAAATACTATGAAGAATGTGAAAAAGTAAGTCAGCAGTTTGAAGTGAAGGAAGAACTGAAATAAGGGTTATCGTCATTATAAACAATTCATTAGAAAAAAGCCGGAATGAATTTCCCGGCTTTTTATAGTTCATCAAACCCATTTTCATCAGAAACCTTTGTGTATTGTCTCGATTTCTGTTCGAAAAAATCACTTTTTCCAGAATTCACATCAGAATATGCTTTGATCCAAGGAAGAGGGTTCTTACTATGCTGTGGGTAGATCTTTTCAAACCCTAGCTCATTTAAACGCTTATTAGCCATAAACTTAATGTAAGCTTCTAAATCAGATGCATGTATGCCATCAAATGAATTTCCTATAATATACTTGCTCCATTTAATCTCCAGCTCTGCTGCTTTTTCGAACGTATTCTTTGCGAATTCTTCAAGTTCTTCGTTTTTTAAGTGCGGATATTCAGCTAAGACTGCTTTAAACACTTGGCAGAATAAATACACGTGCAGCTGTTCATCTCTATTAATATAGTTAATCATCGTCGAAGTAGAGACCATTTTTTGGTTTCTAGCTAGATTATAGAAGAAGCTGAATCCGGAATAGAAATTCAATCCTTCAAGAATCACATCGTAAATAATAGATTTTACAAACGTTTCAGGTGTGGGGTGATCTATAAACTCCTCATAGCCTAGTACAATAAAATCGTTTCGTTCTCTTAGAACAGCATCCGTCTTCCAATACTCAAATATTTCATCTTGTTTTGCTTTAGGGACCAAGGAAGACAAAACATAAGAATAAGACTGATTATGAATGACTTCTTGAAAAGATAGAGTTGCCATTAGTGCTGCTAGACTGGAGTCAGTTAAATATTCGGCCACTCTGCTCGAATAATCCGTTTGTACACTATCTAAAAACGCTAACAATCCAATAATCTTATTAAACGTATCTTGCTCTTTTTCAGAAAGATTTACATATTGCTTGCTGTCACTAGACATATTGATTTCAAACGGCGTCCAAAAGTTAGACAGCATATTTTTATATAATGGATAGGCCCATTTAAATCTTACATCATCCCAATTTAATATATTTGAGCTTTGCCCATTTATAATACCAGTTGAAGCGTTAGGTGCTTGTACATCATAGATTTTTCTCTTCTGCAAATGTTCAGTAGCTTTAACTTTCACAGCTTTCACATCCTTCTAGCTCAATTGAAGTAGATCTCGTATAATAGGTGGTCTTTAACCCTTTTTTGAAGCTCAACATGTGCAGATGAAGCAACTCTTTCGCTTTTATATTGTGATTTACATAAAGGTTAAAAGAAATCGATTGATCCACATGTTTTTGTCTTACAGCATTCTGCTCGATGCTCCAAGTTTGATCAATATGAAAAGCAGATTTATAGAACCATGTGGTTTCAGCATTCAGATCTGGTGCTGTTACAGGAATTTTATAATTCTTCTTTTCTTCTGAATAAAATTTTTTAAAGATCGGATCAACACTAGGTGTTGAATTCGCAATAATTGAAGTAGAAGAGTTTGGTGCAACGGCAATCAAATATCCATTTCTTAGGCCGTGTGTTCTTACTTTTTCTTTTAAGCACTCCCACTCTTCAGAAGAATATCCTCGTTTCACAAAATAGTCTCCTGTGGACCAGTCTGATCCATCAAATGCGGGATACTCACCTTTTTCTTTTGCGAGCTCACAGCTAGCATTTACTACATAGTAATTGATCTTTTCATAAAGTTTGTCTGCATAAGAGACCGCCTCATCACTTTCCCATTTAATACCCTCTTTTGCTAATAGATGATGCCATCCGAATGTCCCTACCCCTATCGCTCTGTATTTTTTATTCGTAAGCTCGGCTTGAGGTACATCAATACGGTTAAGATCGATCACATTATCAAGCATTCGAATCTGAATATCGATTACTCTTTTTAACACATTGTCTTGGATTACCTTAGCGAGAGAAAGAGAAGATAAGTTACATACCACAAAATCTCCTGGTGTTTTTCTGATTATAATTTCTCCATCAGAAGTTTCCTCAGACGAAACGACGGTTGCAGACATGTTTTGCATAATCTCTGTACAAAGGTTAGAAGCATAGATCATCCCTTTATGAGGGTTGGGATTTAAACGATTAACGGTATCGCGATAAAACATAAAAGGAGTACCTGTCTCTAACTGCGATTTCATAATGCGTTTCATGATTTCAATTGCTGGGACACATTTTTTAGAAAGTCTTTCGTCTTGAAGACATTCCATGTATTTTTCCCTGAAGCTTCCCATTCCCTTTGTTTCATCGAAGAAATCCTCCAAGGAGTATCCCTTTATCTTTCTTACTTCATGGGGATCAAACAAATACCAATCTTCCCGTTTTTCCACTTGTTCCATGAATAGATCAGGCAGACACACACCTGTGAAAAGATCATGCGTCCTCATTCGTTCATCACCATTATTTAACTTAGCATCTAAAAATTCTAAAATATCCTTATGCCATATATCCAAATAGACAGCAATTGCTCCTTGCCTTTGGCCGAGTTGATCAACAGAAACAGCTGTATTATTTAACTGCTTCATCCATGGGATAACACCTGATGAGTTCCCTTTAAACCCTTTAATATCTGAGCCTCTCGCACGAATTTTCCCTAGATAAATTCCTAGGCCTCCACCACCTTTAGAAACGGTAGCTGCGTCCGTATTTGAATCGAATATACCTCTAAGACTGTCGTCGATCGTGTCTATAAAGCATGAGCTTAGCTGACCGTAACTTTTACCTGCATTCGCTAATGTAGGAGTGGCGACCGTCATATATAAATTAGAGAGCGCCCAATACGCTTCTTTCACTTGTTGAAGTCTATTCGTTTTATCCTCGTCTCTCATTAGAAAAAGAGCAATCAGCATCCACCGTTCCTGAGGCAATTCATATAATTCATGATCAAACCCTTTTGCCATGTATCTGTCAGCTAGTGTTTTTAACCCGATGTATGTAAACAGTTTATCTTTCTTAGGATCTATCATTTTTTCAGCTTCTTTAATCTCTTGCTCATTATAAGAAGTCAGAATCGTAGAATCATAGATATTCAAATTCACTAATTTTTGAATCAATCCATACAAATTTGTATAAGGCGCGTTCTCTATTTCTCCTCTGTTACGCATTACTTCTTCATAGAGCTGCCTCAAATAAATTTGTGCCGCTACAAACGTCCATTCAGGCTCTTCGGCAGTTAAACCATTTAATGCATCCATTACCAACTGTCTGTTTAGAGATGCAGAGTCGGTTGTTTCATTTTCTAGTTTCTCTGCTTTTGCTAAAAATGCTTTTGCATCAATTCCTGGGAAATTCGCGACACATTCTCTTAACCACTCCCCGAGTAAAGAGTTTTCAGTAATTAGTTTCATAAATTAAACACTCCTAAGTTCATAATAAAAACCCTCTTCCATCAGGAAGAGGGTGAAAGAATCGTGTAATTGCCGCAAAATTGCTTGTTTACAGCCACTATTCTTTCTCCCAATCCCCGAGGAAAAGAAAATAGGAGTCGTTCAGGCAGGTCTACTGGCTTTTGCTTCTTCCTACTTTGGGCCTTCCCATACAGCAGCCATAAGATTATAGCTTATCTGTACAGTGGCAATTCCATTTCGTCCACAATTACAGTTGCGGGGACAGCTTCGGTTTCTCACCGAATTCCCTTTTAAGCCGGAACGTTCCGGCACCTGAATTCTCCATATATAGTTTTGTATTATTCACTTTGACACTAAATATAGTAAATGTCAATGGATTCTATCATAATTTTATTTTTTATTGTGCAACATACCCGCCATCGATGACAATAGCCTGCCCTGTAACACCTTTTGCACTTTCACTCGATAGAAACAATGTGTAATCTGCAATTTCTTGAACATCAAGCAAGCGTTTTTGAGGCACAAGCGGGTAGATGACTTCTTCCAAAACTTTTTCGAGTTCAACGTTTCTCGTTTTTGCAAGATCCTCAAGCTGTCCTCTTACAAGGGGTGTATCTACATAACCAGGGCAGACAGCATTAACAGTAATGCCATGTGGTGCCCCTTCTAAAGCTGCTACTTTCGTTAATCCGATTACTCCATGTTTTGCACTATTATAAGCAGATTTTCCAGCAAAACCTACTAATCCATTTATTGATGCCATATTAATAATGCGACCAAAACCTTGTTTTTTCATGATTGGAAACACATGTTTTGTTGCAATAAATGGAGCAGTAAGCATGACGGAAATCAACTGCTGAAATTTTTCAGTAGGAAACTCTTCCAGGGGTGCAACGTATTGCAATCCCGCGTTGTTGATCAGGACATCAATCCGATTATAATGTTGGAAGGCTTGATCTAATGCCTTTGTTATGTCTACCTCTTTTGTAACGTTGCATCCCAGCCCAATTGCATCATGGCCACTCTCTACCAATAATTGAGCAGACTTCTTCGCCTTCTCATCATCAAGGTCACTGATTACGACCTTTGCACCTTGTTCGGCAAATGCTTTAGCTAATTGCAGCCCAATACCGCTTGCAGCCCCAGTAATAAAAACAACTTTTTCTTCTACGAATGATCTCATGATTCATTCCTCCTTTCCGGTAAAAATTCTTAAATGATACCAAGCCCGTAATAAAGGCCAATGATGACAAATACAGCTATTGTTTTAATAATTGTCATTGCAAAAATATCAATATAAGCTTGTTTATGAGTTAATCCTGTAACAGCTAATAATGTAATGACCGCCCCATTGTGTGGAAGTGTATCCATACCTCCACTCGCCATAGATGCAACACGGTGAAGGACTTCTGGGTCAATACCTAATTTATTCGCTTGTGCAATATACGTTTCACTCATCGTTGCGAGTGCAATACTCATACCACCAGAGGCGGATCCTGTAATACCTGCTAAAGTTGTAGTCGTTACAGCTTCATTAATCAACGGATCTTTAATCGTATTAGACATCGCAGTATTTACAGCAGCAAAGCCAGGAAGTGCTGCGATTACTCCCCCAAAACCATACTCAGAAGCCGTATTTAAGGTAGCAAGCAGCGCGCCGCCAATAGATAGGTTGATACCCTTGTTAAAGTTGTTTTTAATTCTTTTAAATGAGAACAGCAGTACCGTGATAATCCCAATAATCAATGCACCTTCAACAGCCCATACTGCGGCAAGTGCCGGTATTTGAATCTCAGGTACATTCTTCATGCCGATTGCAGAAAAATCAAATGTTTTACCGTAATACTTTGGAATAAGAACCGTGAACCATTTGTTGAACACCCCTACCAAAATAAGTGGCAGAATGGCAATAAAGGCGTTAGGAAGATTTTCAGACTCTAGTTTTTCAGGCTCGTTGCTATGACCCGTGCCATAGCCTTCACCCTTTGCTGCCGCTTGTCTTCGTCTCCATTCCAAGTAAATCATACCAAGAATGAAAACAAACATTCCTCCAATAAAGCCAAGCCATGGGGCTGCCCAAGTCGTCGTTCCAAAGAACGACGTTGGAATGATATTCTGGATTTGAGGGCTTCCAGGGAATGCGTCCATCGTAAATGTAAAAGCACCTAATGCAATGGTTCCCGGTATTAGCCTCTTTGGAATATCTGCTAGTTTAAAGAGTTCTGCTGCGAACGGATAAAGAGCAAAGGCAACTACAAATAACGATACCCCTCCGTATGTTAGAATGGCTCCAACTAGCACAATAGCAAGCATCGCTCTTGCTGGCCCGATCAATTTGATAACAAACTGCGTAATCGATTTAGCAAACCCTGACATCTCAATTACCTTTCCAAAAATTGCTCCTAACAAGAACACTGGAAAGTATAATTTAATGAAACCAACCATCTTCTCCATAAAAACGCCAGAGAAAAACGGAAGTACATGCCCTGGTTCTGTTAGTAACACAGCAAAAAGCGCAGCGATGGGCGCGAACAATATAACACTAAAACCTTTATACGCTACAAACATTAAGAAAAATAATGCCAATAAAATAATAATAATATCCATTTTTATTCCCCCATTTCATTCATCTTACTTATTTATGAAGCGCTTACATTTTTCTTTGGCATCATCCTTTCCTTATCGGCTACACCCTTTTATATAGTTGCAAGTTTCATGCCAATATGAAAATACCTTAATTTTCAAAACAACAAACTATAATTTTCCGAAAAATCGGAATATAATAATGGGGTATGGTTATTCCAGAGATTTATATTTCCTAAAAGAATGTGTCTATAGCTTCTTACCTTTCCCTTTAATTAACCATATAAACAATTCCGAAAAAACGGAATGGGTTTCCGTTTTTTCGGAAAGTAACAGTTCATTAACGAATCTTATATTTTTTGATTTTGTCGTACAAATTGGTCTTTCCTATTCCTAGTTGTTTGGCAACAGCCATAATATCGCCATTCATCTTCTCTAGATAATAAGTAATCACGTTTTTTTCTGTTTCTTGCACATGTTCTTTAAGTGTCATTCCTGTTTTATGAACACCTAATTTTTCTTTTAGAAAATCTGGAAAAGAATCTATCATCAATCGATCGCTTTGTGTAAGCTGAATAGCTGCTTCCACGAAATTTTTTAGTTCTCTAGCATTTCCTGGCCAGTTATATTCTAGAAAAGCTTCTTTTACATCATCATCAATGCTTAAGATCCTTTTACCTGTCTCTTTGCAATTCATTGTTATAAACTTCTCTGCCAACGGCCATATATCTTCTTTTCGTTCACGAAGTGGCGGTATCTTTATTTGAAGGACATTGATACGGTAGAACAGGTCTTCACGAAACTTGTTTTCCACTATCAACTTTTCAAGAGGGCGGTTTGTTGCTGCAATTACTCTAACGTTCACCTTCTGAGTATGTACAGCACCAACAGGCTCTACTTCTTTTTCTTGAAGTACACGAAGCAGTTTGATCTGCATACTTTGAGGAAGATCGCCAATTTCATCTAAAAATAATGTTCCTCCATCTGCAAGCTGAAATTTTCCTAATTTCCCGCCTTTTTTTGCTCCTGTAAAAGCGCCTTCTGAATATCCAAATAATTCTGACTCAAATAAATGCTCAGGTACAGCTCCGCAATTAAGCTTTATAAAAGGTTTTGCACTTCTTTCGCTTAACTGATGAATGCTATGAGCAAGTAATTCCTTACCCGTTCCGCTTTCCCCTCGAATCAATACAGATAGATCACCACTAGCAATGTTTTTAACATGTTTTTTTATTTTTTCAACTTCTGCAGAGGTTCCGGCAAAATCATTTAAGGTATACGATGCTCCATTGATCTCTTCCCACTCATTTTTATAAAAGTTCAGCTCATGAAGCAATGCTTTGATATGGGAGTTCATCTTTTTCCATTGTTCGGTGTCCCTAAAAATGACTGTTCCGACTGCTCCTATTACTTTCCCCTCATTAAATATGGGAATACGATTAGCGATCATGTAGTTACCTCGAATGAATTGCAGATCGGCAATTTCTATCTTACCTTGTAACACTGCTTTATCCATCCTTGTATTTTCAATAACATTCGTTACGTGTTTACCGATAACTTCTTGAGGATCTTCTCCTAAGAACTTACAGTATGTTTTGTTCATATAACGGACGATGCCTTCATGGTCAACTACTACGATCCATTCGTAAGCGCTATCAATAATCGTCTCTAAGATATTGTTTTTAAATAACGGATCTTGAACTAACAAAATACCCACCCATTTTCTGTAAGGAAGTCATACTCTTTAATGGTATTGTAACGTTTACTACAACAAAAGACAGCACTTAGGCTGTCTTTTAAAAATTAACTCTCTTCATATTTAAAACTTGTAGCCAACTACATAGTGAGTGAAACGTACGAATGTACCGCCTGCCCCGCGGAAAGCGAAGCAACTGAAACGGAAATCAACTACTTTCAATAACAACAATGAAGTCTAACTATTATCTTTTCTTCGCAACGAATAAGATACGGTCACTTTCATCTGATGGATTTTCTGGTTTAAAATCAGCAGAAACATTTAATAGGTCGTAGCCGCATTCGAGCAACCAGCGTGAATAGTCTTCTACTGAAAATGTTCGCTGCACGTGAAGTTCATCATATCGATCATATGTAGTTCCATTTTGAATAAAAAAGGACAAATCATGTTCCACACTGTTTTCATATTCCCCTTGATAACACTGCCATATGTATGAGAGCTTCTCTTCATTGCTGCCAAAAGTTTGTCCGATAAAAATTTCGTTGATCTTATGTATAGAATGAACATCGAACAGCAGCAGTCCTCCAGCTGTAAGATGGTTCCCTGCTGAAGTGAAGGTACGTTTTACATCTTCTTCTGTCAAAATGTAGTTAAGCGAATCACAGAGGATCGTGACACAGTCGAACAAGCCTAAACCTTCAAGATCCCTCATATCCTGCTGAAAGAAAGAGATTGCAACCTTTTCTCTTTCTGCTTTTTCCTTAGCCACCATAAGCATGTCTGAAGATAGATCAACTCCAGTTACATGAAAGCCCTCTTTTGCTAAAAGAATAGTCATTGATCCTGTTCCGCAGCCTACATCTAAAAAACGTGTTCCATCTTTCAGATAGTTTGAGACAGACGTTTTGACAAAGTAAAGCCATTCTGAATAAGGAGCATCCTCCATTAACTCATCATAGAGGTATGCGAATTGCTGGTAGCTCATCTACAAATTTTGTTGAGGAGCAAGAATAGCATCTACATCAACCTTGTTGGCATCTCCCCAAAGTTTTTCTAAATTATAATAGCTGCGGTCATCACGATGAAAGACATGAACAACAATATTTGCCAAGTCAATCAATACCCAGCGAGCATGATCGTAGCCTTCCATACGGCGAATTTGGATATCATTTTCTAAAGCTACATCCTTCAGTTCCTTCGAGATAGCCTGAACTTGTTTTTCTGAATTACCGTGACAGATAACAAAGTAATCTGCAACTAGTGAGATTCCTTCCATATCCAAAACAGCTATGTTTTCTGCTCTTTTATCATCTGCTGTTCTAACTACCAATTCCATTAGCTCTTTAACGTTCATCCAGTGCACTCCTCCTAAAATTTTTGTTTGATTTCTTGAAGCAATCCGTTATACGTTTCAAACGTGAGTGGGTAGATTTTTTGATTTTGTTTCATTAGAAATCCAATTGTATTCTTAACTGCCATTAAACAGGCTTGATCCAGATCTTGCTGTGCCGTCTCTCTAACAGCATCAACTCCAGGAAATTGACGATTCGGCTCAATGTAATCTGCTAGAAAGATCACTTTTTCGAGTATGGTCATATTTTCTTTACCCGTTGTATGATAATAAATTGCATTTAAAATTTCTGGATCTGCAATTCCTACTTCTTTTTTGACTAAAAATGCTCCAACAGGCGCATGCAATACTTCACTGCCATATAGAAGAAGATCTTGAGGAAGACCTTCATTTTGGACAATCTGTCTCATTTCGTCTTTTGGACGGAATTTAGCGTAGTCGTGAAAGATTGCAGCCGTTTCAGCTTTTTTAGGATCTGCGCCAAATTTATTCGCTAAACGTATACTTGTTTCTACTACTCCTAAGGTATGAATAAAGCGGTGATCAGTAAGCTGCTTTTTAACGATTTCCAATGCTTCATTTTGTTCCATAAAGGTGGTTCTCCTTAATATGTTTCCAGACCTCATCCGTAACATAATAACGGATGTTACCTCCAGCTCTCGATCTTGAACGGATGAAAGAAGATGATATATCAATAGTAGGTATTTCAACATGTTTTACTGAATACCTCTCCCAATGTTGGTCAATGGGATATCCTTCACGTCCAACACCTGCAAATTGAACAAGATTTTTTAGCTCGTCAATTTCGTGCCAGCTGCTTAATGAATGAACCATATCTCCACCCATAATAAAAGTGAACTTTATTTGCGGATATTTTTGGGTGAGAAGACGTATTGTATCAATAGTATATGAAGGACCACTTCTCTCAAACTCAAGTAAAGAAAGGGAAAATTGATTATTGTTACCAATTGCTTTTTTCACCATCTCAATACGCTGTTCATCTGGCACTTCGGCATCTTTCTTTTTGTGAGGTGGCTGAGAGGAAGGCATCCACCACACTTCATCTAAATTCAACTGCACTAATGCTTCTTCGGCAATCAACAAGTGTCCGATGTGCGGAGGATTGAACGTTCCACCAAAAAGCCCGATCTGTTTTTCCATTCTTTCATTCACTCCTTATGGGAGTTCAATGCGTTTTTGATTTACGGATTCTTTGTACAGCACGATTGTACTTCCGATTACTTGTACCAATTGCGCCTTAGAGCCTTCAGATAATTCTGATGCAACTGTATCTTTATCTTCATCACAGTTTTGCAGTACACTTACTTTTATTAATTCTCGTGCTTCTAAAGCTTCTTCAACTTGCTTGACTAAATTTGAATTAACCCCACCTTTACCAACCTGAAAAATGGGTTGAATATGATGCGCCTTTGAACGCAAAAAGCGTTTTTGTTTACCTGTAAGCATAGTTACCTCCTAAGTTGTTCAATAACAATTTGTTTCATTTTATTTGTATCAGGAAAGATACCTGTCCACTTTTCAAAAGCCATTGCACCTTGCATAACCAGCATTGAAACACCGTTATCTGTTATAGCGCCTCGCTCTTTCGCTTCTTTTAACCATTTCGTAACAAGAGGATTGTATACGATATCACATACGACTGTTTCTTCTTTCAGATGAGTCAGCTTTAACGGCACCGAATTCACCTCAGGGTACATCCCTGCATTAGTCGTGTTAATTAGTACGTCAAACCGATTAAGATTTTCTTCTGCCCTTTGTAAGGTCAACCCTTCAATTCGCTCATCTTGCAGATCATTTATTAAAGAATTAAGCCGGTCCACTGAACGATTAGCAATTGATAGTTGATTTGGGTTTTCATTTTTCAATGCGTAGCAAATCGAACGAGCAGCACCACCTGCACCAATTATCAGTACGTTAAGATCAGAAAGAGGTCTACTGATTTTTTCCTTTAAACTTAGTAAAAAACCATTGCCGTCCGTATTATATCCTATTAATTTACCGCCTTGATTTACAACGGTATTAACAGCACCAATCTTGCGCGCTTCCTCTTCAATCTCATCCAAAAAAGGAAGAATGGCTACTTTGTGAGGTATGGTTACATTACATCCTGCATAGTTGCTTTCTTTAAGGGTCTTAATAAAGACTTCTAAATCCTCTGACTTTACTCTTTGTTTTTCATATGTTCCAGAGATGCCCGTTTGCTTAAAAGCTTCATTATGCATAACCGGTGACAAAGAATGTTCTATTGGATCTCCGATTACTAATGCTTTTATCATGATGAGTCCTCCTTAAATTAAGGATTTCCGAACAGTGACCGCTACACCTTCAGGAGCATGGAAGACAACCTTTGCTCCGGCTTCTGGAAACGTAACCCATCCGAGTCCTGAGATCACTACGTCTGTTTTACTTTCTTTAATCATGAATTCATATCGCTTAAGCTTAGGAAAGTTTGCAGCATCTTCTGGTGGTGCCAGCATCTCTCCCAAGTGATTTTCATAAAGCTCGTCTGCTTTTTCCGTTTTTGTTCGATGGATGTTTAAATGGTTTGAGAAATGACAGACAAAGGATTGCTTTCCGCCTTTTATATAATCCATTCTCGCAAGACCGCCAAAGAACAACGTTTGCATTTCGTTTAGTTGAAACACCATCGGCTTTATCTCTTTTTTCGGCATGATAATATTCAGTTCTTTTTTAGAAACATAATGTGCCATCTGATGGTGGTTAATGATTCCTGGCGTATCATACATGTGACTCCTACCATCAAGCGGAATATCAATTAGATCAAGAGTTGTGCCCGGGAAATGAGAAGTTGTAATAAAATCTGAAGCATCTTCTCCATACTGCTTAATCAATCGGTTAATAAATGTAGATTTCCCTGTATTCGTACAACCTACAACATACACATCTTTTCCTTGACGATAATGGTCTATCGCTTCTGCTAGTTCTTCAATTCCATATCCTTTTTCTGCTGAAATCAGCTGAACATCAATCGGTTTTAGTCCGAGTTCTTTCGCTTCTTTCTTCATCCAATGGATAACTTTGTTTGGATTTACTGACTTCGGAAGCAAATCCAGTTTGTTCCCTACGAGAAGTATAGGGTTTTTGCCTGCATACCGATGTAATCCCGGCAGCCAGCTTCCACTAAAATCAAAGATGTCTACAATCTTAACGACAAGCGCATCTTCATTACCAATACTAGAGACTATTTTGCGATAATCATCATCTGTTAAACTAACGTCATGGATCTCATTATAGTGTTTTAAACGAAAACAGCGCTGACAAATAGGCAGCTCCTTCGTTAGTGCTGAAAGAGGTGCGTATCCGAGCGCTTCTTTGTCCTCTGTTTGTATGGAGACTCCACAACCCACACATTTTATTTGTTCCAAACTTATTCCTCCCAATGCAACATGCCTTTTCTTTTCATCCAAGACAAGATGATGCGTTCGATCTTTCTGTTAAACCTTGTCCAAAAACCGTCACTGCTTGCTACAGGAACAACAAGAATAGTATGCAGTCCTAAACGGTTTCCACCTAAAACGTCAGTAAGAAGCTGATCACCGATTACAACAACTTCTTCGTTTTTTAGCTTCATATCTTTTAAAGCTCTCTTAAACGCTTTTGTCATTGGCTTTCTTGCACTATAGATAAACGGAATCCCTACAGGATCTGAGAAACTTTTCACTCTATGTTGTGTGTTATTCGATACGATGGTAATTAAAATACCTTTTTCTTTAATAGAAGTAAACCACTCAATTAATTCGGGAGTTGCTTCAGGTCTATCCCATTCAACAAGCGTATTATCAAGATCTGTGATAATCCCTTTTACTCCTCGTTCAACTAACATTTCCGGTGTAATGTCCAATATATTTTGAACATGCTGATCCGGCAAAAAATGTTTTAACATTTCAAGCACCTCTTCACATTTCCTTATGAACGTTTCTATTTTACCAGTAATGAATGGAAGTACAAACGATTTTTCTGCAATTCACACCATTTTAAGATGATTCGTGATGTTATTGCTATAAGAATGAATGTATAAAATATATTACAATCACCCTTAAAAGTGGATGTATATAGCATGATGAGTGTCTAAGAAGAGAAGCTTCTCGCTATGTCTGCGAAGGAATAACGCTGAAATACTTGCATCACTTTTAAAGTAAGCAAAAAAGCAAAAAAGTTTTCGACAAATTGTTCCCCTTCACAACAATGTGGATAATCTTATACACATTATTCACCTTGATATAGGTTATTTTTCTTTAAGATGTTAACATTTTACCCACAACTTATCCACCAAACACTGTGGATAAACGAACGGTTGTTCCTTTTTACAATACATGGTAAGCTTCAAATACACAAAGCGAGTACATAAAACATAAACTTACCATTTTATGATTTTTATACGAATTTAGAATAGCTGTTCCATTATTTTTTATAAAAAAACAGGAGGTGACCATGCCGCTTCTTAAGGGCTATATTATGGAAAAACTTTCGGACGACCTGTTGATTGAATCCTACTTAAAGGCAAGAGAACTGAAACTTAGCAAAGACTTTATTCTACTTATAAAAAAAGAGATCGATAGAAGATCACTTCATGCTAGATTACAGCAAGTGATCATGTAGAGCGTATGCGTACGCTCTATTTTTTTGTGGCTAGCAACTTTTCTGCTTTTCTGTAATCACCTGGGGTAAAGGTAATTTCCACAGGAACTCTCCATTTTTTTTCCCACAACCGCTTATATTTTTTACTCATTTCTGCTGCCTCTTTATGATGATAAGCTTTCACCTTTATCGCGACTACATACTTTTCTTCATCTTTTAGCACAATTGCATGCTTAATATGTTTGTCTTTTGTTATTTCCCTTTTCATTTCTTCAGCAAGGGACGAAGCGTTAAAAACGCCTGTGTCAGAAAAGCTTATGTGTTTTCTGTAATATTCTCTTGGCTGAAAACTAGGGCTTCCTTCTTCTTTTTTATATACAGATCCATTTAAACATCCTGTTAATTGAAACAAAATCAAAAGTAACCCGTATATATGTAATAGTCTCATTATCATTCACCTCTCAAATAGGTTAGGTATTTTTTGGGAAGGATATTCAAGAGATATTAAAATCTAGTGTCAAAGAGAGTGTTTCTCCTTAGTAAAGTATTTGCTAAAACGGAAAGGTTTTGCTTACAATGTAATGGACTATCATGATTATTATTGGGTTTTAAGGAGGTTTGCCGGTATTCATGTTACATTTTTACATATTTGCGCCTTTTTTTGCAGCACTGTTGATCGGGTTATTTGCTAAAAAAGGAAGCCGGATACATACTGGCTGGTTTGTATTGCCTGTTCCAGCCGTACTGTTTATTCTATTTTGTTCGAAACTGCCTGTATTGGCTGAGGGAAAAATTGTTCAGAGTGTCGCTAACTGGATTCCATCACTGGATATCCAATTGAGCTTTTACTTGGACGGGCTTAGCATGCTTTTTTCTTTATTAATAACGGGAATCGGTTCGCTCGTTGTTTTATACTCCATTTATTATTTATCGAAAAAAGAGCAGCTGGTCCATTTTTATGTGTATTTGCTCTTATTTATGGGCTCAATGCTAGGTGTCGTGTTATCGGATAACGTATTTGTACTTTATACGTTTTGGGAATTCACGAGCATTTCATCGTTTTTATTGATCGGTTTCTGGTTTTATCGCGAACGATCAACATATGGTGCTCAAAAATCAATGCTCGTAACGGTCTTTGGAGGACTAGCGATGCTTGGGGCTCTGATTCTCCTTTCTATTACAGCGGAGACAAACAGCATTCGAGAAATCATTGCAAATCGAACTGACATTATTGAAAGCGATTTGTTTATTCCCATCCTGATATTGCTGCTGATCGGAGCGTTTACTAAATCAGCACAGTTTCCGTTTCATAGCTGGCTTCCTGATGCAATGGAAGCACCAACACCTGTCAGTGCATATCTCCACTCGGCAACGATGGTAAAAGCCGGAATCTACTTAGTGGCTAGATTCTCACTCATTTTTAGCGGTACTGATATATTTTTTATAATTGTTACCGGTGCAGGTCTAATCACACTCTGTATTGGGTCTTTTCTCGCGTCACGCCAAACCGATTTAAAAGGGATCCTTGCTTATTCTACGATCAGCCAGCTTGGTATGATCATGTCGATGCTAGGCTTTGGCACAGGAGTTGCGACTCTCGCTGCTATTTTCCATATCTTTAATCACGCCACTTTTAAAGGCAGTCTTTTTATGATTGCAGGTATTGTAGATCATGAGACAGGAACAAGAGATATTAGGAGACTTGGCGGACTATACACGTTTATGCCCATCTCTGCTACTCTTGCCTTTTTTGGGGCGTTTTCAATGGCAGGGATACCACTTCCGATCTTCAACGGCTTTTTAAGTAAGGAAATGTTTTTCGATGCCTCGCTAAAGCTAGAACAAACGAGTGGATTTGCTGCAACGTTTGCCCAGTGGGTTCCATTTCTTGCAGTAGCCGGTAGTATTTTTACTTTTGTTTATTCCATGTATCTTGTTTTTGGTACTTTTACTGGAAAAGCAAAGCTTGATCAGTTAGAGAAAAAGCCTCATGAGGCACCAATCGGCATGCTTATATCACCAATTGTACTTATTGGATTAGTCGTATTGATCGGATTGTTGCCGAATTTAATCAACGAGCCTATTCTTGCACCAGCGGTAGCTTCTGTAAGGGGGGATCTTGCTCTTATACACCTTAAATTTTGGCACGGATTGAATACACCGCTTTATATGTCACTCATTGTTGTCATTCTTGGGATCTTGCTTTCTCTAACATTAAAAAAATGGCAGCCTGTCTATAACAGGGTACCTGGGAAATTTTCAACAGATCGTGTATATCAAGGATTAGTAAACGGGTTATTGACGTTTTCAAAGATCTTAACAAAATCTTATATGACCGGATCTTTGCGTTTATACACATCTATCATTCTTGTTTTCTTGGTCATTTCAACATCGGCTTTTATCTACATGACAGACGGATTTAAAATTTCATTTGATAATTTAGCACCCGTTACATGGCCTGAGGTGTTAATAGGTTCTGTTATGGCTGTTGCTGCTATTGCAACCATTTGGATGAACCAGCGTATTGCCGCAATAATCGTAATCGGGGTCGTCGGGTATGGTCTTTCTTTGCTGTTTGTATTCTTCAGGGCACCTGACTTGGCATTAACACAGCTAATCGTTGAAACGATCACTGTAGCTTTATTCTTGCTATGCTTTGCTCATTTACCAAAGTTAAAAAAGTCGGATAAAAAGAGTTTTGAAAAACTGCTCGATTTTGTAATTGCAGCTTCGACAGGTGCTTTGCTAACCATCGTAGCGATCTCATCACACAGCTCACAATATTTTGACAGCATCGCAAAGTATTTTGTCGATAACTCTTATAAACTCGGCGGAGGAGATAATATCGTAAACGTAATCCTTGTTGATTTCCGAGGATTAGATACTCTATTTGAAATAGCAGTACTTGGTCTCGCTGCTTTGGGCATTTTCGCCATGATAAAATACCGGGATAAAGGAGACATGAATCACTAATGGAAATACTTATGTCTATACTTGCCGGAACTTTATTTGCAGCCGGCGTTTATCTTATACTTCAAAAACAGCTTTTAAAAATTGTACTAGGCACAGCGCTACTATCACATGGGGCACACCTGTTTATTTTAACAATGGGAAAATTGAACCGTGGTGCGCCTCCCATTTTAGAAAAGGGGATCAAAATCTATACTGATCCTCTTCCTCAAGCGCTAATACTGACATCTATTGTTATAAGTTTTGGGGTAACGAGCTTTCTTCTTGTTCTAGCTTACCGTACCTATCAAAGCAATAAGACGGATATGATGGATCAGCTAAGGGGAACGGATGATGAGTAATTTAGTATTTTTGCCAATCTTTATACCATTATTTTTCGGTGTTTTGCTCGTGTTCTTTAATAAGAAACGTAAGTTCACGATCACTACTTCTTTTTTTGTGGTCTTATTAAGCTTAGGGATATCTATCTTTCTTACTTATTATGTTTTTACAGATGGACCGCTTGTTTTAGAGACAGGTGGATGGAGTGCACCATACGGAATCGTCCTGGTTGCTGACCAGTTGTCAGTCATTATGATACTTGCCGTCAATATCATTGCGGCAGCTGCAGCGATTTTTGCGTTAACATCCGTTACGGAGAAGATGATTCACCACTACTTTTATCCCCTGTTCTTTTTATTGATAGCAGGAGTAAGTGGCGCATTCTTAACAGGTGACCTGTTCAACCTTTTCGTATTTTTCGAGGTACTATTGATGGCCTCATATGGATTGATTATAATCGGCGGGTCTAAGCACCAATTTCGAGAATCTGTTAAATATATCTTATTAAATCTATTTTCTTCCATACTATTTGTTACAACAGTCGCCTTTTTATACTCTGTAGTTGGGACTGTAAATATGGCACAGCTTGGGGAAAGAGTTGCAGAAGTTGAACAGCAAGGGATCTTAACGGGGATTGCCATTCTATTATTCATCGTTTTCGCAACAAAAGGAGCATTATTTCCTTTGTATTTTTGGCTTCCTAAGTCCTATATCGTTCCTTCGCCAATTGTTTCAGCACTTTTCGGAGCCTTGTTAACAAAAGTAGGCGTATACTCCATGCTAAGAGTCTTTACTCTCATTTTTTCTCACAAACTTGAGCTGACTCATACCTTTTTCATCTGGGTAGCCACCTTAACGATGATAATTGGAGTAATTGGAGCACTGTCTACATCGAATGTAAAATTAATTATTGCTTATAATATCATGCCTGCCATAGGCTTTATGCTGCTTGGTATCGGAACTTTCTCAGCTGAATCAATCGCTGGTACGATCTATTATTTAGTTCATGACATGGCAATCAAAGCTGCACTATTTTTCTTGGTGGGATTACTTGCTTGGCATGCTGGAACTTCAAACCTTCAAAAAATGGGAGGTTATATTAAAACTGCGCCACTTATGGGCTGGATGTTTTTCATAGCATCCCTTGTTTTAGCAGGAATCCCTCCTTTTAGCGGATTTATCGGTAAGTATCTTCTTTTAAGAGGCGCAATGGACGAAGGTCACTATATCGCTGCTGGTGTCGGATTGTTATCAAGTCTGTTAATTTTATTTTCAGTCATCCGCATTTTCATTGGTGCTTTCTGGGGAGAGTTAAAAGAAGATCCTCAACAAAAAGTAAAATCTTCTGGATTAACAGCTTCTGCTATTCTTCTAGCTATCTCTATTGTTTTAGGAGTCGGTGCGGAATGGTTTTATCCATATATTCAGGCCGCAGCAGACAGTCTAATTGATCCGCAAATCTATATTGATTTTGTATTAAAGGAGTAATCCCATGACATTTCAACTTATTCTAAATTTGCTGATCGGCGTTATTTGGATGTTTTTATCTGAGAGCTACTCTTTCGCAAGTTTTTTAGTTGGATTTGTGATCGGGGCAGCGCTGCTGTTTTTATTAAATCGGTTCATTCCAGACTCTTACTACTTTAAATATGTAAAGGCGATCGCATTTTTGATCTTTTTGTTTATTAAAGAGCTGATCTTATCAAACATAGAAGTACTAAAGTGGATCTACAAACCTCGGCTTGATTTTCAACCAGGAATTTTAGCACTCCCCATTGATGTAAAGAAGAATTGGGAAATTACGCTACTTGCTAACTTGATCACTCTTACACCTGGAACTCTTTCTGTAGATGTTTCTAAAGATCAAAGATTCATCTATATACATGCCCTGGATTTACCTGATGTGAACGAAACGATCGTTTCCATTAAAGATTCTTTCGAAAAAGCAATAAGGGAGGTAACACGATGACAGATTGGTTCTCTATCGTTGTCTATATATGTTTATTCGTCACTACCATCTCTATTCTGCTTCTTCTATATCGAGCAGTAATTGGTCCGTCCAATCCAGATCGTGTTGTGGCACTCGATACAATTGGAATTAACTTAATAGCGATCACTGGGTTAATGGCTATCATTTTAGATACGGTCCAACTAAACGATATCATCTTGCTGATTGGAATATTGACTTTTATTGCAACAGTTGCTGTTGCAAAATTCTTAGAAAAGGGTGTTATCATTGATCAAGATCGTGATTAGCTTTTTCCTTATCATCGGCACCTTTATCATTTTTTCCGGTACGCTTGGCGTTCTTCGATTTCCAGATGTTTATTCAAGGCTTCATGCAGCCAGTAAAGCTTCGACACTAGGCGTTTCTGGAATTCTTATTGGATCGTTTATCTATGTGTTAGCTGAAATGAACTTGTTCAGTGGAAAACTAATTCTAGGAATCCTCTTCGTACTTATGACAGCTCCTGTTGCAGGTCATATGATCTCTAGGGCTGCTTACCGGACAGGTGTCCCACTGTCTGATAAAACGGTTTTTAATGAACTTGAAAAGAATCATAGGTCTAACGGTCAATAAGCAGGCAACGTCAATCAGCTCCTCTAATGACATATAATGAATAAAGTGGGTATATACTTTTAAGCAACGTAAATTACAGGTGAGAATGGGGAGCTGACTTTAAGTAATGACCCCTTTTCCACCTAAATTCATTATCACTTTAGCTCTGCTACCCATTTGAGGAGTGATTATATGTTCATGCTTGAGAGAGAGAGGATTGATTCATCATTAAAGAAAGTGAAGGGGCAAACAGCTAACTTCTTAACGCTGATTAACTTATCACTTGGTGTTTTAGCATTATTGTTTATCATTTCAGGCCACTTGAAAATAAGTTTTATCTTGATCTTTTTGGCAGGTTTAATTGATCGATTCGATGGGATGGTAGCTAGAATGCTGAATATTGAATCCGAGTTTGGAAAGCAATTAGATTCACTCTGTGATTTAATATCATTTGGCATTGCACCCGCCTTTTTAATCTATCAAGTTGTTCTCTATCAATTTGGTGTACCTGGTTTGATATTTACAATGATCTTTATCGTATGCGGTGCCATCCGTCTTGCCCGCTTCAATATTACCGAGTTTACCGGCTCTTTCGTGGGACTTCCCATTACCGTGGCAGGCTGTTTAATGGCTGCTGGATATTTGACGGTTCATTTCGTACCAGGATTTCTTTATATGTTCCTTATCTTTGGATTATCTATCTTGATGATTAGCAATATCTCTGTTGAAAAGAGATAAAGGGATTTTCTTGTGGGGTGCAGTGAAACAATTGATTCGGATAAGAAAAAGCTTGGCGATGTGCCAAGCTTTTTTCATTTTACAAAGCCCTTGTTTTAGTAGTAAAGACACTAGTAAGTGGAAATCTGGAAAAACAAGCTGTGATCACGGACTTTTGTGGGGTAATCACGGAATAATAGGATATAATCACGGAAAAAACATGCTCCATCACGGAAAAAATCAATCCCCCCTTAAATGTGTACTCCTCAAAAAGACACCCCCAGCACAAACTCTGCACAAAAAACGGCAGCTCCCATAAAGGGAACTGCCAGTAAAAAAATCAAATAGCTTTCAAAATTACTCTTCTGTTAGTGCCAAAAATTCTTCTACATCTGCTGCTGCTAATTCGATTCCTTTTAACCAGAAATCTTGTTTTGTTACATCAATCCCTAAATGCTTTTGTGCGAGCTCTTCCACTTGCATCTTACCAGTGTCTTGTAGAAGCGCAATGTATTTTTCCTCAAACGATGGCCCTTCTTCTTTTGCTTTTGCATAAATACCTGCAGAGAATAAATAGCCGAACGTATACGGGAAGTTGTAAAACGGAACATCTGTAATGTAGAAATGAAGCTTAGACGCCCAGAAATATGGGTGATACTCTTCAAGTGAATCGTTAAAGGCTTCTTTTTGTGCTTCTTCCATCAATTCGCACAATCGCTCGACAGAAAGTTGACCAGTTTTTCTTTCTTCATACATTCTTGTTTCAAACAAGAAACGCGCATGTATGTTCATAAAGAACGCTACAGATCTTTGTGCTTTGTCTTCAAGAAGCGCAATTTTTTCCTCTTTTGTTTTCGCGTTTGTAACTGCTGCATCTGCAACGATCATCTCAGCGAATGTAGAAGCTGTTTCTGCAACATTCATCGCATAATTTGTTGCATAATAAGGCATTTCTTTTAATACATCTGAATGAAATGCATGACCTAGTTCATGTGCAAGCGTGGAAACATTGCTAGGTGTTCCAGAGAATGTCATAAAGATACGAGTTTCTTTTTTTGTAGGAAAACCTGTACAAAATCCACCAGGTCTTTTTCCTGAACGATCTTCCGCTTCAATCCAGCCATCCAAAAACGCCTTTTCTGAGAAATCGGCCATTTTAGGTGCTAATGTACGGAAATGTTCAACAATAAACTGGGCAGCTTCATCATAGCTCATTTTGCTGTTAGCTGAAGATAATGGTGCATCAACATCATACCAGCTTAATTTATCAAGATTTAAGAGTTTCGCTTTACGGTCAAGATAGTTTACGAAGATGTCTTTTTTAGAAGCGATCGCATCCCACATTGCTGTAAGTGTCTCTTCTTTCATACGATTGATCGCAAGAGGTTCTTTTAATGTCTCTTCCCATCCTCTGTGCTTGTAAATTTCATTTCTAAAACCAGCGATGTGATTAATAGAAGCTGCACAAAATTCTCCTTCATGATCCCAAGCTTCAACAAACTTTTTGAACGTATCTTTTCGAACTTGACGATCAGGGCTAGAGAACTTGTTTTCTGCCTGACCTACAGATAGTTGTTCTTCTTTGCCATCGATCTCTACTTTAATATTGATTCTGCCCACTACTAGATCATATAGAGTTGACCATGCATGGTAGCCGTCAACTGCTAGATCATTGATTAAGGACTCTTCTGAAATACCAAGCTTTTCTTTCGCTTTTGTTCTTCTCTCGTTTAAATAGAACGCAATATCTTTGTATTCAGGAAGGCTCATAAGATCTTTCCAGGCATCTTCAGAGATTTCCATCAACTTTTGATCGATTACAGAACCAACGTTAGAGAAAGCTGCGTAAACCGATTCTAATCTTCCACGAAGAGCCATCGCCTTCTTATCTTTTACATCTTGAGCGATCAAACAACCGATAAAGGCTCCTGCAGTTGATAACCTCTCAGAAAAACTTTGAAGTTCCTCGACCAGACTTAGGAAATTTTCGTTTGTAAACGTGAATGATTCTGCTTTTTTCGCAAGTTCTTTTGCTTCATTTTCAGTCCAATTTATTTCAGCTAATAACTCTTTTGAATCACTTCCGCCAGGAAAAACGGAATCAAGTTCCCAAGTTTGTCTCAAATCTTGTAATAGCATATTTCTCCCCCATTATGTACATATTTCCACTCTTTTCTTATTATAAAAAATATTCAAACAAAAATCGACTATGAAGTTTATTTTTGTGTATTTATTTTTTTAGCTTTATAGATAACCTTGCCGCACATGAGGAAACACCCTATCAGTTAACTACTTTTAGGTGATTCTTGCTAGTCATTTAATTAGTGTAAGACACGAATTCAATCTGTGGCATAAAAAAACTCTCCAGTCATGGGAGAGTTTCACTTCATTATTATTCAGCTATTGCAGCATAAACAAAATAGGCCAACACAACGACGAAAGATCCATATAACACAGCTTCTTGCATAATAACGCCTCCTGGTTTTTTTACCTATTCTATTCCCTGTTTTATTGATTTAAACACAGTACAGGTGATTTTCTTATCTCACTTGTTTTCCTAAGTTTGCTTTTGCCTGCTGTATTAATTCTTTTACCATTCTCCCGCCAATCTGCCCGCCAACACGTCCAGCATCTTTAGAAGTGATCGTTCCGTTATATCCTTTTTCTAACGATACGCCCATATCTCTTGCCACTTCATATTTCACATCATCTGGTGACTGATCAGATACTTTGTATCCTGCTTCTCTCATCACTTTCGCTTTTAGCCGATCAAGACCTTCTCTAGCTTCAGGAACAATGGGCTGTCTTTTTCTGCGTGCCATATATAAAAACTCCTTTTTTCTTTAGTTTGCCCGAAGCCAAAAATAAAAAGGCTGTAAATGTTACCAGCCTTAGTGTGTTACCGTTCAGATTGCTGACGGCTTCTATAGAACTCATGAAAAAGCTTCATTAGTGCTCTTTTTTCGATTCTTGATACGTAACTTCTTGAAATACCAAGCTGTTTTGCGATCTCGCGCTGCGTTTTTTCTTTTTGAAGATCTAGACCAAAACGTCCCACAATGACTTCTTTTTCCCTGTCATCTAGTACATGAATATAATCGTAAATTTTCTTTTTCTGCATCTTCAATTGAATGGCATCCACTACATCTTCCGTTTCCGCTTTCAATACATCGATCAACGTAATCTCATTTCCTTCTTTATCCGTTCCGATCGGATCATGGAGGGATACATCTTTTTTGGTCTTCTTTAACGCCCTTAAATGCATCAAAATCTCATTCTCTATACAACGAGCTGCATAGGTCGCAAGCTTCGTTCCTTTGCCCCTGGAATAACTCTCGATCGCTTTAATCAGGCCGATGGTACCGATGGAGATAAGATCCTCTGTGTCTTCTCCTGTGTTCTCAAACTTTTTTACGATATGCGCCACAAGCCGTAAGTTGTGCTCGATCAGCATGGCTCTCGCGTGTTCGTTTCCTTCCGCCATCTCTTTTAAGTACTGCTTTTCTTCATTTTCAGAAAGGGGCTGGGGAAATGCATTGTTCTTAACATATGACACAAACAGCATGACTTCTTTAAAAAAATAGGCCAACACACCTACTAATGACATAACAGCACCTCCAAGACGTTCTGTTTTCCCTTATGTTTATGCAAAGTTGGGCTTGGGTGTGTCTGTACATCAAAAATCACACGAAACCTTTTTAATTTTTATTTCGTACTAGAAATAAATGGTTTAAAACCACAATGATCCATACTATAATTGAGCATAGAATGAGGTGAGATGATGAATAAAACCAAGAAACTTATCGCCGGTGTATCTTCTGCATCTGTTGTTGTTATGCTTTCAGGCTGCAATGATTATTCAGCAGAAGAGCTTCCACCAGAACCAACCGATACAGAATGTCAGGATTGGGAGTGGGATTCAGAAGACGGTGTTTATGAATGTGATGACACAAATTCCCGCTATTTTGGCCATTACTTTTTTGGCGGAGGGTATTACAAAGGAAAAAGCAGCTTGTTAAAAAGCTCAGCATATAAGTCTTACAAAAGCAGTTCCAGCTTTAAAGGTGGAGGGTCTGGTTTTGGAGGAAGCAAAGGATTTGGCGGATAAATCATGAGGAGTTGTGAAGATGAACTTATTTCTTAATTTTGCCCTTTATGCAGCAACGGGCCTTGGCTTACTATTTATTGGTTTTATCATTTTCGAACTAACGACAAAAACAAAAGAACTTCAGTTGATCAGCAAAGGAAACTCTGCTGCTGCTCTGTCACTTGGCGGTAGGCTTTTTGGGCTCGCTTTTGTCATTGGATCTTCCATTGCCAATTCATTGAGCATTATTGATTTGCTGATTTGGGGATCTGTGGGTATTATTGCTCAAATACTTGCCTTGTTTGTTGCAGAACACTTAGCAATCCGTTCGAGCATCTCAAAAGCGATTGATGCAGATAATAAAGCAGTAGGACTGCTAGTCATGTTTCTAAGCCTCTCTGTCGGCTGGGTTATCGCTCAATGTCTTACATATTAAAAAAGCATGCGGCATTTGTCCGCATGCTTAAATTTTTTCTCCTACGTACACAACATAAACTGCACGGTCTTCGTCAATTTCCGCTGAATCGCGTAAGTACTGACCTTTCCCTGGAATATCAACGACATCTTTTAATAAATAACGCATAACATCCCAGTGGCTGTTTAATGCTTGAACATGCAGGATGGGCATATCACCCGTTTTGTTGTACGTTCTGAACTCTAAAAATATCCCTCTACCTTTGTAACTCGGTTCTTCCGCAAACCGTCTGACCTGCCCTAACTCTTTTATAACTAAGATTTCTTCGCTGCCCTTCATTTCGTTGGATTGAAGTTCGTACTCCATTCCTCCAGAAACAAAAAATTCACATAGCTGCCTCGCATATTTTTCATCGTTATGCATATTTTCGGGTATTTTGTAGGTTAAGAAGGGTTCATAATTTTCTTGTTTTTCTATGTAATACGTAAGTTCCATTGTTCTCATCCTCTTTATTCTTTGTTATCTTTATAATACCAGTTATCGTTTTGAATGTATGTTCGGAGGTATTTCACTTGAGTTATGCAGAAAACAGAACAAATTTTTATAGACAGCTTCCCGAGTTTTGGGCTGACATGTACGGACAAGAATATGCGTTATACACCCCATATAAAATCTCTGAAGGCGTGCCAAAAGCCATAAAGAATCTAGGTGAAAAAGCGGGGCAAATCCTATTCAAGACAGCTTCATTATTGCAGTCAGAGAGTATAGAGGATGATACGTTAAAGCTTTTAGGCTTTCCAGAATCCATTCTCCCTTTTCTTCGTTATCAAACACCTTTGCCTAAAACGGTGATCGGAAGAATCGATTCTATTGAAACACCGTTTGGACACAAGATCATGGAGTTCAACAGTGATACCCCTACCTTTATCTATGAATGCTTTAAAGTTAATGGATTACTCAGCCAACACTTTGGATACAGCGATCCGAATAAAGGTACGGAAGAACAATTAAAACAAGCAGTTCGGTCGGCTATCTTAACATCTTATCGTCATCTAAAAACATCACATGCACCCCATATTGTTTTTACAGCACATGATGAAAATTTAGAAGATAAACAAACGGTGCTTTATTTAAAAGAACTATCTGGATTCCCTTCAAAATTTGTACCTTTGGATAAGTTGATCATTAAGAAAGATATGGGGTTGTTTGATCAGCAAGGGAAGAAAATCGATGTATTATACAGACAGACGTTTCCGATTGAACTTTTAATTCAAGATAAAGATAAAGAGACCAATGAAGATATAGGGCTTCAACTGACTCAGCTTGTTATACAAAACAAATTGGCCATTGTAAATCCTCCCTCTGCATTCCTCTTACAAAGCAAAGCTGTACTCGCTGTAATCTGGGGTCTTCATGAAGAACAATCGCCATTCTTTACAAAAGAAGAACATGAATGGATCGGTCGTTATTTTCTTCCTACCTATTTAGAGCCTGATATTTTCTTAGTTAATAAGGAAAAATTTGTGCAAAAGCCGGTTTTTGGTCGCGAGGGAGATACCGTTCGTGTATTTGACGAGAAAGGTTGTTTGATTGACCAAGATCAGCATACCACATATGATAATTATGTAAGTATTTATCAAAAGCATGTACCACTACCTAAAATGAAATTTGAATCACAGCAAGGTGAGCAAGAAGGCTATCGAATGACTGGTACATTCATCATTAACGGAAAGCCAAGTGCTTTTGGTTATCGTGTCGGCAACGCCATAACAGATAATTTATCTTATTTTCTACCGTCCTATTTAAAGAAATAGCGCCATACCATTCTTCTGGCAGGCGCTTTTTTTTTATCTTACAGCCAAGATGACATATTATATACGGTCTTTTCTTTCGCACGATCATAAAGAGATTTTACTTCTTCATCATGAGCATATAATTCTTCTGAACGTCGGTTTGTCTTTATAGAAAAGGTTATTGTTACAAAAAACAAGTGTAGTGTAAACATATTAATTTACTCCTCATTTCAATTATTTTTTTCCTTAGGTCGAATCTTTCTCCGTTAAAAGCCATGTAAGCAGGTTAATTCCAATCATTATCATTTCCATCTCCTCCTTTAGATTTATAAAAAAAACACCGCAGAATGAATCCTGCGGTGTTTGATAAGCACACAAAAAACCGCAGGCATTCGACCCGCGGTGTCTTTTAAACAAAATTAAACAGACATAATGCTCCATAGGGCGGTCGAACGTTTAATATTTAATTGTTTAATCATTTTCAATCTCATCATTGTGTCCAACCTCCTTTTGTTTTTTTTTACTTTACTTAGCAAATCATACACAAATTACCAAGTGTTGTAAAGAAATATTTTTAATCCTTTAAAAGAATATGCTGAAGCTTGATAAATGTTTACAAATAATACGGGGAATCCGTAAAAATAGGTTCTTCTCTACTGGAAGATTTTTATGTGTACACTTTCACAAACTTTTACTATAATAAGTATTGTAAAGGGGGAAACACGAATGATACATCCTAAGGTCATCTTTGCTTCAACACGACCTTTTTCATTAACTGCTTCAGTCATACCCGTCCTTTTTGGGACGATTTTAGCCCTGCAATGGACAAACATCCATTGGACTACTTTTTTATTAACACTTCTTGGTGCGTTATTTCTACAATGTGGAACTAACCTTGTTAACGACTACTTCGACCACGTAAAAGGTGCAGATATTCCTGGATCATTGAGTCCTTCAGGGGTAATCGATCGTAAAGAGATGACACCTCGCCAAGTTTATATAACAGGTTTAATCTTCTTTGGTCTTAGCATAATTGTTGGACTTATCTTAACAGCTTTAACGGGCCCTGTAGTACTTTATATTGGTATTCCTTCTTTGTTGGTGGGTTATTTTTATACAGCTACTCGATATGCCCTAGCTTATAACGGTTTAGGTGAACTAGCATCTGGAAGTACGTTAGGAATACTCGCTGTTGTAGGTTCTTTTTACACACAAACATTAAACGTAAATCTTGAAATATTTTTAGCTTCAATACCTAATGCTCTCTTAGTAATGGCCATTCTTCATGCCAATAACTTACGAGATTTTGATACGGATAAACAGATCGGCAAAACGACAGTCGCTGGATTGATCGGCAGAAAAGCATCTAGAGTTGAGTATTACATTTTGATGCTTGGAACTTATATCAGTTTAGCAGCACTTGTTATCACGAATATTTTACCAGTGTGGAGCCTCATAGCTGCTATCACCTTACCCATTGCGTTAAAAGGTTTACAAATTGCCATTTCTACATGGGATGCGAAAGAATTAAACAAAGCACTTGGTTTAACAGCTCTGCTTCATATGGCATTTGGAATTCTTCTATGTATGGGTACACTTACAGGAATTCTTCTATAACACGAAAAAATGTCCGCCTTCAAAAGGCGGACATTTTTTTAGCCTTTTCCCGCTTGAAATCCTGGATACAGTGTCATTCCGCCGTCAGCTATCAGCGTTAATCCGGTTACATAGCTTGCTTGATTGGATGCGAGCCATACCGCCGTAGCTGCGATCTCTTCAGGTTCACCAATATACCCCATCGGGATCAGCTTTAGAACTCCTTCTCTTTGCTTAGGATCTGCAAATTTTTCTGCATTGATCGGTGTATTAATCGCACCGGGAGCAATGCTGTTTATTCTAATCTTTTTAGGAGCATATTCAAGTGCCAGTGTTTGTGTCATTAATTTTATACCGCCTTTACTTGCTGCATAATGAACAAAATGCGGCCACGGGATAATCTCATGAACACTCGACATATTGATGATCGCACCTTGAATATCGTGGTTTAAAAAGTAATCAAGCGCTTCTCTGCAGCCTAAAAATTGTCCGGTCAAATTTGTTGAGATTACCTTATTCCAATCCTCTAGTGATAGTTCATGTGAAGGCACCTCGTTTTCTATGCCTGCATTATTGATCATGATATGGAGTGACCCAAACTCTTCTGTTGCTTTTTTAATAAGTTGTTTGATGTCATCTTCTTTCGTGACATCCCCCTGAACGGAAATTGCATTTCCGCCGCTCTTCTTAATTTCATTTATCATTTCATCTGTTTCTTTTACTTGTTTTTCAGAATGGTAATTGATAACGACATTCGCTTTTTCTTGGCCAAACCGTAACGCACATGCTTTACCAATACCTGTAGCTGCTCCCGTAATGATAACCGTTTTACCGTTTAAATCTGGATACATTGCCATTCAGCTCCTCTATGATTTAGTGAACCCTAACATAACGCCGCCTGCTATGATAAGCACACATCCTGAGACCACCCATATGATTTCTTTTTTGCTTCTTTTTTCACCTAATAGAAAAATACCGCCAAGCGTCGAGATAATGATACCGGTTTGTGAAAGCGAGAAGCTTGTGGCGATTCCAATGAGAGGCAATGCAAGCAGGAGTGTTAGATTTCCCGTACTCCAGATCAGGCCAGTTAGAATGTTTCTAACTGAATATTTATTGAAGGGTTTATGTTTTAGTGAGAGTACAAGTGCCCCTATAAACATGCCAACAGCTTGAGGTAAGATCGCCTGCCAGCCATTAACTTCAAACCATCTGATGATCACCACATATGTAACGTATCCAGCCGTTGAAATTAAAAGAAATGTGATTCCCTTTTTAAAGTTCTGTTTGTCATTTTCGTCGCCCTGCTCGCTTCTTCTCGACGTTAACAGAGCTCCCGATACAATCGCTGTTATTGCAACTACTCCTATAATAATTTCCGTCGTCGTTTTCCACTCATGAAACACGATGACACCAAACAAGGTTGTTCCAAACAACTGCATGCCTGTTGATAAGGGTACGATTTTAGAAACTCCTAAATAATCAACACTTGCAAATTGGTTTCGCTGTCCGATGACCCAAAAGATACCTGAAATAACCCCAATTGCAATAACTGACATGTTTAGATCAGGTTGTACAATAAAAAAAGCTACAACTGAAAACAACAAGGCTCCTAATGTCATCCCAAATGTTTGACTGTGAAAGTCACCACCGAGCTTTTCACTCACTAATACGATGCTTCCCCAACAAACTGCTGTAATAAGTGCCCAGATGATACCCAAATACTTCACTTCTTTCTCTCTTAAGATCGTTATCTCTTAGTATGGCCATTAGCGGCCATTCCGTATCCATTCCCCAATTTTCACTTCGTAAAAACAAAAATACCGCCCTTTTTTAAGGACGGTACGTGAAATTTTTATATTTTTATTCGCTTAGTTCTTGTAATTGTGTTTTGCACTTTCGAACGACATTATACATAAGTGCAGTGAATCCTAAACACGTGGTAGAAGCAATACCTAGCGTGATGGATTGGATAAAGTTTTTGTCTTCAACAGGTAGTACTAGTCCTAAATAAAAGAACGTGCTAACAGCCAACAAAATAAACCCGAAACGCTGGTAGTCAGAAATCTTCTTTTGTAATTGTTCAACCTTGTTTTTCATAGCAGTCTCTACCTCCTAACCTCTACTAAGAGGATAACATAGGTAAGACAGTGACCTACCAAGCAGTTTTTGACAAAAACGTGAAGAAACTTTGTCTAAATCGTGATCATAATTCAATATACAGGTTGGGGTATCTTAAGCGCTAATTTTAAGAAAGAATAGAAATAATACTAGAAATTTTGCAGTTAATCCAGCGAGTTTTCGCTATAATAAGGCAAGTTTTGTTCATATATCAGCAAGTCTACATAATACGACAAACCTTATATGTCATATCCCCCTATCCTCACATTTTAATCGCTTTCAAATTAACTCTACTATATAAAAAAAACAAGCACCTGCTCAGGCACTTGTTCTTCAAATTTGTTATTAGCTTAATGCATTTTTAAGATCATCAATCAAATCATCAGCATCTTCTATACCTACAGAGATACGAATTAATCCATCTGTAATGCCAAGTTCTGCTCTGCGTTCAGCTGGTATCGACGCATGCGTCATTCTAGCTGGTACTGAGATTAAACTCTCAACTGCACCTAAACTTTCAGCTAGAGTAAAGTATTTTACTTTTTTCAGCACAGCATCAGCATTCGCTTGGGATCCAACATCAAATGAAACCATTCCACCAAAACCGCCTGCTTGTTTTTTTGCAATTTCGTGCTGCGGATGATCTTCAAGTCCTGGGTAATAAATTTTTTCGACAGAAGGATGCTCTTTCAAAAACTCAACAATCTTCTTTGTATTGCTTTCATGAGCTTCCATACGTATACCTAGTGTCTTGATTCCACGGATTAATAGCCATGAATCCTGTGGCCCTAGAACGCCTCCCGTAGAATTTTGAACAAAGTGGAGATCTTCTCCTAGCTTTTCATCATTTACTACGACTAGACCTGCTACAACGTCACTGTGACCGCCAATATACTTCGTTGCAGAATGAAGAACGATATCTGCACCTAGTTCAATCGGGTTTTGCCAATACGGTGTATTGAACGTATTATCCACCATGAATAAAAGGTTTTTCCCTTTTGCCCATGAAGCTACTGCTTCAATATCTGTAACTTTTAGCAGTGGATTTGTCGGTGTTTCAACATAAACGGCTTTTGTGTTTGGTTTTAGAGCCGCTTCAATCTGGTCAATATCTGTGGTATCTACAAAAGTAGAGTCAATTCCAAGACGATTTAATACTTTACTCATCACACGATAGGTTCCGCCGTAAACGTCATCTGTTAATATAACATGATCACCAGAATCAAAAAGCATCATGACAGCAGTGATCGCAGCCATACCAGAGCCAAACGCAAATCCGCGCTTCCCGCCTTCTAAGTCTTTTATCAATTCTTCTAGTGCATGCCTTGTTGGGTTTCCTGTTCTAGAGTATTCAAAACCGCTATGAACGCCAACATCTTCTTGTTTATATGTGCTTACTTGATAGATTGGAAAAGACACAGCTCCTGTGGTTTTATCAGAAGGAATGCCTCCGTGGATCAGTTTAGTCTTACGTTTCATATCAGATGCCTCCTTCATAAATTTTCTTGCTTAAATAACGCTCTGAACTGTCTGCAAATATCGTTACGATGTTCTGCCCTGATTGTGCAGATTGTGCTTCAATCAATGCAGCGTGGAGCGCGGCTCCTGAGGAACTTCCAACGAGCAATCCTTCCTTTTTAGCCAGTTCAGCTACCCGTTGAAAAGCATCAACATCGGTAACGGTATGAACGCTGTTAAAATAGGCAGTATCCATATAGTCTGGCAGAAACTCCATTCCTATTCCCTCAGTCTTATGAGGTCCGGATTTTCCCCCGTTAAGAATAGATCCTTCAGGTTCCACGATTACGGTTTTTATAGATTTGTTCTTTTCTTTCAAATAGCGAGCCGTTCCCATAAAAGTTCCGCCCGTACCTGCACCTGCCACAAAAACATCAACGTTTCCATCTAAATCGTTCCAAATTTCTGGCCCTAATGTTTTATAGTAAGTGTTCGGATTGTCAGGATTTGAAAATTGAGAAGGAGAAAAAGAGTCCGGAATCTCATTTATAAGCTCGTTTGTTTTCTTGATCGCACCTTTAATCCCTTCAGCTGTTGGTGTGTGAACAATTGTTGCACCTAACGCTTTCATAAGCTCTTGTTTCTCAATGCTGAATTTTTCTGGAATAACAAAAATGACGTTAATTCCTTTATTGATTGCTGCAAGGGCAAGGCCGATCCCAGTATTTCCTGCTGTAGGCTCTATAATGGTACCGCCTTTAACCAGCTGCCCCTTAGCTAAAGCAGAATCTAAAAGTTCCATCCCAAGACGGTCTTTCACGCTCCCCCCTGGGTTCATAAATTCTAACTTAGCAAAAAGACGTACACCTTCTGGAAGTGGAAATTGAGTGATCTCCAACAAAGGTGTATTGCCGATCAATTCGTGCACATTTTTATAATAATTCATTTCAATCGTCCTCTATTCTGAGAAAACAATATGCCACTCATCTTTTTTAGCAAGCATCTTGCGTGCAATTTCTTTCGCGCCTTCAAGACTGTGATTTGCTGCCCATCCACATTGTACTTCGTTACAAGCAGGTACTTCTGTAGCTTCTAATACGTCATTTAAAGTCTTTTCGAGCACCTCTAAAATCTCATCATAGTTATCGTGGTTAATGACAGAGAGATAGAAACCAGTCTGACAACCCATTGGGCTGATATCAACAACTGTTGAATGATGGTTGCGAATATTTTCTGCCATCAAGTGTTCGATGGAGTGAAGTCCTTCCATTGGCATATGGTCTTTGTTAGGCTGGCAGAATCGGATATCGTATTTATGAATCACATCACCGTTTGCGCCTGTCGTTGTACCCGCTAAACGGATATAAGGTGCAACAACTTTTGTATGGTCAAGGTTAAAGCTCTCTACATTCATTTTCTTTGTCATAATGATTTCAGCTCCTCTACAATTTGTTGTACTAGTTCTGCTGAGTTCTTTGATGCCGTTTGTAAAAATTGATCATAAGAAACGCGTGCATCTTTCCCTGCAATGTCCGACAAAGAACGGATAATAACAAAAGGAACAGAAAACTGATAGCACGTTTGGGCAATTGCTGCCGCTTCCATTTCAGCAGCATATAAAGCTGGAAACTTTGCTCTAATGTCCTCTACCCGTTTATGGTCACTCATAAAAGAATCACCCGAAGCAATCAATCCTTTTGCAACTTGGATGTTTTGTACACGCTCTCCAGCCTTTACAGCCGCCTCGACAAGCTTTTGATCAGGCAGATAGTTCGGCGGCATCTGAGGAACTTGCCCATGCTCATATCCGAAAATTGTTGCATCCACATCATGATGACGAACATCTGTTGAGATGACGACATCTCCAACATTTAGATCAGAGTGGAAACCGCCGGCAGATCCTGTGTTTAAAATAACATCTGGACTGTACAGCTGAATTAATAGCGTTGTTCCGATTGCTGCATTTACTTTTCCAATTCCTGATTTTAAAAGAACCACTTCTTGATCGTTCAACAAGCCTTTATAAAATTCACAACCTGCAAGTTTTTTCTCTTCAAGTCCTGTAAGCTGCTCACGTAATAGAACAACTTCTTCTTCCATTGCACCGATAATTCCGATTCTTTTCATGTTATTCTCCAATGTCTATTTTTTTACCGCTTCCATCAGCCAGACATATTCATTCAGCTTTTCAAACGAAACGTCAAAGTCATATTTCTTAAAGATATCTTCAAGGACACCGATGGTCGTATAATATTCTGTCTGCAAATCTTTTAGTAGATTAAGGTAGCCTTGGGATCTAACTTTTTCATGACGTTCTTTTTTATCGTCTTCATGAAGATAAGCGGTATCTGCAAAGACAATTTTACCATCTTTTTTGAGCAGCTGGCTATACTGTCCAACCGCAGTATCTTTTTCATCATCTGTTAAATGGTGAAAAGCATACGTACTAACAATTGTATCAATTTCTTGATCAAGTTTTGGAAAAGATAAAAAATCTCCATCATAGAGCTTTAAATCTGGATTTCGGATTACCGCTTTTTCCCGCATTCCTTTTGAAGGCTCGATGCCAACAACTGTTTTTCCGCTCTTAAGAAGCTTCTCACTCAAGTTGCCGGTACCCACTCCGAACTCTAATACTACATTGCCGGAACGCTGCACAACAGTTTCTAAAATTTCATCGTATCTATGAAAGACTTCTTTATATTCTTGATCGTCTCCTGAAACCGTTTCGTCATAAGAAGAAGACCACTCATCAAAAAGATCAATAAATTCTCGTCCCATTTTTCCCACTCCATGTTTTAAATTATATAATTCCTATCAATATACTATGAATTAAAATCTTACAGGTTCCAAATTAGCATAGTTTCTAAAAATTTTCAAATAAAAAATCTCTTAGATTAGGTAGGTATTAGAACTGTAAGAAAAAATGAAAAGTGAAACGTATGAATGTGGCTCACCGTTTACCCCGCTGAAAACTTTCTAAATCCGAAATCATCAACTTTCAAAACCAACAGCGTTATTTCAAAAAAAAAAAAAAA
>NZ_LRFC01000003.1 GCF_001619875.1 Fictibacillus phosphorivorans
AAGAACTTTTTGTTAGCCGCTCGTTTTGGCGACTTTTATAAGATACCACCGTTGGCTAGTTGATGTCAACTGCTTTTTTTAAGTGATTCTTAATTTGTTTGTTTCGTTTGTTTCAGCCGCTGTAAAAGCGACAAGAAGTAATATACCACCTACAGGATATATCGGTCAATAGTTTTTATAAAAAAAGTTAATTTCTTTGTTTTTGCCGTAAGTATCTTCTGCAATCACAAGGCTTAGCAAAACGGCAGAATAATCGGTAGATGATTTGATACCTTTCTTCTAACACCGATTTTACAATAGCATCAATCCTATGGTCTTCCAGATCAAACCTGAGTTCTTCCATCTCTTTTTTTAGCACATATTCAAACTCGTGAAGTTCTTGATGATTCAAAAGCATTCCTACTAAAGACAATAGACGACACCCCGCTTGTTTTTTTCTTTTAACATTATTGCCATGAAAATGACGAGTTATTATTTTTTAGATTTTCTAAATAACCGTCATATCTTGTGGGGACAATCATAGATATTTTGTAAGGATGATGGACAAGGGGGTAAATGAGGATATGAAATTTTTCTTTGTCATAAACGGTAAAAAGGTGAAACAATACATGGTTGTTGTTTTCGCAGCTTTCTTTGCCGCTTCAATTGCTTTTGTAGGACAACAGCAATTATCTGTTTTTTCATCTAAAGAAGGTCCCCGTGCAATCTACAAAGGAGAAGATCAAGGAAACAAGGTCTCACTCACATTTGATATCAGCTGGGGAGATAAGAGGGTTACGCCGATCCTTGATGTCTTGAAAGAAAAAGGCGTTAAAAACTGTACGTTCTTTATATCTGCTGCTTGGGCAGAACGCCATCCGGAAATTGTGGAACGTATCGTAAAAGATGGTCACGAGGTGGCAAGTCTTGGCTATCAATACAAAAGCTATACGGAATGGGAAGATAAACAAATTAAACGAGACATTCTCTTAGCTCAGGAAAAGATCAAAAAAGTATCAGGGAAGATGACTTCGCTTCTTCGTCCGCCAAACGGTAATTTTGATGAGCGTGTTCTAAATATCTCTGAAGATCTGCATCATACGGTGGTTCATTGGAGCATTGACACGAAGGATTGGAAGAACCCTGGGGTAGATCAAATTGTTACTACCGCTACAGATAAAACAAAAGCTGGAGATATCATCTTACTTCATGCTTCTGACTCTGTTAAGCAAACTCATAAAGCACTCCCAACTATCATTGATAAATTGCGGGGAGATGGTTTTAAATTTGTAAGTGTGGGTGAAATGATCGCTAATACAGAAGCAAAAAGCAAAGAAGTAAATTGATACACGTTAAAAGGCCCCTGCCTAATTTAGGCAGAGGGCTTTGTTTGTTTTGATTGTTGTTTTTGATTGGACTGCAGCAATCGGTGCAGCATTAAAATTTGATATGTGTTGCAAAGCATCAGTGGAACAAACCCCATCCAAAGCGAAAGTGTGTTGTTTTCTTTTAAAACAGGCACCCACTCTAGGATGGTTACTACCGTAATAAAGAAAAGCGTTGGAATAAATGCTACATTTGACGTTTGTTTTACTTTTAAGTAGGCGATGATTAGTCCGTATACTAAGATGGCAAACGGTATCAAAATATAATTCACAATACTGTCGCCGTCTTTATGAAAGGAAGTATATCGTAAATAGAATAAATCAAATAATACAACAGCAATCAGAACAAGCTGTACACCGTTCCATAATCGGTGACTCTTAAATATACCTAATCCAAAGCGATGTACGGTTAAATAAGCAAAGAAGCCCATCTGGCTAAATACACTGAACAACGCACCGAAACCGATTAATCCGAAGATGTATAATAACACCTCAAAAAGGCTGCTGTTCTCAGGAAACTTTAATATAAGACCCACTGTGATTGCACTGATAATTCCAATTAACAGTGTGGTAATGAATAAATAGAGCCAGCTTTTAATTTTCACCCGCGTTTTCCCCCTCTAACATGTTCCGTAACGATTGTACCAATGTCCTTTTTAAATTGCCAGTTTTCCTTTAAATAACCAGTATAAATACGTGCTAAAAATCAATCCTATAAGTATCGAGCACATTTTGAAAGGAGGAGGAATTCGGTGAAAAAAATATACATTTTCCTCTTTTGTATTTCGCTCGCTGCGCTATCTGGCTGTGCACAAGAAGCTCAAGGCAGTTCGCAGGTTGATTATGAAGCAACAAAAAAGATGCTCGTCGATTTATTGAAGACGGATGAGGGAAAAAAGGCAATTAAAGAAGTTCTATCTGATAAAGAAATTCAGCAAGATATCTTAATCGATCAACAAGTAATCAAACAGACGATCGAACAGCAGCTTCTTTCAGAAAAAGGACAAAAATTCTGGCAGACACTTTTTAAAGACCCGAAGTTTTCAGTAGCTTTTGCAAAAAGCATGCGTAAAGAACACGAAAAGCTGATGAAGGATTTAATAAAGGATCCACAATACCAGGCAGAAGTAATGAAGATCATGCAGAACCCTCAAATGGCACAAAAGTTATTAGGACTTGTTGATACTCAGCCTGTTAGAAAAGAAATGAAAAGAGTAATGCTTGAAACCTTTGATAGTCCGATCGTTCAAGCTCAAATTCAAGAAATGTTGAAAAAAGCAGCTCATGAAGAGATTGATCAATCTATTTCCAATAAGGAAAAAGAGGCTACAGGCGGTCAAGAGTCAAAAAGTCCACAATAGAAGAGGCTGTCCGAAGAGTAAGGAAAACTTACATTCGGCAGCCCTTTTTTTATGGAGCTATAATCAGTTTTTTGTTTTATCAATAATGGTTTTAGCCATTTGAATGTAGTGTTCGCCGATTGGATGTGTTTGCTCGTACACACTCGGTGCAAAGTCATCTTCTTTGATTTCAGGCTGGCCGAGCGGAATTTGTCCAAGCAAAGGAACATTCAGCTCCTCAGCTAATCGCTTTCCACCGTCTTTACCGAATACATATTCTTTTTCACCCGTAGATTCACTTTGGAAATACGCCATGTTTTCAACGATCCCAAGAACTTCATGGTTTGTTTTAATCGCCATCGTACCTGCTCGTGCTGCAACGAAAGCCGCTGTTGCATGAGGAGTTGTTACAATGACTTCTTTACATTTAGGAAGCATCTTGTGAACATCAAGGGCAACGTCTCCCGTTCCAGGCGGTAAGTCGAGAAGAACGTAATCGAGATCTCCCCACTCAACTTCGCTAAAGAAGTTCATGAGCATCTTCCCTAACATCGGCCCGCGCCAGATAACAGGTGCATTATCTTCCACGAAGAAAGCCATTGAGATTACTTTTACGCCGAACCGTTCAACAGGAAAGATGCGATCGCCTTTAACTTTTGGTCGTTCTGTGATTCCCATCATGTCTGGCACACTGAATCCGTAAATATCGGCATCAATCAAACCGACTTTTTTCCCTAGTCTTGCAAGCGCAACTGCTAAGTTAACGGAAACCGTAGACTTTCCTACGCCGCCTTTCCCGCTTGCAATCGCAATAAATCCCGTTTTGCTGTTTTCAGAAAGAAGAGTAGTTGGTGCACCTTGTTGAGCTGTACTTGGATCTGCAGCAGTAACATCGTCTCTTTTTTCGAAACGAAGTCCAACTGATTCCACTCCTGCATTCTTCAACACTTGAACGATCTGTTGCTGAAGCTGCATTTGCTCTGGAGTACTCGTATGAGCCAGCCCAATCTTAAGCCCGACATAGCCTTCTTTTATCTTTATCTCACGGATACTGCCGGAGTCCACCATACTTTTATGTAAATAAGGGTCTTGAATAGGACCTAACAGCTCGATGACTTTTTCTTCTGTAAGCACATAGACACATCCTTTACCTGTAAAATTCCTTTTCAGTATATCACAACCTCATTGGACAAGCATGTAAGCGGTTTTTTGAAACTGCTTTATTCTCAGCTTTAAACAAGCAACAACTTAACTAAATAAAAATCCCCTCTAATCAAGAGGAGATTTTGGTGGTGTTTCATTTGTATAAAACCGAAGCATTCCTTGATAGATCGATGCAGCGATACTTTTTTGATACGATTCTGTTTTCAGCAGTTCCCGTTCTGTCGGATTGGATAAAAAGCCCACTTCAACCAATGCTCCTGGTACTTCAGCAGTCCGAAGCAGATAAAGGCCTTCAATGGATTTTGCAAACCGGTTTGTATTTTGTAGGTTGTGTCTAATTTCATCTTGAATAAATTTAGAAACGTTTTCTCCATCCTCTTTTCCTGGATGATAAAAAACTTGCGCCCCTCTCCATCTGGAGGAAGGCAATGAATTTAAATGAATCGAGATAAATAAGTCCGCATGATTTTCGTTGATGATTCTTCTTCTTTCTTTAAGATCTTCCCACTTGCGGTGCCTTAATTTTTTTGTGCCTTCATTCGCAAGATCTGTATCGGTTTCTCGCGTCATGATCACAAGTGCTCCCGCTTCTTGCAAATAATCTCGAAGCAAAACCGAAATGTTTAAAGCAATTTCTTTTTCCAGCACTTCTCCATCCCCAACAGCACCACCATCAGCACCGCCATGACCTGGGTCTATGACAATGATTTTTCCAGACAGCGGCAGGTTCCATGACCGCCATGAGTCATCGTCTAAAAAATGATAGGTGAAAATAAAGAAAAGGACTGCGCATCCTAATGCAAATGCGGCTCCCTTCACCCACTTCTTCATGTTTCGTCCCCCTATACAAGCCATATAATACTATGTATATGGGACAAGACAAAATTTATAACTGCTTGAGTTTATTGAAGTTTCATTCGATATCGTTTTTCACCGTTTTTGTAGCCTTCCATCCACCATATATGCACATACGCTTCACAGCACAGATGAAGGGACTCCATCATCATCTCGGTTCCCCAGCACCAAAACTGCCAATATTCAAAAAGCCCATCAGCTATTGCTTTTTGTTTTTCGTACGCTCTATCCTTAATCTTTTCTAAAGTTTCACCATGATAAGCAAAACGGCTGTAGCTCGCTCCTAATAGATAAGCATCTATCGCCATATCAATGCATGCATCTTCAATGTCATTTTGATAAAGAAGCGAGTATTGAAAAAATGGCTGAAACAACCGCTGAAATTCTTTTTTGATCGTAGCAAGCGACAAATCCCGAAGCACTTTGCGCTCAAATGTTTCTTTTTTAAATCGTTGTTTCTCCTTAAAATTGTTTAAAACAATGGCCATCATTACCTCCCCTTTCATCGTGCTCGTTGAATGTCACGAATTTGTTTTTTCCATACTTTTATTTTCTCCAGGGGAGGAAAGACGACACTGCGTAAAAGATGGGAAAAAACCCATTATCCAATCAGCAAAGGGGAATCATTTTGGAACAGACTCAATAATCGTAGAACAGACTCAATAATTTTAAATTAGACTCAATAATCTTGAAACAGACCCAATAATTTCGAATTAGACTCTTAAATTCCGAAACAGACTCAATAACTTTGATTCAGACTCAATAATCGTGCGCAGGTCACAAATACATAAAAAAACCCCGCTCTCCAAAGAGAACAGGGTTTTTTATAAACGTAATAAAGATTAACGTTTTGAGAACTGTGGTGCACGACGAGCGCCTTTAAGTCCGTACTTCTTACGCTCTTTCATACGAGCGTCACGAGTAAGGAATCCAGCTGCTTTAAGAGATCCGCGGTACTCAGGATCTGCTTCTAGAAGCGCACGAGAGATACCGTGACGGATAGCTCCTGCTTGTCCAGTGTATCCACCGCCATGAACAGTTACTAATACGTCATACTTGTCAGTTGTTTCAGTTGTGTTAAGTGGTTGTTTAACGATAAGCTTTAATGTTTCTAATCCGAAAAATTCGTCAATGTCACGTCCGTTGATTACGATACGGCCTTCACCAGGAACTAATCGTACACGCGCTACGGAGTGCTTACGACGTCCAGTGCCATAATATTGTACTTGTGCCACGTAAATACCCTCCTTTTTTATCCGCGTAACTCGTAGTTTTCAGGTTTTTGTGCTTGATTGTTGTGCTCAGCTCCAGCATATACGTGAAGCTTTTTGAACATTTGGCGACCAAGGCTGTTCTTTGGAAGCATACCTTTGATTGCTAGTTCAAGCATTTGGACTGGACGAGTTGTACGCATTTCTAATGCAGTTCTCGTACGAAGTCCACCTGGGTGACCAGTGTGGCGGTAATAAATTTTGTCTGTTAATTTCTTACCTGTTAATTCGATCTTTTCAGCGTTGATGATGATCACGTGATCACCAGTGTCAACGTGTGGTGTATAAATAGGCTTATGCTTACCGCGAAGGATAGAAGCAACTTCACTGGATAGACGTCCAAGAGTCTTGCCTTCAGCGTCGATCACAAACCATTTACGTTCTACTTCAGAAGCTTTCGCCATGAAAGTCGTACGCATGTGTTTTCCCTCCTGTATCTTCAATCAATTTCAATTATATTTAATGTGAACATTTCCCAAAATATCTCCGGGGCATGTGGACGATATCTTTAGAAATACCAAATAATATCTTATAATATATAAACAACGATGTCAAGCGTATCCTAAATATTATTCCGTTTTCTCTTCGTAATTTACCTGATATAAATAGAGACCATGAGCAGGAGCTGTTTTGCCAGCTAGCGACCTGTCTTTCCCCTCTAAAATCGTTACGATCTCTTCAGGTTTTCTCTTCCCTTGCCCAACTTCTAGAAGCGTGCCTATGATGATGCGGACCATGTTATACAAAAAGCCGCTGCCTCTGATCTTAAAAGTGAGTGTGTTATCCTCTTCCATAACATTCAATCCAAAAATCGTACGAACTTTGTCCTCCACTTCTGACTTAGCAGAAGAAAAGGACGTAAAATCATGTGTGCCTAAAAATAACTCTGCCGCACGTTTTATGTCTGCAACGTTTAAAGAGTAAGGATAATGAAACATGTGGTTACGTTTGAACACATCTGGTTGTTTATTCAAGAGCAGCTTGTAGTGATATTCTTTGCTGCATGCTGAAAATCGAGAATGGAACGAATTTTCGACCCGCTCTGCTTTCTTGATTAAAATATCGTTTGGAAGCATCGCGTTTAAGGCTTTGCTCCAGGCTTCAGCCGGTATTTGGAGATCTGTGTCAAAATGAAACACTTGACCGACAGCGTGTACTCCGGCATCTGTTCGTCCTGAAGCAGAAATGCTCACAGATTCTCCCTTATGAATCTTTTGCAGCACGGCTTGGATGGTTCCTTGCACCGTTCTGCCGCTAGGCTGTATTTGGTACCCGGCAAAATCCGTACCGTCATAAGCTACGGTTACTTTCATACGAGCCATCCTAAATCTCCTTTTAACTGCGTAATAATAACAACGATGCTGTCAGCAACAATAAAAGCAGAAGTGCAAACGTGTCTCGCTTATGCCACTCTAATGCTCTTAGGCGTGTTCTTCCTTCTCCACCTCGGTATCCTCTAGCTTCCATCGCAAGTGCCAGCTCTTCCGCTCGTTTGAACGAGGAAACGAATAAAGGAACTAAGAGTGGTACAAATGCCTTTGCTCTTTCTTTTATCGGACCGCTAGTGAAGTCAGCTCCACGAGCCATCTGTGCCTTCATGATCTTTTCCGTTTCCTGAAGAAGTGTCGGAATAAACCTTAAAGAGATCGACATCATGAGGGCAAACTCATGAACAGGAAGCTTCCATTTTTTAAGTGGTCCTAAGAGATGTTCCAAGCCATCCGTGATATCAATTGGTGTCGTTGTTAATGTTAATAAGGATGTCATCAAAACGAGAAGGAGAAGCCTCATCGCGATAAAGACCCCTTGGATGATTCCACCTTCATAAATTTCAAGAAAGCCTGCTTTATACAGCAGTTCCCCTTCTTTTGTTAAGAACACATGCAGAAGCATCGTAAACACAACAAGAATAAGGATGGGTTTTAATCCTTTATACAAAAAGCGCAACGGCACTTTAGACAACGTAATCGTTACTGCAGTAAACGCAACTAGCAGCCCATAAGTTACCCAGCTGTTTGCTAGAAAGACTATAAACAAATAAAAGAACGCTGCAATAAGCTTCGACCGTGAATCCATCCGATGCAATGGTGAAGATGCAGGGTAATACTGCCCGATGATTACATTTTGCAGCATATTAGTTCCCCCTCTTCTTAAGGGAAAGACTCACAAGTTTCGCAAGCTCCTCAATCGTAAAACTGGATAGTGAAAGATTTTGCCCAGATACCTCATTCCATTTGTTTAAAAATTGAACGGTCTCTGGAACATCTAGTCCCGCTTGATTCAGCAGTTCTCGCTGATTAAAGATATCGCTAGGTTTTCCATGCAGATACAGTTCACCTTTATGCATTACCGCGATTTCGTCAGCATACTTCGACGCATCTTCCATGCTGTGAGTAACAAGGATCGTTGTTAACTTATTCTTTTCATGAAGGTTGTAAAACAACTCCATGATCTCGACTCTGCCTGAAGGGTCTAATCCTGCTGTAGGCTCATCTAAAATCAGAACTTCCGGATTCATTGCCAGGACTCCTGCAATCGCAACCCTGCGCATCTGTCCTCCACTTAAGTCAAAAGGTGACTTTGTGAGAACAGATTGTGGAAGGCCTACCATCTCAATGACTTTTGAAGCTGTCTTCTTTGCTTCCTCTTCAGACACGCCAAAATTTCGCGGGCCAAACATGATATCTTTTTCTACCGTTTCTTCAAACAGCTGATGCTCTGGGTATTGAAATACAATTCCCGCTTTTTTTCGAAGCGGTTTTAAATCTTGCTTTTTACCGCCAGCTTTAAGCTCAGTGCTGCCCATTTTTATAGAACCGTCAGAAGGCTTTAACAGCCCATTGAAGTGTTGGATCAGCGTCGATTTCCCTGAACCGGTATGACCGATCAAAGCCAGAAACGTTCCGTCACCAATATCCAGCGTAATGTCGTGAAGCGCACGTCTCTCAAAGGGAGTGCCTTGCATGTAGCGATGTTCCAGGCGGTTTATGCTAATTTCCATAATGCATTCACCAGCTCTTCCTGTGTTAAATAGCTTTTATCAAGCTCCACACCTTGTTGGCGGAGAGCTTCACTTAACTTTAGTGAAAACGGTAAATCCAGACCTGCCGATTTCAACAATTCACGCTGTTGAAAGATGTCTTCGGGTATTCCCTCAGCTGCCTTTTCTCCCATTTTCATGACGACAACTCTGTCTGCACTTAGCGCTTCCTCTAAATCATGTGTAATGGAAATGACAGTGATGCCTTCTTTTTGATTCAGTTCCCGAACCGTCTCGATGACTTCGATTCGTCCGATCGGATCAAGCATCGATGTTGCCTCATCCAGTACGATAACAGATGGCTTCTGTGCCAAGATTCCTGCAATAGCCACCCTTTGTTTCTGACCGCCGGATAACTGATGAGGTTCTTGGTTTAAGAAAGCTTCCATTCCTACACGCTCTACACTTTCACTGATGCGCTTTACCATCTCATCACGAGGAACACCGAAATTTTCAAGGCCAAACGCAATATCATCTTGCACACTTGTCCCAACAAACTGATTATCAGGATTTTGAAAGACCATACCCACTTGTCTTCTTACTTCCCATATGTCGTCGGGGCGTTCTGTTGTGTAGCTTGAAACATAAACCGCACCTTCGTTCGGCAATAACAATCCGTTTAACATTTTCGCCAACGTGGACTTACCAGAGCCGTTGTGGCCAACGATGGAAAGCCATTCCCCTTTGTGTACATCTAACGTTACACCTTTAAGTGTAGGTATCTCTTCTCCCGGATAAAAAAAGGTCACATCTTTAACGGTAATGATGTTTTCCATGTGACATCCTCCTCTTAGCTGCTGCTCATTCTAAGCTGCTCTCTGCTCGGTTAGTAAATTTAGCTTTGTAACTGATAAAATTAGAATATAAAAAAGTGGATCCTGCGTCATCTCACTGATGCAAGAGCTTATTTCATCTCCACATATATACTAGGAAGGGTATTAATACACTTAATTTGTAATAATCCTAAGTTAATTTGACGAGTTTAGTTTATATTTTGACAAGTTACAGTGTTAATTTCCCCAGTTTTAAGTGTATATCGACGAGCCGACATATTTCTACAAATCCAAACCATTATAAACCCCTCAACGCCAGCAAACATGCAACTTTCTGGTAGCAAGTTTTATTTTTCAATAGCCATTCTTCAACTGACTTTGTAAGGAGTTTTCAAAAAAATAAAAAAGGGCAAGATTGTCATTGAAGACTTGATCCCGCCCTTTCATACGTTTTATTAAACTAATTCAATGATAACCATTGGTGCACCATCACCACGGCGAGGGCCGATTTTTGCGATGCGAGTGTAACCACCGTTACGCTCTGCATAGCGAGGTGCAAGATCACTGAAAAGTTTTTGAAGAGATCTTTGTCCAGACTCAGCGTCTGCTACTTCGTTACGAAGGAACGATGCAGCCTGACGGCGAGCATGAAGGTCTCCACGCTTACCAAGCGTAATCATTTTTTCAGCAAATTTACGAACTTCTTTTGCACGTGCTTCTGTAGTTTCAATACGCTCGTTGATGATTAAATCAGTAGCTAAATCACGAAGCATTGCTTTACGAACCGCAGATACACGACCTAACTTTTGGTATCCCATGCTTGTATTCCCTCCTCTGCGCGTTTCTCTCTCGTCTTGAAAAAGCGCGTATTACGAATTAATCGTCAGCGCGTAATGAAAGACCTAGCTCTTCAAGTTTCTCTTGAACTTCTTCAAGAGATTTCTTTCCAAGGTTGCGCACTTTCATCATGTCTTCTTCAGACTTATTCGCAAGTTCTTGAACTGTATTAATGCCAGCACGCTTTAGGCAGTTATAAGAACGAACAGAAAGATCTAGTTCCTCGATCGTCATCTCAAGTACTTTTTCTTTTTGGTCTTCCTCTTTTTCTACCATAATCTCAGCGTTCTGAGCTTGATCTGTTAAGCCAACAAAAATGTTTAAATGTTCGCTAATGATCTTCGCACCAAGAGAAACTGCTTCCTCTGGACGAATGCTCCCATCTGTCCATACATCAAGCGTTAGCTTATCATAGTTTGTTACTTGTCCTACACGAGTGTTTTCCACTTGATAGTTTACACGAGAAATAGGTGTGTAAATGGAATCAACAGGAATAACTCCGATCGGCAGGTCTTCGCGTTTATTGCCTTCTGCCTGTACATAACCACGACCACGTTTAGCATGAAGCTTCATTTGGAAATGAGCGCCTTTTGCTAGTGTTGCGATATGAAGATCCGGGTTAAGGATTTCAACGTCGCTGTCATGAGTGATGTCGCCAGCTGTTACAACACCGTCACCTTGTACATCGATTTCAAGTGTCTTCTCTTCATCAGAGTAAATCTTCATTGCAAGTTTCTTTAAGTTTAAGATGATGGTTGTAACATCTTCAACTACACCTTCTACTGTAGAGAACTCATGCAATACGCCATTGATCTGAATAGATGTAACTGCTGCACCAGGTAGTGAGGACAACAGGATACGACGCAAGGAGTTGCCTAGTGTAGTCCCGTATCCACGTTCAAGTGGTTCAACAACAAACTTTCCGTATGTGGCATCGTCGCTGATTTCAACCGTCTCAATTCTTGGCTTTTCGATTTCGATCATTCAACTGAACCCTCCTTCAAACGTCGAATCTCGGCTGGAAATCTCCAGCCGAAATTCCCCATAGGCATTCCGACTTATCAATTACCAAAACTTTTACTATAACCATTATAGACAAGTTATAGAAATATATACCGTGTATATCGTTACACGCGACGGCGTTTTGGTGGGCGGCAACCGTTGTGAGGTACAGGAGTAACGTCACGAATAGCTGTTACTTCTAAGCCTACCGCTTGAAGGGCACGGATTGCTGCTTCACGTCCAGCACCAGGTCCTTTAACGGATACTTCCAACGTTTTCATACCATGTTCCATTGCAGTTTTACCAGCTGTTTCAGCTGCCATTTGTGCTGCGAACGGAGTAGACTTACGAGAACCTTTAAATCCTAGGTGACCAGCAGTCGCCCAAGAGATTGCGTTCCCGTGCGTGTCAGTAATCGTGATGATCGTGTTGTTGAATGTAGAACGGATATGTGCTACGCCGACTTCAACATTCTTTTTGACACGACGTTTACGTGTATTAGTCTTACGTGCTTTTGCCATTTAGAGTTTACCTCCTTTACTTACTTTTTCTTATTCGCTACTGTACGACGAGGTCCTTTACGAGTACGGGAGTTGTTCTTCGTGTTTTGACCACGTACTGGTAATCCACGACGATGACGAACACCACGATATGCTCCGATCTCGATTAGACGCTTGATGTTTAGTGATACTTCACGACGAAGGTCACCTTCCACTTTATGTCCATCGATGACTTCGCGGATTTTATTTAATTCATCTTCAGTAAGATCACGAACGCGTGTATCTTCAGAAACTCCAGCTGCAGCAAGAATTTGCTGTGCTTTTGTTTTACCGATACCGAAGATGTATGTTAAAGAGATTACTACTCGCTTATCACGAGGAATATCTACACCTGCAACACGTGCCATAATTTTTGCACCTCCTGTATATTAACCTTGTTTTTGTTTATGTTTCGGATTTTCACAGATCACCATTACAGTGCCTCTGCGGCGAATCACTTTACATTTTTCACATATTGGCTTGACTGATGGTCTTACCTTCATTGTTTATAACCTCCTTATGTCACGGAGTACATTGATTATTTAAAACGATACGTTATACGACCACGTGATAAGTCATACGGAGACAATTCTACGGTTACTTTATCCCCTGGAAGAATTCGAATGTAGTGCATACGAATCTTTCCAGAAACGTGCGCTAGAACTTTGTGTCCGTTTTCTAGTTCAACACGAAACATGGCGTTCGGAAGAGGCTCAATAACTGTACCTTCTACCTCAATAACATCATCTTTAGCCATCGACTTGATCTCCCTTCTTCAGAGCAATGACTTTCTCGTCGGAAAACTTCGCTACTGCATAACGCAATTTGCCATTGGTTACACGACCTGTTTCAAGAATGCTTTTAACAACTTCCGGAGAAGTAAAATCTAGCAGTTCTAAGTGGCTAAGGTTCTTGCGCTTGGCTCGATCAAACTTACGCTTGTCACCATCTGCGACGAGGACGAAACGCCCATCGAGAATACCGACAATAACACCTAACCGATCTGCGTCTCTTCCTTTTAGTATCCGAACCAGTTGTCCTATGTTCGGTACCGAATCAGATTCGCTTACCATTTCATCACCTTCACTTAGATCTTTGTTAAGATTTCAAAGCCTTCTTCCGTAATGACAACTGTGTGTTCAAAATGAGCACACCATTTGCCATCCGTTGTGACAACCGTCCAGTTATCGGATAATGTTCGAACATAGCGAGTTCCCGCATTAATCATAGGTTCTATTGCTAAAACCATGCCCTTTTTCAGTACCGGTCCTTTACCAGGCGGTCCATAATGAGGAATTTGCGGGTCCTCATGTAAGTCCTGGCCAATTCCGTGTCCGACGTATTCGCGAACAACAGAAAACCCTTCATCCTCAGCATACTTTTGTATCTCATGAGAAATGTCAGTTAACCGGGCACCGGCTTTTGCTTTTTCGAGTCCTTTATACAAAGACTCTTCGGTTACATCCAGAAGTTTTTGAGCTTCTTCCGAAATCTCGCCAACTCCATACGTCCAAGCGGAGTCACCGTGGTATCCGTTGTACTTCGCCCCAATATCTATAGAGATAATGTCGCCATGGTTGAGTACGCGTTTACCTGGAATTCCGTGCACAAGTTCTTCATTTACAGAAGCACAGATACTTCCACTAAAACCATTATAGTTTTTAAATGAAGGAATTGCACCTTGGCTGCGGATAAACGTATCAGCAATTTTGTCCAGTTCCTTAGTAGTTATGCCAGGCTTAATGTGTTTTTTTAACTCTTGATGAGTTAAGGCAACAATGCGACCTGCCTCCCGCATGATTTCAATCTCTCGCGGTGTTTTGCAGATTATCATTTCGCCAATCCCCCAATAAGTTGGTCAATGTCTTGAAAGACTTTGTCGATATCCTGATCACCATTAACGTTTTTCAGGTAACCTTTTTCACCATAAAAATCAAGCAGTGGTTTAGCCTGCTTCATGTTTACATCTAAACGGTTTCGAACGGTCTCTTCATTATCATCTTGACGTTGGATAAGCGTACCGCCGTCTTTATCACATACTCCTTCAACCTTTGGCGGGTTGAATATTACATGATACGTGCTTCCGCATGTTTGGCAAATCCGACGACCTGTTAATCGCTGCATAAGCTGATCGGAATCTACTGAAATGTTTAACACATAATCAATCGTTCTTCCTAGCTCTTTTGTGATTTCTTCCAGGGCTTCCGCTTGGGCAACTGTCCGAGGGAATCCATCTAGTAAAAATCCTTTTTCGCAGTCCTTTTTAGAAAGTCGGTCACGTACGATACCGATTGTAACTTCGTCAGGAACGAGGTTACCCGCATCCATGTACGATTTTGCCTCAAGTCCAAGAGGAGTCTCCTCTTTAATTGCTGCTCGGAACATATCTCCAGTAGAGATATGAGGTATTCCGTATTTCTCAACAATTCTTTCTGCTTGAGTACCCTTACCTGCTCCGGGCAATCCCATTAAGACTAGATACATCTAATCCCTCCATAAATCACAATCGTCTTATTTAAGAGCTGCTGGGAAGATCGCTCTTCCCTCGCCCTTATTTAATGAAGCCTTTGTAGTGCCGCTTGATCAGCTGGCTCTCAATCTGCTTCATGGTGTCTAATGCCACACCTACAACAATCAGCAAGCTTGTTCCACCAATTTGAATGGCTGGCGGAAGGTTCAAACCTGGAATTGCTGTAAAGACAACTGGCAGGACTGCAATTGCAGCCAGGAAAAGAGATCCAACAAATGTTAATCGATACAGAATTCTTGTTATATAAGTTTGAGTGTTAGCTCCTGGACGAATGCCAGGAATGTATCCACCCTGCTTCTTTAAGTTTTCCGCCATTTGCTCCGGATTTACCTGGATAAACGTATAGAAATACGAGAACCCGATAATAAGGAGCGCATATATAATCATTCCGACTGGCTTCGTGTAGTCAAACGTGTTGATAATCCAAGTCGTAACATCATTCTGTCCGAAGAAGCCAGCAACAGTTCTTGGCGTGATGATCAAGGAAATCGCGAAGATAACCGGGATAACACCTGCTGCATTAACTTTGATCGGAAGATGAGTAGACTGGCCGCCAACAGGCTTTGTTCCAACGACTCGTTTTGCATACTGAATCGGGATTTTCCGAACACCTTGTTGAATAAAGATAACACCCATAATAATGAGTACAATCGCAAGAGCAAGCAGTACAACCGTTACGATATGCATGAATAACTGATCGCTACCGCCTTCAAATTGCGTTGTGAAAAGCTGGTTAACTGCTGTAGGAATAGCTGCGGCAATCCCCGCAAAAATCAGAACTGAAATTCCGTTTCCAATCCCCTTAAGGGTAATCTGCTCACCTAACCACATTAAGAATGCAGTACCTGCAGTTAAAACTAACGCTATAAATAGATACGTAGTCATGCTAGGGTTTTGAATAAGTCCTGGGAAAAGATTGTTAAAACCGATAGACATACCGATAGCCTGGATAAAACCAAGAACAATAGTTCCATAGCGAGTGAACTGAGCTAATTTCTTACGCCCAACTTCACCTTGCTTACTCCACTCCGTAAATTTAGGAACAACGTCCATCTGCAAAAGTTGCACGATGATCGATGCTGTAATATACGGCATGATACCCATAGCGAAAATGGAGAAGTTTTGTAACGCTCCACCGCCAAACGTATTTAAAAAACCAAATATGTTAGCACTGTCGCCAGTACTGAATTTCAGTACGTCGCGATTTACACCAGGTACTGGGATGAATGTTCCAAGACGGAACACCACCAGCATAGCAAGTGTAAACAATATCTTGTTTCTCAGATCACCCACACGCATAATGTTGGAGATTGTCTGGAACATTAGATCACCTCAGTAGTTCCGCCCGCTGCTTCAATTGCTTCTTTAGCAGAAACAGAGAATTTGTGCGCCTTAACTGTAAGCTTAACTTCTAACTTGCCATTACCTAGAACTTTGATACCGTTTTTAAGACTGCTAACTACTCCAGTTTCAATAAGAAGTTCAGGAGTAACCTCTGTGCCCTCTTCAAAACGTACAAGTTTCTCAAGATTTACTACTGCATACTCTTTACGAGTAGGGTTTGTGAATCCGCGTTTCGGTAAACGACGTGCTAGTGGATTTTGTCCACCTTCGAATCCAGGTCTAACACCACCGCCTGAACGAGAGTTTTGACCTTTGTGACCACGACCACTTGTTTTACCATTACCTGATCCGATACCGCGACCTACACGGTTGCGAACTTTACGGGATCCTTCTGATGGCTTCAACTCATGAAGTTTCATCTGAGCACCTCCTCATGATTTATTTATCTTTTTAAGCTTCTAATTCTTTCACTGTTAAAAGGTGAGACACCTTGTTAACCATACCGCGGATAGCCGCGTTATCTTCGTGCACAACTGTCTGGTGCATTTTGCGTAAACCAAGTGTCTTAACAACGATACGTTGGTTTTCCGGACGGCCGATTACACTGCGAGTGAGGGTGATTTCTAATTTCTTAGCCATCTAAAGTTCCCTCCTTAACCTAAAAGCTCTTGTACTGACTTACCGCGAAGTTTCGCAACATCTTCAGCACGCTTTAAATTTTTCAATCCTTCAATTGTTGCACGAACCATGTTGATTGGGTTGTTAGATCCAAGTGACTTAGAAAGGATGTCACCTACACCAGCAAGCTCCAATACCGCACGTACAGGTCCACCAGCAATTACCCCAGTACCTTCAGATGCAGGCTTAAGAAGTACGTTACCTGCTCCAAAACGTCCAATTACTTGGTGAGGAATTGTTGTTTTTACGATCGGTACAGTTACTAAGTTTTTCTTAGCATCTTCAATCGCCTTACGGATCGCTTCTGGTACCTCTTGGGCTTTACCAGTACCGAATCCAACGTGACCGTTTTTGTCACCTACTACAACTACTGCAGCAAAGCGGAAACGACGTCCACCTTTTACTACTTTAGCTACACGGTTAACGGTAACGACGCGTTCTTCAAGTTCAAGTTTGTTAGGGTCGATACGCATCAGGTTCCCTCCTTCGATTAAAATTCTAACCCAGCTTCACGAGCTGCGTCTGCTAATGCTTTAATACGTCCGTGATATAAATATCCGCCTCGGTCAAATACTACCGATTTGATTCCTTTTTCAACTGCGCGCTTAGCGATTTCTTGACCAATCGCTTTAGCAGCATCTACGTTTCCACCGTTTTCTACACTTACACCTTTATCAAGGGAAGATGCAGATACAATTGTTACACCTGCTTGATCATCGATCAATTGAGCATAGATGTGCTTTGTAGAACGGAATACGTTCAAACGAGGACGTTGTGCTGTTCCGCTTACAACGCGGCGAACACGAGCATGTCTTTTCTTACGAGCGACATTCTTATCTGCTTTCGTGATCATCCTTTGCACTCCTTTCCGCTACCTAACGGCTTTATTTACCAGTCTTACCTTCTTTACGGCGAACGAATTCACCTTCGTAACGAATACCTTTACCTTTGTAAGGCTCAGGTGAACGAACTGAACGGATGTTTGCAGCAACTTCACCTACACGTTGCTTGTCAATACCCTTAACAATAACCTTCGTGTTAGAAGGTACTTCGATGTCGATTCCTTGCTCAGGAACGATTTCAACAGGGTGAGAGTAACCTACGTTAAGTACAAGCTTGTTACCAGCTTTGGAAGCACGATATCCAACCCCGATAATTTCAAGAGCTCTTTCATAACCGTTTGTTACACCGATTACCATGTTGTTTAATACGCTGCGAGTTGTACCATGCAGTGCACGGTGCTCTTTGTGGTCGCTCGGGCGTTCCACAGTAATTTCGTTATCTTGAACATTAATTTTAATGTCAGCATTGAATTTGCGAGAAAGTTCACCTTTAGGGCCTTTTACAGAAACCGTGTTGTCATTAGCAACATCGATCGTAACGCCACCTGGAACTTCAATCGGTTTGTTACCTACGCGAGACATGTTGACACCTCCATTCGCTATTTATTACCAAACGTACGCTAGAACTTCGCCACCCATTTGTGATTGGCGAGCTTCTTTATCAGTCATAATGCCTTTAGATGTAGATACGATCGCAATACCAAGTCCTCCAAGAACACGTGGAAGTTCAGTTGATTTTGCGTAAACACGTAAACCAGGCTTAGAAATACGCTTAAGACCTGAGATTACACGCTCGTTGTTAGAACCGTACTTAAGGAAGATGCGAATCATTCCTTGTTTGCTATCCTCTACATACTCCACATCGCGAACAAAACCTTCACGCTTAAGGATTTCAGCTATTTCTTTTTTCATATTAGAAGCAGGAAGCTCCAATTTATCGTGACGAACAGTGTTTGCGTTGCGGATGCGAGTAAGCATATCTGCAATTGGATCTGTCATAACCATTACTAGTTACCTCCTTCCCTTTTTTCAGGGTATTACCAGCTGGCTTTTTTAACGCCAGGAATTTGACCTTTGTAAGCAAGTTCTCTGAAACAAATACGGCACAATTTGAACTTGCGGATTACTGAATGAGGACGCCCGCAACGTTCACAGCGCGTATATTCTTGCACTTGGAACTTTTGCTTGCGTTGTTGCTTAGCAATCATGGATTTCTTTGCCACGGGTAAACCTCCTTTGGCTAAAGGTTATTTTTGGAATGGCATTCCGACTTGTGTAAGAAGCTCACGTGCTTCTTCGTCAGTGTTCGCAGTCGTTACGATAACGATGTCCATTCCGCGAACTTTGTTTACTTTATCATAGTCGATCTCCGGGAAGATCAATTGTTCTTTAACACCTAGCGTGTAGTTACCGCGGCCGTCGAAAGACTTCTTGGAAACCCCGCGGAAGTCACGTACACGTGGAAGGGAAACGCTGATTAACTTATCAAGGAAGTCATACATGCGCTCTCCGCGAAGTGTAACTTTTGATCCGATCGGCATACCTTCACGAAGTTTGAATCCAGCGATAGATTTCTTAGCGCGTGTGATCACAGGCTTTTGACCAGCGATTGCTGTAAGTTCCTCTACTGCTGTATCTAACACTTTAGAGTTGGATACTGCTTCACCAACACCCATGTTGATAACGATTTTTTCAATCTTTGGTGCTTGCATTACTGAAGTGTAATTAAACTTTTCCATTAGAGATGGTAAGATCTCTGATTTATATCGCTCTTGTAGACGGTTCATTATGTGTCCTCCTTTCACTCTGAGACTTATTTATCTAGGGTTTCACCAGATTTTTTGGCCACACGAACTTTTTTCCCATCAACTACATTGTAGCCTACACGAGTAGGAGCACCAGTTTTAGGGTCAAGAGGCATTACGTTAGAAGCATGAATTGGTGCTTCTTGGCTAAGGATTCCACCTTGTGGGTTAGCTTGAGAAGGTTTAGCGTGTTTCTTAACAACGTTCACGCCTTCAACAAGCACTTTGTTCAGCTTCGGAAAAGCTTCAAGGATCACACCTTGTTTGCCTTTATCCTTGCCGGAAATAACTTGTACTTTATCGCCTTTTTTCACATGCAATGGCATTGTGATGTTGCACCTCCTTACAAGACAATAAGCGCCTTGCTAGTAAATATATTAAAGAACTTCTGGAGCAAGAGATACGATTTTCATAAATTGCTTGTCACGAAGTTCACGTGCTACTGGTCCGAAGATACGAGTTCCTCGAGGACCTTTATCATCCTTAACGATTACAGCCGCGTTCTCATCAAAGCGGATGTAAGATCCGTCGTTACGGCGCATACCACGCTTAGAGCGTACCACTACCGCTTTAACAACGTCACCTTTCTTAACAACGCCACCTGGTGTTGCGGACTTAACCGAACAAACGATGATGTCACCAACGTTAGCGTACTTACGACCAGAACCACCAAGAACTTTAATGCAAAGTAACTCTTTCGCACCGGAGTTATCAGCTACTCTTAAACGGGATTCTTGTTGAATCATGCGAATGGACCTCCTTTCGGATATGAGTATAATCCGAACAATTTATTAAATAATTACTGCTTCTTCTACTACTTCAACCAAACGGAATCGCTTGTCTTTAGAAAGCGGACGCGTTTCCATAACCTTTACGATATCGCCAATCTTAGCAGTGTTGTTTTCATCATGCGCTTTTAACTTTTTAGAGTATTTAACGCGTTTGTTATATAAAGTGTGATTCTTGTATGTTTCAACAAGCACTGTAATCGTTTTGTCCATCTTGTCGGAAACAACACGACCAGTATACACCTTGCGCTGGTTACGTTCACTCATTGTGCGAACCTCCTCTCAAGATTTAACCGTTAGTAATCCCAAGCTCTCTTTCGCGTAAAACCGTTTTTGCACGGGCAATTGCTTTACGAACTTCACGAATGCGGGCCGGGTTTTCAAGTTGACCTGTCGCTAGTTGGAAACGAAGGTTAAAAAGCTCTTCTTTAAGTGCTTTTGCTTTTTGTTCAACTTCTGCAGTGGTCAGGTTACGAATATCATTAGCCTTCATTTGTGTCACCACCCACTTCTTCGCGTTTAACAAACTTACATTTTACAGGAAGTTTGTGTGCTGCAAGACGCAACGCTTCGCGTGCCACTTCTTCAGAGACACCTGCGATTTCAAACATAACTTTTCCTGGCTTAACTACTGCTACCCATCCTTCAGGAGCACCTTTACCAGATCCCATTCGGACTTCTAGAGGCTTTGCAGTGTAAGGCTTTGACGGGAAAATCTTAATCCATACTTTACCGCCACGCTTCATATAACGAGTCATCGCAATACGAGCTGCTTCGATCTGACGGTTAGTAATCCAGCTAGCTTCAAGAGCTTGCAAACCGAATTCTCCGAAATGAACTTCAGTACCGCCTTTTGCGTTCCCACGCATTTTACCGCGGTGTTCACGACGATATTTAACACGTTTTGGCAATAACATAATTATTTGCCTCCTTCCTCTTTTTTCGTTCCTCTTGTTGGAAGGACCTCACCACGATAAATCCAGATTTTAACTCCAAGCTTACCGTAAGTTGTGTCTGCTTCAGCAGTACCGTAATCGATGTCTGCACGAAGTGTGTGAAGAGGAACTGTACCTTCACTATAATGTTCAGCACGAGCGATATCAGCTCCGCCAAGACGGCCTGACACTTGTGTTTTGATACCTTTCGCACCCATACGCATTGCACGTTGGATCGCCTGCTTCATAGCACGACGGAAAGATACACGGTTTTCAAGTTGACGAGCGATGTTTTCAGCAACTAGCTTCGCATCAACGTCAGCTTGCTTGATTTCAAAGATGTTTACATGAACTCGCTTGCCAGTGATGTCGTTAAGGGCTTTACGAAGTGCTTCAACTTCAGATCCACCTTTACCGATTACCATTCCTGGTTTAGCAGTTTTGATTGTGATATTCACACGATTAGCTGCACGTTCGATTTCAACACCGGATACAGCCGCGTCTTTTAAACGCTTTTCAATATATGAACGGATCTTAAGGTCTTCATGTAAAAGATTAGCGTAATCCTTTTCAGCGTACCACTTTGAATCCCAGTCACGGATGACGCCAATACGTAGACCTATTGGATTTACTTTTTGACCCACGTCTTAACCCTCCTTCTTTTCAGAAACAACGATTGTGATGTGGCTAGTACGTTTGTTGATACGGCTTGCGCGACCCATCGCACGAGGACGGAAACGCTTAAGAGTAATACCTTCATCAACGAACGCTTGCTTAATCACTAAGTTGTTCGGTTCCATTTCATAGTTGTGTTCTGCGTTTGCGATAGCAGACTTAAGCACCTTTTCAATTACAGGAGAAGCTGCTTTAGGCGTCAAACGTAGAATCGCAAGTGCCTCACCTACTTGCTTACCTCGAATCAAGTCGATTACGATGCGAGCTTTACGAGGAGCAATACGCACTTGTTTAGCAATTGCTTTTGCTTCCATTTTGTGTACCTCCCCTCAATTAACGTCTTGTTTTCTTATCATCGGCTGCGTGACCTTTGTAAGTACGCGTTGGAGCGAATTCACCCAACTTGTGACCGACCATATCTTCTGTACAATATACCGGCACATGCTTACGACCATCATAAACAGCGATTGTGTGACCGATGAAGTCAGGGAAAATCGTAGAACGACGAGACCAAGTTTTAACTACTTTCTTGTCGTTAGATTCATTAAGTGCCTCGACCTTTTTCATCAAGTGGTCATCTACAAAAGGCCCTTTTTTCAAACTGCGACCCATTTGAGAACCTCCCTTTGTGTTTGCGCTACGGCTCGATTGAACCGTAGGACAATCACATTATTTTTTGCGACGACGTACAATGTACTTGTCAGTTTGGCTATTTTTCTTACGAGTTTTATATCCAAGAGTTGGTTTACCCCATGGAGACATTGGTGATTTACGTCCGATTGGAGCGCGTCCTTCACCACCACCGTGTGGGTGATCGTTAGGGTTCATTACAGAACCACGAACTGTTGGGCGGATACCCTTCCAACGAGAACGACCTGCTTTACCAACGTTCACAAGTTCGTGCTCTAAGTTTCCAACTTGACCGATTGTTGCACGGCAAGTAAGAAGGATCATACGAACTTCACCAGAACCTAGACGAACTAGCGCATACTTTTCTTCTTTACCAAGAAGTTGAGCTTCAGCACCAGCTGAACGAGCCAATTGTCCACCTTTACCAGGCTTAAGTTCGATGTTGTGAATTGTAGAACCTACAGGAATGTTAGCTAATGGAAGTGAGTTACCCACTTTAATATCAGCTTCAGGTCCAGACATGATCTGTTGACCTACAGTGATTCCTTTTGGAGCTAGGATGTAACGCTTCTCACCATCTGCATAGTGGATAAGCGCGATGTTAGCAGTACGGTTCGGATCGTACTCGATTGTAGCAACGCGACCTGGTATTCCATCTTTGTTACGTTTGAAATCGATGATACGATACTTACGCTTGTGTCCACCACCTTGGTGACGAACAGTTAGTTTACCTTGGTTGTTACGTCCAGCTTTTTTGCTAAGAGGAGCAAGCAAGGATTTTTCTGGTTGGTCAGTTGTAATTTCAGCAAAGTCAAGCTGAGACATGTTACGACGACCGTTAGTTGTCGGTTTAAACTTTTTGATACCCATTGTAATTTCCCTCCTTTACGAGTTCTTTTTAAACTCCTTCAAAAAAGTCGAGTTCTTTGCTTTCTGGAGTTAGTGTAACTACAGCTTTTTTACGTTTAGAAGTGTAACCAGTATGACGGCCTACACGCTTAAACTTACCTTTGTAGTTAGCAGTGTTAACAGTTTGTACTTTCACGCCAAAGATTTCTTCAAGTGCACCTTTGATTTGAGTCTTAGTAGCACGAGGGTTAACTTCGAACGTGTATTTTTTGTCAGCCATTATTTCAGTAGAACGCTCTGTAATAACGGGGCGCTTAATCACATCACGAGCTTCCATTATGCGAGCACCTCCCCTACTTTTTCCACAGCGTCTTTAGTCATAAGAAGCTTGTCGTGGTTTAACACGTCAAGAACACTAACGCCGTTAGCCGTAACAACTGTTACGCCAGGGATGTTACGTGCAGACAATGCAACAGCGTCATTGTAATCAGCAGTTACAACTAATGCTTTACGATCTGCGGATAGATTTGAAAGAACTTGCTTCATTTCCTTTGTTTTAGGAGCTTCGAATGCAAGTGCTTCTAAAACGATCAAGTCGTTATCTAGAACCTTAGAAGATAGCGCTGATTTAATAGCTAAGCGACGAACCTTCTTAGGTAATTTGTAAGAATAGCTTCTTGGTGTTGGTCCGAAAACCACTCCACCGCCAACCCATTGTGGAGAACGGATAGATCCTTGACGAGCACGTCCAGTACCTTTCTGTTTCCAAGGCTTGCGTCCACCACCAGCAACTTCGGAACGGTTCTTAACATCATGAGTTCCTTGGCGCTGTGATGCTTGCTGCATAATAACAGCGTCGAAAAGCACGCTTTTATTTGGTTCAATACCGAAAACGGAATCGTTTAATTCGATATCGCCAGCTTGAGTACCATCTTGTTTAAATAATGCTACTTTTGGCATCAGATTGTCCTCCTTCCTTATTTAGCATCCTTTGCTTTAACAGCAGAGTTAATTGTAACGTAGCTCTTTTTCGCTCCAGGTACGTTACCTTTGATTAGTAGAAGATTACGTTCTGCATCAACCCTAACAACTTCTAGGTTTTGTACAGTTACTGTATCTCCGCCAGTACGTCCAGGTAGTGCTTTTCCTTTGAAAACACGGTTAGGGTCAACAGCACCCATTGAACCAGGACGACGGTGGTAACGGGAACCGTGGCTCATTGGCCCGCGTGATTGCCCGTGACGCTTGATAACACCTTGGAATCCTTTTCCTTTAGATGTACCAGTAACGTCTACAGCGTCACCTTCTGCAAAAATGTCAGCTTTGACTTCCTGACCAACTTCGTATCCCGCAACATCAACATTACGGAATTCTTTAACGTAGCGCTTAGGGCTCGTGCTAGCTTTTGCAGCATGTCCTGCTTGCGGCTTGTTAGTACGAGAGTCTTTTTTATCATCAAATCCAAGTTGGATAGCTTCGTAGCCATCATTCTCAACGGATTTCTTTTGAAGAACAACGTTAGGAGTTACTTCTACTACAGTAACTGGAATTAAATCTCCGTTTTCTGCGAAAACTTGAGTCATACCAATTTTTCTACCTAAGATTCCTTTGGTCATTCGTCACACCTCCTATTAATAAGTAAAATATTTATTAGCAAACGTGAAATTATAGTTTAATTTCGATGTCTACACCAGACGGTAGATCCAAACGCATTAACGAATCAACTGTTTGTGGTGTTGGCTCGATAATATCGATCAAGCGCTTATGAGTACGCATTTCGAACTGCTCACGAGAGTCCTTGTACTTATGAACCGCACGAAGGATCGTGTAGACTGCCTTCTCAGTAGGTAGTGGGATAGGACCAGATACCTTTGCTCCTGAACGCTTAGCAGTTTCTACGATTTTTTCAGCTGATTGATCAAGAATTCTGTGATCATACGCCTTTAAACGGATACGAATCTTTTGCTTTGCCATTTTTTTCCCTCCTTTATTCGCCTATTTTGATAAACAGACATTGCTCCGCGGAAATTCAACCTGATGTCACCAGCCATGGCAAAGGGGCCTAGTGTGTCAGCAACCTTCCGGATCATCGCAGTGAATGACCAACATTACTTATTATAGAGAATAGCAACGCCTAATGCAAGTTTTATTTGCAATTATTTATTGCTAATCGCACTTTTTCTATTATAGAGAGTTTATTGCTTGAATTCAACTTCCTTTTTCTTCTTTTGCACATTTGTTTTCATGTACTTTGATGTGTTTCTTCTATATAAATAGTTGAGGGTGATAATGCTACTTGGGTATTTTACTGTCGGTTGTAGGTTGTGACTTTCCAGTTTCAAGCTAATTGTGGGTGAGTAGTAACATATATTTATTAATTCGTGGGTTGGCAACGGACTTTCGTGGATTGAATCCTAAAACTTGTGGATTGGGCAGTAAAACTTTTGGATTGAATCCTAAAACTTGTGGATTAGACAGTAAAACTTTTGGATTGAAGACCATAACTCGTGGATTGGGTAGTAAAACTTTTGGATTGAATCCTAAAACTTGTGGATTAGACAGTAAAACTTTTGGATTGAAGACCATAACTCGTGGATTGGGCAGTAAAACTTTTGGATTCAATACCTAATCTCGTGGATTAACTAATTATTCATGTCACTCGATGGTTTTATTTGCTGAGATCAGTATCATATTTAGCTTTCATTGTATCGCGATCATGGGTAGAGAGGCTGTTTCCACTGATATGTACATCTTTTCTTCGATACATAAGCAATTTCCACCGATATAACTCGCTCTTCCACCGATAAAAGTGAAATTCCCACCCGTAAATTCAGCACACTTATTAAAAATGCTTCAATCATATAAAAGAGCACCCTCCGAATGGAGAGTGCTCTTTATATAGAAGTAATCAAAAAGATTACTCAGTGATTGTTGCAACTACGCCTGCACCAACTGTACGTCCACCTTCACGAATAGAGAACTTAGTTCCTTCTTCGATAGCGATTGGAGCGATTAGTTCTACAGTCATCTCAACGTTATCTCCAGGCATAACCATTTCTACGCCTTCAGGAAGTTGGATGATACCAGTTACGTCAGTTGTACGGAAGTAGAACTGAGGACGGTAGTTAGAGAAGAATGGAGTGTGACGTCCACCCTCTTCTTTTGAAAGAACATAAACTTCTGATTTGAACTTAGTGTGAGCTTTAACAGTACCTGGCTTAGCAAGAACTTGTCCACGCTCAACATCGTCACGGGAAACCCCACGAAGAAGTGCACCAATGTTGTCACCAGCTTCAGCATAGTCAAGAAGCTTACGGAACATTTCAACACCTGTTACAGTTGTTGATTTTGGCTCTTCAGTAAGACCAAGGATCTCAACTACGTCACCAACTTTTACTACTCCACGCTCAACACGTCCAGTAGCAACTGTACCACGACCAGTGATTGAGAATACATCCTCAACTGGCATCATGAATGGCTTTTCAGTGTCACGAGGAGGTGTTGGGATATAAGAATCTACAGCATCCATTAGCTCATAGATTTTAGCTTCCCATTCAGCGTCTCCTTCAAGAGCTTTAAGAGCAGAACCTTTGATTACAGGAATGTCGTCTCCTGGGAAGTCATACTCAGAAAGAAGGTCACGAACTTCCATTTCAACTAGCTCAAGAAGTTCTTCGTCGTCTACCATGTCACACTTGTTCATGAATACAACAAGGTAAGGTACACCTACTTGACGAGAAAGAAGGATGTGCTCACGAGTTTGTGGCATTGGGCCGTCAGCAGCAGATACTACTAGGATCCCACCATCCATTTGTGCTGCACCAGTGATCATGTTCTTAACATAGTCAGCATGTCCTGGGCAGTCTACGTGTGCATAGTGACGAGAATCAGTTTCGTACTCAACGTGTGCAGTTGAGATCGTGATTCCACGCTCGCGCTCTTCTGGAGCACCGTCGATTTGGTCATAAGCCATTGCTACACCCTTACCGTTTTTCTTAGCAAGAACAGTAGTGATAGCAGCTGTTAAAGTTGTTTTACCATGGTCAACGTGACCAATAGTACCAATGTTAGCATGCGTTTTGGAACGATCAAATTTCTCTTTACCCATGAGAAAGATTCCTCCTTAAATATGGTTACATATAGTAGATTTTTTATTTAAAACAGACAGGTTATACTGCCCATTTTAGATTACATGAAAATGTTGTTTCTTACAACCGAAGAGATTAAGCTCCAGTTGCTTTTTTGATGATTTCTTCAGAAATTGACTTAGGTACTTCTTCGTAGTGATCGAAGTGCATTGAGTAAGTACCGCGGCCTTGTGTACGAGAACGCAAGCTAGTCGCATAACCGAACATCTCTGCAAGTGGAACCATCGCTTTAACGATTTGTGCATTACCACGAGCTTCCATACCTTCAACACGTCCACGACGGGAAGTTACGTCACCCATGATGTCTCCCATGTACTCTTCAGGAACCGTTACTTCAACTTTCATAATCGGCTCTAAGATTGCAGGGTCACACTTTGATTTAGCGTTCTTAAGTGCCATTGAACCGGCAATCTTAAACGCCATTTCGTTGGAGTCAACATCATGGTAAGATCCGTCAACGATACGAGCTTTAAGGTCAAGTAATGGGAAACCAGCAAGCATACCGTTTTTCATTGACTCTTCAATACCAGCTTGAACAGCAGGGATGTATTCACGAGGAACTGCCCCACCAACGATTTTGTTTTCAAATACGAATCCAGATCCTTCATCACCTGGCTCGAATTCAATCCAAACGTGACCGTATTGTCCACGACCACCAGACTGACGAACGAATTTACCTTCAACTTTAGCTGCTTGGCGAATTGTTTCACGGTAAGCAACCTGAGGAGCACCCACGTTTGCTTCTACCTTGAATTCGCGACGCATACGGTCAACTAGGATATCAAGGTGAAGTTCACCCATACCTGCGATGATCGTTTGTCCAGTTTCTTCGTTTGTTTCAGTACGGAATGTCGGATCTTCTTCAGCAAGCTTAGCAAGCGCCATACCCATCTTGTCTTGGTCTGCTTTAGACTTCGGCTCGATAGATAGTGAGATAACTGGCTCTGGGAATACCATGGATTCTAAGATAACAAGGTTCTTTTCATCACATAGTGTATCACCAGTTGTAGTATCTTTAAGACCTACAGCAGCTGCGATATCTCCAGCGTATACAACAGAGATCTCTTCACGGGAGTTTGCGTGCATTTGAAGGATACGTCCAACACGCTCGCGCTTTCCTTTTGTAGAGTTCTGTACGTATGAACCAGAGTTTAAAGTACCAGAGTATACACGGAAGAATGTTAACTTACCAACATAAGGGTCAGTCATAACTTTAAATGCAAGTGCTGAGAATGGTGCTTCGTCACTTGATTCACGAGTTACTTCTTCTTCTGAGTCAGGAAGAACACCTTTGATAGCTGGTACATCAACCGGCGATGGAAGGTAATCAAGAACAGCGTCAAGCATAAGCTGAACACCTTTGTTCTTAAATGCAGATCCACACATTACTGGGTAGAACTCAACGTTACAAGTTCCTTGACGGATACCTGCTTTAAGTTCTTCGTTCGTAATCTCTTCGCCTTCTAAGTACTTCATCATCATTTCTTCATCTAGCTCAGCAACCGCTTCGATAAGTTTTCCACGGTATTCTTCAGCTAAAGGCATGTGCTCTTCCGGAATGTCACGAACTTCGATATCAGTACCGAGGTCGTTACCGTAGAATACAGCTTTCATTTCGATAAGGTCGATGATAGCTTCGAATTGGTCTTCAGCACCGATCGGTAATTGGATCGGGTGAGCATTTGCACCAAGACGATCATGGATAGTTTTTACGGAATATAAGAAGTCCGCACCAATCTTGTCCATTTTGTTTACGAATACTACACGAGGTACTCCGTAAGTTGTAGCCTGACGCCATACTGTTTCTGTTTGTGGTTCTACACCTGATTGAGCATCAAGTAAAGCAACCGCTCCGTCTAATACACGTAATGAACGTTCTACTTCAACTGTAAAGTCTACGTGTCCTGGTGTGTCAATAATGTTGACACGGTGACCTTTCCATTGAGCAGTTGTAGCAGCGGAAGTAATCGTGATTCCACGCTCTTGTTCCTGCTCCATCCAGTCCATTTGTGAAGCTCCTTCATGAGTTTCACCAATTTTGTGGATACGGCCAGTATAGTAAAGTACACGTTCTGTAGTCGTTGTTTTACCAGCATCGATGTGAGCCATGATCCCGATATTACGAGTATTTTTTAAGGAGAATTCTCTAGCCATGAATTTCTCTCCTTCCTTATGCAAAGGAATTTTTATAGTGTTTTAGAGACAGTCCGAAAACTGTCTCTATGATTTTACCAGCGGTAGTGAGCAAACGCTTTGTTTGCTTCTGCCATTTTGTGCATATCTTCGCGCTTCTTAACAGAAGCACCAGTGTTATTAGCAGCATCCATGATCTCATACGCAAGACGTTCTTCCATTGTCTTTTCTCCGCGTAGACGAGAGTAGTTCGTTAGGTAACGAAGTCCTAGTGTTGTACGACGCTCTGGGCGAACTTCAACTGGTACTTGGTAGTTAGCTCCACCAACACGGCGAGCACGAACTTCAAGAACTGGCATGATATTTTTAAGAGCTTGTTCAAACACTTCCATAGGATCTTGGTTTGTACGTTCTTTAATAAGATCAAACGCATTGTACAAGATTGTTTGAGCTACCCCTCTCTTACCGTCAATCATAATTTTATTGATTAGACGAGTTACAAGCTTAGACTTGTAAATTGGATCAGGTAACACATCACGACGAGCAACAGGTCCTTTACGTGGCATGTGGTCCCCTCCTTTCTGATAGTTGTTTAATTTATTTTAAAATTATTTCTTAGCTTCCTTTGGACGCTTCGTTCCGTACTTAGAACGACCTTGCATACGGTTAGTAACACCAGCCGTATCAAGAGCACCACGAACGATGTGGTAACGTACCCCCGGTAAGTCTTTTACACGTCCTCCACGGATAAGAACAACACTGTGCTCTTGAAGGTTGTGTCCGATACCAGGAATGTAAGCTGTAACTTCGATTCCGTTTGTTAGACGAACACGGGCATACTTACGAAGCGCCGAGTTCGGCTTCTTAGGAGTCATAGTACCAACACGTGTACAAACTCCACGCTTTTGCGGAGATGAAACGTTAGTTTGGGACTTCTTGAAGCTGTTGTAACCTTTGTTTAACGCAGGAGAGTCAGATTTCTTTGTTTTAGAAACACGACCTTTGCGAACTAATTGGTTAATTGTAGGCATTTTGTATTTCCTCCTCTCTTGTTTTGTAATACCACCGACCCAGGTGGTTCATTTTAGGACAAAAGAAAGTTTTTGCGAGCGGAGCGATCTTACTACTCATCGCAAAAACGTTTATTTTATCCTTTTATCGCAACAGTTGCGGCCCCGACATCTATACCGCATGCTTTTCCAAGCTTTTTCATGGAATCAACCTTTACGATCGGTACGTGCTTTTCTTCGGCAATCTGCAATACTTTGCTCGTCACTCGAAAATCAGCGTCTTCCGCAACGACCAGCTCTTTGACCTCGCCGTTCTGTAAAGCTTTGATTGTTTGCTTAGTACCTACGATAATTTCAGAAGCCTGTGTCACTTTTTCATAAGACATACAAATATCCTCCAAAGCAACATTTCTTTAGGAGCACATCCGTAATCATATCACTGATGCGCTCCAAATGTCAACATGTCATTTATTAATCTTGAGAAACAAGTTCAGTTGGCAATTCAGCCTCTTCACTGTTCTCTTCTTCAACTACTGGTGAGTTGATTCCGATGTTTCTGTAACGGTTCATACCTGTTCCAGCTGGAATCAGCTTACCGATAATAACGTTTTCCTTAAGTCCGAGAAGCTCGTCACGCTTACCTTTGATAGCAGCGTCCGTAAGAACTCGAGTTGTTTCCTGGAACGATGCAGCAGACAAGAACGATTCTGTTTCAAGAGATGCTTTTGTAATACCAAGAAGCACCGGACGTCCTGTAGCAGGAGTTCCACCTTCAAGAAGCACACTACGGTTAACATCCGTAAAGTTATGAATGTCCATAAGAGCTCCAGGAAGTACTTGAGAATCACCAGAGTCGATGATACGCACTTTACGAAGCATTTGGCGAACCATTACTTCAACGTGCTTATCTCCGATTTCTACCCCTTGCATACGGTAAACTTTCTGAACCTCACGCAATAGGTATTCTTGTACGCCTTCAGCACCGCGTACTTTGATTAGTTCCTTAGGATCGATTGAACCTTCTGTCAATACTTGACCGGCAGTTACCTTATCTCCTTCAACCGCCTTAATACGGGCACCGAAAGGAATCGTGTATGATCTCGATTCAATTTCACCTTGGACAACAACTTCACGCTTATCTTTATTGTCGTTCACGCCAACAACCGTACCTTCAAGCTCTGAAATAACAGCTTGACCTTTCGGGTTACGCGCTTCAAACAATTCTTGGATACGCGGAAGACCTTGTGTGATATCGTCTCCTGCTACCCCACCTGTATGGAAGGTACGCATTGTAAGCTGTGTACCTGGCTCACCGATGGATTGAGCAGCGATAATTCCAACAGCTTCCCCAACTTCAACGTCAGAGCCTGTTGCAAGGTTGCGTCCGTAACATTTCTTACAAACACCATGACGAGTGTCACATGTAAATACAGAACGGATGGTTACTGCCTTCACGCCTACTTCTTCAATATGAGCGGCCATGTCTTCAGTAATCAGCTGATTAACGTCTGCAAGAATTTCTTTTGTTTCTGGGTGGTATACCTTTTTATAAGCAGTACGACCGATTAAGCGCTCATGAAGCGGCTCGATCACTTCGTTGCCTTCTTTAATAGCAGCAACTTCTAAACCACGGTCTGTTCCACAATCATCTTCACGTACGATTACGTCTTGAGCAACGTCAACCAAACGACGAGTAAGGTAACCAGAGTCAGCTGTTTTAAGGGCTGTATCGGCAAGACCTTTACGCGCTCCGTGAGTAGAAATAAAGTACTCGAGTACTGTTAGCCCTTCACGGAAACTTGATTTGATTGGAAGCTCGATGATTTTACCAGCCGGGTTGGCCATCAGACCACGCATACCAGCTAGCTGCGTAAAGTTCGATGCGTTACCACGGGCACCGGAGTCACTCATCATGAAGATTGGGTTTCGCTTATCAAGTGTTCCCATCAATTTATTTTGGATTTCGTCTTTCGCCAAACTCCAAATATTAATTACACGCTCATAGCGCTCTTCTTCTGTGATCAAACCACGTCTGAATTGCTTTGTAACGTTAACTACTTTTTCTTCCGCAACAGCAAGGATTTCTTGCTTTTCTGGTAATACCACGATATCGGATACACCGATCGTAATACCAGCGCGTGTAGAATATTTAAATCCTAAGTCCTTCATGCGATCAAGCATTTTAGACGTTTCAGTAATCTTAAAGCGTTTAAATACTTCCGCGATAACCTTACCAAGGATTCCTTTCTTGAAAGGAACAATTTCTTCATGCTTCTGAATTTCTTCCTTGACATTAGCAGCCGGATCTAAGAAGTACTTTTCAGGTGTTTCCACTTGAAGGTTCGTCGTAGTCGGCTCGTTAATATACGGGAATGACGGAGGCAGGATTTCGTTGAATAACAACTTACCTACTGTAGTCATCAGAAGTTTAGATTGCTGTTCTTCCGTGAAAGTTTCTTTATTTAAGCTGGATACAGGCACCGCAATACGTGTATGCAAGTGTACATATCCATTTTCATAAGCGATGATCGCTTCATTGATATCTTTAAATACTGACCCTTCACCAATAGCTCCTGCACGCTCAAGTGTTAAGTAATAGTTACCTAATACCATATCCTGTGAAGGTGTTACTACCGGCTTACCATCTTTCGGGTTCAAGATATTTTGGGCAGCAAGCATTAAAATACGAGCCTCTGCTTGAGCTTCAGCTGATAAAGGTACGTGGACCGCCATTTGGTCACCATCGAAGTCAGCGTTATATGCTGTACATACGAGCGGGTGAAGACGGATAGCACGGCCTTCAACAAGCGTTGGTTCAAATGCTTGGATACCAAGTCTGTGAAGTGTAGGTGCACGGTTAAGAAGTACTGGGTGCTCGCGAATAACTTCTTCTAAAACATCCCAAACTTCAGGCTGAACGCGCTCTACTTTGCGTTTTGCACTCTTAATGTTGTGTGCAAGACCTTTTGATACTAATTCTTTCATAACAAACGGTTTAAACAGTTCCAGTGCCATCTCTTTAGGCAGACCACATTGGTACATCTTTAAGTTCGGACCTACAACGATAACCGAACGACCAGAGTAGTCAACACGTTTACCTAGCAAGTTTTGACGGAAACGTCCTTGTTTCCCTTTCAGCATGTGTGAAAGTGATTTTAATGGACGATTTCCTGGCCCTGTAACCGGACGGCCACGACGGCCATTATCGATTAATGCATCGACTGCTTCTTGAAGCATACGTTTTTCATTTTGAACGATAATGTTAGGAGCACCTAGGTCTAATAGACGCTTCAAACGGTTGTTACGGTTGATAACACGACGGTAAAGGTCGTTAAGATCAGAAGTGGCGAAACGGCCGCCATCAAGCTGAACCATCGGACGCAATTCCGGTGGGATAACCGGAAGTACTTCTAGAATCATCCAGTCGGCATGGTTGCCAGAGTGACGGAATGCTTCTAGTACTTCTAAACGCTTAATCGCACGAGTACGGCGTTGCCCTTGTGCTGTTTTAAGCTCTTCTTTCAGCATCTCTACTTCTTTTTCAGCATCGATGTCTTCTAGAAGTCGTTTGATCGCTTCTGCACCCATTTGTGCAGTAAAGCCTTTGCCATACTTTTCACGGTATGTGCGGTATTCCTTTTCTGAAAGCAGCTGTTTCTTCTCAAGAGGAGTATCTCCTGTTTCAGTAACAACGTAAGAAGCAAAGTAGATGACTTCTTCTAAAGCTCTTGGAGACATATCCAAAACAAGACCCATACGGCTTGGGATACCTTTGAAGTACCAAATGTGTGATACAGGAGCAGCAAGCTCGATGTGACCCATACGGTCACGTCGAACTTTAGCTCTTGTTACTTCAACACCACAACGGTCACAAACCACGCCTTTATAACGGACGCGCTTATACTTTCCGCAATGACATTCCCAGTCTTTTGTCGGACCGAAAATTCTTTCACAGAACAAGCCGTCTTTTTCAGGCTTAAGTGTACGGTAGTTGATTGTTTCAGGTTTCTTTACTTCCCCTCTTGACCACGACCGGATTTTGTCCGGTGAAGCAAGACCAATTTTCATATATTCAAAATTATTTACGTCTATCAAGGAGCGTACCTCCCTTTTGATATCCTGTTTTAGTCATTCGAAGTGTAAGACTCAAGATTTAGATTTAATTTCTCGCTTGCCTGATCGTCTTCATCATCAAGCTCTCTCATTTCAATTTCCTGGTCATCTCCAGAACAGATCTTAACGTCCATTCCAAGAGATTGAAGTTCTTTGATCAATACTTTAAATGATTCCGGAACACCTGGCTCAGGAACGTTTTCACCTTTAACGATGGCTTCATACGTTTTCACACGGCCGACAACATCATCGGATTTAACCGTAAGAATTTCCTGAAGTGTGTATGCAGCGCCATATGCTTCAAGCGCCCATACTTCCATCTCACCGAAACGCTGACCTCCAAATTGTGCTTTACCACCAAGAGGCTGCTGTGTAACAAGTGAGTATGGTCCAGTTGAACGAGCATGCAGCTTATCGTCAACCATGTGAGCCAGTTTGATCATATACATAACCCCAACTGATACACGGTTATCGAACGCAGCACCTGTACGTCCATCATAAAGTACTGTTTTACCATCGCGAGCCATTCCAGCTTCTTCGATCGTTGACCAAACATCTTCCTCACGCGCTCCATCGAATACCGGTGTAGCAACATGAATGCCTAGCTGACGAGCAGCCATTCCAAGGTGAAGCTCCAATACCTGACCAATATTCATACGGGAAGGTACCCCTAACGGGTTTAACATGATGTCAACTGGTGTTCCATCTGGAAGATATGGCATGTCTTCTTCAGGCATAATCTTAGAGATTACACCTTTGTTTCCGTGACGGCCGGCCATTTTATCTCCTTCGTGAATCTTACGTTTTTGCACGATATATGCACGAACGAGCTGATTCACACCTGGAGGAAGTTCATCGCCGTCTTCACGGTTAAATACTTTAACGTCAAGGATGATTCCGTCTCCACCGTGAGGTACACGCAATGAAGTATCACGCACTTCACGAGCTTTTTCTCCAAAGATCGCATGCAATAAGCGCTCTTCAGCAGTAAGTTCAGTTACACCCTTAGGCGTTACTTTACCAACTAGAATGTCACCATCTTTAACTTCTGCACCAACACGGATGATTCCGCGTTCGTCCAGGTTGCGCAATGCATCTTCTCCGACGTTCGGAATATCACGAGTGATTTCTTCTGGTCCAAGCTTTGTATCACGCGCTTCTGACTCATATTCTTCAATATGAATAGAAGTATAAACATCATCTTTTACGAGGCGTTCGCTCATGATGACAGCATCCTCGTAGTTGTAACCTTCCCATGTCATGAAGGCAACAAGAACGTTACGACCTAAAGCAAGTTCACCTTTTTCCATTGAAGGACCATCCGCTAAGATTTCCCCTTTAGTTACTCGGTCACCCGTGCTTACGATCGGACGCTGGTTATAGCACGTTCCTTGGTTGGAACGAATAAACTTCAGCATGTTGTAAGTGTCAAGGTCGCCTCTGACTTCCTTGCCATCTACTTCTTTAATGCGGCGTACTTGAACTTGTTTCGCTGTAACACGTTCTACGATTCCTTCGTGCTTACAGATTACTGCAGCTCCAGAGTCTTTTGCAGATACGTGCTCCATTCCTGTACCAACGATCGGTGATTCAGGAACAAGCAAAGGTACAGCCTGACGTTGCATGTTCGCTCCCATTAGGGCACGGTTGGAGTCATCATTTTCTAAGAACGGAATACAAGCTGTCGCAGCGGATACAACCTGTTTTGGCGATACATCCATATAGTCGATGCGTTCGCGTTTAACAACAGTGTTGTCACCACGGAAACGTGCGATTACGTCTTCGTTCATGAACTCTCCGTTTTCACCTAAAATGGAGTTCGCTTGTGCAACTACGTATAAATCTTCTTCGTCAGCAGTCAAGTAATCGATACGGCTCGTTACACGACCTGTTTCAGGGTCAACCCGACGGTATGGTGTTTCGATAAATCCGTATTGGTTCACTTTCGCATAGGAAGAAAGCGAGTTGATCAACCCGATGTTCGGACCCTCTGGCGTCTCAATCGGACACATACGGCCGTAGTGAGAGTAGTGAACGTCACGAACTTCAAAGCCTGCACGTTCACGTGTAAGACCACCTGGCCCTAGTGCAGATAGACGACGCTTATGCGTCAACTCTGCTAACGGGTTCGTTTGATCCATGAACTGTGAAAGCTGTGAGCTTCCGAAGAACTCTTTAATAGAAGCAATAACAGGACGGATATTGATAAGCGCCTGTGGTGTGATCGCATTTGTGTCTTGAATAGACATACGCTCACGAACAACACGCTCCATTCTGGAAAGTCCAATTCTGAATTGGTTTTGAAGAAGTTCACCAACAGAACGTAAACGACGGTTTCCAAGATGGTCAATATCATCTGTCGTTCCTACTTGATGCAATAGATTGAAGAAGTAGTTAATAGAAGCAATAATGTCTGAAACCGTAATGTTTTTAATTTCTTTGTCAACAAGACCGTTTCCGATAACATTAATGATTCTTTCGCCTTCTTGATCGTCAGGCGCATAGATTTTAATAGATTGAAGAGCAATATCTTGATCTTCTGCTACTCCTCCTGCAGGTGTTACGGTTTTGAAACCTACACCACTTTCAAGAGCAGGAATAATCTTATCTAGCGTTCTGCGGTCAAGCAGCGTACCTTCTTCAGCAATCACTTCACCAGTTTCAGCATCAACAAGTGTTTCAGCTAGCTTCTGGTTGAATAGACGGTTCTTTATATGAAGCTTTTTATTGATTTTGTAACGTCCAACGTTAGCCAAGTCATAGCGTTTCGGGTCAAAGAACCTTGAATCTAATAAACTTTTGGCATTATCTACTGTTGGAGGCTCTCCCGGACGAAGACGTTCATAGATTTCCAGAAGGGCTTTTTCCGTTCCTTCTGTATTATCCTTATCCAGCGTGTTGCGAAGATACTCGTCTTCTCCAAGCAAATCAATGATTTCTTGATCAGACCCAAACCCTAAAGCACGAAGCAATACGGTAATAGGGATTTTTCTTGTACGGTCGATACGCACATAAACTACGTCCTTAGCATCTGTTTCAAACTCTAGCCAAGCACCGCGGTTTGGAATGACAGTAGCGGTAAAACCTTTTTTACCGTTTTTGTCGATTTTCTCACTATAGTAAACACTTGGTGAACGAACGAGCTGTGATACAATTACACGCTCTGCCCCGTTGATCACAAAGGTTCCCGTATCTGTCATTAACGGGAAATCTCCCATAAATACTTCCTGCTCTTTTACTTCGCCCGTCTCTTTATTGATCAGACGCACTTTCACACGAAGCGGAGCAGCGTAAGTAACATCGCGCTCTTTTGATTCATCTACAGGATACTTCGGCTCACCTAAGTTATAATCAATAAACTCTAAAACGAGGTTCCCTGTAAAATCTTCAATCGGCGAAATGTCTCGGAACATTTCACGTAACCCCTCATCAAGAAACCATTGATAGGAAGCGGTTTGAATTTCAATTAAGTTTGGTAATTCAAGCACTTCGCTAATTCTTGCATAACTTCTTCGTTGGCGGTGGCGTCCAAACTGAACTAGTTGACCTGTCAACTGCTTCACCCCTCAAATCCAGCGTTTTTTTCGTGTTTCTTATTTCTATCTAACATTCTAGTAAGAACATTAGAAAACAAAAAGAAAAAGGGTTTCATATTTTTAAAACCGCAGTTTTCCTATTTTGATAAAAGCTATTATATAATTTTGTCCAACTTTTTCCCATTCTATACGTTTAAACCAAATATTTAATACGTCTAAACATGAGTAAAAAACGTTGATATATCAACGTTTTTTCGCTTACCACGAAAAATAAGCAGGAAAATGCGAATCCATTGGCATTTTATAATACTAACATACGGGATTTATCAAGTCAAACTTTTATTGCGCGTAAAATATAGTAGCCTTTTTTCTTTGCAACAGTTTCAACTTCCCCGAATAATTCTTGCATTTTATCCATTGCAGATGGTGCACCTTGTTTCTTTTGAATAACGACCCACAACTCGCCACCAACGCAAAGTTTATGGTACGCTTCTTCAAAAATTTGGTGTACAACTGATTTCCCTGCACGGATCGGCGGATTTGTAATAACGGCGGCGAACTCATTAGCTTTCACTTCAGCAAATAGATAACTTTTAAAAATTTTTACGTTATCGATCTTGTTCTTCTCAGCATTGACCTTTGAAAGCTCAATCGCTCGTTCATTAATGTCCACCATTTGAATCGTGCGATCAGGTTCTGCTTTTGCAAGCGAAAGTCCGATCGGTCCGTAACCGCATCCCACATCTATATAATCACCAGGTACTTCTGGCGGAACAAAAGACTCTATTAAAACACGGCTGCCAAAATCTACTTCTTTCTTTGAAAAAACACCAGCATCCGTCGTGAAGCGAAACTTTTCACCATTTAATATAAAATCCCATGTTTCTCTTTTGCTTTCCGTACCAGGCGTTTCAGAGTAATAATGGTTCTTCATCGCTTTAAACTCTCCTTACCTTCTGATAAAGACAGTATTCCCGTTTCATATTTCTTTAACAGCCTATCTGCAAAGATGCTTTTACAATGTCGCCTTTGAAAGTAGTTGATTTCCGTTTCAGGTGCTCGCTTTCCGCAGGGCAGCCGGTGAGCCACATTTGTACGTTTCACTCTTAAGTGTCTCACCTGCCCACCTGTCCCGCAGGAGTCTCCCACCTTACACTCCAATCAACTGTTCAAGAAGAAAACAAAAAAAGATTAAAAGCAGAAAGGTTTAAGAATAATTCATTCTAAAAAGATAAAGTGAAACAAGCAAAAAGGTCCGCCATCGGGCGAACCTTTTCTTTTGAATTACTTAACTTCAACAGAAGCTCCAACTTCTTCAAGCTTAGCTTTGATTTCTTCAGCTTCGTCTTTAGATACGCCTTCTTTAACTGGCTTTGGAGCACCGTCAACAAGTTCTTTCGCTTCTTTAAGGCCAAGACCTGTAAGTTCACGAACAACTTTGATAACTTTAATTTTTGAAGCTCCACCGCTTGCAAGAATTACGTCGAATTCAGTTTGTTCAGCAGCAGCGTCTCCACCAGCAGCTCCACCAGCTACAGCTACAGGAGCAGCAGCAGTTACACCAAACTCTTCTTCGATTGCTTTTACTAGGTCGTTAAGCTCTAAAACAGTCATTGTTTTTAAGCTTTCGATGATTTGCTCTTTAGACATTATAATTTCCTCCTTATGGAATGTAAGTTATTATTGGTTGAAGAATGGGCTTACGCGCCTTGTTCTTCTTTTTGTTCTGCAACGGCTTTAGTAGCCAACGCAAAGTTGCGGATAGGTGCTTGAAGCACGCTGAGTACCATAGAAAGAAGACCTTCTCTTGATGGAAGTTCAGCAAGAGCTTTCACTTCTTCTAGAGACGCGATACGTCCTTCGATTACACCAGCTTTGATTTCAAGCGCTTCGTGTTTCTTAGCGAAGTCGTTAAGAATCTTAGCAGGAGCTACAACATCTTCATTTGAGAATGCGATCGCTGTAGGACCAGTTAAGTGTTCTGATAAGTTAAGGTCATTCTCTTCAGCAGCGCGGACTACCATTGAGTTTTTGTAAACTTTAAACTCGATGCCAGCATCACGTAATGACTTACGAAGTTCAGTAACCTCTGCAACAGTAAGACCACGGTAGTCAACAAGGATCGTTGATTGGCTATTTTTGATTTTTTCAGAAATAGTGGATACTAACTGCTTTTTTGTTTCTAAAATGCTGCTCATTATTACACCTCCTGTAAAATGATTGCATCACCGCAGGTTTTGTCCAAAAACAAAGCCTCCATGTCGAGACATGGAGGCGTGAGTATCTAAAGTCATAAGTAAAGAACTAATGAGCTTATCGATGCTTCACCTCGGCAGGAAGATTTAAGCCAGTTGGCTCCTGCTGTCTACGGCATTCATCTGATGCGTTTGTGTTTAACAGTATATAATATAACGGGTCTAAACCCGTTTGTCAACTATCGTTTTACAGTGAAAGAAGATGGATTAACTTTGATCCCAGGTCCCATAGTAGAAGAAACTGCTACGTTCTTCATGTAAGTTCCCTTAGCTGCAGCAGGTTTTACCTTTAGCAACGTTTCGATAATCGTGTTTAAGTTTTCTTCAAGCTTGTTAGCTTCAAAAGATACTTTACCGATTGGAACGTGTACGTTACCAGTCTTGTCGACACGGTATTCTACTTTACCAGCTTTGATTTCGTTAATCGCTTTTTCAACTTCAAATGTAACTGTTCCAGTTTTAGGGTTAGGCATTAAACCTTTAGGTCCTAGAACACGTCCAAGTTTACCAACTTCAGCCATCATGTCAGGAGTTGCAACGATTACGTCGAACTCGAACCAGCCTTGTTGGATTTTGTTGATGTAGTCAGAATCTCCAACGTGATCTGCTCCAGCAGCTTCAGCTTCTTTTGCTTTTTCACCTTTAGCGAAAACTAATACACGTTGAGTTTTACCAGTTCCGTTTGGAAGCACTACAGCTCCACGAACTTGTTGGTCAGCTTTCTTTGTGTCTACACCTAGACGAACTGCTACTTCTACAGACTCGTCAAACTTTGCAGGAGCAGCTTTTTTAACAAGCTCGATCGCCTCTGCAGCGTCATATGCTTTTGTGCGGTCTACTAATTTAGCCGCTTCTTGGTACTTCTTACCTTTGTTTGCCATTTGTTTTGTCCTCCTTATGTGGTTTAGCGGATATTCCTCCCACTTATTGCGCTTAACTTTAAACGCAATCGAACGCATTGCATGAATAAAGGTTGCGAACCGTTTGAAGGGCAGGATCTCAATCCTTTTACTCGCAACCTAATATACATGACACACGGAATTAGTCTTCGATAACAATTCCCATGCTGCGTGCTGTACCTTCAACCATACGCATTGCAGCTTCTACGCTAGCAGCGTTTAGGTCAGGCATTTTTGTTTCTGCAATTTCGCGAACTTTATCACGCTTTACAGTCGCAACTTTTTTCTTGTTTGGCTCACCAGAACCTGACTCGATTCCCGCAGCTTTCTTTAGAAGAACAGCAGCCGGAGGAGTTTTAGTGATGAATGTAAATGAACGGTCTTCGAAAACCGTGATTTCTACCGGAATGATTAAACCAGCTTGATCAGCAGTACGAGCGTTGAATTCTTTACAGAATCCCATGATGTTTACCCCAGCTTGTCCTAGTGCAGGTCCAACTGGCGGTGCCGGGTTTGCTTTACCAGCAGGGATTTGCAATTTCACCATTTTAATAACCTTTTTAGCCACGCGACACACCTCCTTAAGTCCGTGATGTGGTATTAGGGCCTAAACCCTCCCACTCAAAAATACGCTTCCCCTCCTTAAAAGAGAAGAAGCAGTTGATTAGTAATATCAAACATAAAAAATTCTATCACCTTTTCGAAGTGATTACAAGTCTTTTTCCATTATAACTTGCTAACTTGGTTAAACTCGAGTTCAACAGGTGTCTCACGGCCAAACATGTTGACGTGAACTTTCAGCTTGCGTTTTGTTGCATCGATCTCTTCAATCGTACCTACGAAGTCAGCAAAAGGACCTTCTTTTACTTTTACAGATTCCTTAATTTCGAAATCAACTTCGACACGCGGCGCTTCAATACCCATACCTTTAAGAATATGATCTACTTCCTCAGGCAAAAGTGCCGTTGGCTTTGAGCCCGCACCAGCAGAACCGACAAATCCAGTTACCCCAGGTGTATTACGCACAACGTACCATGAATCATCTGTCATGATCATTTCCGTTAATACATAACCAGGGAAAACTTTCTTCATACTTGTTTTTGTCTTGCCGTTCTTTGTTTCGGTCTCTTCTTCTACAGGTACAAGTACACGGAAAATTTTATCTGTCATCCCCATAGATTCCAAACGCTTTTCCAAGTTTGCTTTTACTTTGTTTTCATAACCTGAATAGGTATGAACTACGTACCAATTTTTTTCCATACGATGGGACCCGTGTCCTTTCCCTCCTAAAATGGATATACTCTAGCATTCTATCCAAAAGAAGCTGTATCTAATCTACCCTAAAATAAGCTCAACTAATTGTGAAATACCTAAATCCACAACCCAGAAGAACAAAGCCATTACCACTACAGTTGACAGTACAATCCCTGTATAGCGAAATAATTCTTTTCGCGAAGGCCAGCTTACGCGCTTCATTTCCTTATTTACATCAGAAAGAAACTTCGCTGGTGATTTTTTTGTCTTTTCTGCAACATCCGCCATCTTCATAAACCCCCATGCTTTTCATTTCATTTAACATTTATAAAAAAAGCTACTTCGCTTACTTCGTTTCCTGGTGAATGGTATGAGCATTGCAGTAGCTGCAAAACTTTTTAACCTCGACTCGTTCAGGATTGTTTTGTTGGTTCTTCATCGTTGTATAATTTCTTTTTGAGCATTGTTTACAGGCTAAAAAAACTTTTTTTCTCATGCTAAATAAACACCTTTCGTGCGACAAACCCACTCATCCACGTTACAATGTTACTTTTAAAACATTAACATAGGGGTATAAGCTTGTCAATAAAGGGAAAATCGTGTTTAGCGAGCTAAATGTGCTGGAAGTGTGAGTGGATAATTATCGATTTTAGATGCTTCGCCTTGCTCGTGACGCAACTAGGTCTCATAAGGCCTTTTTAAGGGTGAGTATTTGCATCCCAACCTATACCCGTCCCGGTATATACAACATTAATCCGCGATATTCCAGCGTTAATCCTAGAAATTATTGCCTTAATTCCGCGAGTATCGGCTATAATCCCGCGAGTTTTGCACATATATCGGCGAGTTGACAAAATTCGACTGTAATCAGCCTGTCCAATACCCCCCACCCATGCAATTTAGCGTACTAGTTCACCATTCGCTAGAACCCAAAAGAAAAAGAGCAGGATCACTCCCCTGCTCTTAAGATGATATTTCCCTTAGTTCTAAATAGCGCTCTAATTTACGTTTCACTCGCTGAAGCGCGTTATCGATCGACTTCACGTGTCTGTCGAGATCCACTGAAATTTCCTGGTATGATCTTCCGTCTAGGTACAGCATGAGAACTTTTCGTTCCAAGTCACTTAATATTTCCCCCATCTTCACTTCAATGTCATCAAATTCTTCTTGATTGATGATCAGCTCTTCAGGGTCAGTGACTTTTGTACCGCAAATAACATCCATCAGTGTACGGTCAGATTCTTCATCATAGATGGGCTTGTCCAACGACACATAAGAATTTAACGGAATGTGTTTTTGTCTAGTTGCCGTTTTGATAGCGGTAATCATTTGCCTCGTAATACATAGTTCGGCAAAAGCTTTAAAGGATGACAGCTTGTCCTCTTTAAAATCACGAATCGCTTTATAAAGCCCGATCATGCCTTCTTGAATAATATCTTCACGGTCTGCACCGATCAAAAAGTATGATCTTGCTTTCGCACGAACAAAATTCTTATACTTGTTAATCAAATATTCAAGTGCTGCGCTGTCCCCCTCATGAACCAGTTCCACAAGGCTTTCATCTTCCATGAGCTCGTAATCGCTTACTGACAGTTCCTTGAGATCTATGTTCACGACAAATCCCCCCACCAGGTTTTTACCGGCAAAATATAGCAATATTATAGCTCATAATTCACAAAAGCGTCAACATTCCTTATTTTTGACCTCTTCTCCATCTTTCAAATATTTCGGCAATTTCATCTGAAAGAAGGATAGATGATGAGTTTTGTTTCCTTTTCCGCTCGCCGACCGACAAATGAATGTGCTTTTCGATCTCATCCATTTCGTTCTTTAATTCTCGCGCGGATTTTCGAAGTGCACCCTTACCAAAGATCTGCCACTGTTCTGTTGAATCCGATGTTGCTACGTAAATTCGCGTATCAATCGATTTTAATTCTCCGACCAGCCGTTCGATCCGTTCATCCGCTGTCTCATTCTCTCGTGTGAATATCACTTCCACACGATGATTATTTATCTTTTTCTCTGTACCGGGAGAAAGATGGGCATCAAATACAACAATTACTTGATACCCCGTTGTTCCTTGGTACTCTGCCATATACTCGATCAGCATGTCTCTTGCTTTAGCAAAGTCTGATGTTTTTAAGCTCCGGAGTTCGGGCCATGCGCCAATGATGTTGTAGCCATCAACAATCAAATAGTGGCGGGTTTTCATTTTCGCGCTTCTAGCGGATTGCGGTTTCGGTATACTTCATACATCAAAAGGCTGGCAGCGACTGAAGCATTAAGTGAAGTTACTTTACCCTTCATTGGAAGCTGGACTAGGAAATCGCATGTTTCTGAAACAAGTCTTCCCATTCCTTTTCCTTCACTTCCGATCACAAGACCGAGTGGCATGTCCCATTTTGCTTGTCGGTAATCTTCTTTCCCCTTCATATCAGCCCCAGCAAACCACATGCCGCGATCTCTTAAATCTTTCATCGTCTGAACGAGGTTGGTTACACGAGCAACCGGAATGTATTCGATCGCCCCAGTTGAAGCTTTTGCTACGGTTGCCGTCAGACCGACAGAACGTCTTTTCGGAATGATGATGCCATGTGCTCCAACTGCATCAGCAGTACGCATGATCGAACCTAAATTATGAGGATCTTCCAGCTCGTCCAACAAAATAAAGAACGGCTCTTCACCGCGTTCTTCAGCAATTTTAAACAAATCATCGATCTCTGCGTAAGAGTATGCTGCAACCCCTGCGATAACCCCTTGGTGGTTGCCTCCGCCGCTCAATGAATCCAGTTTCTGTTTTGGTACATATTGCACAAGCACGTTTTGCTTTTTAGCCATTGAAACGATCGTGCTTACAGGGCCTTTTTGAGAGCCTTCACCTACAAAAATTTTATTTATATCACGACCGGAGCGCAGTACCTCCATAACCGGATTTCGCCCAATAATCAGTTCTTGTTCTTTTCCTTCACTCATCTTAAGACCTCCCCTTTGCAAAATTATCTGTTAACACATGTTCCATCATGTTTCGAAGACGGTCATGCTGATTCAGCAAATAGAAATAACCAATAATCGCCTCAAAACTTGTCGCATGCCTATACGTCTGAACATCCGTGTTTTTGGGGACGGTTCCTTGATTCGCATTGCGCCCTCGTTTAATAACAGCAATCTCTTCATCTGTAAAATAGTTTTCTTCAAGCAATTGAACGACCATGCTTGCCTGAGCTTTTGCCGAAACAAATTTAGTAGCTGATACATGAAGTTTGTTCGGCTTCACCTGACCGTTTCGGATCAAATGTTCACGTACGAATTGCTCCATTACTGCATCACCCATGTAAGCAAGCGTGGTTCCGTTCAATTGTTTTATATCTGCATCACGTATTTTCATTTACTTATCTCTTTTCCATCGTACACCTTGTGCGGTATCTTCCAAAATGATGTTCTGTTCTTTTAAAAGATCACGTATTTCATCAGCACGAGCAAAGTTCTTTTCTTTACGCGCCTCGTTTCGTTCTTGAATCAGGGCATCGATCTGCTCATCCAATAATTCCTCTTCTTTGTGAAGTGTAAGTCCAAGCACACCAGCAAGCTCATCAAACAACGCAATAAATTCTGTGATAACCGCTTTAGATGTATTTTTCTCTTGAAGATACACATTCGCTTCTCTTGAGAAATCAAAAAGATTAGAGATGGCATTTGCTGTGTTGAAATCATCATCCATATCAGCGATAAATTTCTCTCTTGTTTCTTTAACGAACTGACTCCATTTTTCTGTATCAAGAGAAAGATCTGCCGAAACCGTCAGGCGGTGTTTCAAGTTGCCGTATGACGTGCGAATTCGGTTCAGTCCAGATTCAGCCGCTTCCAATAACTCCTGACTGAAGTTGATCGGGTTGCGGTAATGGACAGCCAGCATAAAGAATCGGATAACCTGCGGATCTTGCTGCTTTACAAGATCATGAACGAGCACAAAGTTTCCAAGTGATTTGGACATTTTTTCGTTGTCGATATTAATATACCCATTATGCATCCAATATTTAGCCATTGGTGCTTCATTTAATGCTTCAGATTGTGCAATTTCATTTTCGTGGTGCGGAAAGGCTAAGTCTTGCCCGCCTCCATGAATATCAATTGAGTCACCTAAGTATTTTTTCGCCATTGCCGAGCACTCGATGTGCCAGCCAGGACGGCCTTTGCCCCACGGGCTCTCCCAATAGATTTCGCCTTCTTTGGCCGCTTTCCATAATGCAAAGTCAAGCGGATCTTCTTTCTTCTCGCCTACTTCAATTCGTGCTCCTGACTTTAAATCATCGATCGATTGGTGAGACAACTTTCCATACCCATTAAACGAGCGCGTTTTAAAATAAACATCCCCCGCTGCTTCATAAGCAAAACCTTTCTTAATCAAGTTCTCGATAAACTCGATGATCTCAGGCATCGTTTCCGTTACCCGAGGGTGTGCATCTGCTTTTTGAACACCTAATGCGCATGTATCTTCATGATAAGCATTGATAAACTTTTCAGCGATCGTCGGAACATCACTGCCCATTTCATTCGCTGCTTTAATGAGCTTGTCATCAACATCTGTGAAATTAGAGATAAATTGCACATCAAAGCCTCTATATTCCAGATATCTTCTAACGGTGTCAAAGACGATGGCTGGTCGGGCATTACCGATATGAATATAGTTGTATACGGTAGGTCCGCACACATACATTTTTACTTTACCTTCTTCTAAAGGTACAAACAGTTCCTTTTGACGAGTCATCGTATTATAAATTTTAATGCTCATATAGAATCACTCCCTCTTTTCATTCTTTCCAGTTCTTCATATAACTTTTTCATTTCTTGCTGCATCTCTCTAAACTTATCCGCTACCGGGTCAGGAAGATCACGATGGTCCAGTTCGCATCCGACTTTTATGCCGTTTTTAATAACCACCCTTCCAGGAATCCCTACAACGGTTGCATCAGGCGGTACGTTTTGTAAAACGACTGATCCTGCTCCGACCTTTGAATTTTTCCCGATCGTGATGTTGCCAAGTACCTTTGCCCCTGTGGCGACGAGCACATGGTCCTCAAGTGTGGGATGCCTTTTTCCTTTTTCTTTACCTGTACCGCCAAGCGTAACCCCTTGGTACAGCGTCACATCATTACCGATGATACATGTTTCGCCGATAACGACTCCCATTCCATGATCGATAAAGAAACGCCTTCCGATCTGTGCACCTGGGTGTATTTCAATTCCTGTAAAAAAGCGGCTGATCTGAGAGATTAGCCGTGCTAAGAACAGCCAATTTCGTTTGAATAATTTATGTGCCAGTCTATGAGCCCATACCGCATGAAGTCCGGAGTATGTTAAGAATACTTCGAATGAGCTTCTTGCAGCGGGGTCTTTTTCAAAAACAACCCGAATGTCTTCTTTTATGGCTGAAAACATGCTTCTCAACCTCCTTGCATTTTAAAATAAGCACTTCCGTAAGCCCTTGTCATAGGGTCTGTTTATTTTCTACATTCATAGGTTGGTTGGAGTGTAAGGTGCGAGACTCTCGGCTAGGACAGGCGGGCAGTTGAGACACTTAAGAGTGAAACGTTAAGAATGTGGCTCAACGCCTGCCCCGCGGAAAGCGAAGCACCTGAAACGGAAATCAACTACTTTCAAGAACACCAAAGAAAGTACAAAATAAAAACGCCCCTGTGCCAAAACTGACACAGAGACGTACTGTTAGACGCGGTTCCACTCTGTTTAACAGGCAGTTAGACCTCACCTGTTCCCTTAAGCTCCGTAACGGGGAGTTGCCGCCCAAACCTACTCAACTTTCGGCAAGGGACTCCGAGGGGCATTTCAGCAAGCATTTCCATGAACCACTTTCAGCCGGTGGTGGTTCTCTCTACTATGAAAAAGGGCTAGCCTACTTTCCTCATCTGCGTTTTACATGTAAAAATAAGTTTCTTTTACTATATTATAATCTCTGCAAAATGTGTACTTTTATTATTTATTAATTTGAGTCAGCACAGCATGAAGACGTTTCACGATAACCGTTTTGCCTAGCAAAGAAACAGCAGCAGGCAAATCTGGACCATGCGTTTGTCCTGTTGTTGCAACACGGATCGGCATGAACAAGTTCTTTCCTTTTTGACCGGTTTCCTTTTGAACAGCCTTCATCATTGCTTTAATGTCTTCCGCTTCAAACGATTCGCTGTTTTCAACTTGACTTAAGAATGATTCCATAACAGAAGGAACACCTTCACCCTGTAAAACTTCGAGTGCTTCACCTTCATATTCGATCTCTTCTTTAAAGAACAGCTCTGTTAAGTCTACGATTTCAGCACCATAGCTCATTTTTTCCTGATGAAGAGCGACAAGTTTCGTTACCCATTCTTGATCCGCTGCACTTGGATTTTCAGAGATTCTTCCCGCTTTAATAAGATGAGGCATGCAAAGTTCAACGATGCGGTCTACATCTTGCTGTTTCATGTATTGGTTGTTAAGCCACTCCAGCTTCTGAGTATCAAACACAGCAGGTGCTTTAGACAGACGGTTTGGATCAAAGATTTCAATAAACTGCTCACGGCTGAAGATCTCTTCTTCTCCACCTGGTGACCAGCCTAATAGTGCGATAAAATTGAACAGCGCTTCAGGAAGATAGCCTAAATCTTTGTACTGCTCAATAAACTGAACGATAGACTCATCACGTTTACTTAATTTCTTTCTGTTTTCATTGACGATCAATGTGGTATGACCGAATTTTGGCTGCTCAAAACCAAGTGCATCATAGATCAGAAGCTGCTTAGGTGTGTTTGAGATATGATCATCGCCTCGTAAAACGTGAGAGATAGCCATCTCATGATCATCAATGACAACTGCGTAATTGTACGTTGGGATTCCGTCTTTTTTTACGATAACAAAATCACCAAATCCGCTTGATTCGAACGAAACTTCACCTTTAACCATATCGTCAAAAGTAATCGTACGGTCTTGAGGCACTAAGAAGCGAATGCTAGGACGTCTTCCTTCTTCTTCAAGCTTTGCTTTTTCTTCCACGGATAAGTTACGGCAGCGCCCGTCATATACAGGTGTATCACCTTTAGCCATCTGCTCTTCACGAGAGGCTTCAAGCTCTTCTTCCGTACAATAACATGTATACGCAAGACCTTTGGAAAGAAGCTCATCTGTATACTTTTCGTATAGATCCAATCGCTCCATTTGGCGATATGGGCCGTAATCGCCCCCGATATCCACACTTTCATCCCAATCCATACCGAGCCATTTTAAATGATTTAACTGGCTCTCTTCTCCGCCTTGAATGTTACGCTTTTGATCCGTATCTTCAATGCGGATAATAAACTTTCCGCCAGTGTGGCGTGCATATAAATAATTAAATAGAGCTGCACGTGCATTCCCTATATGTAAGTGTCCAGTAGGACTTGGTGCATAACGCACTCGAACTTCATTTGCCATCTTGTTTCACCTCTATAAGTTTTTTTCACTGTGTCTCACGTTGCTTTTGAAAGTAGTTAATCTCCGTTCCAGGTTGCTCGCTTTCCGCGGGGCGGGCGGTGAGCCTCTTAGCGCTTTGCGCTATTAAGAGTCTCACCTGTCCCACTCGTCCCGCAGGAGTCTCGCACCTTGCACTCCAATTAACTGGTCAAAGAAGATATGTTTAATCCCTCTAGCAACAATTTATAGACTCTTTTCAATCAACACAACCGCTTGAGCTGCGATTCCCTCTTCTCTCCCGGGGAAGCCCAGCTTTTCAGTCGTTGTTGCCTTTACGTTAATTCTATCTACATCAACATCAAAGATCCCTGCAATCACACTGCGCATTTCTTCAATGTGCGGAAGCATCTTTGGTTTTTGTGCAATAATCGTACAATCAATATTACCTAAAGCGTAGCCTTTTTTCTGAACGAGTTTCCAAGAATCAAACAGTAGCTTTTTTGAGTCTGCATCTTTATAGGCAGGATCTGTATCAGGGAAATGCTTACCGATATCCCCTTCACCTGCTGCTCCAAGCAATGCATCAGTGATCGCATGCAATAGAACGTCTGCATCAGAATGACCTAAAAGTCCCTTTTCATAAGGAATCGTTACCCCGCCAATGATTAAAGGACGCCCTTCGCAAAAGGCATGTACATCAAAACCTTGTCCGATGCGCATTATGCTTTTCCCCCTGTCTGTCTAACAAAATGGCTTGTCCAAACAACAAGTCATCAGACGTAGTTAATTTTATATTATGATAGTCTCCCATTACAATAGCGACTGTTTCTCCAATTCGTTCCACTAAGCTCGCATCATCCGTTCCAACATACCCTTCTTTATCCGCTTTCTCATGAGCTTTCATTACGATAGAAAGACGAAAAGCTTGCGGGGTTTGAACAGCCCACAAGCTGGAACGGTCGATCGTTTCTTCCACATGATCTTGAACAACTTTCTTTACCGTATCTTTTACCGGTACAGCTAACACGGCAGAACCAGAGTCTGCTGCTCTTGCAACAAGTTGTTGAATAGAATCATGCGTGATAAAAGGACGTGCTGCATCATGGATGAGAACAAGGTCCGCGTCTTTCGTAACCTTTTTTAAGCCCTCATATACACTTTGCTGACGTTCTTTTCCGCCTGGAACGATTTGGTGCACTTTTGTATATTGGAACGTTTGTACGAATTGCTGCATCTGTTTCAATTCCTGTTTGCTTCCTACAAGAATGACACCCTCACACAAAGGATCTTTTTCAAACACATCAAGTGTATGTGCAAGAACGGGTTTTCCTAAAAGCTCAATCCATTGTTTAGAGATTCCGGCATTCATTCGTTTTCCTTGTCCAGCAGCAGGAATGACTGTCCAATAGTTCACGCGCTTCCCCACCGTTCGTTACAATGCTTTTTCTAATAATTTCTTTTTGGCAAAAATCATTCGGCCAGCTGATGTTTGAAGAACTGAAGTTACAACGACATCGATCGTTTTTCCGACATAGTCTCGCCCATCTTCTACAACAATCATCGTACCATCATCCAGATAGCCTACACCTTGATTCTGCTCTTTCCCATCTTTGATCACTTGGACAACCAGTTCTTCGCCAGGAAGTACAACTGGTTTTACCGCATTCGCCAAATCGTTGATATTAAGTACCGCAACATTTTGCAGTTCGCAAACTTTATTAAGATTAAAGTCATTCGTTACAACGACCCCGGTTAATAACTGAGCCAATTTTACAAGCTTGCTGTCAACTTCTGTTACCTCTTCGAAGTCGCCTTCATAGATTTCAACTTTCATAGACAGCTCTTTTTGGATCCGATTTAGAATATCCAGTCCACGGCGTCCTCTATTACGCTTTAATACATCTGAAGAATCAGCAATATACTGAAGCTCTTCTAGAACAAAACGAGGAATAATAAGCGGGCCTTCTAGAAAACCAGTTTGACAGATATCTGCCACTCTTCCGTCGATAATAACGCTCGTATCAAGAATCTTATACTTGCCATGAGGTTTCTCAATCTCAGTTTCTTTTTTCCGCTCTTTTCCTTGGCGGTTTAAAGAGAACAGTTGAATTAATTCATCTCTCTTTTTAAAACCGACTTGAAAGCCTAGATAACCGAGCAGAAACGTAATCGCAATCGGCAGAATCGAGCTGACTACCACAATGTCCATAGAACTAAGCGGCGACTGAATTAAGAATGCCACGATCAATCCGATAATAAGTCCCATCGTTCCTGATAAAAGATCAGTTGCAGGGGCTTTTACAACCGTTTCCTCTGCCCAGCGTATTAATCCTACTACGTAATCTGACAGCCAAAATGTAGATAAAAATAGTATAAGTGCACCAATTACTGCCCCGACATATGGGGATGTTACTTGATTCGGCAAGTCACCAAAATTAAGTACACGAATGAGATCTGGTATATAAAGATAGCCTAGCATGCCCCCTATTACGATAAAAAATAGTTGAACAATTCTTTTTAGCATGCCTGATTCACCTCCCCTAATCATTATTTACAAAATGACCGTATTAAAAACGTGCAAAAAACAGAATTTTTTACTTAAAAGATTAGATATGACGATCCACAAAAAGCTGTTCTTGAATTCGTTTTAAACCTTCTTTTACTTTCCTTGCACGAATTTCACCGATTCCTTCAACCTCGTCCAACTCATCAATAGAAGCACGCAGAATCTGCGGAAGGTTACTGAATGCATCCGTTAAGTTTTCAATAATGACAGCTGGCAGTCTTGGAATCTTGGCAAGAATGCGGTACCCGCGCGGATGAATGGTTTCATCCTGCATATTCATACCGGCTGAGAAGCCTAAAAGTTTCATAATTACCGATTCATCAAACAATTCTTCAGAAGATAGTTTATTCAACTGGCGAAGAATTGCATACGGATCACTTTCTCGATCCTTCATATAGTCCTTAATTAAGAGGAGTGCTTCTTCTTCAATGTTAGAAACGAGTTCCTCCATCTGAATTCGAATAAGCCTTCCTTCAACTCCAAGTTCATTAACATATTTAATAATCTCATTTTTTATGCGTAAAACCATCTCAATTCTGTGAATAACTTGTGTAACTTCCTGGAAAGTCACCAATTCTTCAAATTCCAGCGCACCGAGATTTGTAACACTTTGATCAAAAACCACTTTATATTTCTCAAGCGTTTGAATGGCTTGATTGGCTTTCGTCAAAATAACGCCGATCTCTTTTAATGAATAACGGATCATCCCTTGATAAAGGGTGATAACATTCCGACGCTGAGAGATGGAGATGACTAGGTTCCCCGTCTGACGCGCTACACGTTCTGCCGTTCTGTGACGAATTCCCGTTTCCGTTGATGGGATAACCGTATCCGGAATCAGCTGTGTGTTCGCATATAGAATTTTAGCTGCATCTTCATTTAAAATGATTGCTCCATCCATCTTTGCAAGCTCGTATAATGATGCAGGTGAGTACTTGCAGTTGATAGAGAAACCACCATCAACAATTTCTTTTACTTTATCGTTATATCCAACGACGATCAATCCACCTGTGTTCGCTCGCAAAACATTGTCTATTCCTTCCCGAAGCGGGGTCCCGGGAGCAACAAGCTGTAGCATTTGGCTTATGATTGCTTCTTTAATCGCATGGTCCATAATTTACTTTACCCTCCTAACGCTGCTTGTAATGCCTCATAAACAGTAGATACACCAACGACCTCGATCCCTTTTGGAACCGTCCAGCCGCCAATATTTTTATCAGGTATAATAGCACGCGTAAAACCTAACTTTGCAGCTTCATGTACGCGCTGCTCGATACGGGAAACTCGCCGAACTTCTCCCGTCAATCCTATTTCACCAATCATAACATCTGTAGGCTTTGTGGGTGAATCACGAAAGCTTGATGCAATGCTGATCGCTACAGCTAGATCTATCGCCGGTTCATCCAGTCTGACGCCGCCTGCTACATTTAGATAAGCATCTTGATTCTGAAGCAGCAGCCCCACCCGCTTTTCTAATACGGCCATAAGCAGTGAAACACGGTTATGATCGATTCCGGTAGCCATTCTTCTAGGGTTACCAAAGCTTGTAGGTGATATTAAGGCCTGAAGCTCTACGAGCATAGGACGTGTACCTTCCAAGGAAGCTACAACCGTTGAACCCGCTGCCCCTTTTGAACGTTCTTCTAAAAAGATTTCAGAAGGATTGAGTACTTCTTCAAGCCCCTCTTCTTTCATTTCAAAAACACCGATCTCATTTGTAGAACCAAAGCGATTCTTTACAGCTCTTAAAATACGGAACGTGTGATGTCTTTCTCCTTCAAAATACAGTACGGCATCCACCATATGTTCTAGCAAACGCGGTCCCGCGATATTACCTTCTTTTGTAACATGTCCAACGATAAATACAGCAATACCTTTTGTTTTCGCCATTCTCATCAAATGCGAGGTACACTCTCGTACTTGCGAAACACTCCCTGGTGCTGATGTGACCTCAGACCGATAAACGGTTTGGATGGAGTCAATAATCATAACGGATGGCATCACATCTGCCATGGCTTGCTCAATAAGCTCTAAATCTGTTTCTGCTAAAACAAACAGATCTTTCGCATCGATCTCAAGACGGTCTGCTCGCAATTTTGTTTGTTTAACAGATTCCTCACCAGATATGTAAAGAACACGCTCTCCCTTATGAGCGAGCTGAGCTGATGTTTGCAGAAGAAGGGTCGATTTCCCGATTCCAGGGTCTCCACCTACTAAAACAAGTGATCCAGGAACGATTCCTCCGCCCAATACACGGTTGAACTCTTGATAGTTAGTAGGAATGCGAGGTTCCTGCTCACTTTTCACTTCCGCAATCGACTGAGGTTTATGCTTTACTTTCGTATCTCCGCCAGAACTCAAGCCCCTTACAGCCTTTTCAGGACGAATGGTCTCTTCCACCATCGTATTCCAAGCATGACATCCCGGACATTTCCCCATCCATTTTGGAGACTCATAACCGCAATCTTGGCAAAGAAAGATTGATTTAACTTTAGCCATCTAAAAAACTCCTCTTTCAAACTTAAAACTAAAAATTTATCTATTTACTTAAGTTTATTTTTGTATTCTGTTTAATCCTTGATTTCATTTGCATTTGTATTTATATAGGCTCTTTTGTTTGTTTCTCTTCTTAGATTTGTTGATTGGAGTGGAAGGTGCGAGACTCCTGCGGGACAGGCCGGCAGGTGAGACACTTATATGTGAAACGTACGAATGTGGCTCACCGCCTGCCCCGCGGAAAGCGAAGCACCTGAAACGGAAATCAACCACTTCCAAGAGCATCTAAGTATAAGAAAACAGCTTTTATTTTAAAAAGTTAAATGCTGAAAATATAAAGAAATATTCACTATTATCATAACATAAAACCTAACAACTACTTCCATTTAGCCTACGCAAAAAAGGGCGAAACGTAAGAATTATTTCGACAAAAACCCGGAGGACATGACTGCCTTCCGGGTTTTTTGTAGGATATCCTCATATATTCAGATCGTTACACCGTTTGAACGACAAAATCGTTCTCTTCCACATCGATCTTAACGGTTTGCCCTTTGTTGATATTTCCTTTAAGAAGCTCTTCAGATAAGCGGTCTTCAATCTTACGCTGTAGGGCACGGCGCAACGGACGTGCTCCGTAGTCTGGATCGTAGCCTTCATCTGTAATCTTTTCAAGAGCGGCTTGTGTCAACTCGATATCAATCCCTTGATCACTTAAGCGTTTCTTGAGTGACTCCGCCATTAGCGTCACGATTCTGAGCAAGTGCTCTTTTTCAAGAGAATGGAACACGATAATCTCATCAATACGGTTTAAGAACTCAGGACGGAAGGCACGCTTTAGTTCATCCATTACTTTAGACTTCATATCGTTGTATTTTTGACCCTCGTTGTGAACCGCAAAACCTAGTGAACGGTTACGTTTAAGCGTGCTCGCTCCAACGTTTGAAGTCATGATAACAACCGTGTTTCGGAAATCGACTGTACGGCCCTTTGAATCTGTTAGACGGCCATCTTCTAGCACTTGAAGCAAGATGTTAAATACTTCAGGGTGTGCCTTTTCAATCTCATCCAGCAAGATAACGGAGTATGGCTTCCTTCTAACTTTTTCAGTTAACTGGCCGCCTTCTTCGTGTCCAACATATCCTGGAGGCGAACCAACAAGACGAGATGTTGTATGCTTTTCCATGTACTCGGACATATCGATACGGATGATCGCATCTTCATCACCAAACAGAGTTTCGGCAACGGCTCTAGCAAGCTCTGTTTTACCAACACCTGTTGGTCCTAAGAAGATGAACGAACCGATCGGACGTTTTGGATCCTTCAACCCGGCACGTGCTCTTCGGATCGCTTTTGAGATAGCAGATACTGCTTCAGTCTGGCCGATTAGTCGGTCATGCAGAATCTCTTCCATCTTAAGAAGGCGTTCTGTTTCTTCTTCAGCTAGTTTTGATACAGGTACTCCTGTCCACGAAGATACTACTTGCGCGATATCTTCTGGTGTCACTTCTGTATTTTCTTTTCCTTGTTTCTCTTTCCAAACGTCTTTCGTTTTTTCTAATTCTTCACGAAGACGCTGTTCAGAATCTCTAAGTGAAGCCGCTTTTTCAAACTCCTGGCTCTGAACTGCAGCATCCTTCTCTTTACGTACTTCTTCCAGCTTTTGCTCCAGTTCCTTTAAGTTCGGAGGAGCTGTGTATGAACGAAGGCGAACTTTTGATGCAGCTTCATCAATTAAGTCTATTGCTTTATCCGGCAAGAAACGGTCGGAGATATAGCGATCAGAAAGCTGAACAGAAGCCTCAATCGCTTCGTCTGTAATCGTCACACGGTGATGCGCTTCATAACGATCACGAAGTCCTTGAAGAATTTGAATGCTTTCATCTTTTGTCGGCTCATTAACCGTAATCGGCTGGAAACGGCGCTCTAACGCTGCATCTTTTTCGATATATTTTCTGTACTCATCAAGTGTTGTCGCACCGATACATTGCAGTTCACCACGAGCAAGAGCTGGCTTTAAGATGTTGGATGCATCGATCGCACCCTCTGCTCCACCTGCACCGATCAAAGTATGAAGCTCGTCGATGAACAAGATGATATTGCCTGCTTGGCGAATCTCATCCATTACCTTCTTCAGACGGTCTTCAAACTCACCTCTATACTTTGTACCTGCAACAACTGTACCCATATCAAGCGTCATTACACGCTTATCACGAAGGGTTTCTGGGACTTCATTGTTGATGATCTGCTGTGCTAAACCTTCTGCAATCGCTGTTTTACCAACTCCAGGCTCACCAATCAGTACAGGGTTGTTTTTCGTACGGCGGCTTAACACCTCAATAACACGCTGAATCTCTTTTGAACGCCCGATTACCGGGTCAAGTGAACCATCACGTGCGATTGCTGTTAGATCACGAGCCAGACTATCAAGTGTCGGCGTGTTTGCACTAGCTGATGATCCTCTATGACTTGAAGAAGTTTCATTGCTTCCTAGAAGCTGAAGAACTTGCTGGCGTGCTTTGTTCAAGCTTACACCTAAGTTGTTTAATACACGGGCTGCAACGCCTTCTCCTTCACGAATCAAACCTAATAAAATATGTTCAGTACCAACATACGAATGCCCCAATTTACGAGCTTCGTCCATGGATAGTTCTATTACCTTTTTTGCACGAGGTGTATAATGAATCGTTTGAACAGCTTCCTGTCCGCGGCCGATTAACGTTTCTACTTCTTTTTGGATTTTTTCAGGTCCTAAACCGAGGACTTGAAGAGCTTTGGCTGCAATTCCTTCACCTTCTCGAATCAAGCCAAGTAAGATATGTTCTGTTCCCACATTGTTATGTCCTAATCGAATTGCTTCTTCTTGTGCCAACGCTAATACTTTTTGTGCTCTCTCAGTAAAACGGCCAAACATCATACTCGTCACGCTCCTTATCGGTTTTCCAATTTTATTCTTTCTCTGATTAATGTGGCTCTTCTTATGTCACGTTCTTCTGGAGTTAGAACTTCACCTGCATATTGTTGAAGAAAACCCGGTTGTGTAAGTATCATAAGTTCATTTAGAATTGTTTTTGATATGCCGGGTAAAATCTCTAGATCAATGCCAAGCCGTACATCTGATAGACATTTAGCAGCTTCTTTTGATTGAATGATCCGGCAGTTCTCCAACGTTCCCAATGAACGGAATAACTTGTCTTCAAGCTGTAATTTCAATGCATCTTGCAGCTGTTTGCGAGCTGCACGTTCTTGCTGGATGACCTGCGCAACAACTCCCGCTAAATCTTCCATTATATCCTCTTCAGATTTACCAAGTGTCATCTGATTTGAGATTTGAAAAATGTTGCCTTGTGCTTCTGTTCCTTCACCATAAATGCCTCTTACAGCTAATCCTAGCTGGTTGATCGCCGGTATGATTCGACTCATTTTTTTAGTGAGGACCAATGCCGGAAGATGCATCATGACGGAAGCTCTTAGTCCTGTTCCAACATTTGTAGGACAGCTTGTTAAATATCCTCGTTTTTCATCAAAGGCATAATCTACATTTTTCTCAATCAAATCGTCTATTTCATTGGCTTTATGAAGAACTTCTTCTAACTGAAAACCTGGTGCTAAACATTGAATGCGTATATGATCTTCTTCATTCAGCATGATACTGACTGATTCATCGTCATTCATGAGTACTGCACCATATTTCGCTTGTTCTGCTAAATTGGGACTGATCAGATGTTTCTCAACAAGTACCCGTTTTTGAATAGGTTTTAACTTCTCCATCATCAGCATTTCCAGTGGTTCTGTTTCTTCTTCATTTGTGCAAGAAGAGATGGAACCTATCACCTCATGAGCTGATTCTTTGTCAGCTGCGATGGGGAAAACAAACTGATGAATATTCCTTGCGAGTCGGACACGGCTTGAGAGAACAATATCTGACTCAGGTCCTTCCCTTTTCATCCAGGGACTGATCGCGTCACTGATAAATCGTTCTAAAGACATCGGCTACGAATCCCTCCCCTGTTCCAAGCGGCGTTCGATTTCTCTAATGATATCTCTGGTCTCAGCAGCTTTTTCAAATTCCTCATTTAATATATACTGCTGCAAAGCTTGCTTTAATTGTTGAAGCTGCTTTTTTTCTTGAATGCTGCTTCCTGCACGTAAAGGAATCTTTCCTGCATGTAAGGTATTACCACCATGAACCCTCTTAAAGATCGGATTCAGTTTGGACTCAAACGCCTTATAGCAGTTCTCACATCCAAAACGGCCAATTTTAGCAAACTGATAATAACTCATTCCGCATTTTTCACAGCTTAACGAGGGCGGAATGAAATTGGATGATGGGGTGTTCGGAACATGTCCATCACCGTGTAAAAGACCAGAAAGCAATTGGTGAATGGAAAATGAATTCGACCCCGGCATGAATTCTCCTTTTTCTTTGGCACAATGTTCACAAATGTGAAATTCTGTTTTCTCTCCATTTATGATCTTTGTAAAATGCAATGACGCTTCACGTTCATGGCACTCTTCACAATTCATTCTGCTCCCTCCTTTTATATAGAATGAAAAAAAGGGCTATGTGGTTCGGTATTTTAATGTTTTTATCATAGCTTTTAAAAGTTCTGCACGTAATTCGTCTCGATGTGGAAGATTCAGCTTTAAAATAGATCTGTCCATAACGCTCAGCATAAGTCTTGCTTCCCGTTCGGATACAATCGTCTCTTCCATAAGTCTCTTTATTACATTTTCTGCGTTGCCTTGCGATATCCTTTCACCAATCAAAGTGGTTAAGTGATCAATGAGGTGGGCAGAACTTTCGGTACGGACCTTCATGATCCGAATATAACCACCTCCACCTCTTTTACTTTCCACTACAAATCCTTTTTCAATCGTAAATCTCGTATTTATCACGTAGTTTATTTGAGAAGGCACGCATTGAAACCTTTCAGCAATATCCGTCCTTTTGATTTCGATGGCCGGATCATTCGAGCTTGAGAGAATTTGCTTTAAGTAATTTTCAATTACATCTGAAATATTTCTCATTTCTCCTCCCCCTTCTGACTTTGACTAACTTTGACTATAACATTATTATAGCCTGCTTTTTTCCGAAAATGCAAATCTCTATCCACCATTATTGCCTCTCTCCCTGCTTCTTAACCTGTATGATTCTGTCGAAAAGATGGTGCTTTTGGAGGGTGATGAAGGGAAATTTCACATGATGATATCTTGGGAGATCAATTAATTGAGGTTAGTTGTTTTGGGTGGCTAAATGGGTGAGAATCCTTGTTTGGTGCTGTGTTGTCGAAAATTCGATAAAAAAGTTTATCTGTGAAATGATGAAGCTTATCCGTGTATTTGGAGGATTACCGTGAATAAAAACGGAATTACCGTGAAATTATGTTTGGTTGGGTTGATGTGGAGAGGGGATATTTTTGTTTTGAAGGTGAGACCAGGAGTGTTTTGGCTAGGCTATTGCCTCGATGATGGTGGTAAGAGCCGTAGTGATGCTTTTGGTTGGATTTTTGATGCTTCTGCTGAAAGAATATAGCAGGAATGAAGATGGCTGGGGCCATCTTCTTTCTATTGTTATGGTTTTAAGACCTTGCTTGGGGCAAATAAGATACTCGAAGAATACGGGGTGAGGTATTATGGTTCAGGAATTGAGTCCTTTTGAGGGAGAATTAAGTCTAAAACGTAAAAATTA
>NZ_LRFC01000004.1 GCF_001619875.1 Fictibacillus phosphorivorans
TTAAATATTGATTAGGGTGAATTAAGCTTGAGGGTATAGAGAGGTTTGAAGATGTCGAGATTTAGCGAATCGCCTATATTTTATCCGTTTTGACTTAATTGAGGCTCGTAACGACTTAATTTTTACGTTTTAGACTTAATTCTCCCTCAAAAAGACTCAATTCCTGAACCATAATACCTCACCCCGTATTCTTCGAGTATCTTATTTGCCCCAATCAAGGTCTTAAAACCATAAAAAAGGAAAGAAGATGGCCCCCGCCATCTTCCATACCGCTATATTCTTCAGCAGAAGCCTCCAAAACGATCAGAAAGCTTCACTAGCAGTTCCCTACACCCACATCCAAGCATAAACCAAACCAAAAACTCCTCTAATCTCTGCATCAAAAATGACCAACTCAGCAACAATTACGATGTAATCTTCATTTTATACGAGGTAATGAAGATTATATCCGAAGATAGAGTCCCTAATTACGTGTATAAAAAAATTTATCAGATTTTCGACATGTATAGGTGATCTTCAACCACCAATCATCTAAAAATGCAGTTAATTCCTTTATTCAGCACATCAGTTAGTTTTAAATCCTTGCACATCGGGGATTTAGCAAACATGAAGACGTGAACTCGGTTTATTTTACCGATTCGAATAGAGACAGACACAACAAAGCCCAGAGTTTCATACATTTTAAAGAACCTAAAATAATCTGAAAAAACGTATATGAATAAACAATTCTGGCAACAATGGCATTATGGAGGTGGAAGAATGAAAGCGACACGACAGTACGGAGAAATTTGTATGGTGTGTGAAGAACAGAAGGATCGGGGATTACACATTCTTCAACAATTTATTTGCCAGGAATGTGAACAGAAAATCCTTACCGCTAAAACGAATGATGAATATTATAAACATTACTTATCACAATTGAGAAAATTAAAATTAGTTAACGCGTCTTCATGAAAAACAGGCTAATCGATAGCCTGTTTTTTTGTTGCTGCAAATTCGTAGTACATGAATCTATGATAGAATAAAACTATAGATGGAACGAAAAAATGTGCGAAAACAAAGGATATATATAATGAAGCAAGCACCGCTATACGAAGCGTTACTCAATCATATTGATTCAAATAAATGGTCTTTTCATGTACCCGGTCACAAAAATGGACATCTATTTGAAAAGATGGCAGCCCCTTTTTTTCAGTCTGTTTTACCTATGGATGTAACCGAACTAACAGGACTGGATGATCTGCATCATCCTGAAGGTCCCATATTAGAAGCTCAAAAGTTAGTTGCAAGCTTTTATCAAGTCGAGAAAAGTTATTTTCTTGTTGGTGGAAGCACTGCGGGCAATCTTGCAATGATCCTCTCCGCCTTTTTAGATGGCGATATTGTATTGGTTCAGCGGAACTGTCATAAGTCTGTGCTGAATGGACTGGAACTAGCAGGAATCACACCTGTGTTTCTGCAGCCTGAATTTGATGAAGATGGCGGCTATCCATTAGGCGTATCACTTCAAACGGTTAGACAAGCTGTTGAGTTGTATCCCGATGTAAAAGGAGTCATTTTGACAAACCCTACTTATTACGGCTTGCAGCAAGATATTTCGGATATCGCTGAACTTATTCATGGAGTTGGCGGAATCGTACTAGTAGATGAGGCGCATGGAGCACATTTCGGACTAAAAGATATGCCGAAAAGCGCGATACATAATGGGGCAGACATGGTAGTGCAATCAGCGCACAAAACCCTGCCTGCTCTAACGATGGGTGCCTATTTACATGTGAACAGTAAGCGAGTGGATATCCAGCGTTTATCTCATGCATTACAAATGGTTCAATCAAGTTCTCCGTCCTACCTTATTATGGCTTCACTTGATTTGAGCCGTCTTTTTCTTGAGAATATCAGTGATATCGAATTAGATAACATCATGAATCAAACGGTGAAGATCAGGAAGTTTATTGATTCACTGCCGCACTTTCAAGTTAAAGCTGCACCGAGTGGTTATGTACTTGATCCACTCAAGGTTACCGTTCAGACTGATAGGGAAATATCAGGTTATGAGCTGCAGCGTCTATTTGAAAAAGAGGGATTGTTTACTGAGCTGGCAGATGATCGTAATGTATTGTTTGTCTTGCCGCTAGGTCCGATACCTCATTTGGAAGATCTAAAGAAAGTATTCAAAAAGATATCCAATCAACTTCAGAACTATGAACCAAGTGAGCATAATGGTGAGACGATACATGCTTTATCATCAGTTACCAAATTAACCATTTCATATCAAGAAATGAAACGGATAAAAGTAAAGCCCATTTCGATTGAGGCAGCAGAAGGGTTGATTGCAGCTGATGCCATTATTCCATATCCACCGGGAATTCCATTAATTGCAAAAGGGGAACAAATTACTTCGAAACACATTCATCAGTTTTCTTTATTGAAAAAGAAAGGTGCTCGATTCCAAGGAACGATTGGGCATGAGCAGATGTATGTTTTTGATAGAACATAAGGGGCAGTAACAATGAAAGGTTTATTTATTACATTAGAAGGTCCTGACGGGTCTGGTAAAACCACTCAGATCGCGAAGGTTGCAGAATATTTTAAGGAAAAAAATGTTGATTTCATTCAAACACGTGAGCCAGGGGGCACACGAATCAGTGATAAGATCAGAGCCCTTATTTTGGATTCAGAGCATAATGAAATGCATGATCTTACGGAAGTGCTGCTTTATGCGGCATCCCGTGCACAGCATGTTCATGAAAAAATTCTCCCAGCATTAGAGGCAGGAAAAGTTGTGCTATGCGACCGTTTCGTTGATGCATCTCTTGCTTACCAAGGCTTTGGGCTTGGTGTAGGTGAAGAACCTGTACTTCAAGTAAACAATATTGCAACGAGCGGACTTGTACCGGATCGCAGTTATTTTGTAGATGTATCGCCTGAAGTAGGCAGAGAACGTATGAAGTCTCGTTACGGAAATGAAAGTCTCGACCGCATTGAACAAAAAGATCTTACGTATCATGAACGCGTAAGAGAAGGATTTGAACATATTTTCTCTAAACAGACTGACCGTATTGTTCGAATAAACGGTGAACAGAATCCAGACGAAGTGTTCAAGGAGATCGCGAAGGATTTAGATCAACTTTTATCGAATCATAAGGAAAAGTAAAAGGAGGCATTTGCCATGAAAATGATTATAGCCGTTGTTCAAGATAAAGACAGCAATCGATTGCAGGATGCGCTTGTTGATAAAAATTACCGTGCCACAAAGCTCGCAACAACAGGTGGATTTTTAAAAGCTGGCAATACAACGTTTATGATTGGTGTGGAAGATGCTCATATTGAGGATGTAATGGAGATTATCCGTGAGAACTGTAAAAGCCGCAGTCAGATGGTTGCTCCTGTTTCACCGATGGGTGGCAACGCAGATGCTTATGTGCCATATCCAGTTGAAGTTGAAGTAGGCGGCGCAACCGTGTTTGTTCTGCCGGTAGAAAACTTTCAGCAATTTTAAAACCAAATTGAGGGGTTTATTATGAAAATCGGCCAGGATATCAGACCAGTTCTTGAAACAAAACAGAACGACGGAAAGACAGGGAAAAAGTCATCCCTTTCTTTTGGTGAAGCCGTATCCAAACAAAGTGAAAAGTTACAATCCGAACAGCTGACAAGACTGTTAGGTGATATAGAGAATCAAGGCAAAAGACTGCTGCATTCTCAAACGGTAAGAGATCTGCAGCTTTACAAAAATTTAGTTCAACGCTTCGTAAAAGAAGCAGTAGATTTCGGTATGCAGCTAAAGCAAAACAAAAGCTGGAACGAGCAAGGCAGATCACGAACGTTAAGCCTTGTAAAAGAGGTAGATGAACAGCTGATTCTTTTGACAGAGGCTGTATTGTGCCAAGAAAAAGAGCCGATAACGCTGCTCGACAAAATCGGAGAAATTAAAGGGTTGTTAGTTAATCTATATACGTAGTAGGTGAGTAAGATATGGTGAGCTGGGAAGAGTGCAGCAAAACACAGCATCGTGTTGTGAAGTTATTAAAAAACAGTATAAAAAAACAGCGCCTTGCTCATGCCTATATTTTTGAAGGAGCACATGGAACCGGTAAGATGGCGATTGCAACTGTTCTTGCTAAGTCGTTCCTTTGCAGAAATGCGGAGGAAGGCAATCCATGCGAGAGCTGCCCGAACTGCAAGCGGATTTCGTCAGGAAATCATCCTGATGTTCATATCATCACACCAGACGGGCAAAACATCAAGATTGATCAGATCAGAGGTCTGCAAAAAGAATTTGCGTACAGCGGCATGGAGTCTTCCAAAAAAGTATACATTATTGAGCACGCTGACAAGATGACGGTGCAGGCAGCGAACAGTCTTTTAAAGTTTTTGGAAGAGCCTGGTGCTGATACAATTGCTATTCTTTTAACAGAACAGGTGCATAGTCTGCTTGATACCATTCGGTCTAGAGCACAGACTTTGTCCTTCTCAGCCCTTCCGCCACAAGGGATTTTAGAAAAATTGCTTCAGGAAGATATCCCGAAGCCTATCGCTCTATTGGCGTCATCTTTAACATCAGATTATGCAGAAGCACTCGAAATTTGTAGGGAAGAGTGGTTTGCACAAGCGAGAGCCAAAGTGATACAATTAACGGAGGACTTGCGGCTCCGGCCGGATTACTGTCTTGTTATTTTACAAGATCAGTATTTAAGTTTTTTTAAAGAAAAAGATCAGTTGCGCTTAGCGTTAAATTTACTTTTGATCTGGTATCGAGATCTTTTATCTATACATTTATCAAATTCGGAAAACGTTGTGTTTTTCGATCAGCTTCAAGCATTAGAGCAGCAGGCTCTTCACACTTCTCAAAAAAGGACGGGTGAAGCTCTGCAAGCTATACTGACTGCTCAGGCTAGACTCAGGAGCAACGTCAGCCCCCTGATGGTGATGGAGCAGTTGGTTTTACGATTACGGGAGGGATAAAACCTTGTATGAGGTAGTGGGAATCCGCTTTAAAAAGGCGGGTAAAGTATATTATTTCGACCCCGGCGACCTTGAAGTGAAGAAAGACGCGTTCGTTATTGTGGAAACAGCGCGTGGAATAGAATATGGCAAGGTAGTTATCGATAAGAAACTAGTCGGGGAGAATGATGTTGTTCTTCCTTTAAAGAAAGTCGTTCGGCTCGCGACACAGAAAGACATTTTGTCTGTAGATGAAAATAAAGCAGCTGCTAAGGAAGCGTTTCAAAGTTGTGAGGAAAAAATCATCGAACATAAGCTGGATATGAAGCTTGTCGATGTAGAATATACGTTTGATCGAAACAAAATCATTTTTTTATTTTACAGCTGACGGAAGAATTGATTTCCGTGAACTCGTTAAAGACTTGGCTTCAATCTTCCGAACTAGGATTGAACTCAGGCAGATTGGTGTTAGGGATGAAGCGAAGATGCTAGGCGGAATCGGTCCATGCGGCCGCATGCTCTGCTGCTCTACGTTCCTCGGTGATTTTGAGCCAGTATCGATTAAGATGGCGAAAGATCAGAACCTTTCATTGAATCCTGCTAAAATTTCAGGTCTATGCGGCCGTTTGATGTGCTGTCTAAAGTACGAAAACGACTATTATGAAGAAGCAAAAGAAGAAATGCCTGATGTTGGTGAAGAAATTATGACCCCTCATGGTGTTGGTCGCGTTGTCGGCTTGAACTTGCTTGAGAAGCTCATTCAAGTGAACATTCCTGCAATGGAAAGAACAACCGAGTTCACGTTGGACGAGCTTGCGGGTAAGAGAGAGGAACTATTCAGTCAGGCAACAGAATAAAAGAGGTGGAATTCGTGGAAAAGAAAACAATATTTTCCCGTGTAGTACAGATGGAAGAGCAAATCACGTTGCTGTCACAGCAACTGGAAGATTTCAAGACCCATTTGGCTGCACTTATTGAAGAAAACCACCATCTCGTGATGGAAAATGAAAATCTGCGAAACAAGCTGAATGCCGACCAAAAACGGAATTCTGTTAAAAAGTCTTCAGCCTCTAAAGCTAAAAAAGAGCCTACTGATATCGGTGAGGGCTATGATAACCTGGCGCGTCTCTACCAAGAAGGGTTCCACATTTGCAACCTTCATTATGGCAGTGTACGTTCAGAGGGAGATTGTTTGTTTTGTCTTTCATTTTTAAATAAGAAATAAACGCCTTTCCAAATGGGAAGGCTTCTTTTTATATGTAAGCCGTCTCGCAAGATGAACTTCATGTACGATATGTGAGGGTATAGGAAGAGATATAGCGCGCGGAATATGTCGAGGATTGTAAACTCGCGGATAAACAGCAAAAACTTTTGGATTGAGGGCCAAATCTCGTGGATAAACCGCCGAAATTTCAGGATTGCATGCAAAAACTTCTGGATTGGACGAGCTGAATACCACGGCAGGTTTATGAATGACCAGTTTCCGGACCCGAAACTGCATCTATTATATAGAAGAAAGGGGGAATTACAGTGGAAAAACAACTCCTGCCAGATGAGCGGATTGATTTTTTAGTGCATGAAGATTTAAAGATCATACAAAGTCCCTCTGTTTTTTCGTTTTCGCTCGATGCCGTTCTACTTAGCCGATTTGCTTGGGTGCCTATACAAAAGGGAAAAATCATTGACCTTTGCAGTGGGAACGGTGCCGTTGCTCTTTTACTCAGCAAACGCTCAAAAGCGAACATTACTGGAGTCGAGATTCAAGATAGATTGCACAGTATGGCAACAAGAAGTGTAGAGCTAAATAACTTAGAAGAACAGATTCAAATGGATTTAGGAGACATAAAAGACGCTCCAGCTAAGTATGGCTATGGTACATTCGATGCGCTAACATGCAATCCGCCATATTTTGCGTCTCTACATGAAGAAGATTTTAATCAAAATGAACACCTTGCTATCGCTCGTCACGAAATTCATTGTTCGCTTGAAGATGTCATACGCGTCAGCAGCCAGCTCGTGAAACAAGGCGGAAAAGTGGCGATGGTCCATCGGCCGAACAGACTGATGGAGATCTTAGCTTATATGAGACAGTACAAGCTAGAACCAAAGAAATTACAACTTATTTATCCGAAAGCAGGCAGTGAAGCGAACATGCTTTTAATAGAAGGAATGAAGAACGGCAAACCAAATCTGCATATTTTACCCCCGATAACGGTCTATGGTGAAGACGGCCAATACACGGATCATTTAAAGAGGATGTTCTATGGTGAAGAAGGAAGATAATCACTTTTTGTATATTTTAGAATGCGGAGACGGAACTTATTATACAGGCTATACAAATGACGTAGCTAAACGTTTAGAGAAGCATAGAGATGGAAAAGGTGCTAAGTATACGAGGGGAAGAGGTCCTCTAAAACTGGTTTTCCAAAAATCTTTTTCAACAAAACAAGAAGCGATGCAGATGGAGTTTGCAGTTAAGAAACTCAATCGAGCTGAAAAAGAAAGAATGATAAAAGAGGGAAGTGTTTCATATGTGGCAGCAAAAGAGCTACGAAAAGGATAACGATGGCGGCATGCTGTACTTGGTACCAACTCCGATCGGCAACTTAGAGGATATGACTTACCGGGCGATTCGTATCTTAAAAGAATCCGATCTCATTGCAGCAGAAGATACGAGACAAACAAAAAAGCTATGCAATCACTTTGAGATCAGCACTCCTTTAACCAGTTATCACGATCACAATAAACAGCAAAGCGGCAAGAAGCTTTTAGAAGAGTTAAAAGACGGAAAGCAAATTGCACTCGTGACAGATGCAGGCATGCCAGGTGTCTCTGATCCAGGATATGAACTTGTTGTTCAATGTGTAGAAGAAAAGATTACCGTTATTCCGTTACCAGGTGCAAATGCTGCACTTCCCGCACTTGTTGCATCAGGACTGAATACAGAACTATTTACATTCTACGGTTTCCTGCCAAGAGGGAAAAAGGAAAAGAAGGCAGAGCTAGAAAACTTAAAACGTTATCCATCCACCCTTTTGTTCTATGAAGCTCCACATCGGTTAAAAGAAACACTTCAAGCGATGAACGTGGCATTTGAAGGAAGAAACATTGCCGTCGTGCGGGAACTGACAAAAAAATATGAAGAAATTACACGTGGGACAGTATCTGAAGTATCGAAGTTCTTTAGCGAAGGAGATGCTGAAATACGCGGGGAATTCTGCTTAGTTGTGGAAGGCAGCGGTAATACAAATTTTGAAGCGGCCGATCAAGAACAATGGTGGGAATCGTTATCAGTAACCGATCATGTCGAGCACTATGTCGATAAAGGTGAAAAACCAAAAGAAGCCATTAAATTAGCTGCCGCTGACCGCAACGTACCAAAGCGGGAAGTGTATCAAGAATATCACGGGTTGTAAGATCTTTTCTAAAAAAGTTAGCAAAATAAATGCAACAGGCTTCACGCGAGATGAGCATTCTTTTAATGCTTGTTAAAATAGCATTTCAAAAGCTCTTTTCTAAAAGTTCATTGCATTCAATCTCTTCATTGAAAAGTTGATTGGAGTGTAAGGTGCGAGACTCCTGGGGGACGAGTGGGACAGGTGAGACACTCAAGGGCGCGTAGCGGCGAGGGGCTCACCGCCCGCCCCCCGGAAAGCGAGCACCTGAAACGGAAATCAACTACTTCCATAATTAACACCAGAGTATGATCTAAAGAAAAGGAAAAGAGCCTTCTAAAGCGAAGGCTCTTGTTTTTTTATGCTTATTTTGATGTTTGTAATTGCTTTTGAAGTTCTTCCATTACTTCTTTAGCACCTTCACGGCTAAGGATGATCTTTCCGCCTGCAACCGTGTAGTTGTCATCAGAAACTTCCCCAGTTACTGCACATGTCATGTTTGGCTTATATTTCTTAAGGATGATGCGGTCATCATCAACATAGATCTCTAATGCATCTTTTTCTGCAATTCCTAAAGTACGGCGCAATTCGATCGGAATAACGACACGTCCTAGTTCGTCAACCTTACGTACAATTCCTGTAGATTTCATAATAAAATCTCTCCTCCCAGATATATAAAAAGATTTCCCTATCTATTTAAATCGTCAGAATTCGACAAAATCCTACGAGAACATCTTACCAAGATTTCCAATTGTCGTCAATAGTTTTGGATTAAACATTTTTTCGTTTTTTACCATTGAATTTACTAGACTATACCCATATTATAATACTTCCAAAACCCTAAATTGGAAGATATTTTCATATATTGTCATAGAAAATTCAAGAATGTGTAAAAGATGAAAAAAATTAACTGGAAATCGTGATAAAATAAAACGTCAAATTTCGACAAAACTAACAACGAAAAAATACTATCCAAATTTCCCTTTCCGACCATTGGCTTATATGCCTTGACACACTTTCTATGCATTAGGTATATTTTGAAGGAAGAAAAGAGAATAATGAAAGTATTTACATAGAAATCTTTCGCTTGCTTTTTTACTTTTATGTCCTAATGCAAACAGTTTTTTAAAGTTTTGTAAAAAGATACATTTTCCGTTACAGTTATTTTTTACCTGAACGAAAGAACAAATAGTCCCTAAATCAAGGGGCTTTTTTTCCACTATCAGACAGTATGGCTTGTTAGCACCATATTTTTGGCAAGCACAAGTTGAGGTAGATAGTATAAATGCAACTTAGGCTGACGCCAAAGATTTGGAGTCAGCCAAGTTTTCTTTACTATTAGTTTATTATTTTGAGGAGGCGGCACGAGTGGCGAAACCAACATTCTACATTACAACACCGATTTACTATCCAAGCGGCAAACTTCATATTGGTCATGCATATACGACAACTGCTGGGGATGCAATGGCACGATACAAACGATTAAGAGGTTTTGATGTTATGTATCTGACAGGAACGGATGAGCATGGAGAAAAGATTCAAAAGAAAGCAAACGAACAAGGCCTTCATCCTCAAGAATACGTAGATGGCATCGTTAAAGATATCAAAGCTCTTTGGAAAAAGATGGACATCTCTTATGATGATTACATTCGTACTACTGATGAACGACACAAAAAATCTGTCGAAAAGATTTTTCAGCAGCTTCTTGATCAAGATGATATCTACTTAAGTGAGTACGAAGGCTGGTATTGTACAGATTGTGAGTCCTTCTTTACAGAGCGTCAGCTTGAAGACGGTAAATGTCCAGACTGCGGACGCGAGGTGAAAAAGGTTAAAGAAGAAAGCTACTTTTTCCGTATGAGCAAGTATGCGGATCGGTTGTTGGCTTATTACGAAGAAAACCCTGCGTTTATCTTCCCAGAATCAAGAAAACGCGAAATGATCAACAACTTTATCAAACCGGGATTAGAAGACCTTGCTGTATCACGTACTTCTTTTGACTGGGGAGTAAAAGTACCAGGAAATCCAAAACATGTTATCTACGTGTGGATCGATGCTTTATCAAATTATATTACAGCTCTAGGGTATGGCAGCAAGAACGATGAAAAATATCAAAAATACTGGCCTGCTGATGTCCATTTAATGAGTAAAGAAATCGTGCGCTTCCATACGATTTATTGGCCGATCATGCTGATGGCTTTAGATCTTCCTCTTCCAAAACAAGTTATTGCACATGGCTGGTTATTGATGAAAGACGGTAAGATGTCTAAATCAAAAGGAAACGTAGTGGATCCTAATGTTCTCATCGACCGTTATGGATTAGATCCTCTTCGCTACTACTTGCTTCGTGAAGTACCATTCGGTTCTGATGGTGTGTTTACACCGGAAAGTTTTGTTGACAGAGTAAATGCTGATCTAGCAAATGATCTTGGAAACCTGCTGAACCGAACGATTGCTATGATCGGAAAATACTTTGATGGAAAGATTCCTTCATATGAAGGGAAAGTTACTGAGTTTGATGGAACACTCCAAGAGTTTGCATTAGAAACCGTAAGAAAAACAGAAGAAGCGATGGAAAAACTAGAATTTTCAATCGCGCTTTCAACGATCTGGCAATTAGTAAGCCGTACGAACAAGTACATTGATGAAACACAGCCTTGGGTTTTGGCAAAAGATGAAGCAAAACAAGGTGAGCTTGCAAGTGTTATGTACCATTTAGCAGAATCAATCCGTATCGTTTCTGTTCTCATTCAGCCGTTTATGACTGAAACGCCTGCGAAGATCTGGAGCCAGTTAGGCTTGAAAGATAAGAGCCTTACAGAGTGGGATTCACTGAAGGAATTTGGTGCGATTCCTGCAGAAACTGCGGTGGAAAAAGGAGAGCCAATCTTTCCTCGCTTAGAAACGGAAATTGAAGTAGAATTTATTAAGAATTCAATGGGTGGCACTTCAGCCCCAGCAGTTGAAGAGCCAAAAAAGGAAGAAGCACCTGCAGCAGAAGAAAAGCCTGAAATCACGATAGATGATTTTATGAAGGTTGATCTTCGTGTAGCGACTGTAATTGAAGCAGAACCTGTAAAAAAGGCAGATAAACTATTAAAACTTCAATTGGATCTTGGATATGAAAAGCGACAAGTCGTTTCTGGAATCGCTCAGTACTATAAACCGGATGAGTTGGTAGGTCAGAAAGTGATATGCGTGACGAACTTAAAACCTGTTAAATTACGTGGTGAGCTGTCTCAGGGAATGATTTTAGCTGGATCTTCTGATGGCCAATTAACATTGGCTACTGTAGACCCTTCACTTCCAAACGGTGCAAAAGTAAAATAACAACAAAAAGCGGGGAGTTTATCCCTGCTTTTTGCTTTTTCAGAGCAAAAGACAGTGAATAAACTCGATTTTTACCGTGAAAAATAGGTCTTAATGCCTATAATGTAATTAACTTGTAATGCTGCTGTTACCCGAATGAATGGAAAATGTGATAAGATTTGTAAAGCTGAAGGGATTGTACACTATGTTTGATACACACGCACATTTAAATGCAACACAGTTTGAAGAAGATCGCGAGGCGGTTATTCAGCGAGCGTTAGATGAAGGCGTTACACATATTGTGGTGGTCGGCTTTGACCGTGAAACCATAAAAGGTGCGATGCAGCTTGCTGAGGAATACGACTTTATCTATGCCTGCGTTGGTTGGCATCCAGTAGATGCGATTGATATGACAGATGAAGATTTGGCTTGGATTGAAGAACTTGCAGCGCACCCAAAAGTTGTCGCTCTTGGCGAGATGGGATTAGATTACCATTGGGACAAGTCGCCTGCGGAAGTTCAAAAAGAGGTGTTCAGACGCCAGATCAGACTCGCAAAAAAGGTGAAGCTTCCGATTGTGATTCATAATCGTGAAGCGACGCAAGATGTAGTTGACATATTGAAAGAGGAAGAAGCCCATGAGGTTGGCGGTATTATGCACTGCTACAGCGGAAGCATCGAGGTTGCCCGTCAATGCATGGATATGAATTTCTACATAAGTTTTGGTGGACCAGTAACGTTTAAGAATGCAAGGAAGGTTAAGGAAGTTGCTGCGGAAATTCCGATGGACCGACTTTTGATTGAAACGGATTGTCCTTATTTGAGTCCTCATCCATTAAGAGGAAAAAGAAATGAACCATCTTATGTAAAATATGTCGCTGAAACACTTTCTGAATTAAAAGATCTTCCACTTGAAGACATCATAAAGAAAACTTCCGACAATGCTTTCCAAATTTTCAACATTTCTTCTTAGGAGATGTTGTCGGAAACTAGAAAAGCATGAGAAATATCGCATTAATCTTTCAAGAATTGACAAAAGGGGAAGGAAATTTGTCAAACGGTTTTTCTTTCCTTTTTCCTTCTTTTCCGTTCATAATTGGCTTGGGTCAATTCAGGACGAAAAGGAGGGTGATTTGACAGAGAGAAAAAAGATATTTATAATGCAGTCCTTGTAGGGGAGGAAATTGAATGTATAGGAATATTACAGCTTTGTTCTCAAGTATCACGAATAAGAAAGTTTACCTTTCGATCGTTGCTCTTCTCGTTTTAGCAGTTACTACGGGGTTCGTAGGTTATGAAACTACGAAAGCTGAAGTAACAATTATAAAAGACGGAAAGAAGACTGAAGTGAAAACACATGCCAATACGGTTAGAGAACTTTTAAGCGAACACAACATACAACCTAACCAGCATGATTTAGTAAAACCAGGTCTTAATGCCAAGGTTACAGATAACATGAAGGTTGATTATACAGAAGCGAAGCAAATTAAGCTTACCGTTAATGGCAAGGATAAAACGATTTGGACGACAGCCAAGACTGTTGAACAATTTGTTAAAGAGCAACAGATAACGCTTAATGAGCATGATTCGATTAAGCCAAATCTTACAGCGGATTTACAGGATCAAGGGAAGATCCAAATTGAATCAGCATTCCCGGTTAAGCTTGTTGTGGGCGGAAAAGCTCAGCAAGTTTGGACCACTTCGACTACCGTCGCTGACCTTTTGAAGCAACAAAAGGTATCTTTAGGTGAAATTGATCGAGTAACACCTGCTAAAACAGCTAAAATATCTGGTAAAACGCAGGTTGAAGTCATCCGAGTAGAAAAGGTCACCGATGTAGTGGAAGAAGAAACACCATTTGCAGTTGTTAATCGCAAGGACAGCGGTCTAACTAAGGGTAAAGAGCGTGTTGTGCAAGAAGGTAAAAAAGGTAAACTCGAAAAACGCTTTGAGGTTGTTGTGGAAAACGGAAAAGAGGTTTCCAGAAAACTCATCAGCGAAAAAACACTAACAGATAGTTCTGATAAAATCGTTGCTGTTGGGACAAAAGCACAGCCAAAACCGCAGCCAGTAGTATCTCGTAGTAAATCACCTTCAGCAAGCAGTTCTGGCGGAAGAGAAATAACCGTTACAAGTACTGCTTATACTGCTAACTGTACGGGATGTTCTGGCATTACAGCTACAGGATTTAACTTAAAATCTAACCCGAATGCGAAAGTTATCGCAGTCGATCCTAATGTGATTCCGCTTGGCTCGAAAGTATATGTTGAAGGATATGGTTATGCTATTGCTTCAGATACTGGAGGGGCGATCAAGGGTAACAAGATTGACGTATTCTTTTCTTCACAATCACGTGCAGAGTCATGGGGAAGAAAATCAGTTAAAATTCGTATCATTAATTAATTTTAAAAAGCATGGGGAAAAGTCCCTGTGCTTTTTTTATTTGCACAGGTTAAAAGAAGAATGACCGATATTCAACGGCATTCCCTTGTAAGCCTAGACTTTCTTGACGCCTGGGGTATACTAGTAAAAGATGTTTTTTTCGTTCAGATTATTAGACGTTGCAATGCCTAAAAAGGTTTCACCGTTTTGGAGGAAATCATGAAAAAAATTAAAGAAGTAATCGTTGTTGAAGGAAAGAGCGATACACTTGCCATTAAACGGTCTGTTTTAGCAGATACAATAGAAACAAATGGTTCAGAAATTAGCATAGATACTTTGAATCGCATTAAAAGAGCACATGAGACTCGCGGAATAATCGTTTTTACTGATCCTGATTTTCCTGGAAAAAGAATTCGAGAAATTATTTCAGAGCATGTCCCTGGCTGTAAGCATGCCTATTTGGCGAAGGCCGATGCAATTGCTAAAGGAGATAAAGGTGTAGGTGTTGAGCACGCTACAAGAGAGGCGATTGTAGAAGCGCTTGAGCATGTTCGAGAAGAAATGGCAGAGACTGAAAACGAGAGCATTTTATGGGAAGACCTAATGGCTGCAGGGTTAACGGGCGGCCCGGATTCAAAAAATAGACGTGAAGTGATTGGAAGAGAGCTGCGCATAGGTTATATGAACGCCAAGCAATTACATAAACGTCTAAATATGTTCAGAGTTACACCAGAAGAATTTGAACAGGCCCTAAAGGCGCTTTATAGCAATGAGGAGGAATAGTAACACAATGAGAAAAGATATATCCACTCCCCAATCCACAAAAGCCATACTAGAGAAACATGGTTTTACATTTAAAAAGAGTTTAGGACAAAACTTTCTGATTGACCGAAATATCTTAAACAATATTGTAAACGCAGCTGATCTGACAGAGGAGTCAGGAGTCATTGAAATCGGACCTGGAATCGGAGCGTTAACCGAATTTATTGCGAGGTCTTCTAAAAAAGCGGTTGCGTTTGAGATTGATCAGCGCCTTCTTCCTATATTAGAAGAAACACTTGCTCCGTACCCACATGTAGAGGTTATCCATTCAGATGTATTAAAAGCAGACATACACGCAGTAATCAAAGAACATTTTGAAGAAGGCCAAGATCTGATGGTGGTGGCGAACTTGCCCTATTACGTTACAACACCAATTATTATGAAACTTCTTCAAGATAAGCTGCCTATTCGAGGCATCGTCTGTATGATTCAAAAAGAGGTAGCAGATCGTCTTGCTGCTACACCAGGCACGAAAGACTATAACTCACTTTCTATTGCCATCCAATACTATGCGACGGCTGAGACGATGATTAAAGTGCCTAAGACGGTTTTTGTTCCAGCACCTAACGTTGATTCGTCCGTAATTAAACTGACGCTTCGACAAGAGCCAGCTGTAGCTGTAAAGGATGAAGACTTCTTCTTTCATGTTGTGAGGTCATCCTTTGCTCAAAGACGAAAGACGCTTTGGAACAACCTGACGAGCCAGCTTATCTCTAAAGACAAGAAGGAAGAACTTCAAGCCATTTTAGAATCGATTGACATTGATCCAAAACGCAGAGGTGAGACGTTATCCATCCAGGAATTTGGCAAGCTGGCTGATGCTCTTTTACCTCTTGTAAAATAAACCTCATTTTTCCCCCGGCTTCTACATACTCATATAAAAGGAACATAGGAGCAGAGGAGATTGTTACTCCAAATAGGGGGAGTAAAATGAAACTAGAGATTGGATCAATTGTAAGCAGAAACTCTTACAAGCGGGATCTTCTTTTTCGAGTAATTGGATTTAGTGAAGATCGTACAATCGCTGAGCTTGCAGGGGAAGAGCTCAGGCTATGGGCAGATGCACCAGTTGATGACTTATTCGTTGTTGATGACAAACATATGTCTGAACATAGACAAGTGGAAAAAGAAAAAGAAGAGTCATCCTTAAAATTATTCAGGCAAGATTATTACTTGCTGCGGCAAAAAAGAGAGTATCTATCGACAAATGGCTATCAATACGATCAGTCTTATTTTGAGCTGCCAGGAAGAGTGCTTCATATTGACGGAGATCCTCTATATTTAAATAAATGTCTGGAATTATACAAAAAGCTTGGAGTACCCGTTTACGGCATTCATATGAAGGAAACCGAAATGCCAGAAAAAGTTCCCGCATTAGTTGATGAAATCAGACCAGACATACTCGTCATTACAGGTCATGACGCCTATATGAAATCAAAGGGCGATGTTTCTGATGTGAATGCGTATCGGCACACAAAATACTTCATTAGAACGGTTCGAGAGGTGAGGAGAAAGTATACACATCTTGACCATTTGATGATCTTTGCAGGAGCCTGTCAATCCCATTTTGAATCTTTAATAAAAGTGGGTTCAAATTTTGCGAGTTCACCAGCCCGAATCAATATTCATGCTCTAGACCCCGTATATATTGTTTCAAAGATCAGTCTGACCTCCTTTATGGATCGCGTGAACGTGATGGATGTTTTACGCAATACACTCACTGGTAAAGAGGGGTTAGGAGGAGTAGAGACGAGAGGATTCCTTCGAACAGGAATGCCGATTAAATCAAAGCCATAAAAACGTAAAACTCCGGAAATTCGGAGTTTTTTTGTTGCGCGTAAGTGGGGGGAATATATGCTGCAGACCGAGCGCAAAAATGTCGAGGATTGTAGACTCGGGGATAAAAGTCCAATACTTTTGGATTGAAGGTTAAAACTCGTGGATAAACAGCCAAAACTTCTGGATTGCACCAGCAAAATGCCCTGTCAGGTATCCATATAGAATAGGTAAAAAACACACAAAAACATACCAAAAGGACATAAATTAAAGAATTATTTGTAAAAATTATTCATTTTATACATATTCACCAGGTATATTGACATACTAAAAAAAGCAAAAAAAGGATATTTAGTCATTGACATGAAAATGCTTTGCTTGCTATAATGAAAATTTTAATTTGACAAAAAAACGCGATTTGTGTTATAATTTGTCTAAGTGAGGTGGAGCCTAAAATGGGTAAAACAATAGTGGACATTAGACGCTCTTTAGAGTCCAACGTGGGTAGAAGACTTTCTTTACGTGCAAATGGCGGTCGACGTAAAACGATCGAACGACTTGGTACACTCGAAGAAACGTACCCAGCAGTTTTTATTATCAAATTAGATCAGGACACCAACGCTTTCGAACGTGTTTCTTATAGTTACGCGGATGTACTCACAGAAACAGTAGAACTTACATTCTTAGAAGATACACAAGCAGCAATCGGGCAGTAAGAAATCTTTACTGCTATTTTTTTTTACCTTGCTGGTTGTGATCTAAAACAAAATACATAAATCAGCATATTACAAGAAAGATAAAACCCCTTTTGGAGATACTATGATGTATCGCATATGAAAGGGGTTTTCATCATGGGTCGAAGAAAAAACGGCATGATGTCTGAAGGTTTAAAAACAGAGATCGCAAAAGAGCTGGGATTTTATGATACGGTCCAACGCGAAGGCTGGGGCGGTATCCGTTCTAAAGACGCAGGTAATATGGTGAAACGAGCATTAGAGATCGCTGAACAGCGCCTTAACAATGGGAATAGATAATATGCGGTAATGATAACCGGAGGCCTTTGTGTCTCCGGTTTTCCCCTATAGCTATAGATTGATTTTTTCTATATTTCATTCCTCATACTGTGTTACTATTAAAAATATCAAAATTGTGCAAGATGGTAGGCAGGGATTATGATGACAATGAATAAAGTATCCATTAAAGCTCCAGCAAAAATTAATCTTTCTCTTGATGCTTTACGAAAAAGAGAAGATGGGTTTCATGAAGTGGCTATGGTTATGACAACGGTAGATTTGGCTGACCGGATTGAACTCACCTTACTAGAGGCAGACGAAATCAAAATTGAAAGTTCAGGTGGATTTGTTCCTCTTGATGATCGCAATCTAGCCTTTCAAGCCGCTCTGCTATTAAAGAAAACGTTCAACATAAAAAAGGGTGTTAATATACATATTTCCAAACACATACCTGTTGCGGCAGGTTTAGCTGGCGGGAGCAGTGACGCAGCTGCTACATTAAAAGGGCTTAATGAACTTTGGAAGCTAGGCTTATCACTAGATGAGCTAGCAGAGCTAGGAGCGAAAATAGGCTCAGATGTTTCTTTTTGTGTGTATGGAGGAACAGCTTTGGCGACGGGCAGAGGAGAGAAGATTCACCACATCTCATCTCCCCCTCCTTGCTGGGTCCTTTTAGCAAAACCGCCGATCGGAGTTTCTACCGGAGAGGTATACCGTAATCTAAAACTACATGGACTGGAACATCCTGATGTTGAAGGAATGGTTAAAGCGATTGAAGAGAAGGACTACGATCAAATCTGCAACCTTCTTGGAAATGTTTTAGAATCTGTTACTTTAAAAATGTATCCAGAAGTGAAACACATTAAAGAACAGATGATGAGACTTGGAGCCGACGCCGTTTTAATGAGCGGAAGCGGGCCAACCGTTTTTGGGTTATTTCAGCACGAGTCTCGGCTTCAAAGAGTTTATAACGGATTAAGAGGTTTCTGCCACGAAGTTTATGCCGTTCGTTTATTAGGGGAATGATTGATAAAATCCGTATAAAAATGGTATATTATCTTCAAACATTCGGTTTTGGAGGATAATATGAAATTAAAAAGAAGCGGAAGAATGGTAGATTTAACAGCTTACCTTCTTCATCATCCCCATCAACTCATCCCTTTATCTTATTTTGTAGAAAGGTACGAATCAGCAAAATCTTCTATTAGTGAAGATCTTGCTATCATTAAGGAGCATTTTGAACAGCACGGGCTTGGCAACGTTCAAACGGTTCCTGGCGCAGCGGGCGGCGTTAAATATATTCCAGGCATCGATCAAGCTGAAGCTGAAACAACAGTTGAGGAACTTGTTCAGTTGCTTGAAGACCCGAGTCGTATTTTACCTGGAGGTTATTTGTACGTAACAGATGTTATCGGAAATCCAAGACTCGTCAACCAGATCGGAAGACTATTTGCATCGATCTTCTCTTCTCGAAAAATTGATGTCGTGATGACGATAGCTACGAAAGGAATTCCGCTTGCTTACGCAGTAGCAACGCACTTAAATGTTCCTGTAGTCGTCGTAAGAAGCAATAGCCGAGTAACAGAGGGGTCAACGGTAAGTATTAACTATGTTTCGGGTTCGACAAAACGAATTCAAACGATGGCTCTTGCGCGAAGAAGTATTAAACAAGGTTCTCGTGTACTTATAATTGATGACTTTATGAAAGCGGGCGGAACGATCAAAGGTATGATCAGTCTCATTGAAGAGTTTCAGGCCCATATCGAAGGAATTGGTGTTTTGGTTGAGGCACAAGAAGTTTCAGAACGTCTAGTCGATGACTATGTATCAATCGCGCGTTTAGCGCAAGTGAACGAAAAGGAAAACCGCATTGAAGTGGAAAAAGGCAATTATTTTCTAAATGGAGGTAATGCATGATGAAAAAAGTTCATACAGAAGAAGCACCTGCAGCAATCGGTCCTTATTCTCAAGGAATGGTTATCGATCAACTTTTCTTTAGTTCAGGGCAGATTCCCCTTACAAAAGAAGGCGTTATGGTTGATGGTGATGTGAAAGAACAGACACATCAAGTGTTTCGCAATTTGCAAGCAGTCCTTAAAGAAGCGGGATCATCGCTTGACCAAGTTATTAAAGCTACAGTTTTTATCAGTGACATGAATGAGTTTGCTGAGATTAATGAAGTGTACGGCCATTACTTCGGCGATCATAAGCCAGCAAGATCTTGTGTAGAAGTCGCTCGTCTTCCAAAAGATGCAAAAGTAGAAATAGAAGTGATTGCACTTACAAAATAAGTCCCTTTATGGGGCTTATTTTTTTCGAACTTTTTGAAAGCAGTTGATTTCCTCCCGCAGGAGTCTCGCACCTTCCGCTCCAATAACTTGTCAATGATGTAGGAATTTGAAAGTGACTTCTTTTAAAAGGCAGTTATTAATTTGTTGTATAGGAAAGCCATTGATTTCTCCCGGCTGCTTTACTAAACAAACAACATGCGGTGCATACAATTACATAAATAACGATCTATTAAAAAGGCTTTTTTCTAAATATGTTGCTTCCGACTTCATTTTTTATTATCTTCTATGCCTGTTGATTGGAGTGCAGGGTACGAGACTCCTGTGGGACAGGCGGGCAGGTGAGACACTTAAAAGTGAAACGTTAAGAATGTGGCTCACCGCCTGCCCCACGGAAAGCGAGTACCTGGAACGGAAGTCAACTACCCCAACAACAACAACAAAGCCCTGCTAAATCAAGCTTTCTAATCAATTGGCAAACCACGTCACAAATTTTTTAAAAATTTTTATTATTCAAAGAAGGATTTTGTAAAATGCTGAAGAATTGTAGTATTACGTTCTTATTTTGGAAAAAGGTGGTGTTTGTGAATGGAAGTGACTGACGTAAGATTACGCCGTGTAAATACAGAAGGCCGTATGAAAGCGATTGCCTCCATTACAATCGATCATGAATTTGTTATTCATGATATTAGAGTAATTGATGGCAATAATGGAATGTTCGTAGCTATGCCAAGCAAACGAACACCAGATGGAGAGTTCCGTGATATCGCGCATCCGATCACGTCAAGTACGCGTGAGAAGATTCAAAATGCGGTATTAACAGAGTATCACCGTATGGGAGAAATGGAGTCAGCTTTAGAAGAAGCTGGGGCTTCTTAATATCTCAATAAGAATTTAGAGCCTGGTCAAAACGATTAGGTTCTTTTTATTTGCTCTTTTTTCCTCTTTATATAGAACCTTCCTGTATGAACCCCGTTATTACTCGAATTTCCTTCGTTTTTTGGCCTAAATTTATCAAACCATTGACAATCCCTATCCACTTCTTGAAATGACTACGCGTTTAAGATATATTCGTAATGGTATATTATGATTTAGGAAAATGGATGGAGGTTCACTATGACAAATCGCTATGCGATCATTCTTGCTGCGGGTCAAGGAACAAGGATGAAATCCAAATTATATAAAGTATTACATCCTGTTTGTGGTAAGCCGATGGTTCAACATGTTGTTGATCAGATCAGCTCTCTTCAAATGAAACAAATGGTGGCTGTTGTTGGCCATGGTGCTGAGAAGGTTCAGGAACAATTAGGCCGCGACATTCAATATGTGCTTCAAGAAGAGCAGCTCGGTACAGCACATGCTGTTATGCAGGCTGAAAACGCGCTAGCTAATGAAGAAGGAATCACACTTGTTGTTTGTGGTGATACGCCTCTTATTACTTCAGAAACGATGGAAAAGCTTATTGCTGAACATGAATCCCTAGGTGCCAAAGCTACAATTTTAACAGCTAAGCCTGAGGATCCTACAGGTTACGGCCGAATTATTCGTAACAGTGAAGGAACAGTAGAAAGAAATGTTGAGCACAAAGATGCATCAGAAGAAGAACGCCAAGTGACTGAGATCAATACAGGAACGTACTGCTTTGATAATAAAGCACTATTTGCAGCATTAAAGCAAGTAAACAACGATAATGTACAAGGTGAGTACTACTTGCCAGATGTTATAGAAATTCTTAAAAAAGCAGGCGAAGTTGTAGCTGCTTATCAAACACCAGATTTTAATGAGACGCTTGGGGTAAACGATCGAGTGGCACTTTCGCAAGCAGAACGTTACATGAAAAAGCGCATCAACGAGCGTCACATGAGAAATGGTGTTACCCTGATCGATCCAGATCAAACGTATATTTCAGATGATGCTGAAATTGGAAGTGACACGGTTATCTACCCTGGCACTGTTATTTTAGGTCAAACAAAAATTGGTGAAGAAAACATCATCGGTCCTCAATCCGAAATTAAAGATAGCGTGATCGGAAATGGAAATACGATTCGTCAGTCTGTTGTTCATGACAGTGAGATTGGCGACGCTTCTGCAATTGGTCCGTTTGCACACATCCGTCCAAAGTCCGTTCTAGAGAACCAAGTTAAGATCGGTAACTTTGTTGAAGTGAAGAAGTCAGTGATGAGCACAGGAAGCAAAGCATCTCATCTAAGCTATATTGGCGACGCTGAGATCGGAAAAGATGTAAACTTAGGCTGCGGGTCTATCACCGTGAATTACGATGGTAAGAACAAATTCCTAACAAAAGTAGAAGATGGGGCATTTATCGGTTGCAACTCGAACTTAATTGCTCCTGTTACGGTTGGGAAAAATGCTTATGTTGCCGCAGGTTCCACGATTACGAACGATGTACCTGCTGAATCACTATCCATTGCAAGATCGCGTCAAACGGTAAAAGAAAATTATGTTCAAAAGTTAAACGAAAAGCAAAACCAATAATTTTATGAGTGGGGAAGGATGGAGCCATCAATGAGTACGTATGTAGATCCTACATTGAAAGTTTTCACGTTAAATTCTAATAAAGAATTATCAAAGGAGATTGCTCAGCATATTGGAATTGAACTTGGAGAAAGTTCAGTAACAAAGTTTAGTGACGGGGAAATTCAAATTAATATTGAAGAAAGTATTCGCGGTTGTGAAGTTTACGTTATTCAATCCACGAGCGACCCTGTTAACCAGCACTTGATGGAACTATTAATCATGATTGATGCTCTTAAACGTGCATCTGCAAAAACAATTAACGTTGTAATGCCTTATTATGGCTATGCTCGTCAGGACCGTAAAGCTCGTGCCCGTGAACCGATCACAGCTAAACTTGTAGCTAACTTGCTTGAAACTGCTGGAGCAACACGTGTTATTGCTATCGATCTTCATGCAACTCAAATTCAAGGCTTCTTCGACATCCCGGTTGATCAATTACTTGGTGTGCCGATCTTGGCAAATTATTTTGCAAATAAAGAACTAGATGATATCGTAATTGTCTCCCCAGATCATGGCGGTGTTACAAGAGCACGTAAGATGGCTGATCGCCTAAAAGCACCAATTGCTATTATCGATAAACGCCGACCGCGACCAAACGTTTCTGAAGTTATGAATATCGTTGGTAACATTGAAGGGAAAACCGCAATCCTGATCGATGATATTATCGATACGGCTGGTACGATTACATTAGCGGCTAATGCGCTTATTGAGAACGGCGCTAAAGAAGTGTATGCATGCTGTACACACCCTGTACTTTCAGGACCTGCTATGGATAGAATCCAAAACTCTTCAATAAAAGAGCTTGTTGTTACAAACACAATTGTTCTTCCAGAAGAAAAGAAGATAGATAAAGTGACTCAACTATCTGTAGCTCCTTTATTAGGAGAAGCAATCATTCGTGTACACGAACAGTTATCAGTTTCTAAATTGTTTGATTAAGATTTAAACTGCTTTTGGAAGTGTTGATTTCCGTTCCAGGTGCTTCGCTTTCCGCGGGGCAGGCTGTGAGCCACATTCGAGCGTTTCACTTTTAAGTGTCTCACATGCCTACCTGTCCCGCAGGAGTCTTGCACCTTCCACTCAACTTTTCAAGGATGAGAATGTAGCAATCTTCTAAAGTAACCATATTGAATTACAGAAAAGTACTAAAAAGATTTGCTTGCTAAATCGATTTCTAACTTTGGGTTTTAAAATCTTTCAGTTCGGGTAATGCTTTAAAGAGACTCGAAATAGGAAAGGTGGATCTCATTATGGCAACGAATCTAACAGTCGAAAAAAGAAATACTGACAAACGTTCAACGTTATCGGAATTAAGGAACAAAGGTCATTTTCCAGCGAACCTTTATGGATATGGAACAAATTCTGTAGCTCTTTCTGTTGAGGAGCCAGAATTCATTAAAGTTTACAGAGAAGTAGGAAAGAACGGTGTACTTAAATTAAAAGTTGATGGAAAAGACTATTCTGTTATGGTGCAGGATATGCAAGTTCATCCTTTGAAAAATTCTATTACACACGTAGATTTCCTTGCTATTGACTTAAATAAAGAAACCGAAGCGGAAGTGCCAGTTGTACTGACAGGTGAGTCTGTTGGTGTCAAAGAAGGCGGAGTGCTGCAGCGCGTACTGGCAACAGTCAACGTAAAAGCTCTCCCATCCGATTTCCCAGAACAGCTCGAAGCTTCTGTTGAAGCCTTAAATATAGGTGATTCCTTATCTGTTAAGGATCTACCGACAGGCAATAAATATGAAATTCTTCATGAAGAAGACGAAGTGGTTGCGAGTGTAACTCCTCCAAAACTTCAAGATGAAGAAACAGATCCTGATACAGAAGAAGCAGACCAAGAAGGAGATGCTCCAGAGTCCTCTGAATCTGTTGCTGATGACAGTCAGGAAGAAGAGAAGAAAGACGAATAGAATAATGAATATGAAACGCAGCAGCTGCTGCGTTTTTATTCTGTTATCCTAATTGTTGTATAATGTTCGTAAGACAATTAAAGGTTAGGTGAACGTAAAGTGAAATTGTTTATCGGGCTCGGGAATCCTGGCTCTCGTTTTGATGGAACCCGGCATAATATAGGATTTGAAGTAATCGACAAACTCTCCGATTCCTTAAACATCCCCATGCAGCAAACAAAATTTAAAGGGTTATACGGAACAGGAAATGTTGCCGGAGAAAAAGTATTTCTTTTAAAACCCTTAACGTATATGAATTTATCAGGTGAGTGCGTGGGACCGTTTATGGATTATTTTCAAATTCCATTAGAAGACATGGTAGTAGTTTATGATGATCTTGATACGATTCCAGGGAAACTGAGACTTCGAACGAAAGGAAGTGCTGGCGGACACAATGGGATTCGATCGATGATAGCTCATCTTGGCACACAGGAGTTTAAGAGAATTCGCTTCGGCATCGGCCGCCCTACAAATCAGCAGCCAGTACCTGACTTTGTTTTAAATCGCTTTTCTAAAGAGGAGCAAATTGATGTTGAAAGTGGTATTGACCGATCTGTAAAAGCGTGTGAAGCTTTTATAGAAACGTCGTTTGATAAAGTGATGAATAAGTTTAACGGGTAAAGAATAGATTACACATGTTCCGCTCATAATGGTTAGTATAATGCTAACCGAAAGGGGACCGTACATGGCTATTCATTACCGGTGCAGGCATTGTAAAACACATGTGGGCACGATTGATCACCACACTGTGAATGCGGCACATCTTGGGTTTGAAACATTAAGTAGTGAAGAACGGCAGGAATTGCTCTCCTATAAAGAGAATGGAGATATAGAAGTTACAACAACATGTGAGGATTGTCAGGATACTTTAGAACGTTATCCTGAGTATCATACGCTGAAATCCTTTATTCAATAAAATAAGGTAATGCTTTGGCCATAGCCTACTACGCGGGCCAAAGCCTTTTTCTGTTTAAAATAGGGTGTTAATGTAACCCTTTGTTGTTCTTGAAAGTCGTTGATTTGCGTTTCAGATGCTCGCTTTCCGGGGGGCGTGCGGTGAGCCTCCTCTGCGCTTTGCGCCGTAGGAGTCTCACCTGGCATACTGATCCCCCAGGAGTCTCGCATCTTACGCTTCAATCAACTTGCCAAGAAGAGTTTTCCAAAACATAACCCACAAGCTACAATCTTTTCGGTAACTGACCCGAATGACTATTATAGAAATATTGACTAGTTCTTGTGAGAGGGGGAGTAAGACATGCTTGGATTGAAAAAATATTTTAGCCAGGGAGAAGACTTTAAATCCATTTTGGATGGCATAAATGGAGGACTCAAAGAACAGTTAGTAGCTGGTTTGTCTGGTTCTGCCCGGACCATGCTTATTAGCAGTCTTCACGAGAATACGGGTAAACCGCTGCTGGTTGTAACCCATAATTTATTTCAAGCACAAAAACTATATGAAGATCTAACTTCTCTTTTATCTGAAGATGAAGTTTATTTATATCCTGTTAATGATCTAATATCGTCAGAGATGGCAATCTCGAGTCCTGAGCTGAAAAGCCAAAGGATTGAAGCACTTAACTATTTAAGCCAATCTTCTAATGGTGTCATTATTACACCTGTAGCGGGATTAAGAAGATATCTGCCGCCGGTAGACCTTTGGAAACAATCTGGATTATCTTTTAAAATGGGTGAAGATATTGATCCTGATCAAGTTTTAAACAAGCTCGTTGCAATGGGTTATGAAAGAACATCAATGGTACAAACACCAGGTGAATTCAGTGTTCGCGGAGGAATTATTGATATTTATCCACTGACAGAAAAAAATCCACTTCGCATTGAGCTTTTTGACACAGAAATTGATTCTATACGTTACTTTGAAGCAGAAACACAGCGTTCACAAGATAAAGTAGAGCAAATTTCCATTGCTCCGGCTGAAGAGCTCATCCTGTTTGAAGAGCACTACAACAAAGCCGCAGAGCGTATTGACGCCAAGCTATCATCCACTTTGAAAAATATAAAAGATGATTCACTAAAAGAAACACTCGTTGAAAATATCAGTTATGAAATTGGGCGGCTGCGTGAACAACAGCAATTTCAAAGCATGTATAAATACGCTTCACTCTTTTATGACCAGCCCGCAAGTCTTCTGAACTACATAGCGTCTGACAGCTTGATTATTATGGATGAGATCGGGCGAATTCAGGAAACGAGTCAGCAGCTGGACAAAGAGGAAGCAGAGTGGCAGACTGCACTTCTTGAGCATGGAGAGCTTGTTCAAAATCTGGCTATTTCGCCTGACACCAGCCAGCTTCTTGGTGACAAAAAGGCGTTTCCTGTTATTTATTTATCTTTGTTCTTAAGGCATGTTCCGCACACACAACCTCAAAACATTCTAAATGTTGAATGTAAGAGCATGCAGAACTTTCACGGTCAGATGAACGTTCTAAAAGGTGAGATGGACCGTTGGAAAAAGCTTGGATTTGCGATCGTTTTTGTTGCGATGAACAAAGAGCGGGCACAGCGGTTGGAAAGAGTGCTTGCCGATTATGAGATGGATGCAGGCATTATTGACAAAGACAAGGAGATTCAGCCAAGAACAAGTCAGATCTTGCTCGGGGATCTTGCCAGCGGATTTGAATCTGGCAAGCAAAAGCTTGTAGTCATTACAGAAGAAGAAGTATTTACAAAAAAGGCAAAACGTCCTGCCAGAAAACAGAAAATGACTAACGCTGAACGGATTAAGAGCTATTCCGAACTAAAAGTAGGCGATTATGTCGTTCACGTAAACCATGGTATTGGGAGATACTTAGGAATCGAAACGCTCGAGATCAAAGGTGTCCATAAAGATTACCTCCATATTAAATATTCCGGTAACGATAAGCTATACGTACCCGTAGAACAGATCGACCAAGTCCAAAAGTATGTTGGGTCTGAGGGCAAAGAACCTAAGATCTATACGCTTGGCGGAAGCGACTGGAAAAAAGTGAAAAGCAGAGTTAAATCTTCTGTTCAGGATATAGCGGATGACCTTATTAAGCTTTATGCTGAACGTGAAGCGAGCAGAGGCTATGCTTTCGCTGAAGATGGAGCGGAACAGAGTGAGTTTGAAGGAAGTTTTCCATACCAAGAAACGGATGATCAGCTTAGAGCGATCGACGAAATCAAGAAAGATATGGAAAGCATTCGTCCGATGGACCGCCTTCTTTGTGGTGATGTTGGCTATGGAAAAACAGAAGTAGCGATACGTGCAGCGTTTAAGGCGATTATGGATGGAAAGCAAGTGGCTTTCCTTGTTCCGACTACGATTCTTGCACAGCAGCATTATGAAACGTTTCGTGAACGCTTTTCAGAGTTTCCGATTACCATTGGCAGTTTAAGTCGTTTTCGTTCAAAAAAGGAACAAAATGAAGTGCTTAAGGGGTTAAAAGCAGGTACTGTCGATATTGCGATCGGAACACACCGCTTGTTATCAAAAGATGTTCAGTACAAAGATCTGGGCTTGCTCATTATTGATGAAGAGCAGCGATTTGGTGTTACGCATAAAGAAAAGATCAAAACGCTAAAATCAAATGTAGATGTGCTTACATTAACCGCAACACCAATTCCGCGTACACTTCACATGTCGATGCTTGGTGTTCGGGATCTTTCGGTTATTGAGACACCGCCAGAAAATAGATTCCCTGTCCAGACGTATGTCATGGATTACAACGGTTCTTTCGTACGGGAAGCGATCGAGCGTGAAATGGGCCGCGGCGGACAAGTGTATTTTCTTTATAACCGTGTTGATTCCATTGAACGAATGGCTGAACAGATATCGATGCTCGTACCGGATTGCCGAGTCGCCTATGCACACGGGCAGATGTCTGAGAATGAACTTGAAAGCGTCATGCTCGAATTTCTAGAAGGAAATTTTGATGTATTGGTTTCAACAACCATTATTGAGACAGGCGTAGACATTCCGAATGTTAACACGCTTATCGTATATGACGCGGATAAAATGGGACTCTCACAACTTTATCAGCTTAGAGGTCGGGTTGGTCGTTCTAATCGTGTGGCATATGCCTATTTCACGTATCAGCGTGATAAAGTTTTAACAGAAGTGGCGGAAAAACGACTTCAAGCCATAAAGGAGTTTACTGAATTAGGATCAGGATTTAAAATCGCAATGCGAGATCTATCGATTCGCGGAGCAGGTAATCTCCTTGGAGCTCAGCAGCATGGATTCATCGACTCCGTTGGTTTTGATCTGTATTCACAGATGCTTGAAGAGGCCATTCAAGAACGAAAAGGAACAAAACCAAAAGAAGTGGAAGAAGATGTTGATCTCAATATCGAGGTAGATGCGTATATTCCGTCGCACTATATTGCGGACGAAAAGCAAAAGATCGAGATGTACAAACATGTTCGTGCAGCAAAGGCCTTAAAAGACATTTCAGACCTGCAAGAAGAATTTATTGACCGTTTTGGTGATTATCCAGTAGAAGTGGAATGTCTCTTGCTAGTTGCAGGAATTAAACTTCGTGCGAAGCGTGAGGGCATTAAGTCGATCGAACAGAAGCAAGATACGATTAACATGTTATTAAATGAAAAAACAACAGCATCCGTGGATGGCGCCAAGATGTTTGAGATCGCGAATAAGATCGGCAGACACGTAAACCTTGGTATGCAGAACAACTTAATGAAAGTGGTCATAAACCGTAAACGGGTAAAAGATTTAGATCTGTTGAAGCAGATTGACCTTTTCCTAAAAGAGATCAAGCATGCTAGGAAAGAAAAGACAACAAATACACCATAAAATATAATTACCTCTCAATCGTGAATAGAACAGCAGATGTAACAAATAATAAACCTAGAAAATGGAACATTCTTTCAGAGAAGGAACCATTTTGTTGTTACATCAGAGATATCATCATCCGAAAGAGAGGGCATTATCTATATGAAAGCCACAGGTATCGTTCGACGCATTGATGACCTTGGGCGCGTAGTTATTCCAAAGGAAATCCGCAGAACACTTCGGATTCGTGAGGGAGACCCGCTTGAGATTTTTGTAGACAGAGATGGAGAGGTCATTTTAAAGAAATACTCTCCGATTAATGAGCTAGGCGATTTTGCGAAAGAATACGCAGAAAGCCTTGCAGACAGTACAGGTCATGTTGTGTTAATTGCTGACCGTGATACATATATTGCGGTAGCTGGCGGATCCAAGAAAGATTATCACAATAAAAGCATCGGTAAAGTAGTGGAATCATCCATGAGTGACCGGAAGACGCTGGTTGAAACCAACGGAACCGAAGCCGAGCTAATCGACGGGATCAAAGAAAATACATCTCATGTTATAGCACCAATCATTGCAGGCGGAGATCCAATTGGAGCAGTTGTCATGGTTGGAAAAGAAGGAAAGAAGCTAACAGAACTTGAGCAGAAACTTGCTGAAACTGCTGCTGGATTTTTAGCCAGACAGATGGAGCAATAGAGGAGGAAGGGCTATTATGCTCTTTCTTTTTTTTATTTATTGATTTAGTGATTGTAATTGCTTGGCGATAGGATGCTCACTTCCCTGACTAGTTGATTAGAGTGCAGGGTGTGAGACTCCTCGAAAATTGAACTTCAAATTTTCTTCGTGCGATGTGTCGCTGCTGTAGCCTTCCTTGTCCTGCGGGACAGGTGGGCAGTCAGAAAAGTGGAAGAGAGGCTAGCCACTGCAACTAGACAGGTGAGACACTTAAAAGTGAAACGTAACGAATGTGGCTCACCGCCTGCCCCGCGGAAAGCGAGCACCTGGAACGGAAATCAACCACTTTCAAGAGCAGTCAACATATTCAACCAGACTACTTGAATTAACCGCATATCGCCGGGCGATACATTCCGTTTATGGTATAATACCTTGAATTATGTTGATGAAGTAAAGAACGTGTCGACATGTGTCGTCCCGGGAAATAAATATATGCAGTATCGAGGTATCTATACTATGAACTCTAAGAAGTATTCCGTATGGGAAGGTGCATTGCTGCTGACTGCTGCAGCAATCATTGTAAAATTACTAAGTGTCGTTTATCGCATACCCTATCAGAACATGACGGGTGATTTTGGCTTTTATGTATTTCAGCAGGCCTATCCGTTTTACGCCATTGCAGCAGCTATTGCTTTTACAGGGTTTCCGATGGCATTGTCAAAAATGATCGTTTCAGAGAAAAACAATAATGATCATCTTATTAAAACATCTGTATGGACATCCTTTACGTTAGGTGTGTTTTCATTTGTTCTTCTTTTTTTCACAGCGCCATTTATCGCACGGTGGATGGGAGATGACAATCTTGAATTACCTATAAAGGTAATCTCGGTTCTATTTTTGTTTATCCCGTTTGCTGCTTTCTTGAGAGGTACGTATCAGGGGTACGGTGATATGCAGCTTACGGCTGTTTCGCAATTGATTGAGCAGACAATTCGAGTATCAGGGATTTTGCTATTATCTTATTATTTCGTTTCAAAAGGCTACACCAGTTATGAAACGGGGGCAGCGGCGCTGTCAGGTTCAGTGATTGGAGCCCTTGCGTCAGGATTATTCCTCTTATTTTTTTGGAAGAAGGGATTTGCGAAAACATATAATCCTAAAGCGAAAATCCGGTTTCTATACGCGGCAGAACTGCTGAAAACAAGTGTTTATCTTTCTTTAAGTGCTCTCATACTCGCTTTGATGCAGCTTGTCGATTCTTTTCTTTTTGTTAACGTATGGGTAGGAAGCGGAATGGATTCATATGATGCAAAAATATTAAAAGGGGTTTTCGACCGTGGACAACCTCTTCTCCAATTAGGTACCGTAGCGGCAGCTTCAATCGCACTTGCTGTTGTACCAGAAATGGCAACGTTAGTTAACAAAAAGAAAACAGCGGAAATTCAGTTTCTTGCTAAACTTTCTGTTAAAATCTCTATTGTTTTCGGAGGAGCAGCAGCGGTTGGGCTAATCTGTATCATGAAAGATCTTAATGTTATGCTGTTTAAAAACGAGGATGGTTCGCGTGCTCTTGCCATTCTTTGTGTATCGATTATTTTTGTTTCTATCATTTATACAACAACTGGACTTTTACAAGGACTTGGTCATGGACGATTTGCGGCCTTTACCGTACTTTTAGCTGTAGCTGTTAAAATAGCGGGAAACTTTGTTTTCATTCCGATTATTGGTATGGAAGGTGCTGCATTATCAACCGTATTAGCTACCTTTGCAGCAGCTGCCGCTCAACTCGTCAAGCTTCAGTCAGCAACAAGATTTCTAATGAGAAGTCAAAAAGCAAAACTGTTTTATTACATAGTCTCCCTCATTTTTATGGCCGTTGGAGTTTTGGCATGGCTGTTTATCGCAAAAAACGTTTTATTTCTAGCTGACACGCGATTTCATTCGATGCTGATCAGTATCAGTTCATCCTTAATAGGGGCAGCACTTTATTTTATCTGCATCTTTAAACTCAGAATTTTTTCACAAGCAGAATGGGACTCCGTGTTTCATTCCGTCAGCTTATTTAAAAAACTGTTTAAACGTCTTAAAAAAAGGAGACCATGATGACAAAGAAGATTACAATCATAGGCTTAGGTGCCGGAGATCTTGACCAGATGACGCTTGGCATCTACCGGATGCTTGAGTCAACTGATAAGGTCTATGTCCGTACAATCCACCACCCTGCTGTAGAAGACCTTATGAAACAAGGAAAGACCTTCGTTGCATTTGATGAGATCTATGAAAAGCATGATGAGTTTGAGCCTGTTTATAAGGAGATTGCCGAAATTTTGTTCAAGGCAGCTGAGAGGGAGAATCATGTAATCTATGCTGTCCCGGGCCATCCACTCGTTGCGGAACGAGCTGTTCAAATTCTATTGCATGAGGCACAAAGCAAAGAGATTGAAGTAACAGTTGCAGGCGGGAAAAGTTTCCTCGATGAGATGTACACCGCGCTCAGAATCGACCCAATAGAAGGGTGCCAGATTCTTGATGGTACTTCGTTAAAGAAAGATGAGATTCAGATTCGCCATCATCTTGTAATCGTCCAAGTGTATGATAGCTTCATCGCATCAGAAGTGAAGCTGACACTAATGGAAAAATACCCGGATGATTATGAAGTTGTGGTCGTTACAGCGGCAGGCAGCTCGGATGAATTCATCAAGCGAGTTCCGCTTTATGAACTGGACCATTCTGTGACATTAAACAATTTAACAGCTGTTTACGTTCCCCCTGTAAAAGAAGATGAGCTTATGTACAGAGAGTTTTCGTTCTTAAGAAACGTTATCTCTCGCCTGCGCGGACCTGGCGGCTGTCCGTGGGATCAAAAGCAAACACATGTTACACTAAAAAAGTATTTAATCGAAGAAGCTTATGAAGTGCTGGATGCGATTGATGAAGAAGACGATGAGGCACTTGCAGAAGAACTTGGGGATGTATTGCTTCAAGTACTTCTTCACGCACAAATTGGTGAAGATGAAGGATTTTTTGCCATTGAAGATGTTATTGCTGTTTTAACCGAAAAGATGATCCGCCGTCATCCACATGTGTTTAGTGATGTTTCTGCAGAGAATGCAGACGAAGTAGTGGCTAACTGGGACGCGATAAAAGCGCAAGAGACAGGAAAAGAAGATAGAGAGTCTCTGCTCGATGGTGTGCCAAAAGGAATCCCTGCTATTCAAAAGGCGTTTCTTTTTCAAAAGAAGGCTGCTAAAGTTGGTTTTGACTGGAAAGAAGCAGAGCCCGTCTATGATAAGATTTTAGAAGAATTAAAAGAGTTTCAGGAAGCTGAAGGGGATGAACAACAAAAAGAGCTTGGTGATTTATTGTTTTCAGTAGTAAACTTAGCGCGTTTTTACAAAATAGATCCTGAAGAGGCGCTGAATGAGACCAATCGAAAGTTTAAAAAGCGATTTAACTATATTGAACAGGCGTTGAAGAGACAAAACCTATCGTTCGATGATGTAACGCTTGAGGAAATGGACCGACTTTGGAACGAAGCAAAATAATTTTTTTTTCAACAAAGAAGGATTATAGTGAAAAATAGAGAATATTTTCTCGAGAAATAGTAAGAAACCCTTAATTATAAGGGTTTTCTACCGAATTATGTGATAGATAAACAAGGAGGTAATTAAAAATGAACAAAAATGAATTGGTAACAAATATTTCAGAAAAGTCAGGACTTACAAAGAAAGACGTAGAAACAGTCGTTAATGGCGTAATCGATGAAATTACTTCTGCTCTAAAAGACGGAGACAAAGTACAGTTTGTTGGATTTGGAACTTTTGAAACTCGCGAGCGTTCTAGCCGTACTGGCCGCAACCCTCAAACAGGGAAAGAAATTCAAATCCCAGCTGCTACAGTTCCAGCGTTTAAAGCAGGAAACAAGCTGAAAGAAGCTGTTAAGTAAGCATGCGCTTAGATAAGTTTCTGAAAGTCTCCCGTCTGATCAAACGGAGAACCGTGGCGAAGGAGATTTCAGATCAAGGCCGTATCTCGATTAACGGATTGCAGGCTAAAGCGTCTTCTGATGTAAAAGTTGGGGACGAGCTTACGATTCGTTTTGGCCAAAAGCTCGTAAAGGTGAAAATCAACGAGCTTAAAGATACGACCAAAAAAGAGGACGCAGACAACATGTACACCGTTCTCGAAGAAAACCGCATCGAAACGACTGAGTAGAAGAACCTGAATTTTTCAGGTTCTTTTTCCTTTTTTGAGACAAAAGCTCCTTTCATTTCGGTAGACAGCTTGTTCTATTCGCCCGCTTTGCTTCATACATTTGTATGGAATAGAGGAGGGGATTGTATGGATCAACGATACGATTTAAATGGATATAATCAAAAAGTGAGCACACCAAACCATGATGTGAGAATGGTAGGCAGAAAGAGTTTAGAGATTACGGGCGTTAAACAAGTAGAAAGCTTTGATAATGAAGAGTTTTTGCTTGAGACAACGATGGGCTTTTTAGCGATACGCGGGACAAACTTGAAGATGAAGAATCTTGATGTTGAATCAGGTGTCGTAAATATTGAAGGCAAAGTGTTCGATCTTGTGTACCTTGACCAGCAGACAGGCGAAAAGAATAAAGGCTTTTTCGGCAAACTGTTCAAATGACCTTAACTGTTCAGTTTCAAACCATGCTTTCTATGGTGATCATGGGAATCTGGATCGGAATGGCAGTCGATACGTACGGCCGGTTTATCCATGAAAAGAGAAAGTGGCATTGGCTTCACTTTTTAAATGATCTGCTGTTTTGGCTGGTACAGGCTTTGCTCGTCTTCTATGTCCTTCTGCATGTGAATCATGCTGAGATCCGTTTCTATATTTTTATTGCTCTCATTTGTGGTTATGCGGCGTACCGAGCACTTTTTGAACGAATCTATAAGAAGATACTTGAGTGGATGGTTACAGCTGTTGTATCCCTTTTTCGTTTTTTTTATCGCCTGCTTAACTCTTTAATCGTAATGCCGATAAAATGGTTAATTATGCTCATATCCGCTATTCTATTATATGCATTTAACATCTTGCGGAAGATTGCAATGGTGATTTTCATGATTCTTTTTTCTCCTTTTAAGTGGGTGGGACGACTCATCTGGCGTTTCATTCCAAAGCAAAAATGGTATAATTTAAAGGAGAAATATTTAAAATTAGCAGGGTTTTTGATTTCAGCGAAGAATAAAGTCAGCAATTGGAAGGGAAAAAAGAAGTAAAGGAGGGGAACAGCGAACGAATGCGCCAAAAAAAAATTACAGAGATTCACTCACAATACATCCAGAATAAAGAACGTCATGAGAAGGTGATCGCTAAACGTAAGCGTGGATTGTACCGCCGCTTAACGGGGGCCTTTATCGTATTTTCCTTTTTTGCTTTTTTAATTATAACGGGAATTGCAGAACAGCTTTCCCTTTTAAATGAAAAACAGATGCAACAACAAGAGTTAAGTGACGAATACAAAGCTCTTTTGGAAGAAAAGGCACAACTTAAAGATGAAGTGAATAAACTAAAAGACGAAGAATACATTGGAGAAATCGCTAGACGAGACTTTTTTATGTCAAAGCCTGGTGAAACAATCTTTAAACTTCCAGAATAAAGCAATAAGCGTAGATTGACACGCAGATTTTTTCGATTGTATAATAAGTATTGATATCTTTTGAGATTTTTTAAGGAGGAGCATTTTTTGCATGTCAATTGAAGTAGGCAGCAAGTTGCAAGGGAAAGTTACTGGGATTACTCATTTTGGAGCGTTTGTTGAGCTGCCAGGGGGTACAACAGGACTCGTGCATATTAGCGAAGTTGCGGATAATTACGTGAAGGACATCAACGAATTTCTTAAAGTTGGTGATCAAGTAGAAGTTAAGGTTATGAGCGTCGAAAAGGACGGAAAGATTGGTTTGTCTATAAAGAAAGCAAAAGAAAATCCTGCTGCTTCTAGTAGACCAGCCCCTTCAAGAGGCGGTTTCAACAAATCGCGCAAAGGTCCAAACCGAGGTGGAAACAACCATTCTACAGCATTATCTTTTGAGGATAAGATGAATAAATTCCTTAAAGATAGTGAAGATCGACTCACTACTTTAAAGCGTAGTACTGAATCAAAAAGAGGTGGCCGCGGCGGCCGAAGAGGATAATTGTTGCATTTTTAATGCTCATTCATCTATATATGGCAAGCACCCTATCAGTAGGGTGCTTTTTGTTTTTTTTGAGGTTGTTTACAGGGTTTGTTTTTTATTCGCTCTTTCCTAAATACGCTTTACTAAATGAATGATGGTTTTAAAGTTTTTTTGTTCTTTTTCATCATCGACAAGTTGATTGGAGCGGAAGGCGCGAGACTCTGGGCTAGGACAGGAGGGCAGGTGAGACACTTATACGTGTAACGTACGAATGTGGCTCACCACCTGCCCCGCGGAAAGCGAGCGCCTGGAGCGGAGATCAACCACCTCTTGAACGAAAAAGGAAACATTACAAAAAACTTTTTCGACAAATTTCTAAAGAACCGTTGACAGGATGCCAGGATGGATGTAATATACTACTTGTGTCTTTTACAAATGGCGGTGTAGCTCAGCTGGCTAGAGCGTACGGTTCATACCCGTGAGGTCGTGGGTTCGACTCCCTCCGCCGCTACCATTTTTAATTTTGACATATACATACAAACGTTCAAGAGCATCCGCATAGGGTGCTCTTTTTTATTGTTTAGGAAACGGATTGTTCAACAAATCTAATAAGAGTGATTTCGCCGCATTTAAAAATATTGCAAAACCTTCAAAATTTGGTGTTAACTATTAAGATTTTGATAGTAATAGCTATCACACTCAAACTGTCATGAAAAACAGCCCCTTTTGCTACAGAAAACCTCCTATTTATCTCTGTGTGCGTGAGATTCGCCGAGATGTGCGCTTAAATCGGTCGTTTGTGCGCGGAAAGAAGCTCGACTGCGCGTAAACCTCATTCAAACACGCGTAAATGAAGGGTGACTACGCGAACGTGTAACAGATAAAAGATCGCGTACCGTAACAACCTAAACAGTAGTCTTTCATTTCCTATATTTAAAAAGGTTCAATCCATTTTATTTTTCTTCATAATTCTCCCTAAAACTTTTAAAAATGAAAATTCCTTTTCCCTTTTTGTAAGAATGTTGTCCGCTTTTGCTTTACTTTCGTGAAATAGTGGTGAAGTGCGTCGAGAAGTTTTTCGAACCAACATTGCTCTTTTGACAAAATCTTTGTTCTAAACCTGTTTATAATGGTTACACAAATTGGAAACGGGTGGTGTATGGGATGTGGCAGAAGGTTGAACAAGAAGTGCTCGAACCAATCAGGGGAATGGTGTGGGTAGAAAAAGGCCAGCAAGCGGTTTATAAAACGAGTAAGAGATGGATTCAGCTTTTGAACCAGAGCATTTTTAATTGGAGAATGCTGTTGTTTGGAATAGGCTTTTTGTTAGGACGAGCTATGATTTTGGCTGAGTTATCTCCGTTCGCTTTACCCTTTGTGGCCAGTGTCTTTGTTTTACGAAAAGAGCGGACAGGCATAGCGGTCTTTGCTGTATTGGCAGGAGCGTTATCACTTCAGCCGATGAATGCCTTATTCTTTATAAGTGCCCTGCTCGTTTATGCTAGTCTCCAAAAAGGGGCAGATCTTTTTATTAAGAACCGGATACAAAGTTTGCCTCTTTTAGTTTTTGGTTCTTCTTTAATCACACGAACACTATTTTCGATGTTTGGTGAGGGTGGATTAGAGCGAGTTGATACGATGCTCGCGCTTGTTGAAGGAGGACTCAGTTTAGTTCTTACGTTAATCTTTCTTCAAAGCATCCCGCTATTAACGAATAAAAAGATTCCTCAATCCCTGAAAAATGAAGAAATCGTATGCTTGATGATTCTCCTCGCATCCGTAATGACAGGAACGATCGGCTGGCAGATCAATGATGTCTCGGTAGAACATGTTGTTTCCCGCTATTTAGTATTGTTGTTTGCGTTTGTAGGAGGCGCTGCGATCGGCTCGACTGTAGGTGTCGTAACAGGACTTATCCTTAGTCTTGCGCAAGTGGCGAGTTTGTCTCAGATGAGTCTATTAGCATTCTCAGGTTTGCTTGGGGGGCTCTTAAAAGAAGGCAAGCGGTTTGGTGTGAGCTTAGGACTGATCATCGGTACTGTCCTAATTGGTCTTTATGGCGAGGGGCGTGCTGAGATCACTTCAACACTGATGGAATCTGGCTTTGCTGTTCTGCTCTTTTTATTAACACCAAAGACTGCAATAAGCAACATCTCGAAGTATGTGCCTGGAACAAGAGAGCATTCCATGCAGCAGCAGCAATATTTGAAAAAGATCCGGGATGTAACGGCAAGCCGTGTAGAACGTTTTTCGAGTCTTTTTCAAGCGTTGTCACACTCGTTTCAATCGGTGGGTTCTTCGCTAAATGAAGAGGAAAGCTCACGTGAAGTGGACCTTTTCTTAAGCAATATTACAGAAAAGACGTGCCAGACGTGTTTTAAAAAGGAACAGTGCTGGGCTCAAAATTTTACAACAACGTATGATCTTATGACAAGATTAATGGTAGAGCAAGAGGATTACAGTGATATCAAGGACAGAAAATTAAAACGTGACTGGGAAAGGCACTGCATCAAGCCTGAAAAGATCACAGACTTAATGAAACAAGAACTGACTCAATATCGAGCTTCCCAAAAATTAAAGATTCAAGTGCAAGAAAGCCGCCGATTAGTGGCTGATCAGCTGATGGGTGTTTCACAAGTGATGGGTGACTTTGCAAAAGAGATTCAGCGTGAACAAGAGAACCATCAAATACAAGAGGAGCAGATTAAAGATTCTCTTTCTCAAGCAGGTATTGATGTCGGCCATGTCGATATTTACAGCTTAGAAACGTCAAATGTTGATATTGAAATGACGATTCCATATTGCGGCGGGTCAGGAATCGCTGAAAAACTGATTGCGCCTATCCTTTCTGATATTTTAGAAGAAACGATCCTTGTTACTCATGAAGAATGTGCAAACTATGCAACAGGCTATTGTCATCTATCGTTTCATTCGGCTAGAGAATATGTGGTTGAGACCGGAATTGCATCAGCTGCAAAAGGGGGAGCGTGGCTTTCTGGAGATAGTCATTCGACGATCGAGATCGGTGCTGGCAAATTTGCCGTTGCGATCGCAGATGGTATGGGTAACGGAGAACGGGCTTTCATCGAAAGCAACGAGACGCTTCAGCTGCTTCAAAAGATCCTTCAATCCGGAATTGAAGAGGAAGTAGCCATCAAGTCAGTCAACTCGGTTCTATCATTGCGCACGACAGATGAAATTTTCTCAACGCTGGACCTTGCGATGATCGACCTGCAAGATGCATCAGCTAAGTTTTTAAAAATTGGATCCACGCCGAGTTTTATTAAACGCGGTGATCAGGTCAAGACGGTTGAAGCGAGCAACTTGCCGATGGGGATCATACAGGATTTTGATGTGGACGTTGTTGATGAGCAGTTAAAAGCAGGGGATATCTTAATCATGATGAGTGACGGCATCTATGAAGCCCCTCGTCATATCGAGAACATTGATGCATGGCTGAAGCGCAAGATCAGAGAGATCGATACCGATGATCCTCAGGAAATAGCAGATCTGATTATGGAAGAAGTCATCCGTACTGGAAATAACGGAATTGAGGACGACATGACGGTTGCAGTGACAAAGATTGAAAAGAACATTCCAAAATGGGCAACAGTACCTCAATATCCGAAAGTAAACATTAGCCGAAAAAAAGCTCAATAGTTTCAGATAATAGGAGACCTCTCTTTTTCAACTGTAAAAAGAGGGGTCTTTTTTGTGTGCTCGTTTATATGTTTGATGCAGAAAATATGAAGTGGACAGTATTTTTTCAAAAGTGGACAGTAAATAGCTGAGACTCGACAGTATTTTAAGTTGAGCACTCCCAAACGGGGATTAGCCGATCTCTTTTTTGCGTATAAACCCTAACTTTCTTGACGATGATGGTAATAGTTAAAAATTGTACGCGAGAGGGGTTAGAGTAATGCGGAACAAAGGAACGTTGCGTCAAATATTGCTTATTACAGATGGGTGTTCGAATCAAGGTGAAGATCCAGTAGCGATGGCTGCACTTGCTCACGAACAAGGAATTGCTGTTAACGTTATCGGTGTACTGAACGAGAATGCTCCTGAGTATCATAGACAAGGTTTAAGAGAAGTTGAGGAAATTGCAATGGCTGGCGGTGGAATCAGTCAGGTGGTATACACGAAGCAGCTCGCACAAACGGTTAAGATGGTCACGCAAAAAGCAATGGCCCAAACAATTAAAGGAGTCGTTAACGCGGAATTGCAGCAGATACTAGGAAGTCAGTCGACGATGGAAGATCTTCCTCCTGATAAAAGAGGAGAAGTTATTGAAGTTGTAGATGAGATGGGAGAAACAATGAATCTCGAAATCTTGGTTTTAATTGACGCTTCGGGCTCGATGGAAGACAAGATGCTTACGGTTCAAGAATCCCTTCTTGATCTATCTATCTCTTTAAATTCCAGAATCGGTGATAATGAGTTTTCGATCTATGTCTTCCCAGGGAAAAGATCAGAAGCAGAAGAATTACTAAGCTGGTCATCCAAACTAGACTCGATTGGTAAGATCTTTTCAAAGATTACACTCGGTGGAATCACACCAACGGGACCTGCTATAAAAGAAGGAATTGCCGCTTTCGGCCGCAAACGTTCTTCAAAAAGGAGATTCTTGTCCGATGATGCCCCAGGATATACGAACGAGTCTGGTATGTAACTTAGTTGTTGGTGAGGAAATCCGCGGAAAGTGGAACCATTCTAAGTATCGAATCCGCCGCCGACTAGGGTATGGCGCAACAGGTGCGGTCTATTTGGCTGATTCTGATCGTGGAGTTGTCGCACTTAAAATCGGACATGATCAGATGTCGATCACATCTGAAGTGAATGTGCTGAAGCGTTTTTCTAAGGTCCAGGGGAAAGTCCTTGGACCTTCTTTAATCGACGTGGATGACTGGGTGGCACGTAATAGCACGTATCCTTTTTATGCGATGGAATATTTAAAAGGTGAAACGCTGTTTGATTTTATGAAAACTAAATCTTCAGAGTGGGCGGGAATTTTGCTTGTGCAGCTCCTGACAGATCTGCATACCTTGCATCAGGCTGGCTGGGCGTTTGGAGATTTAAAACCTGATAATCTACTCGTGACGGGGCCTCCCTATCGCATCCGATGGATAGACGTGGGTGGAACTACTGTGATGGACAGATCGATCAAGGAATATACCGAATTCTATGACAGGGGATATTGGGGGAAAGGGTCACGAAAAGCGGAACCCTCTTACGATCTCTTCTCAGCAGGGATGGTTATGGTGAACCTGGCTTACCCTTCACGATTTTCGAAAAATGGCGATCCTAATAAACAGATGCAAGCAAAAATAACAGGAAGTCCAATGCTTAAGCCATACGCTTCTATATTAGAAAAAGCATGGAACGGAAAATACCGGTATGCAGAAGAGATGAGAAACGAACTCGTTCTACTGTTAAATGCCAGGGATAAAGCCAGATCACCTAAAAAGCAGAGCCAGCAAGCTTCTCAGCAGCCTGCGTCGAGGCAAGCTCAAAAGAAAAAGAAAAGCAGCTTTATTACAGAAACTTTCTTAGTATTTACCTTTGTATTTGTCGTGTACCTGTTCTACATGCTCGGTCAGACGATGTAAATGGTGTTAGTTCCCGCATTTCTTTGTTATGATTTTTAAAAAGGCTGTTTTCCTAAGAACATGCAGGATAAAAACGAAAACAGCCTTTTAAAGAGATATCAAAAGTGAAGGAGCGGTTCGCTTTGCAGGAAGTGGAGAACTTTATTCGAAAACACCGGCTTCTTTCATCGGTCAAAAAAGTAGTTATAGGTGTATCAGGTGGACCTGATTCGTTAGCTTTATTGCATTATTTGTGGAAAAGGTCCTCTTTTTATAAAATCAATGTAATTGCAGCATCCTTCGACCACCAGCTGAGAGGAGAAGAATCTGCAAGAGAGCTTGCTTTTGTAAGAAGCTTTTGCGAAAAAAGAAATATTACATTTGAAGGCTGCAAGGCCGATGTTGCAAATTATCAAAAAGAACATGGCTTATCGCTTCAAACAGCCGCAAGAACATGCAGATATACTTTTTTTGAAGAAGTGATGAACAGACATCACGCAGATGCACTTGCATTGGCGCACCACGGTGATGACCAAGTAGAAACGATGCTCATGAGAATGACAAGAGGCAGTGAGGGCTTTAGCTTAGCAGGAATACCAATAAAGCGGCCATTTGCAAATGGAGAAATAATTCGTCCTTTTTTAGGAATAACAAAGGAACAAATCGAGCATTATTGTAAAGTAGAAAACCTATTTCCTGTTCACGACTCAAGCAATGATAGTGAAAAATATGTACGAAACAGATTCAGAAAAAATGTTCTTCCCTTTTTAAAAAAGGAAAACCCTAGCGTTCATGAAAGATTTCAGCATTTAAGTGAAACCATTTCAGAAGATGAAGCGTATATATTGAAACTGGCTGCAATAGAGTTAGAAAAGGTTTTAATCAGTCAAACAGAGGGGAAAATAGAGTTATCTGTATCTGCTTTTAACAAGATGCCTATTCCTTTACAAAAAAGAGGGATTACACTAATATTGAACTATCTGTATAAAATTAATCCTTCATCTCTTTCCTCTGTACATAAGGAAAACTTTCTTAGTTTGCTCGGAAGTGAGCATCCATCTGGATCTTTGCATTTTCCGTCAGGTTTAGTTGTCAGCCGAACTTATGACAGATGTTTATTAAGTTTTGAGCAGGACGTCAATCATGAGGAATGGTCATTTGATTATTCACTAGAGCTGCCTGGAATTGTGGAATTGCCAAATGGAATGGTTACTGCTGAAATAACAGATCGTAAGCCCGCTTTACTAAGAGGAAAAGATGTTTTTGTGTTTTCAAGGAAAGATGTAAGTCTCCCGTTGCGTGTTCGCAGCCGAAAGCCAGGTGACCGGATGGCGATTGCCGGTGTTGGTTCTCGGAAATTAAAAGATATATTTATTGATGCTAAAGTGCCGCAAGAAGAACGGAAAGTTTGGCCGATTGTAGTTGATGCGAAAGGCGAGATCGTTTGGCTTCCCGGACTGAAACACACTCGACACTACTCTTTAAATCAATCTGAACAATGGGTTATTTTACGCTTTCAAAAAAATCGCCATGACGTCTAGGAGGCTTGTTGAACATGCATGATGAAATTTTAGAAACCCTTATATCCGAAGAAGCTATTCAAAACAAGATTAAAGAACTTGGAAAAGAGCTTTCAGAGGAATATAAGGAAAGTTTTCCGTTAGTAATTGGGGTTTTAAAAGGTGCTCTACCTTTTATGGCAGACTTGATTAAACGAATGGATATCCATCTCGAGATCGATTTAATGGCAGTGTCCAGCTATGGAGCTTCTACCGTTTCTTCCGGTCAAGTGAAAATTGTTAAAGATTTAGATACTTCCTTAGAAGGTCGAGACGTTATCATTGTAGAAGATATTATTGACAGTGGATTAACGCTTAGCTATCTCGTTCAACTATTTAAGGCTCGCAAAGCGAAATCGGTTAAGATTGTAACTTTGCTGGATAAGCCAACAGGACGTAAGGTTGATATCGCGCCAGATCTTGCGGGCTTTATCGTTCCTGATGCTTTTGTTGTTGGTTACGGATTAGACTACATCGAGAAGTACCGCAACTTGCCTTACATTGGCGTGTTAAAGCCAGAGATCTACGAAAAGTAAGAATAAAAAACCGCATAAGATTTGATTGTTCGCCTAAGGAGGTAAGGAATGAATCGCATCTTCCGTAATACAATATTTTATTTATTAATCTTTTTAGTTGTAGTTGGAGTTGTCAGCTTTTTCAATGGCAACAACAATGAAGTCAAAGAAATTCGTTATGACCAGCTGACAAAGTACATTGAATCAGGCAAAGTGGAAAGCATCGTTTACCAGCCTGAGGGCGGCGTATATGTTGTCCGCGGCCAGCTACAGGGAGCTAAAGAAGGAGAAGTATTCCAGACAAACGCTCCATTGACAGGTAACACACTTGCTGAAGTTGAAAAGCTTGCTGATTCTGCAAATGTAGAATTTAAGCAGCAGGAACAGACAAGTGGCTGGGTGACATTCTTCACCTCAATTATTCCGTTTGTCATTATCTTTATCTTATTCTTCTTCTTATTAAACCAGGCCCAAGGTGGCGGAAGCCGTGTTATGAACTTTGGGAAAAGCAAAGCGAAACTGTATAATGAAGAAAAGAAAAAAGTTACGTTTAAAGACGTAGCTGGTGCAGATGAAGAGAAACAAGAGCTAGTTGAAGTTGTAGAGTTCTTAAAAGACCCGCGTAAATTCTCTGCTTTAGGTGCTCGTATTCCAAAGGGTGTTCTTCTAGTAGGACCTCCGGGTACTGGTAAAACACTTCTTGCACGTGCAGTAGCGGGAGAAGCTGGCGTTCCATTCTTCTCGATCTCAGGTTCTGATTTCGTTGAGATGTTCGTTGGGGTCGGTGCATCACGTGTTCGTGACTTGTTTGAAAACGCAAAGAAAAATGCGCCTTGTATCATTTTTATCGATGAAATTGACGCAGTTGGTCGTCAGCGTGGAGCTGGTCTTGGCGGAGGCCATGACGAGCGTGAACAAACACTTAACCAATTGCTAGTTGAAATGGACGGTTTCGGTGCAAACGAAGGTATTATCATCATCGCTGCAACTAACCGTGCCGATATTCTAGACCCTGCCCTTCTTCGTCCAGGACGTTTTGACCGTCAGATTCCGGTTAACCGCCCAGATGTTAAAGGACGTGAAGAGGTACTGCAAGTGCATGCACGCAACAAGCCGCTTGCTGAAGACGTTAACTTAAAAACAATCGCGATGCGTACGCCAGGCTTCTCTGGTGCAGATCTTGAAAACTTATTAAACGAAGCGGCGTTAGTAGCTGCCCGTTCTAATAAGAAAAAGATCGATATGGATGACGTTGATGAAGCGATTGACCGCGTAATTGCGGGACCTGCGAAAAAGAGCCGTGTTATTTCGGAAAAAGAAAAGAACATCGTTGCTTACCATGAAGCAGGTCACACTGTAATTGGTCTAGTACTTGAAGGAGCAGACACTGTTCATAAGGTTACCGTTGTCCCTCGTGGCCAAGCAGGTGGCTACACAGTAATGCTACCTAAAGAAGACCGTTACTTCATGACAAAACCTGAATTAGAAGATAAAATCGTTGGATTGCTTGGAGGCCGTGTTGCTGAAGAGATCACGTTCAAAGAAGTAAGTACTGGTGCTCATAATGACTTCCAGCGTGCAACTGGGATTGCTCGCCGCATGGTTACTGAGTTTGGTATGAGTGAACGACTAGGACCGATGCAGTTCGGTACCTCTCAAGGCGGTCAAGTCTTCTTAGGAAGAGACTTCAATAATGAGCAAAATTATAGTGATGCAATCGCACATGAGATCGACTTAGAAGTTCAGCGCATCATCAAAGAATCATACGAGCGTTGCCGTCAGATCCTTACTGAACACAATTCTAAGTTAGAGATCATCGCTCAAACATTGCTTACTGTAGAAACGCTTGATGAAGAGCAAATCAAAGAACTTGTTAAAACAGGCAAGCTTCCTGACAGAAAAACGATTTCAAATCCATCTGATGATGTTAAAGTAACACTTAACAAAAAGGATGAAGAACCAAAGCAAGATTAATTTTTAAAAAGGATGCCTCAAATCTTGAGGTGTCCTTTTTCTTTGTAACTGGCTCTTTTCTAATATTCGTATGATCAATTTGTTCTTTATCTTCATTGACAAGTTGATAGGAGTGAAAGATGCGAGACTCCTGGGGGATTAGCGGGACAGGTGAGACTTCTATAGCGCAAAGCGCCGAGGAGGCTCACCGCACGCCCCCCGGAAAGCGAGTATCTGAAACGTATATCAACCTCTCTCAAGAACATCGGGGAATACTAATAAGCCAGGTTACTTTACTCCTATACGTTTTATGTTATAACTATTATAGAAACTTAAGATAAGAAGCGGGGACAAATTCCATGATTTTTGTGTTTGATGTCGGAAATACGAATATTGTTTTAGGACTCTATGAGAATGATGAATTAAAACATCATTGGAGAATTCATACATCACGTGAAAAAACAGAAGACGAGTACGGAATGCTCATACTCGATTTGTTTCGTCACGTTAATATCCATAAAGAGCAGATTGAAGGAATCATAATTTCTTCTGTCGTACCTCCTATCATGTTCGCTTTAGAGCGCATGTGTGTTAAATATTTCAACCAGCGCCCATTAGTTGTAGGACCTGGTATAAAAACAGGGCTAAATATTAAGTATGAAAACCCAAGAGAAGTTGGGGCAGACCGAATTGTTAACGCGGTTGCTGCAATTCATGAATATGATGCACCGCTCATCATTGTTGATTTTGGAACAGCTACGACGTACTGCTATATCAACGAACATAAACAGTACATGGGTGGAGCGATCGCACCTGGAATAAATATCTCTACTGAAGCGCTCTATACAAAGGCGGCTAAACTGCCTCGTATCGAAATTGCAAAACCTGAAGGCGTAATCGGAAAGAATACAGTTAATGCTATGCAAGCAGGTATTCTTTATGGATATGTAGGCCAAGTAGAGGGTATTGTAAAAAGAATGAAGGAACAATCTTCGATCGAGCCAAAAGTTATTGCAACGGGCGGGCTTGCGAATTTAATTGCAGCGGAAAGCAACGTGATTGATCACGTAGATCCATTTTTGACGTTGAAAGGTCTTTTGCTTATATACGATAAAAATAAGAACGGTTAAAGGATGAGTTTAAATGAATGATTATTTAATAAAAGCTCTTGCTTATGATGGGCAGATTCGCGCTTATGCGATCTCTTCTACTGAGATGGTAAGTGAAGCACAAAGAAGACATGATACATGGCCAACAGCATCAGCTGCTCTAGGGCGAGCGATGACGGCATCCACCATGATGGGTATGATGCTAAAAGGTGAAAACAATAGCATAACAGTGAAGATTGAAGGCGGCGGACCGATTGGAGTTATCATCGTTGATAGCAATACAAAAGGTGAAACGAGAGGCTATGTTACAAATCCGCATACGCATTTTGAACTGAACAGCAAAGGAAAACTGGATGTTGCACGAGCTGTCGGTAAAGATGGATTTTTATCTGTTCTTAAAGATATCGGGATGCGTGAGAAGTTTACTGGCCAAGTGCCAATGGTTTCGGGTGAGTTAGGTGAGGACTTCACGTATTACTTTGCTTCTTCTGAACAGGTGCCATCTGCAGTAGGTGTAGGTGTTTTGGTCAACCCTGATAATTCGATCAAAGCCTCTGGTGGTTTTATTGTTCAAGTCATGCCGAATGCTTCAGATGCAATCGTTGACCTTTTAGAAGAAAGAATCAACGCAATTCCGCCGATCTCACGATTGATCGAAAAAGGAATGACACCAGAGGAGATCTTATTTGAGCTTTTAGGAGAAGATCAAGTTCAAATCTTAGAGAAGTCCCCAGTACGCTTTCAATGTACGTGTTCACATGAGCGTTTTGGACAGGCGATCGTCAGTCTTGGCGAACAAGAAATCACGGATATTATAGAAGAAGACGGACAAGCTGAAACAAATTGTCAGTTCTGTAATGCAACATATATCTTCACAAAAGAAGAACTTCAAACATTGCTTGATCAAGCAAGAGCGTAAACCCGGAATTTTTTCCGGGTTTTGTTTTATACATGAAAAGAAGAATTCTGCGTACGCTTGTAGTAGATAAATTTTGCTGTGCAATTAAATTGACAGAGTATTTCCAGAGTTGCTACAATTAATCCAATAAAAATACTCGGTTTTAGGAGTGATGGCAGATGGCAAGAGTGGCACAATCCGTAACAGAATTGATTGGTCAGACACCTGTTGTGAAATTAAATCGTATTACAACAGAAGATATGGCAGATGTTTATCTAAAGTTAGAGTTCATGAATCCAGGAAGCAGTGTGAAAGACCGTATCGCATTAGCAATGATTGAGGATGCGGAGAAAAGCGGAAAATTAAAGGCAGAAGATACGATTGTAGAACCAACAAGCGGAAATACAGGGATTGGTTTGGCGATGGTTGCTGCCGCAAAAGGGTATAAAACAGTCCTTGTTATGCCTGAAACAATGAGTTTAGAAAGAAGAAACCTGCTTAGAGCGTATGGAGCAGATTTGGTATTAACTCCTGGTCCTGAAGGGATGGGCGGAGCGATTAGAAAAGCAGAAGAGTTAGCGAAAGAAAAAGGTTATTTCATGCCACAGCAGTTTAAAAATGAAGCGAACCCTGCTATTCATAGAGATACAACAGGACAAGAAATCGTATCTCAATTTCCGGATGGACTAGACGCATTTGTTTCTGGTATCGGAACAGGTGGTACGATCACAGGTGCAGGCCAGGTTCTAAAAGAGAAATATCCAGACATTAAAATCTTTGCTGTAGAACCAACAGATTCTCCTGTATTATCTGGAGGTAAGCCAGGACCACATAAAATCCAAGGTATCGGCGCAGGTTTTGTTCCAGATATTTTAAAAACAGACATTTATGACGAAGTGTTAACCATCTCAAATGAGGAAGCCTTTGAATGGGCGAGAAAAGCTGCCCGTGAAGAAGGTCTGCTAGGCGGAATCTCATCAGGTGCAGCCATCTCAGCTGCTCTAAAAGTTGCTAAGAAGCTAGGAAAAGGTAAAAAGGTATTAGCGATTATCCCAAGTAACGGCGAGCGTTACTTAAGTACACCATTGTACCAATTCGAAGATTAATCTTTTTAAAGAGAGCTCCCTCTTTTGCGGGAGAAAACAAGAATATACAAGCTAAATCGAAAAACGCAACGAAAATTCGTTGCGTTTTTACTTGCTTTGTAAGGATTTTAATAAAAAACACAACTTTTTTTACCTTAATGACCCTAATTAGCACATATTTTCGCAAATCGCCAATAACTATTGCCACACCGCAAATAGATATGCGAATTCACTAGTCAATTAACCTGTCATTCTTAGTTAAAAAGAACAATTTTACGCTATTGAGCGAAAACAGCTGTGTTGTGAGCGAAACCGACCCCTGACTGAGCGAAAACCCCATTCGATTGAGCGAAAGTGTAATAAATAAAAGAACACGTACCGTAAAACAGGGTGCTGCAGTAATTTCCTGTAATCAGGCAACATTAATCAGTTAATAGAAACGACAGGTGCGAGAATCACCGCACACCCCTCGGAAAGCAAAGCAACCTGTATTGGAAATCAACCCACTTCCATAAGCAACAAAGTTTTTACCAATTGGAGCCATGTAAATGCAGGAAATTGGGAGAAAGGTGTGCCAAAGTGAAACACCTCATGTACAATGTAAGCAGAAGATTTTTGGGAGAGTGACCATATGGGGATGAATAATAAATGGCATGTCATGCATTCATGTATACACCTTTCTAAAGAAGAGTGGTTTTATAAATATAAATTCTTAGCAGCGACAGAACCTCGCCACGTTATGTTGGAGAGCGGAAGAACAGGAAAGTATAGCATTATCGGCCTTTCTCCTTTCGCTGAAGTCACAGGTAAACACAATGAACTAACCATTAAAACAGATGAAGGTTCAACGGTTTTAACTGGTCCGGTGTATGAGCAGTTCCAAAACTGGTTTAAAGATTTTGAAGTAGAACCAGTAGAAGGCTTGCCGGATTTTACAGGCGGGGCAATCGGATATTTAAGCTATGACCTTACTCGCGAATTTGAAAAGCTGCCAGTTACGTCAGAGGACGATCTCGGCTTGCCGGATTTATATTTCTTATTATTTAAAGATGTTTTTGTTTACGAACATGAAACAAGCACCCTGTGGATCCTTGTTACAGGAGAAGAGAAGAACGACCCTTATCTTATGGACAAGCTTCGTGCGTTTAAAGAAATGTGGGAAGCGCCTCTATCCGATCAAGAGTCACATCAAGATCAGGGTTATCCAATAGAAGACTTTAAACATGTATCAATGACTGAAGATGTTTTTGTAGAAGCGGTTAAAAAGATTCAACATTATATCTCTGAAGGAGACGTGTTCCAAGTAAACTTATCCGTTCGCCAGTCAAAAGCATTAAGAACACCTCCTTTTCACGTATACGAAGAATTAAGAAGAATCAATCCTTCGCCATATATGGGCTATCTGCAGACTCCTGATTTTCAGCTCGTTAGCGCTTCGCCTGAACTCTTAGTAAAGAAAAAAGGTGACCGAATAAGCACCAGACCGATTGCTGGCACACGTCCGCGCGGTAGAACAGAAGAAGAAGATCTGGAGCTTGCAAACACGCTTATTGAAAATGAGAAAGAACGGGCTGAACATGTGATGCTTGTCGATCTCGAGCGAAATGATCTTGGTAAGGTCTCTGTCTATGGCAGCGTAAATGTGGACGAGTTCATGGTGATTGAAAGGTATTCGCACGTCATGCACATCGTCTCTAACGTGGTAGGAAAATTGCGGCCAGAATGTGATGCGTTTGATTGTATAAAAGCGACATTCCCTGGTGGTACAATCACTGGCGCGCCAAAGGTAAGAACGATGGAGATCATTGAGGAGTTAGAACCTGTACGAAGAGGCGTTTACACAGGAAGCATAGGGTGGATCGGTTTTAACGGCGATACCGAAATGAATATCGCAATTCGTACGATGGTATGTCAAAATGAAACTGCACACGTTCAAGCGGGTGCCGGTATTGTAATTGACTCCATACCTGAAAGTGAATACAAAGAGAGTTTAAAAAAAGCAGAGGCGCTGTGGCGTGCCAAAGAGCAGAGTGAGCTCGGGTCAATTTTGGTCTAACACAGCACATGAGAGGAGAAGAGACGAGATGATTTTAATGATTGATAACTACGATTCTTTTACGTACAACCTCGTTCAGTATTTAGGAGAGATGGGTGAGGAGCTTGTCGTAAAACGAAACGATGAGATAACGATAGCAGAAATTGAGCAGCTGAATCCGGAATTTTTAATGATCTCACCTGGTCCATGTTCACCAAATGAAGCGGGAATCAGTTTAGAGGCAATTTCATACTTTGCCGGAAAAATCCCGATTTTTGGTGTTTGTTTAGGTCACCAGTCAATCGCGCAAGTTTTTGGAGGAGACGTGGTACGTGCTGAGCGGTTGATGCACGGGAAAGTTTCCCCAGTTCTTCATGACGGCAAAACGGTTTATGAAGGATTAGCACAAGAATTTCCTGCGACACGCTATCACTCCCTAATCGTAAAAAGAGAGACACTGCCTGATTGCTTTGAGATTTCTTCTTGGACGGAAGAAGGAGAAATTATGGGCATCCGTCATAAAGAGCTTCCGATAGAAGGCGTACAATATCATCCAGAATCCATTTTAACGGAAGACGGCAAGAAGCTGTTACGAAACTTTATCAATACGTATAAAGGCAAAAATGTATCATGTACATCTATTTAAACGGAAAAGTAGTGCCTAAAGAAGAAGCAGTCATCTCGCCGTACGATCACGGGTTCATGTACGGCGTGGGTGCGTTCGAAACGTTCAGAACGTATGACGGCTTCCCTTTTTTGATTGATGAACATTTGACTCGGCTGCATGAAGCGCTAAAAGAGTTGAATATTCATTTGGAGCTTGATTCAGAAATAGTGATTGAAATGGTAAATACTTTGCTGCGCAAAAATGAGTTGGATGATGCTTATTTCAGGTTGAATGTTTCAGCAGGTGTGGGAGATATCGGACTGCAGACTCTTCCTTACGAAGTCCCTGCCGTCATCCTATATACAAAACCTCTTATAGAGAGCAGTACCCTTTTAGAAAAAGAACTGATTCCGTTAAAAACGGTGCGCAATACACCAGAGGGTGAAAAGAGGTTAAAATCACATCATTATTTAAACAGCATTCTTGGCAAGAGAGAGCTATCAGCTGTTAATCAAGAGGGTGTCTTTTTAACACAAGACGGATACATCAGCGAAGGAACGGTTTCAAACATCTTTTGGTACAGTGATAACAAGCTGTTTACTCCGGGCACTTCTACAGGCATTTTAGAAGGCATCACACGAAAATGGGTAATGAATGCATCACAAATTCTGAACATTCCTGTTGAAACGGGGAATTATAAATTAGAGAAGTTAGTTGAAGCGGATGAAATTTTCCTGACGAACTCGATTCAAGAACTCGTACCCGTAAACAAGTTTCAAGATAAAAAGTTTCCGGCAACTGAAGGTGAAATTTACAATCTTTACAAAGTACTTTATAAGGAACATACAAATAAACAACACCGAAGTATTTGATGTATTTTTGAAAGGATAGATTCTCCATGCATGAAATGTTAGTAAAACAGACTAGGCTTAATTGTGGCGAATACGTACTGGATTTTTCAAAAAAGACATATGTGATGGGAATTCTGAATGTCACACCGGATTCGTTTTCAGATGGCGGTCATCACAACAGGATCGAACAAGCCATTACCCATGCGAAACAGATGGTAAGGGATGGCGCTGATATTATTGATATTGGCGGTGAATCCACAAGACCTGGAGCTGAGAAGGTACCACTCAATCAAGAGCTTGATCGTGTCATTCCAGTAATTGAAGCATTAAAAAATGAAGTAGATGTGCCTTTATCCATCGACACATATAAAGCAGAGACTGCCTATCAGGCCGTAAAAGCTGGTGCTCATATCATCAATGACGTCTGGGGAGCGAAGTTTGACCCGGATATGCCAAAAGTAATGGCTGAAACGAATGTCCCGGTAATTTTGATGCATAACCGTTTTGATACGAACTATCAAGAATTCATGTCGGATGTAATCGCAGACTTAGAGCATAGCATTGCAATTGCCGTTAAGGCGGGGGTCAATCCTGAGAATATCATCTTAGATCCGGGTGTTGGTTTTGTTAAAACGTTTAAACAAAACCTTGAAACGATAAGAAGGCTGAATGAAATCGCAGAGTTAGGCTATCCTGTTTTATTAGGAACTTCACGAAAATCAATGATCGGTAAGGCGCTCGATCTTCCGGTAGAAGAGCGAGTGGAAGGTACAGGTGCGACGGTTTGCCTTGGAATAGAAAGAGGCTGTTCTATTGTACGTGTTCATGACGTGAAGGAAATAAACAGAATGGCTAAAATGATGGATATCATGCTCGGTAAAGGAGCGTTATCTCATGGATAAGATGTATGTGAACGGGATGAAGTTCTACGGTTATCACGGAGTATTTGCAGAAGAGCAAAAACTTGGACAGCGTTTTAACGTGGACGTCGTTTTGTCTATGGACCTATCAAAAGCGGGACTTTCTGATGAACTGGATGCTACGGTTAACTACGGCGAGGTATACGGAGCTGTTAAAGAAATCGTAGAAGGTGAGCCGGTAAAGCTTTTAGAGACATTGGCTGAAACGATCTCTGCAGCGTTGCTTGCTAAATTCACACAGATAGATGAGACAACAATAAAAGTTATTAAGCCAGACCCGCCTATTCCGGGGCACTATGAATCGGTAGCCGTCGAAATCACGAGAGGGCGCGCTTAGATGGTGAACAACAATATCGCTTATTTGTCAGTTGGTTCTAACATGGGGGATCGAGAACAATTGCTGCTAAAAGCAATCGCATTTTTAGAAGAGGATTCTGAGATATCGATTGAACGCCTTTCATCGATCTACGAAACGGACCCTGTTGGTGTTACAGATCAGCCACTGTTTCTAAATTTAGCACTAAAACTCAAAACGGACCTTTCTCCACAGGAGCTTTTGAGTAAACTGCAAGAGGTGGAGATGAAACTGGACCGTAAACGAGTTCAAAAGTGGGGGCCGCGAACAATAGACCTTGACATTTTATTGTATAATAGTGTAAGTATACAGACGGAAGTATTAACGATCCCGCATCCACGTATGCTTGAAAGGGCATTTGTTCTCATACCTCTAAGTGAAATTGCTCCTGATGATGTTTATCCGGACAAAACAATTTCGATACATCAAGTCCTTTGCGAACAAAGAGAAAAAGAAGGTGTACGCATATGGAAGAAGACAGACTTGGAAGACGCATCCGTGCGTTCAGAAAATTAAAAGGCTATACCCAAGAACAGCTCGCTAAAGACATAGGGATCTCAGTATCCGTTTTAGGTGAAGTGGAAAGGGGCAGCCGAAAGCCCAAAGTGGATTTGCTTCATAAAATAGCGAATCAGTTCAGCATTAACGTTGAAGAATTACAGTAAGAAGATAGATTGCCAATTCAATAGCGAAACGAGGTGATATGGATGTTGAAAATAGGTGATATTACGCTTAAAAACCAAGTGGTTCTAGCACCGATGGCTGGTGTATGCAATCCTGCGTTCCGATTGATCGCAAAAGAGTTCGGAGCCGGGCTCGTATGTGCAGAGATGGTAAGTGACAAAGGGATTTTGCATGAGAATGAACGGTCTCTAAAGATGCTTTATGTCGATGAACGTGAAAAACCGCTCAGTCTCCAGATCTTCGGTGGAGAACGAGAATCTTTAGTTGCTGCTGCTAAATACGTTGATAAACATACAAACGCAGACATTATTGATATAAACATGGGATGCCCTGTTCCGAAGATCACAAAATGTGATGCAGGAGCCAAATGGCTGCTAGACCCAGATAAGATCTATGAAATGGTAGCAGCGACTGTTGATGCTGTTCAAAAACCGGTGACGGTAAAAATGCGGATCGGCTGGGATGAAGACCACATTTTTGCTGTGAAAAATGCTCAAGCCGTTGAACGTGCGGGTGGTGCAGCGGTTGCTGTACACGGGCGTACACGTGTTCAAATGTACGAAGGAACAGCAGACTGGGACATCATCGGTGAAGTGAAGAAGAACGTATCGATTCCGGTAATCGGTAACGGTGATATTTCCACACCTCAAGAAGCGAAAGAGCGTCTAGAGAAATACGGTGTCGATGGTGTAATGATCGGGAGAGCGGCTCTAGGAAACCCTTGGATGCTGTATCGTACCATTCAATATCTTGAAAACGGAGAAATTGCTCCTGAACCAACTGCTCGCGAAAAGATGAACATCTGCATGCTTCATATGGACCGTTTAATCGAACTAAAAGGTGAAGATGTTGCTACAAGAGAGATGAGGAAACACGCAGCTTGGTACCTAAAAGGTTTGCCGAAAACAGGTACTGTCCGAAACGAAATCAACCAGATGACTACTCGTGATGGAATGAGTAAGCTATTGTTTGGTTATGTGGAGCAAATAGAAGAAGAAATACAAAAAATAAGCTAAAAGCTAGCAAAATACAGCCAGATCATCAGATGACTGGCTGTTGTTTGCTTAAACAAGCTTCTGGTGTTTTTCTTTTATAATGATTGAGGAGGAATAGCATATGGCTATGCTTAAACTCACCCAAGAAGGCACCAGGAATCTAGAACAAGAATTACAGTACCTATCAAAACGCAAAAAGGAATGCAGGAAATCTCCAGAGAGAGAATTCATACAGTCACGAATGGCGGAAATAACGGATATTTTAGCTCGATCTGTCACAGGTCCGGTTGTAAGAGAAGCGGGAGGGTTTGTAGAACCAGGCTCTGTTGTTACAATAGAAGACACAGTCTTTAAAGAAAGATATACGTATACGATCGTACATCCTTTTGAAGCAGATCCTCGTGAAAATCTCATATCTGTTCAGTCTCCGATTGCAAAAGCTGCAATTGGGAAAGCCGTTTATTCAACATTTACTGTAGTCGTTCCCTTAGGCGAGAACTTAACTTATACCATAATTGATATTCAAAACTGCTAAAGCTAGGAGTGTTCCCATGAGTCAAGAATTAGAATTAAATGATTTGCTGCGCGTACGAAGAGAAAAGTTAGCTGCTCTAACCGAAAAAGGAGTAGACCCATTCGGTACAAAGTATAACCGTACACATACAGCAAGTGATCTTGTAAGTGAGTATGGAGAAAAAGAAAAAGAAGAACTTGATAACGAAGAAATCTCAGTAACCCTTGCTGGCCGTATCATGACAAAGCGCGGAAAAGGGAAAGCAGGATTCGCTCATATTCAAGACCTTACGGGTAAGATCCAGATTTATGTAAGATTAGATGCGGTCGGTGAAGAACAATACGAACTATTCAATACGATTGATATCGGTGACTGGGTAGGTGTAACAGGATTAGTTTTTAAAACAAAAGTAGGAGAACTTTCGATTAAAGCGAAAGATTTTCAGCTTCTCACAAAGTCCTTGCGCCCGCTACCAGATAAGTTCCACGGACTAAAAGACGTTGAACAGCGTTACCGTCAGCGTTATGTGGATTTAATCATGAATCCAGAAGTTAAGGAAACATTTATTTCCCGTTCTAAAATCATTCGTTCTATGCGCCGCTATTTAGATGACAATGGTTATTTAGAAGTTGAAACACCTACAATGCACTCTATCCCAGGCGGAGCATCTGCGCGTCCGTTTATTACACATCATAATGCGCTTGATATGGAGCTTTACATGCGTATTGCGATCGAGCTTCACTTAAAGCGTCTTATCGTAGGCGGACTTGAAAAGGTATATGAAATCGGCCGTGTATTCCGTAACGAAGGAGTATCCACTCGCCACAATCCTGAATTTACGATGATTGAGCTGTATGAAGCATATGCAGATTACCTAGATATCATGGAGTTAACCGAGAACTTAATCGCTCATATCGCACAAGATGTACTTGGTACAACTACTGTAACGTACGGTGACTATGAAGTAGATCTTAAGCCGCGCTGGAAAAGAGTACACATGGTTGATGCGATTAAAGAAGCTGCTGGGGTAGACTTCTGGCCAGAAATGACTGATGAAGAAGCACGTGCTTTAGCTAAAGAGCACAACGTACCTGTAAAAGACAACATGTCTTATGGTCATGTTGTTAATGAGTTCTTCGAGCACTTTGTTGAGGAAAAACTGATTCAACCTACATTCATTTACGGTCACCCAGTTGCAATCTCACCTCTAGCGAAGAAGAATCCGGAAGATCCACGCTTCACAGATCGTTTTGAGTTGTTTATTGTCGGACGTGAGCATGCAAATGCATTCTCAGAGCTTAATGACCCGATCGACCAGCGTGAACGTTTTGAAGAGCAGTTAAAAGAACGTGCTGAAGGTAACGACGAAGCACACATGATGGATGAAGACTTTGTAGAGGCTCTTGAGTATGGAATGCCTCCTACAGGTGGACTAGGGATCGGAATTGATCGCCTTGTTATGCTGTTAACAAATTCACCTTCTATCCGTGATGTTCTTTTATTCCCGCAAATGCGCCATTCAGAGAAGTAATTTATAGTCAAAAAGCCAGCCCTGTGCTGGCTTTTTGTTTATTAAGCGTTCCGAGTATAAGATATAAAAAATTGAGAAATATAATGAAGGTGTATTTAATGAAATATCATTTCACTATATCTTGTATGATAGCAGTGTATTTATAAGCCTATCTAGTGGAAGGCTGAATAGCTGTATAATGACTTAATTAAAAGTTAACTTTTTTTCGTTAAAACTATTGTACAAGAGCGAAAAAGGTGGTATATTATTCTTCGTCGCAAGGAATACTGACATGTTGACTGCTTCACTTAAACGATTAAAAGTTTTTGAAAAAAGCTGTTGACAACGAGGGTTGCGACATGGTAATCTAATAAAGTCGCCAAAACGAGCGGCTAACAAAAAG
>NZ_LRFC01000005.1 GCF_001619875.1 Fictibacillus phosphorivorans
AGGAGCGAACACAATTGAGCGATCCGAGCTAGTGTTGTACGTTGTTGCTGAAGTTTCTGGAGTGTACTCCATTGGTATTTGTGCAGATTCATATGTTACTTTACGAATAAAATCTTGTTCCTTCTCCATACCTAGTGCAGCACCTTGCATTGTAAAACGTCCCAGTTTAAACATTTCATGTGATGGAGAATTTATATCCAAAACCTTAGCAAAAGTTTTCTTAATGTTATCTGCGATCCCTTTTACTTTTTTCCAGACCACATCACCCATACTCGTGATACCACTAAGCAGACCATTCATTATATCTTTACCGATCTGTTTTAAATCGACGCCTCTAAAGAAGCCCATGACCTTGTCCCAAATCGATTTGATCGTAGTGAAAATGGTGTTCATGATTGTTTTGACAGCGTTCATCATCCCGTTAAAAGATGCTTTAACAGCGTTCCATATTCCCTGAGCTGCTGCAGTAACAGCTGCTTTAATAGTGTTCCAAATGGTTTTAATAAAGTTTCCTAACCCCTGCGTGATGCTTTTAATGATATTCCATGCTGCTGTAAAAACACTTCTGGTTACACTAGTTGCATTTGTGGCTGCACTTTTTAACCAATTAAAAAGACCAACAAAAAATGTTCTTATGCCCGTCCAAATGGTTACTGTTAAAGCTCGAATGCCATTAAACGCCATCCGGAATATTGCACTTCCCGCAGTTCCAAAAACTCTAAATATAGCTAGGAATCTACCGATTAATATAAGGTTAATCCAATTCCAGATAAACATGAACGCACCAACTAGAATTTGTTTAACTGCTGCCCAAAGTGCCGTCCAGTTACCAGTGAATAAAGCAGCAAAGAACTGAATTATTCCTGTAATCACCATAATTGCGCCGTTAATTACGCCTTTTATGTTATTCCATACCGAGATAATCAACGCTAACACAAACGGCCATACAAACTTCATTACAGTCCATATTGCAAGGAGAACCCCGCCAATAACCGTTTTTATTACATTCCAAACGTTTGTGGCTGCTTGAAGAATCATCGTTCCATTCGTTTGCCACCATACTTGAAGTTCAGTCATCTTTTGACGAATAAAACCTATGACAACTGATATTACTGTACGAACAACCGATAAAATTACGGCGAACACAGCGTTTACACCATTACGGAACCATTCGAATTTTTTATACATCAATACTAGAACGGTAGGTATGATGACAAGGGCAGCTGCAACCAGCCATACGGTAGCGCTCATCGATGCCATAAACGTAATGATTGGACCTATCATCTTCATTAGAAAAAACAAAGCTGCTCTATATCCGTTAATCAAACCTATACCTAAACCTAAAGGTAATAACAACAGGGTGAGTATAGGTACTAACATCACTATCCCTTGGAGCACCTTTGCCATCACAGGATGCGCTTCATTAAACTTAACGATAAGGTTTGAAATGTAAGTGATAAATTTAATGATTGGTGTCATGATCATGGAAAAGACTTCAACCATTGGTTGGAATGCTTTTGCTAATGATCCTTTCATTTCTTCCGTAGCAATCCCCAGTGGTTTTAGCGAGTTCTGCAATTCTTGAACTTTATTATCAGTTTCTGCTTTCAATTTATCCAGTTCGGTAACAGCTGCGGTTTTAGCCAGTGCGCTTTTCTCTCTCCATAAAGAGACCCATTCGGCTAAACCAACATCCGATGATTTAACCATCGCTGAAACTTCTGAAGCAGCCGCCGGCCCCATTTTCCTTAGTTCAGCAATTAATCCTTCATCTACTCCCCGAGCAGCTAAAGTCTTTAGATTATTGCTCCAATCCCTCAATGTATCTACTTGCCCTTGGAGGTTTTTTATAAGGTTTTTGGGATTTAATTTTTCGAGTTGAACCTTTTCGAATAAGCCCCATGTATCCATGATCTCTCTAGTGCGAGTTTTAACAGCATTTGCATATTCCTTCAATGCCTCTTGTTGCTTTTGAAATACTTCTTGTACATTAGGGCCATGAGCAGCCTTATAGAGTGCCGTGTACAAAATTCCACCTGCAATAGCCGCACCCATTGCAACAGTAGGCATCGCTCCTAGACCACGATTAATTTTTTGGATCTCGTCATTTAGGTCTTTAGTGCTTGCGTTAGCACCTAATCTTTCTAATGCTATGGCTGCTGGATTTGCGCGGTTAGCTATTTCTTGTAAAGTGCTAACCAACTTAAGACCTGCATTATTAACCGTTAAGAATGGATTGTGCTTCTTATAACCATCAGCAACCTTTTTAGCCATAGGTGTCATATTGGCATAGGCACCGATAGTCCTGAAAATACTCATTCTCTTCCGGTCATCATCCACCATCATCCCATCGGTAGCTTTCTTGTGTGTAGCCCCTAAAGAAACAATACTAGCCATTAGTTTCTTAGTGCTTCCCTGGTAGGTTCTAGCCCCTTTTGCTAGAAGATGATAACCATATTCGGCTCCTATTAAATCATTGCGATACTTGATAATACTTTCCCGTTGAGTATTCCAGCCATATTTCATTTGCTTAAGCATTATCTTTGAAGCATCTGATAAAGCATCGTATGAATTACCCATTATTTTTGCATTCTGGGTGACCTGTCTCATCTGTTTATTTATCTCTCTTAGGGGGTCGACGTCAGTTAATACATCAACGAGAATCGAAGTATCGCGCAAATGTTCATTAGCCACTATATTCCACCCCCTTACTTCTTCTTAGTTTGCATCGCTTTTTTCTTCATTTGTTTATAGATTTTGTAGGCAGCGTTAGCTTCACCTAATTCGTGTACATCCATTTGAGATGCTTCCGTATACGTTATATTTGAATCCTCTCCAAATACCAAACCCCACATGATCCAGTGATCCCGTGCTGTTTTTTCGTAAACCGCCTTTGGTAAAGGCTTAGCCCATAAGAAAGGTAGAGGCCTCTTTCATTAGCTCTGTAAAAGCTGCATTTCCGATTTCTTCAACAGTATCCCAGTTCACTTTAGGCTCAACAATTACATGTTTCATTAACTCGCTATAAAGCTTTTCTTCGACCATATTTCCATTCATGTCCTTTGAACGATCGCGTAGCTGCACCCCAGCACGAACACCTGGGTGTTGTAGCGTATAATCGATTCCTTCTACAGTTACTGTTTCTGTTGCTCCGCTTTTTTTAGCCATTTTCAACATCTCCCTTTTATGTGCATTTCGCATTTTTTCACCTCATAAGAAAAAGGACAAGAAATATCCTGCCCTTTCGGATTACTCTACTGTGTAATCAAAAACTTGAACTTCAAACTCTCGATCTTCTGTTTCATCAGCAAATGTTACTCCTGCTGGTTTCTTAATCATAGCCTTAGTGCCGCCAGCTTTTTCAGTTGGTCCCTTTACCCAAATCGGTATAACTTGTTTGGAATTTGCTAATGAATTTAAGTACTTTACGTCTGGCGAAGTCTGTTCAAGAGTAATAGTAATTGTTCCAAGAGGATTATTACTTATTGCAACACTTACCTCACCCTGAGCTGAAACCTTAGCACTGAAATTATCTTCATCTTTTTCACATTCAACCATAGACCCTTCTGCATAGCCTGTAATAAAACGGCTGCCTACAGTCACAGTCACATCTTTAGGATCATAAGTTATCATCCTGTATTCCCTCCTTAAACTCTAATCGAGCCGGTGACTCTTGCTTCATGAATGGCTCCTGCGAGTCCAAATTCAAAATGTAAACCTCTATAAACACGTGTTGATCGATCTTGAGGATCTGATTGTTCTCGTGTTAAAGCAGATATTGTAAAATCTGGAGTCTTGTCTTCTTTAGCAGCAATAATCCCGTTATTAAAACCACGCAATAGAGTAGTAGTAGCTGCAGCTTCTATCGCGTTAATTCCTCTTGCGTCATACGGTAACTTTTCTGCCTGAGCTAGAACATTTTGAACTTCATTCTCCATGTCTACCTTAATCCAATCCTTCCCATGGACAACATCAATGTATTCTCCATCAGACAACCAACCTTCAGACAATTGTGGTCTTCCGGCTTTTACAACATAAGCAATCGCAGAGTCTTCATCGATTGCAACAATCTCAGTATCAGTCAGATAGCGAGGTGTAATACCGACGACTTGTTTGAACTTCCAAGTGATAGACCCTACGGAGAGAGAACCTAGATTTCCGACTGTAGCTGCATCTAAGTGCTCTCCGGACACATTGTGATCAAAAACAAGTGTTCTTTTCTTCCCTTTGACAGCCTCGCGCCCAGCATCATCTTTTACTTGAACCGCAAGAAATTTAAAATCCTTATCATTAATAAAACTTGCTGCGGCCACTTGATCAGCAGAAACATCACCAGCGACTAAAGCAAAGTGCCAAGCACGATTATAATATTGTGCAAGTGCAGTACCAATATCAGTTTCATAAGTTGCCACTGCCACTTGGTCAGGACGATTAGGCTGCCTAAATATAACTTCTGCTTTTTTGTAAGCCTCTGTACTGGAGTCAAAGTCAGCGGTCAAGGCTTCCAGTGTAGAATATTCCTTGTATGTTCCGGCTCCTACTTGTTGTGTAAAAATAGCCGGCCTTCCTAGACCAATTCTAGGAGCAGGATATGCCACATCGATCGTTACTTTTACATCTTGTAATGGCATTATGATTTGCCTCCTTAATTGACAACCGTTTCAATATTTTCGGTTATCTGTTTTATTTGCTCATCAGTAGCTCGAAATTGAACGTCAAAACCATGCTTGTATTCGTAATCGTCTACTATAAACGTGGTACGGTTTGCGATGTTCTCAACCCTAACAACCGCCAGATTTCGTTCAGTAATAAAATTCTTACCCAAGAATAAAAACCACTGACGGACCTTCATAGCGTGGTCGATCGTGGTTTCGTTATCTTCAGCAAAAAATGAAAGTGAGACTGTGAACTTGTATTGTTCAGCTCGTTTTTCATAATTACCTGTATCGTTATTAAATTGTGTAATAACACCTTGCCCACGACCTCGAATATACGGAGAAGTAATGTTATAGATTCCATATGGTAGTTCAGGTGGCTTGTTTTTCGTGTTTCCTTTAACAATTGGCACTCCTGTATCCTTTTTGATCTGAGCAATGATTTCTTTAAACGCTTCTATTTTC
>NZ_LRFC01000006.1 GCF_001619875.1 Fictibacillus phosphorivorans
ACGTTTTCAGAGAATGCTAGTGATGCTGATGGAGATACCTTAACCTATCAGTGGGCCTATCAAACTCCTGGTTCAAGTACATGGGTGAATTTTTCAACAGTAGCCAATCCGACAAAAGTATTGAATATAAAAGGTACATGGGATATTCGATTAACAGTTACAGATTCTAGTAGTTCAACAGCTTCGGTTACAAAATATCCAGTTGTAGTTAACCGAGCACCTGTAGCTGATTTCACGTATAGTCCAACAACCATTTATAATGATACAACTGTAGCCTTCAATGAGAATGCAAGTGACGCGGATGGAGATACCTTAACGTACCAGTGGGCATATCAGACACCGGGATCTAGTACATGGGTGAACTTCTCAATAGCCGCTAATCCTTCAAAAGTTTTAAATATTAAAGGAACATGGGATATACGCTTAACGGTGACAGATTCAAGTGGAGCTACCGCATCGAAGACTAAAAATCCAGTTGTAGTAAATAGACCACCAGTTGCTGATTTTAATTTTAGTCCTGCGACGATATATAATGATACAACCGTTACTTTTACAAACGCTTCAGTAGACGCGGATAATGACACTCTAACGTACCAATGGGCTTATCAGCAGCCAGGAACATCAACATGGACAAACTTCTCAACAGCGGTTAATCCTACAAGAGTGTTGAATGTAAAAGGAACATGGGGGATAAGATTAACGGTCACTGATGTAGATGGAGCTACCGCAACAAAGATTAAAAATCCAGTAGTTGTAAACCGACCACCGGTCGCTGATTTTAATTTCAGCCCGACTACCATCTATAACGATACAAACGTCACGTTTACAAATGCTTCTTCAGATGCAGATGGAGATTCTTTAACGTACCAATGGGCTTATCAGCAGCCAGGATCTTCGACTTGGACAAATTTTTCTTCAGTAGTAAATCCAACAAGAGTGTTGAATATAAAGGGGACTTGGGGGATAAGACTAACGGTTACTGATGTAGATGGAGCAACTGCAACAAAGATTAAAAATCCAGTTGTAGTAAACAGACCTTCAACAATTACTGTTACTTACTCTCCAGCTGATCCATATGAAGGGGACACGATTAACATCTGTGCCACTGCTAGTGACCTTGATAATGACCCGCTACTGGTGAAAATCTTTGTTAAGAAAGATAGCGGCATAGAACAAACTGTACTCAATAAAAGTAATGTCGTTAGCGGGACTCAAAAGTGTTATTCTTTTACATCACAAGTTGGAAGATACGATGTTAGAGCTACCGTTCATGATGGTACTGTAGAAGTAGGAACTTCAACATGGTTCTATTCCAAACCGCTCATTATTAAAGGGTATGTAAAACATACAGCTGATTGGTTATTAAAACATCAAGAACAAGGTCATTCTCCAAACCAATTCTATAGTGGAGAAAAATTCTTATTAGAAGCTGATACATCACCTTATCCTATCGTATATGTTCGTTCTACTCTTATAGCAACACAGGCTAACGGTAATCCTCATGTAAAAACAGTGGGACTTACTCCAACAACAAATGTTTTTGCGAAAGGTGAATTGTATGATCCAGCCTATTTAGAGTATCCGACGAATTTAAAAGTAGGAACTGCAGCATTTGAATTTGAAGTGAAATATGCAAACGGAGTAATAAAGAAAGATAGAGTACCTATCGAAATCATCGATGACGTGTATAATGCCTATAAACTGCATAGAACGTATTAAACCGACTTAATTTTTAGTCGGTTTTTATTTTTATGAAGGAAGATACAAAGTAACAAATAACGAGCTTTGTTAAACCAATTTAGGAAAATATCCTCCAACTTTAGTAATTAAGTAAACAGTTTTTCTCTTATTTTTATTAAAATAGAACCTATGTTCCGATGGAAAGGTACAAATTAATCAGTATAATAATACTAATAGTGGTATTAATTGGAATTGATATTTGTATTTCTTTTTTTTACACTAAAGTTATTATTTTGTAAAAAAGATTTCTATGTTTTTAAAAAAATCGATTGTGGAAATATACAGTATGAATTGAATTTCATAATAAAATGAAATTACATAAAAAATTAAGTCTGAAACAAACGAATTAAAGGGTGAGGACTATGAACGACATTATGACTAATCATTCATATTATATTAAAAAGACCGTATTTGAAGGCGATAATGATAATTTAGTAGAGCTAATTTCTGTTACTGAGGAAATTTGCGAGAAAAGTACTGGAAAAACTGTATACACTCCTGTTATTGTAGCGTCTCATATTCGTGAAATTTCTTTAAAAGATGCGAAAAAACATGGATTGTCCATTCACGATGAGGATCTAAAGCTATTTATTTCTGACGAACAAGCGGAACAACTGGTAAACATGAAAGATGAATCATTATTTCTTTCTACAATTTATAACATAATTTCATAATTTTTCTTGTAAAACAAAAGAATAAAATGGTAATATTTATATATAGTTTTTTCTTATTTTTGTTTTTTTGTTTTGGTAACCATTAAACACGAGCCTTTGGGTTCAGTCTTTTTTACGCATATTTATTTATGCCAATAGACTGCTCCCAAAGGCTTTTTTTGTGCCTTTGAAAGGAGATGGTAAATGAAAAATAAAGTTGTTTTAAGGGGTAATTAAAAAACTTTGAGAGAGGGAATTATGATGGACTACGTTTGTTGTAATTGCACGAAAACTTGTGATGCTGCTTATTACAAAGTTAATGGACAAGAGTATTGTTCAGAAAGTTGTATTGAGAAGAAGTTAGGAAATGATGATCATGTATAAGATTACATGCTTCGCTCCAATTGAACCTCAACAACTGGAAAAAGCATTAAAAGGCATTCATTTCAAAACTGTAAAAAGCGGTTTTGAATGGTTAATGGATGGATCAGTGTTTAGAATCGAGCCTTTTCAGAATCAACCAAGAGACAGCATGAAAGCGTATCGTATCTACTTTAATGGTGACATTAACGGTGGAACTTACCTTTTTGACTTAACACTTGGTTGCATGGATGCGGTAGTAACAGGTATTGAGTACATTCTTGAAGATTCATCAATGAAACATGATGATTGGATGAATGAACTTATAAGAAAACCTTCTTACCATATGATCGATTCAAGAGGATTATTTAGTAAGCAGGAAGTCGGTGTGACATTAGTAAACAATACGGTCACATTACAGCTTCGAAGCAGAAAAAATCAAAAATTGAAAATGTGGGATTGTCTAAAGAGGATCGATTTTATCCGGGAAGAACTTCAGCCCGTAAAATACGACCTCTTTTCTATTGAGGAGGAAATCGCGTGATCAGAGAGTTTTATACAAAAGATGAACAATTCGTTGTTTCATCCAAGCGGATCTTTAGAAATGGAGAAATCATTGCTGAAGGAACCGTAGAGATTCAACGTCTATGTTTAGACCAACCCGCTTGTTTCGTTGTAAGTAACGGAAATGAACACCCACCAACTTACTTTGAGACAAAGGTTGTTTCTGCTGTATTACCTCGGCTTGAGTATTGTAGTCAGTCTCACCGAGATGGACTTCAAACACGAAGTTTATAGCTCTACACGTTTTTCTTTGCAATCTCCACATTTTAATAATCGGAAGGATGTTTAACATGGCAGAAAAACAAAAAAATCGTTTCTATGAATATTTTAATCGAGATAAAAAAAGACTCCTTAACTTACTAAAGAGCCAAGGAATCTTTGAGCAATTTAGTCAAACTCATGGGTATCTATATTCAGTAGAAATTGGACAGCAATCCGGACAATCTATTCATTTGAAGGTAGCTTTAAAAGCCGGTGCACTAACAATATTAGATGTATTTAGCCGCTCTCTTGTAGCAACAGCTGAATAATTAGGAGGATAATTTTATGTCAATCATTAAAGCGTATTTATTAAATAAGGAACAAACAACAGGAAACTTTGCTGGTGATTATTTAGTTAGTTTTGAAAACCTCGCTTCCTTCCTGCAGAGATTTCAAGATAACTATGAAATTGTGGTTGTGGGACAATCGGATCTTCAATTTGTATTAAGTGTAAAAGGTGGAGTGATCGAATATTGTACCTTGCCGAATGAGTTACTGGTTAAGTTGAAAAATGAAATGAAAGCTTATAACAAACAATCTGAATTGCAACTGTTTCAAGTAATTCGAAATCAGGGAGTTGTTGAGCGTATTAACCTTTACTCAAATTCGGCTACACAAGCACGTGAAGATTTCAATAAATGGAGCAAGTTATCTCCTGACAAAATTATTCAGATCGCGTAATACCCAATAACATATTCCTTTCTAGTGGGGATTATTAAAATAACTCCCCGATGCTAGATGGGGGAGTTATCTGGGGTGATTAAATGAGCAAGGGTAAGAAAGCTAAAAAACAAATAATATCTACTGCTGCTGAAATGATGGAACAGTTTATTGAAGAAGGTACTTATCCTCATTTAAAGCAATCAGAAGAGAAGGTAAAGCGGTTAACATCTTCCATGAGAAAACGATTGGAACAATCAGAGAGCAAACGTCATGAATTTAAGGATTTTAATCTGGTTGGGCGGTTTACAGCTAAAAAGATTTATCAAACCGACTATATCTCGTTAAATGAATATTTATATGACCTCGGATTGTTACTGCATGTTGTTGAAATTGATAACAAATCAATCCAAGAGAATGAGCTCTATCTCGATATGATACAAGACTTTAAACTTGAAGATACTTTTTTTGTTAAACCTAACTTTAATAAGCTGGGTAAATCCTTAAATGCACTTCCAGAAGAATATTTCATTCCGGATGACTGTGAGCTTACAAGATTGGCCAGAGATATTTTAATCTTAAAGCCACAAATTAAGGACTTCAAAAATCAGTACGACAAGTTGAAATGGAAACTGTTACAGCTGGACGATTTTAAGAAGTTAAAAAGTCTTCCAAAGGAAAAGAGGAAACCTATTCCTCACAAGTATGGAAGTCTTTCTCTTTCTGTAAATCAACCAAAATATGATGTATCGAAAATTTATGACTATATCGGTGAGTGGTTGTTGATTGAATATGGAAAACCGAGTGCTGACAGCTTAGAGCGACTAATTTTAAATGGGACGTTATCCAAAAAGGAAATCGATCAATTTAAGACTGTCACTGATGTTAGATTAGACTTTTCGGTTATGTCCATTGACGATGAGCGTAAAATTCTCACGATATTAGAGGGAAAAAATCAAAAAGCAGCTGCAAATCGCAGATTGGCTTAATGGGGGAATGAAGATGTACGTATTATTGAGCAGTTGCGGAAACATCTCATATGGAGCTAATGCTTTAGAAGAGAAATTTGGTGTACCGACACAATGGATAAAAGTTTCTGATTTGAAAGAGGCTTCTAATGAATGCAGAAAATTTATTGATGAATATAACTTAGGTGGTAGCGAGTTTATTGGTGGTTATGTAGTAGAAAAGCCGAATGCTGATAAATTGATTAGTGTAATCAGCTACAATGGTCGCATCTGGGATGGAAAAGAGTACCAGGGTATGTACGAGCGTCAACGTGTTGAGTACGGTAGACATTGGTCAAACCCGCTTACGCTTTTAGACTTTAACAAGTGGGAAACCTTTCGTGTTAGCCGGGAGACTCTTTTAAAGCACAGCAAATATCAAGGTGATTGGAGTAAGATTATTGATGATGGCTGGAGATTTGACAGACACTTTAATAAGTTCTACAAAATAGTATTAATAGAAAATTAAGGGAAACATTCAAAAAAAATAATAGGGGACTTTATATGGGTGGATTATACACAAAAGAAAATGACACGATTGTTGAAATGATTAATACCAGAATATTAGTACAACCTGACAATCAGGATTTAATTCTAGTCAAATGTGACTGGTTTAAAGTCGATGAAAATGAGTATATGCCGACTCTAAGTTTATCTGAAATAGCTAAACAATTAGAGGTGGTGTATGGCGATAATTTATTCATTGATGTTTGGGTTGAACTAGGTTTAGCGGGATACATTTATCGCTATAATAGCATGGATAAAACTTGGTCCGAACATGGAAGAACAAGAGGTTTTGCATAAAAAATAGTTAAAGGAGGGAATGTCCTCTGCTAATACAATTAGCGGGGGATTTTCCCCATTTTTGTATTAGTAGTGGAACAATTTATGGATATGATTGACCAAATAAAAGAAGAAATGCGCAAGGTATATCTTCAAGATAAAAAACCAATTGTGGTGTTATATAGCGGTGGGAAGGATTCAAGCCTTGTCCTTACTTTGTTATGGGAAATGCTACTGGAACTACCAGCAGAACAAAGAACAAAAACCGTTCATGTGATGTTGTCAGATACAGGAGTAGAGCTTCCTAACATTTCTGAATATGTGGACCGTTGTTTGATAAAAATCGAGCGTAAAGCAAAACATGATGGACTTCCTATAGTTGTTCACAGAGCCAAACCTAAGATGAAGCAGAATTTTTGGTACAAGGTGTTAGGCCGCGGAACGCTTATTTCAACTCCTAAGACTAAGCATCGTTCTTGTACGCATTGGCTTAAGATTACACCTACTCAAGAAAAGCTAAAAGAACTGATTGCTGAAGCTCCTATTCAATTAGGAACGGATAAAACGGTTCTCACATGTATGCTTGGCGTTCGTAACGAAGAATCAGCGAGAAGGGCAGCTTCTATTCAGAAATGGGAACTCTCAAAAGAATCGCTATGGGCTAGGCATTCAGATTTTGAAGAAATTATGTGCTTCCATCCAATTAAATTCGTGACGGCTGATGAGCTCTGGTACACATTATTATCAAGAGGGACACTACCCTTCGGTGTAACAACCGAAGAATTAACCTTGCAGTATGGTGAAAGTGTTCTTGAATGCGGGATCAAAACTTCCAGTGATCAAGGTAATTCTTGTGGTGGTGGTGCTAATAGACTCGGATGTTGGACCTGTGGTCAAGTGAGTGGTGAAGATCCTATGATTTTACGTTTTATTGCTGAAGGTAAGAACTATCAGGGATTACTAGAATGGAAGAATCTCATGCTTTCAATGAGAAACGATATTCGGTACCGCGAAGTATTTCCTCGCCAGTATTATACCCGTATTTTTAAAGAGGATAACCAGCCGAACCAAATTGACTTATTCAATACGGACGAATCCACATCCTTTATGAATCAGTTTGAAACTTTTAAACGTGCTGATCATGAAACTTATGCTCCTGGAGGCATGACGATAGAGGGAAGAAGAATCTTATTGGAACATTTGTTATTTATCCAAGAGAGAGATGGACATTCTCTCATTTCAGAAGAGGAAATTCAGGCTGTTTTAGACGCTTGGAAGGATACAGACGGTATTTATATAAAACGCTCTGAGATCGCTCCTAGATCGTTTAAATATGATGGTCAATTAATCTTCTTACCCAATAAGACGATAAACAAAAAGGAAACAAAAACGGATAACAAGGTTTTCTATGTGACCATTGAGTTACGCAAAGAGGAAAAGGAACTATATGCGTTTATTAAACAACGACAGCAGCATAACCAGACAAGCTTATTTTTCTTTCCCGCTTCCCAGGAATTCAAGGATAAGAAGATGGTTTGGAATAAGGCGACATTTGTTGTTTGTAAATCTGGGATCACCTCTAAAGAAGAAGCTGCAGAGTACGTTTATAAGTGGTTAGGATGGCATTATGGGTCTTTTACTGAAGAGACTAAAAAGGCTGCTATTAACCATTTAATTTTATCTGCTTTGTCAGAAGGATATTCACAAAATAATAAAAAACTACTAACAAATGCAACTGTCACATTTGAACCGCTACCGGTTTCAACCAATGATGAAGGGCAATTGGCATTTGCAATTTAGGGAGGTTATAAATTTATGAAAAAAAGGGATTTATTATGGAATTGGATTAAAAAAGAGTGGTTTATCTTGGCTTATTTAGGATTAATCATCTCATTTGCATTTATTAAACTTGAATCACAATTAGCATTGATTGTAATGGCAGGAGTCATTGGTTTATGGGGATTTATTAACTCTTTATTTTATGTTTTAGGTAAACGGTCCCCACAATACAATACTTCTTCACAGTCCGAAAGAATCATATGGTTTGTTCTAATTTGTTTAGCCGCGTTTGCCGTTTATAAGACCTTCTCGCATTTTGAAGGGACATTTGACGGGAACGCAGCTACAATGGCTGGATTTTATTTAGGGCTGTTTTCTGTTGCCATATCTTTAGTTGTTCTTATTGATAATCAAATCTTCAAAAGAGCCGAAGATGCAGAACGAAAAATGTTAATGAGCGAACAAAAAGAAGTATTGGACAAAATCTTAGCAAAATTAGAGTCTCAAGCTCCATCTGAACCACAGAAAATCTTTAAGGAACAGGTGAAGGACCTTCCTTCTGGTGAACAACATCAGACAGATGTTAGCAAAAACGCTAAAGCAACTGTAGTCGCTATTCTAATTTTTGCCCTTATTAATGTTATGAGGAAAAAATAGCGGTTCTTACGAAAACAGAGAAAGTAGCCAAATGGCTGCTTTTTTCTTTTATAATTAAATAGATTGTGAGGGGATTATATGTCTGAAAAAAACTATCATAGTAGATTACTTGATATTAGTAAAAAGCTAGATCACGTCATTGAAAAGCTTAAGACAGGTTATATTGATCAAAAAAATCAACCGCCCTGGTTCTTCTGGCTGCTTCTTTCACCCTTTCGAGATCTAAAAACAGTCAGCAAGCTTCAAAAGGGAGTGAGCACCTTTCTTACAAGTGAATTTTTAATTCCGATTTTACCTCTGTTAGCAACAGTAGTCGGAATCCCGCTCTCTATTCCTTTTGACATCCCTGGATGGGTGTTGCCAGTATCTGCAGGTGTAATAGGTTATGGAGTAACGATGTATATCTATTTTAAGGAAATGTTAAACTTCAACAGTAAACACTTTCACTTAGGAGCTTATTCATCATTACGAAAGCAGGAATATGATATTTTCAAGCCGGCATTTTTGGATCCGGAAGGGGAATTTTATTTTAAAGGTGTATACGACTTCGTTACAGCTTCACAAAGCAGTCATACTACCGTAGAAAGGCTTATAAGAGAATACCTTCATACGGAGAAGACAAGTTATGAAGCTAAAATTCGTAGTCTAGAAGATAAGATAAAAGATAATCAAGTAGATTTTGAGGAAAAGCTTAATGAAGTTAGTGAAAACTCAGAAGAGTTAACAAAGGAGCTCTATGATTTTATTGATGGTCTAGTTGCGGATCAGAAAGCAACCGACCAAGAATTTGAATATGTCATAGAACTAATCAAAGATATAAACACACTGTTATTCAGGATTCATAATAAAGGAATGACAACTAAGGACCTTAATATTCTTACCGGGTTTACTCTATATGAACTAAAGGGAAGTAAGTTAGTACAAATAGAGGATGTAAACACATCTGGTGTATCACCAGATGTTATGGATTTAGATGATCCGAAATACAAAAATTACGGTGCAGTAAAAGTTATAAACGATAACTTAGACAAACCTATATTTAATGCTCCGTATACGGGTCATATTGTTGTTTCTCATAAGATGAGAATTGATCAAGATGATACCTGGGTTTATAATTTTCACTTTGACGAATCCAATACAAAAGCATGGCACTTTTTAGTAGAAAATGCTACACTTGAATCAAGAGAGATTTATAGATTAGTACATGCGCTCTGTCTATTGACTCTTGATTTCAAAGGTAAGAAACAGAAAGGGGCGGTTAGTCAATGAGACCAAAATCCGGTGTAGTTGAATTTAAAAGCCAACGGCAAATTAATGAAGACCGTCAACGAAAAACGCAAGCTGAGTATGACAGACTTAAAAGAGAAGTTACGCGGATCTTAAGAAAAAACTACAAAATTGCCGAGAGTGTCGGTAAATAATAAAAAAAGTGGGAGCAACTGCTTCCTCTTTTTTATTTGCCATATAAATCCTTTCCTTTTTGTTTCAATTCATTGTATTTATCATTTTGTTCTTTCCTCTTCTTTTCTAGCTTTTCTTTACGGTTATCCAGATTGATTGGCCGGGGAATTCCGTTTAAATTAATCAACTTTCCCATATAACCACCTCCAGTAGCATCATTGCCAAAGGAACTCTTATTATATTCAATATAGAATAAAAGGTCTTACTCTATTCCTCCTATTGTAAGGATAAGTTAAAAGATGGTAAATTCATCATAGGTGACAATTAAATAACGTATAAGGGGTTACATTATGATTTTGCATAGAAATGAAATAATGCAGCTGCTAGCTGAGAAGTATTATTACTTTTTAAATAGCCTTCCATTTGATGATGATATTTATATGACTGGTATGGGTGAAGCTCGGAGAAAGTTCTTAGCAAATCTGCATATCACTGTTATGAAAAAGCAGTTACCACCTAAGTATAATGATTGGCGCTTTTCTTCAGATTATGTAAGTGAACAGGCTTTAAAGCATCTTAAATTAGGAAAATGGGATAGCAATACTTTGCAATATGATCACATGGTACCTAAATCTGATTACATAAGAAAAGTATGTGAAGCAGCTGCCAAAAATGGCACTCTAACTATTCAGTTTATATATGAAAACTTACTTAAAAATCTATGGGTAGCAACTATACATACTGAAGAAAATAATCTTTTAAGTAAATTAGGCTTACGAAATAAGATGCCTCTTGATTGGGATGGATTCAACATCTTTGCTCGATATGAAAAGGCTGGAATTGAGCTAATCGAGCATGATAAAAGCTATTTATATGTGCACATAGACAGATAATGAAAAATTGAATATTAAAGGAGAAATTTTAATGGTTAAAAAATTAGCCACTGCTATATTGTTAAGCAGTTTACTATTCGGCTGTTCAGCTGAGGATCCCCCTGGACAAAAGGAAGTAGAATCATCTTCTGTAGAGAAAACAAAAGAAATTACAAAAGAAGAGAAAAACGCTTATGTTAACGAGCTTTTAGATGTGAATATGATATGGATTTCTGTATTAGAAGACTTTGAAAGTTTTATTCAAGGGCGTTCTCCATACGAAGTAAAGAGATATCCCGCTCTAATGGATGAGTTAGAAGCAATTATGGCACGTATAGAAGATGAAATGGTACCAGCATTTGATACTTTGGGATTTCCTCCTTCGAAAGATTTAGAACCATTATACAAAGTAGAATCGGATTATGTGAATGAAGCGGAGGAAATAGCCAGACTACTTCCAGAAGCTGTTTCTGGTGATGCCAATATGAAAGCTCAATTGAAAGAGCGGCTTTCTCATATGAAGGAAATGTCCAGCGAAATATCAGATATTGTTTCTTCGTTAGAACTTAAATAATTAACGTAAGAGCAGCTTAATAAAGACAACACTTTTGATCATTAATAATGGACGTAAAAGTGTTGTCTTATTTAATCCGACAGATTATATATGTTTTGTTTGTTTTACAATACATATTTTTAAATGATATAAACCTTTTATATGTTTTCGTGAAACCTGTTCCCTTGTTGGAGTAAGGAATAAGTATATAAACTATAACAGAAACAGGGTTAAGTCTAGCAAATTCAGGGTTATCTATAACAAAAACAGGGTTAAATCTATCGAATTCAGGGTGTGAATTATATCAAAAACAGGGTGAAGAATAGCAGAATCAGGGTTGCATCAGCAACTATAACAAAAACAGGGCGAACTATAACAGATACAGGGTTAAGGAACCTACAATGTTTTTGGCTACAAAAACCCTATAATATAGCTTTTATAACAAAAACAGGGTCTGAAATATAGCAGAAACAGGGTAATTTTGATTTAAGCTTGAAATTTACTATAACAAAAACAGGGTGAACTATAACAAAAACAGGGACTTGAAGCGTATACTCAACAAGCGCATAATAAGACATAGGAATACATAGACAGACAAAATTTAGCAGGGCAGGTGACATATTGTGGGTGAACCAAAAAAGAATTTGATCACTAAATCCAACTCTTTGATAGAAGCGAACTATAAGTTAGGGGAGTTGGAACAAAAAATCATCTGGCTATTAGCAAGCCGTATACAACCAAGTGATAAAGAGTTTAAAACTTACACACTTCGTATAAAGGAATTTACTGATTTATTAGGCCTTACTAGTAAATCAAAGTATAGTGAAATCGAGCAGATTACTCTAGGTTTAATGCAGAAGGTCTTTCAAATCAAGACTGAGTATAAAACAGAACAAATCAGCTGGTTAAGCTATGTTGCTTATAATAAAAAGAGCGGGACGGTGGATCTCAGAATCGATCCTAGCTTAAAGCCTTTCCTGATTGAGCTTAAAGAGTGCTTCACTAGTTACCGTATCGAAAACATCCTTCAGCTGAAAGGACAGTATACGATTCGTATCTATGAAATGTTAAAGCAGTATGAAAAGATCAAAGAGCGGACCTTTAAGGTAGATGAAATTAAAGAAAAGCTTTGTGTAGGGGATATGTATCCTCAATATGGAAGCTTCAAGCAAAGGGTATTAAAACCCGCTCAGAAGGAACTTAAGAAGAAGACAGATATCAGTTTTGAACTTGAAGAAATCAAGACCGGCAGAAAAGTAGATACTGTAAAGTTCATCATAAAAAAGAATAAAAACTCCATGAAGTCTCACCAATTAAGCTTGTTTGAAGGACAGAAGGACGAGGATATCAAACACTCTCTTCAAAAGCATGGAATCCAAGTATCGGATGCTACATTAAACAAATGGGCGGAATATGACAAGGAAAGAGTTATAGAAGTAATCAACTACACATCTGAACAAGACAATATACATAATCCTATCGGCTTGATCACGTACCTCTTAGAGAATGAATGGAGACCTGAAGTGAATGTAGAAAGTAAGGATTCACCAGTCACCAAAGAAATGAAAAGATTCCAAGAAGAACTGGTTAATTCTACACTTCCTTATTATTTAATGGAAAATGACTTCTTGGAACAGCTAACTCAGAATTTGGATGTATCAAAAGATGAAGCGGCTTCCTTATTAAATGAATATAAGGATATGTTTTCTGCTGATGTAATCTCTGAACTAAAGAAGAAGAGAAAAAAGAAGAGCTGGAGATAATCGTAAAAGATGGATATAACCAGATTAAAAGGAAAAATAAGTTGATAAAAAACTGAATAAATAGTAATATTATGCCATAAGTATTTTTGATTTTTTAATTTTTGTGCAACCATTTGGTTAGCGGGTATGATATTAAACGTATGCGTTCTTTGGAACGATTCTAAACACATTTTTATGTGTCTATTAGAGTCTTTCTAAAGGGCGCTTTTTTGCGTTTTAATATAAAAAACTTTAGAAGGATAGGTGGTAAAAATGGCAGTCACAATGTCAGAGTTATTCGGTACAAAAAATGTAATTGAGGATTGTAGGCAGCAAACAAAAATGATTGGTTCAAATGACAGAACTCGCATCTCAGCTGAAATTCTTTTAAAAAATGGAGATCGTCGCATTTATCGTGCAAAGTCCCTTACTCAAAAGAACGCTAAACGTGAAGTTGTATCATTTGTTGCTGCAGTCGAAAGAGCTACTGGTGAAAAGGTCATTTGGAGATTCAAAGGAGAAGAAACGTATCAATTCAGTACGAATTTTACGTCTCAACCTTCTTTATTCCAAAAGGCTAAAAAGTCATTATTAGATTATTTCTTTCCGATTGAAGATTAAGGGGCTTGCATTAAAAAACTTTAAGAAAGGGTGTTTTCAATGAAAAAGCAGATCGTCGATGCAAAAATTGCGTAATTTAACGAAATAACCAGGTATTTGCGAAGACAGTGATGTTACGAAACGTCTTGTCGAATAGGTAAAATGGTTGGGATTGATGTCCTTAATCACATTATTGTTGGACAAAACAGACACATTTCATTAAAAGAAAAGGGGTATTTGTAATGTTAAATAAAGTACAGTTCATTGGTCGTCTTACGAAAGATCCACAAACTGCTGGTAATCAAGATAATCCTGTAACTACTTTCAAAATTGCTGTTAATCGTCCTTACACGAATCAGCAAAATGAAAGAGAAGCGGATTTTATCCTTATCAAAGCCTTTAAAAATAAGAATTTAGCTCAAAATTGTGCTAATTACCTTCAAAAAGGTTCTCTTGTTTATGTAGAGGCAAAAGTCAAAACCGGTTCTTTTCAGGATAGAAACGACAACAATAAAACGGTTTATACAACTGATTTTATTGCTGAAGATGTTAAGTTTTTAAGTCCTACTAATGGAAACGGCAATGGGAACGGAAATCAAAATAATAACAACCAGAATAACAATAACCGTTCTAACAATAACCAAAATAACAATTTTAATAACAACCAAAACAAAAATAATTTCAATGATGATCCGTTTGCTGGAGACTATGGCAATCAATATGATGGTCCAGATCCATTTTCTAACGGTGACTTCGGAAACTATTAATCGGTTTGGTTAAACAAAAGCGTTCATTCTTTTATAGAGTGAGCGCTTTTTATTATTAAAATTCGGGAGGTAACTTTTATGCAATATCATGTTATTAGCTTAGAGAATAACGAAATTAAATGTTCGGATGGTCCAGAAGGGGTTAGAGAGTTTTTGGAAGACCTTTTTTATCTGAAGTTTGATTTTAATCCTATGCTGCAAGATAACGATGAATCGGGAGAATTAGAAGTTTATCTTCATACTGACACTTATGATGAATGCGGTGAAGAACAACTTAACAAATTAGATGAGCTCGGTATAACGGAATGTGATTCACTTCAAACAATCTGTAACTTATTAGGGATAAAGATTGATAAGTTTTCTAAAGATGAAATAGCTTCCTGTACTGTTTGTAAAACAAGTTATCACGAAAACGAAATCAATATGGTTGATTATGATGTTGACGTTTGTACTACGTGTGAGCCTGCTTATAAAACATCTGTTTAAAAGAGAACGAAAGGTGGAGTAATCTACCTTTCTTTTATTTTTCTAAATCAAATACTACTTAACTAGGAGGATACTCAATGAGTCATATCGGTAACAAAATAAAGAGCGGGTTTTTCGCGACTCCGGAACTGCAAGGAGAATTCTTAACAAAATTGCTTGAAGTGAAGGGGAATGGTGTTTGGTTAGATCCAACGTGTGGAGAAGGAGTTATCCTTAACCAACTTGCAGCTGCCCATCAATCTGAAGATTGTATCATTTCCACTTATGGAGTTGAACTAGACAAGAGACGAGCTGAAAAAGCTAGTACGTTGCTGAATCATTGTATTAATGCTCCTATTGAGAGCATGGTTATACAAAATGACGCGGTTTCCCTCTTGTATCTAAATCCCCCATATGATTTTACTATGAAAGCTATGGATGATGAATCAGCAGACAGAAAAGAGTGGCAGGAACTTGCACGTAATAGCCGCTACCTTAAAGAAAAAGGACTAATGATTTATGTTATCCCTTCTTATCGTTATGCAGATAAACGGATAGCACGATTTTTAGCGACTCATTTCTTTAATGTCGGTATTATGCGATTTTCTGATGAAGACTATGATGATTTCCGCCAGTGTATTTTTATCGGTAACAAAAAAAGCGGAAAGCATAAGGAGTTTAATCAAAAGCTTTTCGACTTCCTGGTTCAAATGGAATCAGATGATTTTGTTATGGAGAAGGTTAGTCCTATCAATCTATTTGTTAATGCAAATAAGAAATGGACAGTACCTACAGGAATCGAAGAATTAAAGACGTTTTATACGAAGCTAGTAAACAAATCTGACAATGTTGAAGCTATTCGGCATTCTAAAGGTTTCAATGCCTTTATCAGCCGTTCTAAGCCTAAACAACTTGTGATAGGTGGTAATCCTATACTCCCGTTGAACCAAGGCCAGTTGGCCCTCCTGCTTGCGAGCGGTGCCGTCAATGGAGAGATTGGTAGAGATGAAAACTATCACCTCGTACAAGGTTTAGAGATTGTTTCAAAGGTAACAGAGGAAGAAAAAAAGACCCATGATAATGGTTCTACTTCCACTGTCACAAAAACTCGTACAAAACGTGAAGTTTCCGTCAAAATAATAAACCCTTCCGGCTTAGTCCGAAAGCTAGTTTAAGAGTAAAAACACTACTAAAGGTAATGGGGGATTTGTAAAATGACTAATTACACATTCACAGACAGCAGCGTAAAGCTTGCTGATTTAGAAGAAAACAAATGGTATTACGTTGAGCCGGGCAGAGATTATTCCAATGAAGTAACAGGAGTGAAAATTTCTGAAAACAAGGTTTTCGTTCAATATATCGGCGGAGAATTCGACCAACCTTTTGAATTTTGGTTTGAATATAGTCCAGATGCTTTGAATGAATTTTGGCAATACGAATTCCGAGAAGAATATCCGCTTGAATTTGGTTGGGAAGTTGATGATCTCGATTGGGTGAATCAAATATCTTCTACACCTTATACCATGCTTAATGACCTTAAATATTCCTGTAAATACGCAGGTTTGGTAGAACGCGAGGTAAACGGTAATGAATGATAACGAAAAGCTATTGAAGGGGTTTAAAAAGATAATTGATCAGCGCAACTTAAGTAGTATGAATTTGTTCCTCTATACGTTCTTTACTTCGCATTGTAGTTTCATTGCACATTACAACGTATATGGATTCAAAGCACATTATAGTGGCCACAACTTCCTTGAGTTTCTGCAACATTTTACAAATCCACCCTATTATTTGTTTTTTAACAATGACCAGGAGGATTTAATCAGGGATATGATAGATTACGCTAAAGAAAAAGAGTCAGCCATTCTATTCGAGTTTGAGAATCAAGGACTCAATAGTAAATTGAAAATGCTTCAACAGCTGGCAAGTGAATTAGGATATGACATAAAACCAAACAAAAATCGAGCAATCCCGCTCTTCATTGATTCTAATGGACAGTTTGCGTTGCTTTAAGACTGGGGAAAGATGATGGCTTTAACACCTTACGAAATTTATAAAGATGTAGAAAAAAAAATCGGCAAAACGGTTCAAACGATTTGGGGTCCGAGTTTAGTCGTAGGTTTTATTAAAGATTACGATTTAGATATGGTTGAACTTCAAGATTACGGTGACGATGACCATCACTATTTCATTAATTTGTGTGAATGGCCAGAAGCTTTAATGTAACCTTAAAAATCAAATAAATTATTGGGGGAATTACTTTGTTTAATAGACTTAAAAAGGTTCAAGCAGCAACTCAAGAGTCTGTTGTAGAGGTTACTCTTTATTTAAGATCTCATAAAGTGACATCTCGAAGAAAGAGAAAGACTGACGCTAAATGGCTTACTGAGGTTCCTGCATTTGCAAATGATTACTTTGTTACAAAGGTAAAGGTTGATATAACCAAGTACCGTTGTGAAAAGTTACCGTTTGGTGGGTTTATTGTATATATTCCCCCAGCTGAACATTTGCGTTTGATGAACAAATCAAAATTCATAAGAAAAGCTTCTTAATTATTAAGAAGTAAACAAAAGAGGTTTAAAGGACATTCGTTCTTTAACCTCTTTTTCTATTAAAAACCGATGTGGAGGCATGAATAATGACAAGTCAATTTTCTTTATTTGAAATGACTGAAACTAATGATGACTTAGATATTCGTACTGAACAGCAATCCTTAAAAAAGGTTGCTTATGATGTGGGAGAAAAAGTTGGTGGAGCTCGTAAGGATCTAGCCGCTCTCAGAAAAGCATTTGAGGAAAATCAATCCGCTTCTGTTTTGGAAGAAATTGAATCTTCCAGTGCGATTTTAGCTGCTGAAATTGTAAACAAAAAAGAACTATTTAGAAGTTTTAACCTTTTGACCGAAAAAGAGAATGGTGTTGAACCGGCTGTCGCAAGAGCAAAACAGCTTCTTTTTCAGCGGATAGATTCTACACCATCTGTTGATTCAAAAGAAGTGCGATTGTCTTTTATGACAGCAGCACACTATCTTCTTGATTCCATTAGTAAGGTTAAAACGATGGATGAACTTTATGCCTATCTTAATAATTTAGCGACTTTATTACGACATGAATTATATAATCTGACGGGACTTGAAAAATTGTTGGGACAGATCAAATTAGATTTGGATAGTCTACCAAAGGATAGCGATGAATGGCGGCTTGCCTACAAAAGAGGAATCAACGCAAAACGCGATATTTTAAATTGTAGAAAAGCACAAGAAATTGGTTTGCGTAGTTTAGGAGATAAATTTATTAACTTCTTTAGAAGTAAATCAAGCTACACAAGTACTTTAACCAATGCTTTAAAGGTTGAATCCTGGGATGAGCTATTAATAAAGAAAGAGAAGAAAAAAGGGATTGCTCGTAAACTGGTATGGGAAAGACACCTTCCAGAACGTCCGGACCGTACAGGTGGGGCAATTAGTACGGTTGAAAAGCCAGAAGACCTATTAACCTTCTTTCATTTACGTGGAGCCGAATTTGGTCACTACATGGATGATTCAAAAGGTATGGAACATCTTCTCAGATCGTCAGAAGCTATGATGGATTTAGCCGAGTTATTAGGGTTAGATTACACATCTATTTCTCTTAACGGGACACTAGCAATGGCATATGGAGCCCGCGGACGTGGTGGTAGTGCACTTGCACATTATGAACCTCTATCTAAGGTAATTAATATGACCAAAGAAAAAGGATCGCTCGGGGTTTTTGCACATGAGTGGTTTCATGGCTTAGATAATCATCTTTATGATTTGTCTCACAACTCTAAAAACGGTAAAAGAGGATACGCATCTGAACCGGAAACGTTGGGGCAGCATGTTGATTCTTTCTTAAAGTTACTTTTTGAAGAGTTAATTGATTTGATCAAAGAGGGTAACAGTATCAGTTATTTTGAGAATACAAACAAACCCGGTGAACGTTGGAGAGGTTACGATTTCAAATCAGCTTACCAACGTCATAACGGAAACGTGTTAGAAGCCATGACAGAACGAATAAACTCCAAAAAAAGACGTATGGAGGAAGATGTAACTTTTGCTCAAACTTATTACGGTTCTCAAAAGGAAGGCGAAAAGATCCGTAACAAGTACTTGAGAAATTTAAAAAAATTCGCTTTAGCATTAGCTTGGTATCACGAAGATCAAACAGGAGAAAAAATAGATTATATTCCATACCCTTCTGATAAATCACCCTATTTCCAAGCTTCTATTAAATTGGATAAAGGTAAAGAAGGAAAGTACTGGAGTAAGGATCTTGAAATGACAGCTCGTGCTTTTGAGTCATTCATTCAAGATAAATTAAAGGCAGCGGGAAGGGTAAGCGACTATTTAGTAGCCGGTACTCGCGATAGTTTAGCTTTCCCGATGGATGAGCACCGTTTAGCAATTAACAATAAATTCGAGGAAATCTTTAAGTTCATTCGTGAGCTTAAATTGATTTAACCAGGGGGAGTACAAGTGAAAGCTCAATCAAACTTTAATACTGAAGCTATTCTTACTCATGTGAACAAACATATTCAAGAATGTACGGAAGATTTCTATAATCAATCGGATTTTAAACCGACATTTATATGTTTGGTGGGATCAAGAGTGGCTGGAACTAATAAGGAGTATAGTGATTTAGATATTGCGATTCAATATAAAGGTGATGCAAGAGAAGGTGATATCCATCATGCTCTTAATAGCATTCCTTTATCTACTGATGAATTTATCTTTGATTTTATGCCTTTTAGCGAGGAAAAAGGAAATTGTATCGAACTCACAAAGCCATATCTAGCCTTGTATGAGTTAGATGAATTTGATCCTTTAAAAATGAAACGCTTTATCAAAAAGGATGGACTTTTGAAATTCGTTTATAAGGATCTCGTGAGTAAAGACCATTCTGAAGAAGATGCAGCGAGATTGATATTTAATAGTTATGTACTCGGTGATCCAGTAATGGAAGCGGAGTATAACAAATTATAAAAACATTATGGAGACCTTTCTAATCATAGGAGGGTCTTTCCCAATAAAAAGGAGGATATAGTATGTTATCAAAAATCTTTGGCGGTTTAGTATTAGAGTATTCAGGTGAAAAGCCATATCATATTTCAACAAATGGTTATCAAGTTACTTTACCAAATGGAAGAACAATCGAATTTGATTGGAACTGTACAGAAGGGAATAGTGTACCAGGTACCAATAGGATTGAACTAGGATTGTCTGATTTTGATGGTGAATCTTTAGATAGCCTACAAATTCGTGCCGCTGAACTTGTGGAAAGCATTCAAAGTGGTAAGGTTACAGAAATCAACTTTGAAGCTGTTAACCAAAAGGATGATTGTATAAATGAGCAGGTGAAGGTTAAGGAGTTTTTCATTGAATTTGAAGACAAACGATTCGATTTAATAAACCTTGACCTTATTACTCAGCAGCTTATCAATATCTATTGGTCAGATACAACAAATGAAAAAATGGTCCAACAAACTAGGGAATTTATGAGCCTTAATTGTGTTGTTCCTGATTCGGTAAAAAATTACGTGGAAGTGATTCTCCCAACTGATTCAAAATTTCCCGCTCTCGCTATTATAGAGCCTTATGGTGAATCGTTAGAGAAGTTGCAGCCTCAATATTATGCAGCAAAGAGAAGTCTTTTTTATAAAGAGATTTAATCTGAGAACCAACAAAGCAAGGCGTTCTAAAAATGAATGCCTTGTTTTTTGTTATTAAAATTCTAAGGAGGATACTAAAATGAATCTAAAATTTAAGAAAGTATATACAGTTTCTAAGAAAGGTAAGCCTGAGAAACCGAGATTGTTTATTCAAAATCTTGTATGCGAAGCTGCCGGCTTTGAACCAGGAGGAGAGATCCACATCAAAATTAATGAGGATACGGAAGAAGTCATTCTGCAGAACTTTCCATTTCAAGCGGATGATTGTACTCATACCGTACATGTTGCATCAAGAAAGAGCAAATTAAGCGGTAAAATGCGTCCGTTAATTGATACAGCTGGAGACAAATATTCGTTTTTAGACATTAATCAAAAGATAGAGGTAAATGTTTTTAAAAAGGGTTGGAGAGGTAAGATTGTCATTAAGCCGCTTGAATATCGTCTGTTTGAGAACAGTACGATTCCAACACCCAAAGACCAGCGTATTCGCTTATTAAGTGTTTGTGCGGGAGCGGGAGTGGCTACGGCTTGCTTAAGTGATACAAACTACTTTACACCCGTTCAAGAAATCGAATTAGAAGATGATTCAGCTGAAGTTTTGTTGAAGAACTTCCCTAATTCGATGGTATTCAATGGTGATCTACGCGATTGCCAAGATGTTGCTGAAACTGATATGGCGTTTGTTTCCTTGCCATGCAATGAACATTCTACTTTAGGGTTTGGTTCGGGTAACATTATGAATGATTTAGTGCTTGCTACAGCGAAGATTATACAGTCCTCAAAAGCTAGTGTGCTATTCTTTGAGAATGTCCCGCAGTTCTATAAATCTCATGCGTGGGATTCTTTGAAAAGTCTTTTAAGTGATGATTATCCTTTTTGGGCTCAAAAAGAAATAGAAGCATGGGACTTCGGGAGTTTGGCAACAAGAAAAAGAACATACGCAGTAGCATTCAATAACGAAGAGAGATTCTTTCAATTTCATTTTCCTACACCACCAAAGGGAAGGAGGAAGAAGTTAAAGGATTATCTCGATCAATCACATGTGCAGCATGAATGGAAAAGCGTTTCTGATTGGATGGAGTCATTCAATAGTCGTGAAGCATGGCGTGACCGCTCTCTGGAGCTCACATTCTTGAGTAAGGATGCAGAGAAAGCACAATGTATCCCTAAGCGTTATACGTCGAATTGTGCCTCTAATAGCCACGTTTTAAGCGAAGATAAAAAGAGTTGGAGATTCCTATCTATTGATGAAATAAAAAGAATACTTGATATTCCTCAGTGGTTTCAATTTAGTGAAAACACGCAGAAGATTCGGAAATACGAAATGCTCGGACAAAGTGTTTCTGGGCAAGTGATTAAAGCGATTGCTAACCGCATTGCTTACACCTTTATGAAGGTAAAGGATACGTTAGTATCTACTCAATCAAAAGTAACACAAGCATACAATATAGCGAGTAGTGGACAAGTAGAGCTACTACTTTCCTAATAAGAAAGTGTAAACATGGGATAAATACTACTTTTCAAGATACAGCCCTTTAAAAACAATTAATTATGGATAAAATTTTAGATATTGAAGATGTCTAACTGAGGCAATTCAGGTTATTATAAATTTAATTATTACATGAAGTAGGTGTGAAAATGGATTTATTGATCGGTTTATTAATATTCGCGGGATTCTTTGCAGTAAATGGTACATTAAGAAAAATAAATAGTAATATTTCAAACCAAACTGAAGAGATAAAAAAATTACGAGAAGAACTTTTCAAAAAGTAACTCACAAACAGCCATTTGTTCAATAAAATTATCAACAAGCCAAGAAATTTTCAAGTTATATTGATAGCTTGAAAATTTTTGGCTTTTGTAATCAAAGATTTACGTTTTTTTAAGAACAATTCATTTTTAACCGATAGCCGCTTTGTTACTAATTACCTATTTTTTGAAAAAATGTAAAATTAAAGAGGTTCATGATTAATGATGTAGAAATATATAAAAAAAGGAGGTAATATGTATGAAATTAAAAAAACCTTTATTTGCAATAGTTATGGGTATATCACTTTTGAGTTTTGGAACTGGAGCAAGTGCTGCAGAAAACGATGGGTTGGTTGATTCTAGTGTTGCTCAAAGCTATAAACAACTGAAGCCAGGTACCATAAGTATTATGGCTGCACCTACAAACACATCTACAACAACTGTATATAATAATTTCGAGGGAGCTTATGCAGTATCAAAATCAACTTCAACTACAACAGAAGACTATATTTATGCAAAATGTAGAACGTTTAACGGTTCTGGAGAAGTATTAAATACAAAAACTGTAAGTCAGTATGATTCTTCTTATGTAGCTGCTAAAGCCGTTAATGGTACTTTCTATATTGCAAATGACTGGGCAGTCGGAAATCATACTTATAAACTTAGTGGTTACAATGATGTTGTTCACGAAACTAGAGATGATTGGTAAAAGAACTATAAAAGGTATGCTTAACGCATATCTTTTTTATTTATACTTAATAATGGGGAATGATTATGAAAATTAATTGGTATTACATTGTCGGTACAATATTTATAATTTTAATATTTTCATCTTATTTTTTCTATAAACTTACTTTTAATATAGACAATTCTTCCAATGTAATCGCAACTAATAGTGAAAATAAAAATAATGTAAGTAGACAAGCTGCTAACACTATTGCATACGGTTTAAAAAATACAAAGGGGGAACATATTGATAATGGAAGTAATATTATTCCACACAATAATATTATAAGTGTTAATGTCTCTATAGATCATAATTTAGACGAAAACAGAGAATATGGGTTAATTGTTTTAGAAGACTTCAAACAGGTGCCATTTAAAATTGAAAACAAACAAGAGTTCACCAAATATTTCTTTAATATGTCTCCAAATACTTCTAAATATATAAAGGTTACTTTGCCCGTTAATTCAAATGCACGTGAAGTAATATTTTTACTTATTAAAAAACCTAATTATAAATTAAAAGAATTGGATATTAATAGAGCCGTAATATTAGAGGAAGTTTTAAGTATGCGTTACTCAATTAATCAAGCGGCTAAAGATACTGATAATGTTAAGGAAAAGGAACCTGATTCTATAATAACAGATGGTTTAAATGAAAATATGTTTGTTACTAAACATAAAGAAAAGTTACAGGCTGTTTTTGTAGAAAAAGAAGGGAATGAACTTACATTTTCTGTTGGAAATGATACAGAACTACCAATGAGATACGCAATAGTAGCTCTTAGAGATTGGGAACAAAACACAATCATCAAAGATCAAGATGTAATTTATACTACCGTTCCATCGGGAGTAAGGCATATTTTTAATTTTAACTTGCCAAATGTGGATAATGATACAAATTTTCAATTAATAGCTCTACCTTTCCCATATGAAGTCAGTAAAGAAAATTATATTAGTCAACAAGCTTTTGGTTCTTTCCGAATCGTCATCCAAAATAAAGATTAATTAGGAAAATTGTTAATTAATTTCTCTTTATGATAAAGAAAACTTAGTGTAAAAGTCATCTCGAGTTGGAAGTACAGACCAAGTTTAAGTAATAATAATAAAATTAAAACATAAAGACCCCATCAATAAGGTGGGGTTTTTTATGTTTTTGTTAGAAAGTTAACGTTATTTAAAAATCCTATACCTTTTTAACATCCATCAGTATTATTTTTATTAATTGAATTAACAAAGGGGTTAGTAAAGAAGAATTGTGTCCCTGTTTATTGAGCAAGGCAGGCAGCAAATATCATATTATGGAAAAAATAAAAAACATACCGATATTCTAAATTAAGCAGAAAATTTATGATGAAGGGAGATCAGTAGCTCATTAATGAAAAATTTATTTTACTGGTTTAGAAAAGTTAAAGAACTTAATTGGCAAAAGAAAAGGTGCAATAATTGTAATTCTCTATTATTTGAGATAGAAGATAAACTTTTTAAAACCAATTCTGTAAGAGTAAAATGTCGGAAGTGTAAACAAATGACTCTGGTATAAGAAATTTTATTAAGGTGAGGGAATATTAGTGGATAACAAGAAGAAAATGGATCTTATTGGAGAATTAGATATGGTATTTGAAAATTTACACTATGCTAAGCAGAAAACTAATAACCCTCTAATTATTCACCGCATTGAAAAGATTAAAACTTCTGTTTCATCCCTAATGAATGATATTGAAAACTTAAATAAACTTGATTTAAAAATCGTGAACCCAAAGTATTTCAATAATCTAGTATTAAAAGGAAATAATGCACATAAAAAATCGAACTTATTTAACCCACAAGGTGGTTTTAAACCAACTTCTCCTTCTTATCACATTAAGGGTTATGAGGATTAAATAATTTAATTAGAAGCATCTCAGAGGTAATATTGCATAAATTTTCTATGTATACTTTACAACTGTTGAAAATTGTAAAATATAATGTTTAAATAGAATCATAAACTAATACATCCAAAGGGAATGACCCTAGTAATTTAGCCGATACGATCTATTGGTTACTTTTGCTAGGGCTTTTCTTTTTTCCGCCAAAAGGTGTTGTAAAATGCAAAAAGTCTGGATCATTGATCCAGACTCCTGCCGCTGATTAAGCTTATTATATTAGCTCTATAATAGCATTCACTGAATCTATTAATCAACATGAAAATTCTCTCAAATTTGTTTTGTCACTATTTCGTATTTTATGTTAATATGAAAATAGCTGATTAAGTGATTTGGGCCAATCCCTGTACGGGGATAAGTGTACCCAAATACTCTTATTCAGTGTACATATTATCTTGTATGCTTTTTTTGTGTTCAAAACACAAAAAAAAACAAAAAAATAAACCCACCGGGGATCATGAGTTAGTCAAGGTTTGGCGGCCAACGCTAACAAATGATATGGAAGATGGGTTTTGCTTCTTAATTTATGTGTTTATCATAACATATATATACAAATTAGTGAAGCCAAAACCTCTATTTCCTGATGTCTTTTTGTGGGGAAAGGGGTATTTATTTTGACTAAGTTTACGTATTACCGTTACACGAAGGAAATCGCGGATTCAAAACCAGTAACTAGAAAAAGAAAAGTAAAAAATCCAACTACCGGAGAACTTGAATATGTTCTTCAGACATACGAACGAAAAATTAAGAAGACCCTTGAATTCAGTGAAGAAGATGTAAAGAAATTCACTTTAGAAAACACTGGTCAATTGCTACCAGCAACTCAAATTGGTCATACTCAGATGAATAATTATTTTTTAGATTTTTGGGGAGCAATTTTAGGTCATGGACCGGTAGCTGTTTTTACTCATTTATTACGACATGCTTATCAAAAAGATTGGTGTGATCCTAGTCTTGAATTAATTGAGCAAAAAATGGATATTAAGCGAGATGCTTTGAATGGTTATCTAGATATTCTAGAAAATCATGGCTTTATATTTAGGTTCTGGCGTAAGAAAAAAGATGATAAAGATAAAGACACATCTATCTTTTTTAAACTTAGAAGAACTATTCCCTTATTAACAGAAAGCTTATTGTTGTCTCTTAAGGAAAATAAACCTAAATTGTACACTAAGCACAATGAATACCTAGAACAATTAAATGAATCACATGAAGTAGAACTCAATGCCAAAGATGAATATGAAGCAATTTACAAGGATTTTGAACAACGAGGTATTCCTATGAAAACGCAAGCTTTAAAGAAAGCTGAGAAGGATGCTGAAACTTTTGATGATTTATTTAATCTTCGTATTGAACAGGTTGAAACTTCAGAAGATGAAAATAATCTCTGGATAACAATTAATAACCATCTACAAGAACGAATTAGTAAGCCTTCTTATGAGATGTACTTTAAAGGATCTAAATTGAAATTTGAAGGAATGTATGCAGTTATATACATTAGACATGAATTTATGCAGCAGTCTTTTGAAGATATAGTCCGAACATTGATTGGACCATTCATTAATAATGAATTTGATGAAATGGTATATGAAATATTCTTCCAACCTGTTATAAGACTAGGGGATATGAAATAGAAGGGGATTTCCCTTCTATTTTTTTCTGTAATATAAGGGTATAGAAATTCTATATCTATACCTATAGAAAATCTATACCTATAACTTATCCACAAAAATTTATACCTATAGAAAATCTATACCTATACCTACGATAAAATTATAGGGGGGATATAGAAATTCTATAGGTAGGTTATCCACAAAAATTAGCATATAGATTTTCTATACCTATAAAAATAGATATAGAAAATCTATATAGGTTACATAGAATTTCTACATAGGGTAAATAGAAAATCTATACCAAATAATAAGTTTTTAAGAATACGCTTTTAAAAAGACTTTAAAGATCTTAAAAGATTAGTGAGTATACGGTTGGTTCAAAATAGATTTTAAGTTGAGGATTATATTATGAAATTTAAAGGACTTATTTTGCTTCTTATTAGAGATTCCAAAGGAATTGTTCACCATCAAAAGAAAAGATCACAGCACCCAGCAGAATTAGAACAATATCTACAATATATAAATACAATTGAAAAACAGTTAGGTGACCGACTAATTAAATCTTTTGTTATTAATTTAGAAGATCCTAAAAGATATGTTTGGAGCTCATATACCTGGAGGAAAGACGTAAATAACAAAATTTCACCAAATCATCAGAAGTATATTGATTATTTATCGGAAAACAAAAAGGGATTTATGTTTATAGGGCCATACAAATCGATGAGAACAAAAGGCTTACATTTATGTCCAAAAGGCCATGAATGGAATATACAGCCTATTCAAGTAAAAGAAGGTGTTAGCTGCCCTAAATGTAAAATGAAAGGTAAAGAATCAAACGGTGCGAAATTTATAACAAACTTTCTTACTTCAAATAAAGTAGAATTTATTAAAGAAGTTCCGATTGATAGGTTCGGATTTAGTGAGAATTACCGCATGGACTTCTTGATTTGTAAGAATAACCACCCGCTTTTTTTTATTGAATTTAATGGAGTACAACATTACAAACTTATTAGAAATGATTTTTTTGGTAGTTATAAAGGTTTTAAGGAAAGAAATAGCAGAGATCGGTACAAAAGGGATTGCTGCTGGAAAATTGGGATACCTGTAATTGACATTCCTTATACGGAGACAGAAGAACAAATGGGAGAGACGATTATTTATTTTCTTAAGCTTTTCGAAATTTACAAATAAAAAGGGGAGTTTAGTCTCCCCTTTTCTAATTATCTTTTCTAATTGGTGTGACAGTAGCGGGTTTAGTATGATGATATATCGCACTATTTTTTTTAAAAAAAAGCATCTGAAATAATGGTTTACCATTGATTGTCACTTGTTGGAAAGCTGCATGTTCAAACTGTTTTATATCTTCGTCAGAAATTAGTAATTCTTCATGTGTAAAAAATCCTTCTGGCTGTTCCTTATAAATAGGTTTGTCCGTCCCCATCACTTCATGATTTTGATAATACATTGAACCACCCCATAACTTCTTTTCCAATAATAGTAACTCAAAAATAATAGTGTAGGAAATTTAACCTAATTCTTTTACTATCCGTTCTTGTCGATTTTTATAAATAAAGGTATAATACCCATATATTCACTTTTTGATTTTATTTTTTGTTTGCAATCCTTTTACGGATTAGCGGGATTTAATTAAACGATACAGCCTTTGTGGTTGATGGTAAGTAGCTTAGTAGTTTACTAGCTATTATTTATCAGAGACTTCAAGGGCTTTTTTTATTGCCAAAATTGAATGGTGGTTAACAAAGAGGATGGGGAAACCTATGCTCTTTTTTATATATTAAAAACTTTAAGTAAAAGGGGATGTTTTCATGGCTGCAAGCCAAAGTAAAAAGAAGTGGAAGAAGAAAGATGGACCAAGTGTTCAAGAAAAAGTTGAAGAACTTGTTTCTATCCTAGAAGTAGGCGTTAAGAACTTTTCTTATGATCCAGAAGTTTTCAAAGCAATTTTAGAAATGAAAGCTCTTATGCCTAACTACTCCTTCCGCAACATCATGGTCGCTAAGTCTCAGTTTCCAAACGCTAGTTTCATTGCTTCTTATAAGCGTTGGCAAGAGTTAGGGCGAAATGTGAAAAAGGGTGCGAAGTCATTAAAGATTTTCAAACCTAATTTCAAGAAAGCAAAGAATGAAGATGGATCTCAAAGTAACGAAGTTCAGCTAGTGGGTTTTTTAACGGTTCCAGTGTTTGCATATGAACAGACAGAAGGAGAGCCGCTTCCCATTGATAAAGCTAAGATCACATTAGATGGTGATTGTCCTGAAGCAAGACATATTATCGAGATTGCTGAACGAATTGCAGCTGAAGATAATTGTCCTGTCTCCTACGGTGACGCTGAAGGTTCAAATGGTTACTATGTACCATCACTTCATGAAATCGTGGTAGAAGAATCGCTTAGTATCAATCATCGTTGTAAAACGTTGGTCCATGAATTGGTTCATTCCAGAGTACATCGTCATGATGATAAATCTACCAGGTCTGAAAAGGAAGTCGTAGCGGAAGGATCTGCATTTGTTGTTTGTTCCTTCTTTGGACTCGATACTTCTGATTACAGCTTTGGTTATGTAAAAGGCTGGAGTGACGATGAAGAAGCCCTTGTGAAGTATGGTTCTCAGATTTGTGATATATCCGGCAGAATCATTAATGACTTCAAAAAGCTTATGGAAGAAGTTAAAGAAGATACTCCAGTAATTGAGGTGGCCAGTTAATGAAAAAGTTTAAAGATAACGAAAAAGAGTTTTGGGACTTCGTAGAATTCCTGCTTGAAAAATACCCGAGCTTAAAAGAGTTTGGTAATTTTGGGCTTATTGAAAAGGAATTACAAAATATCCTTCCAAAAGAAGGAGCGGACCAAAGTGAAGCCTATGATTTCGCCAGAGTAATTTGGAACGTATAGCGAAGTAAGGATTCAAATTAAATATCAGTCTTATTAGACAGGGAGGTGTATCCCTACCATCAATACTAAATGGGGAGCACACGCTTTCTATTTAAATTGATTGATAGGGACTTAAGATGAACAACTTTAACAGAGTGCCTGAAACAAACGACAATCCCAAAATGATTGAAGTTTATCTTGAACAAGCATGGCAAAATGCTTTTTGTTACGCTCTAGCTGTCGAGCCTGGTCCGAATGAATATACGGGTTCTAAACTACTAATGGCAATCATTGCGGGTTCTGATTCAACGTTGCAAGCAATGAAAGCAGCGGTTGATATTGGATCAGGAGGATTAGCTTTTGGTCATGGTATTAAACAACTAACCGATTACAAATTTGTTTCGGAGCTTCGCATGTTCTCTGAAAAAGGTCAGTACGAAAAATTCCCTATAACGATTAACCAAAATCGTAAGGCAGTTGCTATCGTTCATGATGAACTACTCGGAAACAGCGACTATATCCTTTCCTTTGATGGGACACCAGCTGAAGATCTTAGACAAGTATTAGGTGGAGGGAAATACGGATTAAATATCTTGCCGGATTGGAAAGATGCCGTATTCAATGAGTTTCTAAAAAGAGAGCATTTAGAAGAAGTGGAATTTTATTTTGACCCTTTGCTTTTTCCAAATGGATTTAACATTTACAAACTTAAATTGAACGAAGAAGAAGCTGACGCAATCATTTCTGAAATGATTCAAAACGGCATCTTAAAGTTCCCAAGTGGTGGAAGCGGGAGCAATCTTGAAGAGATTACAGACCTGACAACCTATATGCAGACCTTTGTGAATGACATGATTGACAAAGTAAGCGAACAGGTACAGCCAGTTCATAATCCTCTTACAGATCCTGTTGATCCTCAAATAAGTACCTATAAGCGAGAGTTGTTTCCTGTGCAAGCTCATGTTTCTACAGCTGTAGCGAAGGTTCTTAAAAAGCAAAACGCCGCTCTTATACAAGGAGAGATGTCGACGGGAAAATCCACGATGATGACAGCCATCGCTGATGTTCTTGCCGCTATGTCTAATAAAAAAGGATATTTTACTTGTTTAATGTGTCCACCATCTCTAACTAAGAAGTGGCCGGAAGAAATTAAAGAGATTGTACCTCATGCTGATGTACGAGTTATTGAAAGAACATCTCAACTAATCGAGTTTCATAGTGCCTGGACACGAGCGGGAAGACCAAAGCCAACTAAACCTACATTTTTCGTTGTTTCATTTACAACAATGCGTGGGGATTGTGCTACGGAGCCAGCTGTACACTTCCAGTACAAGAAAACAAAACTTCAAGCTATGAGTGAATCTCTTCCTTATCGCTATGGCTATTATTGTCCATGCTGCGGTAATCCTAACCAAGTCATTGAATCAACAACGATTGATCATGATGAAAATGGAGAGGAAAAAGAGAATCATACAAAGCGGGCAATGGATGAAGAAGAATTTGGAACGTCCAGACGTATCCATAACTCAAAACAGCCAGCTAATGCTTTTTGTAGTGAGTGTGGAGAAAGCTTATGGACAAAACGTGTACCTACCCGTTATACCAATCCTAAAGAGTGGATTGAACATGAAAAGAAAGTAACTCATGCCGCTCTTGATGGAAATAAACGTTTAGTAAAACACATCCAAAGTTCACAACCTGATATTCCGACTAAACAAGGTAATCCAAGAAGGATATCTACCGTTGAGTACATTCGCCGTAAAATGCGTTGGTTTTTCGATCTTGCAATTATAGACGAGATTCACGAATTGAAAGCCGGTATGAGCGCACAAGGACACGCCCTCGGTAGTCTTGCTGCAGCATGTAAAAAAGTTGTTGGCGGGACTGGAACTTTGTTTGGCGGGAAAGCGGAAGATATCTACTTTACTCTCTGGAGGCTGTTTCCACATCTCATGGTTGAAAACGGATATAAGTATTCGGAAGTACGAAAGTGGAATGAGGAATATGGAAACATTGAAACTACCACTTACAATCATGACGATAAAGGGGAGTATTCCAACAAACAATCGCGGGGCGGCACGAAACGAACAGAGAAAGTCTTGCCTGGTATCTCTCCTTTTGTATTCGGTAAATTCCTTGTACAAAATAGTGTGCTAGTTAGATTGACTGATGTTTGGCCAGATCCTGTTGAGCTAATCAATGTACCTACTATCCTAGTGGATTTAGATGAGGATTTAAAAGAACATTATGATTCGATGGTTTGGACTTTTGAACGTAACATTCGAAGTCGTGATGATGGACATAAACTTTACTTACCGCTCACACAGACAGGTATCGCTTATCCGGACAACCCCTTTACCTATCCTTCGTTTTCTATTAAAACGGATGAAGGAAGAGATTTAATTTGGGAGCCAGAACCTTTTCCGGCAGACCGTATTCTCAATAAAGAGAAAAAGCTACAGGAAATCATTCGTGGTGAGGTGGAAGAAGGAAGAAAGTCTATCGTTTATGTTCGGGATACAGGTTCAAGTATTGAAGGGAGAGATGTTCGACCTCGACTTAAAATGATTCTTGAACAAATTGGTGCAAAAGTTGCCATCCTTGATACTAGCTCAGCCAAAACAAATCAACGTAGCGAATGGCTGAAAAAGAAAATTGAAAAAGAGGACCATGATGTTGTCATTGTCTCGCAAGAACTTGTTAAGGTAGGACTCGATTTATTATGCACGCCTACACTTATCTTTTATCAGTTCAGTTGGTCATTGTTTACAATAAATCAAGCCGCTCGCAGATCTTTCAGAATTGGTCAGTCAGAGGAATGTCGTCTGTATTACTTATCGTACAAACACACCTTCCAGGAACAAATGGCTACATTGATTGCTCAAAAGAACAAGGCAGCGGGAGCGATTAATGGTGACGTAAGCTCAGATGGTTTAAATGCTATGTTGGGTGATGATGGAGATCTTCAATCCATGCTGATCAAGTCCATTAAAAAGGGAGCCAAGTTAAAAGGTTCTACTGAAGAGTGGGTTGCTGAAGCATCTGAACGTGCTAGAGAAATTTTAGCCGGGATAGGAAAGAAGAAACAAAAAGTACTTACTGCAAAAGAGCAATTCATTGCATGGGTTAACCAGCAACTTGAAACAGACTCTTCAAAGAACGTTCTTGTGCGTAAAGCGGCTACTATCACATCCTTTATCGAGAAGGGTTTGATCAATGGATTTACCTTAAGTAAGAATGTCTTAGAGGTAGATTTAATTGAGGCATTCGGTTTCGATTGTATAGCAGATGGTGAAATCGTTGCTTATCTGACGGACTTTGAAAGAGAATCAGCTGATAAAGTTGACTCGAATGTGGAAGGGCAGCAAGTCTCCCTATTCGAAATAAAGGTAGCAGAGATCAAATCCAAGAAAAAAAGAAGTGCTGCGGTCAGCGGGCAATTGGCGTTTGAATTATTTTAAAACTAAAAAAGGTTGTAGGAGGGTATTACAGTGACAGTTGTTTTAACGATGGAATTGTTAGTTTGTTTTTACTGGTTGCTTGAAATGTATGTTTTTGTTTATTGCACAGAAGCACATGCCAAACAACGAATGGAGCATTTTAACTATCTAGCCCAAATGGAAGTTGATTGTATAGAGCCTGTCCAGGAATCTGTACCTGTAATTTCTAATGTGGCAAAACCTGTTGAATTTACTGTATCAGAATTAGACCATGCAGCAGAGGGATTATTTGCAGAGCTTCAGCAAGAACTGAATATGATGGATAATCCACTGGCAATACCTCAGTTGGAATCAGAATTTTATTTTGATGATGATTCTGCATCGGAGTTTACTTACGAAATGGTTAGTCTAGCTGAACATGAAGAGGAAGAAGATTGTATACAGCTGGCTGATCTTGATGAAATGGAAGAAGAGTCACAAACCGGATATGAAGAATTTGCATCTGCCAAAATAGGGGATTGTATCAATGGTCCTCAAAAATGGGTTGTTTCAATTGTCGGTATGGAAGAAAACTATATTCACGTTTCTGACGGTAAAAGACTTTGGATCAACGTTGAAGAAAAAGCTTCCAAATTAAGAAATGGCGATGTCCTTATGCTAGATGTAATCCGCTCAGGCAAAGAAGTAACAGTAGATAATTTGATTCTTTTGGAAACAAACGCTTCGGCTGATTATGTTATTCCTGATGAAAGTGATTATTTCTATTATGAAGAACAAATTGCTATTTAATGGTTATAGAGCGCGACTTTAGTCGCCTCTTGTTCTAAGGAAATAAAGATTATTTCTTTAGAACAGGAGGTAAAACCGGGACTAATATACCAATATATTTTTACTAATTAGATATAAAGTAACATAATCGTCAAGTAAACGACAATATTCGACATTTAAGCTAGGAATTTTGTAATATGATGTTGTAGAATTTGTAAACAAATACATATTTTACATCGTTAATCGCAAATTCACTGAAAAGTGAAGACGCAAAACTATTAGGGGCTAAAACGTAAGTTATGCCAGCCAGTTGCCGAATTAAAAGCTAGTAGCTTACATCGGTAACTTACTAGCTTTTTTATATCCATTTTTTGATTGAAGGGGGATTATTCTTGTGGTTATGATACAGCAACTGAACGATGATCAGATTTTAGAAATTAAACAAACTTTAATGACACACAGAGTAGGATTAAAATCTTTATATTTTAAATACAATTCAAACACTCATGATATGTTTGTTGAAGGAAAAGGCATTGAAGGAATTCCTCAAAATGAAGAATATTACGATAATCTTGAAGACAATTTGATTTTTTCAGACATCAGTTGGTTAACTCCTATATGCGGAGAGTTAAAAGCAAATTTCCAAGCAGAAATCGATGTTCTTCCTGATGGAACGATGGATCACAGTAAAGTTAAAATGGAGATTACTATTGCTTGTCCATTACGGAATATGTCCAAAAAAGACATAATGAGAGAATACTATTCAGTCTTTAAGAGACTTCTGAAGTTTAGAGGATTCATAAAGAAAGTGGAGTTCAGGGGGCATGAGTATTCTCTCAAAACAATCAGCTTTTCTTTAGAGCTTGACGGGAGAAAAGTAAACACTATTCTTAAAAATACGCAAACCATCAATACGCAGGTACTTAGTCAATGGCAAGCAACATTAGACCATGTTCTTGATTACAACAAAGGTAGATTCAAGTTTGTATCTGTGCTGCCGGTTGTAAACGGACGGATGAGTACAGCAACATTTGAATCTGCTGTATGTTTTAAATTCAGTACAGGAGTAGCAAAATGAAAAAATTAAAAAATTTTATTTTCTTATTTGCGTTTATATTCGGTATATCTTATCCATTAGAAGTTTACGCAAATCCAGCGTTCGGCAGTAACGGAAATGGTCCGACAATGAACGATCAACTCGGTTCCTGGACTGAACAAATTAATGGATTAGCACCAACGGTTTCTTATATGATTTCAGCTTTGTTCACGATTATGTTTTTAGTGGGCGTTGTAAGAATGGGTTACTCCATTATCACTAAGACTGGACAAGTTATGAAGTTTTCTACGGGATTACTGATTTGGGTTCCTATAAGTTTCTTCTTTATCCGAATTATGGTAATAATATTATTTACAACAGATACTAACAATGTTACACTACTTGCAAATGATTTGATAAGTTTAATTAAAACCACAGGCTACTTTACGTCCATCGGGATGGTGTTGATCGGACTAGTATTTTTCTACTTTTTCAAGTTGATCGATCAGCCAGAGTTCGGCAGGTGGAGTAAGAGGTTGTGGGTTAGTGCGGTGCTCTTAACGTTTATCACAAGTATCATGCCATATGTTTTAGGAGCAGCGTAATCAACTTCTTTGAAATAAGGTGATATTATGCTGAAACTTATAGTGGATAATGACCAAAATCAAAATAACCCTTTTGCAGTTACTTGCCGTAATTCATGCGACCTGTTTGATGGAATTACTGGAGTTTGTTCTATTCATCAAAATGTGAATGTAGATAGTGAGTATGAAGCTGCAAGATGTGGTAACTTTTTAAGTAGAGAGTTTAAAGAATTATCAACCAACGAGCATATTCCGTTTAAGTTTTCTTTAATTGAAGAAGAAGCGGATTATTTACTAGATGATGAAGAAATATTTCATGAGCTAACAGGGAGTTCGGTTTATAAGAAAGAATATACGTATCCTAATCAACCTGACTTTTCCGCTCATAGAGATGATGCGTCCTGGTTCATTTCACCTTGTGGGACATTTGCTTGCTGGATCGTCAATCAGTATAATAAACCGCAACGGGTACCAAAGAGTATGGAGGATGCAGTAAAAGGGTGGAGTAAAAAAGTCTACAAGTCCCCCATCCCGCTACATGACCACAAATCTTCACTCTCGATCGCTTCAAAAATGGCATGGGTGATTGATGAAGATGGATACGGCCAGTATGCTTTATTGGTAAATGGAAGGATTTCATCTATTTCCTCACCAAAACCGAAAAATTGGAAAAAGTAATATTGAATTTAATATGAAATAATTGGTATAATGGAATTAATAACATATATCCAAGAAAGGGAACGACCCTTGTTTGAAGAGTGCAACTGCTACCAGTGTGTACTTTGAAACAAGTGTCGTTCTTTTTTGTTTAAAGAAAGGTAGGGGAGAATGGAAAATATTTTGATTATTAATGAGAGAGGTCCATTCCGAGAGGGACTTAGAAATCTCATGGAACTTAAATTTGGTAGGCTATTCTCAGTTATAGGGTTTGATGCAAGGAAACTAAAAAAACAAGATAAAACTCCGCGCCTCATTATCGTTGAACAAATAGAAAATGCCAGTACAGAAAACTATTTGAAAAAGATGAAGAGGCAAGGTGCAAAAGTAATTCTTCTAATCTCACATGAAGAAGGTTTGAAGGAATATATGAACTTTGAAATTTTCTCAGGCTTTCTTCTGAAGAACATGAAAACCAACGATATGCTGCAAGTAATTGAAGAGATCTTAGATGATGGTGAAGTATATGTACATCCAGAGATTGGTTCCTTTTTTCTAAAAAAATTATTAAAAACAGAAAATTAAATAAAAACGCTTGTAAATGGTGTAATATATGTTATATTTATTATTAAAATTACACAAATTTACAGGAGGTTTTTATTATGCAGAAAACAGTAGCTATTTTCGGTGGATCTCAAGAAGGAACGTATAAGAAAATCGGACAAAAACATGGTTTAAATGTACTTTTCCATTGTGGTAAGTCTAGAAATGGCGGCAGCAAGAAAGAGTTTAAGAGTTTAGTAAAGAAAGCCGACTGTGTTGTCATGCTCTATGGAGCGTTAGGTCACGTAAGTATGGATATAGTAAAAGACTTATGCAAAAGCCTTAACAAACAGTTTGTATGCCATGAGGGATTTGGTGCCAGCGGAGCTATTCAAAAAAGTATTGAATGTATGGATGGCGCTGCAGCTTAATTTAAGGGTTTTGGAGGATTAGATGGGTATAAAAATTGTTGAAATAACAAACTTTTTTAGTGTGAATAGTGCACTCATAATGGGCATTTTTTTCGTTATTTTATTGTTAGCGTTATTTTATTATCATCTAAGCGGAAAATTTAATAACAGAGCTATTATACCAAGCATATTACTATATCCGCTCCTTGTGATTACAATATTTGGGATTATAAGATTTTTTCAGTAAGTGACAATTGCAAGGAGGTAATATATGAGTTTTCCATTTTCATTGATTTGTGCAGAAAAACCCGATCAGTCCAAGAAACTCGCTGCCCCTTTTCCCCATCAAAATAAGGGAGACCATATCGCTATTGGACAGTGTGAAATGTTTCCGCAGGGAGCCATAGTGATTAGTGCTCGGGGACATATCCTAGAAGTATGTGAACCAGAAGAATATGATTCAAACCTACGTAAATGGTCCATTGAGCCGCTTCCTTTTATTCCTGAAAAATTCAAGCTGAGAATATCGAGTTCTACTAAAAGTTACTTCAATGCTTTCAAGAAGTTCCTTAATGATGACGAGATTAAGCTTGTTATTCATGCAGGTGATGCAGGCAGAGAAGGACAGCTTCTAATTGATGAGATTTTGTATTACTTAAATAACAAAAAACCTGTCAAAAGGCTTTGGTTGAAGTCTCTTACTAAACCGAGTGTTATTAAAGCTCTGAACGAAATGGAAGACAATAAGAAATACGAACCCATGTATTTGGAAGCTGTAGCCCGGCAACGAGCTGATTTTATGATTGGAATAAACGCAACAAGGGTATTAACAGTCCTTTTACAGCAAAAAGGAATAAACAAGACGTTTAGTGCAGGAAGAGTTCAAACAGCCTTGATGGGGATTATCTACAATCGTGAAATGGATATAGAAAACTTTAAAAGTATGCCATTTTGGGATTGCTACGCTGACTTTAAATTTGAGGACTATACCATACGAGGAAAATGGTTTAAAGAAGACGGTGAACACATATTTAAGCATGAATCTGCTCAAGCTCTTGTGAAATTTTGTGAGGGAAGCACAGTGAAGGTTTACTCCGCATTGAAAGAAGAAAAGAACACCAGACCTCCACAGTTATATCATCTTTCTACTCTTCAATCAGAGGCTAACCGTCTTTATGGATTATCTCCCGAAAATGTCCTTAACTATGCACAAGGTCTGTATGATAAGTCGATTATTAGTTATCCGAGAACAGATAGCCAGTATTTAACTCCAGAAGAAGCAAATTGGATGCCTACCATTTTAAATAATTTATCTAAACTCAAAGAGTATAAGGATCTTGTTCCAGGAGCCACAGGTGATATTTCAAATGATAAGCGGTATGTGGATTCCAATAAGGTTACTGACCATTATGGAATTATCCTTACAGAAGAGGAAACTGACCCTACAACCCTTCAAGAAGGTGAACGGTTGATTTTTGACATGATCGCCAAATCTATAATTGCTGCTCACTATCCGGATTATCTCTTTAATTCTACTGAAATTATAATTTCTGTTCAAAATCGATTTACCTTCAAAGTCAAAGGAAAGCAGGTAAAGTTTGAAGGATGGAGATCCGTTTATAATGGATTACCCGAAGAACAACTAGATGAACAGGGACAGTTTGATGAAATACAGCTACCTGATGTGTCTGAAGGTGAAGAAGGTCACATTACCTCCATCGAGCTAAAAGAAGGTGCTACAAGCCCACCATCCCGATTTACACAAGGGGATTTGGTCAAGGTAATGAGTAATCCTGGACGATATTGCGGAGAGAAAGAAGACTATAAAAATAGTGAGTTAAGTTTAGGTACTCCCGCTACCCGCGCAAATATAATTTCGACAGTCACTAAACGATATGTAAATGTGGAAAGTAACTTAATTTATCTGCAGCCAGAGGGTCGTATTTTAATTGAAGCTCTTGGGAATGGCAGCTATTTAACTTCAGTTCTATCAACAGGTAATATGGAACGATATTTGAGTCAGATCGGCAAGGGCAAGGGTTCTTATAAGACCTTTATTGAGAGGACAAAACAAATCACTCATAACGTCGTGGATGACCTTAAGGAAAACTCAACAACCTGGCAATTTGACAACTACATTCATGATATACAAGAAGCAGATAAAATAGGATCCTGTCTGCTTTGTGGCGACACAGTAATTGACGTTGGACCAGTATATGGGTGCCAATCCTATAAGACCACTAACTGCGAATTTAAGCTATATAAGACCATATCAGGTAAAGCCATTAGTAGAACAAATGCAGTGAAACTCTTGGAAACTGGAACTACTGCACTAATAAAAGGATTTATGAAGAAAGATAAAACCTCTACTTACGACGCTTACATAGTTTGGGACTCGAATAAGAAAACGACGAGGTTTGAATATGTAAACAACAGGAGGGATAAAAGATGAACTCAGCACTATTACACAACCAAAGAGTAGTAACCGCTGCAGAGTATAGCCAAGAAACTCATGGACATCGTTTGTTTTGTATAGATAAATCGTGTAAAGCTCCAGTTATTTTCGTAAACGGATCCGAAACAACCATTCCGCATTTTAAAACAACTGGAAAAAATGATGTATCCAAGCATATGGATTCATGTGGTTTTTTTAAACCGCTTTCCTTTGAGGAGAGTATAAAAAAGGTTCAGGAGTATCAATCAGATTTACTTAATCAAGGAATGAAAGAGAACATAGTAAAGTTGAATTTAAATAAGCTGGATCCAGACTATGAGGGAAAACAGATTGAGAGGGATGAAATAGAAAAGAAAGAAAAGGATCCAAACGAAATAAAAGTTAAACAAGAGTCTCCTACACCGAACAGTATAAGCTCGCTTAAATCGATCGTTAAGCTTTTGACATCATATGAACCTGATATTCTTGCTTCCATATTAGTAAGCGTTAAGAGCAAGAAAGTCCCACTCTCGCAAATCGTCATAAACCAAGAAAAAGCACATGACTTGCTCTGGGCAGACGAAGTTGTGGATTCTATGAGTTATTTTGTTTACGGAACTGTAGAGAACGTTATAAGGCGTGAGAAAGTATATTATATATCGTTCAAACCCACTAATAATGTTTCTTTTAATTTAGTAGTATTTGATAAATATTTTAAGCATTTTACTTACAGAGATGAACAGCTAATTGGTAAAGATATTGTGGCCTGGGGCGGATTAAAGAAGAACATTTACAAAGATAAGAACACTACAGAGATGGTGATCAAATCAAATAAATATCTGGAGTACCTCCCGAAACAAAAGAATGATTAATGCATTCATTGGATTTTTTGAAAGGGGTGAACTTTTTAACTAGTTGTTTTGTACAACGCCAATATTACTGATAACACTGGAGGAATTTAAATTGAATAAGAAATTTGTTTTGGCTTGTGCATTGAGTTTTGGAATAATCGGAGCCGTAGGTAATTCACCATTAGAAGTAAATGCAGCTTATGCAAAAAATGAAGCACAAGTATTCAGTGACTTATTAATCTCTAAAAATATGTACTTAGGTAGCCTTGGAGATAGCATTAAAAATGATTACAAAGCTATCAAAGATAAACAGTATTCAGATTTACAGCTTGAATATAAGAAACTTGATTTAAAACTAGAGAAAATCAAAAAGAATTATGAAGAAGCAAAACAAATTGATCGTAAAACAGCTGATGCTAAGTACCAGTCACAAGTAAAAGAATGGACAAAGGAAAAAGACATGGTAACAGCTGCAGCAAAATCAAAAAGTGAAACGATAACTAGAGAACTACAAAACAAAGAAAACAGTCTAAAGCAGATGGAAAAAGTTCAGTACCAAAAAGTTGATGAATTCCGTAAGCAAATGGAAAAGTCAAAGGGTACTGAAGAATATAAAGTTGCTCTTGCAATGCTAGGAGTAGCAAAAGATTTTAAAAATTTAACAGCTATTCTTGAATATCAATCTGCATTATACACTATTGATAACGATCAGCTTCAATTAAAAAATGAAAAAAACATGAAGATCATCGACCTAGATATTGAACAATTGAAGAATCGTAATCCTGAAAGTTATAAAACTAAAGTAGCCGGTATTGAGAAAAACTATTTAGGACAGCTTAATAGCCTTGACCGCAAGAAGACAGAAGCTACGGAATTATATAATGGCAAGAAAAAAGTTAATGAAAGAGATTTCGCGGAAGGCACAAAGTATTTTAATGATTTGCTGAACGATGCTAAAAAAACAAGCATTAAGAAATAAGAGTTAGTTTTAAAGATACAGTCATATTGGCTGTATCTTTTTTTATAAAAGTAACTATAACTTTGACCATTGTTTTACCGATATATAAACTACATTGGAAAAAGTGATATAGTAATTGGGTTCGGATATAATATGGCAGTTCTTAGGTTATAAATGGTCAGATACTAAATTGGGTGATGTTTTTATTTAGGAAATTTAGACGTTATATACGAGGAATAGCAAAGTTATTCAACTGCCGCAGTTATTGCTGCAATATTTGTTGCTATTGTTTCAGCAACAGTAAAATGGAGGTAACTAATGAATGAAAATCTTTCTAAGGAACAGGAATCTACAATCAGAAGTGAAATTGTAAGATTAGTTTATAAGAAATCAAAAGGCATATCCATACTAGAAAAAATTAGATTGTTTATAAATTTATCCTATCTTATGACTGGCCCTTGTTTATTATTTATGTTTCTAGCACCTAAAGAAACTACACCCATTTTTGTTTTCTTCGCTTTGATCACAGGTAGTGGGCATTTTATTAGTTATATTCAAAGAATAGAAATTAAATGTATAAAAGAAGATTTAGATACCTTAAAAATTGAATTAAAGAGGATTATGGAACTTAATGAAAAATCTAAATTGAGCGAATTGAATCAAAATATACTTGACGTTATAATGAAAAAACCAATAGAAAATGATGAATACAAATCGATTATTGAATATGTAGATAATAAACTTAGCTGAATCTAAGTACTATAAAATGGTGGTAATGAAGAATGAATGGTGTATATACTGAAAAACTACCCAACTACTCACAAGGGAAATTAGAAGTAACTAAGGATAGTTGGTACATTGAATTTTATTTTAAAGGTCCTGATTTTAGGTATAATGGAACTTTCGTAAAAATATGCGAATTCGAAATACAAAAGTATATTAATGCCTTTATATTTAATTTTAAAAAATACTTAGAATTAAAATCACAGATTCCAGCTGGAACGACTTATGAAATAAAAGGTGAATTAAATATGGAAATACGAATAGGTGGCCCTTTTAGGGAAGGGGTTTGTATAAAGTCTTACCATCTACCTATAAGTTCAAAAGAAGATTTATATAAAATAGTGTACGATCTTCAATGGGCTCAAAAACGAGCAGTAGAAATTAAAAATGTTTTAAAAAGTATTTAATTACAATAGTTACAGCTCATACAAACAAGCATGAGTTAAAAAACGATCAGAATAAATCTGATCGTTTTTAATGTTTTTGGAAATTGTAATTTTACCAGCTGTTACGCTTGCCCAAGAAGATTCTGCTGGAAGGCACTTTTTTGTTAATATGATTCTATAGCTAATTGTAATGCTTCCTTATAGGCAGCAGAGATTCTAATTTCACAAGGATTATTATATATAATTTCACATACCGTAAGTTTTATAGGAATTTCTTGATTTAAATATAAAATGGTCTCCATTGAAACGCCATCTTTAAATTCACAAAAATTAATAAAGATTGATTTAACATTATAGGAGAGATCTTTTAAAATATCAATTAAAGCTTCAGCAGTACATATAGGGACCGATTTTATATATGCAGCTTGAGATGTTATTTCACTTGCTCCATTTAGGAAATCTGCTTTTATCTGCTTAATTTGGCCGTTTATGATTTGGTATGAACTCATGTTTAACTGCTTAGTAAGTTTTTCAGATTGCTTTTCTAAATAACGTTCTTCGCTTCGTTTTTTATAATTTTCTCTATGTGTTTGAAACCAAGACTTTTTCATAAATGAGACCTCTTATATGTTTTTTATAATGTTTGAATCCTTCCAGGTATGTGCTGCATTATTCTTCCTTGCCATCTTTCTCTGTAGATAGATCATTGTCGTTTTAATATCCGAGTGGCCGAGAGATTCTTTTATTGCTAATAACTCTGCTCCTTGTTCTGCAGATATTAAAGCAAAACAATGCCTGAATGTATGACAAGTAATAGGTGTGGATCTCATTCTAATAAAATCTATATCAGCTGCATTAATCTTCTGAGTAATGTAATTAGACAGATACTTATAGGTATAAGCTTTTCCTTTTGCTGTAGTAAACAGCGGGGAGGTATCGCTTCGGTCCAACTTTAACTTTACTCTTCGTCTTTGTCTAAATGCCTTAATGGTCTCCAGTACATTTTCATGAATCAGAACTTCTCTCTCTTTTCGACCTTTTCCCATAACCTTCAGCCAGTACCCGCCATCTACATATGATAAATCGCATACTCTTAATTTACATAACTCCTGTACGCGTAAACCAGTTGTTCCTAAAACGGAAATTAGGCTATAGAGAATAGGATGATTTTTAAAATACCTTAATAATAGAAGAAACTCGACAGAACTCATTTCTTTGTCTGGTCGATCAGATGCTCTTACATTGCTTGAAAGCATCTTTTCATGTAGCGGCAAGGAGATATACCCGTTACTGTAAAGGAAATAAAAGAAACCTTTGATTATGACCATCTTCCGGTTAAGTGTTGCAACCGCATAAGGTTTTCCACTTTTACCTAATGGAGCTTGTTTAATCCATTCCTGGTACTTCCTTATATTTCTATGACTCAACCGCTTCAATATTTGATATTCCTCAAATGCCTCTATCGACAATTCAATTTGATTCGATTGTTCCAGTATCTGTTTGTAGAAGATAAGCAGATCTCGAACATATTCCTTCTTCGTATTTTCCATTCTATTTTTATTATCATTAAGATCCTTCTGCTGATGAACATAAAAATATATCATTTCTAAATCGTTGAATGATGAAAAGTCATTTTCTCCGCTTTCATCTATTACATCATTCAGTTGTTTAAACATAGAGTTATCTACCATTAACGAGGTTAATGTTGAAATGTCCCTAGAAGAATTAAATCTATTAGTAGTTAACTCATTCTTACTGTTCTTTATTAATTCATTGTTAAAATCCAATTCTATCACCACCTGTTTAATGTAATCTATTTCTTCATATATGTATTTCTAATTATTAATAATGACAACACTTTTTGTCATTTTTTTAGTATCTGTTAGATACTAGGTTACTAGAAAAATAGGTTATTTGTCTACTAATATTTAATTAACTAATATTATATTTTTAACTTTGTTTTAACATAGATATATATTTAACTAGACAATATATGTTAGAGATGATAAATTTGTTAATAGGAAATCAAGTAAGGATTTTCCAAACATCAAGGAGGGTAGGAGTTACAGTTTGAGACAACTTTAAATCTCAGGGGCTAATTTACTAAAAAACTTTAAGAAGGGTTGTTTGATTATGCTAACAATAAAGACAATTACCTATGAACTATCTCCTGTAACAGTCGAAGTAAAAGTAGACGAAAGTATGAATGAAAAAGAGCTATTGGAATTAGGAAAACAAAAAGTGATTGAACAGCTGTCAAAAAAATTTCCATTCTATAAATATAGTATTACAGAAGGACCATTAATAAGTGATGAAGACCTAAAGCTAGGACGTCCAGTAAAGGTTAAAGATACAGGGGAGATTGGAATTATTTACGACATTAAGCCGAGTCAGAACTTTCCTATTAAAGTAGCAATGCCTAATGGTGTGGCAGCCGCTTACGTAAAACGTGCTCTTGAAAAACCTTCGAAGCGAACAAGCATTGAAAAGTTAATCAAAGGTCGTCAAAAATGGGAGAAAGATTTTGGATGGGAAAACGGTAAAACCGCATTCTTCGTAAATGGGAAAGAAATTATACCTGTAGTTATAAGCGTTACGAGGAATAAGATAAAAGCTATTATTGTCAGTCATGATACCAATGGAAGTGCTTATTCTTTAACCGAACGTGATACTCATAGACTCTTTGATACCTTGGAAGAAGCAGAAAAGTCGGTTTCTAAATAAACTCATTGCTTACTTATTGCCGACTTCAGATGAACTCATATAATCTAGGGAAGGGAATACGTGTATGAGAGAATCCTATCAAACAACAGACAAAAAATTTCGTTTTGGAAAACATGCGATAAAAATAACTTCCTATCATCTTACAGAACATAGAGCGGGTGTGCGGGTTGAAGTAAGAAGGTTTACCCGAACCCAGACTGTTGAAATCGACTTATTAATTGGTGATGATAGCTTACTCCTAAAAAGGATATATCGTAGAAAAGCCATTCAAAATGCTACAAAAAAACAGGTAGATATAGTGGTTAATGAAATGATTGAATATGCAAAAGAAAAAAGACTTATAAAGGTTCATGCTTAAGGGAGAAGATCTTGTCTTCTTCCTTTCTTCATAATAGATAAAGATGTTATATTATTGAATAATAAATAGTAAACAGCAAAAAAAAGAGACCTCAAAATTTTTTAGGTACTATATAATTTCAATATTTTTAGGATCAACTTCTAAACGAGTCGATAAATCATTTTTCAACTCTTGTGCTGTTTGATAATCATAATTGAAAAATCCTGACCATTTTGAATCATCATAATCAACTACATTACCTTTTTCATCAAAATATTGTAATGAATCTATTCTAAATAATCCATCAAAATAATCAGGATCATCTCCATCTAGTTCGAGTAAGTACACTTTTACAGTTGAAAGCATTGTACGTCCCTCCTGAAATAATTCATACTAATATTTTATAGAATTAGACAATCCACTACAATATATTTTAAGTTGAAGGAACGTTTAAAGTTATTACATTTAAGAATGTTAAATCTCTAAAGAGTAAGTTTAAGAAATAAGGTGATAAAATGGATAAAATCGAACGCGGTATGATCACAACAAAAGATGCAGCTGAAAAACTAGGAGTTAAATCCTCTACCATTCATAAATATGTTAAAGAGGGTAAATTGAAACCTGTTTATGGTGACAACTGGCATATAGATGCTACCAAACTCTTTTATGAAGATGATGTTCTTGAATTAAAGAAGGAACTCGCGAAACCTGGGATTAGTACTGGAGAAGCTGCTGAATTGCTAGGTTTGCATAAAACAACCATTACACAATACATCAACAAAGGCTTAATTCATGCGGAAAAGAAAACGTATCGCGGTAGAGAGCTTAATTTCATTTCTCCAGAAGAATTAGAAAGATTTAAACTGTCTTATGAAAGTAAACAGAAGCGGGAACGTAAAGACTTTTATGATAAAGAAACGGGTTATGCTTGGTTCCAATCATTTGAAGACAAAGAGGGGAATAGGAATAATCGAATACTCTTAAATCAAAATGGTGATCCGTACTTATCAACCTCCCAAAACGAAGATATTTCCATAGAGGATATTAAACCTGAAGGCTACAAGCCAGTATACCTTATTAAAGACCATGATTATATTCATAAACGTGGATATGCAAAGTTTACTTTTAAACCTTCAGAAGATGTGTATTCAATAATTGAGCTGTTCTATCGTAACTTAGGTCCTAAAAACTTAAAGCTTAATTTAAGAGAGGATCATTTTATTGAGGTTGAAGTTAAGCCGATATTAATTAAAGAAGAAATTAATGAGATCCAGCTTTCCACTTTAAATAATTCTTTAGAAGAAGGTAACATTATAGTCCGGCACGATGGTGTGTTCATCGACAGTGATCTTGAAATCATTACTATTGCTGCTCCATCTGGTTTGAAAAAGAAAATCAAGCAGGATTCTGAAAAGGATAATATCTCTATGGAAGACGTTGTATTAAATATTTTAAAGGAAAAATACGAGATTTAACAAAGGTTATATGGTAAAATAAAGATAAATTAATAAATAGTGGGAATGACCCAAGACGACCATATTTTTATGGCTGTTTTGGGTTTTTTCGCGTATTAGGAGGATTAAATGAACCAATCTAAATCTGATGAAAAAAGAAAGCTAAAAATGATTGAAGATATTTTGAATCATCCAGTACCTGGAGAAGTTTACATCGAAACATCCGGCCGTATTTGGAAAGAGCTTGTACTTCGTCATTTTAATAAGTTGGAACGCAAAGAACTTACATTGATGGAACTGGTTAAATGGTTAGAAACAAAAGAATCAGTAAAGTACAGCCAAAAATACGAGTTAGTGAAGTACCCCATTATTGAATGCATTAAATATATCTCAAAAGTTACAAAACGTCCTATTACCATTATAGAATAAGGAGTTATTTATGAAGAAATTAATAATCATCAGCTGCACTTTACTCTTACTTACAGCCTGTCAGTTAGAAGAAAAGGCAATGTCCTATAAGCAAATTCCTAAATATGAAACAAACATAGAAGTTGAGAATACACCTAATCTAACCATACCGGGTACAACTGGAGAGCAACCACAAGAGCCTGCAGCAGAAGTAGCAAATAAGCAGGAGAGAAAAAAGGTTTTTGTTATTCGTGTAATAGACGGCGATACTCTTGTCTACAGAGATTCTTCGGGCAAAGAATATACAGGGCGTCTACTAGGGGTAAATTCACCTGAATCTACGAAAGAACAGCAACTTTACGGTAAAGAAGCCGCTGCTTTTTTAAATAACCTTGTGGAAGGCAAAGAAATCGAAATTGAATATGATCCAAACGCTGAACTGACAGATAAGTATGGACGATATTTAGTCCATGCCTTTATTGGAGGTAGGAGTATACAATATTTGCTCATTTCAGAAGGCCTTTGCCGTGTTGCTTATGTTTTTGGAGATTATAACTACATTAGCATGTATCGTGAAGCAGAGAGCTTAGCGAAAGAACAGGGAATGAATATACATTCGATACCCGGCTATATCAATTCTGCAAATGGTTTTGATATGAGTGTCGTATCTTCCAGCATCAAAGAAAAAGTATTTGATTTAACCAAGCAAATTATCAACAATTAAGACTTAGGAATTAAGTATTTATACCTAAAATATGTTACTATAAATGGAAATTCAGATAGTATGTTGCGAGGTGTTTTTTTGAAGAAAATAGGATTAGATATTATGAATATTGATGAAAATAATGAAGAATTGGCCATTCATATTATAGGAAATGCAAATGATGAATTAGACTTAATAAATAAGACTATCAAGAAATTAATAAAGCAAATTGACCTAAAATACATGTGCAGCGAAGATCAAGATTTATTTGATAAACAAATGGAAAGTATTTTATTTATAATTGCTGAAAATATTCAGTCTAATATACGTATTAAGGGATTACTGGAAATAGGCAATGATTATAAAAATATTGATAAAACGCATTTAAACTCTAATGTGGAACTCTTACAGAATTTTCTTCAACTCTATATAGAAGAAAGTAAAAAAGTGCTAACAAAGTAATCTCTTAAAATTGGGTAAAAAAACAAAGAAATCCCTTATAAATAAAATAATAGTAAATATCAATTAACCTATGTGCAAAAGAATACATAGGTTTTTTTCATGAAAATAAAATATTGTATTAAATGTAAATATATAGTAGCATCAAATTGTAATACTTTTTAATTTTTTAATTTTTTTGCAATTCCATTTGGAATTAGCGGGTTTAAAAGAGACGACTGCTGCCTTTGGGTAGATGGATTTTACCAAGTTTTTTTGTGGTGAAATCTGTCATCCCAAGGGCTTTTTTTGTTGTCTTTTGCGGCACAAAATAAAGAGAGGATGATGGAATTATGTTAACAAATTTAATTATTGCTACAATGGTTGGGGGATTTATGGGAGTTTTAACACACATTAAGCGTAACAAAACGATTAAAAAACCACGTAATACAAAACGTACATTTGACCCTGGTTTCTTGTACGATTTCGCCTTTGGTGCTGTTGCTGCTTTGGCAGTTGTCATTGTTGCAGATCCTAATGGATTGGAAAGAGTGATTTTAACGGCTATCTTAGGCGGTTATGCTGGTGAAGGTGCAATTGCTAAATTAGAGGCTTCTACTAATAACAGTAAAAACGAATTAACAATTGATGCTGTTAAAGGTTATAACGATGAAGTTATAGAGTCTGACAAAAAGCAGGAACAAAAGTAATGTTTCTGTTCCTTGCTTAACCTTACATATTATGGATGTTAAAGCATAATATGATATAATATACATAACAATTGACGGATTTTATTCATGTAAATCGTTGAAAGGAGAAACGGACTATGCCAAGAATGAAAGACATTCTTACTAAGGAAGAAGATCAAAAAGTAAATGAGTTGTTTATTGAGTTATTAGACGCTCATAGTAAAAAAGAAGCGAAACTGATCAAAAAAGAAATCGACGAAATTTACGAAACTGCAAAGGAACGTTACTTTTCTTCTCTAAAGGGAAATAAAGAGCAATCCTCAACTAAAGAGAAATTTTTTAAATACACTTTACCTAAAATCAGATTAAAGGAAAGTCAACCGCAAGAAATTCGAGCTGTACTCGCTTAAGAGTGCAGCTTTTTTTATATTCTAAAGAAAAATGTAATCTAAATTCTTAAGCTAGTAATAAGTGGACAAGGAGTCAGCTGATTGATAGTGTGCCACCGAGCAGTCATTTTTTTGGACTATTAACTAAAGTAGAATTTTAGTGTTTAATTTAATATAGAGGAGATTATACAAACGTAAAAAATTAGTAGTATTTTAATTAGGGGAGCGAGTGTATGAAAAAGTTTTTTGATAAATATCCAGATTTATATATTGTTTTAGCCATTTTTGTTCTCTTTGTAATAGGCTTTTGGTCATCATACATTTTTGTATTTGTTTCAACACCAATCGGAGTAATAAACACTAACCATTTAAGTGATTGGGTACAATGGATGGGGTCTTTTACTGGAGGGGTAATAGGAGGGATTTTAGCGTATATTGGTATTAAGATAACGTTAAAAAATCAGCGAAAAGAAATTCAATATGAAAATAAAAGGAAGGCCCTCCCATACATGAATGTAAAAAGTGGTGGGGAATATGATTATAAAAATAAATATATCCAATTAGACTTTAACTTTACTAAGGAATCTAAAAAACGAGAGAGAAAGGATATAGAAGATACTGCGAGGACAGCTATATCCATTGAGAATGTTGGAATGCGTGAATTATATGATTTGTATATTGGGGATATTGAATCAACGTATTTTAGTGCAGACCATGAAATTTATAGTGTAACTCCTATTCTCTACTGCAATAAACCTTTTGTAATTAATCTCTTCTTTTATGAAAAAGGATCATATGACTCCGATGAGTTTCCCGAGCGTTACAATACATGGGGTAGTGATATCGTATTTAAATTTTACTTTAGAGATTGTTATGATAACTGGTACCGCCAAAAGATAAGTATCTCATTTCAGCATAAGATCATTGCAGAGGTTGAACATGAAAAAAGAGCTTTAGAAATTAATTATGTAAAAAGTGAAATTAAATCTATACCAGAAGAAATTTCCGAAAACGATCTACCTTGGAAAAATGGAAAATCACTTTGCTATTTATAAGATGAATAACTCCTTTTTCAGCAAAAATAGCAGTTGAGCAATTCAAATAAAAAGGAATTGTAAGTATTTATGGAAATTGCTATAATTTACTTGTAATACTTTTTGATTTTTTATTTTTGTGCAATTCTTTAATTGCGGAACTAACAAACTACTGCAGTCTTTGGACTGATTTTGACACTACCATTGTGTCTAAAATCAGATTCTTCCAAAGGCTGCTTTTTTGTTGTCTGCGGAAAGGTGGGTAGATTAAGCGTCTCATTAAAAAATATATAGGAGGAATGGAAAATGGACAAAAATACAGCAGAAATTAGCAACAAAAGAACTATGGAATTAGTAGGTGTGGACGATTGGGCTAGACCCGTTTATAAATGTATTGAAACAAATCACTTGTATAAAGACATAACACTTGGGAGTGACAACCCATCTTTATATTGCTGTGGAAATGTTTTTGAAGGTGAACCTGGTTTCCCAATCGACAGTGATTTAGAAATCCGTTTTAACCAAACTGTGGAGAGGCCAAGTCCTGAAAATCGTTTTAACTATATGTTATTAGACAGGTTAAGAACCGATTGTGATTATTATTTAGGCAATGGAAACAGAAACCCCAAGAATTTATGGGCAAATGATGAAAAAGAGCAGATCGCAAAAATGAAGGAACTGTATAATGGTTTTACTGAAGAGGATAAACCTGAGTGGTTAACATACGAACAAATTGAACAGTATGAAAAGTCTATGGTTAATAATGATTAACTGTTGATTTGACATATTATGTGCAGGAGGTAAACAGATGAAATTAAAGGTTTACTTAGCCGATATTCTATTTTTTATAGGTAACAAGTTAATTATTCAATCTGCTTTATTGATGGGGTATAAAGATACCGCAGAGGAATTAAAGAACGCACAAGCACATTGGTTAAAGTCAGAAGCGTTTAAAACAAAGAATTATTAAACATTTCGAAGATATACCGTCATTCCAAATAAGATATCGGGGCTAATATAAAAAACTGTAAGAAGAGTTGCTGAAGTTAGTATGTGCTAACATAATAAAATTTTTTAAGAGCAAAGAGACGTTTATGTTTCTTTGCTTTTTCAATTTCAGGAGGAATTAACTTATGAATGAATTCGTTTATGGATATGTAGACGGTGAACAAGTAATGATTGCAAACACTGTTGAACAGGTATGCGCTTTTATTATGAAATATAAATATGAAAGTGTGAAAATCACGAACTTCTTTGATGAACTTCTGATTGAAACATCTATGGGATTTATTATGTATTGTAGAGACCAAACATATTTAGCTAATAATCTATTGCCAACACTGGCACCAATGCAAATGGGAGATACCGAAATTCCGGAATTTGTGCCATATAAGGAAAAAGAAGAATCTAATGAAATGGATGATCAAGAAGATTCAAAATGGGTTCAAAATGAATTAGGAAATTATTTAAGTTTCCATATTATGATTCCTTACTTTAATGATCAATACCCAAAATATCATGTGTTGAAGAAGTCAGAGCATGATGAATGGGTAATTGGTGTCTTCTACAAAATGATAGGAGAATATGTACCTCTTGAGGATGAAGGAGAGGAACAGCTCGTATTTGATACAGCAGAAAAAGCTATTAGTTATGTTGATATTGAATTAGAAGATAACAGACATAGCAGTTTAATGAAGATTAAGGAAGCAGAAATTATTAATACCGGTGGAAACTGTATGGTATTACTAATGTCGGTATCCAATGGAGGTAACATAAGATCAATTGCAATCAGTAGTGATTCAATTGGTGCATACGAAGTTGAAGATCCTTTTGAAGTTGACGACATGGGAGAAGTAACACTTTGGTTCACTGATAGCTGGAAAGAGCTTGAAAAGAAAACGAGTATTACTTTTGCTACAGAGTGTCGCCAGTATTTCGAAAACCACTGGAACTTCGAACATGTACTAAAAGATTAATAGGGCAGTATTAAAAAATGGTAAGAAGGATTGCTGAAGTTAGATATGTACTAACAAAATAAAATGAGTAGAGCAAAGGAGCCATTAGGTTTCTTTGCTTTTTCTATTCTAGGAGGAAAAAAGACAATGCATATCGCTATTCCGTTGAGTATGATCCGTGAACCAAATCGAATATCTAGTAAGCATCCCGCTGATTTATTAGACACACCAGGTGAGTACTATGAAGTCACCATTTTAGAAAGTAATGATTTTGGTGATGAATCTCATGTAGTCATTCGTGGTGAATTTAGAGGGTGGGATTATGATTCAGATAGAGGAATCGCTTATGCGATCATAGCAAAAATGGGAGAAACAAGAGGATACGAGTACCACAGAGAGGATATTGTCGCTGTTAAACAGGTTGAAAAATTCTTTGAACCTTATAAGGGTAGAGAAATCTCTATCGGGCAGCGCGTAGATATTTATAAGAATCTTCATTTGGATAACGGTTATAGCATTCGTTGTTCAAAGACAGGTCTTGTATTAGCTCATTGTAGTACTGTACTACTTAAAAATGCTTCATTTCATGTTTCTGAGAGTGGTAGACAAAAAACGGTTAAGGAGAAAAGGAAGCGGGTTCATGCTTATGTTCGCGGCGAGTTGGTAGCGGTTAATACTGAATTTCCACAAGACTTTGTAAAGGTATTGTATAACCCGTATCTAACAGAGTTTTTCTTGGATTCTACTACCCGAGATCCAATCTATCAAGCTGATGAAGTTTTCTTTATGGGACGACATGCATACCGAAAGAACAGAGATATCAATCTCTTTTCGAATTGAGGTGTTTTGATGAAAAAGAATTATCCGAAATGGATATTCAAAACAAAAGGCGAAGTAACGGCTGCATTTAGAAATCTCCAATGTATTAATGGATTTCCAATAGCTGTACGTGTTGGATTAGATGGTGCAACAGTGTTTGGGAAGAATGATTTATCTCCTAACTTGCACTATATGAATAAAGAAGAGTTTGCTTGTTTAGAAGATTTTATAGGCAAGGGGCGAAAAGGCATTAAAGCCTTTGAAGTTGGCTGTATACGCTTAGATGGAAGCCTATGGTTTTCAGATTGTATGTATGAGCCTGGCTTAATAGAAGAAGATTTTAATGACTTAAAGTCGTTATTATTTAACTTCTACGTTAACCATTTGCCAACTGAAAAACAGACAAATCGAATCAAGAGATTAGTTGAGCATGTAGGAGAAGATAGAGTAAAAGATTACTTTCTATCTAAGTTCCCTGATGGTGACTTCAAAAATATGAATCGGCAGCAAGCACAAAAGGTGATTACTGGACTTCAACTTCTGGAGCCAAGAAAACCTATTTATAATGTGTACGCTGATCCACAGTGGCTTTACTCATAAAAAATCAAAAAGGGGATAGAGAAGTGAAAAATCACATCATATTCTTCAGCGGAGGACTATCTAGTTTCTCAGTAGCAGATTATGTAAAGAAGAACTTTCCGAATGATAATATATTGCTTTATTTTACCGATACGTTGTGGGAAAGTATGGACCTTTATCGATTTATAAATGAAGCTTCAGATAAAATGGAACTTCCTTTATTAACGCATAGCATGGGCTTAACTCCTGTCCAGCTGATGTTTGAGCAGAAGGTTATCTTTAATAGTCGGATCGGTAATTGTTCCAAATACTTAAAAATGAAAGTTGCTGCAGATTACTTGAAAAAGGGGAAGCGGCCAAACATTGAAAAGTGGCGGAATAAACAATATCTAAAACATGAGGACTTTACAACAGAAGCAATCCTGTACTTTGGTATTGGGTTTATGGAATCTCATAGAGCCGCTCCGATACAAAAAAACTGGCAACCGTTTAAGGTTGAAATGCCTCTGATCAATCAGCTTTGGTTTGAACATGCCCCAGTATTAGAAGAATACTCCATACGTCAGCCTATTCTCTATGATTATGGATTTAGTCACAATAATTGTAATGGCAGATGTGTTAAAGCTGGTATGAGTCATTTTAAACGACTGAGATCTACAATGCCTGAAGTGTTTAAAGAACTTGTAGAACAAGAACACTATTTGAAGCTTTATGTTTCTGAATACCACTACATTAAGAATTTAGAAGTAGACGGTTTGACAGAAGATGTTAAAGCTTTGTGGCATGAGAAATTGGATGATGCTTACCGTGATTATTTTTATGGTAGAGCTAAAAGGCCAAAAGTATATATTCCTACAGATCTTTTCATTCAGCAATATGGCTTTATGAAGAGAAAAGGTAGTGCTTACCCGCTAAGTCAATTTTCAAGGGATTTAAGCGGACATAAAGGCTCTACTAATGAGGAAGATATCTTTGACTTAAAACATGATGAGGGTGGATGTGGCTGTTTTGTTGACTTCAGTACACCCTTGTTCGATGAATCAAATAATCAAATTGCTATTAATTTATAGGGAGAGATAAATATAAACACACCAAAAAGTGAAGTGAATGAACAGCCTATGATACCAGCTAAGGTATTTGGTTATGAGGTTAGGAACCTTACTCATTTAACGGATAAGGAATATGAAGACTATATCGAGGAAAAGCATGATTCATTCCTCCGTAGTTTAAATGATTAATAAAATCTACGAACAGAGCCGCTGCATAGTGGTTCTGTTTTTCGTTAGGAGGAAAAGTATTGGATAGCAAAGTGAAGATGATCAGAAACCTACGGACTTCTGAAAGAAATGGAAACCCCCGTATTTTCTTAGAATCTACTGTCTTAGAAGCGGGTAATTTTGCAGTTGGAGAACATATCTCTTATACGATTACTAATAATGCTCTCGTTATTCAAAAAACAGAGGACCCATCTTATAAAGTGGCCAAACGTAAGAGACCGTCATGGAAAGAACATAGACCTTTGATTGATTATTGTAACGGTGACTTAGGTATTCTTTTTCGAGCAAAAGAAAAAATAGACATCCTGGTATCTGATTCAACAATCGTCATTCGTAAAGAACTTTCCTTTGATTTGTGTGTGATTGGTCAGCCTCGACTAGAAGGAGAACAACCTTTAAAGAAACTTACTTTTGCGAGTTTTCCGTCCGGCGCAGGAGTAGCTAGTGCTGCATTAGAGGAGACGGGTTATTTTGAGAGCAAGATGGGAGCGGATATTTGGGATTTAGCAGTAGATTCTTATCTACACAATTTCTCAAATGGTTCTTTATACTTTGGTGATCTTCGGAGTATAAATCCTGCTTATATCCCTTCAGTAGATGTAAGTTGGTTGTCACCACCGTGCGTTGAATTTTCAGCACTCGGTCAACTAGGAAAAGGTGTACTGGAAGGTTTAGGTGTTCATTTTGCAAGGGTTGTAATGGCAACAGGTTGTAAGGCGATCATTATTGAACAAGTGCCACAGTACTTTAAATCGCGTTCTTTTGAACAACTAAAGGGATTACTTGCCCCGATGTTTCCGTTTTGGAATGTGTCAAATATAGACGCATTTGATATGGGAGCTGTAGCGGGTAGACGAAGAGGTTATGCGGTTGCTTTTGCAGATAATGAAGACTTTCAATTTCCCGCTGTTCAGAGCTTACCAGAGCATAGACGAACAACCGTTCAACAAATAATCGGTAACGATTGGGAAGAAGGAGATTGGAGAAAGATAGAAGGTTCTACCATGCAGCATCTTCTAAATAAAAGCGGAAATAACAATTTCACCGCGGAGAAGAATCGAACATTAGTTGGCCTAAACGACAAGAAGGTTAGTTGTTTTATTGCCAACTATTCAAAAATCAATGTAACCAGCAGCTATTTTGTTCATCCAGAGAATCCTTCATTATGGAGACCTTTTCGTTCTGATGAAATTGCCAAGTTTTTAGATGTTCCGGAATGGTTCTCTTTTCCTGAGAATGTTTCTGAAAATCAAAGAACAAGACTACTAGGGCAATCAGTAGCGGCAAACGTTGTTAAAGCGATTGGAATTGAAGTGGCTTATACATTGATGAAACAAAAAGTAAGGAAAACAATAGATCAAAGTTTTGTTGTTCCCGTACAGAAAAACCAAAACAATCAACTAGCCTTCATTTTATAAGGCAGAAGGAGAAACAGATGAACGAAATAGGTGTTCAGCAATTTAAAAATGAGGTAGCGATTGGTGATGTCATAAGTGCCAGCACCCTTCACCATTCATATTGTGGAGAGGTTCTTGCTATCGAGGATAAACATTGTGTTATTAAAGAAAACGATTTGAAGTTTCACATCTACTTTAATGAGATGTGGATATTTTACAAAAGTTAGGGGACAAATTTTTGAAACACATTCTTTCCGAATCTCATAAAACGGGGGTATTAGCATGGAATTTCTAATTAATGCATTACAAAACACATCGGTAGGATTATGGATTGTAGCGATAATCGCTTTGATCGTCGTAATAAAAATAGTTCGTTCCGTAGTTGCAAAACTGATGGGACTAGCATTTACCGGGATAGCTTTATTCAGAGTTTATCTTTTCATGAACGATAAATTCTAAATATAAACTTTTGAAGGGGAGTTTTCATTAACTCTCCTTTTCTTATAAGGAGGATTAATCATGTACGCAGAGTACAGTTTAAATGCTCGAAAGGTTGAGCGGGAATTTCAACGTAAAGTTACAAAAAGAGGGTTTTTCCAAACCGCTAAAGGCTGCATGAATTATGTAGTAGGATACGGTAAAGATAGCCTGTCATTTAAAACAGACAAGAGTAAAGACCCATTGAAGATTAATCGTAAAACTATTCGTAAAGCGATTAGTTTTTTCTTCTTTTCAAGAACGAGCATACGAGAAGATATGGAGAAATTCAGTAAGTTTTCTTCCGCTATCTTTGCTATCGTATATGCCTGTTTTGAAAAGAATTCAAAGTTGCAGCTTTTAAAGAATGGACTATACAGACTTTCTTTACTCGGGACTCGATTCTTTGCTAGTGGTCTTGAACGAGATCCGGCAGTTATGAAACTCTATAAAGAGATTAACGGTAAATATGTACTCTATAATTACATGAGTATTTTGGAATCCCCAAATTGCCTGCAGAAACTCGACGAACATGATATGTACTGTTTAATTGATAGCGGTGCATTCACATTGTTTAACCAAAAGAAAAAGAAACGGCAAAAGCTTCAGCATGACTTATTCAGTGAAGAAAGTCTCGATGATATGGTATTGGAAGGGTATGCACGTTTTATGAATGCAAACAAAGACAATCCCAGGATCATAGGTTTCCTGCCTTTAGATTGCATAGGGAATGCTGAAAAGACAAGAGAGAACTATACGAAACTAAAAGCACTCACAGACGCCAAAATCTATCCTGTATGGCAATGTACGGATTCTTTAGGGGAATTGGACACTATAGTTCGGGAAGAGCATGAGATAGTCTTTATTGGCGGTCTTGTGCCTTATGTAAGCAAGAGAAAAGACTTCATAAGAGATGTGCTTAATCGAGTAACAAATCGATACCCAAACGTAAACTTTCATTTGTTAGGGATTGCTGATGAATTACTTATTGATTACGGCATCTTCTCAGCTGATTCTACAGCGTTTTTAAACGCTCGGAAGTATGATGATGGTCGTAAGGTATATATCCCAAATGGAGAACGTGTAGAAGCACCAGAACATATGTCTACGGTGGGTATAATCAAACAAAACTTAATGTTTCTTAGCGGATTAGAAGGCTGTATAAACCCTCAATTGTCCATTAATGAAATGTTTTTGGAGGGAGCGTAATAATGGAACCATATTTCAGCTGCTGCCACAGATACGCTGAATGCGATTATGGCAGGAAAGAGTGTTGTTTCGCTGAAACAAAACCAGATATGAAAGAACGTTGTCGGTGTTATGACTTAAAGAGAACAAAGAATCTAGAGGTAATAAGAGGGGAAGAAGAAATATTTGAAGAATTCACAGCAGAAGTAAGTACAGATGATAATCAAGATCCGCTTTCACTTGAACAATTAAGTTTATTTTAAATGTAAAACCGTTTGTAGCTTGTGCTATGAACGGTTTTTTTGCTTACCATAAACTTGCCTAAATACAAATTTAAAGTAGAACAAGAAGGTTTTTTATTTTGACAGCAGAATTTATCAATATAATCTCTGTAAAGTTAGAAAGGAGCTAATATATGCATCCGGAAATTTATTACTCCAGATTAGAAGTTAAAGATATTTACAATGATATTGAAGCTCGAGAGAGTTTAGAGTTTAGTCTAAAAGCGTTTGGAAATGAAATAGATACAGATGAGGATATATGTTTAGCTGAAATTAAAGGGCATATTCTTGATAATAAGATCTCCCATCGAAGCATTTTAATATCAGCGGATATGATATCTGCTCAAATTTGTCATTGCATTGAAAGTTTTTTTGTAATTGAAGAACCTAAAGATTTTCTGGATATCATTGCAACAGAAGATAAAAGACTGCCGATATGGGGAAGAGTTGCAGTATTAACGGATTTGGTGATTGAAGAAACCTATCAAGAAGAATTTAATGATGATATTCTCAGTGAATTTATAGACTATATTCAGACCACTAAAGGAGTAAATTTCATTATTATTCATCCAGAGGAATGTCCGATTATTAAAGATTCAAAGAATCCAATGCAAAGTACAATGGAGTACTTACATACGGAATATGACTTTATTTCTTCAGAAGGTAGCCACCCTTATATGCTTTTAAAAACAGAAATAGAAGAACTATCACCATTTGAAAATGAGGAATTATTCGGAGATGACGATGATGAAGAACATGAAGAAGAGGTTTTTCATTCTATTATGACAGATGTTATTTCTTCTATGGTATCTAAAGTAATGACCGATAATACCATATCTCTTAAAGCAAAAGCTATTTATAATTTACTAGTAATACATGATTTTGAGCTTCATGTTAATGATTTGGTTCATATTGCTAAAGAAGGAAAAGGCGCAATTATCAATGGCATGAAAGAACTTTTTGAAAAGAAGTATATTGATGGTGATTTAAAGAATAGTGAGTATGGTTTTAATCCGGAAATGTTCTTAAATGAATTAGAAAGTATAAAGGAAGAATTAGAAGATGATTTTCAAGAATCAGAGATATACGCTGAACTCAATCAACGAAACGAAATAGAACCAAAATATCAGATAATATTTGGAGATAAAGAGTGGTACTCATCCTATTGCCGACCTTTAATTGCAAGGTCCATACTCATGAAAAAGGATATGGACATAAACGATAGAATGAAATTTGGTAATACAGCATTAATATATGCATCGTTTCATGGAGACATAACTATGGTGAAAGCGCTCTATGAACTAAATAGTGATGTATTTAAACACAATGAAATTGGTGAAAATGCTTTTACCGCTGCTATTATCGTTGACCAATCACATATCGTTAGGTATTTCCTTAATTCAGGAACAACACCATTATCAAATGCAGAAGGGATAAGCGCACTTGCCATTGCTCAATCCCATAGCAGTACTAATTGTATTAAGTTGCTTGAAAAATAATATATAACCATTCTATTAAAAAAGTACTCTGGATAAGAGTGCTTTTTTATTTAGGTTATATAATTTCCCTCTAATTCCCACATCCAAAATGATTCTTTGTTTACCTGCTTATTGATAGAATATGTGCAGGTGATTAATATGTATTTAAGTCCTATGTTACTTCATAAGAGTGAGCCATTTTCTAATTCTGATTGGATATATGAACCCAAAATGGATGGGATTAGAATTACAGTTTCAAAATTTAAAGGAAAGATCAAAATTTGTACTAGACATCATAATGATGTGACCGAACGCTTCCCTGAGCTGTTTGATATTCCAATCAAAGAAGATTTTGTCCTGGATGGTGAGATTATCGTTTATGATCCAGAAAGTAAGAAAATTGATTGGGAGCTCTGTATGGAACGGTTTATGACCAGGAAATTTGAAAAGCGGAAGTTGCTGCCGGTTAACTATGTAGTTTGGGATATTTTACATTATGATGGTGAAGATTTAAAAAACCTCACTTTATTAGAAAGAAAGCTTATACTGGAATCTGTATTAACAGATACGGAGATTGTTTCAAAAATAAGATATATCAAAGAGCATGGAGAGAAGTATTTTGAAGCTATCAAGAATATAGATCTTGAAGGCATGGTTGCAAAACATATTGATTCTACATATGTAGTTAATCATCGTTCAAAAAATTGGTTAAAAGTGATCAACTGGAAGTATGTTGATGTATATATTACGGGATACAGAAAAGAAAAATTTGGGTGGTTATGTTCGGTTGAGGAACACGGTAAACTCCGTACAGCTGGTGTTTTAGAATTAGGTACTACTCCAACTGACAGAAAAGCTTTTTATAATGTGGCCAGTAGCATCATTCAAGAAGAGGACAGTAATTATACTTATATAGAACCGAAAATTAAAGCAAGAGTAAAGATAAGGAACTGGACTAGAAATAATATGTTGAGAACTCCCGCTTTTGATGCATTTATAGTTTAGTTATAAAAAGGGTAAACATCTCCATTTGGCGAAAATGTCAGGTGGAGATGTTGTTTTCTTTTTACGAAAGGAGGAAGAAATATGAGAGACGATTCAATCATTATTCCGTTAGAATTTATACTGGACAATAAACATACTCACGAAATGGTAATTAAGGAGATTGAAGAAATAAGTGTACTTCAAGTAGTTGAAAACGTTGTTCAAGAAGAAGAATATACTACTTTCTATATAAATTTTATGAACTATTTATGCTATTGGTTCTTTATGAGTGAGTTTAAACAAAAAGAAGTTTTTAAACTTACTACACTATATCTTGAAGAGGATAACTCAGCACTCATCGAATCAATTAAAAAGAAATCAATTAATTGGGAAATTGAGCATGTTGAAAAAATTTTGACCGAAAAGGGTGGATGGTGGAGTAAGAGGGGATATGAGAGATCATGGTACGAATTAGCAGCATTATTATCCAAAGGGTACATTGATGTTGATGTAAAACCTTGTCCTATTTATGAGATCCCAGGAAAAAAGCAATTTAATGATGAAGGTATTCATGATTATTTTTTCTACCGGGCTGCTAGAGACTCTAAGGGAAATGAAAGAATTGGTATTATGAATTGGTGTGCATGGAAGTGGCTTAAAGAACAGGGTGAACCACAACCAATATTACCTACAAGCGGATGTAATGTTTTTGCTGAAGAATTAAGAATATGTGTTAAAGTCGGTGAAGGTAATCCTACTTCAATCTTATCAAATCATCTTATTATGGGAAAAACGTATATACATATTCCCTATGGTGATACTCTTACTCTCTATATTTTTAAAGGAAATGAAAAATTTAAAAATTGGAGTATGAGAAAAGAGACAGAACGGTTAGATATCGCTGCTGAAGTAAATAGGTTTTATGAATTAGCTCGAGTTAAACAGGAGAAAGATGAAAAACTAAAACAACAAAAGTTTATTGAATCTGTCCAGTTAAAAAACATTAATGAAAATAAACTTCTTAACAATGAAACGATCATGAATATTTGTAGATACGATGAAGATAGTCCATTTAAAAATTCGTATATCTCCAGTGATAAGATAAGAAATTGGATAAAAACAGGTGAACTGAATGGAGTGAAAGACGGTAATCGGTGGTATGTTTCAAAAGCCGATTTAAAAAATTTCCTTAATAAACAAAAGCCAGATAAGATGTTTTAATAATAAAATCCCCGAGATACTTCGGGGATTTTTTGTGGAGGTAAAACCTATATCTAACGAGTAAAGCCGCTTAAATTTGATTGAGCTAGTGAAACTAATCTTTTAGTGATTTCTCCACCAACTGAACCATTTTGGCGGGAAGTTGTATCGGCCCCGAGATTCACTCCAAATTCTCTAGCAATTTCATATTTCATGGAATTAATAGCTTGTTGTGCTCCTGGAACCAATGCTTGATTAGAGTTTTGTTGTCGTGCCATTTTTAAGCTCCTTAACTTGTTTGATTTGAGTTTACTTTTAATTTGTGTATTTTTTACAAATGTATACATAACTTTCCAAAATTAATTATAATATGATTATCAAAATTAGATTTAAGACTAGGAGAAGAATATCATGTCAATAAGCGTAACACGTGAGATGGATCATTTAGGACGCATTGTTATACCAAAAGAAATAAGAAGAAATTTTGGAATAGAACATAACGATCCAATGGAGATATTTATTGATGGTGAGCAGGTAGTATTAAAGAAATATGTACCAAATTTCGCATGTGCAGTTACAGGTAAAGTCTCTAGTGAAAATAAGAAATTTGGAGAAAAGGGTCTTATTTTAAGTCCTGAAGGGATTAAAATCATTTTGGAGCAGCTGGAACAGAGAAAATAAGAGCTAGAATTTGTTGCTCTCTCAAGAATTACCTGTATAACACGAACATATATTCTTATATAATGAGCGTAGGATGGTGATTTGAATGTTGAGAGATCGCGGAAATATAAAATGGCAAGGTATGTTTCTTACAGAGCATGTTAAAGCATTAAGAGAGCATCAACTTGAACTTAAGAAAAAAAGTAAACCGGTAATTGACTTGCAACAGGTCGAACTAATGGAAGAAACTATTAGGGAAGCAATGGAATTTAATCAAGCTTTAAACTTTGTTTATTTTCGGGACGGGGAGAATCAGCTTTTAGTGGGGAAAGTACATTATGTTGATCCCTTTAAACAAGAATTAAGGATTGTAGATGAATTCGATAGTTTACATATGATGTTTGTTAATGAACTTGTAGACGTTCGTGTAAATTAGTATATTGTGAAGACTAAGCAGCCTTAGAGGCTGCTATTTCTATTCTGTTTATTGGGAAAATGGGCCTCATTAAAAGTAATTAAATCACTCGTTAGTATGATATTTTTCCCAATTTTCCTTTCTTTAAATTATGCTATCATGGAATTAAATGGTAGCAACTAAAGAAAAGGAAGGGACTATTTATGAGTATTGATACAGTTCGTATAGAAGAAATTACTCACCTATTGAACGACTGGTATCACGAAATAAGATCAAGAAACCTTATAACATCAGAGAAAATCAGACAAGAATTAGAGCGTAAATTTCAAATCATTGATGTTAAACAACTTCCTGATCTTTACATTCAATATTGGTTATTTGAATACCGTTATTTACTTTTGGTAGAGGATTTTGAACAAGCGGATAAAATTCTAACAAAGATCGAACCTAAAAGAATAACCCACAGTATCTTAGATTTTCATTACAACTTTTTTAAAGCTATCCATCACACAGTAAAAGAAAATTACAGCGAGGCCCGCAAATACTTCGAAGAAGCTAAAAAACAGTTAAAGTGGGTATCGGAACCCATAGAAGAAGGAGAATTCTTTTATAAAATAGCGGAATATTATTATCATATCGAACAACCATTATTGGCGGTACATAATGCATCGATTGCTAAGAAAACTTTTAATCAAGATGGATACGAGATTAAACAAGCAGGATGTGAAAATATCCTGGGGCTTTCTTGTATTTTATTAAAACAATATGAACAAGCAGAAGATTATTTGCTTGCTGGTTTAGATTTGGTTTTAAAACAGAAGGAAGAATCACTAAGCTTGTTATTTAGATACAATCTCGGTCTCTTGTATTCTGAACAGAATCTATCACTGGTTGCAATTACTCACTTGAATGAAGCTTATGAAAAAAGATTTAGACCACATAAGACAGCCTTTTTACTAGCACGGGAACATTATAAGCTGGAACAAAGGAATGAAGCAGAACTTTTAATAGAACAAGGACTTGGTCATTGTAGTGAGTTAGAAAATAATGAATATAAGTATCACTTAACTTTACTTCGTATGTTTCATAATGACTTTTCTGAAACAGTTTTCTCTGAAGGAATTACGTATTTTGAAAGAGAAGAATTATGGGGATACGTCCAAGAATATTGTGAAAAGGCTGCCCTCACCTTTTTATCAATGAATCAACATGATAAAGCATGTAATTGTTTCTTTTCTGCATACAAAGCAAAGCAAAAATTGGTAGAGAAAGGATTGTTAAAATGAAGAAAAGTCTTGTGATCTTAAGTATTGTTACTTTAATGGTTTCTGGCTTTTTTACTTTAAAAGAAACAACCGAACAAGCAGGCCATGGAGAAACTTTTACACCGATGAAATTTTAAATTATGGATAGAATTATAATTCAACAAAAACAGCTGATAAAGCTGTTTTTTGCTGACTAAGAACAAATACCTTTATAGAAGTTATACTCCTCAAGGGAATCAAAACACTTCAAACGGTCTCCTATGGTTAAACCAAAATCAAGATAAGCATGACTTTTGGCTGTTAAAAGATTTTTGTCTTGTACAATCTTTTTAGAAAGATATGATTCATTTAACCATTTACTTGCCTTTAATCTTTCATCATCTCGTAACGAGACAGTATAAGACCTTCCAGACAAAATTCCTGCTTTCCCTAATAATATAGGGGCATTACCTATTGCTGCGATGTATATGTTTTCCCTATCAAATGACTGTAAGAGTTTTAGGAAATGCATATTTCCCAGTATAAATGCATTTTTCCCCCCAGGTATAATCAACATTTCATAATCAAGTGGCCTTATTCTCTTAATATTAATCCCAGGTTGTATTGTTAAGCCACATTCACTTCTAATAGAACCCGGCGTATCGGAGAATGTGAATATTTCGTATTTCTTTCCAATTATCGATAGGGCTGTCATGATCTCAATTTCCCTACATTGTTGATATAAATAAATCAAAACCTTTTTCTTCATGATAAACCACCAAATACCTTTAATAGTTATTTATCCCAAAAACCGAGGACTATTTAATTATATCAAGGGGATAAGAGACTCGTTATTGGGAAAATTGGCGCAGGTCAATCGTTTTGATTTATGATGATAAATCTATATTTTCCCAACTTACTCTAATTTCATAAAAAAAGCCTGACTCAGTTGAATTGAGATAGGCTTTTAATTTTAATCAAAATGACTCAACCAAAAATTCATCACTTCTTTTTGTTGAATATGATAACTTTCATGTCCTTCAGAACGGAAGCTCTCACCACAATGAGATTTAGTAACTTGTAGATTACTAAAAACAATTTCTTCGCCACTATCACCAGTATAACTTCCATTACCTCCAACAGAAGCACATTCTTCTTTTATAGGTGTTCTTTTACCCTTTTCATCAACATAAAAGTATTTATCATTTACTGTTCCATATTTCATATCGGATGTTGAGGTAAAAAAAGCTCCATAAGTATCCATTTGCGGATCTCCAAAAACATTGAATGCTAAAGCTTCAATTGGTATTACAGTGTATTTTCCTTCCTTTTTTAATTGGGGCTCACCTGGAACATCATAGAATACAGTAATCGAACCTTCAAATCCTTCCGGAATTAAATAAATGTTATCGGTAGTATCTTCCTTAATAATATTTGAACAGCCATAAACAAATATTGAAAAGATTGAAAGTGTAATAAACAAAATGACTTTCATAGTTTTTCATCCTCGTCCAAATGTATTTTATATAACGCAGCAATTATACCCACCCAAACATACTAATTAAAAAATCCTTTAGATACAATAACTCCTAAACTAATAAAATGGGAGGCCAATTCATTAACAATAATAATGTTTATTGGTAATCTAGTAAAATTATGTAATACATTCCCTTTTACTAAGTGGTAAAATTAAGTAAAAAAGAGGGTTATAATGTCAAAAAAGATGAGTAAACGAAGAGAGAAACAGATTGAAAGTCAAATCATGCTAGGATTAATGGGTGCATTTTTCTTGTCCTATTTCTTAACAGGTTCGATTGAGGTATCAGTTATTCTAACGAGTATGGCTGTCATAATTGCTTTAGCATTTTTTATTTTTCAATCCATTGAAAGAAGGAATAACCTTCGAAAATCAGGGATATCAGATATCGATAAAATGGACGGAATACAATTTGAATTCTATTTGAAAGAGCTGTATTTAGGTTTAGGTTATAAAGCGAGGAGAACCCAATCAAGTGGGGATTATGGAGCGGACCTTATCCTAGAAGCCGGCAGCAAAAGAATTGTAGTACAAGCTAAAAGGTATAGTAAAAATGTTGGTGTAAAGGCAGTGCAGGAAATAAAGACATCACAGCTGCATTATAAAGCAGATGAATCCTGGGTAGTCACAAATAGTTATTTTACGAAACAAGCAATTACCTTGGCCGCTTCTAATCAAGTTGTTCTCATTGATCGAGATATACTTATAAAGACCATTCTTAAATTGAAGAATACAAATACGAAGGCTGTGAGCTAAATATTTTGAAGTATGTGAGAAGTATAATGGGAATTACGTCTTATTTGAGATTTCTAAGCAAATTGATGGGTCGGCCTTTCGAGATTTTAAAAATATATGAAACGACTTAAGAATGCTGATTATGTTGAAAAAGTGTGATCGAGGAAAATATAGAGTATAAAAAGTTGAGATCCCGAGATTACCCTTATATGAACACATTGCAAGCTTTTTTACGGATTTTCTAGAAAGAGGTACCTTTGGATAACAATCCAAACGGTTAAATATAAGCGTAAGAGAAATTCAAACTGCGGGTTACATTAGTTACCTTACACATGTTTAATAAAATTACACTTAGTTGTTTAGGGGAGAAATTTTATGAGTAAAAATCGAATACTTCGCAAATTTATAGCAACGATATTTTCGAGCCTATTGTTTTCAGGTTTTATGGCATTAGGTTCATCCACTATGGGAAATCCTGGTCTCAACTATCTATTCTTTTCTGCTATCTTTTTTGTATATGCAGGAGTTATCATCTTTGTCTATGGAAACATTGTTTCAAATCTATTAGAATGGGTGTTCGACCGCTTTTTTAGACCATCTAAATTGGCATCAGTATGCTATATACTATTTCACGGAATCTTTGGTTCACTAATCGGTCTAATTGATTTAAACTTATCTATCGCGATAATGGGGTTTATCGCTGCCCTTCTCTATGGGTTTATTGACTTTTGGATAAACCTTCGTCAAACCCAAGGACGAACGTTGAAACCGATAACTTTGCTTTTAGTTATGTTTCTTATACCTTCTATTGTATTAGGTTTTTTTAGCGATACAATAGATCCCTTTACAGAAGAAGAAGCTCTGGATTTTGTGGTAACCTTACCTGAATATGATGGATTCCCGAATAAGGCAGGAAGATGGGAGTTAACAATCCATGGGTTTCATGTTGTACGGGAAACGATCGTTAAAAAAAAGGATGACGGGACGTATCACATCACATTAAAAGAAACAGGGACGAGAGGCGAAGAAAAAACCAACTGGGAGGTTACTTACCGTGTGGAGCGTGGAGCAAGTTGGTTAGAGAAGGGTGAACCGAGCATACGGCCTCATTATTCCAAAGAAGGAGCAGGGTTATATAGAGTCCAATAAGTTAACAACATTTTTGGCTAACCTTATTACGATGAGTGTATATCAATACCAACTGTTAAATATATGCGTATAATTTAAACTAGGGTATATAGGTCACATTATTATAAAGCCTAATGGAAGAATAGCAAGGCTTTATAAGATCTTAGAAGAACAGGTTCAATGCCTGTTCTTTTTCTATGTCTAATAAGTTAGTGCTTACCTACTATTTTCTTAGAAACTGAAAATATATGTATCTTTTCTCCTCTTAATAATTTAAAATTTTCCTGCTATACCAAATTTTTTATATAAAAAGGGGAGTATTGTTAGTGGTTTTTTACAAAAAATGTTTAATTTGGCTAATGGCGCTTTTATTAGTTCTTAGCTCAGTGCCAAGCTATCCCAAAGCAAAAACCAATGAAAAAAATAGTAGCATTGGGATATCTAGTAATAAAGACAAAGTAGATTCAAAAGTTGTTCCCGAATCAAAAAAATCTAAAAAACGTGAGATTGTTAAACAAAGGACTGATAAATCCAAAGTTTACGATAACGGAGATGGTACGTTTACCAAAAAAGTATACTTTGAACCAGTCCATAGAAAAGAAGATGGAGAATGGAAAGAAATAAGTTCAGTACTTACTGATGAAAATAAGTATGGTATAGAAACTGAAAATACCTGGATTAACGCTGTTTTTAACAAAAAGATGGAGGATGGGGAATACGCTACTTTTTCTTTTGGCGATGAATCTATTTCTTTCTCCATTTTAGAAGCAGCAGGAAGTAACAAAAAAGCTGATGTGAAAGATGTAAAACCTTCACATAAGGGTAACGAGTTATTCCATAAAGGAATTTTCCCAGGAGTAAATTTAAGAAATTTAACGTTTGACCAAAGCGTAAAAGAAGATATTGTATTAGATTCATATAAAGGATTTAATACTTTTACATTTAAATTGAACACTTCTCTCGAAGCTAAAGAACAAAAAAATGGATCAATTGCTTTTTATAAAAAAGGAAATACAGATCCAATCTTTGTCCTTCCAAAACCATATATGACAGATTCAAATATTGATAAAACGACGTTTGATTCAGTACGTTCTGAAAACGTTCATTATACTCTTACAAAAGAAGATAATGGTTATTTCTTGACAGTAACGGCTGACGATAAGTGGCTTAAAGATCCAGCAAGAAAGTATCCAGTTTATATTGATCCTACTACCTCAATAGAGACTAATGGTGATGCATTTGTTACCGACAGATATAAAGATAACAACTATGGTACTAAGGATAAAAAATGGAGTCCTTCACTCAATCAATATGCGCTAAGTGTTGGTTATACGAGTGGGACTGGAACGAACAACACCTTCCTTCAACAAGATATAGGAGCTTTAAAAGGTGCAATTGTTGAATCAGCAGAACTAAATGTATATGTAACTCAAGCATATGACTCTACTATCAAAAACGGCCTATGGCTAGACAGGGTATCTGGAACATGGGAACCAAACACTCTGACATGGAACAATAAACCTTCATCTGTAAACATTGGTAGTGTGACAGTAGGGCAAGATCAGTGGGCTAAATTTAACGTTTTAACTACAGTTAAAGAATGGCTAGACGGAACTAGACCTAACTACGGCTTTAAGCTTCATGCAAACAATAATGGGGAGACGTTTTGGAAAAAAGTAGTCTCTGGAGATAATGTAAACTACAAGCCATTTATCTCTGTTACTTATAGTTATAATACGCCTGCAGCTCCAACAGTTGATGCTAAGTCTAATGGTCCTGGCTCAAATTCAGGGTATTTATATTTAAATTGGGATAAAGTAGCTGGAGCAACGGGTTATAAGATTCACATTTATAACGGTGTGACGTATGACAAAGTGACCGTTGGTGATGTATCTAGTTGGTCAACAAAAGGAAAGAACTTATGGCCAACTGAAGCTCAAACTACAAAAGGTGAATATCAACTTAGAATTGCTGACAAAGATGGTGGAGAGTTTGCTTTCAATCCAATGCCCGTTTATAAAGCGGCTGAACGTGATGGAGGCTTATATGCTAATCGAAGAAATTACGTTGTAAGAGTCTCTGGGATATTCCCTGGTGGAGAGAGTCTTCCTTCAGCTGGTGTATTACCGTTTATGCCTATGGAAACACCACACACACCAACAGGAAGACCTTATCCTAATGAACAGAGCGAAAAATCAGGATATGTCAATTTGGAATGGAAGCCTACTCCGGATGCAGCCGGATATAAGATCTTCATGTTTAACGGAAAAGATTATGAAGAAGTAGACAATGTTCCGGCAACCCAAACATCATGGACAACACAAAATAAAGGCATATGGCCTACTGCAGCACAGATTACACAATCTTCAGGAGTAGTTAAACTTAACACTGTAAAAAATGGTACTAAAGGGCAGGGAACAGAATTAGCAATTGACCCTTCACCTGTTTACAACAAAGCAGCAAGCGGCTATGAAGGGAAAATGAACTACTGGTTTAGAATTCAGGCGTATAGCAATAACAGTCATCCTGAGAGCGCTATTTCATACGCATATATGCCTACCATGCCCGGTGCAGATCCTTTTCTTGGTATGGAAGATTATTGGACAGGAATAGGGGTTGAGAACGGTACGGTAAATGCCGCTACTGGGAACTTAATAATCTCTAAAACTGACGTTTCAATTTCCGGCAGAGGACCCGGATTGAGCATAGGTCGTACGTATAACAGTAAATCTACTGCTATCGGCTTGTTTGGTAGAGGATGGCACAGTGAAGCAGAAATGAAAATGGTTGCTAATGGAAATGAAGTGAAGTTTACAGATGAAGATGGAACCATACACCGTTTTCTAAAGCAAGCGGATAACTCATATCAACCACCGACTGGTGTTTACTTAGAACTTCAGGAAACAACAAATGATTATATTCTGACCTCAAAAGACCAGTCAAAAATTTATTTTGACAAGCTTACTGGAAATGTATTAAAAATGGTTGATGGTCATGGGAATACCACATCATATACGTTTACTAACAATAAACTCCAAACCATTAAGGATGCTTCTGGGAGAACGTTGACATTTGAGTATAACCCTGAAGGCTATGTATCAAAAATTATAGATCCTAAAACGCGTATTACATCATATCAATATCAAGGCGAACAATTAGCAAGTGTGACAAACCCACATGGGGAAGAAACACGTTACGAATATGATGGTAGTGGTTTTTTATTAAAACTCATAGAACCAACAGATACAGCAGATGTTCCTGTATCAACAACATACACCTATGACGAAGAAACAGATAATAGAATTAAAACAATCAAAAATCCTAAAGGGAAAATAACGAGTTTAGAATATGACTTTACGAATAGAAAATTAACCGTAATTGATCCAAAACTAAATAAAACTTCTTATGAGTTTAATCCTGCTGCTAATCCAATTAAAATGGTGAAAGATGCTGAAGGGTTAAAGTTAACAACCACTTATTTATATGAAGGGAATAACTTGAAAGAAAGTAGAGATCCAAAAGATCAAGGTGCAACCGCAGCGACTGAATCGTATCAGTATGATGTTGAAGGTAACGTTACTAGCGCCACCGATAGTTATGGTACAGAGAGCTATTCTTACAATAATAATAATGATGTAACATCTATTACTGATACAGAAGGGGACGTAACCTTAATCGCTTATGATGGGCTAAATGCTGTTTCGGAAACAGATTTAGCTGGGAAATCATCTTCAGTAGCCAAATATGATGCATATGGAAATTTAACGCAATCAAGTGTTGAACTAGGGACAGCAAACAATGAGTTAGTAAACAATAGCTTTGAAGCAGGTTTAGCATCTTGGGTTCAAGTTGTCAGTCTTGATACGGGTACTACAAGTGCAGATAGTTCCAATTCATATAAGAAGCTAGGGGGAGAAAAGTCGATAAAAATATCCCCTAAATCATCGTCGATTGGAAACGAATTTGGATATATTGCGCTGACTCAAGTAGTACCATCATCTCCTGATACGACCTACTCTCTGAGCGGGCTAATTAAAACCGTTGATTTAAAAAATGCAAATGCGTATTTTAACATACAGTTTATTGACCCAACTGGTAAAGCAATTAGTTACCTAAGTAATCGTTATAGTGGTTTAACAGGAACAAAAGACTGGACAGCAAGACAACTGACATTTAAAACACCAGCAAATACTGCGAATATTAAAGTATTTCTGGAAGTAGATCATAATTCAAATACTACGTCGGGTAGTGCTTGGTTTGATGCTATTCAACTTGAAAAGAGCGAGGTATCGTCTAGCTACAATCCACTCATTAACAGTAGTTTTGAGATGGACTTAACTAATTGGACAGGTACTGGTGGAATCATTGATACTCAACGCTTTGAAGGGAATAAATCTTTAAGATATACACGTACGAGTACATCTCAGGCTGACAATCAATATACGCAAACAATAGTTGTTGGACAAAAATTTGGTGATGAACCACTCACACTAACTCTAACGGGTCTATCAAAATCTCAAAATGTCGTGAACAATAGCAGTTCTGAACCTAATACAGATTATTCATTACTTGCAAAAGTCTTCTATACTGACGGTACAAGTGAAGATTTTTATGCCAAATTCCCGATCGGTACGCAAGAGTGGAATCGTTCGGCGGTAAAAATTACAAACAATCAACAAAAACTTATTGAGCATATCGATGTTCTGCCTATTTTCCGAAAAGGAAATACGGGAATCGTTTGGTTTGATGCTATTCGTCTGTTAGAAGGAAATGTACTATCAAAACAAACCTATGACCCTTCTGGAAATTACGTTATTGAGTCCGAAGATGAAATGGGTAGGACAACATCTTCATCTTTCGACGAAGTAGGAAGATTACTAGAAGAAGTTAATCCAAAAGGTATTAAGAAAACATTTAAATACGATGCTTCTGATCGATTAACAGAGCTATTGTTGTCAAATAACACCAAGATTATTTATGACTATAACAAAAACGGCAGTATGACATCAAAGACAATAGTCTCAGCAAGTGATAATAAAACGCAAAAGTTTGAGTATATGAACGATGTAAATGAACAGTTAGTACAAGTAACTGATCCATTAAGTAATGTTACAAAGTATGATTATGATGATAATGGCAACTTAAAACAGGCTGAACTTCCAAATGGAAAAACGATTGAATGGAAGTACGATGGGGCAGACAGATTACACCAAATATTACGAGATGGAACTATACGTTTTGAGTTTGGGTATGATACAAATGGTAACGAAATATCCGTAAATGATATTGCTACCCCATTTATTAAAAATAGAGTGTTTGACAAACAAAATCGTGTAACTTCTATCACAGAGCGGGGCGGTAAAGTTGACTGGACATATCCAACTGATTCCGACAAGTTACAATCTGTTTCCATTACTCATGGAACAAGTTTAGAAACCCGAAGCTTTGTTTATAACGAGCTAGATCAAAATACTTTAGTTAAAGATGGTACGTTAACATATCGCTTTAATTACGATGAACGTGGTAATGTTCGTACTTACACCGCTGCAAATGGTTCAGGAGCAACATTTAATTACGATGATGCAGGACAAGTAACAAATCTATCTGTAGGAACAGCTTCTGGAGAAAATATCTTAAGTGAGCGTTATACGTATGATAAGAATGGTAATCGAACAAAAATCGTTGGTGCAGACGGTACGTCAACACTTTATGAGTATGATTCCTTTGATGAATTGACAAAAGAAACCCTGCCAGATGGAACGATTTTCGATTATCTGTATGATGGATTTGGAAATCGGACCAAGGTTACCAAAACGTCTGGTTCACAAACTTCTGAGACTATAAGTGAGTTTAACGATGCAAATCAACTAGTTAAGTTTGGTAGTGAAACTATTACTTATGATGAAAATGGGAATCGAAAGTCAGATGCTCGGTTCAATTATGAATGGAACGCTGCGGACCAATTAGTAGCAGTAATTAAAAAGGGAGAAACATGGCCATTTGCGACTTACGAGTATGATGAAAATGGGCGAAGAATCCAAAAAGTAGTTAACGGTGAAGTAACCAATTATTTCTATAACGGTGACGGATTAAACGTTTTGTATGAAACTGATGGTAATAATAACGTTGTTCGCTCTTACATCTATTCCGAATCTGGACAATTAGTTGCCTTGAAAAAGGGAACAGAAGTTTACAATTATCATTACAATGCCCATGGTGATGTCATAGCATTAACAAACACTCAGGGGATAAAAGTCGCGTCTTATTCATATGATGCCTGGGGAAATATATTAAATGAACAAGTAGACTTAGTGGTTAATGATAACCCATATAAATATGCTAGGTACCGATATGATAGTGAAACAGGATTATATTACCTTATGGCAAGGTATTATAATTCAAAACAGGGAGTATTTTTATCAATCGATGCTTACCCTGGTAACGAGAATGACAAACTTTCTCAAAATGGATACATTTATACTAATAACAACCCTGTTATATTTATTGATCCAGATGGGAATAAGCATGTGTATGCCAGGGGATCAGATTTTGGCAGTGGCCCAATTGCGGGCGGATTTAGAGGTACGAGGTTAGGTAAGTGGGTTACCGTATCTAAAAATAAGAATTGGACACGTCATTACGGTAGTATGGATAGTTTCTTAAAGAAAAATGGCTATACAGTTGGACCAGCCAAAAATACATTTGATATGCAAAAAAAGATTGTTTATAAAAAAGGTAAACCTGTTGGTGAAATCCATATTGGGCAACCCCAATATATCGGTAATAATACAAGAAATGGTATGACAGGAAGTATTTATCCTACACATTACCAAAAGTATAAAACAGGTACTAAGCAATTATCGAATAATCATATATATTTTAAACCTTAAAAAGGAGGGATTTCTTTGAGTAGCTTTAATTATATTACCAAGTTTCATCAAGTTGATATACAGGATGTGATTTCGATAATATTTTCGTTTAATACTGAAAATGATATTGTTCTATTCAGTGCTATCGAAAATAATTTAGAATATGAAAGCATTGAAGATAAAGAGTTTATAAATAAAAATAAATTGTATAAAAGTAATCAGTGGATATTCCCTGAGGAAGTACCAGGAAATATACCGAATATTATTTGGTATAAAACAAAAGGTAGAGAAGATATTAAACGAGCAATAGAAATTGAAAGTTTGTTTAGATGTATCATTTTGCCAAAGGGCTTAGATATCGTACATTTTAATTATTTAATCTATATAATTGAAGATTATGAAGGACCAGTTTTATGTGTATATGATAAAACAAATAATTTTAATGACAAAGTGCTGCCCAAAATACAACCTTATTTGGGTGATTGTAGAATAAGTAAAAGTATTTAAAGCTTATTCAAGCCTTAGGAGAATATTTCTCTTAAGGCTTTTTTAGGAGGGAGTGCTGAATGAAAACTTTTTTATCTGCAAGAAAGTTAATCAAATTAAACCTCGCATAATCTTATTTATATAGATGTAAAAGCAGCTTAACTCTGACAGGTACTAGTTTTTTATCTATTATTCAGTTACTACACTTTGCTTATGTGAACGGATTTATTAACTGAAAAAAATAACCACTATTTATAAGGTAGTCTCGTAATTCTCCGGAACAGAGGGTTATTTTATTTACTGTACTATGCCTTTAATTGAATGGAAAATTATTTATTAAATGAATCGAAATTATATAGAAAGGTTTTGATATTGTGTACGACAATGAAGTTTACAACCTAATTAAAAAAAATATCTTAGTGGATAGACACAAGATTATTGTTGCAAAAAATTATATTTTAGAACAGGATACAGTTGTAATTGAAATAGAAAATTTGTTGAATAAATTCACCAGTTCACAAGGTTATCCTATGATAACTACTTTTGTTATTCATGAAAGCGTCCCTTTAGAAGAACAAGTTCAGCAAGCTAGTGGATTTATTTCTTGGTATATAGCTTTTTCACAAGCTATTTTAGAGTTAATACATAATAATTATCTACTTGTTACCAATCAGCAACTTTATCCCTATAACGGACTTCAAATCAACTGGACAACAGTAGTCCCTGGTTACGGTGGGAGATCAGCAAGTTGGAATTTTACAGAATATATAGTATTAATTCCATCCCAAGTGAAAAAGTCGTTTACTCAATTAAACAATAATTTCACATTGTTTGACGTTGACCTTTTTATATCTAAGCTAGAAATAGATAATGCTCACCCGGATGTAATTGAAGCAATCATTGACACAATTACCTGTTTTAAAAAGGAATTATATCGCCCAACTTTAACCATGCTGGGGAAAGCTGTAGAAGGAGCGTGGATAGAACTGGGTATATCCCTTCTAAACTATGCAATTAATCAAAACATTGATGAGGAAAAAAACAATCAATTATTAGAAAGGTTAATGGGACCTGATAGTTTTGCATTTAAAGTAAGTAAAGTAATAGATTTGTATTCAAGTCACTATAAAGATTGGTTTAAACCTGTAAAAGTTGATACAAATATTATTCCATCTCAACTTGCTGAGATAAAAATATGGACAGATGTAGTACGAGAAGCAAGAAATGCTATCCACTTTGGTGCAAAGGTAAATAGTGATAATAATTATGAAAAAACCGCGATAATCTTATTGGCATCAATTAGTCATTTCAAAACAATATATTCTTTAAAACTTTCTGCTGATACTTTAGTAGATAGAGAAAAGTGATCCAGCTATACAGGATACATAGAAAAACCCCTGCCTATTAAGGTAGGGGAGTTTTTATTTATCCGCTTTATTAACAGAATCCTTCAGTGTATTGTCAAATACATGCGTGTATATCATCGTGGTATTTATATTACTATGACCTAGTTGCCGCTTTAAAGTTGCAATGTCTTTATTCTCTTTATAGTGGTTTGTAGCAAACGTGTGTCTTAGTTTATGAATTGATAAAGCTCCTTTGCCAAATGCGTCTGCATAACGATCTACCATCTTTTGAGCAGCACTCTTAGATAATCGCTCTGATTTCCCTGTACGAGTAGGAGAAGAAAGGAAGAGGGCTTTTTCGGATTTATCCGGTATATATTGTTCCTGGCGTATTTCCTTATAAGCTAAAAGGTCAAGAAGGGCGATATCACTAAATACAACTTTATCGTGTTTGTCACCCTTACGCTTCACCAGTACGTGTGATCTATTCCAATCAACCATATCTATATCTATGGAAACAATTTCAGCTACACGCATTCCTGAGCCTAATACAAGGCTAATTAAAGCTAAATCTCTAATTTGGTTTCTCTTATATGCCTTAAATTTACGTGGATTTTTCTTAAACACTTCACCATATCCATGAGCCACAAACTCTCTAAACTGAATAATTTCATCTTCTAATAAGATCCTGCTCGATATATGTTCAGCTTTTTTTGCTTCTGAATGCTTTTCTTTTACAATATCAATTTTGGCCATAACGTTTCGTTTAATGTAAGGATAGAGATTATCATCTTCGGCAATTTGAGATAGATAATGAAATAGTGATTTTAAAGCTGCAATTTTGCGTGCAACAGTATCTTTTGCATTACCTAATTGTTGCCTGCAAAAGTTCTCAAAACTTTCTATGTTTATTATTCTCAGCTGTTCCAGTACATTAAGAGGGACTTCTTTAGCCGGACCGGGTGAAATTGACTCCGATACAAGCCAGTTAAAGAATAGTTCGTAATCTCTACAATAATTGATTAAAGTTTCCTCTGAATTTTTACGTCCCTTATGAGCTATAAATTCACTAACGTACCAGGGAAGGTTTTGTAATCGTTGTTCAACTAAATGCATTTGTCCAGCCATTTATTTAACCTCCATGAAAATTCTACATAATTAATACACGCGGTAATTTTATTAATTAAATTATATCGTACATATGTTTGTATAACAATTGTTACCATGCAATAAATTCGACTGAACTGAAGTTATGTGGAATTCTTAACATAAAACAAAAAAGGAGTCCTAATTAGGACGTCCCCTATTAAGTGTATAAGGGTAGGTTCATTGAGCCTTCTTTTTTAGAACTTCTTCATGTGAGCCAATATAGATTTTTGGACCTTCACCGAGTTACCATTACTTTTAACATTTTCTATAAAATCTAAGTAAACAATCGTGACCACCTCTTCAATACTTACTTCTACACCTTTTAAATAAGCGGTTAAATCATGAATGAGTACTTCACCCCTTAACAACTCTGATTCACTAATCCGAATATCCAAATAAGCAGTTTTTGCATTATCTTCTGAATCGGTATTTTCTTCTACTTCCTCATCTACGATTTCAAATGTAAATACATGTTCTGTAAGCGGCTTCATGACCTTTTTCGCTTTCTTTTGTTTCTTGAAGTATCTTTGCTTTCCACCGACTAAGTATGCTGCAATTTGGTCATTTTGAGCTCCTTTCTTTACTTGGTTAAGAAAGTCCTGGTATAGCATCCAAATTAGATCATTTATATCAAAATTATAAGGGACGCTATCTACGTGATTATCACGAAGATCATTAATAAAAATCTTCCCTCTTAAATAGTCATAATAAGGCATCTGTATGTTTAAATACCTATGACTAGACAGAAAGTAGCTTAAAAAACCTTTCGTTTCTGAAATGCCCTTTAAATGCTTTTGGAGTAGGTTTAATCCACTATAAGATTTTATCAAGCGACCCCTCTCCTTCCAGCCAATTTAAAACAGAATGAATGATAAAGTATACAACTTTACGTTCCGAAAGGTTCTTCTCAATAGCAAAACCAAATGGCCCTCCAATATCGCTGTATTCATGCTCTAATAGATTTGTGTGCATATAAACCTTCGTGTCAGTATATTGCCCTTCCCACTGTATTAAATCCTCATACTTTAAACCGAATCTCAAGAGCAAAGTATTAAACTTCGTTTGGCTAAGTGGTTCTTTACCTTGTGAACGGTAAATCCTCCCTACTTGTTTACAGTAACTTTTGAGCTTCATTTGATTTATTGCAGACACTGGAAATTTGATATTGTGTTTTTTATCGATTCGTGTTGCTCGAGCTTTGGACACCTTCGTTTTTTTTGCAGGTTCATTTGGCTTGTCCCTTTTAATGGGTTGATCGTTAAACAACGGGTTAATGTATCCCACTATCTCCCCCACCTTCCAGCTTGATATACAGTAAAATGTCACGGTCATTTTTCCACTTTTCCACTCTTAATAGATATATAGATGGATAGCGGGACAAATAGAACTAAAATGTATATTTAGGGGATTTGTGGACCATAATGAACCTAAGAAAATCAAAGGGAAAGGGTGTTCAGCCAGTGACTAAGAAGGAACGAGAAAAACAAAAAAAGATGATGGAAAAGGCGGTAAAGGGAGCAAAGAAAGCGGGATTTAAGATAGTTAGTGTAAAAGTTAAGTAGTTTTTGAAAATATAAAGTGACAAACAGCGGGACACCGTTTCCTTAAATTAAGGAAACGGTTTTTTGTATCCTCCTTCAAGTTTTGTGTATACATTGGCTAAACCCTTACATATCAACAACTTCAAAGGATATATAACTTGATAAAAATGTTGACTTTTCCAAAAATAGCCATTATAATTAGTGTAATATAGTTAGTATTTATTATAAATCGGTGGTGATAATATTAACACATTACTAAGTGTTGCGAATGGATATCTACAGTATCATAGAGGAAAGCAAACAGGATTAGCAGGCTTGATGGGAATTATCTTTACGATTTTTCTCGTGTATCAATGGGATCATGTTGTTCCAGTATTAGAGTTTTTAGGAATTATTGACTGGTTAGATAGCATGGGATTGATTTATGAAGATGCAGCTTACCTCACTGGTTTCTCTATATTCATGTTCGCTATTAAAGCCACTATAATATTTTGTATATTGGTTGCTGTCTTCCTAGTGTTAGGAATTATTCTAACTATGATTGGTTCAAGTAGCGTAGGATTTTTCCTGCTTGCAGTTCCATTTATTATTTTATTCTCGCCTTTCCTTTTTATATATGTATTAATTAAAGGTGCCTTTGAAACAGAAGAAGAAAAAGCGGAGAATCGGCGTATATATCTAGAGGGCAAAAAAACAATTTTAGAATTAATTCAAGAGTCCTCTGAAGAACTTACAAAAGAACAAGCATTTAATCGTTTAAATCGCCTCCCTACTTCTGGAGACACAAACTTTTTAATTGCGGTAACGAAAAATGAAGACATTTATCTACTCTTACCTAACCCGGTTGGAGTTTATTTTCACGAAGGAGTACCTGCAGAAAAACTTGCTGTTGAGAAAACAGAGGTACCAATAGGTAAAGATCCAACTAAATTACCTAACCGCCTAACTGCTACATTGAGCGAAACAGGTTCAAAATATACTACTCTACCTATAGAAGATATTAATTACATCTACAATTATAATAAAAAAGACTTTAATCCGGTTATTAACAAATTTATCACGACAAAGAGATTTGATAATTACTTGAAAAAAGCAATTAATTCTTACTTCACAAGAAAATTCAACCTTAAAAGACTAATGTCTGAATCTAAAACAAGAGAAGATTTTAACAATTATGCATCCCAATTAGTTGAAATGAATGCATTTAACGAAGATATAGTTAAAATGATGTGGGAATCAGAACAGTTTTTAACTGCCGAAAAGGAGTAACAATGAAAATTCAATTGTTAAAAGACCTTGTGTATCCTCATAAGGAAAATCTAACAACAGTAAAGCAGTGGGATGGCTATGCAAAGGAGCATGGACTCCCCTCTTCTCAAGTCTTAATTTATAATTTTGGAACATGGACAGAAGTTAAAAAGAGTTTTTCTTTATCTAAAGTTAGAAGATCATCATATACTACTGATGAGTTAAAAAAAATAGCTTTGGAACATAAAGAACACTTTTGTAGTTTATTAAAATGGGATGTATATGCTAGAAAACATGGTTATCCAGTTTCAGCTACCTATATAAAAGCATTTGGCAGCTGGAGTAATTCTAAGAAACAGATCGGAATAACCCCTGAAATAAAAAAAAGTGACACTTATTCAAAGGAAGATATTAAAAGCATTTTAAAGCAACATGCTAATAATTATCTTAATCGTAGACAATGGGATGAGTACGCGAAAGAGAATAAGCTCCCTACTTATAAAACCTTAAAAAAACATTTTGAATACGATGAGATATTAGAAATTGTTAATAAGAAAAAGACTTTTAATCTTACCAAAGAAGACTTAATACAAATTGCCAAAGATCATAAAGATAAATTTGTCTATGCCAGCGTAACACAATGGAGTAATTATGCTGCTGATAAGGAACTACCTTCAAGTCATAAGTTTATTAATATGTTTGGTTCATGGCGTAAAGCAAAAAACAAAGTTATATTGTCTCTTGATCCCGAAGAAATACCTAAAAAATAAATAAACAAAAAAACAGTACTTTTTAGGTAACGGTTTCTTTAATAATACCAAGTGTACCAACAAGGACAAGTACTCTTTCTTTATCGACTTAAGCAGCAGTTTTATAAGAGGTAATGTACACCTTATTAATTTGTGCTAAAGTGCATAATTGTGGGTTTTGTTCATCAATGGAGTGATGAAAATTAAAAAGAGGTTATGGATTTCAGTAGCTATTGTAATATCGGTTCTAATGCTATTCTTAGGAATTGAATACAACAATAAATTAGCGTTCAGCACAGGTCCTGAAGAAGTGTTATACCATTCTGACGAAAACACTTATAGTATTCAGCAGATTGTTCATCAGGAAACTTTTTCAGAAGATAAGTATGCATATATCTTATTTTTAACCGAGGATAAAAAGCCTGAAGATTCAATAGTGCTTGCTGAGTTTAAAAAAACTAGTACAGGATGGGAACTGAAAGGAATGGTTTTAAATTCTCTAGAAGGTTTACAGACAGTCGGAGATGGTAATAATCGGACATTATATGGTCTATCCCCTTCTGATGTTGAGACAGTAAAGTTAGGTGAACGAAGCGCTCAACTTTTTTCTATAGGGGAGAACAAGAAAAAAATATGGTTCATCTATAAACCTACAAAAAAAGAATTGGACTTACTGCCGATTTTTTATAATAAAGAAGGGCAGAAACTTTCATAACAATCTTTTAACAATTTTATTTAATAAGGTTCTTTCTTCAACAAACGTGAGCTTTAATTAAATAGAGGTATTTGAAAACGACCAGACAAATATCTGGTCGTTTTAACGTTATTTATATATCTTAGTGATATTTCACCTGCTACTAGCATTGCGAATTACGCTTATCTCTTTCGAAAGAGAAATAGTTATCTATTTGGTGCTGTTTTCTATTTGTTCGATCATATCCCATGTTGATGTAGTAATTACTTGTACACCCTTTTCGTGCTCAGTGTGAGAATCCTTTAATTCTTGGAATTTTAGGTTGATAATCGCTTTTTTATTATCCTCATAAACAAGTGTTAAATTGGCTTCATTTGTATTAGAATTATGGAGCCCTTTAACATTCTCATAATGAATGTCTTTGATTCTTCCCTCCCTAGAGATAGATTTAATTATATCTTCTACTACCTTTTCTTTATCCTGTTCCTCTTTTATGAACAAATCTTCAGATATGGATTGCACATGAAATGCTGACATAAAAATATTCACTTCATTTTGTAGTATACCGGTAAGAAAATAATTGATTGCTTCTCGTTTGGTATCTTCTTCTTCATTTTCATTATGAGCATGAACTGGATTAAAATAACCAGAATCATTTAATTCCTCATTAGAATCCATCCATTTTGAGGTTGATTCCGAATATTCTCTTGCCTGTACAATTTCATTTAAAACATTTTCTTTGGTCGACTTTATATCAATCTTTTCAACGTGTTTATCAGCACTTACAGTAAAATAAAAATAGACACCGAGTAAACCACTCATCAATAAACTTAAGATTATTACTCTCTTATTCATTTATCATTTACCTTCTTTATCTGCTTGCAGCTGTGCCCTTAATATCTTCCACTCATTAGCGATAGTAGCTTGACTAGTTTTTATCTCCATATATTCATTCCTTAAAGTATCTTTGTCTATTTCAGTATCTGCGGTATTGGCCATATCAATAGCGTTAAGGAGTAACTGGTGTGAACGATTGATAATAACGATAAGATTTTGGTGAGCTTCAAAAAGCTCAGGATCTACATCAACCGATTCAACGTCAGTAACTAGTTTGTTTGAGTTGTTAATGCTTTCTTTTAGATTCGAAGAAAATTGTTCCCTGGTTAATTCTTTTGTGTAAATGCCATCTAATGAGTCGTTAAAGGTTTGGAGAATTCCCGTCATTTCTTCAATAAAACCTTGAAGCGATTCATCATACTCTTCAAGATAGGATTTGTTTTCTTCGGTTACTTTTACTTTAGCAGTTACATTCTTTTCTTTTGAAGAACAAGCAACAAGTGCGATGCTTAAAAGAAGTATTAAAGTTATACCTAACCATTTCTTCAATATAAGGTCTCCTTTTTTAGAGGGGTTTACTAACCCCTCTTTGAGTTTTGTTCTTAAAAAGGTACTAGCAACGCCGGATTCCTTGCGTTTGCTTTATTTTTGGTCCAACCGTTTAAGTGAACTTCAAAGTGTAAGTGGACTCCAGTAGAATCCCCTGTAGTACCCATATAGCCTAAAAATTGCCCTTGTTTTACTTGAGCTCCATTTGCTACTGCTCGGTTTACCATGTGAGCATATACTGTTTCCCAAGTTTGTCCATTGATATTATGTTTGATATATACAACATTTCCATAGGAACTAGAAAAAGCGGAACGTGTTACAATGCCATCTGCTGCAGCAACAATTGGAACATTTGATTTCCCACCCGATGCAATGTCAATTCCGTAGTGCATTCCACCACTTCTGACACCAAAAGGAGAAGAAATAGGACCTAAGGTGGGACGCATGAAACTACCAGGTTTAAGTGGAGGAGTTGCCCCACCGCCTTCATACGTTGCACTTGTTTTAAATTTTTCTGCATTGGTCAATACTTTATTTACATACCAGTCTGCATGATTGTACGCCCAAATTGCCTTGCGCGGATCACTTTTAAAACCACTTGCAGATAGGTAGTTAGCTGCTGTATGTATGGAATCTTCTAAGTTCCAGGGATCTGCTTTGCCGTCTCCATTTCCATCAACACCATATCCTCGACCACTTGCTATAACCGTAAGACTTGTAATATCTAGTGCAGGAGAAACAAGACCACCACCGATGTTGTATTTCCAGCCTACCCACGTTGCTGGCATGAACTGGACGTGCCCAACTGCTCCCACTGATGAAATCATTGTAGGGTGAGTAGAAAAACCTGTTTCGACGAAATGTATTGCTGCGAGAACATTCCAAGAAACTCCATACTTTTTCTCAGCCGCTCGATAAAATGGCATATATTGTGGAGGAACACCAGCGCCAGGGATAATAGTACCATCGAAATAAGGCATACCACTAAAATCGCCCCCTGCTCCCATTGTTGATAACCACTCTGTATACGCAATTTGCCCCCCTATAAACAAATAATTTGCTTCAATTAATTTTTTATCATTTAGCCCTAAGCCATAAGAATTTAATATTCCATCAAAAGTTGCATAATCTGTAATAGATTGTTGTGTAGAAGTGAAGTATTGATGGCGTGTTTTTGTTGTAGTTTTGACCTCAATCTTTTTATCTACCATTACATCTACAAATTTCTGCACGTATACCTTCACAAGAGTGTCATAAGAGTTGCTTGTTGGGTTTTTTTCTATTTTAAGTAGTTCATCGTATACAGGATGGTTTGGATAATAATAGGGATACTTACTGTCTTTTAATGGATCTACTAATCTTGCAGGGGCCATAATTTCTATCCATTCAGCTTTTTTAGCTGGTACTTTAATTGTTTTGTATGTTGTTACAGTTTTGCTTTTCCATTCAGTAACTTTTTTTGTATAAGTGAACGTTGTAGAACCATTCCAGTAATCAACATGATTTATCTTAGTCACCATGTTTTTCGTGTGTTTTATATCACCTGTCTTACATTTACCATCTTCACACACAGTTACTTGTTTTTCCTTCCATTCATCATATTCGCCATAATCAAATGTTGGTGCTAGTGATGATGCTATATTCCTTATAATTACTTTGATATCTTCTTTTGATTGAATAGCTTCTATCTGAATGGTTGCTGCTATTAAGCCTTCCGGTACTCTATAAGGGCGTTCAATACTGCTATTCATGTCAACTGTTGCATTTGACTGTTTGACAATATATTCATAGATAGCTTTATCGTTACCTTCCAATCCTTCTCCTGTCCCCATAAAAAAGGAAAAGGAAAGAGAGATAATAATTACCAATATAATAATACCTATAACAATTAGGATAACAGGAAGACCGACAGCTCCTACTATCCAGCCTAATAATTTTAATAAGAGAACTGATAGTTTTTTTACTGCGGCTTTTCCTGCGATAGCTAACTTCTTAACACCTTTTTTAGCGAGTTTTTTTGCAGTTTTCTTACCTTGTTTTTTAACTTGATGTTTTGCATATTTTCTAGCAAAGGACTGATCTTCGCTCTGTTGTTTTTGAGTTAACATACTATCACCTCAAAGACTCAGCGAATGACTTGTTTCTAAATTGCTCATTTTGTTTTCTTGCCAGTGTTCTTTTGTTCGGGGGCCTATTTGCTATAAGATCGCTTGGCTGTAATGAACTGTTGTAATCGGTTGTTTGAGAAACAATTAGCTTATTATTTTGTACTTCACATTTCCTTTGAATAACCGTTTCGGAATTTAATCTTGTATCACCGGGTCCATATGGTGAAATCCGATATTGAGTTCCATCTTTTTCTCCAACTAGATAACTTCGGTTGCGATCAACAACCATTTGAATATCTGTCATATCATTTTTGACATCTTTTAAGTAATATTGACCGCTATCTACCATCTGATTGTAACTCTGAATTTCTTGAACTACTCTTGGATTCTTTGGTGTGTTTCTATTCGCTACAATTTTGTTTGGGTTTACATTAATGGTACGATTTTGAGTAATGCGCCCTCCACCACTATCTTCACTGTATACATTAGACATAGGAGTGAATTGTCCATCTTGTATAGTGAGATCTTGAAAGATAGTTTGTCCTTTTTTCAAAGTTGAATCGCCAGAGCCAAGTCGAGAAACAGTTTTTACGTTACCAGTTTTATCTCTAACTTGTAGGACTGTTTCTGTATTACTAGTTACCATTCTTATTGCTCCGGAAGCGATTGTTTGTCCATTTGGACCCATAACCGTTTCCGCCATTTGTTGTATTTCGGATATTTCAGCAACTTGATTATTAACTGCATTGTTATAAGGGTTAAACCCTTTAAATCCAAAGCCTTTTGTATTTTGTGTGTTTCCAGCTGCGTAACTTGCTCCTATTTGATAGCCACGCACTCCACCTATTACTCCCGTAGTCATTGCCACCATATTCTTAAATCCTGCTTGTCTGCCAATAACATCTTGTGGAACATGCGATTTAAAAGCAGACCATCCTTGTTGAGTACCAGTACCTATTGCATCTCCAAATGCAGTGATAACATTTTGACTATCTTTATTTTTATTGAATTCAACATACGCAGTAGCTCCTAATGTTTTAAAACCTTGCCCAATTTTTGAATCGCCCATAAATTGACTTACTTCACTTAGTCCAGTGACTCCTCCAATAGACGCTCCTAACATGCCTGCGCCTGCCCAGGCAGCTTGTCCAAACTTATTTTTAATAATAGAGTGATCAAGAGGAATATGCTTAGGCATACCGCCTTCGCCTTGTGGTTTGGATAAGGAACTAAGGTGTTCCTTAAAAATGGCAGGAGATTCTTGATCCCAAGCTTGAAATGCTTGTTCTTCAGTCATTCCTTCTCCACCAATTTTTTGGTCAAGAAAACTTTTTTTCATTTGAGCGGTTTTAAGCCCTGCTAGTTGACTGTTTAAGAGCTCAACATTTACTGATTTTTTACCGATTAAAGAATCACCTTTAACATATAAAGACTCCCCTTTAACAGAACTTGTTGCATCTTTGACAGCAGTAATGCTTTCTCTTGAACCTTTGCCAATTTCACTATCTACTTTGGAACCAACATCATTTATAAAAGCATCTTTATTAATGAATGAATTATCTAACGTAATTCCATTACCTAATTTATTTGCGGTGTTTGTTGCGATCTTGCCAATAGCTTGTCTTTTTCCTTCAACCGCTTGTTGCCATGCTGTATCCTTATTCTGATTATGTTGTAGTAAGTCATCTTGAGTTGGATTAGCAGGTAAAGGATTGTTAGCATCATAATCTTTCATAAACTGAGATTTATTATTTTTTGCCCAATCGTTAGTAAGGGTGTTGGTTGTTGCATTTACCAAATCGGAAGCTTTGGAATGTTTGCCACTTGTTTCTTTTAATTGCCCAACAGAATTACGTGCTTCTTCTAAAAAGCTACTCTTTTTAGAGGAAATTTCCTTATCCCACATGGAATTCAGATCAGAAGAACTTGCGTCAGGAAAGCGTTCTTTCAAATCTTTCATAAAAGAATCTTTATTTTTATCTGCCCATTTGGTTGTTTCATCGTTTGCAATTACATTAGACAGTTTTTCGTCAGCATGATCTTCAGCATCTAAAATCCCCTTGCCTTTATTCCAACCAGCTACCGCACCTGCTTTTAAACGATTAAAACCTGTTTCTGCAGCAAACATACCCGTTCTTCCGGCAACACCACCTACAATACCTCCACCACTAAAACCTACTGATGATCCAATTATTGAACCCATCGGCCCCATAGGTGCTCCTGCAATGGCACCTGCAGCACCGAATACAGCCTTACCATTTTTGGATAAGATCTCACCTGCTCTAAGCATACGTTCCGCCCTAGAGGTTGTACCAATATCTGTTCCAGCACCTGCGAGAACACTCTTATCACTTGTTTCACCGTCAGAATTAACACCGTCTTTCACTTTCCCTGCTACTTGTCCGGCTGCCCCTCTTAACGATTGAGCAACAGTTTCTCCTTGCAATGCTCCTTTAACAGAACCATATATCCCAGATAATGCTGCACCGCCCATCATTGCTGCTGATTTGGACATAGTGCTATTCATTTGTCCTCCTAAACCAATTAAGGATCTTAATGACTCAGATACTGGGATAAAAATCATATACAATAAGATGCTACCTAAACCAAAATCTTCATTAGCGACTGAAGTAATTACCCAATATAATGCGGCATGAATAGATTGAACAAATACAGTCCCTGTATATTCTTTGAAAAAACTGCCAAGTAATGGTTTGGTTTGTGGGATAAGATAAAGAGCTACTACTAAAGGTGACATTATAGTTAAGATAATGAGTGTAATCGTACGCATCATGTAATAAAAGTTTGCCCATATCCATAAACCTAATAAAACTAGCCATATCATTAGTGTTCCGAGAGGACCTTTTTCGGCACCATCTATTGTTTTGTCAAATATATCTCCATCAGTTATGGCTTTTGCACTATCAAATGAAAGGACAAACCAAGAGTTAACTGTATATAACACTTCAAAAATGACATTTAAATTGAAAAATAAGAGAACAACTACAATGAAGTCTTTAAAGTATTCAAATGAAGCTGTACGGTTTGCGGGATTTATTCCCGCTGACGATATTCTCATACCTGCTAGTATGATTGAGATAAGTATGATACCAACTGATATGGATTGCATTAACGCCATACCCGAGGAAACTACCGTAAATTGTTTTACATCGAAAACACCATAAAATAAATCAGTGGAACCATCACCATAAATTAAGGTATGGAGAGTATCTAAATTACCCCTAAATGGTCCAACAACCCAACCTATTACTTTATCCAATAGCATTTCAATAAGATCAACAATTTTGTCATCAAACAAAAAAGTCACCTCCCTTTACTTTAGCTTTGCTGTTGCATTAAACGTTTCCGCTTCATTTTTTCTTCATATACAGCCTGGTTAGATTCAATGAAAACTAATTCTTCCTCAGTAGGATTGGTTTGTAACCATACTGAACTTTTACCTACCCGTAGTATCCCTTCCCCCTTGTCAGGATTTCCGAAAAGGATGTCAATTTCACCTGCACTAAGGTCAAAGTTTTCTTTTATAGCTTTTAAGTCAATCTTATTTTGCTTAAGGAAAAAGAAAGAGTTAGTGTTTTGAAGAATTCCACGAGCTTTATCGTTTAATACAAATCTTACGAAATCTTGAGACGCGATTCTTAGGCCGGCATTTCTTTTTCGTGCTCGACGAGCCATCTTCTCTAAGAAACTTACCGTTTGATCAGAATCTATTAAACTCCAAGCTTCATCACAGTAAACAAACTTCTTTTTATTAGCATTATCAAGGTTCTTAACAAAATGCTCCCATAAGTAGGTAAGGATTACGTGATAAGCGATAGGTCGTAAAAACCCTTCTTCCATTTGACTAATATTAAAGTTTACTAACCTTGCATCTTGTAAAGATTGAGTGACACCTTTACCTAAATGGGTTTGACCATCAAAAATAGGCTTTGAACCAGTTTTTAAGAATGGGCGGATTGCAGCAATTAAACGCATAGCCTTTGGTTCATTACCGTATTGTCCAATTAAGTATTCAAATACATCTGAAATTGTAGGTTCCGGCTTTCTAACCTTCGACTGAATTAACTGGTTATCAACTTTCACTACTTCATTACTAAATAATGAATCGGGATGTGATGTCAGCTGGAGTTTTTCAGTGAAGATATATTGTACGGCTTCTTCTAAATAGTTTCTTTCAAATACATCAAGCCCTCGGTCCTCACTATTTTTTCCGCGGCAAATAATATCAAAGAAATCTAAGCTATCATTCACTTTTTCTCTTAATGGGACAAAGCGAATGTATTTTTTTCCATATTTTTCAATGATTTCACGATCATCTGAATCTTCGAGATACTCCAATTCTTCATCGTCTTCATCAAGAGGAATATCAGTATAGTTAATTGCAAGTGGATTAATGCAAATATCCTCTTCCTCACTGATATTTAAATTAATTCCTCCTAAACGCTTTGTCACGCGCACAAATTCCGCTTCTGGGTCTATCAATCTTGCGAAGATATTGTTACCAGTTAACTCACGTGCAATAAATAGTTTAAGAGCAACCGATTTCCCGCTACCGGATGTTCCAACGATAAACATGTTATAGTTGTCAGGTCGGTAATCTTCGTTTCCGAAACTGTTAATGAATTCTAATTGGCCAGTAATTTTATTTTTACCTATTGGAACGCCACCCATATATCTTCCACTACCACTAATAAAAGGAGCAAAAGTAGATAATGCTCGACGATCCATGTTTCGATAAGCGTCTGCAATCTCAACTTTTCCAAAAGGCAGCACACTTCTAAAGCCTTTTTTGATTCTTCCCCAAGTACTAACAAGTGATATAAACTTGCTACTCATTTCATCCTCTATAGCTTCACTGTAACGATTTAATTCTTTTTCGCTTGAGGCATATAACATTCCAAGTGTTGCAACATTGAACATTGAGTTTTCCGAGAACTGTATCTCGCTCATGAGTTGGTCTGTGTCTCTAATTTTTGCTTGAAGATCATTAATCTGATCAATGTTTCCTCTCTTTGTTTGGAAGGAGAGGTTAGATTCAAGCATGGTAATTTGCCGTTGTAATAATCTTACGGCGTCTGCTTGTTGAACTTTATGAACATCAATGTAGACATCCATTTCTCCGCTTGAAGTTAGACTATACAACCAGTTGGTTTGCATTTTGCGAGGATACCCATCACGCGGGATAAACATAGGTCTAAAAAAGGTTTTTGAGCCGAGTGATTGTTTAATAATGCCATGATCTTCTGAATCGATTTTTACACCTTCAGGAGATATAATTTCAAACATTGAAGGCTTCGTGTCCATTTGGTAATTTGGTTCATTTGAAAAATCTGTTTGCTTTGCAGAATCCTTTTGGTTAGCTTGCTTTTTCTTCGTGTTTTTTATCATTTTCTTCAATGGCCTCCCTTACCGCTTCAATGCGATCATCTGTCTGATCAGCTGTAATATACATTGCGTTCTTTTCATACTCGACTAAATCTTTAAATCTTTGTTTAACCGCTTTTCGTCTATTAAAAGTGTGATAGAGCAAATCATAAATTCCTTCTGTTGGAAGTAGCGATACTTCGATTTCAGCTTTTCTAAGTTGCGACTTTGCAGCATTTAAACGTCTCATTAATTCAGAAAAGGCTTTTTCAATGATTTTTTCTTCCAATTCATCTTTGCTGTCACTCATGATTTCTGACGGATTAATTTTATGAGTAAATACTAAATATCGTTTTGTTTCGTATCGTGGTGATTCTGTTTGCCATCTAATAAGGTCATCTATCATTGCTTGTCCAAAACTTAAAGCTGCTTCATTCAAGTCTTCTGATTCCCTCATACTCTTCTTCATATTTGAGATTGGTTCTGAAATATCAATAAAGCGGTTTTGAAGGTAATATCCTACTGGATAGTTGATAGCGGCTGTCCAACTTTCACATACTGTATCAATGGCTTCTTGTTCGTCTTGACTCTTCAAGAAGTAATTTACCGGTTCTACTGCAGCTATCATGGTAAAAGAATTATCATTAAATCTGATCATATGGCTTGATATATCTTTTACATTGCTAAAAAGTTCTTCAAATAAATGAGGTTCTTGTTCCAGTTGTACTTCATGCTTCCTCTTTTTCTTTTTCTTTACGTTTGTAAATGATGTGTCTGATACCTTTTTCTCTTTCCAGGGCAAGATCGGTTCCTTCAGCATTAGTCTGAAAAAGACATACAATCCTATTCCGACAATCCCCATAATTAGAAGGTCTTTCATTACTTATTCACCATCCAATCTTTAGGTTTAGTGCCTTTTCTCCAAATTCCAATTTGATTTTTATATCCTATTTTTATAAGAAAATAGTGGTCGAAATTTAAATGCAGTTTTGATTTCTTAAGAAAAGCAAAAACAAAAACTGCTATCAAAACTGGAATTGCTGTTATAACACTTACGAATGCTCCAACCATGTAATTAGGAAATAGATTAAATACGATTGGCACATAGGCGTAGATTAGAGCACCGCCGACTATTATATAAATTAATTGCCTTACAGATATGAATCCTAAGATGGTTTTCTGTTCAGAAGACATATCAATAGGCACTGTTTCTTTTCTCATTAGAACACCTACTTTAAAAATGTACCCCTCTACCAAGACAGATTAGAGGGGTAAGCATTTTATGGATTTAATTTTTAAGAGCCGAATCCTGCAAACCAACCTGCAATTGTCGTAGCTTTTACAATGATGAAAATTCCTAAGCCAGCCATTAAGATTCCGATAAAACCTTGTGTACGAGCTTGAGGATTTCCACCTTGTGCTGCAGATAGTTTCATACCCGCAAAAAGCAAACATAAGATTACCCAGAAACCACCGATACCTGTTACGAAATATACGATGTTTTTAAGATCCGTATAAATCTTACTGTTCTTTAAATCCCCTTGAGGTGTAATGCCGGATTTTTTCCATGCAGCAGCAGCTTCTTCAGGAGACAATAATACAAAAGATAATGCAAAAATTGCTGAGAAAGCTACAAAACCCATTGCTTTTTTAAGACCTTTATTCACGCATTCACCCCCTTTAATAAGTAACAAAAAAGCCCCGAAGTAACTTAAAGTAAAACCACTCTTAAAGAGTCGTTTCCTAAGTTTCTTCGGGGCTGTCCCGTTAGTTATATTAATATGTTATGTATTTATAATAATAGAATAGGGGTACATGGTCAACAGTTTTATGTAAATATTTCTCAAAGGAAATATGTTTTTCCAATTATAATAATCCTTATGCTCTGGGTTTCATAGTATGAGCATTTTGAATGGTCTCCCACTGAGTCCGCGCATCTTCTTTAAGTTTTTTATTAGTTGTTGCATTTAATTCTTCTACTGTTAATTTGATGATTCTTGCTCCTTTAAAGTCCATGAAATGAAGGATAATTTCATTTGTTACCGCTTCCCTGATTTTATGCATGAAATGATAACGAACTTCCATAAAAACAACTTCCTTTCATCTTCAATTAGCACTATTTCTTCTTTTGAGCCTCTCTAAAGCTCTTTATTACATTAATGGCTAAATCTAGCTCAATTTCTGTAATTTCTTCCCCCCCTAGAGTGGGTTTATATTTAAGGATTTCATAAATTGAGCTTTTAGCAGATAAGGATGATGCTGATTGTCCCTCAGCTAAAAAACCTGCTATATTCATGAGTTTATTATAAGGAACATCCAACGGAACAGCGAGCTTTCTTAAGATGTCTGGTTGTGGATGACGCTCTCCTCGTTCTATTTGTGATATATACGCTTGTGATATTTGAGCTTTGCTTGCAAGCTTTCTCATGGTTAGTCCTTGTTTTATTCTTGTCTCTTTTATGAACTTACTTAAGTCCATCACGTTCCTCCTTAAGTTGTTTCCCGATTTGTTTTATTTCATCTAGGATCCTTTGTTTTCTCTTATTGTCATTACATTTTATATATTCCTCAAACAAACGACCAAACTCATTAATTAATTTCATATAAAAATCTTCTTTCATATTTCCCCTCTACTAATTACTTAGACAGAATTTTTTACCTGTAAATTACCATAACAACACAAAAAATAATAGCATATACCTAGTCCATAATTACAATTCTCTATAGATGTTCAACATTCCCTAGTTTCATTTTAATATATTGTGTAACATCTAGGAGGTATATTTATTAGTCTTAAAGAAGGTGATTTAAATTTTTTATACAAATAAAAACTTTGAAAAAGTAAAAAAGGGTTTACGTATCCCGGTAAGCTGGAGAACAGAATTCGGGTTTGAAGAAGGAATAGAATTAGGTATTAGTTATAAAGCAGGAATAATTGAAATCGATAAATCTGTCAGAAATTTTTCTCAAAGGGTTAGCGCAAGAGGTTATATAACTATCCCTATAACTTTAAGGAATTTACTTCAAGATGATATTTACGGTATTTACGTAGACCAGGATGAAAGAAAGATCGTTTTAATTCCAAATAAAAAAGACTCTAAATAGAGCCTTATAATAAAAAAGTCTTTTTAATATCCGCTTTTCTTATAACTTGTTTTGGGTCTTCGAAATAGTCCCTATAATCTTTCATTAAAGATAAGTCAGCAACCACTGTATTATTATAAACAGCAACTACTTCACCTTTTAAGCCTCCAAAAGTCTCAATAATTTCTCCAGCTGTAACTTTTATCATTTAAACGATCATTCCTTTTTATTCGATTCTTTCTTTTAATGTTATCGGTGACACCTTTAAATCATTTAAAAATATTAGTTAATAAAAAGAGCTCACCTTTTGGTAAGCTCTTTAAAACATTTTCTTGATGTGAGGAATTTTAGAATTTAAAAAAACGTCATCTATACCTTTTCCGTCTTTCTCAGACCAAAGTATAAGGTTTCCTCTAAAGCCTTGCTGCTTTAATTCCTTTGCACATTCCATCAAGTGACTCTTTACATGACGATTCGATACTGCATCGGCATCAAAACATAGATTAACTTGTTCTACTCCCATTTCTTTCATAATAGGAATCGCTAATCTCCATGCTCCAACACCCGGAAGCGCTAAAAAGGTTTCCCCTATTTCTTCAATTTCTAATGGATCATATAGTTTCTCGATACAATCAGCTGCTATGTCGCATTTTAAAGGACCTTCAGAAAGCCAAACCGTTTTTGCTTTGTGAACAGTACCCGGTTTCCAATCTTTTAGTTTAGAAGTAGGTACCGAGATATGAATAGGAGCAGGATCACCAGAGCCTGTTCCTTCGGGTTTATTTGCTGAACTTAACCAATAATAACGATTACCTTTAGCTAAACGTACCCACCCCATGATATCTTCCTCATGCTTGATAGTAACAAACTCTTTGGTTAATTCCATTCGTTCTTCAAAAATTATTTCCCCATCGTATGTGACTTGAACTAAATTTGGCTGTTCTTTCACTCTAGCCTTTAATCCTTGCTTACGCACTTTCACATCGACGACATTCAAGGGCTTATCAATGCGATATTGAAAACCGACAACTTGATTGTAATGGTTTCTAAAAGGAATCAATATTCCGTTTGCGCCAGCGATAGTCCAATACTTATTATCTTTTAGATAAAAGCCGGGTATGCCAGTAAAACCATCACAATCTAATTCTTCTTTCATCATTCTTGTAACTTCCCAGGGTTTCTCGGGGAAACTCCGATACTCTCTAATAGCTACTTGCTGATCAGAAAGTTGTCTTTCGTCAGATGTTAAATGTTGATAGTGTTCTTCATTCAGCTCCAAACAATCCAAAAAGACTCCATAAGCTTCATTTAGATTGTGAGCATTTTGTTTTTGATTACATTCATATTCCGGTACTTCCGTTTCATCAATCTTTTGTTTTTTGTCTCCTGTAAGTTTGTGCAGATAACTTGGCAATGCGGAGTTTTTAGAAAAGCTTTTATCGCTTTCAATTCGTATACATACGACAGCGTTTCCGTCTTTATGAATCATACATGCGCCAGTGCTTCCACAAATAATACAAGGAGTACGATAATATTCATACCACCCTTTTAGTTTTGTTTTTCTCATAAGATTCATTTGCATTTGATAAAAGCCACCCTTCTCCAACTTAATTTAGTTATACAGATTCTCTAAAACGATGGTGATCAATCGGAGGCATTACAGTAACTACCTTAAACAATAGTTGTGATTGTTTGGCGATAATAACGACAATAGGATTAGAGTCCTTATCTCGGCCAGCTATAGCTACTTTATAAGCACCTTGCCTTTCAACGATTTCACCATTAAAGATTGCTGCAACAATATCACCCTTCGAGTAACCGCGTTTTATTAAACGTTGTTTAGTATGCGTACCGATTATGATTTTTCCTTTTCCCGTCATTAACACTTTTTTAATTTCCTTCATATTCATTTGATTTTCACCTCCACTAGACAAAATAAAAAACGACCAATGGGATAATAGAATAAGAGCAACGCAAAAATACTCTTGTCCTAAAAGCCCAAAGGCCGTTCGTTTAATTAAAACCCGCTTATCATAAACAGATAGCTTAAAAATAAAAACAAAAATTTGATTACTGTTATGATAGCACTTACTGTAATAACCGGGCAAGAAGTCTTTTCAATTTTTGCCAAATGTTAAGTTTATACCTTTCTACATATTCAGAACCTAGTAAATGTTCAGCTATTATGTCGAGCTTCGGTTCCCATGCTTCTCTTACCTTCCGCTTGTCAAACATCGGGAATTTCTCATAGTTGTTTTTGCTTACCGCTTTACTCATTTCAGGAAGAGCAGTCATAAACTCTATATCCATATCGTCAGTAAAAGATTGCGAAACTTTTTTTACACGACTATGAGGAAATTCTCTATAGTAGATTAGTTTTGCAGTTACATTATGTTTTTTAAGAATGCTCGATATATAGTTCTTCCAATCTAAGTGCTGGTGAAAGGAATCATCAATGAGTATCCATAATTCATTTAGATGATGTAAACTGTCTAATGTTAGTTCATTCATTTCTCCAGTGGGGATATCAACTAGGACAATATCATGGGTATTCGTAATATTGAAGTAATCCTTTGTCACTTCCTCTGTCCATTCCATTTTTGAATCGTTTTCGCCTAGCGGTAGCCATCTGATTCTCCTATAAACCCAATTCGTTGATTCCACTGGAATCGTATTTGTTTTACTAAATTCCCTAAATGAATGCCAATCAGGAGGTAAAGAATCATAACGTGTCAAAACGCTTTTTAAAATTTGCTGATTATTTGGATATTCCATAACAGCTATTTTTAATTCCTTAAACTTCTTTAAATAGATTGCGAAATTTAAAACAAAAGTAGAAACCCCTATGGTTTTTGGAGACCATATACCGATTGTTTTTCTGTTATATAAGTTATTTTCTTTATAGAAGTGTTTTATTTTATCAGCATTCTCAGGAAGGTAATCTGAAGTATTTTTCTTAGTTGCATCAGGTGTTTTATCACCCTGTTTATTATCCTTTTTAGGGAATATATCAATCGTTTGAGGTTTACTGGTGTTTGCATCTTCTGATTCTGGATTATCGTTAGTCTTAACAGTTTTTTCTTCTGAATTTATGGCAGCTGCAGTGTCCGGTTTATTTTGTTTTCTTTCAGCCTTTGTAGTGAGATTTTCTGAATTTACTTTAAGAATAGGATTCTCAAGTTTCATAGTTAGTATATGTGTTCGTATCTCATCAATAGTTTCACAGAGAGTGATATGTTCCTTTTTAGTTTCAAGTTTTTTGCTAGGATCAAAGACAATTACTTTACCTGAATCATAAGATTGTAACCAATCATCATCGATAAAATCTGCTTCAGTAATTATAGTTTCGAAGGAGTGAAGTCTGATTGTTTCTTGCACTTCGCTTCTTTCTATGGTCTTGTTTATATCAATTGATATTAGTTCTGTATCGGGGCCGGTTAAATTTTTCTGAAACCCTTCAAAACTTTCTTTATCAATTTTAGAAACCGCTAAGTATATCTTTGCCATATAACTCCTTCTCCCGCTTTAAGAATTCATTGATCTTTGCTTTTATATGTGGGCTAAAAGGAAGTTCTTCCCTTTCCATTTGCCCGATATAACTCACACTAATTCCTAATTCTTTTGCAAACTGAAATTGATTTAAGTTCAACCTTTTCCTAAGAATAATCAACCGTTCCGCATCATTACCTAACTTAATTTCATTAAAAGATGTCACCGTAAACATGAATATCCCCTTTCTGAATATAAACAAAAAGCCGCCAAACTCCCCCATAAAGGGGTTTTTTAGCGGCGGTCGCTTTAGTTAAATTAAACTGTAGGTTGATTATAGCATATTAATAGATTTGAATTAAAGTCCTTTAATGGTAAATAATTACGATTATTAAAGAATAAAATTGTCACTTGTTGATTTTAAATGTTGTTTAATTATGGATATACTTGTATAATTTAACCATAAATCTTTTCTTTTTAATTTTTTGGCAATCCTATTGGATTAGCGGATACTAACAAACACGTAACCTTTGAGGTTAGATGGATGAATTATAAACATTTTATGTTTATTTTTCTGTACCTATCAAACTCTCAAAGGTTTTTTTGTGTTTATTTTCAAAAAAGTTGAAGAGGTGGAGATTTAAAAAACTTTAAGGGGCTGTTGTCATGTTAAAAAAGGATTGTAGCATGGAAGAAGTCACAAAACGATTAGAAGCACCATTCTCTGCAAATGACATTGAGTGGCGTGTAAGTCGTTCTGGAAATTCAAACGGGAAGAATTGGGCGATGGTTTTAGCTTATGTGACAAATCGCGCTATTCAAAATCGTTTGGATGAAGTGTTCGGTCCAGCTGGGTGGAAAAACGACTACAAAGAATTCATGGGAGGTATCCTCTGTACTATTTCCTGTTATGTTGATGGAGAATGGGTTAGTAAATCAGATGGAGCCGAGCTTACAGCGATTGAATCTCTAAAAGGTGGACTATCAAGTGCCATGAAACGTTGTGGTTCACAATGGAAAATTGGCAGGTATTTGTACAACCTTACAGAGACTTACGTTGAAATATTCCCAAACAAACAACCAGGATCTTTGTATATGCAAGATAAGAAAAATAATGTAAAAGGATATTGGTTTCCGCCAAAGTTACCGGATTGGGCGTTGCCGCTAAATGAACAAGGAAAGAATAATAACTCTTCTAATCAAAAGCAGCAACAACAACGTTCTAACGAGAATAATCAGCAGAACAACCAAAATCATGGTAACAATCAAAATCAGCAAAACAACCAAAATCGCGGAAACAATCAAAATCAACAAAGAGGAAATCTAAACAACCAGCAGCGTTCTAACGGTTACAACAACCAACAGAACAATCAAAACCGTTCTAATGGCAATAACCCACAGAACAATCAAAATCAACAAAAAGGAAGTCAAAATCAGCAAGATAGATTTAACCGTAATGGCGCAGTCAGTACGATTAAAACCTTTTTAAATGATATTGGTTTAATGAAGAATCCAGGATGGGTGATGCCTTTGTTCAAAAGGATTAATCCTAATATCCAACAAATAACGGTTTCAGAGGTATTTGAAAAGGCATCACAACAAGAGCTACAGAAGATCTACAATGTCCTTCGTCCAGTTGCCGACTTAAAGTTAATGGCCGACACCTACAAAGTTAGGATTGAAGATGTTTTGCAATATGTTCAAATCATCTGCCCTACTACAAAGATTACTGATTTAATCTCTTGTATTGGATTAGTAAAGATTGAATATGTTAAAGCATCTGCTGACATGATCAAGAGCGATATTAACAATGGCAGCTTAAAACAAACAGCTTAATATAGCGGGATTGAAACACAAAGGAGTATTTTCTCTTTTGTGTTTTTTTATTAAAAACTATAAGGGGGAAAAAATCATGTTGCACTTTAAAATCAATAGTCAAGTATTAGCAGATTCTTTAAAAAAGATAGAAAAGGTGGTTAATCCAAAACACACCATTCCTATTCTGCAAGGAATCAGCATGGAGGTAACACAGGAAGAAATCATTCTAATTGGTTCAGATAGCACAGAGTCATTCCGCTATCATATTCCAGTGGATGGAGAAAGCGTTGAGGTATTTGAATGTGGTAAGGCAGTTCTTCCTAAACAGGTTTGCGAAATAGCGAAAAAGCTTAAGACCCAACTTGAACTGAAATTGGAGAATTTTAATCTATCCATTAAGTACGGGAAGAAATCTGAATTCACTTTAAATACTTTCGACTATGAAGAGTATCCAAAACTGCCAAAGTTTAATATTGATAAACCTTCTCTTACTTTTAAGGGAGCGGATTTTGGTGTTCTTATTAAACGAACAGCGTATGCTGCTTCTGATTCAGAAACCCGCCCGATACTAACAGGTGTGAATATGAGCTTAGAAAGTGATTGTATGACGCTTGTAGCTACTGATTCTCACCGTTTAGGTCAAATCAAATCTACTAAGATAACTACCGAAGAACCGATGTCATTAGTAATTCCGGCTAAAGCCCTTGATAAGCTGGCTAAAACATTCGACTTGCAAGAGGATATTAGTGTTTATTGTGAATCGAATAACCAGGTGGTATTTAGGAGTGGACAACTATTCTTTTATACAAGAGTGCTGGAAGGAAATTACCCTGACACTACCCGCTTAATGCCTAACAGTTTCAAATCGGAAATGAAGATTGGCCGGAAGGAACTGCTGGATAGTTTAGATCGCATAAGCGGTTTGGCAAGCGGAGCGGATAATGGTAAAGGTGGCGTGGTTAAGCTTTTTGTAAATGGAGCTGCAACAATATCTACTCACCAATCACAAATCGGTAAGGGTCAAGAAGTGGTGGAATATGAAGAATTGAATGGTGAAGATAATTTCACTATCTCATTCTCAGCAAAATATCTCATTGACGCTTTAAAAGCGGTTGAGAGTGATTATATTTTGTTCAAATATCAAGGTGATAATAGACCTTTTATCATAACTCCTACAGATTCGGAGTACGATGAAACGCAACTTATATTACCAGTAAGAACTTTGACTTAATAAAAAGATGGGAGGTACTTCTACTCCCCTCTTTTTTATTGGAGGTAAAACCATGAAGATAGATTTTCAAAAGCTATCTAACAAATTAAAAGAGAGAGAACAATCTAAATTAGCAGATGAAAGCGGAATGGCGAATGTCATTTATTACATTTGGAATCACCACTCCATAAAGAATATAGATTTTAATTCTTTTAGTTTAGAAGATGCCAAACTCGCTTTTGAGGAATTTTACTTTATTCCTACGTTTGAGGAAGAACCAACAACCGCAGAACTAGAAGAACTAAAGAGTAACAAGTGGAGTATTCTCACTAATACCGAGAATATGATATACGCACTTGTGAAATCAGATAAAAAAATCTATTTAAATGATGATGATTTCATTTAAAAAAGGGGTTTTTAGTAATGGATCTAGTCATGGATTCAGAAACAAAATTAAATTATGACTATTCGATCTCTAATTTTATCATGCTGAAGGTTTTTCATGATGCTGGAGTAACCATAACTGGTTTATCCCAATTTATGATGGATGTTAATTACAACTACTCCGCTAATGCAGATATATTCTTTGAAGGAATAAGAGGAATATTCGTTAATGCTGAGAGACTTTCGCTTTATGATGATGAAGATGATTCGGAATTTAAAGAAATGACTGAAGCGTTAGATATGAGTAGTGATTACGCATATAAAATGTCAGATTGGCGATTAGCAAAGGTTTTCGGTTCTTCGCTGAAAGAGGAATTTATAAAGGAAGCAGAAACTGCTACTAACTATCTGGCAGAGCATTGTGAATTCGATATTAAAGTGGATCTTCACTATGGGATCGTGGTGTTTTTGGAATGGGAAGGTATGATGCACGAAATAGCAGAAGCAGTCGTGACGATTCATGACCTACTCGACCAATATATTAATAGATTAGAGGGGAATTAAATGGATTTTATCATTCGTTTAACGGATAGAATCAGTGACTTTAATGGTTGTGTCGAAATGATTCAGTTAACGGACAGATTCGATAAAAAGGACACTAAGCTGGAAGAAATGCTAATTGTTGAGAATCGCTTAGTTGAGGGTTCATTTAAAATGAGCGTTCAAGAACTTTTTGCAACGATACAAGATGCTACTGTAGGTGACGACCATATCCCTACCCCGCTTTTACCAACAAATTGTTTAAAACACGTTTGGGTTAATCGAGTTGGAAATGTGCATCGTGTGTATGTTGAGGTTCCCAAGAAACGATGGGATATAACCTACCATAACCAGGCATTTAAAGATGTAGGATTTCCTAGAATGATATTTAGGTACATGATAAAAAATCAAAGCGTTGAACTAGAAACGATTGTGGCGGTTAAGGATCAAGTATTAATAAAAGAGGATACTCCTATTTTCCATTTTCCTTTTTCACATGTTAGTACAGAAGGATATGTATGTATGGGCGGGAATAAGTTTCCTGATGTTAAAGCCATACAACAACTCGGGACTTTTCATACCGTTTTTTTATCATCACCTTTTCAGGATGATTACGGTGCGAAAACGACGACAGGAAAGCAAATAAGGGAAATCTTCACTTCGCTTAAAGGTAATGATTTTAACGATGAGTGGTTATTAAAAAAAAATAAAACGTTCAATGAACTTTAAAAAACGGGAGGAAAATAAAATGAGCTTAAATCAAACAGATATTTTTTCAATGTTTAACATCGAGGATGAGGTTGAAACGAAAAAAATTGAAGCGGCAAAGGCAGCGGAAGAAGCAAAAGCAAAACAGATCGAGAGAATAAACGCAATGAAAGGCAATGCTGAAAATAATGGTAAAACAGGCATGAAGCCGTCAGTAACCGAAAAGAAAGACCCCTTCAAGGTAACTGTTAGCACGATTATCCGTTATGCAGGAGAAGAAAGACCTGTTACTAGCTACTTCTCTATTGAACAATTGGAGAATGGATTAGCAACAAAGAAAAAGGATTCAGATGAAGTTGAGTACAAGCCGATTTCAGAAAATGATCTTCGTAAGAAATTAGAAGAAGATTATCCAGAGCTTGTCGCTAATTTCACTTCCCTGGTGTATATCGAGAAAAAGGATATTGTTGTTCCTGTTCTTCAAGCGAAGAAAAAAGGAAATAATGATTGTACGGAGGAATCCCCTATTATTTTAGGGGATTCTTTTTATACACCATCTCCAAAAAAGAAAATCCCTTTTCAATTATTAGCTGAATTCCTAGTGATTGCGAAAGACTTTGCAAAAACATTCGGAACAGAAGTCCATGCTGATTTTTATCTTGATTTAGATACAGATGAGTTCTTCATGGATATTCCAAAGCAGCGGGTTAATCCAGTATTAGTCGAAATTACGGAAACCCCATTGGAATCAGCACTTAAATTTATTGAAAAGCGGTATGTCAAAGTTATGGAGATCCATTCTCACCATTATATGTCTGCAACTCCTTCATCCATTGATGATGCCAATGAGCGGTCACAAATCTTATATGCAATCGTGGGTAGACTTGATCGATTGTTCCCGGAGATAACTTTGAGAACTTTTGATCTAGCTACACAGCGGCATATCCCTCTTAATCCATCTTTAGTATTTGAAGAACAGGATTATCAAAACGATGTTCGATATATTTACGATACTTCTGTAGTGGAGGTTGCGTGAAATGGAGAAGATTAGTATTGATTTTTCAGAGGGAAGAAAAAAGAAAATCTTTGCTCATGTAGTCATTGTTGGTGCTGGAGGAACAGGAGGACTTGTCATTCAACAGGTAAGTCAACTGTTCAATGTTTTTGATGTTTATGGTCGAATGGTTCTTGCTGATTATGACCATTTTGAAGAGAAGAACAAAGCCAACCAGTTATGCTTGGATAAGGACATTGGTAAGAATAAAGCTGATGTTCTAGCACAAAGGTACAGGGCAGCTTACCAAGTCGATATTTCAACATTCTCGTCAAGCTATATAGAAGATGTTGATACTTTAGATAATTTATTTAATACGGCTTATGAAGGTTGCCATAATTATTACACAACATATTTACCAATATTAATCTCTTGTGTTGATAACAACTTTTCTCGACAAGTTTTTCATCAATTTTTCGAGCGGGAGCATAACCTATTATACTTAGATGTTGGAAACGAATCTGTAGTGGTCCCAAGTGACTATAGACAACGTGCAAAATCTGAATGGACTACCGAAGAATTGATAAATTACAATCGCTCAGGGTACACAGGACAGTTGGTTTGTGGTTTAAAGCTGAACGGAAATGTTATCACAGAACCGATAGCGTCTGTTTTTCCAGACATTTTAGAGGATAAGGATGAAATCAAGCCTTCTGAATTATCGTGTCAAGATCTGGCCGCTTCGGACCCACAGCGTCTGATAACCAATAGGTATTCAGCTATGGCTGTAAACACTATCTTAAATGAGATTTTTGAGACCGGTTGTTTATCAACTCATAAGATTTTCTATCATTCTAAAAAAGCCTATATGAGAAGTGAGCAAATCACACAAAAAGAGGACTAAGCTCAATTTTGAGCTAGTCCTCTTTTTATACCCAATTATCCAATATCATAAAACTCTTCTACTGAAGCTGCTGATATAACCAGTTGTCCTCTATTCAATTCGTTAAGAGTCATTATTCTAACAGCGATTGAATCAATAATGCTTTGCTGATTCATAGCAGAAAGGCTACTCTTAACATTGACACTTACATAATACTTTGTACTTTGATCTTCAGTAAATACTTTCATTACAGTAGTTACCGCTACTCTGTCATAGCCATTATATTTGGTTTCAATAACGTCCCAAACTTCACCTGCTTCACTTAGTATGCTACAAGACAGGTAGTTTTGAGGATTGATAAAGGAAATATCGTCAATCGTTCCAACAATACCTCTATGCTGTGGTTGATAGGTTTGAAAACCTCTCTTCTGTCCTTCATCTACAAATGCCCATTTAGCCCCCATACAAGCCGAATTGAGCGATATGTCCATCAAGGTAGGGTAAATGTCTTCATACTCTCTTACAAGCCAACTGGTAAGCGCTTTTAAAGGCTCATGTGTGATTACATTCTCTAACCCGCTTTCTCCAGTTGCTGATTTAAGTAAATCAGGTAATTGTTGTGCGATCATACCTTCTGATTGTTGAAGCCAAGCATCGGTAATAGGAGAATCTTCGACATTAAGGATTTCTAAAGCGATAAAATACCCATTAAATACTTGTGACTTAACACACTGAAACAAATCTTTTTCCGCTTTCTCTTGATCGTGCTCTTTTACAATACGGAAAAGCTTATCTTTATAATACTCATAATGTGTTGCTACTTCTCTGTTGAATTCTTCGTTATTTTGAAGATGAGCTTTTAACTTCTTATCCGTATAATCAAATAGGTTAGTTTCAGTGGCGGTTATAGTTGTCATTTCTTCACTCCTATTTATTCGTTATTTGATGTTTCTTCTGTTGTTTCTGTAGCGGAATCTGGTTCAGTATTTACCTCGGAGTTTGCCTGGGTTTCCTCTGCTGCAACTTCCCCTTCTTCAAAAGGTGGCGAGGGACTGTCCTCAACAAATTTCCACGCGCCATCTTCTTTGGCAATAGTTGATATGAAATACTCTTCACCGTTTGTAGTGATTACTTTTCTGTAAAAGTGACCTTCTTTTTTCAAACGGCCTAACATTATTTCTGTAAGTACATAACTTTCGCCCTGGATATTTTTACTTTTGTATAAACCTTGCAAGGAGCCGAGAATCGTAATGGCATCTTCTTTTGAAGGTAATTCTTGTACAGTGGATCTACTGCCGTACTTTGTTAAGAATTCATAATACTGTTCAGGTGAAATTTGCTGAGTGTAGAATTTATAAAGAACATCTGCTACATATATCGAAAAGTCGCCACTATTTTCATAAGAGTTTTTCGCTTTTACGTCCCCTACTGGAGTAATTATTTTACCAGTATCTAAATCACTTTCGTTAATCACTTCATCTAGCGGCTTAGCGAGTTTTTCATATGTCTCATTTTCCTTATCCTTCTTTTCTGCCTTTTTTTCAGCGCTTGCCTTTTTTGCTTGTTCTTTTTCCTTTTGCTTTTCTTCAATTTTCTCTTGAAAAGCTGTATTGAAACAACCAGTCATAAGTAAAGAGGTTGTAAGGAGTGACAAGATGAGTATTTTACGATGTAATTTCATACAGCACCTTCCATCATGCTTTTCTTCTCTTTATCGGTTAGATAGTTGAGGAGCTCAACACTATGTATAGCGGAAATGTCGTTCACTGAATTTAAAACGAAAGTTGGAATATCCGTTATTTTAATGCTATTAGGGCTGGGTATTACAGGAACTTGTAAATGGTGCTCTACACAGTATGAAATAGCCTTAATATGCTCTCTATCTACATTGGTAGGTATGGAGATTGTTTCTAGTTTTCTATCTCCGAATAAATTTATACTGATAATGATTGATTGTAAGTTTATTAACTTAGGATCTAATATCATGCTGAATATTTTCCGGTTATCTTTGTACCACTGTTCTTTTAAGGTATTTAAGGTATTGTGTGAATGGATGGAAAACTGTCCTTTATCGGGTTCAATCGTAACGTGATCTTTTAGTTTCTTATTTTTGATAATGTCAATTAAATATAAAGTTTTCTTTCTGTCTAAAGGTACCTTTAATACAGGACCAGAAGAATAATTGTCAAACTCTCCTTCTCCAATAAGCGCTGCTATAGCTAATTCTTTTAAGCCGTTCGTAACTTTTTTATCTTCCACATTATTCAAACCTCCTTGTAGACGCAAAAAAACCCAAGAATAAACATATCTACCTACAAAGATATGTTTACACCTGGGTCATTCCCACTCGTCATATTTATATGCTTCAAATTATACACTCACCATATTTTTCCTTCAAGAACTTTTTTGAATGAGCTTACCTTCCAGTAACAATTTTAAATAACTGGAAGCAGAACTTTCTTCTATACCGAGCTCTTGAGCGATTTCTTGTATGGGAACCTTTTTTTCATAGAGATTAAATGCATATGCTCTTCTCATGGATACTAAAGTGAGAGGTTGTTTAACCAAATCCTTATAATCCTCGGAGATTGCCCTTAAATGATTAAGTATGGACATAACTTCAACTGGTCCAAGTGTTTCTGAACCATGCGGTTTTGTTGTAAATACATAATCAGTTTCAGTTAACGCGATACTGTTATAATAACCTAAAAATGTAGCTGCTCCACTACCTTCTAGTGTTAGTATTCTGTTATTAAGTTGAATTATGGCAGTGTTTTCATAAATGTTATCTGTAACATCACCTTTTTTAAATCTAAAATCAGATGTTTTTAACCCTTTTGAAGCAAGGATAAATACTGCTTTCCTTAATTCAGAATAACCAGGATTATCTAATACTTTTTCAAGTAATAATTCGATAGTTTCATAAGGTACTTCAATAGATGGCTTATCTTTTACTTTCCATCTTTTAATTTTAACAGCTGGATCAACAGGAACTTTATCTCTTTCCCAAAAGTAATGAAACATCGTTTTTATTATAGCCAATTCTTTATTGATTGTTGAAACGCTCTTTTCATTTTCTGATTGATGTTTTAAATAGCCTTTTATATCACTAGAAGAAATTTGAAACGGTTCCTTATTATCTGGATAAAAAGACTTGATGTAGGCAAAAAATTGGGTAACTACTCTTTCATAACTCCTTATTGTTTCTGAGCTATATCCCTTTTCTTCTATGTGTTTAATAAATCCATAAGGCATTGTGTTTCAACTCCTTCTTAAAACTATTTTTATTCTTATTTTTCTACTTATTTAATTTATTTTCCTTTATTAATTACGTACGTGGCAATTATATGGTTCATAAAAATGTACATCCGAGTTGTGGCACAACAAAAACAAATGAAAGTTATGAAGGGTACATCTGTACCCTAATAGATTATAGTTCAAACCAATAAAAAAAGCCCCTTTTAAGGGACTTTTGTGATTAATTTGCAATTGTGATCCCGATGGCAGCAATTAATGCCAGAACGGATAAAGTAACTACAGCATTATTTAACATTGAAACTGTCTTCTCTTTCATTAACAGGAACATTTGCTCCACCTCAATCTCTTAAATTATTTATTTAATACTATATACCATATTTCCATAATTTTCAAACACTTTTTTAAAGAGTTATAGATCGTACTGTTTTTTAATTTCACTTTCAAAATGTTCGTCAATATAATCTCTAATGAAATCTTCTCTTTTTTGAGTATCTTCTTCTGTTCTAAACAGCCCTACTCTCTTAGTTTTTTCGTCAGCAGGTTTTTGGTTCCACTTTTCTAGGGCTAACTTTTTCAATTTAGTCTCTACTCTTTTGGTGGTCAATGTTTGTTCTAACCTTTCCCTTCTCTCTTGTTCAGGACTCTTGTTTTCTCTTAGAATTTGTTTAAGGTTAGAAATCTCTTTACTTACTTGTTTAAATTGTTCATTTACTGTATCGCCATCTGTTAGTAGTTTCGTAGAATTCTCCAGCTGCTGGAATCTATTTTCAAATATCATCAGCAAATTTTCTACTAGCTTTTTATTCGATTCCTCAATTTGTTCAAGTGTAACTTGTGTCCCCTTCTCGTGGATTGTCGGATAATTATTAGGTTGTTGAGTACGGACACTACTCTTGAAAGTTGAAAATATCTTTCTAATAGCTTGAAATTGTAAACCCTCTCCTTTTAATTCATCTATCTTATTGAAGTTTTGTATATCCTCTTCTGTATAATATCTGTTTTGATTTGTATCTCTGTTAATTACTAATACATCTTGCATTTCTTTTTCCCAGTTTCTAATGGTGTTTGTTGATACTCCTACACGTTCGGCTACTTCTTTGATCGTATAGATTACTTCAGTAGAATTAAAATTTTCTAATTCCATGATTCCACCCTCTCTTTGGGTTGAAAGTAACTTGCAACCCCTATTAAATATAAATTATAGACCCCTCCAACGAGTTCTTCAATCTATTACTTTTATTTTTTCATTTCCTTATCAATATACTTTCAATCTCTTAAACATACACTTTCAGCATAAGTTATAATAACACCTTCATAACCTTGCAAAATTAATTTCAATAAACTGCAATCAAAAATTAGCACCTTGAAGTCTAACTTGCAATACTCTGAAATCGCCCTTTCAGAGGGGTTGCAAGTTACTTTCATGCTGATTATAAATACCAATGGTATACCTTTCATATACCTTTGGTTAATAAAATGTATATGAAAGGTTAATAAATTTATGAATTAATTTCATTTACTTGGTATACCTTTGGTTGGTAAATGGTGGACAACTTTCCAGCTTTACGTTATCATGATTACTAGATTATTAATCTTTAAACTTTAAGGGAGGAACTAACATGTATTTAAAAGTTGGAAATGATAACGGAAATTCTGAACAGGCTATAATTATAAATGGAGATTTATATCGGCAGCCAAATGTAAATGCATTTGTTCAAAGTGTTCCTAGTTCAGATGATACTACGGTTGAAGCATTGATCCCAAACATCATGAACAATTTAGTAGTGAGCATTGAGTCTCCATCTACAAGAATTAGAAGTGGTACATATTATGTTGGTAAATTTGCCTTAGAAAGCGGGAAAACACTTTCCAAATTTACTGTTGGTATTGATAAAAAACATAATTCTGATTTACCTATTATTAATACCTTAGGAAACATTGCAGGATACGCAGTTCTAAAGAGTTTTGAAAAAAACAACACTATTCCAACCGAATTAAAAGTTAAAGTAGACATGACTACAGCACTTCCCATTAATGACTGGAATCCTGAAGCATCAAAAATCTTTATTGATCGCTTTAAAAAGGGGAATCATAGAGTATCTGTACATGTAGGCAACATCTCAATACCTGTTACAGTAACTTTTGAAGATGTATATGTAATGCCTGAAGGGACACCAGCTGTGTTCGCAATGCAAAAAAACTTTAAAGTTGCCGAAAATGCTTGGCGTAAGGATAAAATTTTTGATGATTTTAACAAACTTTACGACGAGAAAATCGATGGTTCCTATTTCAGTGATTTAAAAGTAGCTCACGTTGACATTGGGGATGGAACAACTGACTTTGCGATTACAGAAGGACTTAGATTTTTACCAACTTTTAAATTAGGGAAAAATGTAGGGGTAGGACACGCGATTACTGAAGCTATTCCACTTTTCGAGGACGCTACCAACTTATCCAATATTGAACGTCAAGAGTATTCTAAATATCTTAAGGATAAGAAACATAAGTACTATAGCGATGCTCAAAGGTTTTTCTTCGAAGGAAAGGTTAATCAATCATCGGAAATCGTTTCTTACTTGCAGCAACAATTAAACAAGATTAGAAATGAAGTTGATTTAATCCTTGTTTATGGTGGCGGTAGTATTGCAATGAGAGATGCCTTAGAGGAAAGAATTGCAACTGTAGCAGAGGATGCTCGTACTAAATTATTTTATGTCCCTTCAGATTACGCAGTTACTTTAAATGCCGAGGGAATGTATCTTTTCGTTACAAGTAAGATCTTTGATAAATACAAGAAACAGCAAAAAGAAAAAGTAACAAACTAATTTACAAGGAGTGAGAAGAGTGGCCAGGGGGAAAAAACAGAAGAAAAAGCCAGGCGATATTGTCACATGGAAGTTAAGAGTTGATGAATCTCCAATGATAGTAGAGTGGATCAACAATCAAGACAATATTATGGACTCACTTCGTTTTCTTGTAGAAAAGGAAATTTTTGCTAATGGTAACGTAAACTTGCAACTAGTGGTTCCTTCAGTAAGACAATTTAACATAGAAGAACAAAGAAGTGAACCTTCAACAATTTATCTAAACAACTATGAAACTCCTACTAAGGTTGAAACGGAAAGACCAAAAGAGCATTTGAAAGTTGGAGTTGAAACAGATACGGAACAACCACAACAAGTGACTCCTGAAAAAAACAACTTGGTTGTTTCTAAAGAAATAGATAAATCAGAAATACCTGCAATTGAAGAAGAGAAAACAGAAGAGAAGGAAGCAGAAAAAGGACCTGATTTCGACGATGATTCTTGGATATAGCAAAGCCCTCATTTTTGAGGGTTTTTATTTTTGCATGCTTGTAAGGAGTCGGACTATAATTGTTCAAATTACCCAAATTAGCAGCCTAGACTAGTTAAATGAAGAACATAATTCGCACACATTTCTTTTGTCACGCCTCGAATTTACTTTCAATTGACCTGTCATTATTAGCAAAAAAGGATTTAAAAGCGATTAAATCGAATATTTAATAAGATTAAAAACGGGCGTCCTTATTACACAAACGAGCAGGGTTGTGGAATAATAGTTGTCCAAAGAAGGGCGAGAGTATTAATGAATAGAATAATAAAGAAAAACGTTTTTACATAACTGGAAGTGAAATAAAACGTTTAATCAGTTCTAATGAAGGATGTATTGCTACTGATAGAATTACAGTAGATGGTTGTAAAGTAGGATTTATGTATAGGGAAGAACCATATCAAAATGGTAATCCAGATAGTGGTTGGAGGTTTATGGCTGGAGATGAGGATGATGAATATATGAATAATGCTGCTAACCATTCCGTTTATCAAGTGAATACGATTTGTAATTATGATTCAGAAATCATACCTCTTCTTAACTCAGAACCAGGAATTGCATACATTCGTGATGAAAATGGTAGATTCATTCGTGATGAAGAATGGGAGACACCTAAAGACTAAATTTGTTTATTGGAAAAAATATATATAATTACCTAAATAGCTTTTAAAGGGTGGTCTATGTGGATCGAAGATTAGTATCAATGGCATTAACGACATTAATTGTAATAATCTTTATGTTAGTAAGTGATTTTATGAATTCAAATTTAGAAATAAATAACTTTTTCTCATATCTTTTTTCCTTTGAAACTCTGTTTTTAATATTAACGTTTGGAACCTTATTCTTTATTTTGTTAATCCCGGCAGCATATCTAATCGAAGACAATTTAAAGATTAAACAAACCCTTTCTCAAATAGGTCTTTATCTTGTAATAGGTGGATTAATTTCACCCGTAATCACTTTCCTTCTTAAACGTGAATATACATTAAATTTACACCTTAGTTTAAGCATAACGGGCGCATTTCTTTTATTTGGATTAATACAAAACGTTAAAGTAACTAACCATAATAGATAACAATGTTAAACCCTTGAATTAAATTCATTCAGGGGTTTAAATGTAAGCTCTAACTGTAAGTGAGGATGACAATCACGAAAGTTTAAAAGAAATTAGTGATGGATTAACGGGAGAACTACAAAAGATGGTTGGATCTCCCGTTATAGTAGCAAAGCTAAATAATAAGGGTGCATTTCTTCAGGAAGGAGAAGTGCACTTTGTTATTGAATTGAGGAGATAGGGTAGTGAAATGATAAGGAGTTGTATAAATGATTAACAAAGCTGAAATAAAGGCAGCTCCACTTTCAGGAGAATACAAAGAAAGGATTTATGATATTTCTAGTCCCTGGAATTCCCAGGATTGGACATGGGTCAAATTCGAAAATAACGATTATACTCAATGGTTTGGACATTTTCGAGGTTCACCTCGTGCTGTTTCTGTATCCCATAAACATAATAAAGTATTAGTCCTTACTTCAGATTATTTATTTCTACTTGATCGGTTGAACGGAGAAATGATTGAATATGAATCACAGCCGCAATATCAAAGTTTAACTATATCGCCATTAGGCGATTTTATTATTGCTGATTATTACAATATTGAAATTATAGAATCTTCATTAGCAAATAAACAGCTGATAGAAAGTCCTATTCAAATGGATTTTATTACATTTCAAGGGTGGCACAAAAATTTGCTTTTGATTATATGTGAAGAATTTCTAAATTCTTTGGACAACCAAATGAAATTAGAATTAAATGTTGAGACTATGAAATTAAGTTTAAAGTAATATTAAAAAGACAATATTGCAGAAATGAGTTATTCCCGGTGCGATTCCCTCTAATTAAATTCAATATGAAAATGTAAAAGCACTGCGATTTTTGCAGTGCTTTTACGATTGCGATTTAATAAGCGATTCTCTATGTTATTTCATTTTGTTTTTCAAAGGAGAAACTGAATAATTTTATAATCAAAGGTATATAAAAGGTTGACCAATTATTTACCTTTAATATACCTTTTGTTAACCACAAAAAAATAAACTGGGGAACTAGGAAAAGTGGAAAAGTGACCTGGATATAAACTGCTTTTTTAAGGAACTTATATAAGAAGAGAAGGGAGAAACGATAGGTAATACTATTCATAATTTTATACAAAAAGAAAAGTATAATTTAAAAGCTGATTCATGACTATAAATACTTGGTTTTTACTACTAAGTGCGGAGCAACTTATCTTGCACCCAGCAAGCTGCTCCCTCAAGCACTCGTTTAAATATTAATAAATAGCGGGAAAAAGGTGCATCCGGACTTCAGACTTCATCCTGTTTTTCAATGTCGTAAAACTCTGTTTTAAGCAGATGAAAAGGGCAACAAAAACGAGTTTGTCTTGTACCCTAATTTTTGGACTAATTTCTCCTCAATAATGGTTAATGTACTCTAATAAATAATTGGATAATATTTATAAATATTCACATATATTTGAATAATTTATTGTCCAAATAAATTTACTAATGCTATACTGTCAATGACATATAAATAACAACCAAAGGGATGTACCCTCGATTCAACGCAATGGCAATGTCTTTGTCTATTGCTTTGTTTTATCGTGTGGTACATCTTTTTTTGTTTGAAGGAGGATTCGGATTGCAAACAGAACTATTAGTGCCGGGAATTACTCAGTACAGGATTGAAGGGGAGGATGAACAGAAGGAACATAAATTCATATTCACCGATGGTAATCAAACATGGTTAAAAGAAAGGGACATTGAATGCTTAAAATGGCTTTGGGATATTAAAATCTTATCGTTAAAAAATTTCAAATATTACACCACGCAGCTCTATAATGTGGAATATGATTCTAACAGGAAACGTGATGAAGTAATTAAGAATAGGTTCCAAAGATTTAGAAATAGAGGGCTTATTGAAAAACTTGTACACAAAGCTACAAAAACCGTTTTCTTTAAACTTGGTAAGAATGGTTACTCTGTATTAGAATTTTTTGGATACATTCCGCCAGGGGAAAGATATTACGCAGAATTAAAGAACGCGGAGAAGATTGATCACTTTAACGCGATCAGAAACACGCTTATTAAGACCATAGTACAAATAAAGAAGCAAAATTTAGCAGATGAAAATATGGAATATGATGCTATCGGTCCGTATCCATTAAGCTCTAAAATGATTGAACAACACAATGAAAAAGAACCAGAAAAGAAGCAGCTAGCTTTTTTTAAGCCTGATTGGATACTAAAAACAAAAAATGGCTTTTTAAATATTGAGGTAGACACAGGTAAACAAAATTTAGGAGTTATTAATGCAAAGATCAACAATTATCTAGATTATTTTGAACACAATCCGGGTGGTGTTCATGACGTTATGTTCGTGGTGGTAGATAATGATGATACATATTTTGAGTACACTGGCGAGTATGGAAAGAAAAGAAAGGTACGTCCCGTTAACATTAAAGAACTAATCATTAACCGCATTGCTCATAAAGTTCCGAATATTAACTTCTATGTTACAACTATGCTTCCAGCTCCAACGTTAATCGTCAATCTTCTTAAGGGTTACTATCCAATAAGCAACCGCTCAGAACATGTAAAAAGTGTTGCTGCCGCGTTAGACAGAAATCCATCTTTCAATTACGAAGTTGAATTACTTGAAAACGTCAATGATGATTATTATTTTGCAGAAGTTGATCCATCCATGTATGCAGACGGTATCTACAGACTCTCGAAAAATGGACAGGAGTACGAAACGGTACTTGTGAAAGTAATGGAAGAAGGTAGTACAAGTTGTTATGATGAAATCGTTTATCTTAATGATTTAGTGAATAAGAAGATGTTCAAAAAGAAGGTAGACCGAGTTATTGCAATCTATAGGCATCAAAAAGAACTTGAAAGTGATTATTTCAATGTATCTTTAAACAAAGTTTGGTTCGTAGGGAAGGATCTTCTTTTTAACAATCCGACTGAACCTCCTGCATTCTATCAGTTTGAGGGGACAAAGAAAGAGGTGCAGCTGATTGAAGGATAAGCTCGTTCCTAAACTCCCGCTTCTTTCTATGATTGTTGTTGGGATTATCTCTTTGTTTTTCTCATTTAAAGGGATCTTCAACTACACTTTCTTAATGAGTGGTCAATTTATGGGTGCAATACCGTCTTTTATCTTATTCGGTGATTCTACTCAGCCTAGCTTTATCTTTTTTGTTCTATCATCTGTATGGCTGATAGCGGGCTGGTTGGTAAGTACAAAGTTTAAGGAATTCCAAAAGCCGGTATGGAGATTCTTATGGTATTGGAATGTTTTCTTCGGAATAGCGTTTCACTACTTATGGTTAATTTCCGCTCCTATTTATAACTCATTCCTTCCGTATCTGGGCAATCGCATACTTGAAATGGAAGTTGATAACATTTGGCACGCAGTAGCGGTAGGAGATACAAACACATTATTGGTTACGCTTATGTTTGTTCCTTCTGCTGTAACTTTCATGATCCTACTTTGGTTAGCGGGTAGATACTCTCAATACTCAAATGAGATTAAAGCCGCTTTCAATGAATTTGAATACAAGAACTATACGCTTCAAAAATGGTTTAAATTAGCCAATAAAGAACATTGGCCAGATGTCATTTTAGGTCACAACTCAAAGACGAAAGAAGTACTTGTACAGCCTGGTCGAGATCGAACATTGAATAATGCCATTATCGGAAGTATTGGTACTGGTAAGACCGCTGCTCTTGTATTGCCGATACTGAATCAAGATCTTCACTGGATGAGCAGGTTTATTAACGATTATCCAAAAATCTATAACCGGCAGGATTATCACACTGAAAAAGTGCTGGGTATGTACTTAAACGGTATAAGCGTAATAGAACCTTCTAACGATTTATGTCAAAAGGCTTATCAATTAGTTTTAGCACATGGAATTCCGAAAGAATCTGTTTATTATATTGATCCGACTAATCCGGAGACACCAAGCATTAATCCTATGCAGGGTCCAGTTGATAAGGTTGCTGAAGCTTTTGCGATGGTTATTCAAGGATTAGCTGAAGGTGGAAACTCTAACTTTTTCTTTGAACAGTCTGAACGTAACCATTTAAAGCATTATATCTATTTACTAAAATTGCATGTGCCAGGGCAGGAAGTTACGTTTGATATGCTGCTGAATATGTATAACAACCCCCAACTGGTTAGAAGAATGCACGTAAAGTTAAAAGGTACAATTCCCGCTAACTTAGAACAGATCGAAGGAAGAGACGACCGTAACCATTGGGCGATTGTGAAACAGATTGATGAATGGTTTGATATGAATCTATTAGTCAAGCAAGTAAGAGTCGGTGGCGGAATGTCTACCGAAAAGATTACGCATGGTGAATATCGCGGAGAAGACGCATACTTTGATGCAAAAGCGGAGCACGTACAGGGTCTACGAAACGTGTTGAATGATATTGGTGCTTCACCTTTAATTCGTAGAGTACTATTTGGCAAATCTACTTTTGATTTTGATAGACATTTAGAAATGGGTGGAGTATTACTTGTCAATACGGCCAAAGGAGAGCTTGGTGGCCTATCCAACATACTCGGGAAATTGATTCTATTAAGCTTACAAAATGCTGTATTCAGACGTAAGCCGAATGTTTCTAGTTTTCATCATATATTAGTAGATGAATTCGCGGATTATATCTACCAGCCTTTCAGGGAGTTCCCAGCACAATCTCGGAAATACAAAACTATTATTACCGTAGTAGCTCAAACCGTAACACAACTCGCAGACAGATACAGCGAAACGTACATGCACACTCTTTTAGGTACACTTCGTCACAAGATGGTCTATGGGGACATACCCGATTTTGATGCTCAACTGTTCTCTAAGATATTTGGAGAGAAGGAGAAGTTTGAGGAAGGTGTGTCAGAACAAGCAGTAAGCCCATTACAAGAGACTCCTAGTTTAAGAGTAGGCAGCAATTTTACGAAGGTTAAAGAAGCTATTTTATCACCATCTGAAATTATTTATCAGAAACCGTTCCAGTGCGCGGTTAAAATTGTAGCCAATAATAAGCCTATTCCCGTTCAACAAATTGATGCAAACTTTGTTCCAAATGAAGAGTTTAAAAACGCTAAAATTCAAGTTGATGAAGATGCAGCAAGAATATGGTTATTGAATCGTAATGAATTAGAATCACCAGCTGTACTTGCTGAAGATTTTGATGAAGAAACAGTTCAGCCGGACATTTCAGAACAATCAAGAGAGGAAGCGGAGGAACATAAGCCGCTTGGATATGTACGTTCAGTTGAACATCCTATTCATTATGAAAAAACACCTACCTTTAAAGATAGCGTGGTTACAGAACATAAAGAGGATGAAGAGCCAAATAATGCTAAGCCTGTTACAAATCCAATCGATATAACTCCTGTTCAAGAAGAAGTGTCCCGCTCCCTTAAAAAGAAAGAGAGTAATCCTTCTGATGATGAATTGGAAGAGTTTGATTGGGCAACAGCTTTTGGCGGGAATGCGGCAGCAGAACCTGTAGAAACGGATATTGAAACAAAGTCTACAGAAGAACAAGCGGTAGAGAATAAACCGAAGAAGTCTGAATTAGGAGAAAAACAGCTGGGGCTTATAGATGATGTTTTAAAAGAAGTCGATAAAGTACCATCTCAAAAGGAAGCGGCTGCATCTCTTTATGAAGATTACGAGTAATCAATATGTGGAGGAATATAAAGTTGTTAAAAAAAACTTGGCAAAAGAAGTTGATTGGTATTGCAATGAGATCTGACTTATTTGAACAAACTGTATTGATTCAATTTGCGAAAAGTCCCCTCTCTGATTATCTTTTTCATCTTACTAAAGAAAGTAAATGTACAGTACAGGATGTTCAAAGCTTACTTAGCTTCTATGTTTATAAAAATCCCCCTTCTAAGACAGATAAAAAACAGACAGAAATATATTTAAGCATGTATGCCCATGCGGTATATCGAGCTGTAATTCAACCTCAAATTAACTAAAGATATGTATAAATGGAATTTTTTGTTGAAAAAAGTAGATTCATAGGATAAACTTTCGATAAGGATAGCAATATCAGAAATCGACAAACAAATACTTACAATGGGAATGACCCAAATACCGAGTAGAATGAGGACTACTTGTGTATTTGTCGTCATTCCTTTTTTTGTGTTTGCTAACCTAAAACAAATACTAGGAGGAACAAAAATGACTGAGACAATGACTCAATCATGGACGACAAATGAGCAATTAAATCACCTTGCTCAAATCAAAAGAGACAGAGAGATCGTAAAAGGTGTTGTAACGTCTGTTGGTTCAAAAAAAGCTAAAGTTCTAGAAAATGGCAAGTATGTTCCGAAGCAAGTTGAAGTTGCCACATTCCTATTAGAAGGAGGAGTAACTGCCTACTGTTCTAAGGATGAGTTTTCCGAGTTTGAGTTTAAATCGTTAAATGGTTTTACAGGTACAATGCAAGAATTTGTAATCGAGCACTTGGATTTAGAAGATAAGATTGCGATTGTCAGCGTTAAGAAAGCTGATGATATTAAAAAGGCGAAGTTCTTTAACCAGCTGCAACAACTTGAAGCGAGCGGGGATCTAAAGAACCAGGTATTTGAAGGAACCGTTTGGGGAGTAAACCCTAAGAGCCGTAGAGTGTTTGTTCGTGTAAATGGTGCTGATTGCTTTATGCTGCCGAATGACTGGAGCTGGGAGCGGGGACGTAACATTGAACAATCTGTAGATCGCGGTGAAAAAATCACCGTAAAAGTTCGTCGTTTTGATAAAGAACAAGGCTTAATTCAAGTGAGCCGTAGACATACAATGGAAGATCCATTTAAGAAGCTTGAAGCATTAATGGGTATGGATACAGTTGCAGGAAGAATCAGCGGTGTTGACCCAGTTCATGGTATTTTTGTTCAATTAGATGTTGGCTTAGAAGTTAAGGGTATTAAGCCCTCTTATCTGGAAGAACCAGTTGTCGGAGATATTGTAGCTTGTAAGGTTCGTACTATTGATAAGAAGAATCGTCATGCTAAAGTCGTGCTTGTGAGTTATCCGAGGGGTAAGAAGAAACGCAAAGATGTTGGAGCTTTCCTTTTTGAATAATGGAAGTATTAACACAGGCGCAATCACCATCTCTTGATGGCTTAGAAGAATCTCACTTTACAACGAAGCAAGGTGAAGTACCTTTTTGGGATCACCCCTTTCTCAAAGGCAGTAAGATGTTGCCACAGAAGTACTATCCGTACACGACACTTGAGGGTGTTCTTGACCTTTATAGACGTCGAAGGTTGGATGAATCAGACTTCATATTGCTAAAGGTACTTGGTGATGCGGTATGTGCGAATGAAGACCAGTTAAGAAGATATATGGCTGGAATCATGAACCGCTCAGAAACATCTAAACGACTTGACCGCTATCGAACCAGTGGTTTAGTTGAACGTTGGAAAGTCAGAATTCGTGGCCAGGAAGAAACATATAAACCTCCCGCTCCCTTTACATTAGGAGTAGCGGGTTATAAACTCTTGAAACACTTCTATAGCGATAACTTCTTCATGAATGCAGACCGATGGGATTCTCATGGTATAGGTGGAATTAAACGCTATGTTGCCATGAATGAATTACGTTGCCAAATGATTGAACAAAAAATGATCACAAAGTGGAAATGGAATGCAATTATTGCAGACAACCGCAGCATCAAGTTTCCGATGGGTGTAGCAGAAGTCAAAACGCCACAAGGGAAAGTTAATTTCCTAATTGACAGAGCACAAATGAATCAAAACTTTATCGGGTACTTTAGAGAAAAGCTGGATACATGGAAATGGGTTTATGAAAAATACGGTTCTATTCCAGTGAGTGAGTTTGCCGATAATATGAGTTTTGTTGTGATCTTCACTTCCACATTATCTGTTGCTGAAAAGATTCATAAAGAACTTATGCTAGATACCTATCCGTTTACGACTTGGTTTTGTGTAGAAGAAGACTTGGTTCAAGATGGATTAAATAATGCCTTTTATGTGCCTAATAAAGAAAAATTGAAGCGAATTAAAGTAAATTTTTAGGAAATGGAGTTGAGTGCCATAAGCAGTCAAGCTCATGGACTTGTTGGGAAGTTGTATAAACACTGTTATACGACTTTCCAACATTCTTTAAGAGTTGGTAATGAATTATATCAATTCTCCCGATACTTAGGATTAGAAAACACTGAACAAATCTATATACTAGGGATCTTGCACGATATTGGAAAACTGGATATTTCTTCATCCCTGCTTAATAAGATTACTCCTTTGACTAGTGAAGAATTTGATAGTATCAAGCGTCATACTGAACATGGATTTAAAAGAATTAAAGAAATTCGTGGTTTACCATCTAATTTCGCCTTATACGCTAAATATCATCATGAAGATTTCGATGGGAAAGGGTATTATGGATTGAGTGGTGAACAAATCCCGCTTTTAAGTAGAATGATCCGTATCGTAGATAGTTACGACACAATGACGAAAGGTAGGCCATACCAATCACCTATTGAAAAAGCTAGGGTGATTCATGAGATTCAATCCCTTAGCGATAAACAATTTGATGGTATGTTACTTAACTACTTTTTTGAATATCTACAAGATAAACATGTTAATGAAAATACGCTGAAGCTATCCTTCTCTGATGTTCCATAAGAGGAGGATTTTTTCTAGCAAATATGTTATTTAATTATGAAATCAACTACAATATCTCTTGTAAACAATTGGAACAAATGATAATATTAGTTTAAAGGCGAAGCCTTCATGGCAGCAACCTTTCTTAAAGTTTTTTAATGTCCCTCTAAGCGATTAGAGGGGCCCCTTAATACATAATTTAATAAACCTAACGGGAAATACCCGAAACCTAGATTCTATCTATTGTATTAGATAGTAGTGTCTATGTTTCGGGTATTTTTTTATGCTTTCAAGGAGTGAAAAGCGTGCAAAAGAAAGTGCTTATCGCAGTAGGGGATAAAAGCTATACAGACATTCTTAAAGAAACACTTATAAAACACAATGAAGAAATTTCATTATCTTCCCAAGAGGTATTTCACAGAAGATTCCTTGAGGAAATCCTTGATATAGAAAAGCCAGATATTCTTTTAATCCATGACCAATACTTAGGTAGTGACTTTTCAGAGCAAAAGGATATGGAAAACGAGCTTTTAACTTTTATCCGAAATATCAGGGTTAATTATGATGATTCATTACGGGTTGTCTTCCTATGCGAAAGACCAAAAGGAGACCCTTTTCTATCTCAAATCGTCAGCATGGGTGTTTTGGATATCATCAATAACAATGCCTTTGACTTAGATGATTTTGTAGAGCAGCTAATTGATAAACCTCGCTTCTCGCGTGTAGAGAAGTTCTTAGTATCTGCAGCACCCGTTATTATTCAGCCAGAAGTGAATAACACTCCCGCTACCGCAGAAGAAGAAACAGAGGAAGCCAAGCCGGATAAACAGACGGAAACACCTACAAAGGTGATTGAGAAGAAAGTCGTTCAAAAAGTCATTAATAAAAGCGTAGTCAAAAGGGATTACAACATCCAGATCCATAACCATACTGAAAAAGTTGTCGGTGTGCCTGTCAGAAAGAAACTGATCATGATAGGGAGTCCAGCTGCAAGAAGCGGGAGTACATTTGTTTCTCACTTATTAGCTAGAACACTTACAAAGATGGGGATTAGCACCACTTATGTAGAAAGCCCATTCTCAACCGCTTATACGTTTGATCGATTTACTGGCCATCATTTTGCAGATGATTACCGCAGCAAGTTTTATGAATTCAGTAAGTATATTGATCCGAAGAAAAAGAGTATTTTCGATTGGAACAAAGTTGACGTTGATATTATTTGTAAACACCCAACAAATGAACCGGTATATGAAGAAGATGAAGTGGCATTTGAAACGTTTATAAAGGTTTTATTTTCCTCTCCATCTACAGTAACCATCATTGATGTCGGTACGGACTGGCATTACGAGTTGTTTCAAGATGTATTCGATATAGCCGACCATGTGTACTTTGTGCTTGAGCCTGACATCCCTTTAATTCAATACCTGGAGGAATCTAAAAAAGAATCCGTAGCATTCCTTCATAAACAAATTAGTCATGATAAATCATCGCTTATCGGAAATCGGTTTGATAAGTCGCTTTTAAATAACAAATTACTTAAGGACTTATATAACGGAGAATTTATAACCTCCATTCCTGCTTTCCCTGTAGCTGATGTATTCCAAGCACAATATGACGGCATCTTCTTATCAGACTATAAGGATTATCACAAACGAATTGAAACGTGTTTAGAACCTTTGCTGCAAGAAATCCTTCCACAAGAGTTTCTTAAGAAACAGAAAAAGGGAGCAGGACTTTTCAAAGGCTTGTTTAACAAAAAGATCACAATTGAGAAATCAGAAGTAAATGAATCGGAACCTAAAGGAGAGGAATCAACCGTATGAAACCTTCAGTAAAAATTGGACTTGGGATATTTGTTTCATTGTTTACCATCGGATTTATATTTTTGTATGACTTTTATATAAAAGATCGTATTGATTCAGAAGAAGTTGTTGTAGTTAAAGCAGGAGCTCAGATATTAAAATCAGAGCCTATCACCAAAGATAAATTAATAATTGAAAGACGCGAAAAAAGCTCTTTAGTCGAAGATGTGGTTTATGCAGCTGATATAGATAAGATTATTGGCCAAGATTCAAAACAAACCATAGTCGGAAACTCAATGATTTCTACAAAGATGATTGATTATGAAAAACTCATTCCGAACGCAGACGAAGGAGAAGCAATTCGACCTATCACTCAAAAGATGATTTACGCTCAACCAGGATCTCTTCGCAGAAAAGATGTAATCGACCTTTATCTTGTGTATGGAGATGGAACAACCAACCTTATGGAGAACGGACCGAGTAAAGTTACGTCCGAGGTAACTGCAAAGGAAACGGATAAAGAAACAACCGTTACGTCTACAACTTCTTTATCTGCAGAAGAAATTAAATTAAACACAAAACCATTCCTTAAAGGTGTAAAAGTTGTTTATGTAAAAGATTCCGGAAACAAGGAAGTTATTTCGGCAGGAGAGGGCAACCAGGACAAACGATTAAATGCTACTTCAACTATCAGTGATTTAGAAGTGATTTTAAACGAAGAAGATTTTACAAACCTTATGACAGAAATTTTAAGTAAAGGTGCCAGACTGTACATTACTTACCAATAAAGGAGAGCGTAAATATGGATATAGTAATCATCTCTAAAGATTCCACATACAAAGAACTGTTTTTACAGCAAGAAGACATTAAAGTCGCTTTACGATGGGATGACCTAAAGAAACCTACGATTGATATTGATGTTGTTTTTCTCGATGGAGAAGTAATAGATATTCATCAATTTTCAAGTATACGTGAACAATTCCCAACCATTCCTGTCTTCTATAAGCCTAAATCAATAAACAGTGATCAAATTATGAAGAATGTTTCAAGAGTATGTGCAGCTCATAAAATTACCATGTTAAGCGAGCATTTAACTCCAGAACAAGTTGTAACGGAAGTTATTAATAAAATCTCTAATAAGAGCGATTACCTTTCAAAACGAATAATCAGTTTTTTTGGTACTCATAGCGGTGCTGGTGTATCAACAACCGTATTCAACCTAGCCCGCTCACTTTCCCAAAAGGTAGATGAAAGGGTACTTGTACTAAGTCTTAACAGTTGGGACCCAGCTGATTATTTCTATCATTACAATGGTCATTACTTAAACGATCTGAAAGTTGATTTAAAAACGAACAGTTTAACACCTTTTCGTCTGCAAGAAGCAGTATCTTTTAACTTATCTTTCTACCACTTAGCAGGAAATCGTGATATTAAAATGCAGCGTTTTTACCAGCCATATGAGATTGAACATTTAATCAAAGTCGCGCAAGAGGTATTTGATGTGATCTTGATTGACGCAGGTACCCATTTTGATACAGCTCCAACCGTACAGGCTTATTTATCAAGTAACTTGAAATTCTTAGTAACAAACCAAGAAGAAAAAGGATATCGTGGATATTTCCCTTATGTGTACCAGCAATTGATTGAACCAATCGGTGGTAAGTCAGAAGAATTCATGTTGGTCATTAACAAATTCCAACCGGCTAATACATTAATCAGTGAAAAGTCGCTAGAAGATGAACTGGAGATGACAAAAGCGGTTACTCTTCCTGATGTTGGAGACCTAGGCGCGATTTCCGCTTACCAAAAAAGACTTCTTTATGATGATATATCAGATTCACATTATACAAAGAACCTGGATCTACTATCTAATCTCATAATTTCGGAGTGTCAGTTAAAAGAAAAAGTGAATATTGACACTGACAGAAAAGAAAAAAAGGGATTGTTTTCACTTTTTAAGTAGGAAGGACGGTGAATATCAATGGTAATGACTAAATCAGAGGAAGTAGAAAAAATTAATCTTGAACTAGAGCTAGGTTTGGAAAATGAATTTAGTTCCTCAGAGTGGTTAGCAAAAACCGTTCAAGAAAGAGGATTAAAAAATGACAGCGTAACTACTTATGCTAGGAAGAAGTCCTTCTCTAATATTTGCACTACAGTACGAGAAGAACTAAGTATTATCGTCGTAGATGGGGTTGTAGATCAAAAGAAGGAACATAAGGATTTAGATGAACTTAAAGCTTCTCGTGAAAGTGATTGGCTTGAAAAACAACACCGAGCTGTAATTGGTGATCAACAAGCAATGTCCTATTTCGTAACCAAGATTACTGAGGTATTAACCAAGCACAATATTACCACTGAAGAGTATCCATCCTTCTATGATTCTCTTGCGGAAGCGGTGTTCCATGAGGTATGGGGAGTCAGTATCCTTCATAAGTGGGATAAGATGCCTAACAGTGAAGCAGCTGTTATTAGAGGTACTGAATTATGGATTGATATTAATGGAGAGTTTAAGCGGCAGAATGAACAGTTTGAGAGCCTAGAAGTAGTTGAGCGGGTTAAGCGGTCATTTGTTAACAGAACAAAGGATGCCATCATAAACGAACAGACACCCGAACTAGAGATTGAACGTGAAGACGGAAGTCGTATCACGATGATCCAAAAGCCAAGAAGTAGAGATAATTACGTTATGTTCAGACGATTTGTCGTTAAGAACATGAGCTTAGAGGAACAAGCGCAGCGTGGAACGATATTAGAAGATGATATTCCCTTCTTCCGCTCACTGTCTAGGGTTATGGCTAATACTGTATTCGCAGGACGTGTACGTTCGGCAAAAACTACATTTATGAAAACGATGTTGAGAGAAAGAGATTCTAATTATGTTGCTGCAGTAATGGAGAAACACTTCGAGTTAGATTTATCCAAGCAATTTAAAGACAGGCTTATCTTTGAAGTTCAGGCGAAAGAAGGGGATCTACATCATGCTATGCCCCGCTTACTTAGAATGGAACATGACTACATCGTAGTTGGAGAAATCCGTTCACTTGAAACAGAAGGTTATTTACAGGCTTGTGAAAGAGGGGAACGGGGAGCTTTCTCTACTTATCACTTAACCAACGTAAACAATGTAGCCTCTCAGATTACTCGACATATCTTAGATGAGTTTCCTAACCGAAACTTTGAAAATGAATTAGAGCGTGTGGCCAGCAACATTGATATTGTCGTAACAATGAGTGCTGACAGAGACCGCAGAAGAAAGCGGGTAATCGGTGTAACTGAAATCATTTGGGACAGTGATGAGCGTACACACCGTACACAAGACCTTGTACGTTATAGTCCTGTTACAAATAGGTACTACTATTCTTCTAATGTGACAAAAGGGCTTTTAACCCTAATGGCAGATGAAAGCATAGAAGATACGAAGATCCTGTATTCTCACTTAAAGAAGAAAGAGCAGGAATCTCCTATGAGTGATTATGAAAAAATCAAAGACAAGATTATTGATACGTTGCTAGGAGATGAGTTGAATGGATAACTTTTCTCACTGGTTTTGGCAGATAGGTATCCAGTACTTTCTATACCTGATATTGTTTCTAGTCGCCATATGGACTTCTAAAAATATCATGCTGACTTCTATACAAAACAAGTACAAAGAAATGAACTATAAATACCGCATAAGGAAAGTGAGAAACAAGGTAGAGTTTTCTAACTCAACAAGCTACAAGAATCCCTTCTTAATGCACTTGAACCTACTGGTTAAGACAACACGAGAAGAAAGAAATGAACATGATGTACCCGTTTTTATCGTACTATCACTATTCATGGGCATCTTTTCCGCTCTCTTTATCTTAATAACATTTGGTGACATTTTAGTATCCGTTCTTTTCGGAATGCTGCTTTCAATGATTCCTTACCTAATCCTTAGATTAAGACTTAATAAAATTCGGTACTTAATGGGACAAGAGTTCCTTCATATCGTTCAAAGACTTACACAGAATTATAATGCCATGCATTACGATATGTACCACGCATTGTCTGAAACTCAAAAAGAGATCAAGAGTCCGGTACTTAGAAAAGTAATTGTAAAGCTCATATCTGACCTACAGGTTTCAAGGAATGATGATGAGCTAAGAGATAGTATTCGTATCTTTACCTATACAGCTGGAACGAACTGGAGTAAACGTTTAGGGAGTGTCATTTTAAAGGCTTATATGTATAACGAAAAAGTCTTAAACGCACTTATGGTTCTGACCAAACAGATGGAAGATACAGAGGAAATGTTGGAAGAAGAAAAGTCTGAAACACTCGATTCCGTATTCAATGGTTATTTAACCCTTCCGCTTTTTCTAGGTTCATTGGTTTTAGGTTATTATTCATCGGGTGCTCAGGATTGGACAAAGCTTCAATTTGGTTCTCAATGGACCCTGTTCTTGTTCGCGGTATGTGTTTTAGGCGTAACATTTTCCATTATCATTTCAATCTTTCTAAAAAGACCGAAAAATGACCTTTAGGGAAGGAGGGAGATTCTGTTTTGCAAAATGAGATCATGATTTTTAAATATATTCCTTATTTGGTTACTACCTTATCTGTCTTCTTTTCGTGTCTAGCGGGAATTTTAGTGTACTCGGGATTAACATCTAAAGCTGAGAGGGTGCAAAACCGAATTCGGTTTAGAGCAAATTTGTCTAACCATCGACAAAATTTTGTAGAAAACACGAAGAATTCAGCTGCGGAAGACTGGTTAAGAAAAGCTCAATACCCTTTAGGGTTGAACGGAGTGAAATATTATCTATTTTTAGCTGGATTCACATTGTTCTTAACCATCTATTACGTTATTATACCTATCCTTGTAAACGGGGGAGTGGGGAAATTGCAATTTATATCCGCAATTGCGATTTTCTTACTGGTTGCATTTGCCATACCAAGTAATCCATTTTCACTTTTTGTCTATCTAATGAAGCGGGTTATTGATTTTCATAATGCCAAGAAACATGCGGAAGTATTTATGCTTTATGACTTGCTGATAAACGAAATTGAAATGATGAGCGTTAGCCGAATTAACACCTATAACGTACTTAGGAATATAAAACCTTACTTTGTGGTCTTGGACAAGCCGCTTACCCTTTTACTTTCATCATGGAGTAGTGATGAAGGACCTGCCGTTGCTCTAGATAAATTTGCAAATCAGCTTCAGTCAAAAGAATCACAAGCTTTAATTGGAGTGATAAAGAATTTAGATAACGTTGAACGCGAAACTGCACTTAATCACTTAAGAGGAATGCACAGCATGTTTGTTAAGTCTCAAATAGAAAACTACAGAAGAAAGAAAAAGATCACTACCGATTTATTAGGAATTCCCATCAAGGCGACACACTTTCTTATTATCTTAAACTTCCTAGTTGTAATCGTCACGATGGTAACGGTAATTATGAAAAATTCAAGGATGTAGTAAGCGGCTCACATATCCTTTGAAAGGGGTGATACGTATAAATACTTCGCTAAGCACATTTATGAAGATTGCTATTACAGCCGTTGTTATCAGTGCTTTTATCTTCGGAACAATGTATCTAACGCTTTCAGATTTATCGGATAATATGGCGGATTATATTTCAGATAGTTAATAGCCGGGGGTAAACCATGAATAAATCATTAGCAAACTTTATGATGATGGCAGCTGTTGTCACAATAGGCGTTACTTTGATTCTAGGCATCGCTTACAGTGCTTTAAATGATAAGAATACTCATCATGAAAATATGATTCAAACCGAGCATCAAATTAAGATCAAATAAAATCAAATTTATTGGAGGAATTTTTAAAATGAATAAAACATTATCAACTTTTCTAGGTATCGCGGTAACAGTTCTTGCAATCAGCGGATTTCTATTCTTCTTCGGTTACAATATGATCGGGACTGAAACAGGTGAGTATGAAACAACTATCGATTCAATGAACGGCAACCTGCCAAATGGTACAACTACTACTAATACTCCGTAATTCAAAGCCTGTAGCATTAATTGCGAGAGGGGACTAACCATCCTCTCTTGCCATTTAAAAAGGAGGATTGTAAATGTCGAAAGTTTTAGGTGAATGGATGACATTGTTTATCGTTATTAATCTAATGTTCGCTCCCATTCTTGCTTATATTGATAGTTTACATAGAGAAGCTGTGGAAGTTGTATTAACCGAAGGGGCAAAGAAAGCTTCAATTAAAGGCCAGTTTACTCCAGATATTGTACAAGATATGAAGGATACGTTAGTTGATAGTTATAACTTTGATGAATCGAAAATTAATATTCAAGCTACGTCTGCTCTCACACCGAGAAATGAGTATCTTGAAGCAAGTATTGAAGTACCACGTAGCTTTATCTTCATTATGGATATATTCAATCAAGGACCATCTACCTTTACGAAAGATACAAAGATACTCAGTGAATATATAGAATAGGAGTTGTGTCTATGGCAACAACTTTACGCACCATCTTATTCATACTTCTTTTTGCTTTTATAACGCAGATCCAGTTTAACCTCGATGCAGATAAAACTGCTACACGACAAATGAAGAATGCTTTAGAAATAGCAGTACATGATGCAGCTTTAGCCACTTCTCCTAGTGATATGGCAAACGGAAGAATAGTATTTGATCAAACTCTTGCGACTAACAATTTAAAGGCTAGTTTACAAGACAATCTTGAAGCCACAAGCGACGCAGGATTTGTTTATACACCGAATAACGATTCCCTTTACAAAAATGAACTTTATCTTGTTCATTTAGAATTTATTGATGATAACGTAACGACTACTTATCCCTATGTTTATACCAACCCTTATTATGAAATTATCGAGCGGGTAGATGGTCCGAGTGTTATAGCAGTAATAAGCACAGAAAGCCCCCGCTGGTTTAATGGGAACAAAACATACATTAGACAAGCAGCGGTTTATGAATATAAAAAATAGGAACTATACCAATAAATTTCTTGTATCAACTCTATTAACATTGGCTCATTTAATACAAAAATTCTTAACTATCAATCTAATGATGCGATTTGTCGATATAGATATATAAGGAAGAATATTATATATTTTGCCAAATAATAGTACACTTTGTCTTATAGTAGATATATAATAATATTATCAATTCTTTTATTATTATTTTCTTGCAACCTTATTTAAGGTTAGCGGTAAGCAACAAAGTGTACGGTTCTTTGGAACTGATGTTTTAGATGAAGTGAACTTCACTTTCATTCTATTAAACATTAAACCAAAGGACCTTTTTTGTTGCAAAAAGGAAGGAGGATTAGAAGGTTTTTACAATTAATTAAAAATATCAGGAGGGCTTTATATGAAGAAAATACTTTTCGTTTTAACTGTATTTATCTCAATATACACATGTTATTTAACTACAGTAGAGGCGGCAGTAAAAAAAGAGTCGGTCAATGTAGAATACATTGATGATCAAAGTAAATATGGGTCTTTAGGTTATATTGTAAATGTTGGCGAAAAGTCAGGGACCTTAGTATTCAAGATAGAAAAAGGAGAAAACAATATTTCTTGGGAAAAAATGAGGGCAATAAAAGCAAGACCTGGATTCTATCTTACTAGTGATCCTTACAAAAATTATGTTTCTGATCAATTTTCTAGCTTTTCACCTTGGTTAAGCGAGAATTATGGTACTCAAGATATGATCTGGGTAGACATTGAACAACCTACAAATCACCTAATTGCTGCAACTTACATTGATAAGCCTAAAAATGATTCTGGTATTTATTACTTATGGGGACCAATGTCAACAACTAAGGCAAAAGTAAGCCCATACAAAATTACAGCAAACTTTGTTGAAGGCGTAGATGTTGTGAAGGAACTAATAGCCAATAATGGTGATTTAGAGGAGAAAGAACCGGTTACACCTGTTCCACCCTCTACACAAAAACCGAGTGAACCAATTAAGCCGATTCCTTCTAAACCTAGCAATCCCAAACCTGTTCCTTCTAAGCCTAGTCCTAAGCCTACTCCTAAAGTTACTTATTACTGGAATGGACAAGAAGTTAAAAAAGGACAAGTTGGGAAAATAACTGTGAAAAAAGATATAAATTTATGGAAGCGTGAGAAAAACAAACTTAAATTTGTTCGCGTCTTAAAAAAGGGGACATCTTTCAGAGTTTATGGGTACGACAAAAAGTATGGAGGACAATTTCACTTAGGTGCTCAACATTATATAACTAATATGCCTAAGCACGTAAAGTATGAAAAATTGCCTAAAACTTTAAGTACAAGCCCGGTTACAAAGCTAAAAGGTACATTAACAATTAATAAAAATACGAATTTATGGAAGAGAGAAAATAACAAGTTAGTAAAAGTAAAAGTTCTCAAAAAGGGACAAAAACTTAAAATTGAAGGATACGATCCAAGATTTGGTGGTCAATACGTGGTAGTTGGTGGTAAGACATTTGTGACTAACACGAAAGGTTATATAACGTTTAAAAAAGGTTAAGTCAAATAGGGTGGCAGAATTGCCCCCTTATCAAATAGAGTAAAATTTACTCTATTTGATAAGGAGGTGAAAACCATAAAAATAAATTTCACTTTTATGTTTTTTGTTTTATTTATACTGATTTCTCTTGTTCCAACATCATCGTCTGCAGCGACACCAACGAAAACACTAACTGGTCCGTGGTCAGAAAAATACTATGACGACAACCCAACTGCTTACGATGGTAAAATTGCAGGTAATTTATGGTTACTTAAAGTCGTTAATTCCTTGAGAGCTGATTGGTATAACGACAGAGATGCTTACCAGTATATTAGTCCCATGCTTCAAGATCCTGCAGATTGGAATAAGGGAGCTAATGATGTACCCATTGAAATCCTAAAATTCCCTGTATACGGAGCAAGATCTTATCCCATTTCAATACCAGATTGCGGAGGTACACCACCAGGAACTGGTTACTGTCACCCCCACACATTCAAGCCTAATGCCCCAGAGAATGCATGGGCACAAAAAATTGAAAAGTCTGATTGGATATATCATTACAATATTGATTATTATGATGGTATTTATGGTCCTTATTATGTATTTTTTGCCGGGCAACAAATGGATCACAGGTATGAAGTTAAATATCGAGTTAAACAAGCACCGACCGCAAATTTTAATCATAGTCCAGCTACTAAGTACAATGATACAGAAGTTACATTCACCAACACTTCTAGTGACCCAGATAATCAAACTCTAAGTTATAAATGGGAATATCAGAAGCCTGGGGAGAGCACGTGGACTAGTTTCTCAACTTCAAAAAATCCAACAAAAACTTTAAACATTAAAGGTACGTGGGATATAAGACTAACCGTGACTGATTTCGATGGTTTATCAGATACTGTCACAAAGTCTCCTGTAGTTAGCAACAGAGCACCTGTAGCTGACTTTACGTATAGTCCAACAACGATCTATAACAATACAACGGTTACGTTTTCAGAGAATGCTAGTGATGCTGATGGAGATCCTTTAACCTATCAATGGGCCTATCAAACTCCGGGTTCGAGTACATGGGTAAACTTCTCAACAGCGGCTAACCCTACGAAAATATTAAATATCAAAGGAACTTGGAATATTCGCTTAACTGTTACTGACCCAAGTGGAACAAGTGCTTCAGTAATAAAATCACCAACTGTAGTTAATAGATTGCCTGTAGCTGATTTTAATTACAGCCCTACTACGATTTACAACAACACAAATGTTAATTTTACAGAATTAGCGAGTGATCCCGATGGGGACACATTAACTTACCAGTGGGCCTATCAAACTCCTGGTTCATCTACATGGGTAGACTTCTCAACCGCTGCTAATCCTACGAAAATATTAAACATTAAAGGAACGTGGGATATTCGATTAACAGTTACAGATTCTAGTAATTCAACAGCTTCTGTTACGAAATATCCAGTTGTTATTAACCGAGCACCTGTAGCTGATTTTACG
>NZ_LRFC01000007.1 GCF_001619875.1 Fictibacillus phosphorivorans
AGATGTGTATAAGAGACAGGTTTTGAAGGAACTTCTGTTCTTTCAAGATGTTCTTTGAAAACTAGATATCGACATCCAAACAATATGCAAGGCAGATAGATTATTTATCTGCGCCAAGCAAGATCTTGATGTGAAAACATCATATAAGGTTAAGCTAGAAAGGGCGCACGGTGGATGCCTTGGCACTAGGAGCCGAAGAAGGACGGGACGAACACCGATATGCCTCGGGGAGCTGTAAGTAAGCATTGATCCGGGGATTTCCGAATGGGGGAACCCACCATCCGTAATGGGATGGTATCCATATCTGAATACATAGGGTATGAGAAGGCAGACCCGGGGAACTGAAACATCTAAGTACCCGGAGGAAGAGAAAGCAAATGCGATTTCCTGAGTAGCGGCGAGCGAAACGGAAACAGCCCAAACCAGAGGGCTTGCCCTCTGGGGTTGTAGGACACTCTACATGGAGTTACAAAGGAACGAAGTAGGTGAAGCGGTCTGGAAAGGCCAGCCAAAGAAGGTAACAGCCCTGTAGCTGAAACTTCGTTCCCTCCTGAGTGGATCCTGAGTACGGCGGGACACGTGAAACCCCGTCGGAATCCGGGAGGACCATCTCCCAAGGCTAAATACTCCCTAGTGACCGATAGTGAACCAGTACCGTGAGGGAAAGGTGAAAAGCACCCCGGAAGGGGAGTGAAAGAGATCCTGAAACCGTGTGCCTACAAGTAGTCGGAGCCCATTAACGGGTGACGGCGTGCCTTTTGTAGAATGAACCGGCGAGTTACGATCCCGTGCAAGGTTAAGTTGATAAGACGGAGCCGCAGCGAAAGCGAGTCTGAATAGGGCGACATAGTACGTGGTCGTAGACCCGAAACCGTGTGATCTACCCATGTCCAGGGTGAAGTTCAGGTAACACTGAATGGAGGCCCGAACCCACGCACGTTGAAAAGTGCGGGGATGAGGTGTGGGTAGGGGTGAAATGCCAATCGAACACGGAGATAGCTGGTTCTCCCCGAAATAGCTTTAGGGCTAGCCTCGCGGCAAGATTCCTGGAGGTAGAGCACTGATTGGACTAGGGGCCCCCACAGGGTTACCGAATTCAGTCAAACTCCGAATGCCAGAGAATTATCCGCGGGAGTCAGACTGCGAGTGATAAGATCCGTAGTCAAAAGGGAAACAGCCCAGACCATCAGCTAAGGTCCCAAAGTATACGTTAAGTGGCAAAGGATGTGGAGTTGCCCAGACAACCAGGATGTTGGCTTAGAAGCAGCCACCATTTAAAGAGTGCGTAATAGCTCACTGGTCGAGTGACTCTGCGCCGAAAATGTAACGGGGCTAAACGTATCACCGAAGCTATGGCTTGTACCGTATGGTACAGGGGTAGGGGAGCGTTCGAAGTGCAGCGAAGTCAGACCGGAAGGACTGGTGGAGCGCTTTGAAGTGAGAATGCCGGTATGAGTAGCGAAAGACAAGTGAGAATCTTGTCCATCGAAAGCCTAAGGTTTCCTGAGGAAGGCTCGTCCGCTCAGGGTTAGTCGGGGCCTAAGCCGAGGCTGAAAAGCGTAGGCGATGGATAACAGGTTGATATTCCTGTACCACCTCCTTTCCGTTTGAACAATGGGGGGACGCAGTAAGGTAGGGTGAGCGCACTGATGGAATAGTGCGTCTAAGCAGTTAGGCTGTTGGGTAGGCAAATCCGCCCAACGTGAAGGCTGAGCTGTGATGGCGAGGGAAATTTTAGTACCGAAGTCCCTGATCCTACACTGCCAAGAAAAGCCTCTAGTGAGGAAAGAGGTGCCCGTACCGCAAACCGACACAGGTAGGCGAGGAGAGAATCCTAAGATGATCGGGAGAACTCTCGTTAAGGAACTCGGCAAAATGACCCCGTAACTTCGGGAGAAGGGGTGCTCTGATAGGGTTTATCGCCCGAGAGAGCCGCAGTGAATAGATCCAAGCGACTGTTTAGCAAAAACACAGGTCTCTGCGAAACCGCAAGGTGAAGTATAGGGGCTGACACCTGCCCGGTGCTGGAAGGTTAAGAGGAGGGGTTATCCTTACGGAGAAGCTCTGAATTGAAGCCCCAGTAAACGGCGGCCGTAACTATAACGGTCCTAAGGTAGCGAAATTCCTTGTCGGGTAAGTTCCGACCCGCACGAAAGGTGTAACGACTTGGATACTGTCTCAACGAGAGACCCGGTGAAATTATAGTACCTGTGAAGATGCAGGTTACCCGCGACAGGACGGAAAGACCCCATGGAGCTTTACTGCAGCTTGATATTGGATTTTGGTACAGCTTGTACAGGATAGGTAGGAGCCTGAGAAGCCGGAGCGCCAGCTTCGGTGGAGGCGTCGGTGGGATACTACCCTGGCTGTATTGAAATTCTAACCTTGAACCGTGATCCGGTTCGGAGACAGTGTCAGGCGGGCAGTTTGACTGGGGCGGTCGCCTCCTAAACAGTAACGGAGGCGCCCAAAGGTTCCCTCAGAATGGTTGGAAATCATTCGCAGAGTGTAAAGGCACAAGGGAGCTTGACTGCGAGACCTACAAGTCGAGCAGGGACGAAAGTCGGGCTTAGTGATCCGGTGGTTCCGCATGGAAGGGCCATCGCTCAACGGATAAAAGCTACCCTGGGGATAACAGGCTTATCTCCCCCAAGAGTCCACATCGACGGGGAGGTTTGGCACCTCGATGTCGGCTCATCGCATCCTGGGGCTGAAGTAGGTCCCAAGGGTTGGGCTGTTCGCCCATTAAAGCGGTACGCGAGCTGGGTTCAGAACGTCGTGAGACAGTTCGGTCCCTATCCGTCGCGGGCGCAGGAAATTTGAGAGGAGCTGTCCTTAGTACGAGAGGACCGGGATGGACACACCGCTGGTGTACCAGTTGTTCCGCCAGGGGCATAGCTGGGTAGCTACGTGTGGACGGGATAAGTGCTGAAAGCATCTAAGCATGAAGCCCCCCTCAAGATGAGATTTCCCATCACGTTAAGTGAGTAAGACCCCTTAGAGATGATGAGGTTGATAGGTCTGGTGTGGAAGCGTGGTGACACGTGGAGCTGACAGATACTAATCGGTCGAGGGCTTATCCTTAAAAAAAGCATAACGTTTGGAAACGTCGTATCTAGTTTTGAGAGAACATA
>NZ_LRFC01000008.1 GCF_001619875.1 Fictibacillus phosphorivorans
TGCCATACATGATTCAGCAAAACTAACAAGTGGCTGCTGCTTTTGAATCGTTTGTTCCGCTAGAAAGCGTTTGGTTTGCTCGTCTTTTAGTTGAGTTGCCAATGTGATGATCATGTCTGGATTAAGAAGAACCTCTTCAATCTTTTGAGGTGTTAGATATGCACCGTGTTTTCTAATAGAAGGAAGTACTTCTTGCTTCACCCATTTTTTAAATGTCTTAGCTTCAATTTTCCGGCTAGCGAAAATCAACTCGTAAAGTCCTGATTCATTAACAATTGATAAGTTTTGCCGCCCTCCAGGGGTGTCAATTGTACTTACGCCCTTTTCATCTTCTTCTAGCCGTTGAAGTGCCATTCTAGAATTTGAAAGTTCAAGGATGTTACATACATCTTTTGCAACAAACCAAGGTCCGTTATTTTGTTCAACAACTCTTAATTGCTGACCACGGAAATCAAATAATTTTTGTAACTGATCCATTACATTGCTTCCTCCATTCGCATGGCTTTATCTTCTTGATCGCGAATCCATGAATCAATTGCTTCTACTGTGAATAAAATTCTTCTTCGTGATCTGAAGTGCGGTATTTGTTTTTCTCTAACCATGTTGTAAATCGTGTCTTCACAAAGCCCAAGGTAATCAGCAGTTTCCTTTACAGTGAGTGTTCTTCGTTGAATTCTAGGTTTCTCTGAAACTGTTAATGACATGTCAATCCTCCTTGATTAAGTAATTGAAGTAGTAATTTACCAGTCAATGAGTAAAAAATTTTTTCGCTGCCACAACTGCATGCAGCATCGACGTCTTGGCGGTGACCGTTTTTATGTATTTAAAGGCTGGGCTCCCCTTCCGGATCTTGGCTCCTTCCCGCTCGTTCGGTGCTCTATGCAGTTGTGGAGAAAATTTTAAGCAGTTTCAACTTCGCGTATCGCGTAGCGACTAGGTAAAAAAATTTCTTCTTTCTTTTTACCGTATAGTTTTGCAATTTGTTCAGCGCGGTCGTTACTAATTTGTCTTTGACCATTTTCTATTTGTGAAAGGTATCCAGCTGATATATTTAGATGCTTAGCCGCTTCTTCTAAAGAAAATTTTGCTTTTAACCTAGCTTCTTTTGTTTTGTTAATCATTATTTTCACCTCCAAACTTTGCGTACCGCAATGTTTAAATTAAATATACATCGCATTACGCAAAGTGTCAACGCATTTTGCAAAGTTTTTATAAAAATCTTTAATCTTTGCGATTTGCAAAGTAAAATAATTAATAGTGGAGGTGTAACATGTTCGGGGAAAGACTTAGAGAATTAAGGAAATCAAAAACAAAATTAACAATGAAAGAGTTTGGCCGAATCTTCAACTTAGCTGAATCAACGATATCTGGTTACGAAACAGGCAGCAGGAAGCCCGACATGGAAACTATCCAACGATTTGCTGACTACTTTGAAGTATCGATTGATTACATGATCGGAAGATCAGATGAAATAGGAAACAAAGAATACACACCTGAAAACGAGAATCTTTTTTATTTTGATTTAGAAGGTTTAAGTGAAGAAGATAAACAAGAAATTGAGAAATATATCGAACTCTTAAAATTAAGAGCAAAACAGTTCAATGATGATTCAAAAAAAAATAACTAAAGCAAAAGTATTTGTTAGTACAACAAGCACTCTTTTGAGTGTTTTTATTTCAGATAAAATTGGTTATTTTGCCCATTATTTCATAATTAAGGAGGAATACGTATGGAAGCAACTGGATTGAACGGTCAACTAGTACTATTAGATAACAAAATTGTTATTAAACGCAAAGGCGCTTGGGGTTTTCTTACACAAGGATTAAAGGGTGACAAAGAAATTTACATTAAACAAATAAGTTCTATTCAGTTTAAACCAGGTGGATCAATAACAAATGGATTTATCCAGTTCGCTTTTTCAGGTGGCGATGAGACAAAGGGTGGACTTTTTGACGCTGTAAATGACGAGAATTCTATAATGTTTAAGAAAAAGCAAAATGGTGATTTCCTAAAAATAAAAGAATTGATAGAAGAAAAGAGAGAGCAAATAAGTACACCTTCTATAATACAAGTTTCAACTACATCTGATGTTCCAGATCAGATTAAGAAACTAGCTGATTTAAGAGACAGCGGAATTTTAACTGAAGAAGAGTTTAGTGCTAAGAAAAAACAATTGTTAGGTATTTAAGGAGAATGTTAATGGAAGACCGAATATCAACTTTATTAACTTATGCCGGTTGGATTCTTATCTCGATAGGAATTATTGGTGGCATTATCACTTACTCGAATGTAGACAAAGAATCTTATAAAACAGCTAAAGAAGTATTCGACGAGTTATATGATAATGAATTTGCTGAAGCATCTTATATAACCGCTAAACAAATTTATCTTTCTGAAATATCTAATGTCATTTCCATTACAATTGGTGGTATTGTTAGTGGGTTAGTTTTAATAGGTTTAGGAAGAATTATCTGGATTCTAAATAAACGAAAAGAAAATGATGAGAAAATTATTACTTTACTGAGAGAAAATCAAAATTTAAGATCACTAGATGCATAAAGCTTTTTAGGTAGAGAATTAATAAGGGGAATATACAATGAAAAAACCGGGTTGTTTGGGCTGTTTAGGTTACATACTTGCAATTGGATTAGCATTAATTTTAATAGTTTACTTTTTTCAAAATATAGTCGGCTTTTTAGGTATAGGATTGTTTGGACTTGGAGCCTATACATGGTACAAATCTCAAAAACCAATTAAGCAAGCACATTTCTCTTTAGGATCCATAATAATTGGGTTAATTGTAGCGTTTATTTGGTTTGGTGGATATCATAACACCTCTGTCTTTGAAAGTGATGAAGATAGCGAAATTGCATCTACTGAAGTAAAAGAAAAAACAAAAGATACTTCCACTACAGAATTGGAAGATGAAAAGAATAATGAGGAAAAGAAAAAGCAAGAAAAAGGTCAAGAAAATAAGAATGCGTCAACTTCAGGAACGGGTTCAACAACTCCTGTTGCAACTAAACCAAAAGAACAAACTGAAAAACCAAAAAATAAGTATCCTTTAGCTACCGTCACCCGTGTCGTAGATGGAGATACGATTGAGGTTTCATTTAATGGTAAGGAAGAAGAAATTAGAATGCTTTTAATCGATACTCCCGAAACAAAGCATCCATCTAAACCGGTTGAAAAATTTGGGCCAGAAGCTAGTGATTATGCAAAACAAGTACTAGCTGGTAAACAAGTTGGAATCCAAGTTGGTTCAGAAGAACGAGACAAATATGGTCGTCTCTTGGCTTACGTGTGGGTAGGGAATACAACGTATCAAGAAATGGTATTGGAAAAAGGACTAGCTGCCACTGCGTATCTATACAATGATCTAACTATGCTGGAAGAATTCCATAAGGCGCAGGATATTGCAAGAAACAAAAAGATTGGTGTATGGTCAATTGCTGGTTATGCACATGTTGACCATGATCATGGATTCCACTACGAAAAAGAAGTAGCTGCTGCAAAGCCGGCTCCTAAACCAGTAGCGACGGCTCCTAAACCAAAACCTAAACCTGTACAAACCACACCAGCACCAAAACAACAATGTAATATTAAAGGAAACCAAAGTGGTATCTACCACGTACCAGGTGGTCAGTATTACGATATAACAAAAGCTGAAGAAATGTTTTGTTCAGAGGCCGAAGCGGTTGCTGCTGGCTATAGAAAATCTAAAAGATAACAATAAAATAGCCCGTTCCTTGGGCTTTTCTTTACAAACAAAAACCGAACATACGTTTGTTCAAGAGGTGAAAAATGGGTTCTTTACACTTTCCTACTCCATTAGAAATGTGGGTTTCTGAAAAATACAAAAGGATGAAAATGCTCAAACCAGAGGATATTTGCGAAGATAAAATAGCTTGGATCTATAACATCTTTTACTTTAAAAAACCCATACCTTCCAACTCATTTGAAAATGGAAAATTTAAAAGTATAACCATTGATTCCAGAATTGTACCAACATTACAGCGTGAACAGTTTTATCATGAATGGTGTCACCTTTTACGGCATGCAGGAAATCAGAACATGATGCCTGCAGCATTTAGAGAACTTCAAGAGTATGATGCAAGAAATTTCACTAGGTATGCAGCTATTCCGTTTCACATGCTAGATAAGTATGACCTTCGAGATCCATTCATTATCGAACACTGGCAAGAAGATTTTAAAGTCACTGAAGAACTTTGCGCCGAAAGACTTGAAAAAATGAAATCTAAATTTTATTTCAAGATGGGAGGTTGAAAAAATGGCAAATATACGAAAGCGTGGCGATAATTCATTCTTATTAACTGTAGAGATAGGTTATAACAATAACGGAAAACGAAAACGTCGGTACAAAACTGTAAACGTTGAAGACCAATCTCTTCTGAAAACAAAGAAAAAACTACAGGATTACCTTGATAACGAGTACCACAAATTTAAGACTGAAGTAGAATCTGGTGAATACATTGCTCCAGAAAAAATGACTTTAGATAACTTCGTAATTGAATGGGAGAATAAATACGCAAGAAAAGAACTATCAGAGAACACTTTAATAAGCTATCTTTCTCATATAAGAAATCACATTTTGCCTGCGATCGGCCATAAAAGAATTGATCAAATTAAGCCTGTTCATATCATTAACATGATGGATGGTATTAAACGTGTTGATAGCAGCGTTGAGAAACCTCTTTCCGCCAGATCAAAACAAGATGTATATTTAGCAATCAGAAACATTTTTGAAAGAGCAGTTGAATGGCAGATCATTAAAAGTAATCCCGTTAAAAATGTTAAGAAGCCTCGGCTTACGAGCGAAAAAGAGGTAACTGTTTATGATGAAAATGAAGTTGAAATATTGTTTAAGGCGGCAGAACAAGAACCGTTCCATTGGCGGATATTCTTAACCCTTGCAATCGCAGCTGGTTTACGCCGGAGTGAAAATCTTGGATTAGAGTGGTCAAAAGTAAACTTTGAAAAAGCAACGATCGATATTAGTCAAGTTGTAGTTAAAGGATTGAAGGGATCTACGATTAAAGGTCCAAAAACCAAAAGATCTAAAAGGGTTGTATCTCTTCCCCCATCAGTTGTAGAAGAATTGAAATTATTTCATCTTCATTGGAAAAAGGAAAAACTGAAGATGGGGGAATTATGGATCGAAAAAGAACGAGAATGGCTTTTCTGCAATGAAGATGGAACACATTTCTACCCAACCACTCCTACAACTTGGTGGCGGAGATTTACTAAAAGAGCAGGTGTAAGATATATCAGGCTTCACGATCTCAGGCATACATCAGCTACCCTTTTAATCAACCAGGGTGTTCATGCAAAGATTATCTCAGAACGATTAGGACATTCGGATATAAGAGTGACAATGAACACATATGGCCACGCATTAGAAAAAGCAGATCAAGAGGCAGCAAATAAATTGGACAACCTATTTAGCAAGAAACAAATTAAATAGTTGTCGCCAATTTGTCGCCGAAATTCGGCGACAAGCTTCCTTATTGCTCGGAATTAATCATATAGCCATCCTACAAGACCCTATACCAATAGGGTTTCACACGAGAACGTAAGTTTGTATCCTGAATAGCCCGTTTAACTGGCAGCCAAAAGGTCAGCGGTTCGATCCCGCTAGTCTCCACCATACATAACAGTCGAAAACCCTTGAGGATTCAAGGGTTTTATTTATTTTATAAGGGCACTCGGAAGAGTAACCCCTAAGCGGACTTTCACCGCCTAGTTAATGAACATGCCTGGAACACCAAAAACGTCATAACCGTGGCATGCCGTCCATTTGTATAAAACTCTTGTATAAATCCGTAAAGCGCGAGCGTGTTTCACGCACCGTTAGTACATCGTTCCAGTCCCTCTAAGTTTTAGGTCTGTTTTGACCTTAAATTCTATATTTTGATATAGGTTTTCCCACTTTTTCACTTCTTTTGCTGATACCCCTTGTTTAGCTTGATACAACAATCCCAGACCCAATGGATCAGATCCCATTTTTTGAATGTTTTTCAACGTTTCTTCTACTCTCTTATTGATAACCTCGGCAGCAAGCTTTTGATCTTCTAGCAGTTCATAATTATTTTCCAGCTTTTTTTCGGAGGCTTCAATAGGTCCTTCAATTTTCAAATTCACCTGGACATAGGGTTTTTTACGCTTAGGAATCACCAGATTAATCTTTGTTTTAAATCGGTCTACATTGACAAAAAATTCATTATCCCCTTGCCTGACCTTAATTTGACCTTTGCGTCCCGTATTTAAGAGTTCATTAAGGACTCTGGTTTCATCTTTATTCAGTTCACCAATTAATTTTTCCCCTTTAATTAAAGCTACCTTATTAATAACGTAAGTATCTTTCAATGGTTCAATAACAGGGAGGTATGGATCGATTCCGTCCTCGCTTAACCTCATATAATAATTATTCATAATTTCAGATACTATGTAAGGTGAGGTATTGGTGGTTTGATCAAAGGATATATTGAGAGCGTTTCCCGCCACCCTTTCTGATTTCACTTTTACCCTAAGGACCATCTCGGCAGTTGGTTTACCAAGCGCCATGTAGGAAATACCCTGGATGTCCCTCCTTCGCATGAACCAGTTAAGAACTTCAGGTTGGTGTCTTTTTAAAATATGTCTATCAAAAATTAGTACCCGGCAATGGCCAAAATCAAAATCCTTATCTACCTTGGATTTCATGACCCGTATTGCTTCAGCAATGGAATCGGCATTTTCTGAAATAATCTGGAATTCAGCTTTTCCTGGCTGAACCTGAGCAGAGGGAATCGCTAATTTCAGGGATACGCGGAAGGGTTTCTTAGGATTATTTGACTTATCTACACCCATAGACACCACAAAGAAGCGCTTATCTATATCTTTAAACGCACAACCTGCTAACATTCCCACAAGAGCAAGGACAGCACATAAGATTAATAAGGAATCCTTCTTTTTCATGTTTTTTTCCTCCTCAAGGAAAGTAGAAAAACAGTCATGACTAATACCACTTCAACTGGCAGCCGAATGTTAAACCAGTATTTTGCGTACCCGAAAAACTCCCTTTGGTTCACGGATTCTTGAAAATAGACACTTAGGAATCCAATAATAGAAAGAAAGGTTAATGTAAATAAACGCTTGCCAGTCTTTCTATCTTGTATACCAAAAGCACCTTTCATTAGCTCAAGGCCAACATTCCAGGTGACTATTCCAAAAAGCATCGTTAACAGCATGAATACAAAAACTAATATAAAACTGGTTCGTTCAATAAAACCGTATTGCATTCTCAATGAATCAACCGTAACCATCCATGGGAATACAAAATCACCCACGGATTGAATCCCTAAAAACCCAAAAGGTATAAGATACGTAATGGCAAGTATTATAGAACCGAGTAAGGGAATTATCCAAAAATATTTAAGGATCTCCTTTGCTTGAATATTTCTGTTAAGAATCACCAAATTGATATATCCAGTAAATATATAACTGGCTGCTGCAATAGAGCTATAGTTAGGCATTTGCCAGGTAAATTGTAGAATTCTCTTAATATGTACAGGGTAAAAATAATCACTTGATAGTGATTTGAACATTATAAAGCCAATGAATGGAAGAGCGGCCAGCATGGTAATTTCAGTTTTATACAAAATAGATTGAGTATTTCGGGTTGCTCCATATATAATCAGGAGAATAAGAAAGCCCGAAATGATTCTTAGATCCATTTCTGGATTCAGATAGAGCTTAATAACATAGCTATACGAATTTACAGCAAGGGTGCCGGCTGCCAGCCACATTAACGCTAAAAAAGATAAAAAAGGAACTCTGATATATCCCGGCATTACCTCTTTAAATATTTCCGGAAGGCCCTGATAGGGAAATCTGCCCATACCCTTTGTAAAAAGATAGGCCAACAGGGTGCCAAGCGGGATACTTATGAGAATGGATGTAATCGAGCCACTGAAACGATTTTGTATCAAAACCATAGGAACGTTGAGAATGATATTTAATGACATATTCATTAAGACAATGTAATAGAAATACCGTGCCAACTAACCCCGTTCTCCCTTCGGTTCCTCGCTTATTTTCTCTATTCTCTTAGAGGATCCCCAATACATTCTTAAAAGAGGTGTACCAAAGCTTCGTGTGTCAGTGAGGTAACAAATTATAAGTATAATCCCCGCTAATAAACCCATTATTCCGAAAAAACTGGCCAGTAAGATCAAAAGATAGCGTGCGACCCGCACTGCAAAAGCCATTGAATTCACGGGAATTGTAAAATTGGCAATGGCTACGAAGGCGGTAATGATAATCATGATCGAGCTGACAAGCTGTGCCTGCTGAGCAGCCTGGCCAAGTATTAAACCGCCAACTGTTGTCGCAGTCGGTCCAATTGTTTTCGGAAGCCTCAAGCTAGATTCAATAAGCATTTCTACCGCCAAAAGCATAAATAAGACTTCAAAAAAAGATGGGTAAGGCACGCCTGCGCGGCTGCCAGCAATCGTAGCCGCCAGCTGGGACCTTAGGACCTCAGGGTTAAAGGAGGTCAGTGCCACATACAAAGCTGGAAGAATGAGAGTAATGATCAGCCCCGCATATCGAATTAAAATCATTAACCTGCTCACCCAAAAAGTATGAGATGTGTCATCCATAGCAGACATAAAATCAAAAAAAACTACCGGAAGAATTAAACCAAAAGGAGTCCCATGCAGGAGAATTACTATTTTTCCTTGCGCAAGGTTTAAAGCAATCCGATCTGGTCTTTCTGTGTCCATCATGATTGGAAAGAGATGGTGTCTTCTCTTAGTCAAAGCATTCTGAAGCTCGCCGATGGATTGAATCATATCTATTTTAAGTTCTGGGATCCTCTTCTCTAGATCCCTTAGTACATCATGATCAACTAGGTCCCGATCATACATAATGGCAATGGGTGTTTTAGACATAGTTCCGACTGATTGCTGCTCCACCATAAGACTTAAAGCGGGATAGCGGGTTCTTATTAAAGTAACATTTGTGCTTAAGTCTTCACTCAACGCCTTTTGCGGACCCAGAACTGACATTTCTACGGTTGCTTCCTGCGGCTGGTCATTGGTGGCCTTCAAAATGTGATACGAGTAAATGGCATCCGCTAAAAAAATGAGCAGATACCCATCGATTAATAAGGATGAAAGTTTCTCATCGGTATTGACCTTTTTACATGTTGGAAGAGATAAAAGATGTAATAAATATTTGCTTTCTTTCTCACATAAAAGCAAAGGTTCTATTACATCCTTCCTTAACTTTTTTTCATCACTCAGACTTTCTAGATATATTAGATAGATTTCTTTTTTGTAGTATTCAAACTGGTGGACAATCAAATCTCTGTTATCATTAAATTTTTCTTTTAAGGTGCTTATGACCTTTTTTTGCTTTACCATAGCTCTTTCACACCTTTATGATTGATTTCATTCTGATAGTATTTGTAAAAAAATCCACTTAATTCGTTTTACAGATATCATTGTTCCGGGCTTTGCCTGCTAATAACAACTTCATTGGTTGAAAACTATCTTCAGGTGACCTAACAGAATGCTCCTTATATAGAAGGTTAGACTCCTTAACTCGCTTTACTGATACGATATTTACTCTTTTAGTAGCTGATTTTTTTCAACTGACATCTCTCTTTCAGTTACATAAAAAGAGGATACCCCTACGTCCTTTTGACGTGAGAACATCCTCTAATAAACTCATAACTATAAGATATATTTACATCTACTTTCATTACGCACATCTGCTAATTTTCGGGCTAACCGAGCATACGGCCCCATCTGTATTGTATGTTAGTAATAGACCCTATCGGATAACCATTTCTTAAAGGAATCGTTATCATTATCATGCTTAAACACTTCCATGTTTTTAGACATTAGATTTTGCAGCAATTTTGGTTAATAACACAAAAAAGCACCACAATTATCTGTTCTGAATTGCAGATAATTGCGGTGCTTTTTTGTATCATTTAGTTACACATTTAAAATTTCTTCATTTTTTTTATTACACACCACCTAATCTAATTCCTTAATAGTTTCTGCAAATATTATGTTCAGGAGAAAGATCTTGACCAAAGTAAAAAGCAAGTGCTCCGCTGATGTTTTAGCCATGCACAAGAAAAACTGTGGTTCATATATAGGTAAATATCGGTTCAATTCGGTGTGAAGGAGATGATGAAATTTATGCTGCCTATGGAAAAATATTTTGGTAAGTTTGAACTCGTTCATTCATTTTATGGTGCTATGCCTACAGGCGTTACTGTGTCAGAAACCGGGCGGATTTTCGTTTGCTTTCCGAAATGGGGAGATGACGTGAAATTTACGGTGGCGGAAATTGTGGGGAATCAATTGCGGCCCTATCCAAATTTGGAAACAAATTTAGCCAACCCGGCTAACGTTGCGATGTCATTTATCAGTGTCCAAAGTGTAGTGGCTGATGGAAGAGGAACACTTTGGGTATTAGATACAGCAGCTCCCAATTTTTCTGAACCAATTAAAGGGGGGGCAAAACTGGTCGCTGTTGATTTACAAACAAATAGAATCAGAAATGTATATACGTTTACAGAAGAAGTCATCCTGCCAACCACATATTTGAATGATGTTCGCTTTGATTTTCGCGTAGGAAAAGCTGGTTATGCCTATATCACAGATTCATCATCAAAAGGTCCAGGAGCGATCATTGTTGTGGATTTAGAAACCGGAAACGCATTCAGACGGTTAAGTGGAGCCCCTCCTACATCACCCGATCCTTATTTTTTGCCAAAAGTAGAAGGTAAAATATTGATGAACCGCAATAAGGACGGCTCCATTTCCCCCTTCCGACTGGCGTCTGATGGTATCGCGATATCTGTTGATGGTAAGACATTATTTTTTTGTCCATTAACGAGCCGGCATCTGTTCTCCATTTCAACAGAAGCCCTAAGGGACAGAAGGATACATGAAACGGATTTACTATCCCTCGTTGAGTATTGGGGAGAAAAAGGGGCATCTGACGGAATGATCACCGGAGCAAAAGGAAACGTGTATGCAGGGGATTATGAAAACAACAGCATACGAAAGATTATGCCGAACGGAAACATGGAAACTATTGCACATGACCCAAGGCTTTTATGGCCAGATACGTTTTCAATTGGCCCGGATCAATACTTATATATGATTGTGAACCAATTACACCGACAGGGCAGGTTTCACTATGGAAGGGACCTAAGAGAAAAGCCATATAGTTTGCTTCGCATGAACATAAATGACTTGCCTGCTCCTTCATTCTGACAATAAACAATATTAGGAACAGTTTATTCGTAAACTGTTCCTTTACCTGATCTATAGTGTTGGCAAATTCAATGCGGTCTTCATATTTAACAAGTTCAAATCGATTTGCTCGTCCGTATTCCAAGCATGATACCATTCTTTTTCCACCATATAAACGGAAACTTGGTCATGGAGCTCTATGGCTTCCTCTAAATGCCGAGTTAACATTTCTTTGATTTCAGGTGTTCCGGCTTCCGTGACCGCCATGGCGTAATTTCTGACCCCGCTTTTTGCCGCTATTAATAAATCCATCGCAACAACCTGGTCGGAAAGTGCGTCCATACCTGTTAAGTTTTCAATGAATGAATTCAATTTTACTCAACTCCTAATGATTGTTTTGCATTAGATAAAACAGTGGTATATTCGTTTAACTGTCTAGTGGAAACATCAATGTCTTGCAGCATAATTTCTTTCAACCTTGGGTCACTAACCATTGCTCTCATTGTTTTAGACTTGGTTAAACAATTGGTTTTAAAAGCGGCCATTTCTTGTACCTCAAGAACTTCGTGTAGGGCATAGTTCATTGTGCAATCCTCCTTCCTCAAGGTTTCAAGATGACTTTTATACAATCATCCGTTTTGGTGTCAAAAATCTCATAGCCACGCTTGGCTTCACTGAGAGGAAGAACATGAGTGATCACATCTCCCGGATCAATCTTTCCTGTAGAAACCAGTTCAAACATATAAGGCATATAGTGAATGACTGGAGCTTGTCCGGTGCGTATATTTATGTTGCGGTTCATGAGATCTCCAAATGGGAAACCGTTATATTTTCCCCCATAAACGCCGGTTACCTGAATATTTCCGCCTTTTCTAACCGCCTGGGTCGCCATGATAAATGCACCAAGTGCTCCACTCTGAAGTTTTAATCCGCTGGCAAGAAACTCCATATCGGTCATTTTCCCATCCATACCAACAGCATCAATGACTACATCCGCCCCACCCTTGGTGATTTCCTTCAGATATTCTCCACAATTTTTATGATCCTCAAAGTTTACGATTTCAACTTTATTCGTCCGTTTCGCATGCTGCAAGCGGTAATTCACATAATCGACTGCAATAACCCGCTTCGCTCCTTTTAGCCAGCAAAACTTTTGTGCAAAAAGTCCCACCGGACCACATCCCAAAACAATAACGGTATCCCCGTCCTTCACACCCGCATTATCAACACTCCAAAAACCAGTGGTCATCGCATCTGCTATAACCGTTAACTTTTCATCTGGTTCCTCACAGGTCTCCGGAATTTTAAAATGAGTAAAGTTGGCAAAAGGGACTCTCAAATATTCCGCTTGCCCGCCTGGGTAACCGCCAGTTGTTCCAGAATATCCGAAATAGGCTCCCATATCTCCATTATCATTTGAATTGTCGCACTGACTTTCCAAATTGTCTTTACAGAAACGGCATTCACCGCATGCGATGTTAAATGGAATGATTACGCGGTCTCCCTTTTTTAGGTTAGTCACTTCAGGACCAACCTCTTCAACGATTCCCATCGGTTCATGTCCAATGACATAGTTTTCTTGCAGGTTTGGGATCATACCATGAATTAAATGCAAATCAGAACCACATATCGCAGTACTGGTCACTTTAATAATCATGTCATCTGGTTTTTCAATCTTAGGGTCTGGCACTTCTTTCACAACAACATTTTTTATCCCTTGATACGTTACCGCCTTCATACTATATAACCTCCAATGTTAATGTTCATCAGGTGTACGATCGAACAAGCCCTTTCGATTGGTCTCAATGGGAAACAGGTTCATTTTGCCAATCTTAATGGTATTGTTGGCCGAAAGCTGATCCAATTGATACTGTTCCGATAATTCGTAAGGATGGAACCATTTTTTCTTAATCATCAATTCAGATATTTCCTGATGCGTTGCGATGCCCTGCATCAATTGCTTTTTTAATACAGCACGGACATCAGGTGATGCGGATTCGGTCAATGCTACCGCTATGTTACGAACACCTTCTTTGGCACGAAGAAGAAGGTCCATTGCAAAGGTTGTGTCTGCTAGTTCAGGCATATGAAGCGAGTTTATCGGGTCCAAATAATCATTATTCATGACTGTTTTCTTCCTTTCCATCAATGATTGGGGTTGGGCGATTTTGAGGAACAGGAGCTTGAAACGGAGCTCTTTCATAGAGTGACTGCAATTCAGTCAGATCTTGTATGGATTGTTCAACATCTTTTTTCATTAAATTTCTCAAATCATCATCAAAGACCAATCCTTGCATTAATTTAGACTTGGCGATACAAAGCGTTTTAAAGTTAATAGCCTCATGTAAATCCAACGACTCATGGGCAGCCAATTTTTGGTGATCCATATTGATTCCCCTCCTTTTTTTGTATTCGTAAATACAATGATATTGTGCCAAAAAGAGGATGAAGTATGCTTTACAATATTTCCTACAAAAACATAACATGTTCCTTTCCTTTTTTGAAAAGTGGCATCCGCCTCTTTCAGGATAAGAGCTAAACTCCATTTTATATTCTAGATTTCCTGTGGCAACCAAAAGGTCAGCGGTACGATCCCGCTAGTCTCCACCATACATAACAGTAAAAACCCTTGAGAAATCAAGGGTTTTTTAGTCGTCTTTATTCTTTTTCCCTCTTGGATCTTGTTCTTCTGCAAATTCAGTCGCATATCTGAAACCGGGTCTAAATCTTCTCTGTTGTCTAGGCTTTTTCTCTGTACCTTTTATGTGTTTCAATAAGTATTGATGAACAAATACTTCTGTTGCTGTAATAATCCCTGCCGATATCACACTTCCCCAAGCTATTTGCAGATATCCATTTAATAAAATTGATCCAAAGATCCAAACCACTAAGTAAGCCAATATAAACTCAGCCATTAAGGTGTTTGTTTTACCGATACGGGGCAATAGAATACGATCCGCTATGATGTAGGTAATCGCTGTTGTTGTAGCTGCAAAAGATATTACATCGCTTAAGGTTGCGTCAAAAAACAAATCTAATCCTATCCAAAAAGCAATTAAGCACACGATGAATTTCATAATAATGACTTTTGCTTGTTCCATAGAAAAACCTCCTTCTTCTGTTCCTAGTTTGCAACAAAAAAAGGAGGTTCATACTTCATCTGTAAGAAGATCCCTAACAATGTAAAATAGGGATCTTTTAGATTACTCCGAAACTGCAGGCACAATAGTTCCTTTTTCTGCTTGTTTTTTTACACTTGTACTTTTATCAAGCAAGCTGACAACCACAAAGACAGCAGCGGATAAAGGCAGTGCGTAGAACAATGGATCGATGTGGGTCCATGGAAATGGAAGTACAGTTGCCTTACCGAACAAACTTTGAGATAAGCCGATCGCAGCAGCCTCTTTTAGATGTAAGAACAAGAAACCGATGATACTCACTGTAAAACCTACGATCATGCTCGCTGTAGCAGCAGCTTTCGTTGCTCTTTTCCAATATAGTGCTCCGATGAGCGCTGGCAAAAATCCTGCAGCACAGATACCAAACCAAAAGGCCGTAGCTTGAGCAATAATTCCTGCCGGAAGCAAATAGGCTAAAATGACAGCTGCGATAACACCTATAAGAACTCCAATTCTAGAAGGGCTAAGTTTTGATCCGAAAAGGGATCGAACGCCAAGTGTCTTTAAAATATCTTGGCCAAAAGCTGTTGCTTGAACGTGAATTAATGAACTGATTGTAGATATAGTAGCTGATAATAAAGTTAGAGTAAAAAGATAAATAAACCAGTCAGGCATGAGCTGATTAATGAATATTGGAATGATCAAATCCACATTTCCTTTAGCCGCTGTTAATGCAATTTCGCCTGTATTCTCATAAAAATATAGGTTGCTTAGTGGTCCTATCACAAAGGCTGCACCTGTCATAAAGAAGATAAAAATACCACCGACCAATACTGAGCGATACAATGCTCTGTCATCTTTTACGGTCATACATCTCATGGCAAGCTGAGGCTGTGCAAGAACGCCAATACCCACCCCCATAATTATCGTACTTACGATTGTCCACCAAAGTGGAGATCCAAATTCAGGCATGCTTGTCCAGCCTTGATGTCCTTGATCAACAAGAGCCTGCGGCACAAGATCCTTCATTGCGCTTAGTCCGCTGTGACCATCTATAATTCCCCCAACTGCTTGGTACGTTACAAATAAGAAGATTGCCATTCCAATTAACATGACAACAGCACCGAAAGCATCTGTATACATGACGGCCTTGATTCCTCCAGTAACCACATAAATCGCAATGATAGAAGCAAGAAGGATAAGCGCCAAATTGAAGTTCATAGACATCGACTCTTGCAGGAAACGTCCACCGCCGATCAAAACAATGCTTGTGTAGGCAGGCATTAAGATAAAAATCATGCACCCCGAAAAAACGGTAATGAATTTTGAATCATAACGTTTTCCTAAAAGCGTAGGAAATGTGGTCGCATTCAGATTTAAAGAAAGCTTCCTGATTTTCGTTCCAAATATCGCAAAAGCAACAAAAATCCCAAGAACAATATTAAGAAAAGCAAGCCATAATAAACTAAATCCATGAGCTGCCGAAACACCACCAAATCCAACGATGGCAGAAGTACTAATAAAGGTTGCTCCATAAGAAAGTGCCATGACTGCTGGGTGAATGTTTCGTCCGCCGACCAGATAATCTGATTCTGTGACAGTCTTTTTGTATCCATAATACGCAAGCCAAGACATAATCCCCATATATACGAGAAGTATTGGAATTAAGACAGCAAAATTCATTATGAATCATTGCCCCCTTTATTCCACATGATTCCGCCGAATACAATACATCCTATTGCTGAGATTACAGTAGCGATCCATACGAAGGTTATTACACCGTCTTCCATTCCAAGCAAAACAATCTCCTCCCTTAAATTAGGTCTTACCTGATTGTTGATAACGCTTACATTTTTATGTAAATATTTTACCTTTTCCCCCCTCCGTGAATAATTAGCTTACTTATATCCTTTCTTTTTAACAAAACAAAACCCCTTTTATTATTTTGAATTTTCAATAATTTCAATGCGCTATTTTGAAATATTTTTGTAACATTTCTGAAACCATTTTGTTCGTTATTTCGTCTAATAAGTAACAAGATGTTGATGAGGGGGAAATAAGATTGAAGAACAGATATCGCATGGTGATCTTTGCATCAGCTGCACTATTGACCGTTGGAGTATTCAATTATAACGATTTTGAAAGTAAGGCTAAAGCAACTGAGCAAAGTGCTCCCCTAAAAGAAAAAAATGAATTCATATCTGAAAAACATAAAGATAATAAAATTAAAACATCTATAATTTCTAGCCAACGTCAGTCAGAAAGTGAAAAACAGAGATTAAACACAGATAATGGTATTGAGAAAGAGCAGTCACCCTTAAATCAACAAGCCAAAAAATCTGAAACGAAACCTGCAGCTACTCAACCTGAAGAAAATAAAAGCGAAACTCAACATAAGATTGTTCAAGCTCAAACAAATATGCCAGATACAAAAGTGATTGATGGGTACACGTATGTAAACTTAATGGATCGAGCAGATGTGAATTTAATGGATTTAGTGAATATCGCTAAAAAACACGATGCTACTTTATATGCGATAGAATTTAGCGATTGTTTTGCGATGTTTGACAATACCAGCAACGAAGCGATTATGTTGTTCAGCACGGGTTCTCGTTCGGTATCCATTGAAAAGGTAGACATTCTCTATGATATGCATCCTTCTATAAAGAATCAGATTCAGGGGGTAGTAGAAACGGGAGAAGAAACCGTAGTGAAAATTGGAGAACACGAAAGCTATCACATTTCAAAAGAAGGCGGGAATATTACAATCTCATTTTAGCGTATAAAAAAAGCCCAATTAAGGGCTTTTTTTGTTCGTACTTTTTTTCTTAACCTCATTTAATGCTACTACTTTCAATGCCATTAGCTCTTCATCAGTAACCTTTTCTAACAGTTTTTCATACACAGCAAGCTTTTCTTTTTCGTTTAAACCTTTGCTTACTTTCTCTCTAATGCTAGCTAGTTCTTGAATGGAATATCGATCAGAGATAAACGATACTGCTTCTTTCTTTGTTGTAAAAGGAAGATTCTTTTTAGGAACCTCCCCTGTTTCAATGTACTTTCGTATTTCCGGGTCCTCCAAAAGTTTGTTGATTTCTCCTTCATCTGAGGTTAGTTCTTTTGATATTTCATTCATTGCTTTTTCAGATGCGTAATCCATTGTGTACAAATAGCCCGTAACACCTATTACGATAAAAAACATAAATACGACACCTAACCACCATTTAATCACGCTATCACCCGTTCATAATGAGATACTTCATTCATAACACAACTTACATATTTCGGAAAGGATTATTAATTTATTACATACAGACTTTACACTCGTTTCTTTTTTCATGTGCTATGATTTACCATAGAGTGGATGATCTTAGTATTTCTGGAGGAATGTTATGTCTCGTCTTACCGATCACTTAGTCGTAATTTCTTTTGATTGTTTATCTTCTCTTGATTTTCCTATGTTGGAGCAGCTTCCACATTTTAAAGATTTCCTGAAGCGCGGTTCGCGCTGTAAACAAGTAGAAACGATATACCCTTCTGTCACATACCCTTGTCATACAACGATTGTGACTGGTAATTATCCGAAGAACCATGGGGTCGTTAACAATACGTTTCTTCAACCAGGAAGAGTGTCTCCAGATTGGTATTGGCACCGCAAACATGTACGTGGAACAACTTTATATGATGAAGCAAAAAAAGCAGGGATGAAAACTGCTGCTTTATTATGGCCTGTTACCGCTAGAGCAAACATCGATTATAATATGCCTGAAATTTTTGCGAACCGAAAATATCATCATCAAATTCCGGTTTCGCTCATAAATGGCAGCAAACGATATCAACTAGATATGAACCGGCGATTTGGTCATTTGCGAAACGGATTGAATCAGCCAGAACTCGATGATTTCGTGTTAGCGTCCACTGTACATACCATTAAAAATAAAAAACCGCAGCTTATACTTGTACATTTCGTTGATCTCGATTCACAAAGACATTATCATGGCTTTTCTTCAAAAGAAGCGATGGATGCCCTAAAACGGCATGACAACCGTCTCGGAAAAATCGTTCAGGCCTTAAAAGATGCTGAAATTTATAATGACACAACAATCGCTGTCTTGGGTGATCATAGCGCTTTAGATGAATCCAAAGCGATTAAACTCAACGTGCTGTTTAGAGAGCATCGCTTAATTGAAGTCGATGCAAAGGGCAAGCTTAAAAATTGGAAAGCCTTCTGCAAAAGTTGTGACGGGTCAGCATATATTTACGTAAAGAATGCTTCAGACTCACATACAAAGGAGGTAGTAAAGAGACTGCTAGAGAATTTAGTACATGATGAAACAAAAGGCATCGAAAGGGTTTTCAGCCAAAAAGAAGCAGCGACAATGGGCGCTGATGAGAATTGTTCTTTTATGGTAGAAGCAAGACGCGGCTTTTATTTTAACGAGGAATGTGAAGGAACATTGTTACATGAAATAACAGATCGGGATGTTAGAGCAAAACGGTATACACATGCCTGCCATGGTTATTCTCCCGAAAAAGAAGACTATACGACTATTTTTATGTTAGCAGGTAAAGGAATACAGCAGAATGCCGTTGTTCCCTCTATGCATTTAGTTGATGAAGGACCTACATTTGCAAGATTGTTAGGTCTTAACCTTGGCCAAACAGATGGACAGGTTATAGAGCTATTTTTAACTTCTTAATTAGCTAAAAATTAAGGCTTTTTCTAACAGATTGTTTCTTTAAACCTCATTTGAAGGTGGGAGACTCCTACGGGACAGGCGGGCAGGTGAGACACTTAAAAGTGAAACGTTAAGAATGTGGCTCACCGCCTGCCCCGAGGAAAGCGAGCACCTGAACGGAAATCAACCACTTTCAAAAACAACAAAGTTTACGGAACTGCCAAAATCTCCAATAGAAAGGACAAAACCTATGAAACGGTTTACGAGGGAAGAAAACAGCTGGATGTATTATGATTGGGCAATTTCAGCTTATTCCATTATTATATCGACCGCTGTATTTCCATTATTCTTTAAAGCTTCTGCTACAAAAGCAGGAATAAGTCCATCTGATTCAACTGCCTATCTTGGTTATACAATTGCCATTGCAACGTTTATTTTAGCGATGCTTAGTCCAGTACTCGGAACAATCGCTGATTATAGAGGGCTTAAGAAAAAGTTCTTTACCTTCTTTTTTGTACTCGGTCTTGTATCTACTGCAACTCTTGCCTTTATTCCAAGTGATCAATGGCTGCTCTTATTAGCCTGTTATACGCTGACCGCAATAGGTTCTAGTGGATCAAATGTCTTTTATGATGCTTTTATTGTCGATGTGACCTCAGAGGAAAGAATGAACAGAGTTTCGTCGCGAGGCTTTGGATTAGGGTATATTGGAAGCACGATTCCTTTCTTAATCAGTATTGCTATTATTGTATTATCCCAAAATGAAGTGCTTCCGATCTCAACAACGTTTGCAAGTAAGCTAGCTTTTCTGATTACTGCTATCTGGTGGGGAATATTTACCATTCCTATGCTTAAGAACGTGTACCAAAAATACGGGATTGAACGTGAACCAAAACCGATTCGTAATAGCTTTAAACGATTGGGCAGCACGTTAAAAGAAATTCGAAAATACCGAGCACTGTTTTTATTCTTACTGGCATATTTCTTTTACATTGATGGAGTGGGTACGATTATCACCATGTCTACTGCTTACGGATCAGATTTAGGGATCAGTTCTACGAGCCTATTAATCATCCTTTTTGTCACCCAAGTGGTTGCAGCCCCTTTTGCCATCTTATATGGAAGATTAGCTGAGAGATTTACAGGTAAGAAGATGCTTTATGTAGGGATTGCCGTCTATATTGTGGTTTGTATTTATGCTTATTTCCTAAAAACGACATTAGATTTTTGGATATTAGCCATGCTTGTTGCAACTTCTCAAGGCGGCATTCAAGCTTTAAGCCGTGCTTATTTCGCGAAACTTGTGCCAAAGGAAAATTCGAATGAGTTTTTTGGGTTCTACAACATTTTCGGTAAGTTTGCTTCCATTATGGGACCATTATTGATAGCAGTGACAGCCCAAATCACTGGCAACTCATCGAGTGCTGTGTTCAGCCTAGTCATTCTATTCATCATCGGGATAACGATTCTGATGTTTGTACCCGAACCAAAAGTAGATTCTTCACATACAATCAGTGCATAGAAAAAACTGCTCATAATCAGAGCAGTTTCTTTTTTATGCTGTCACTTCCCTATTAACCTCTTGCACTCTATCTTTTTTAATCGTAAATACTACAAAAGCCAAGACTGTAAAAATGATAAAGAACGTTAGCAAGATTGTTATGTTATATACTGCAGCACCAAAATCATTTAACGAAATGACTGATTTAAACCCTGCGATTGAGTAAGTAAAAGGCAAGAATTCGCTTATATTTCTTAAGTTTTCAGGCAGCATTTCAATCGGAAGGTTTGCACCTGTTATTGAGAGCTGCATGATGACCAGACCTAATGCAATGAATCTTCCTACGTTTCCACCGAGAGCAGCTAAAAATAATACAATAGAAGAAAACGTAATGCTGACGATCAGTGCAAATAATATCAATCCTCCTTGATTACTAACGTTCACCTTTAAAATAAATAACACTAGAATAAGCAGCAGGATTGATTGGACAATAGCAAATGTAGCTAAGTGAATAAACTTAACAAAGAACCAGCTAAAACTTGAAATAGTGTCAGGCTTTTTAAAATTAATAAACAGCGACATAATTAATATCCCGACAAATAGTCCAAGAGTAATGACGTATGGAGCCGTAGAATCTCGATAGTGTTCATATTCATTCACTTTTTGGCTTTTGAGCTTCACCGGTGATGAAAACATATTAATATTATCGTTTTCTGTGTTCAAATTCCCGGTCTTTTCTGCACCCGACTTCAGGCCGGACGTAAGTTTTTTACTGCCCTCATTTAATTTGCCTGCACCGTCATTTAATTTTGATGTTCCTTGTGAAAGTTTTCGCCATCCTTCATCCACTTTGCTGTTCCCATCTGAGATCTTTGCTGCCCCAGAATCTAATCTTGTAACGCCTGATATGAGTTCATTCCATCCCTTATCAACAGCAGCGTTCCCATCCGCAATCTGTTTGGCACCTGCTTCAAGTTTTCCTGCTCCCTGATGGAGTTTGGTTTGTCCTGCTACGAGCTGATTAAGACCATTATTTAAATTCACTGTCCCAGGAGCTAAGTTATTTGCAATACCATCCGCTACCGACACAGCACCTTCTTTTAAAGCTACTGATTTGGTTGATAGATTATTTAATCCACTTGAAATTTCATTCGCTCCATCTAGAATCTGCTGATAATAAGGTCCTATATTAACCGTTGGATTGGCTTTTTTATATTCTTCTAAACCCGCAACTAGCCGTTCTGCACCAGCTGCGAGTTTTGCAGATCCATCTTTAAGACGGCCTGTCCCATCGGCTACTTTTCTGCTACCCGGTACCAATCGCTCTGCAACTCCCGTTTTCAGTTCCTCACTTCCTGCTTCCGCTTTTTCTAACCCATCTAAAAGTTGGGAAGAACCATTTGATAAGGTAACTAATCCTCCATGAAGCTGTTCTGAACCTTGAGCTAATTTATGAATATCATTAGACTTTCCATTCAAACTCTGAAGTAAGAGTCCTGTCCCGCTTTTAAGCTCTTTTGTTCCATTCGCTAGCTTTGTAATATCAGATTGTTTGGAAGTTACAGATGCCGCTAACTCGTTAGTGCCTTTATGAAGCTGGTCGGTTCCATTCGAAATCTGTGAAGATCCGTCCGCAGCTTTCCCAAAACCTTCTGAGACTTCTCCTAAACTGGCAAACATGTTCGTTACGTATTTCTGAGTAATGGTATCAGCTAATTTCTCACGCATTCTTTGGGTAGCTGTTTCTGTGACTTTGGAAGCTAAAAAATTTAATCCTTCGTTTTGGATATACTCTAACTCAAGTTTTTTAGGGTGTGGATCCAATACGGTTGTTACCCTTTCAGAAAAATCTTCTGGAATGATAATGGCCATGTAATAGTCGTTTCTCTGAAGTCCTTTCATAGCTTCGGTCGAATTAACGAATTTCCAACCTAAATCTTTCCCCTTTTTCATATTGGCAACTAGATCATCACCGACATGGATCGCTTGATTCCCCGCTATCGCACCTTTGTCATTATTAACAACGGCAACAGGCAAGTTAGAGAGATGATCATAAGGCCCCCACGTTGCAGATAAAAGAATACCGCCGTAAACAACAGGAACGAGCAATGCTGCAATAACAGAAAGCAAAATGCCTTTGTTTGCAGCAAGTTTTGCAAACTCAATAGAAAGCAGCTTACCAATATTCATTTTGATTCCCTCCAAATATACGTCGACTTCAAAATGAATGAGCAGCCATTCATTTAATTAACATAATATTCAAATAATAAATATAAAGCCAGTAAATCTCTGAAAACACATAATTTGTACTATCCCTGCTACACAAAAAGTAGTATATCAATATATCAAGAGGATAGTACGTTATACATAAAAAAAGCTTCGACTTCATTACTGAAGTCAAAGCGTAGGATATCACTCTATAAAATAGGATTATTGTGTGGGTCCCTGATGTGGAAACTGATTCATATAGTTTGAAAATTGCTGATACGTTTGCTGCATCTTTTGAGTTTCAGCTGCCTCAAGTGCATACCAGCCCTTTTTAAACATCATATTATACAGCTCTCTTTGCATGTTTTGCGTTTCATTAAATATAGCAAGAAGATCCTGATAAAGCGCATTATGACTAGCTTCGTTCAACGCTGTTGAATAAGAATTAGTCATGTATTTTTCGTAAGAAAGAATATCATTGATATAATCTCTGTCATTCATCTGAGGAGTTTTTGGCACCGTTGATTCTGGGTTTTTGATTTTGTTTAATTGATCCATAAGCAATCTCCTTTCTAGTTCTGCAATCCAGCTTGAGACTGGTTATTCATTGTTTGTTGCCCTGAAATATGGTTGATGATGCGCTTATAGTGGCTTTCATGCATCTGGCAAGCTTTTTCGATTACAGTCTTGATCTCTGGATCCTGACATTGATTAGCCATAAAGTGTGCTTTTTTCATTCCAAGTAAGTTCCATGAAAGCATGTCCATCACATAAGTTAAATCTTTGCCTGTAATCACTTGTGGCGGCGTTTGAAATACAGGCTGATTCTGTGCTTGATTCTGTTTCTGTTGTTGCATATAAGAGCCTCCTTCATATATTTACCACATTATCTTTCCTTCGTTATTGGTGTTTATTCGTAAAGAATTTAAAAAGGGGCATTTTCGGGTACTGAAACGAGTCGTTTCATATACCTGGAGGGGCATCCAGATCGGCCAATCCAAAAGTTTCGGCACAGTATCCAGAAATTTCGGCTGTTTATCCACGAAATTTGCCTCTAAATCCAAAAGTTTTTGCCTTTTATCCGCGAGTCTACAATCCTCGACATATTTTGCGTGCCCTAACCCCCTCAATGTGTCTGGAAAGAGCGATTGCAAGTAGCTCGCCACACTTTATCGAATGGCGGTCTAGAGCCGTTTAATTCAAAAAAAAGCAAAAAAACAAGCAGCCTTTTCACCGCTTGTTTTTCATTTACTTATTTTATAATCCATTTTGGCCCAAGTATCGTTTGTATGCGATAAAAGTTTCCATACGTTGCATTCACTTTATAAGTTCCAGGATATAGACTCGCTGCTGCCATCTTGTGATTGACATTCGGCCGATCATGCAATGGTACCTTTTGAGTGAGCGTTATCGTTTTAGTTAGAGGTGTAATCCGCTTTTCCCAGCGTTTGTCTCCTTCTATTGCCATATAAAGTCCAGCTTTTTTATTCCTTGCCCATTCTTCAGGAAAAATGGAGATTGGAGGATTAGTTTCACCTGCATATGGAGCTAGTTCAAATGTAAAACCTGGCCGCTTGAATGTTTGAATAAACCAATCTTTATAACCTCCGCCGCTTGATAAATTTGTATCAGGTGGAATCAGTCTATAGCCTGTCATATTACTGAGCGCTGTCCCGAGTGTCTGATCTCCTTCAAATGTATTTGTTCCATAATTAAAGTGGTAATACAAAATTCTCCCTGCTGTATGATAAGAATTCGTAATTTCAGGGTCAACTAAATAGGTAAGAGCAGAAACCGCTTTTGTTTCTGACGTTACGAGAGGTGCTGTTCCTTTATAATCTTTGTAGGAAGGTGAGTTCGCATTATTATTGATAGATTCCCAGCGCGCTGGATATTGCCTATTCAGGTCGATGCCCTGGGCATTAGATTTCCACCTTTTAAAATCTTTACTTCCGCCATTCATCTTGATGAGGTTAGCATGTGCGGTAGATGGAAAGGCAGATAATCCCTTTTGCTGAAGCGTAACACCATCTGGATTAGTCATCGGAACGAACCAGATTGACGTATTGTTTAGTACATGTGCCACATTATAGCCATCCATCGTAGCATTCAATATGTATTTTTCACTATATTGGTCAATCATTTCCATTACGATATTCGTCGTAAGCCATTCTCTGGCGTGATGTGAAGCGTTATACATAACAGTCGCATCCCCTCTGCCAAGCTTCACTGCCCAAATATCTCTTCCATATGGCGTTTTGCCGAGTGAGCGGTATTGGACTAGCCCCGGATACTTTTCTGCGAGTGTTTTGATATTACTTGTCATCGTTTCATATGTATACGTCTGATTCGGATTAACGTAACTGGCAGCTTCAATTTTATTATTCCAACAAGATAGGCTAACAAGCAGCGTCCCCATAAACAACATAAATCCCTTTTTCAAAAAATTCTCTCCTTCCACACCCTATTATTATGTAAATATATTAATAGTATAGATAAATGTAGATATTGCTTCGCATGAGGATAGTCGCCATTACTGTTTCAATTTGTTTACTGAAAATAAGTCCAATTTCATAAAAATTTGGTATTTAAAAACAAAAGAAAGTGAGAATATAAAATTTTAAAGAAAATTGTTTTGATTGTTTTAGTTTATGGGAAAAGTAGTATGGCGGAGATGACAAAATATGAGGGAATGTGAATGAAAATAAATAGTGATACGGGTCATAATAAAAAAGCGGATATACCTGATCGGCAGTACTTTTTCCCAGTTCAGATCATTGAATACTTTATTGAAGAAGGCAAAGCTTCGTTACAGATCACCAACTTGGCTCAATTAATACTGTCTTTCATGGCAGGAGCATTTATTGCGTTTGGGGCTCTAGGTTCCGTGCTCTTATCGATGAATGTAGATACACCAGGACCATATAACCTTTTAGCAGGTGTTGGATTTGCTATAGGTTATGCCATGATCTTTTTGTCAGGCTCTATCCTTTTTACAGAGATTAATATTCTTTTGCCAACTTATATTTTACAAAGTAAGTTTTGGATCAGTAGAAAGGTCCTTCGATTTTGGGGCATTTGTTACATTGGAAATTTTCTCGGAGCCTTATTTGTAGGATTTCTTTTAAACCTTTCCGGATCATTAGATAAAGAATTTTATGACGGACTTTTAAAATTCATGGAAAAGAAGATGCAATTTACAGATCGAGGGACATGGGGATGGTTTCAGGTTCTGTTCTCTGGAATTCTCGCTAACTGGCTTATCGGTATTGCAGCCGTTCTGGCTACTGCAGCCCGTGATGTCATGGGAAAAATATTTGGGATCTTATTACCTGTTATTATTTTTGAAGCCGGAAATTTTCAGCATGCTGTTGCAAACATGGGATACTTTAGTATTACGGTTCTAGAAGGCTTCGAATACAGCTGGTATGAGTTTATTTTTCTAAATTTAATACCTGCCTCGATCGGAAACCTTATTGGAGGGGGTATATTGGTGTCCCTCTTACTTTCATTTGCTTTTAAAGAAGATATTGATGATGACATCGTAAAAGAGGAAGAAGAGGAAGTGGAGAAGATCACTGATAAAATGAATAAATAGTTCAAACGTAAACACTTTTATTGTTATGTACAGTAAAGGTGTTTTTTGTTAGAGTTCAATTAAGAGCAGCTATAAAAAAAGCTTTGTTAACTAAAATGATCTGCAACAATAAAGCTTGGACGAACGAGACTTGGTAGTAAGCAACGAAGCAATGATTAACATCAGAAAAGGATGAACGGGTTTGCCTTATACAAGAATTGCTTTTTTATATGTAGCTATAGGTGCTTCACTTTGGGGAATCATCGGTTTTTTCGTAAAAGAATTAGCAGATTACGGTTATACGTCTTTACAGATCGTTTATTTGAGAGCGGCAAGTGCGTTTCTATTGTTTCTCATTTGGATCTTGATTCAACAACCTGCTCTTTTGAAAATCAAACCGGCTGATGCTTGGTATTTTTTAGGTACTGGGGTCTTAAGCGTCTCCTTTTTTAATTGGTGCTATTTCACCACAATTCAAACCTCTTCACTAGCCGTTGCTGCTATTTTGTTATATACAGCTCCCGCTTTTGTACTTGTAATCTCTGTTTTTGTATTTAAAGAACGGTTAACACGTCAAAAAGGATATGCCCTATCTGCAACATTTCTCGGATGTATTTTAGTTTCTGGTTTATTTTCAGCACAACTTGAACTCTCTATGAAAAGCTTATGGATAGGATTAGGAGCAGGGTTTGGTTATTCGCTTTATAGTATTTTCGGCAAACTCGCTAGCAAGAAATACAAAACATTAACCATTAGTTTTTACACTTTTTTATTTGCGATGATCGCCCTTTTTCCAATGAGTGATATATCGTCTACTAAAGTGAATATGTTCGATCCAACTGTCATACTAAACATTATTGGATTAGGATTGTTTCCTACCGTACTCGCTTATTGGTTTTATACACAAGGATTAAAACAGCTCGAAGCCAGTAAAGCAGCGATAATATCTACGGTTGAACCTGTTGTAGCAACCATAATGGGTTTTGTATTATACAATGAATCTGTTTCCTTCATTCAAGCGGTAGGTATATTGCTCGTTCTCGGCGCAGTCCTATTCATTCAAGAACGAAAACCAAAAGTCATGAAAGCAATAACAAATTCACAATAAAAAGGTGCAGCATGAGAGCTGCACCTTCTGTTTTTACAGGATTGAACTTAAAAAGTCTTTCGTTCGCTGTTCTTTTGGATTATTAAACAGCTCATCTGGTTTTCCTCTTTCCCAGATTTGACCGTCATGCATATATACAACTTCGTCTGCCACTTCTTTGGCAAATCCCATTTCATGTGTAACCACAACCATCGTCATGCCTTCTTGCGCTAGTTCCTTCATGGTCGCTAATACTTCTCCAACAAGCTCGGGATCGAGAGCTGAAGTAGGCTCATCAAACAGCATGATATCTGGTTTCATGGCAAGTGCCCTTGCGATTGCTACACGTTGTTTTTGCCCACCTGATAGTTTTGCAGGATACACATCTGCTTTATCCGACAACCCCACTTTACCGAGTAAGGAAATTGCCTCTTTCTTCGCTTCAGCTTTATTCAATTTTTTCACGAGAACTGGAGCTTCCATAACATTTTCTAGTACTGTTTTGTGCGGGAACAAATTAAAGTGCTGAAAGACCATCCCAACTCGTTGTCGAACTTCATTTAGGTTATGTGATTTGGGGTCTATTTCTTCTCCTTCAATCACAATCTTCCCGCCGTTTTTAATCTCCAGGAAATTGATACACCGAAGCAATGTACTCTTTCCAGATCCACTGGCTCCGATTAATACAACAACATCACTTTCATGTACTTCTAAATTCACTTCTTTTAATACTTCTAATTCACCAAAACTCTTCTTCAGGTTCTCAATACGTATCATTTCTTTTTTCATAGAATTCGCCTCCTATTCCCCAGCTGAAAGTTTCTTTTCTAACAGATTAACGAGTAGTGTGAAAAGAAGGACGAGTATTAGATAATAGAACCCAACAATAATTAAGTACGTCATTTCGTCAAACGTTCTGGATCCTTGGGTCGTTGCAATGCTGAACAATTCGTTCAGTGCGATAAAAGAAGCGAGAGAAGAATCCTTTAATCCAATAATAAATTGATTTCCAAGTGGCGGAAGAGCTCTTTTAAAGGCTTGCGGCAAGATGATTCTTCTCATTGTTAAACCATATGTCATTCCGAGAGAGCGTCCAGCCTCCATTTGGCCTTTATCAACAGATTGGATGGATCCTCTAAAAATCTCAGCAATATAAGCACCATTGTGCATGGCAAGTCCAAAAGCAGCAGACCAGAACGCTGAAATCCCCAGTTCAGCAAGTCCAAAATAGAAGATGAAAATCTGAACGATTAAGGGTGTTCCACGAATAAGTGCAATATAAATATTGGCGATCCAATTTAGGATCTTGATTCCTGAAATTTTAAATAGAGCAAAAACAAGTCCGATACCTGTCCCAATTAAAATGGAAACAAAGGTAAGTTTCAGCGTTATCCAGAGTCCTTTTATGAACAGCGGATAACTTTCTATCAATACATCTAAAATATGTGCGAGATCAAACATGCCTTAATCCTCCCCTTTTCTTCTCTTTTTAAAGGTTGTTACAGTGTGATATAAAGAAAGCCGTCCTGCAATTCAAGCACATGCGGACGGCTCACACCATTATTCAGGCTTTTTTGTGATATCTGCACCGATGTATTCTTTACTAATTTTTTCAAGTTCTCCATTATCTTTCAATTTCTTTAAAGCTTTGTTGATTGCTTTTAGCAATTCTTTATCTTCTTTTTTAACTGCTATTGCCTGTTCACTCGTACCAAGCTGCTCTTGTTCAACGATCTTAAAACCTTTTTCGATCGCTTGTTTTCCTGTAATAGCATCAGTAATAACAGCGTCATGCTTTCCTTCACTTAGCGCGCGTAATGCTGTAGCATCACTGTCATAATTTTTAATTTGGTCTGTAAAATCCTGTGCGGATTTTTCATAGGTAGAACCTTTTGAAACAGCAACTTCTTTTCCTTTTAAATCTTCTTTCGTTTTAATATCACTATCTGGTCTTGTAAATATAACAGGACCTGAATAATAATATGGCTCGCTAAAATTCACTGCTTGCTTGCGGTCTTCAGTGATTGTATGGCTTGCCACTGCTGCGTCAAAACGATCTGCCTTTATTGCCGAAACAGCGCCATGAAATTTGAATTTCTCTGGAACGGCTTTTAAACCAAGTTCATCGGCTATGGCTTTTCCTACGGCTACATCAAAGCCCGTTAACTCACCATTGCTATCTACCGAACTAAATGGAGGAAATTCTCCCGAGACAATGTAATTGAACTCTCCATCATTTTTTAACTCGAGACCTCCGTCACTTGACTCACTGCTGCCACATGCAGCTAGTACAAACATTGAAAATACCACTACTAACATACTCATTTTCTTCTTGAAATCCTTCATTCTTATCCTCCTTGAATATCCCATTTGGTAATTCCCCTATTCATTTAGGGTAGCACGAATTTCTAACATTCTCAATTTTACGTCTATTTTAACCACTTAAAAAAATCAGACTTTTCATGCCTCTTATCTACTGTTACCCTTATTAAAAAACTCGTAAACACTTATTTAGCAAGCAAAAAAACGCCTTTCAGCCAGACTGAAACGCGCTTTTATTTTATTATGGCAAAAGTTTAGTAGGGAGCAGAATGGTAACGGTCGTTCCAATATCTAATATACTTTCAAACGTAATGTTGCCATGGTGATTTTCAATAATCTTCAAAGATACCATTAATCCCAAACCGATACCTTTTTCTTTGTTTGAATAAAATGGTTCTCCAAGTCTTGCAAGCCGATCTTCACCAATGCCAACACCTTGGTCTGTAACTTTTATATAAACATATCCTTCATCATACGAACCTGTCTCTACAAAGATTGTCCCCCCATTATGCATGGATTCGATCGCATTTTTAATAACATTTATAATGACCTGTTTGATCTGATTGCCTTCACAAAGTATTTGGGGAACATTCATGAAATGTGTTTCAAATTGAACATTGTTGAGGTTTGCTTCTGAATCAAGCAGCGTTATGCTTTGTTTTATAAAATCATTAACATCTCTTTGCTGAAAGAACGTTTCTTGGTGTGGTTTAGCTAATACTAAAAATTCAGTAATGATCGACTCGATTCTATCCATTTCTGATAAAATAATTTCACTGTGCAGATCTTCCATATCCGCTTTCATCAATTGGACAAATCCCTTAATGCTTGTAAGCGGATTACGAATCTCATGCGCAATCCCTGCAGCAAGTTCACCTACTACTGTCAATTTATCAGATTTTCTGAGGAGTTCTTCCTTTTCTTTGAGTTCAGTAATATCCTCTGAAATTCCTGCTATTCGATAGACTTCTGCTTGATCATTTATTATCGGAAACGCTCTTGTTCTAATCCAGCGTACTTTTTTATTTTTGTTTTGTATACGATATTCAATCTGAGATTCACTTTGTGCAATTAATTGAATAAACCCATTGACTGCCTCTTGATCTTCAGGGTGAACATCTGTAAATACAGAATCAAACGAAGCAGACTGTGTATCCCATATTTGTTCATAGGCTCTTGAGATGTATAGAAGCTTTTGTGTTTCGTAATCTTGCATCCAAAACACGTCTTTTGCGTTTTCAGCAAATTGGCGAAATCTTTCTTCGCTCTCCCGAAGTCCGAGTTCCATTCTTTTGCTTTCGGTTATATCTCTTGATACACCTACAATCCCCTCTACCTGACCTTGATCGTTTTTAATCGGGGAGAGAATGGCTTGGTAATAAAGACGTTCACCATTTCGAATATTGCTCCATTCATAAAATTGGGATTTCCCTTGTAAAACACGATGGCAGGCTTGTTCTTGACCTACTGCAATAGCATCTCCAAATACTTCTCGAATGGTCTTGCCTAAAAAGTAGGACGGCTTTACACCATGTTTCTCCATCCACTTTCCATAAATTCCTGTATGTACAAAATTTTGATCCAATGTAAAGACTGTGTCCTCCATAGAATCTACTAGTGAGTGAAATCGTTCTTGGCTGCGGTTTAATTCCTTTTCCAATACCTTTAACTTTTGATTGTCTGTAAGGGTAAGGACAAGGTTTTCTATTCTATTGTATGCATCCAAAATAGGGGTTATTGCTACGGATATCCACTTAATCATATCCGAGTTTTTACACATTATCTTAAGATCCATCTGATGAATTTTTTTCTTTTGCCTTGTAATTCGAAGTAAGATCTTTCTAAATGATTCTTTACTTTGTTCCATTAAGTTAAATGGGAGGTTATAAAGATATACACCTTCTACTTCCTCAGCAGACAGCTCTATTATACTGTACGCTTTTGTGTTCGCGTAAAGAATTATGCCGGATGGTTCTACAACGATAATTCCGCTATCCACGGCCTCATAAAAGGAATGCATCAGTTGTTTTCTATTCTGTAATTCAAACGAAGTTTCTCGCATAGGCTACATCCTTGTGGATTATTTTTAATATATATTTACAAGATTTGTCTTTTCTCTATTTTTCTATTAAATACAATAAATTACAAGAGTTAATTTTATAATGTGACGATTAAGACCATTTGCAGCACTAAAAATTCAGTTTGATTTACTTAACGTTTCTTCAGACATTACCATGTACATTTCATTTCTCGTGTAACAATCAAATCTATAAATAGGATTTATTTTATATTTTTTGAGGTAAAAAGATTTATATCCCTTTAGCCGATTTTTATAAACCCGCAAGTTAAGTTTCATAAAATACAAAATCATAGAATAGGGTAAATAATAAGGATATGGAGGTTGAAGATGATACTTTTTGCTATTGTTTGCTTACTTTCTTTCTATCTTTTAACAGCACGAGATTCAATAAAAGTAAAACAAGTGGTATGGCCCGTTTATGGAATAATAGGCTTGGCATGTATCATTAGTTTATTTACTTTGAATTCTGATACCGCAACGTATGTCTTTTGGGTAAGAGTATTTTTCTTGCTTTTAGCGGTACCCGTATTATCTTTAGTGATTCGCAAAGTATGGCAGCTTAGTTCGGGAACTTCTAATTGGATATCATACACAGTAACCATTCCCGTATCATTCCTTTTCGTCTTAACGCTCTGGTTATGCTGGAACATGTTCCCCATCTTGTTGTATATCTTCTAAATAAAAGGATTCGTATAGAGAAAAGAGCCTTAGGGAATACCCTAAGGCGCTTTCTTTGCTACAGTGTTTTGAGAGTCCTCTCCAGATGGACATAAATCAGCTATTTGTCTTTTTGCGGGGTCTGTCCCCCCTGCATGAGAGAAAGCACTTCTTTTACAATAGTATTGATCTTTTGGTTAATAAATTCATCTCCAAAGTTTTCTTTTGCTTGTTTGATTGCCGTAATTACATCTTCGTCATATTCAATTAAATCTTCATCATCTTCAGCTTCATTATATAAGTCAATCATGCTGTCTAATCCCTCTTGCATCCGGTCTATAGCTTCGCTGTATTTATCTCGATCCTCTTTATTGTATTTCACCTTAATCACCCATTCACAGCTTTTCCATCTATTTGTACTATCAAACTCCAAAACATGGCCACACGTGACTTTTTTCTCTATTTTTTCAAGTAAAAGTATACTATAATAATTTGGTTATTATTATCTTGAAATATATTATTTTACATCAAGAGCGGAAGGAGGGGGAACAATTGATTCGTCGCTGGTTTAACCGAAAGAATAAACACTTGCAACCTGCTTTAGAATCACGGACTTCAAGTTCAATGATAGGTTTATGTACAAACACTGTAAGAGAACCAGATCCTGTTAAAGAAATTACACACTTTAAAATGCGGTTGAAGGAATTTGGAATAGATTTTAGCCATTTGGTCTCCAGCACTCCTGAAGAGCTTGAAAAAAGGAAGCAAGCCATTGAGGTGGCTGAGGAAATTGCTGCAGATCCAGAAATGCGAAATTACTTTTTAACGTGGAAACGATTGCCCCTTCTTCACAGCGAAAGTACGCAGCACCAGAAACTCACTATGAAGAGGCAGCGAGAATACATAACCGCACTTACACTCATCTTTATTGAAAACTATCATGTGTTATTGCAATATGTGCCGGGCACAGGAGGAAAACACTAATGAACAAAGCGATTATTGTAGAAGTGAACAAGCGTCACCTCATCGTTCTGGCTGAAGGCGGCGAATTTAAGAAAGTTAAAAATACAAATGCCTCCTATTCAGTAGGTCAAGAAATCAAGCTGCCTGTAAAAGAAGAAAAAAGTCGTTCAATCTTTTCTGGTTTACTAAATTGGAAAACAGGTACTGCAGTTGCTTTAGCCATTTTCCTGCTGTTCTTTCAAATTTTATCGCCAGTCTCAGGACCGGGAGCTTACGCATATGTTGGAATGGATATGGATCCTAGTTTGGAATTGAAAATTGACGAGGAAATGAAAGTACTCGAAATCTTTTCCTATAATCAGCAAGGTAAAGAGGTACTTGAGCGAATGAAGGAATGGAAGAATAGAGATATCGAATATGTAACAGACCTTATATTTGATACGTGTAAAGAACTTGGGTATTTACAAACAAAAGAAGAAGTTCTGATTACTACAACCTTGTCTGAAGAAATTCCTGCTGACAAGGAAATTGAAATGAAAAAACGAGTAAACGAGGTCATAACAAAGACTGCTAAAAAGAAGTCCGTTGAGATGACAACCATTGTTATGAGTTCCAAAGAACGCGAAGAATCAAAAAAGATGAAAATGTCACCTGGGCATTATGCCATCTATACTGCTGCTAAGAAATCAGGCATTAAGATAACAAAAAAAGAAATTTCGGGTCAAACGATCGAAAAGATTTCAAAAAAAGTGGGTCCGATTAAAGAGCTATTAAAAGAGGATATTCAACCTTTAGCTGACACAGATACAAAACAAAAAAATCTTGTTTATGAGCCTCCTCTTCCGGTGCTCGATCAAAAAGATAATGAGGCAAAAGTAAAAAAAGAAAAAACTGTTTTACCTGTTCAAGATAGGATAGAAGAGACTCGCAGAAAGAAACCTATCGAATTACCAACTGGCCATATTGTCATTCCTGCTGCTCCACAAAAGGAAGAAAAAGCAGCACCACCTGGATTGGTAAAAAAAGATCCAGCACAAGATAGACCTAGTGCTCCTGCTTCTGCAAGTGGACATGAAAAGGACGCTCCAAAGCCACAAATAAAAGAAGTTCCTGCTGCAATCGCAGCACCTAAGGAAGAAAAATCGAAGGATGAGAAACAAAAGCAAGATAAACCTAAGGATGAGAAACCGAAAGAGGAGAAGCCAAAAGTAGACCCGCCGAAAGAAAGTGTTACTCCTCCTAATCCTTTTTCTGAACCTGTTATAATCAATCCTGAACCAAAAGAACAGTGGATTTATATAGAGATTATTGTTGATGGAAACGTCATAACGGTAAGAATTAAGACAGAGTCAAAGGTAATAACGGAAGAGTTAAGAAAACAAGCTTTAGCCCTTATAAATCATAATTCTATTAAACAGCAACACTGTTCCAGGACTGCTGTATCATTACAGCAAGAAGTTAAAAAAGAAGAAACTGCAAGTGTAACGAAACAGCCGGATGTTGCAGATTTAGTAAATCCAGCTCAAACAAACCTACATACTCTGCAAGCTTCATGATAGAAAAACCTCTGGTAAATTTATTAACCAGAGGTTTTGTTTTTTTGTTTCGTATAATTCCGTATCCTCTTTGGCAATAGTGGTAGTAGGAGGAGAGTGTTATATGCGTGCCATTTACTATGCATATTTGAGATTACCAATGCTTGTTAGGCTTGGTATCATTCTATTTTTGGTTCTATTCTCTAGTGCTTTTTTATCTCATACACTTGAGAAAGACACGTTTCCTACCTTTTTTGAAGGATTTTATTGGGCTATTATTACAGCTGGAACAGTGGGTTATGGCGATTATGCGCCAAAATCAACTGAAGTAAGGCTTCTTGCTATTTTTCTTGTCTTTATGGGAGGATCGTTTTTAGCCTTTTTAACGATTCACTTTGCCAGTACGGTTGTTAAAAGGGAAAATCGTTTGTTTGAGGGGAAAAATATGTTCAAAGACAGGGATCATTATATAATCGTTGGGTGGAATGAACGCTCAAGACATACGATTCAAGCGATTAAAGACAAAGTAAAGACGAATCATATCGTTTTGATTGATGAGTCTTTAGAATCAAACCCTTTATATTTGGAAGGGGTTCATTTTATTCATGGCAAATCCAGTGAAGATTATACATGGATGAGAGCACATATTCAAAAAGCACATACTGTTCTTATTACAGCTGATGCCAACTTAAAGGAAGCTGAAGCGGATCGGAACACCATTCTTTCTGTTCTGACTGCTCGAGGTTTAAATGCAGCAGTGGCTATTCATGCAGAAATATTAACTGCCGAGCAAGGAACAAATGCGAAACGTGCTGGGGCCAATCATATTATTCAAACTTCAAATCTTGCTTCACATGAGATGGTGCTAAGTCTTGAAAGAGAACTCATATAAAAACAGATAGGACAACCTACCTATCTGTTTTATTAATTCAATAGAGCGGTTTCTATTTTTTTCACCAAATCTTCTCCAATAGAAATCCATTTTTTATCGATGGACGCATCGGGATCTTGCGGCTCTGAAAACTGATTAAAACTGCCCGATATATTCCCCGCTTCAGCGTTATCATCCAATCCGATCTGGTATTTATGAGCCAATAGAAAAGGTTCACCTAATTGGATAACTGTATCTTTTTTATCTAATTCTCCATCTACTGCTTTAAAAGGAACTCTTAAAAACGTATATCCGACTTCATCATCCAGTTTATAATCAAAATACCCATGATCATAATCCCAGTTTCCTCCATATGAAAAGCCCAACCCTTTCATTACTTCCTCAGCTTCATTTAAAGCACATAATTCATTTTCAAGTCTGCTTTTAATCGGTTTCATAATCATCCCTCCTTGTTATTCTATTGTTTAGCGTATCCAAATCACGGAAAGATTATTTGAGTGTTTCTTCAGACTGTTTACGCGTACCTTGTTGCTTTTGAAAGTGGTTGATTCCGTTTCAGATACCCGCTTTTTGCGGGGCAGGCGGTGAGCCACATTCGGACGTTTCACTCTAAAAGCCTTAAAAAAGGACATAGAAAAACCTCACTCCAATAAAGAGTCAGGTTTTCAAAAATTATAGACGTTTTTCTAGTTCTTCTTTTTCTTTTTCAAATCCAGGCTTTCCGAGCAAAGCAAACATGTTTTTCTTGTATGCTTCTACACCTGGCTGATCAAATGGGTTAACACCTAACAAGTAACCACTTACTGCACATGCTTTTTCAAAGAAATAAACCATATAACCGAAATGGTACGGAGTCATTTCAGGAAGGCTAACGATTAAGTTAGGCACTCCGCCATCAGTATGTGCAAGCAATGTTCCTTGGAACGCTTTTTTATTTACAAAGTCCATCGTTTGGCCAGCAAGGAAATTAAGCTTATCCAGGTTTTGATCATCTTCTTCAATCTTGATTTCTTCACGAGCTTGGTCTACATAGAGAACCGTTTCAAAAAGGTCACGTCGCCCTTCTTGAACATACTGCCCCATTGAGTGGAGGTCAGTTGTGAAGTCTACAGAAGCAGGGTAAATACCTTTATAGTCTTTTCCTTCGCTCTCACCATACAACTGTTTCCACCATTCAGATACATAGTGCAGTCCTGGCTCGTAGTTTACCATTAGTTCGATCGTCTTTCCTTTGTTATAAAGCGCATTTCGAACAGCAGCATACTGATATGCTTGGTTTTCTGCAAGCTTAGGATTATTAAAGTCTGCGGCAGCTTCTTTAGCCCCATTCATCATCTCTTCAATGTTAACTCCGCTTACTGCAATCGGAAGAAGGCCTACAGCTGTAAGAACAGAATAGCGTCCACCCACATCATCAGGAATAATGAATGACTCGTAGCCTTCTTCGTTCGCTAATGTTTTAAGTGCTCCTTGAGCTTTGTCTGTTGTGGCGTAAATACGCTTTCGAGCTTCTTCTTTTCCGTACTTTTCTTCTAAGAACTTTCTAAAGATACGGAATGCAATTGCTGGTTCAGTTGTTGTACCTGACTTAGAGATTACATTAACCGAAACATCTTTGTCTTTTAATACATCAAAAAGCTCTTTTACATAAGTAGACGAGATGTTTTGCCCTGCAAAGAATACTTGTGGCGTCTTTCGGTCTTCTTTTGATAAAAGGTTGTAAAAAGAATGGTTTAACATTTCAATAGCTGCACGTGCTCCTAAATATGAGCCACCAATTCCGACGACGATCAAAACGTCAGAGTCATTCTTAATCTTTTCAGCGCTTTTTACGATTCGGCTAAACTCTTCACGGTCGTAATTCTCAGGAAGGTCAACCCACCCTAAAAAGTCATTGCCAGCACCTGTTTTTTCATGGATAGCATTATGTGCAGCTTCTACGGCACCTGTAAGATAATCTACTTCATGCTGGCCAATAAAAGACAATGCCTTGCTATAATCAAAACTAAGCTTTTTCGTCATATGTAAGCCTCCTAAAACAATCATTATTCTTTCACTTTATACAAGTACAACATTCAAATCAAGAAACCACACAAATGTAATCGTTTTCTTCCTAAAAGACGAAATATTCTAAAAGCAGCCATATAAAAAGAAGGACTAATTCCCCTTTTTATATGGCTCATTCTCTAAACGCTTGTTGTTCGGTTTAACTCTGTTTCTTCATTGGAAAGTTGATAAGCAAGCAACTTAGAACGAAAATCAACTACTCCAGCGAAAAACAAAGTTTTTGCGAAAAAGTGAAACGTTCGAATGTGGCTCACCGCCTGCCCCGCGGAAAGGGAGCATCTGAAACGGAAATCAATCACTTTCAAAAGCAACAAAGTTTTGCAAAATAGGCATTTTATAATGACATTCTTAAGATGTTTAATACATCCTCTTTATTCTGGCTGTTGAAATTACCGAACTCTCCTCTAGCCATTGCTTTATCTGCAATAAGGTCTAGTTTAGAATCATCTATATCATAATCTTTCAATGCATTAGGCGCCCCTAACGAAGTCCAGAATGCCGATAAACGGTCAATTCCTTCAAGAGCAACTTCTTTATCTGATTTACCCTCAGGATCAACATCAAAAACACGAACAGCAAGTTGTTTGAATCGTGAAACATCAGTATCCACATTGTGTCTCATCCAGTTCGGGAAAAGAATGGCTAATCCGCCTGCATGCGGTATATCATAAACAGCTGAAACAGCATGTTCAATATTATGACTGCCCCAATCACCGCGAAGGCCCATTTGAAGCGTACCATTTAATGCCATTGTTCCACTATATAATATGGTTTCACGCAGCTCATAGTTTTCAAGATTATCTAAAAGCTTAGGTGCTGTTTCCATTACGGTTAAAAGGATGGATTCAGCAAAACGGTCTTGCAGTGGTGTATTTTTAGCGTTATGGAAGTATTGTTCAAATACGTGGGACATCATGTCCACTATTCCATAAATAGTTTGATCTTTCGGTACAGAGAAAGTATTCTTTGGATCTAAAATTGAAAACTTAGGAAATACTAGAGGGCTTCCCCATCCATACTTTTCTTGAGTTTCCCAATTGGTAATAACAGAACCTGAATTCATTTCAGAACCTGTTGCCGCTAAAGTCAGAACCGTTCCAAAAGGGAGAGCTTCCTCTGGCTGAGCTTTTAACGTAATAAGATCCCAAACGTCTCCATCGTATTTTGCTCCTGCTGCAATAGCCTTTGTACAGTCGATAACACTGCCTCCACCAACGGCTAATAATACCTCAATTCCTTTTTCTTTACAAATTTCTACACCTTTACGAACTGTAGAAACTCTTGGGTTTGGCTCAACTCCTGAAAGTTCGCTGACTTCTGCATCCATTTTTTCCAATTCATTCATTACTTCATCGTACAGTCCATTTCGCTTGATGCTACCACCACCGTAAACTACAAGCACTTTGTTGCCTAATTTCCCCAATTCATCTTTTAACGTTTTAATTTGATTTTTCCCAAATATTAATCGAGTTGGATTGTAATATATATATTCATTCATTGTAATCTCTCCTTCTTGCTTGGTTTAACACGTATTATGTGGGACAAAAAAGGCAAAGTAAAGTAATCAGCTTACCGAATACTAGCATGTGTTTTTAAGCATTGTTTCATGCCAGTATTTTAGGGAATGTATAAATAAAGTAAAAGATTGACACCCTAAAAGTGTGTTCTTTCATAATATCGATTGGAGGATGTAAGATGAGTGGATTACAACGCTTTGCATTGGCATTAGTAATAATCGGAGCGATTAACTGGGGTCTTATCGGATTTTTTCAGTTTGATTTAGTTGCTGCTATTTTTGGTGGCCAAGACTCAGCTCTTGCCCGTATCGTTTATGGTCTTGTCGGTCTTTCAGGTTTATATTGTTTAACTTTGTTATTTAAACCTTCTGAAGAACTTAGCCGTGAAGGCCAAACGGAACACAATCGCGCTTAATCTTTAACATATATAAAAGACTCATTTAAAAAGTCTACAAAAAAAACCTCTCAAATGAGAGGTTTTTTTGTATTATTTTTTAAGGCGCTTGTTAAGTTGAGCTTGACGATCTGTAGACTCTTTCAACCAATCTTTAAGTTTTGCTTCAAGAGTGTTGAAACCTTTGTTAGCGTCTTGATTGTTTGTGTTGTTCTTCTTGTTGTTGTTATTAAACCCACCTGGACGGCGTTCTTTTTTAGGTGCAGGAGCTGGAGCTTCCTGTGTTTGTCGGATGGACAGTGAGATTTTCTTGCTGTCTTCGTCAACAGAAAGAATTTTTACTGACACAACGTCACCAACACTTAGTGCATCGTTAATATCTTTAACGAAACCATGAGAAACTTCAGAAATGTGTACAAGACCTTGTACATTATCATTTAATGCAACGAACGCACCAAAAGGCTTAATGCCTGTAACTTTACCTTCAACAATGCTACCTACTTCAAAATTCATGAAAACACTCCTAACTATTTTTTAACCTGTTAAGTATAACATAACTAAATCGTACAAGCAAAACTAATAAAAGGAGGGTTTTATTGGTTTGTAACCGTCATTTCATGAGTTTGATTAGGCTTGATTAGAAGCTCTTCTCCAAAGCTATACGTCTTCTCAATATTAATCTGATGCCATAACATGAACATTAGAACTGTCCAAATCTTTCTGCTATAATCTCCTCGTCCAGAACGATGTCCTTCTAATAGTTCTAGAACAAGATCCTTATTCAGGTACTCGTCTGTAGCACTTGTATGAATCAACTGCTTAGCCCAATCATACATTTCGTTCTTAAGCCAATGACGAATGGGTACTGGGAATCCTAATTTTCGGCGATGTAGCACAGAATCAGGTACAATGCCTTTCATCGATTCTCTTAATGCATATTTCGTAGTCCCATTTGTAACCGTAAGACTTGGATGCAATTTTGATGCCACCGAAAACACTTCTTTATCAAGAAATGGTACACGAAGTTCTAGTGAATGTGCCATCGTCATCTTATCTGCTTTCACAAGGATATCGCCTCTCATCCATGTATGCAGGTCGATATATTGCATCTTGTGGACATCATGAAATTGACTTGCTTGCTCGTACAAAGGTTTAGTAACATTTTTATAGTTATAAGCAGAACGATATTGCTTTAACAGTCTGCTCTTCTCCGTTTCAGAAAACATTTTAGCATTCCCGATATAACGCTCTTCAATGGTCATGCTTCCGCGTTCCATAAAGCTCTTCCCTTTAACTCCTTCAGGAAGCATGCTTGCAATGGCTGCCAAACCTTTGGAAATCCCTTTTGGCAACGAAGAAAGATGTCTTAATGAATGGGGCTCATGGTAGATATTGTAGCCTCCGAATAGCTCATCTGCCCCTTCACCAGATAGAACGACTGTAACATGTTTCGCTGCTTCTCGCGCCACAAAATATAAGGGTACAGCTGCAGGATCTGCAACTGGATCATCCATATGCCAAATAATTTTTGGCAGCTCTTTCATAAATTCATCCGGCTTTACAAGATAATGTATATTTTCTACGTTAAGTGCAGCTGCAGTCTGAACAGCAACATCAATCTCACTAAAGCCTTCTCTTTCAAACCCTACAGTGAATGTTTTTAAAGAAGGATGAAGTTCACTCGCTAGTGCTACGATCGTACTTGAATCAATACCTCCCGACAGAAAAGCCCCTACAGGTACGTCAGAACGCATGTGAACTTTTACAGAATCACGCATTACCGAACGGATCATGTCTTTTGCTTCTTCAAGCTGCATGTTCTTTGGCGTGAAATTTGGTCTCCAAAATGGTTTGATTGCTAAAGGCCGTCCTGCTTTTTTAACAAAATAATGGCCTGGTTCTAGCTTTTTAATGTTCTTTGTGATCGTCATCGGTTCAGGAACAAACTGATAGGTTAAGTAATGATGAAGTGCTTCTGCATCTACTTCTTGTTTTTCTTTAACAAGGGTTATACTTTTCTTTTCAGATGCACAATATAAACCCTCCTCATCTTCTAAGTAAAAGAAAGGTTTAATACCGAACGGATCTCTAGCACCAAAAAGTTCTTTTGTTTCTTTGTCCCAAATCAAAAATCCAAACATTCCTCGCAATTCAGTGAAAGCATTTTCTCTTCTCTCGCTGAAAAGCGCCAAAATGACCTCTGTATCTGAATGGGTTTTAAATTCAAATCCTTTTTCCTCTAGTTCTTTTCTTATTTCAACATAATTATATATTTCACCGTTAAAGATAATCCAATAACGATCATCTTCATAGGATAATGGCTGTTTGCCGCTTTCTATATCAATGATGCTAAGTCGGCGAAAACCGAAGCGAACATACTGATCAACAAAATGACCACTGTCATCTGGACCGCGATGAGTAATGATATTTGTCATGTTTATTAATTGTTCTGTTTCTTTCTGTTCTACCGTCTCAGGTGTATTTAGCATATACCCAATAAAACCGCACATTTTCAAGTTCCTCCCCAAAACAGTTCAAAATGTCCACTACTCAAAATTAATCGGCAATAAAATGGTTTTCCAGTATATTATTTAATTCCCTTTATATGTGAATGAACTTCTCTATTATACAACCGTCATTCCCAATCTTCACTATATTTTTGTAAATAAAAAGAAAAACAAGGAATCTGTACTATAATTGTCGAGAAAAACAATATAAAAGTTACAAATCGAAACATTAAATCATGGAATTCGGATCTAGTATACGCTCAGCTTCTTCTTCTGAAAGGACCTTCTTGTCGATTATTATTTCTTTTAATGTTTTACCGGTCTCAAAGCTTTCTTTTGCTAAAGCTGCAGCTTTTTCATAACCAATATGAGGGTTGAGGGCAGTTACAAGGGATAAACTTTGATCAAGCCAATTTTTTATATTTTCTTGATTAGCGGTGATATCTTTCAGGCATTTCTCTGTGAAAATGGCTATTCCATTGCTCAAGATCGTAATCGATTGAAGGACATTTAATCCTATAACTGGCATCATCGGATTTATTTCAAGCTGACTGCCGATAGCAGCAGTCGTTACACAACTGTCATTACCGATAACTTGTGAACAGATCATGTACAAATTTTCTAAGATAACAGGATTAATCTTACCCGGCATAATCGAAGAACCCGGTTGGACCGCAGGCAGCGTAATTTCAGCTAGACCTGTACGAGGGCCACTGCTTAAAAGTCTTAGGTCACTTGAAATTTTTATTAAATGGATGGCTAATTCCCTTAAATGTCCGCTTATAGTAATAGCAGCATTTGTATTCTGCATAAAGGCATACGTGTTATCACTCTTCAAAAATGGCATGCCAGTGCGTTTAGCGATCTCTTTAATAGCTAGTTCCGCATAATTAGGGTGTGCATTGATTCCAGTCCCTACAGCGTTACCGCCAAGCCCTAATAAATACAAGGATTTCTCGGAATGTTCCATGGCACGTTTTACAGATTCTAGCGTGCCTCTATAGCCTTTAAACTCACTGCCTAAACGAATAGGTACAGCGTCCTGCAGATGCGTTCTTCCAGCCTTAATAATGTTATGAAACTGTTGTTCTTTTTCTTCTAAAACTTGGAGTAACCGATTTAAGGCGGGATAAAGTGTTTCTTGAAGTTCAGATGCAACGGCTAGTTGGATGGCAGTCGGAATTGTATCATTGGTCGATTGAGACATGTTCACATCATCGTTTGGGTGAATTAACGAATAGTCACCTTTTACCCCTCCGAGTATTTCTGCAGCTCGTGATGCTAATACTTCATTCATGTTCATATTTTGAGAAGTTCCAGCTCCTGCTTGATAAGCATCTACAACAAAATGGTCGTTCCACATCGCTTGGACAACTTCATCAGCTGCTGCAATAATTGCCTCTGCTTTTTTATGGTTCAATTCGTTGCACTCTTTATTTGCATGTGCTGCGCTTGCTTTAATAATTGCCTGAGCTTTTATAAAAGAAAAAGGCAATCGAATTCCGCTGATCGGAAAATTTTCGACAGCTCTTTGCGTTTGAGCTCCATAATAAGCCTCTTCAGGTACACGAACTTCGCCTAGCGTATCTTTTGCAATTCTAAATTTCCCCACTTCTGTTCCCTCCTTAAAATCCTTATAAACTTTGTATCCCCTTCTCAAAATAGATGTAATCATTTTCCATTAAAAACCATTTATTTTATGTAAAATCTTTTATACGGCTTACAGAAATTTATTGACCATGTCTTTTTGTTCCCCAAAAAAACCGCCTATTGATTTAGACGGTTTTCGTTCTGTGCAGTGAAACGACCACAGCAGGCTCTTTTTTTATAAACTTATGTTCTGTTTTATAACCTGCTTTTTTCTGTTTCATAAAGGTCTTTTTAGATATCGGACGGGGCCTTGACCAGGAAAGGGAGTCAAGATTTTTCCAATTATCATGTGTGATGATTTCACTTTTGTAATAATAACAGTTGCCGCTGACGTATTCTTCACAAATATAGCGGACTGTTTGACGACTATGCATAACATCTCTCCATTTTTTTCTTTCATTATCCCCGCATAACAATTCATTCATACTCAAGCAAAAAAGGGCTGAAGACCCTACCTCCAAGCCCCTTTTTTTTAGTCTCTAGTGTTCCACCACCACCAGCCACCGAAAATTAATATGAGAATAAACAAGATTATTATTACAGCCCAGATCCAACCGTAACCATAGCCGCCGCCATAGCCGCCATATGCACCGTATGCATATGGGTAATAGTAAGGATAATATGGAAATGCCATCCTGCTACCTCCTTCATCTTTATGCGTTCTTACTCCTTATTAAAATATGTACGAAGTGGGTAAAGAGGAATAGAGACAAACGCACAAATTTTGATTGAAAAAGAAGGGACAACTGTTTAATCATAATATTGCGATATAAAGTTTGCTGTAAAAGAAGCGAATGATTTCCGTTTCAGATGCTCTTTTTCCGCGGGGCAAGCAGTGAAAGGCAATAATGTGCTTTTATGTATGATACTTCCTATAGTTGTGGGTAATTAACTAATAATTGTTCGTTAGACGTTTTGAAGAGGAAATTATTGCACCTTGTATCTTTCATGCACTTTGGTGAAACTATCCATAGAATTCTGTGTACGGAGGTAGGACAATTATGGCCGTTAATGAAGAGCATATTTATTCTCCAGGATATCGATTAAATGTAAACAACGTTCAAATTTATTATGAATACTATGATCACGAAGATCCGGAAGCAAAAGTAGTGGTTCTGGTTCACGGATTTTTATCCTCCACGATCAGCTTTAGACAACTGCTTCCCTATTTAACAAAAAAGTATAAAGTGATTGCTTTAGATTTGCCTGGGTTTGGGCAAAGTGAAAAATCCACTAGTTTCATCTATAAACTGACGAACTATGGACAATTGATTATTGATTTTTTGGATCAGCTTCATATTCAAAATGTAATATTAATCGGTCATTCGATGGGTGGACAAATTTGTATGCACGCAGCAAAAAAAGCTCCTGAACGTATTAAGAAACTGATTTTGCTTGGATGCTGTTCCTATGTTAAGCGGGCAAGCCGTTCATTAATTGCTTGTTCTTACTTACCGCTTTTCACATGGGGAATGAGAAGCTGGATACAAAGAAAAGATGTGAAGCAAAATTTATTAGCGGTGTTACATGACACTAAACTGGTTACAGAAGAAATGATCGAAAGTTATAAAAAGCCGATTAGTGAGGCTGCCTTTATCGATTCCTTGATTCGCCTATTAAGACATCGTGAAGGTGATATGTGTTCTCAGGAGCTGAAAGACATTCAACAGCCTGTTCTTATGATTTGGGGAAAAGAAGATCAAGTTATGCCTGTTAAAACGGGATACCGTTTAAAGCATGATCTTCCGAATGCTGAACTGATTGTCTATGAAAAGTGCGGGCATTTATTAATGGAGGAAAAACCGCTGGAAATTTGCAATGAGATCACCCGTTTTATTGAACAAGATGAACAGAAAGCAGCAAATCAAAAAGAGACTTCGTAATACAAACAGAACCCGCAGAATCATTCTGCGGGTTTTGTTTTTCTTATTTTTCACGGCTTTTTGTCATCTGCTGCCATACGGTACCCGCTGCTTCTTCACCGCTTTGAATACGTTCGATCGCTATTTTAACTTGAAGAGCTACTTCAAATTCTGGATCATCTTGAGCAGATTTTAAAGCTGGAAGTGCAGTCTCGTCACCTACTTCAAAAAGAAAACGAGCAGCACGCCATCTCACCAGCTTATTTTTATCTGATAATGCATCACACATAACAGGGATCGCCTTTGGATTACCTAAGTCTGACAAAGCGTCTCCAGCTGTTCGTCTAACAGAAACATTTTTATCCTGAAGCGCTAAGTACAAAAGAGGAAGGACCGCCTCATCTTCAATCATTCCCAAATAGACAACAGCCAAGCGGCGAATAGACGGCTTTTCATCTTTTAGTGCCTGTTTAAGAACCATTACATCTTCTATTGTTGGATTCATTCGTTCTAATGCTGCGTAACGCGTCCGCCAGTCCGTGTCACGGAGTTTTTCTGCCACTTCTGAAGTAGAAAAAGAAGCCTCCTCCACCTCTGAATTACCATTAGAGCTGTAAGCTTGTTTTACTAGCTGTTCCAAACGTTCTTGTGGATAGACGGCTGAGAGCTCTTCAGCTACCTCAGATCCTACTTGTTCGAAAGTACCGTAGCGAACTCCTTGTTCTTCCCATTGACGCTCCATTACAAGATTATCTGAAGAATTCTGAGCCTCTAGGGCTGCTTTTGCGAACCGTTCAGGAAGACCAACACGCCTTTCTTCTTGCTCCGTTCTAAGTTTGATCTGCATCGGTATACCTCTGAACATTTGAACGAGGACTGTAATTTCGGTGATTTCATCTTCTTTTTGTGTTTCTTGATCTAATGTATCTGCATCCTCTTCCTGACCAAAAACTTTCCTAACTCCTGAAAGGACATCTTCCCATTTGGCACGCGGGTTGCGCTCGAGAGCAATAAAATCTGCAACATGATAGATGCTTTTGACTCCATCCACCTTCAATATGTTTTGAATAAACGATGGAGCTTTTTGTGCATCCTCTTTTGTATAATTGTAACGCTCTGTTCCAGGTAGCGTTTCTGTCAGATTGATCTTCATTGAATTAGGGCTTGGAGTTGGTTCAATGCCTGTAATTTTCATTTATCCAATCACTCCTTTTCGATTCCGTGTTTCAGGTCAATGTCTAACAAATAGTTTGTTATCTGTTCCTTCTCTTTATCCGTAAACTTATATTCACAATCAACGCCTTCATCAAGGGCAATAATCTCTTGCAGTTCACCTTCTCCGTTGTAAACAGTTAACGCACTTGGTTCAATTAGTCCATCAAGAAAAACTTCTAGGTTTTTGATCTCAAACGAAATATATACATTTGTCCATGGCCCAACTTGTACAACATCATAACCTGTAAATTGTAAGTTTCCTTCAAAATAATCCGTAAATCCATACTTATACATGCCTTGCCTCCAATTTTATCTCTTACCTATTATAAGGAACAAAAAAGAAAATCTCAAAAATGCTGGCTTTCAAAGAGATTTTAACACGGCCCCGCGAAAAGCGAGCATCCTGGAGCGGAAATCAACCACTTTCAAGAGCAACTAAGTTAAAAAAACAAACACTGTTGTTGTGTTTGTTTTTGTAATGTTATTTGGACAATTCTTTAAGAATGGCTCGAACAGGACTTCCATCAGCGTCTTGAAGAGGCAACGGCAGAGCGATTAACTCGTAATCACCCTCTGGTACCTCATCTAGCACTAATCCTTCTAAAATATGGATGTTATGTTTATAAAGTGCATGATGTGCACGCAACTCTTTACTGTCCAATGGATCAACTGAAGGCATATCTACACCGATGAGTTTCACACCGCAACTCTTTAAAAAGGGTACAGCTTCAGATGAAATGGGAACGATTTGTTTTGGAAACACCGTTCGATCTTGCCAGCAGTTTGTTTTAAATAAAACTCGTGTTGTACCGTTCGGCAGTTTGTTTTTTAGATGTTCTAGTGTGATTTCCTTTACGCTTGTAACATCCATAACAAATGCCTTTCCTACATATCGTTCGAGTGGTAGTTCAATCACTTTTTCCCCGTTATCCTCAAAATGATAGGGTGCATCTACATGTGTACCTGTATGTATACTCATTTCCACTTTTCCTACGTTCACAGAACCAGAGTCTTCTTTTGTCCAAGCAAGGTCAAAAGAATACGGAGTGTCACCTGGCCAACCAGGAACCCCTTTATAAAGAGGCATCGAAATATCGAATAGCTTCACTGTACCACTCCTTAAGCGATAACTTCTCTTTTGTTTTCATACTTTTCATATTCACGATTTTTCATAATCTTACTTAAAATTTTTATAGCTTTAAATACATCTTCATAAGAATTATAAAGCGCTACAGGTGCTAAACGAATAATGTTCGGAGCTCTAAAATCTGGAACAATGCCATTATCTTTTAACGCCTTACAGATTCGGGCTGCGTCACTATGCATAAGAGCGACATGTCCGCCTCGTCTCTTGTCATCAAGAGGATTAACGATCGCAAACTCATTTTCGAGTTCTTGATTCAATAAATCCATTAATAGTGCAGTCAACTTTAAAGATTTGCTTCGAATTCTTTCAATCTTCGCTTCTTCAAAGATAGACAAAGAGCCAATTAGCGGTGCCGTGCTCAGCATGTGCGGCGTACCGATCTGATAGCCTCCTGCAGAGGTTTCCGCATCAAAATGGTGGTCCATATCAAATTGAGTTTCTTTCTTTGAGCCAAACCACCCGGAAAGACCAGGAGTCTTTGAAAAGTGCTTCTTGTTCACATAGAGTCCGCCTACTCCACCTGGTCCTGCATTTACGTATTTATAGTTGCACCAAAAGGCAAAATCAACATCCCATTTACTTAATTCATGCGGAAGAGCTCCAATTGAGTGGCATAGATCAAATCCAATCGGTATTTTCCGTTTATGCGCCTCTTTCGTTAATCGCTCAATATCAAGCAGCTGACCGCTTCTATAAAGAACAGATGGTAAAAGAATCAGCGCAATATCATCTGTCATCATTTCGATAATGTCGTCTTCATCAAGTGTTAAACCGTTTTTGCTCTTAACCTGAATCAATTCAGTTTCAGGATTTAATCCTTTTATTTTCAACTGACTCTGCAAGCCATAGATGTCGGAAGGAAATGTCAGTTCATCTGCCAGTATTTTCGTTCTTCCTTCTTTTGGTTCAAAAAAGGTAGCTACCAACTGGTGAAGGTTTACTGTTGTTGATCCAGTAACAATTACTTCTTTTTCTTCGGCTCCTACAAGTACAGAAAGCTTTTCAGCCAACTGCTCACTTAAGGTAAACCAAGGGTATTTTCCACCCATCCATCCGTCGATTCCATGTGCTTTCCAATCATTTAAAACATCAAACAACGATTGCTCGGCACGCTTCGAAAGAAGCCCTAAAGAGTTGCCATCTAGATAAATAGCATCATCTTTTACGTAAAACTCATTTTTAAAGGATGCCAATTCATCATTGCGGTCTAAAAGTTCTACTGTTTCTGCTGTAATTTGTCTCATTTTGCACTTTCCTCCTGAATGTCATGTTTGAAACCGTTTTCAATGGTGAGCAATTCGACATATACATATACCCTCTTTTTCCATTATGATAGAGAAAAAGGGGGAATTGTATTGAAACGGCTATGGTGGTTAACAGGAATCGTAATCGTTTTCTTTTCGACAATTGCATTTATATATATGTATCATAACGCAGATTTAAAGACTGTTGAAGAAAAAAAGGAAATCAAACAAGAAAATACTGCGTTACCAAAAGAGATAAAGACGGAACCGATCGTGCAAAAACCTGTCGAAAAAACGACAAGCCTGACACTTGCAGCAGTAGGTGACATTTTAATTCATGATACGGTTTATAATAGCGCCAAAACGGCATCTGGGTATGATTTCAATCGTAACTTCCTCCCTGTTAAGCCCTATTTAGTACAGCCAGATATTACAATGGCAAATCAAGAAACGATGATAGGCGGTACAAAGCTTGGTCTTTCATCATATCCATCTTTTAATTCTCCGCATGAAGTTGGAGACGCTTTAAAAGCGAATGGAGTGGATCTTGTTACGTTAGCCAATAATCATACGCTTGATCGCGGAGAAAAAGTAATTGTGAGTGCACTAAACTATTGGAACCAAATAGATGTGATGTACACAGGAGCTTATCTGAATAATCAGGATAGGCAGAATATTCGACTGATAAAAAAGAATGATATTACGGTTTCTTTTTTAAGCTATACATATGGAACGAATGGAATACCCGTTCCAACAGGAAAAGACCACCTTGTCAATTTGATAGAAGTTGAAAGGATCAAACGTGATATTGCTGAGGCTAAAAAGCTGTCAGATGTAAACGTTGTATCTTTGCATTTTGGAAATGAGTACGAAAGGTTGCCAAATGATTTTCAAAAAGAAATCGTAAAAGTAGTAACTGAAGCAGGTGGTGACATTATCATCGGTCATCATCCCCATGTACTTCAACCCGTAAAATGGGAAGCAGCAAGTGACGGCAGCAAAACGTTCGTAGCTTATTCTTTAGGAAACTTCTTATCTGGCCAACGCCGTGAGTATAAAGATATTGGCGGGGTTGTTCAACTTACTGTAACAAAGCATCAAAAGGGTGATGAAACAAGCATTGATTTAACGGAGCCGAAATTTTTGCCAACATATGTAGACCGCCCTTTTGTGGTTCATCCGATGAAGGACCTTCCTGCTTTGAAAAAATCGTATGAAGAGATTAAGACACACATGAAACAATGGATGCCCGAATTGACTTTTTTTGAATAAAAACCAAAAAGCTGACTCCTCTTCTTGTTTGAGGAGCCAGCTTCATTTTATTTCCCTTTTGATCGTGGGCTTTGCGTATCTCTTTTCGGAATTTCGTCTGAGAATTTTTCATCAGAAAACTCAACGTTTGCCATACTTTCTGTCGGTGTTGAATTATTTTTTGCAGCTGCATCCCAAGAATGTTTACGTTTTGTCATCGTTATTCCCTCCTTATTGTTAGCATGTAATTTTTGAAGAAAAAATAGCTTTTGCTGACCTATAAGTAAGAGGAGCAGTACTTACTATGTAAGATATTGAAAAAGTTCACAATTATATTGACGAATTTCGCTCATAATTTGAAATGTTTCATTGTTATATTGACCAATTTTGTTTTTATTTTGACGAGAGCTCATCAACGCAAAAAAAACCACACTAGGTGGTTTTTTTTCTTTTTATAATACCATCGCGGCAATAAACCCGAATGCGATTAGTGGCAAGTTGTAATGTAAGAACGTCGGAACACATGTATCCCAGATGTGATTATGCTGATTGTCAACGTTCAGACCAGAAGTTGGCCCAAGTGTACTGTCTGAAGCAGGAGAACCCGCATCTCCTAATGCTGCTGCTGTACCGATCAGCGCAATAGTCGCCATTACACTTAGTCCTAATTCTCCAGCTAACGGAACGAAAATCGTGGTTATAATCGGAATGGTCGAGAACGATGAACCGATTCCCATCGTAACGAGCAAGCCAATTACTAACATAAGAAGAACTCCTAGTGCCGTGGAATTTCCGATTAGTGTAGAACTGTCTTTTACCAATGTTTCCACTTCACCTGTTTCGCGCATTACTGCTGCAAAACCAGCTGCTGAAATCATAACAAAACCGATGTAGGACATCATTTTCATGCCTTCAGTCAAAATGGTATCTGAGGCATTTAATTTTAGCTGACCGCTAAAATACAGAACGATTATCCCTGAAAGTGCACCAAAAATCATAGAGTCGGTTTGCAGCTGTACAACCAATGTTGCAGCAATGGATATTACAGCTATAGTGATTGAGCGAGCCGAGTACTTCACATCATTTTCTTTAGAAATACCGATGGCTTTATTTTCGTATTGACGCGGTTTGCGATACGTAATAAATACGGCAATCAATAAACCTACTATCATTCCTAAAGAAGGAATCGTCATCGCTGTCGGGATTTGATCCATTTTTACGGTTAATCCGCTGTCCTTCATGTTTGTTTGAAGAATCTCATGGAAAATTCCTCCGAATCCTACAGGGAACCACATGTAAGGCGTAATCAAACCAAACGTTATAACAGTTGCTACGAGTCTGCGATCAAGCTGCAATTCATTTAAAACATGTAAAAGCGGCGGTATAAAGATTGGAATGATTGCAATATGAACGGGAATCAAATTTTGTGAAAAAGAAGAAATCATTAAGATAACAAATAAAATAAGGACTTTAGATAAAGATTTTTTTCTTGTTTCTCCTTCTTTTCCCACAAGAGCGATAGCTTTGTTCACCATTAACTTTGGAAGACCTGTTCTAGATAATGCTACTGCAAAACTTCCAAGTAACGCGTAGCTTAATGCAATGACTGCATTCGATCCTAACCCTTCAGTAAATACCTTTATCGTTTCAGTCAAGCCCATTCCTGCTACAACCCCGCCTGTTAATGCACCTATAAGCAAGGCTACTACAACGTGTATACGTAAAAGGCTAAGTACTAGCATGACTGCTACGGCTAATACTACAGCATTCATTTTCGTTTCCTCCTCAACCAAAAACTTTATTGCTTTATTTCGCTAAATCACTAATTTGTTAAACCTTTAACAAGTTAACATGTATATTTGAATGTGTCAAATACAAAAAAACTGAACCTCGTTTGAGATTCAGTTTCCTTTGAATTATGCTTTAAAGTTTCGTACAAAGTTAGTTAGCGTTCGCACCATTACGCCTGTAGCGCCTTTTGGGCCTAGCTCTGATGATTTTCCAGAATAAGCGGTACCTGCGATATCCAAGTGAACCCACGGTGTATTTTCAGCGAATTCTCCAACGAATAAACCGCCTGTAATCGCATGACCTAGTCTTCCTGTTGAATTGTTAAGATCTGCAACATCACTCGTCTTCAGCATATCTTTGAAAGGCTGAAAACTCGGCAGCAGCCATAATAGTTCCGATTCATCTGCAGCAGATTGCTTGATATGCTCATAAAAATCTTCGTCGTTCGTGAGTGCGCCCGTCGTGCAGTCACCAAGTGCTACTAAGACGCCTCCTGTCAAAGTTGCCACATCAACAATGTATTTTGCACCTTGTTCTTTTGCGTACGTAATAGCATCGGCAAGAATAAGACGTCCCTCTGCATCCGTATTTCGTACTTCTATCGTTTTCCCGCTCAGTGAAGTGATCACATCACCTGGCTTCATGGCCGCTCCATTAATTAAATTCTCAGACGAAGGAATAACAAACATGATATTAATCTCCGGCTTTAAGCGCCCAATCGCATCCATAGCTCCTAATACTGCTGCACTTCCACCCATGTCGCTCTTCATCTCATGCATGTTAGCTGCTGGTTTGATTGAATAGCCTCCAGCATCAAAAGTTAAGCCTTTACCAACTAACGCCACATATGCATCTTCTTTTTTTCCACCTTGATACTTTACTGTAATCAATTTTGGCGGTTGTTCAGAGCCTTTACTTACTGCAAGTATTGCTCCCATGCCGAGCTTTTCCATGTCTTCTTTTTCAAGAATTTCGTATTCCATACCGTATTCAAGCGCTACATCGATCGCTTCTGCCGCTAGATCAGTTGGCGTAAGAAGGTTTCCTGGTGTATTCACAAGGTCACGAGCAAGGTTAATCCCTTTTGCATAAGCATATCCACTCGTTAATCCTGCTTCAGCATCACTGTTCTCTGTGTAAACTGTAATTGTTTCTAAACGTTTTTGAGGTTCATTTGTTTTCTTTTTATAGTCTTCAAAGCGATAGATAGATGTGCCTGCCACTTCACTAAATGCGTGTGCAAGTTTTTCTGTTGAAATTTTTTCTGAATGAAAGGTATCGAGAAGAATGGAGAAATGAGTTCTTTTTTCTTTCGTAATCTCTTGTACAGCCCTTCCAAAGGTACTTCTCGCTTTATCATAAGTAAAATCCTCACGCTTACCTAATCCAGCAAAATAGATACGTTTCGTACCAAGCTGACCTAATGTGTTTAATTTTTTTATGCTTTTTAAACGGTTTGAAAGGTCACCGTCTTTTATAAGTTCAGTAATCGTTCCATGTAATTCCTCATCCATATCAGCCATTACGCCAGTAAGTTTCGGCTCTTGAAATAAACCGACCAGTAGGACTTCTTCTTGTTCTTTTGTACTCCAAAGCTGTTTAATCGTAAACATGTTAAAGTTCCCCCTTATTCTTTTTACCCACTACATTTTATTATACTCTTTCTTTTAGAATATTTCGAATTCACAACACTATATTACTCTAAATTTAAATAGAGCTTTGGCAGCACAGGCAATAGATGAACCTGTTCAAAATCCAGCCTGTCAATATTTTTCGGAATGCTTTTCAGACACAAATGAATATACGATAACACCTCATCGACATTTAATTGCCAATGCAATGGCTTATAAGGTGTTAAATAGTGTTCTGCTACACTTAACATTTCCCTAGCGCCTTTTACGTTTCCATATTCATAATGATAAAGAGCAACAGTCATCTGCAGAAGCCCCTTGATAAAAAGGTTGCTTCGATCTGTTAACCAGACCGCCTCTAACAGATCATGACCTGTATAATAATCACCATCGTTAAAGACAACAAAAAACTCGTAATATTCTTGAGGAAAAAAGTCCACTTTCTAAAACCTCCCTCATTCTTAATGGTATCAGAGATTGAACTATGCCGAAATCGGGTAACAACTATCTAAAACAGCCATACTATAAACCACCCTATTGAAAGGAAGCTCCTAATGCCTAATATACTTTTTAACTTTCCATTAATCGCAGCACTTCTAGGTGTATTTTCTGCACAATTCTTAAAAATTCCTATTCATTTTTATCATACTAAAAAAATAAGATGGGATCTGTTTATTAGTACAGGCGGAATGCCAAGTTCACATTCTGCTTCTGTTACTTCATTAGCTACTGCAGTTGGTGCTCTTCACGGATTGGGTTCAACTCTTTTTGCGATCGCTGCCATGTTTGCCATAATTGTAATGTATGATGCAAAAGGAATCCGCTGGCATGCAGGAGAACAAGCCGCCGTATTGAATGATTTAGTAGAAGAGTTTAGAAATCACGTTAGAGAATCAGAAACCTTTCAGCAAAAGAATGTGGAAGAACAAAGAAAAGAATTAAAAGAACTTCTTGGGCATCGACCAAGTGAAGTTTTTTTTGGCGGACTTTTAGGAATTCTACAAACTTTGCTGCTTTCGTGGTTGTTTATTTAGTAGGAGGTTATTCTCTTTGAGATTAATTTCAATTTGTCCAAGCAACACTGAGCTGCTGCACTTTTTAGGATTAACGTCTCAACTAGTAGGAATTGATGATTTTTCAGATTGGCCGGCAGAAATAGAGGAACTTACACGATTAGGCCCCGACCTATCCATCGATATGGATAAGCTCCAATCATTAGATCCTGACCTCGTTTTAGCTAGCTTAAGCGTACCTGGAATGGAAAAAAACATTGAAGAACTAAAGAAACGGAACATTCCACATATTGTTTATAACCCTCAAAGTCTTAACGATATTCAAAATGATCTGCTTGACCTGGGTCAACGAACAAATAAAGTGTTACAAGCCCGTCAAATGGTGAATTGGATGAAAAAAGAAATAGAATCATATGAAAAAATCAGCAGAACCATAAAAAACAGAAGAAACGTTTATTTCGAATGGTGGCCAAAGCCTGTTTTCACACCAGGAAAGGTGAATTGGCTCACAGAAATCGCCTATCTTGCTGGTGGAAAGAACCTCTTTGAGGACGTAGAGCTCGCTAGCGTACAAACTACATGGGACGATGTTGTGAGGCGAAAGCCCGATCTGATCGGAATGGTTTGGGTAGGTGTCAAAACAGACAAGATGCAGCCTTCACACATCAAAAAGAGAGATGGATGGGAAGTATTAGAAGTTCATAAGACAGAGATCGTAAAACTAGAGGAAGACCTTTTTTGCCGGCCCTCTCCAAGATTGATATTTGGTTTAAAACGACTTGCTGCCCTTATACATCCAAATGAATTCCCTCCTTTTTTACCTAAAGAAGAAGAAAGCTACATAAAGAAGCTTCAGGCTACTCGCTAACCTGAAGCTCTTTTTTTATTCATATAAATATTGCTGTCTAAATACTTGCATCGATTTATCTTCGTTCAACGTATTCAATTCTGTTTCCGTAATCTTTCCGTCACCGCGCTGTATAACATACACACCAATCTTCTTTTTGCCCCATTTTCCATAGACTTCTTCTACTGTATTGTAATAAAGATCTATTTTGTTTCCTTTTATCGCAGAACCCGTATCTGCTACAACTCCATAACCATAGCCTGGAATCCATAGGACTGTTCCAATTGGAAAGATGGAAGTATCTGCTGCGATAGTCGAATAAAGATCTCGTTTTACCTTTAATCCTGACTTTGTAATTCCATAAGCAGGATGACTTTTTGTTTTGCCCGTACTTTCTTGGCCAGCGGTATAGCCAGTAGCTGTTACATGCACGACAGGATATTGGGTAAAATCAATCACTTCTTCTATTGTTTTAGGCTGTTTTACCTCAGCAGAAGAAAGCATCATGTTTGGTCTATAGATCGTGGGCAATGTCTTTAAAGATTGTGTGATAACGGTCAAGGCTGCATCAACAAGTACGTTATCAGACTGTTTTTTATCGAGCCAAGTTGCCAGGTCATCTGCCTGTACACCAGATATTGATCGAAATGTTGTAAAAAGGGCGAAAACAAATAGAATCGTAATGGTGGTTCTCTTTACAATTTTTTTAAAAATCAGCAAAAATTGTCCACTCCTCTCCTATCTATTCCTTCCCAGCATGAAGGAGATGTATACTCCTATAAGAAAGAAGGGGAAAAGTGGAAATAAAAAAAGCCCCTTATGTAAGGGACTTTCTTTAGAACATCTGATATCCGCGAACTCGCAGCATCTTTATAGCTGTACCAGCTAGTATGGCACCGATCAGCCCGCATGTTAGTATAGTAATGTCTGATGCTGATAAATTGAGAAGATGACTCAATAGCGATTGAAAACTTTCACTTGGTTTCGTAAAATACTCAAAGAATCGAACATCATCGACAATCAATATGACAACTAAAGGATATAAAATAACCATAAACCACGTAGCGCGCAAAAGCATGTTAAACAAGAAACCGATTCCAAAGAAGAGAACCATGAACAATAACATTGAAATGATAACTTGTGGTAAAAGCAAATCCATGATGTAGACACCCCCATATATCTGAGGATAGTTTACTAAACGGGGGCATTTACGTCAATCTTGTTTGAGAGCGTTACGTGTTTTATGCTGTTTTCTTACCGCTTCCACAGCATTCTACACACGTTTCAGAACCTCCAAGCAAGAGCTGGAAATAGCCCTTCCCTTCACAATATGGACATTGATCTTGTTTTTTCTGAATCGCATGTTTTCTCATGTTGTAACACTCCCTCTTTTTTGTTTAAATTTTCAGATAATAATAACAAGGATTTGAGAGATTGAAAAACTGATTTTAAACGGAAATAAGCCCATGTAAGCGTAATCATCTTTCACTTTCTTTAATTATCAGAATGTTTCGTACATTTTTACCTGCAATCTAAAATTTTATAAGTTGTATAACCAAAGATGTCACCAGGATTTATTTTATCTTCTATAAAGCTCTGTTTTTTATCCATAAAGTAATGAACCATCAATGAAGTTGAAGGATCAGCTCGAAGTTCTTCTGGTGTCATAAATGCAGCCTCTTCAATCTCTTCTGAATGTTGTAAAAGGCTTCCGCTCTCTTTTTTCAATAAAAAAACAACCATATTATCACTGATTGTTTCTTTAATTACACCGGAACGGATTCCAAGAATGGTACACACTTCCCCTTTAATCCCTGTTTCTTCAAAAACTTCTCTCACTGCTGCTTCATCAACCGTTTCTCCTGAATCTACAAAACCGGCTGGAATAGACCATTTACCTTTTAAACCACCATAACTCTTTTTAACTACGAGCCATCTGCCATCATCATCGATTAATAAGCCAGCTGCAGCCAGCCATACATGTCCTCTGTCTTTTTTCGTCATCAGCATGCCCTGCCTTTTAACAATTTAATTAATAAAATGCTTTTCTAAAAGAATTGCTGTTTTTAAAGCTTTATATTTAATTCAGTGGAGACCCCTAATGGCGCAAAGCGCAGGATGCTCACCGCACGCCCCGTGGAAAGCGAGCAACCTGTAGCGGAAATTAACTACTTACAAAACCATCAACGAATGTGAAAACAGCCATAAAAAAGAACAGAAGCATTCGCTCCTGTTCTTAGTTTACACGATTCGATTTAGAAAAGTTTTAATTTACCCTTTTTAATTACCATCGGCACTCCGCCAAGTAAGAATAAGTAACGGTTGTCGATTACTTTTTTCATTGCAGATGCTGTTGCACCAAACAATTTTTTGTTACCTACTTTACCGATTGCTTCACCTTTACCGAGTGATGCAACAGTACCTTTAATGTCTGGCTTGAACTCTTCAAGCTTACCACCATTCATCAATGCTTTGATGTTGCGGCCGATTGTGTACGCTTGTTGAATAGCAATTTGAGCTGTTGGAGGATAAGGACGGTTTGCTTCCTCATCAATAATAAGTGCGCAGTCTCCAGCTACAAAAATATAGTCAAACCCTGGCATGCGAAGATCTTTGTCTACTTTAACACGTCCGCGCATTGTTTCAAATCCTGCTTCCTCCACTAAGTGGTTTCCGCGAACTCCACCTGTCCAAACGATTGTTGAAGCTTTAATCTCTTCACCATTTGCAAGAACAACACCATCCGTATTACATTCTTTAATCGGTGTGTTTACAAGGAATTCAATGCCGCGGCGTTCTAAGTTATTGATCGCATACTCAACTAGTTCTTCATCAAACCCAGGAAGTACTGTTGGTGCAGCTTCAATATTTACGATACGAACTTTTTCACGAGGAATATCGTATTCACGGCATAATTCAGGAACACGGTCAGCAAGTTCACCAACGAATTCAATTCCAGTAAATCCAGCACCACCAACTACGATTGTGATCAGTTCATCTGGCTGTCCTTCGTTATTGTAACGAGCGAATGAATAATCAATGTGCTCACGGATTTTACGAACAGAGTTAATGCTGCGGATGCTGAATGCATTCTCTTTAAGTCCTTGGATACCGAAAGTCTCAGGATCAGATCCAAGTGCAATAATTAAGTAGTCATATGTTAATTCTTGATTTTCTAAAAGAACACGTTTTTCGTCTTTTTTAATTTCTTTTACTGTATCTTGGACAAAGTTCACTTTGTTCATGTCGATGATGTTATCGATCATGATACGTGTTTTGTCGTGATGTAATGTACCTGCAGCATTTTCATGAAGCCATGTTGTTTGGTAATGGTAGTTGTGCTTATTTACCAATGTGATTTCAGCTTCGTCAGATCCTAGTTCTTTTTGTAAGCGAACAGCTGACATAATACCGCCATAGCCGCCACCTAATATTAGAATTTTTGGCTTACTCATTTCATTCACTTCCAGTTCTCATTTTTTTTAGTTTGACCTTTTCACTCATTAAATATGATGGAAAGGAATAGATTGTGATATATTTCACGTAATAAGACGTAAATAAGTACAAAAAATGTTCGAAATATCGACATTTCTTAATCATACATACACATCTTATTCCTTTTTTCTTGTTTTTTCAACCTTTTTTTCGTTATGATAATGTTTTAATTCATGACTCCTTTTTGTGTGCATCTTTCGGGTTTAATGGCAATATATACAAATCAAAAAGAGGACTTTTTGCTTCTCTGGAAGAATCTAAATGGGAGATAGCAAGTTCTGGTCAGAACATTTTACATGTTCATCAGTCATAAATACAGAAGAGGTGAAAGTGATGGCAAAAGAAATTTACGATATTACGATTATTGGTGGAGGCCCTTCAGGTTTATTTGCGGCGTTCTATGGCGGCATGCGTCAGATGAAAGTGAAGATTATTGAAAGTATGCCTCAGCTTGGGGGTCAATTATCTGCACTGTATCCTGAAAAATACATATATGATGTTGCTGGTTTTCCAAAGGTTCTTGCACAAGACCTTGTTAATAATTTAAAAGAGCAAGCGATACAGTTCAATCCTACAGTTGTTTTGGAACAATCTGTTCAGAACGTGGAGAAAAATGAAGAAATCTTTGAATTAACAACAGATAAAGCTGTTCATTATAGCAAAGCCGTGCTAATTACCGCAGGTGTTGGTGCTTTTCAGCCTCGCAGATTAGAACTGGCTTCAGCGCAACAATATGAAGGTAAGAACTTGCATTATTTTGTAAACGATCTTAATGCATTTGCAGGAAAACGTGTTTTAGTATGCGGCGGCGGAGATTCTGCCCTTGACTGGTCATTAATGTTAGAGCCGATCTCACCGCAAGTAACGTTAACACATCGTCGTGATAAGTTCCGTGCTCACGAGCATAGTGTGGAACAGCTTATGAATTCAAAAGTATCTGTTAAAACTCCGTACCAAATTACCGGGTTGATTGGTGATGACGAGAATATTTCTGCCGTTGTCCTAGAGAACGGAGATATTAAGGAAACGGTTGAAGTGGATGCCGTTATCGTAAACTATGGCTTTATCTCCTCATTAGGCCCTATTAAAACGTGGGGATTAGACATTCAAAAAAATTCGATCGTCGTTAACTCTAAAATGGAGACGAACATTAAAGGTATTTATGCTGCAGGTGATGTGTGTACGTATGATGGCAAAGTAAAGCTGATCGCATCAGGCTTCGGTGAAGCACCAACTGCAATTAACAATGCAAAGTCATATATTGATCCAAATGCGAAAACACAGCCTTTGCACAGCACGAGCTTGTTCTAAAAATTAGTGGCGCCGGATGTTATCTTCTGGCGTCATTTTATTTATGGCTGAAGTGATTGATTTCCGTTCCAGGTACTCGCTTTCCGCGGGGCAGGCGGTGAGCCACATTTATACGTTTCACGTATAAGTGTCTCACCTGCCCGCCTCTATTAAGTATCCTTGCTCCTGCGTCTACAGGTTAATGCTAACGATGCTATCTTCCTCGTCGCATGCCTTGCGAGAAGCTTTTCATGTGGTAGGCACGCACCTTCCACTCCAATCAACTTCACAGAAGAATATAAAAATGAAAGCTCAAATCTTTTAGTATCATTTTATCTCAGGAAGCTCGCTTTTCATAAGGCGTTTGGTAAGCCTTTTGCCGCTTTTGCAAAAAAAATTTCATAGAAGGAGCAAACATATATGAACAGACAATTTTCTGAAGAAGAAATGCATGCAGCTGATTGCCTGCAAGAAATTCAAAGGGTGATCAATCGGCTTCATATCACAGATGAATCCTTTTTAGATGATACGAAAAAAGAAATACCGCGTTTGAAAGAACTGTTAACCGAATTGGAAAAATACGCCGTGGAATAAATTGCTTGTAGAAAGTATTCATCGTCTTTGTTATTATTGTTTTTGAGGCGGACAAGTGCCGCTGACCTAAATAGCAATTTTACCCGGTGTTGGCGCGCCGGGTTTTCTTTTACCCTTTTTTAGAGGAGGAAATTGTATTTATGGAGTTTAATTTGATTTTGGGGATTATTTTCTTCATACTAGGTACTTTTTTAATGCCACTTGGCTTAAAAGAACAAAACAAGCAAAAGAAAGTCATACTTATCGGTGCTTCTATTTTGTCTGATGTCATCGGTGTGCTGTTAATCTTTAATCCTTTTTAAGCTATCCTGATTTTACATATACACACAAAAAAGCACTTACCCAGATTAATTTGGGTAAGTGCTTTAATTTTCGCCTGCATATTTTAGCATTCTTCAGGCGTACCAGCGTTAGTTGCTGTACGGAAGGATGAACCGCAGCCGCATGAAGCGATAGCATTCGGATTTGTAATCGTAAATCCTCCGCCCATCATGTTTTGCTTAAAGTCTATAACCGTTCCTTTTAAGACTTTTGCACTTTCTTCATCAACAACGACCTGAATCCCTTCAATATTCTCTTCGTGATCGGATTCACTCTTATCACTATCAAAGCCCATTCCATAAGAAAGACCTGTACATCCGCCGCCTTTTACAGCCACCCGCAGAAATTGACTTTTGTCTTCTTCTTCAGCTAGCATTTCTTTAATTCTGCTTGCTGCACTCTCTGTTATTTCAACGATCATTATTTTCACTCCTTCAATAAGGATCTATACGTATAGTATAACGGCTGCATAAGCTGCGCTCAACAAATCGGCTTTCGGTCAATTCCCTTTTTGCTGCATTTCCATAATCTTATTATGTGTTTCATCAATTTTTCTACTATAATTTAAAACCATTGGATGATGGATTCCTAATGCATTTGCCGCCTGTATCATTTTATTGCGCAAAGTTTCTAGTTGTTCAATTTTTTCTAATCTCGCTGCTGATGTGGCTTTCATTTCCGTCACTCCACTTCTCGTTTTAAACAATTACCTACCTTTTATTTTACATTTTCTTCAATTAATAGACAATCATCATCGTAATAAAAAACTACTTTTTTTAAAATTCCAAAGAAACGATCAAAAGCGGCTTCCCTTGTCCTAATGTTTGATTAGGATTATAATGAGAATGCACTTAAAGCACATGTATTTCATTCTGATAATACATATCTATTCGTATAAAATGACTAAGGAGAGAGTGTCGATTTATGCTCTTTTCTTAAAAAATGTGTACATCATCCGAACATTTCATTTGAAAATTTAGGGGGATCAAAAATGGCAAATATATTGACACTTGATACGCGCATGGCTGCAATTGCTGAAAAAGTCACTCATGGCGAGCGTTTATCAATTGAAGACGGTTTATATTTATATGAAACAAATGATCTATTAAGCGTTGCATCACTAGCGAATGAAGTAAATACTCGTAAGAATGGAGATCACGTTTATTTCATTGAGAATCTATATATCAATCCAACAAACGTATGTGAAGCGACATGCAGCTTCTGTGGATTTAAACGCAAGCCTGGTGAAGAAGGCGCTTATACCATGAACGATGAGCAGCTTCTGGATTATGTACAAAAACGCTGGAACGATAATATTCGGGAGTTTCATATTGTGGGGGGACACAACCATGAAGTACCGTTTGATTATTATTTAGATACGATACGTACGTTGAAAAAGCACTACCCGGAAGTTACGGTCAAAGCTTATACAGGAGCTGAAATTGAGTTCTTCTCCAGAATTTCTGGACTTTCTATGAAAGAAGTATTGGAAGAGCTTATTAAAGCAGGTTTAGATACGATGCCTGGCGGAGGTGCCGAGATCCTTACAGAGCGCTACCGCTTAAAGATGAGTCCTGATAAAGCTTCAACCGATCAATGGTTAGAGGCTCATGAAATTGCCCACGGATTAGGATTAAAAACTCATGCAACGATGTTATATGGTTCGATTGAAACGAAAGAAGAACGTTTGATTCATATGGATCGCCTGCGTCAGCTTCAGGATGCAACGAATGGCTTCATGGTATTCATTCCACTTGCAATGCAGCCGCGTACGCAATCAATGGGGCTTATGAGAAGAACTTCTGCATTTGACGATATGAGAACAATCGCAATCAGCCGTTTGATGCTTGATAACTTTGATCACGTGAAAGCCTACTGGATCAACATAGGTGTTCAGCTTACTCAGATGGCATTAACGTTTGGATCTAGTGACATCCATGGAACATTAATCGAAGAGCGCATCTCACACGCAGTTGGCGCACTAACTTCATCAGGAATCACTCGAAAAGAACTTGTCCACTTAATTAAAACGGCAAACAAAGTTCCGGTTGAACGAGATACGTTTTATAACATTATTCAAAAATACTAAAAAAGTGGAGGCACCTTGCCTCCACTTTTTAATATCCATTACTTGATCCATTTCACTACTTCGTTTATATTTTGCCGAACTTTCGGACGTGGTTCATTTACTCTGTAACCGAAACCATAACAGCTATTTTAAAGTTTCCTCCTTCTAATACCCCACAACTAAAAAAGAAAGCATTTCTGCTTTCTTTTTTAGTAATTTCAGGCTGAGATGCCTGCACGATTTACTTATTATTATGATACTCACCAGTACAGATTATTTCCGCTGGACCGGTCATCCAAACCTCTCCATTATCTTTCCAATTAATGATAAGATCACCGCCGGCTAAATGAACGGTAATATCCGTATTTCTTTCTGCCATTTCATTTAGGATTGCAGCTACAGCTGCTGCACATGCTCCTGTACCGCAAGCTTGAGTAATACCTGAACCTCTTTCCCAAACTCTAAAGTGCATTTCACTTTTTGAGACAACTTCAACAAACTCTGCGTTTACCCAATCTGGAAACATAGGGTCTTTTTCAATTATCGGTCCTAGTGAATGCAGGGGCGCTTCTGTAATGTTATCCACAAAAAAAACAGCATGAGGATTTCCCATAGATACAGCAGTCATATTTAAGGAAGTTCCATTGAAAGTTACTGACTCATTTATCACTTGATCAAGATTGTTAAATCCATTCACTGGGACTTTTTGAGGTTGAAGAATCGGATTCCCCATATTAACGGTAACCAGTGATACTTTATCATTGTGATCCGTTGTTACCTTAGCAGTTACTAATCCACCAAGAGTTTCAATCTGAAATTGTGTTTCGCTTACTAGTGCGTGTTCGTACGCATATTTAGCGACACAGCGAAGTCCATTGCCACAATTCTTGGCTTCTGAACCATCATTGTTAAAAATCCGCATCTTAACGGGTGCCACATCACTCGGACAGATTAAGATCATACCATCTGATCCAATTCCTGTGTATGGATTTGAAACATCTACTGCTAATTGAGGCATATCAGCTTCAGCGATTGTTTCTTTAAACATATTAACGTAAATGTAATTATTGCCTAGTCCATGCATTTTCGTAAATTTCAAAGTGTTCATAATCTATAACTATGCTCCTTATGATTGCCCTCTTAATTTTTCATCTGTATAAAAATAATCATCGTCCGCATTTAAAATAGTGATTTTGCCATGACAGCACGGCATGATTAAAATCTGTTTAATAGCTTCTTTAGCGAGATTCATCTGTTCTTCTTTAAAAGAAGTTAGCACGTTATCTTTTTTACAGAATGGACACTCCGAAATATAGATATCATTCATCATTCTTTCATACGGCCATGTATATTCAAACGTTAATTTCATGTGAGTTCATCCTCTATTTGGAAGGTATGGTTGTTGCATATTCGTTCACAACTTACATTTTTTAAAGTATAATAGGTGAAGTAACAAAATACAATAGCGATCCATCTTCGGGGCAGGGTGAAATTCCCGACCGGCGGTAATTGAAGATTCCCTCTTCATCAGCCCGTGAGCGATTTGGAAAATGCCAAAACAACCGTTCTGGCTAAGGCATCAATATGATGTCACCATTTTGCTGATCTGGTGTAACTCCAGAGCCGACAGTATAGTCTGGATGGGAGAAGATGTTGGTACAGCGGTTCATGTAATGAGCCTTTGTTTTAGTGCGCATTTTACTATTTTTGTAAATGCTTCTTCTACATGCTGTTTATCATACAACCTCCCTTAGTCCGTTCTTTTGACTAAGGTTTTTTTGTGTGAAACAGGCTGTACTGCATTCGAAATCATGAGATGGCGCAAGACAAAAGAGGAGAGATTTCAATGCAAAAGGGAAAAATCAAACAAATGGTAGCGGTATCGATGCTCAGTACGATTGCATATGTACTGATGATGCTCGACTTTCCGTTTCCAGGACTGCCTCCGTTTCTAAAAATTGATTTTAGTGAGGTGCCTGCACTGCTAGCTGCCATCATTTTCGGACCTGCAGCAGGAGTAATGGTTGAGGCAATTAAAAATGTACTTCATTACGGAATTGTAGGAAGTTTTACTGGTGTACCCGTTGGTCAATTAGCAAACTTTATTGCCGGGATCCTTTTCATTCTTCCAGTATCCTACTTATTCCGCAAAAAGCATACAGTTAAACGTCTTTCAACAGGCTTAATACTAGGAACGGTTTTAATGACTTTTATGATGGGATTACTCAACTATTTGATCATATTACCTGCATATACGTGGTTTCTAGGTGCCGACCCGATGTCTAGCCAAATGATGCTGGATCTTATCTTGAAAGGTATTACACCGTTTAACTTGATAAAAGGAACGATTATTACATTGCTGTTCTTGGCACTTTATAATCGAATGCAGCCTTGGGTAATGAAACAGATTGCTCAGCAGGCTTAAATAGATGCAATAAACCGCAGCGGGAAAATTCCTGCTGCGGTTTTTCTGTTCGATCATTAGTTTTTATCAAAATGTAAGCAGACTCGCGGAAATATCATGAAAACTCGCGGGATTATGGGTTAAACTCGCGGAATTCCTTTCTCGCGGGATTAACCTAATTCAGAACTATATAAAAACAAAAAAAAGACACCCAAGCCTTCGCTTGAGCATCTTTTTAAACCATCCTTAAAGAATAAACATACCTGCGATTGCACCGCTTAGTAAGTTTGCAATTGTAGCTGCGATTACTGCACGCATTCCAAGTCTTGCGATGTCTGGACGACGGCTAGGCGCCATTGCACCAAGACCACCTAAAAGGATCGCGATTGATGAAAGGTTTGCGAATCCGCATAGTGCAAAGCTGACAACTGCAACCGTTTTTGGCATTAAGTCAGGAATTTGCGGTGCGAATGAAGAGTATGCAACGAACTCATTCAATACAATTTTTTGACCAATAAAAGTACCGGCTTTCACTGCTTCTTCCCAAGGCACACCAATTACGAATGCGATCGGAGCGAAAATGTAACCTAAAATTTGTTGAAGTGTGATCTCATAGCCGAACCATCCACCGATACCGCTAAGGATCCCATTAACTAGAGCGATAAGAGCGATGAAAGCAAGTAGCATTGCTCCAACGTTTAACGCGATTTGAAGTCCGTCTCCAGCACCTTTTGCTGCAGCGTCGATTACGTTTACTGTATCTTTGTCACGCTCTAGTTTGATCTCACCCATTGTTTCAGGCTCTTCTGTTTCAGGAACAATGATTTTAGCAATTGCAAGTCCTGCAGGAGCACACATAAAGCTTGCTGCAATCAAATACTCTAGAGGTACACCTAATAGGTAGTAACCAATTAATACAGAACCTGCTACCGATGCAAGTCCACCGACCATTACTGCGAAAAGCTCCGATTGTGTTAAACGATTCATATATGGACGAATTACAAGAGGTGCTTCAGTTTGACCTAAGAAAATGTTTGCTGTAGCACTCATAGATTCTGCTTTACTCGTCTTAAGTAGCTTGGATAATGCTCCACCTAAAATTCTTACTACCCATTGCATGATTCCAAGATAGTAAAGAACAGAGATTAATGAAGAGAAGAAAATGATTACTGTTAAAACTTGAAAAGCAAAAATAAATCCTTTTCCTTCTTCAGGAATCATACTTCCAAACAAGAAAGTAATCCCTTCGTTTGCATAAGAAACAACGTTAGAAACTTTTTCAGAAACGCCTTGCAAAGCTTTCTTACCCGCATCCCATTTTAATACGATCAATGCGAAGGCAACTTGAATCGCAAGAGCACCTAGTACTGTTCGCCAGTTAATCGCTTTCTTATTTTGAGAAAGCAAGAATGCGATTACAAGAAGAACCAGCATACCGCCTAATCCCCATAAAATTTGCATAAGTACACCCCTTTTGTAATTTAGAAGAAAACGCTTTCTTTTTTCACACGTTAGTTGTCAGACATCGAATGACTGACCCTTTTCTAATGTAACAAATTTCGACAAAAATGCAATCGTTTTTAATAAATTTCATGCTAGATATTTTTCCCAATGAATCGTTACTTATCCAAATAAAAAACAGCTATCTCTTTTTTAAGAGAAGCTGCTTTTTAGAACATTTCATTTTCTTCTATATGATTGTAGATATTTTTAACAAGTTCATCTGATGTTTCGCCGTGCACAATATCTCCGTTCACGAGAGCAAAAAGCGATTTGGCACAGTGTCCGCAGTAACCTAGACATCCATACTCAATTACATCAAGATCATAGTCTTTCTCGAGTTCTTCGAGCGCTTTTTGTGCACCGCTTGCTAAATTACTTACACAAAACTCTATAATCGGTCTCATTTTTTCTTTCACCTCTTGATGAATTCATCCTAACTCTTTCTTGTGAGCTAGTCAATGTAAACACTCATTCTTCCTGTGTTTTTTCCATAAAAGGTTGTGAATTTGTTGCAAAGTGCTATACTTAAACATGTCAAAAACGTGAAATCGTTTACTTATTTCGAGTTAAGGATATTTACTTATATAAAGCAATACAAAAACAGATATGAATTGTCTTGAAAGAAAAGGGGAAATGACAAATGAAACACCTCGTTTTACTTGGCGGAGGATATGGAAATATGCGTGTGTTGAAGAGACTTCTTAATTCCTCAGACCTCCCTGAAAATATTCAGCTTACGCTTATTGACCGTGTACCTTATCATTGTTTGAAAACCGAATATTATGCACTGGCTGCAGGAACCATTTCAGATCATCATGTTCGCGTAACGTTCCCTGATCACCCACGCTTAAACATTAAATACGGTGAAGTTACTGAGATTGATGTTAAAGAAAAGAAAGTACTGTTAAAAGATCAAGATGCTGTTTCGTATGATGACTTAGTCATTGGCCTTGGCTGTGAGGACAAGTATCATAATGTTCCAGGTGCAGACCAATATACACTAAGCATTCAGACCATTGATAAATCGCGTCATACTTATCAAGTACTGAATAACCTGCATGCAAACGCGGTTGTTGCCGTTGTAGGTGCCGGTCTTTCAGGTGTTGAACTTGCATCCGAGTTGCGCGAAAGCCGCCCTGATCTTACGATTAAGCTTTTCGATCGTGGTGACATGATTTTATCTGCGTATAAGAAAAGATTAAGTAACTATGTACAAAACTGGTTTATTGAACATGGGGTTGAAGTCATTAACAACTCTAATGTTACAAAAGTAGAAGAAGGCGCATTGTATAATCACGATGAAAAAGTTGAATGCGACGCTATCGTTTGGACTGCAGGTATTCAGCCTAGCCGCATCGTACGTGATTTAGATGTTGAAAAAGACAGTCAAGGACGAGTGGTTCTAAGTGAGCATCATCACCTCCCTTCTGACGAAAATGTCTATGTAGTTGGAGATTGTGCAAGTCTTCCTTATGCACCTAGCGCACAGTTAGCTGAGGAACAAGCCGAGCAGATCTCACAAGTTTTATTAGCAAGATGGAACGAACAGCCACTGCCAGAGATGAACGAGATTAAATTAAAAGGGGTTATGGGATCACTCGGTAAGAAGAGTGGTTTCGGTACGATGGGAAGTACAGCTCTTATCGGACGCGTACCTCGTTTATTAAAATCAGGAATTCTGTGGTTATATAAATATCAAGTATAAGAATAGCCCCATGCAGCTGCATGGGGCTATTCTTATACTACCACCAATATGGTCGGAAACGGCGAATCCGGAAGAAAGGAAAACCAAAAACTCCGAAACCAGGAAAGAACGGCCCAACAAAAATGATACGGCTATTTCGGTCAGCCGTCTCACCAGGCATAACCATATACATGTTATCTTGATCGAAGCTATGCAGCTGACCATGATAAACATTTCCATCATTCATTTCGATCGTAACGTTCTGGCCCATGTACTTCAAACACAGATCATGATAATGATGGTGATGGTGTCCTGCAAATGAGGATGACTCATCTTTATGAGTTTTACCTTTTAAAGGGTTTAACAATACAATTTGCCTCCTTTTTTTCCATACATCATATTCTCATAAAGAAGACAAAGCATGTGTACAAAACCCAATATAAAAAAAATAGGCGCTTAACTTACAGCGCCATAACCGTTTTGTTCAATTTTGCTATAGATCGTCTTTAGATTAGGATTTCCTTCTGCAACAACTTCTCCGTCAATCACAACAACGGGATAAAACAGGTCTTCTTCAATAATCCTTACGGAGAATGCTTGGTCTGCTTCATTTCCCGGTTTTTCCATATCGATATATAGAACTTGAAAATCAGTGGTTGGAAATTTCCTGGAGATTGCCGCTTCTAGCCATTCAGCCGTTTCTTTAGCTGATGGTAGATGAACACAGCTGGCACATTTTTGTTCTGCGCCATATACTTTAATTATAAGTGAGTTACTCATGAAGAATCACCTCAATGAATGCGCTTATTTGCTTTCATGATACCTTATTTTGTATAAAAGAAAAAGGCACAAATATCATGATGCTTGCTCATGGATTTTTTATTCCATATCCCGTATACTAAAGATAAGTTCTTTTTAAGAAAGGAGCCTTGATAGTTATGGCTGAAACTCAAAACTTAGAGATGCGTGAACAAGTTGAAGAAGTTCTTGATAAATTGCGTCCGTTCCTTCTTCGTGATGGAGGAGACGTGGAATTAGTGGATATTGAAGAAGGTGTAGTAAAAGTACGCCTTATGGGTGCTTGCGGAAGCTGCCCGAGTTCTACAATTACACTAAAAGCAGGTATTGAACGTGCACTGCTTGAAGAAGTACCTGGTGTTGTTGAATTAGAACAAGTATTTTAATGAAGAAGCCGCTCTGTTGAAGAGCGGCTTTTTTTGTTGGCTGTTTTTGCATAGCTTAGATGGTATGAAAGTAGTTGATTTCCGTTTCAGGTGCTCGCTTTCCGCGGGGCAGGCGGTGAGCCACATTCTTAACGTTTCACTTCTAAGTGTCTCACCTGCCCACCTGTCCCGCAGGAGTCTCGCACCCTCCACTCCAATCAACTTTTCAATGAAGACTAAAACAAAAATTCTTGAAAGTAAGACCACTTGAAATCAGAGGATTTCTAGATACTTAAATAAATAAAAACCAAGGGCTTTCCAGCATTTTCCCTTAGTTGTTTTTTTGTCTTGTTTTAAGAATGTTTATAAGTACAACAGTAATTCCTCTTTGCTAAATGAAATAACGTCAACTGAAGAGGACATTTTCGTACCTGGACGATCCTACAAACCGACATTCAACAAATTTATTGATGACTTTTTATTGGACAAAATAAGAAATCACACCATCTCGTCAATGCCAGTTGATTTGATCCTTTTTTTGGGGTTTAGATGCAAACATGTAGGGATTGGAGCGGAAGGGTACTGACACCTGCGGGACAAGCGGGTCAGGTGAGACCACTAAGGCGCGTAGCGGCAGGGGGCTCACCGCCCGCCCCGCGGAAAGCATGTACCCTGGAGCGGAAATCACCGCACCAATCCTAAAATTCATGACTTTTTCAGTTCCAACAGTAAAAACTATTAAGACATCAAATGAACAAGCAAAGCTTTTTGTGCATGAAGGCGGTTCTCCGCTTCTGGGAAGACGACCGAATGATGCCCATCAATGATTTCAGCTGTAACCTCTTCTTCACGATGTGCGGGTAAGCAATGCATGAAAATATAATCTTTTTTTGCATGTGAAACAAGCTCTGCATTAACTTGATACCCTTTAAAATGATTTAAACGTTCTTCTGCTTCAGCTTCCTGCCCCATACTCACCCATACGTCTGTATAAACCACGTCGCTGTCTTTAATACCCATAATCGGATCATTTGTTATTTCTACGGTTGACCCGGTTTGTTTTGCGATTTCTTTCGCATAAGAAACAATACTTTCTTTTGGCTCATAGTTTTTTGGTGAAATAATCATACAATCCATTCCAACTTTTGCACACCCTATCATTAAGGAATGCGCCATGTTATTGCCATCTCCAATATAAGCCAGCTTCTTCCCTTTAAACGACCCCTTGTACTCCAAAATGGTTAAAAGGTCGGCAAGCACTTGGCATGGATGAAAATCGTCTGTAAGTCCATTAATTACTGGGATCGATCCATTATGAGCAAGCTCTTCAACGGTAGATTGATGAAACGTACGAATCATCAGTGCATCTAGATATCCTGACAATACCTTTGCTGTATCTGAAATCGACTCACCTCTTCCCATCTGGATGTCACGAGTAGAAAGATGTATTGCATGACCGCCGAGCTGCAGCATTGCAGCTTCAAATGAAACACGTGTACGAGTGGATGATTTTTCAAAGATCATCCCTAAAATTTTTCCTTTTAATAGTAGTGGAGCAGATGAACCTAGCTTCTTCAGGTCTCGAGCCAAGTTCAACAGATCGATAATTTCAGATGTAGAATAATCCTTTAAAGTAAGAAAATCTTTCTTTTTTCGTGTTGTGCGAAGAGGGTGTACAATTGACATTAGATCAGCACTTCCTTTCTCGGTTTGTTCACTCCATGCAGCACTTTTAAATAAGCGGTTGCTGTTTCTTTTCTAGTCAGAACGTGCAATCTTTCTAGGACCGCACGCTTGGCATCCTGGCATTCACTATCATTTGAAAAGTTCATATATGCTGCTTTATCCTCTGTTTTTAGCCACTCATCAAAAGGTATTTCTTTTGACGTTTTGATAACATAGCCGCATTTTGACCATTTTTCAGCTTCCTCTTTCGCTGACTCGCCTTCTGCAAAAATGCTACCCTTTGCTCGCCAAAGATCAGCAAGCTGCAGGCTGGAACCTTTCAATGCCTTAAGCAAGGCTAAATCATATACTGTATCAATACCGATTACTTCTCCTGTCGAAATCATCATCGGACTTAGAACAGGTGAAACACCCGGGAGTTTTATCGTTGAAAACACAGGAGCTTTCACTGTGATAAAAGGCTGTCCGTTATGTTCCGCTTCGAGGTTTAATGAATTCAGTGGTTCTCCAAGCAATAATTGAGTTGCCTTTTGAAGAAGATTAACACCTGTAATCTTACTCATGATCGGCGCTGTTCGTGATGCTCTAGGATTAACTTCGATGACGTATACTGTTTCATCTTTAATAGCATATTGAATGTTGAACAAACCTTTGTAGTTCATATTCGCTGCTATTTTTTTTGACTGCGCTAAAATTTGAATCATCACCTGTTTTGAAAGGTTTTGTGGGGGTGTTACGGTTAAACTGTCACCAGAATGAACACCAGTCCCTTCAATATGTTCAAAGATACCCGGTACAAAAACGTCTGTACCATCAGTTAAAACATCTACTTCAGCTTCTGTTCCTTCTAAAAAAGTATCGATAAGGACAGGAAAACTTACTGATTCACTTTCTAAAAAGCTTGCTAACTCACTTTCAGAATAAAAAACCTTCATACCGCTCCCCCCGATTACATAGGATGGGCGAAGAAGAACGGGAAAACCTAACTTATCGGCATAACTCTTTATTTCCGCTTCATTTTGAGCGGTGTATCCTGCCAGTTTAGGTATGTGTATAGAGTCTAGGAATTCGTAAAAACGGTCTCTGTCTTCCATTTGATCAACCGTGTCAGCTGGACTTCCTAGAACTGAAAAGCCTGCATCTTCTAATTCCTTCGCCAAATTGATAGACGTTTGGCCACCAAACTGCAGAATCACATCAGAAATTCCTTCAAACTGTAAAACATGATAAATGTCTTCAAAAGTTAATGGCTCAAAGTAAAGAGAATCAGATACTTCATAATCGGTACTAACGGTCTCAGGATTGTTGTTGATCAAAATGGCTTCATATCCATTACGGTTAAGAGCAATCGCACTATGCACACAGCAATAATCGAACTCCACACCTTGCCCGATGCGTATTGGCCCTGATCCGATAACGGCCACTTTCTTCTTCTGCAAGGGAACCTTATCACTTTTTCCGCTCCAACTCGAATAAAAATAAGTCGTTTTTGCTTCGAATTCTGCAGCACATGTATCCACCATTTTGTACGTTGGAATAATGCCCCACTTCTCTCTCTTGTGACGTACATCGGATTCAGTTACAGACCATATGTCAGATAAATAGCTGTCAGAAAATCCAAATTTCTTAGCTTTTAGCAGCTGATGTCTTTCTACGGTATGATAATTCGTTTTTTTCATGGAGTGGTCCATGGAAACCATCTCGTTAAATATGGATAAAAAATAAGGCGTAATCTGTGTTAGTTCATGAATCTTCTCCGCTGAAACGCCTCTTCGCAAAAGTTCCATTACAACAAAAAAGCGGCGATCATCTGCAGCAACGACAAGATCAAATAACGTCTCTTCATTCATGTCAGATAGTTCCTTTAAATACATGCCGTTCGTTTTAAGCTCTAAAGACCTGATCGCTTTTTGAAATGCTGATGCCATGTTTCTCTCTAATGCAAGTACTTCTCCTGTTGCTTTCATCTGGGTACCAAGATTACGGTCTGCATGATGAAACTTATCAAACGGCCATCTTGGCATTTTTACAGCAACATAATCCAATGCTGGCTCAAAACTCGCAAAAGTCGTTCCGGTTACAGGATTTTTCAGTTCATGAAGGTGATATCCCAGTGCCAGTTTTGCTGCAATCTTGGCAATCGGGTATCCTGTCGCTTTTGATGCAAGAGCGGAAGACCTGCTTACACGCGGGTTCACTTCAATTAAGTAATATTCAGATGTATGTGGATGAAGGGCAAACTGAATGTTGCAACCTCCCACAATTTCTAGCGCGTTAATAATCGTTAAAGATGCTTTTCTTAAAGACTGGTACTCATTATCTGTTAATGTTTGGCTTGGAGCTACTACAACTGAATCGCCTGTATGTATCCCAACAGGGTCAACGTTCTCCATGTTGCAAACGGTAATGCACGTTCCGTTTTTGTCGCGCATCACTTCATATTCAATCTCCTTGTAGCCTGCAATACTCTTTTCGATTAAACACTGATTGATCGGACTTGCCGACAGACCTTGTTTAACAAGTGAAGTCAGTTTCTCTTTTGATGATGCAATTCCTCCTCCAAATCCTCCAAGTGTATAAGCTGGACGTACGATAACGGGATAGCCTGTTCCCTCAGCAAACTCAATGGCTTCATGGGGAGATGTAACGATTTCACTTTCAGGCACGGGTTCTCCAAGGGTTTTCATCAATGAACGAAACTCATCTCGGTCTTCTGCTTTTCGAATAGAGTAAATGTCTGTGCCTAATAGTCGTACTCCATGTTTTTTTAGAATGCCTTTTTCATGAAGTTCCATCGCTAAGTTAAGACCTGTTTGACCGCCAACTGTAGCTAAAAGTCCGTCAGGCTTTTCTTTTTGAATAATCTGTTCTGCGTATTCAGCCGTTAAAGGTTCAAAGTAAATAACATCTGCAAACGTCTTATCAGTCATGATTGTTGCAGGATTATTATTGATCAAAACAACCTCAATACCTTCTTCTTTTAGGGCTTTGCACGCTTGGGTACCTGAATAATCAAATTCTGCAGCCTGCCCAATTACGATAGGCCCAGAGCCAATAACGAGCACTTTCTGTATATCTTGCTGTTTAGGCATAACTTCTCACCTTCTCTTTATGTTGTACGGTACGAATAAAGTTTTGAAAGATTTCTTTATGTTCATTCGGACCAGGTGCTGCTTCTGGGTGGAATTGGACACTGGCAATGTTATATGTGCTATGCCATAGCCCCTCAACACTCTGATCATTTACATTTTCAAACCAAATTGAAAACCCTGTAGCTGGTAAACTCTCTTTTTTCACGACATAACTATGATTTTGTGAACTCATTGACACTTTTCCCGTCTTCAGGTTGATAACAGGATGATTCGCTCCACGATGACCAAACTTCAGCTTTCGCGTTTCACCGCCAAATGCTAGTGCTAGTATTTGATGTCCTAGACAAATGCCAAGCACAGGATAGCGGACTGCAAGATTTTTATAACGATGAAAATAGTTTGAAAACCTCGTAGGGTCACCTGATCCGTTTGAAAATACAAAACCATCTGGATTGAGTTTCTCAATGTCAGCTAATTCTTGATCAAAAGGAACAACAGTAACCGTGCATCCCTCGTTTACGAGAGCATCAACGATCGATTTTTTGTATCCAAAATCTAGTAAAACGATATGTGTGCTTCCTGATCCTGCTGTTGTAATGGTTGTTGCTGGCCAATATTCTTCTAAAGAAAACGAATCTGGCTGTGTATTTGGCAGATGCATAACAGCGGGCAAAGACCCTTTCTTTCTGATTTCTTGGATAAGTGATCTTGTATCCACATTCGTAAGTGCAGGAATATTGTGTTCGTAAAGTAGGTCTCTGAGTGATTGGCGGCTACTTTTTACATCGAACGAGAAACACTCTGCCATAACTACACCGGCAACTTGAATTTTTGCAGATTCCATACTTGCAGATTCAAAGCCATAGTTACCAATAAAGGGATAAGAGAAAACAACGATCTGCCCTTGATAAGAAGGGTCCGTCAGCACTTGTTCATATCCTGTCATTCCTGTATAAAATACAATTTCCCCTGAACCATAATGATGGTCTCCAACCCATTCACCTTCAAAAGAAATATTGTTTGATAAAGTAATACAGCCTTTCATAATGAAGTCCACTCCTTGTATAAAACACATATTGATATGTATTTTTATTCATTTATACGTATAAAAAATAAGGATTATTCGTCCTTAAATGGCTTTTGTATAAATATTGTTAAACGCTTCTGTGACGATTCTCACTGCTGTTTCTAATTCTTCATCTGTTACGTTTAAAGGAGGCAATAATCGAATTACCTTCTCACCTGCTGGTACTGTGAGTAAACCGTGCTCTTCAAGAGCTTTCATTAACTCTGCAGCATATTCACACTCTATCCCTATCAATAATCCTATCCCACGAATTTCATTTACGAATGGCAAATTTATCAAGGCATCTTCTAATCTATTTTTTAGATTTCTACCTTTTCTTTCTACGTCTTTTAAAAAGCGATCACAAAAAATGATATTCAGTACCGATTGGCTTACAGCGCAAGCTAGCGGATTTCCTCCAAACGTTGTTCCATGACTTCCTGGTCCAAATGCTTCTGTTAACTTGCTTTTACCGAGCATAGCCCCTATTGGAAAGCCATTCCCCAATCCTTTTGCGAGTGTCACCATGTCAGGATCTAGATCAAAATGTTCATATGCATATCTTTTTCCTGTTCTGCCAATCCCCGTTTGAACTTCATCGATAATAAGGAGAATGTCATGTTCCTTGCATAGTTCTTGCACTTGTTTATAAAACGATGAATCAGCTATTTTTACGCCGCCTTCACCTTGAATCACTTCCAACATAATTGCTGCTGTGTCAGAATCAGCCGTATTTTTAAGTTGCACGCTATCGTTAAAAGGAAGATGGATAAATTCAGTAAGCAGCGGTCCATAGCCTTCTTTTATTTTTGGCTGCCCTGTTGCTGACATGGAGCCGAATGTTCTGCCATGAAAAGAATCCTTAAACGTGATAATCTTGTTACGTTTTGTATATTTCTTCGCAAGTTTAATAGCCGCTTCGTTAGCTTCTGCACCACTATTGCAGAAAAATGCAGCATCTAAATGGGTTTGATTCACTAGGGTTTCAGCGAGAAGCTCCTGTTGCTGTATTTCAAAGAGATTCGAAGTATGCCAGATATTCTCACTTTGTTCCTTTAACGCTCGAACCACTTCTGGGTGACAATGCCCTAGACTGGTTACAGCAATTCCACTAGTAAAGTCTAAATATCGCTTGTTGTTTTGATCAAACACAACCGTTCCGCTTCCTTTATGAAGCTGTATCTGTTTTCTTTTGTACGTTGGAAAAAGTGAACTCATTACACCATAACCTCCTTAGCTGCTATTACAGTACCTGAGAGTGTTTGATCTGTAATTAGCACTTCACGAATGTTAATATCCAGACACTTTATAGCTGCTTCAACTTTCGGAACCATTCCGCCGTGTATGTGACCTTGAATGATGTTTTCACGTATTTCAGAGACAGTTAGAGTATCTTTCCATTTTCCATTAATTTGAATGCCAGGTGTATCTGTCACAAAGCAGATCGAATGTGCCGATAATGCAGCTGCCGTTTCTCCTGCTGCAGTATCTGCATTAATGTTCACCGTTTCACCTTTATCTGTTATACCGAGGGATGCAATGACTGGCACCATGCATGAGTTCAGTACGTTTTCTATGATTTCTGTTTTTACTGTAATAACACGTCCTACCCATCCATATTGCGTTTTATCTAAAAAATCACATTGTATGAGTGATTGCTCGGAACCGCATAGACCCTGTGCTGAAATTCCATTTTCATTTAGCACATGGACAAGATTTTTGTTGGTGATGTCTTTTAAGGCAGCTTCAACACAGGCAAGCGTCTCTTTTGTTGTTATTCTTATCCCGTCCTTCATTTCTAACGGAAGTCCTGATGCTTTAAGTTTTTTGTTGATCTCAGGTCCGCCTCCGTGAACGATCACAATCTTATCGCCTTGCTGTATTCTTTTTTTAAGGGCAGCAAAAAAGGCAGGCTGCAAATCAGCTAATGTACTTCCTCCAATTTTTACAACATGAAACACATCGCTCACATCCTTTTACGTTCGATAGCTTGCATTGATTTGAACATAGTCATACGTAAGATCGCATCCCCATGCCCGGCCGTTTCCGTTTCCTTCAGACATAATAACCGTAATATGAATTTCATGGCTCTTTAAGTAGGTCCGAACTTTCTCTTCTGAAAAAGGAACAGGTTCTCCGTCTACAACAACTTCATCTTCACCAATTAAAATTCTCACAGCATCCGGATTAAATTTCACCCCGCTGTATCCTGCTGCAGCGATGATTCTGCCCCAGTTTGCATCACAACCAAAAACAGCTGTTTTAACTAGCGGTGAACCTACTACGGTCTTGGCTATGATTCTAGCTTCTTTCTCTGTCTTCGCACCTAACACGTTAACTTCTATAAGCTTGCTTGCACCTTCTCCATCTTTCGCAATAAGTTTGCCTAAATCTTCACAAACTAGAACAAGCGCCTCTAAGAACAATTCCCATTCAGGATGGTTCTTGTTCAGCTCTTCATTTTCACCCATTCCGTTTGCCAGCATGAGCACCATGTCATTTGTTGACGTATCGCCATCAACCGTAATGCAGTTAAATGTCCGCTCAACTGCATAGCGGAGTGCTGAGTGAAGATCATCTTGATTGATCGCTGCGTCAGTTGTAATAAAGCCAAGCATTGTAGCCATGTTCGGGTGAATCATTCCCGACCCTTTAGCTGTACCTGCAATGGTTATGTTTATATCATTGATTTTCAGAGAATACGCTGTATTTTTTGAAACAGTGTCTGTTGTTAAAATCGCTTGAGCGAAATCTATTGAACCCTTCAACTCTGAATCTAGGACTAATTTTTCAATCCCTGCTGAAATTTTATCCATAGGCAGATGTTCTCCGATAACTCCCGTAGAAGCTACTCCAACATAGTGTGAAGGTATATCAAGCTTCTGAGCAGTTTGAAGCTGCATGCTCTCGGCATCAGCTAAGCCTTTTTTTCCTGTACACGCGTTTGCGTTACCTGAATTCACAATAATCGCCTGAAGCTTCCCTTCTTGCAAAATGCTGTTCTGTGTAATTTTCAAAGGTGCTGCCTGTACTTGGTTTGTCGTATAAACACCAGCTGCATTTGCCGGCTTGACGCTGTATAAAAGCCCTAAGTCGAGCTTTTTATGTTTTACACCGCAATGAAGACCGCTCGCGTAAAAGCCTTTTGGAGTAGCAATATTTATCCCGGTTATCTTTTGTATAGCCGCTTTTGTCGCCTGCATTTATTCTGCCTCCTCTTTTATGGAAACATCGGTGAATGTTGAAGTCCCTCTGCTTCATCGAGATTAAACATGACGTTCATATTTTGAACGGCCTGACCTGCTGCCCCTTTTAACAAATTGTCGATTACAGAAACAACTGTAATTCGATTCGTACGATCATCAACTGCAAAAGTAAGATCGCAATAATTGGATCCGTAAACTTGTTTTGTAAACAGGTTTGTTCTCTCATCATAAACACGCACAAAGTGTTTGTTGCTGTAAGATTCCTCATAGATTTCTTTTACAGATTGAGAGTCAAAATCCTCATCTAATTCTGCGTACATGGTAGCCATGATTCCTCTTGTCATAGGAATAAGATGTGTGTTGAAAGTAATTTTTGTATCGATGCCAGTGATTCTCTGAATGGTCTGTTCGATCTCAGGAATATGCTGATGCTGATGCATCTTGTAAATGCTTAAGCTGTCGTTATTTTGAGAAAAATGCGTTCCTTTAGTAGGAGAAACACCTGCTCCTGATATTCCGCTCTTCGCATCAATCACAAGAGATGCAGGCTTGATCATACCTGTTTTTAATAGTGGTAAAAGACCAAGTAATGCTGCTGTAGGATAACAGCCTGGATTCGCGATCAAGTCACTCTTTTTTACATCTTCACTGTTCCACTCCGTTAATCCGTATACCGCTTGATTTATAAGTGCTGTTGGTGGCGGCTCTTTTCGATACCACTTTCGGTAGGTGTCTTGGTTCTTTATACGAAAGTCTCCTGCTAAATCAATGATCTTTAGATTTTTGTTGGCTAAAGGAGGAAGAAGCTCTGTTGAAACACCGCTAGGAGCTGAGCAAAATAATACATCAAGCTTATCTATAGGAAGCTGTTCTAATGAACGAAGCGGTTGATTAACAATTTGATATAAATGCTGAACTTCATCTGTAAGCTGTTGACCTGCTTTGGAGGATGAATAGAGAAATACTTCCTTAATCTCCGGATGTGCAGATAATAGCCGGAATAGCTCCATACCACCATATCCGGTTGCACCGATAATTCCTGCTCTCAAATCACATCACTCCTTAAATAAGTTATGGTTCATTATAGGTCTGTATAAAAATTAATTCAAGAGTATATTTATAAATTTTTTATTTTATTTAAATCTTTGCATAAATTGGTGTCTTTTAAGTAGTTGATTTGCGTTCCAAATGCCCGCTTTCCGCGGGGCAGGGCGGTGAGCCACATTTGTACGTTTCACTCTTAAGTGTCTCACCTGCCCGCCTGTCCTAGCCGAGAGTCTCGCATCTTACACTCCAATCAACAATCATAGAAGTCAAAATTTAAAACCAACCAACACTTTTTTGTAGTAAGGGTAATAAAAAAACTGGCTTTATGGTCCGATAATCAAACCACAAAAGCCAGTCCCAAATGTTATTTATTATTGTCTTAAAAACCCGCCTTCTGAATGGATGATTTGTCCTGTGATCCACTCTGCTTCTGGCGATGCTAAAAACGCGATCAATTTTGCTGCATCTTCTGGTTGCCCGACTCTTCCTAGCGGAAACTTTGGCAGTAGAACGTTTCGCACATCCTCAGTCATCCAGCCTGTATCTGTCGGACCAGGATTAACCGCATTAACTGTAATGCCTTTATGTCCGATTTCAGCTGCCATCGTGACTGTGAGCGCATCGATCGCTCCTTTTGTTGCAGCATATGCGAGCTCACCTGCCATCGGGCCTTTTGACTGACCTGAAGTTAGATGAATGATGCTGCCTCTTTCCCCTGTAAAACGCTTTGCAAATTCTATGCTTATAAGGGTCGTAGCCCGAACGTTGATCTCATAATGAGAATCAAGAATTTCACTCGTTGTATCTTCCCACTTATGATTTTTTGAAAAACAAGCGTTGTTGACAAGAATACTTGGTGTGCTTAATTGTTGACCCACTTTTTCAAAAAGTAATGGAATATGGTTAGAAACACTCAAGTCAACTTCTTCATAAACAGCCTTCACGCCATGCCTCTGAATTTTTTCAACAAGGCGATCGGGGTCATTTTGATGATTGCCTGCATGAATATCCTTGTCATATGTACCCCATGTCGTAAAATAGATATTTGCTCCTCGTTTAGCGAGCTGTAAACAAACCGCTGCTCCAATTCCATTCAATCGGCTAGCCCCTGTGACAATAGCTGTTCTTCCTTCTAAAGAACGATTCAGTACAGTCCCTCCTTATGTAACAGGTGTTTCAGGCTCTTTTCCGTTCAGTATATTGACAATATTTCTGCAGGCTAGTTCAGCCATTTTCATTCTGGTTTCTACACTTGCACTGCCGATATGCGGGAGAGCTACCACTTGCTTCATCATCAATAATGAGTGTTTGGGGTCGATTGGTTCTTTTTCAAAAACATCCAGTCCTGCACCAGCGATTGTTTTGTTTTGAAGTGCTTCAATAAGTGCGCTCTCATCTACTGCTGCTCCCCTTCCGACATTGATAAAGATTGCACTTTCCTTCATACTCTGAAAAGCTTCTCTGTTAAACATTCCTTTTGTTTCAGCGGTTAATGGAGCTAATGAGACAACAAAATCTGATTGCTTTAAGAGCTCATGAAAATCTTTATATTCGGCATTAAGTGAAACTTCAGCTTCAGGCTTGCGATTTCGATTGTGATACAAAATTTTCATATCAAACCCTTTTGCCCGTCTTGCTACTGCTTCTCCGATCCTTCCCATCCCAACGATACCAATCGTTTTGTGATGAACATCGGCTCCAGCGAGCAATAAAGGACCCCAGCTGTTCCATTTTCCTTCTTTTACATAATTGGCCGATTCAACGATTCTTCGGGCTGTTGCGAGAATTAAAGAAAATGCCAAATCTGCTGTAGAGTCTGTTAATACATCTGGTGTGTTGCAAACTGTAATGCCTAGATTGCTTGCTGTCTTTATATCAATGTTGTCGTATCCGACCGCAAGATTGGCTACTACTTTAAGTGATGAAGCTTGCTGTAGCAATTCAGCATCAAAGTTGTCCGAGAGCATCGTGAGTAATCCGTCTGCTTTTCGTGCCTCGGCTAAGAGTACATCTCGAGGAACCGCTTCCTCTTCATGTGGCCACATTTTGACTTCTGCTATTTGATTCAATTCAACAAGTGTTTCATCGGGTAATTTTCGTGTAATAAAAACATATGGTTTTTGCATCCGCTTTCACTCCTTATTGTTATTTTCTCATGTGGTGGTAAGAAAATAAAGCAATCGAGTCCGGAATGATTGCATTTCTGTAAGGAGCATTTAATTCTGTCAAAAATGGGATAAAAAATTTTATATACGCATTTATGCTGCTTATATACGTATTTATGGAGGTTATCTACGGATATATTAGAGATTACTACGTAAATAGTAAAGAGTGTTCTTCTTTTATGAACATCCTCCTAATTTGTTTGCCTTGCACGAACAAAAAATCTCTTCTAGCAACAAAAAAGAAGAGGTGGACCTCAAAGCAGAACGTTTTGAGTCACCTCTTCTTTTTAAATCATCGGAACGAGCCAGTCGACTACCGGGATATTTAATTCTCGAACTGGCAGGCCGATGGATCTAAAGAAACTTTTAAGGAAGTATTCATTTTGTTTTTCAAACGAGATTAAGTCAGTAAAGCGGCGTACATATAACTCTTTTCCTATATCTCTCTCATTAGCATAGTGGTCCTCAACCGTGTCAAAATATTGCGAAGGGAATAGCAGCCTTCCATAAAGAAGTCTCCAAGCCCCTTTTGATAATGGCTTAACTTTTTCGTATTCATCAATAAATTGTAAAACCTCGTGGCTTCTGAACTCTGGCTGATAAATTTTTTCGCGGATGCATTCTGCAACATCTCTCATCGGACTGTCTATAATCCAGCCAACTGGCAATTTAACAAAGCTGTTCGACGTTCTGATCCAGGAACGTTCAGTAAATCTGTCATAACAGATAGCCGCAGAGCCAATTCCCTTTGGTCCTCTTTCTAACTGATAATCCGTAATGTATTGTATAGCGTTCTCTGCCATTCCCTCATAATACGGAAAGGTAGTTAGAAACAGTTCATCGAAATCGTTCTTTTGTTTTCTTGCTGATACTTCTGCATATCTGTTATGCATTTCATCCACTCGATTGATCCACAACATTGGCCACTGGCCGTATGCAATTTGCTGAACAGGATAATATTGCTCTAGCCCTTTACCTCGTTTATGAAATTCGGCGAGTTCAGAACCTAGTTCAAAATTACGATGTTCCCCTTTTTTGTGCTCTACTTTAAAAATGATAACAGACTCACCATCAACATAAGCGCTCGGCATGTTTGTTATGGTCGGCTGCAGCTCAGGGAGAAAATTTTCTCCCCGCTGCTGTAGATAGTCACTGATATATGACATTTCTTGCAGCTTTTCATAGGACATTTGCTGCTGCGGAATCACAATATATTGATTTCCCTTGCACGAGAATGTTCGGTAACCAGATTCAGATCTTCTGTCTTCACAAACCAGTTGATAGTGATGAAATATATCTCTTTCAAACAAAGGCGATCCCCCCACCCTTCAGCTTTCCAGCGGCTAATCGCTTAAAGATCATGAGCGTAACACCGCGTTTATGGATACAACATTGTATGCCCATATAGGCGAAGTGGTTAGCACTTTTTATAAATTCATAACTTTATCCTGAAAACATATACTATACAAAGCTAAGGAGACTAATCGAGAAAAGGAGTACAGGGATGCCAAACAAAAAAGTGGAAAGAGTCGAAGAAACAGCACGTAAACAGCTGAACGAACGGGGCGTTACGGTAAACGATATAGCTGAACTCGTTTATTTTCTCCAAGTCCCCTATCATCCTGATTTAAAAATGGATGTGTGCCGAGAAAATGTTGAAAGAGTCATTGCTAAACGTGAAGTACAGAATGCCATTCTTACAGGCATTGCACTTGATGTGTTAGCAGAAGAGAAAAAACTTGAACAGCCGCTTCAAGAAATATTGGCTCGAGATGAAAGTTTGTATGGAATTGATGAAGTGATTGCACTTTCTATCGTAAATATATATGGTTCGATCGGTTTTACAAACTACGGATTTATTGATAAACAAAAGCCCGGCATTTTAGAAAAGTTAAATGATAAAACAACTGGCAAGGTCCATACGTTTTTGGATGATATCGTGGGAGCTATTGCAGCTGCCGCATCCAGCCGATTAGCACATCGGGCAGCAAATGAAGAATAAAAATAAGGCTTAAGAACAAGAGGATTCTCTTTTGACTTAAGCCTTTTTTATTTCTATCTATTGCTAGTCCACACAGGAACTTCATAAAATGCAGCTTATTTAATCTCCCACTCATCCAATCCGTTTACCGTATAAGTTGGATGCACATCTACTTCCTCTAGGTGTTTTTTTGTCGTCACACCTGTGTGTACAAGCAGTGTATCCATTCCCGCACGAATACCGGCCATAATATCCGTTTGGTAGTTGTCACCGATCATGAGTGTTTCTTCCTTCTTTGTTCCGAGCGTTTCCAGCGCCATCTCCATAATAATGGACTCTGGCTTACCAATAAACGTAGGTTCTGTTTGTGTAGAGACGGTAATTACAGACGTTAAAGATCCATTCCCTGGCAGTAGCCCTCTTTCTGTCGGGAGGGCTATATCGCCGTTCGTAGAAATAAATGTTGCTCCGTTTCGAACCGCTAGACAAGCTTTTGCTAATTTTTCATACGTTATGGACCGGTCAATTCCGATAACGACAAAGTCTGGATTCTCTTCAACAAGCTGAAGCGCCTTTTCCTGCAACGCTTCTCTTATGCCATCTTCCCCGATACAATAAACAGATGCATTTTCTTTTAATTCTGCAATATAGTTTGCCGTTGCCATGCTTGTTGTGTAAACATGTTCAGCAGATGCTGGTATATCAAATCCTTGAAGCACATCAGCTACTTGTTTCTTCGTCTTGGAAGAGTTATTCGTTACAAATAGATACGGTAAATTTAGCTCGTTTAGTTTTTTAACAAATTCAACAGCCTCCATAATTCTTTCCGTTCCTCGATACATCGTTCCATCCAAATCAATCAAAAATCCTTTATATGCTTTCATTCGATTCGCTCCTTCTATGTACATACATTTATCATTTTGCCCAGTGCAAAAAAAAACACACCTGAAGCCATTTATACTTCAGATGTTTGCTTTTCTTCTTTTATAATATAGCTGCAATAATCTCCGCCTTTAGCCATGCATGTCTTCCGTTCTACATGGTCGGTTTGAAGCATGCGCTTAAACAATGAAAGTTCACATGAACAAGCTTGCTGATACTCGTTTGCCACCATTGCAATAGGGCAGTTGTACTCTGTTAATACATACGTACCGGGATTTTCTCCCTGTTTCCAATCAACCATGTATCCTGCTTCATTCTGAATGTTGGCAAGTTCGTTTACCTTCTGTTCGAAATCAGAAAGCATATTCATTCGATCTTTGTATTTATCCTGCAGACGGTTTTCACGTCTTTTAAATAATAGATCTACTGTTTCTGTTCCACTCACATCTTCAATATCATTTAAAAATTCCACTGTAAGTCCCGAATAGTTTCGTGGAAATTGTTCGTCCCCGCTAGCCGTTAGATGATAAAAATGGATTGGTCTTCCCATGGCTTGCCGCACCAGCGTGGTTTCAATAACATGGTCTCGCTCTAATGTGTTAAGGTGGCGCCGAACGGCCATTTCTGTTATGCCAAGGGATTTTGCCATTTCTGTCACAGTCATCCGTTTATTTCTCTTTAAAAGATAGATGATTTCATCACGGGTTGAGGTGTGATTCTTCATGGTCATCACCATCCTTGTTACCATTTTACCGCAAAAATAAGAAAACGTACATTTTTATATAAAAAAGTATAAAAACTATGTTTACATTATTCGGGCAAGAAGGCTGATACAGGTCCGAGTTCCTCTTCTAAGTAACGTTTAATGTGTAATGGAAATGCCTCTAGTTCTTGTAGGTGTTTATTCAGCGTATTGTATATTTCTTTTACATCTGCAGAAGTATATTCCTGTACAAGTGATTTGCGTAGATTTACGACTTGCTTCAAAGAAAGAGCTTCTTCATTTGGAATGACTTTTTCATCGATTAAGATATCGAGAATGTCTTCAAAGCTTCCAGGATCACGCATAATAAATCCATCGATAATCATGTTTCCAACATCCATCATCGACTCGATCAATAAGTGTCCGATTCTTTCTAAAGCCAGTACTTCCAACCGCTCTTCTGGTAAGGACATTTCTTTAAATGTCTTTAATAAATCATTCATATACACTAAATGTTCATTGATTTTCTTTCGATCAACAAAATACATAGTCATCACCTTTTGTAAGTTTCTCAAGTAAAGTGTAACATAAAGTAGGAGCCATCATGATTACCTCATATGAAAATTTGGTGATGTATTATTGGAGGAGGAGCAAAGAATGAGTGAAGAGACTTTTTTCTTATACGATGATAAGGAAACAACCGAAACACGTTTTGTGAGTTTTATGGGAAGAAATACACGTTTTGACTTAGCCATCGTAAAAACAACACGTCATTACGGGAAGTCGCTTGTTTTAAACATGCTCGGAAGTCATTACGCCATTATTGGACAGGACGATTTAGAAGAAGAGGGCTACTTAGAACATGCGTTTAATTTAACCGAAGAAGACGCGATGGAACTTCGTGACTTTTTAGCTGATGTCGTTTAAGTCTTAATCAAAATGTACCAAGAAAAAATCATGCTCTATGGGACACACTTTAGATAAGGATATGTTCTTATCCTAAACTGGCCTATGAGAGGATGGTTTTTTTGTTCGAAAAAGAGAAAAGGCAATACACTGATTTTTCGAATGTGGAGACCGGTCGTAATTATGTACTTCCCGAGGATTTGCCTGAGGGGCCTTATGGCTCACCCATTAAAAGAGCTCTAGGGAAATCGACCCCTTGGAGAGAAGAACAGCGATATTATAGTGCCTTTAACTATGAAAACAAAAACCTTCATGCTGGACTGGAAAGACAGGATCCTGGAGCGCATCCGACACATGATGACCCAGAATACCATACAGAGCAGCCATATGATGATTCTCGAGGCTCATAAATAAAAACCCCTGAATCCGACTCAGGGGTTTACTTTTTTTACTACAAAATACGGACAACCGAAATTGCAATATTCATAAATGTATTCCGGCAACGTGCTGATTTTCGTATCGAACGTAGCCTTTTCATGGTTATCCTCAAAAAAACCGCGAAGTCGAAGCTGTTCGTATCCGAGATCACCAACAATATAATCGTATTTATGTAATATCTCACTGTAGCGCGCTTTAAATTGTTCCTCATTAAAGGCTTCACGTACATCTTCAATCACTTCATAGGAATAATTACCAACTGTAATCAAAAATGCTTCACCTCATTTCCTGATACTTATTTTACCATGTTTGTGCCTTTTACAGCCAACAATTTCTTTGTAAAGTAATTTCATTTCAGGTCATTCTAATAAATAAGGAGGTGAACAGCTATGAAAAAATTAGGAATGCTTTTATTGATCAGCATCGTGCTCTCTGGCTGCGGCGGTGATGACCAAAAGAAAATGGGTCAGGAATATAAATTCTCAAAAACAAATGTAAAAGACGAGAATCGGATTGGCAACAATATGAACTATGGGGATTTTGGATATATGCGTCATATGTCCGGGGATAAAGTAAAAACAGGCAACGCCGTTCCATACTTAAATCGCCAAAAGCTTGCAGATATGATTTCAGATATGGTTCTTCAATTACCAGATGTTAAAGATGTCGGCACATTAGTTACAGACGAAGAGGTATTAATCGGATACAAGACAACAAACAAAGATCGAAACGCTGCTGCAGATCAAGTAAAGATGACTGCTTTCTCGGTTGTACCAAGGTACTATCACGTATACGTATCAGATGAAAAAGGCATGATCGACAAGATCGAGCAGTATCAATCATTAAATAATGATACGGAACAAATTGAAGGGATTATGGACCGCTTGATTCAACAAATGAAAAAGGCGCCTCAAGGCAAGAAATGGAACTACGGAGAAAATGAGAACGGTGAGATGAACGGGGAAACCAATAATATGCGCAGTGAGATGGAAGGTAAATAAAAACCAGAAGCAGTTCGTTTGCTTCTGGTTTCTTTTTAATTTAGCTATTTTGTGCAGCTGCATTCACTTGCTCATCTGCATGGTAAGAAGATCGTACAAGCGGGCCTGACTCACAGTGCTTGAATCCTTTAGAAAACGCGATATCGCGCAGTTGTTTAAACTCATCAGGTGTATAGTACTTTTGTACTTTAAGATGTTTTTTCGTCGGCTGTAAATATTGTCCGATGGTCATGATGTCTACATTGTTTGCACGAAGATCATCCATTGTTTCAATAATCTCTTCCCATGTTTCTCCAAGACCAATCATAAGACTGGATTTCGTTGGAATATTTGCATTCATTTCTTTTGCACGTCTTAAGAACTCCATCGTTCTGTCGTACGTTGCACGTGCACGAACTCTTGGAGATAGTCGTCGAACTGTTTCGATGTTGTGGTTCATAATATCAGGTCTAGCATCCATTAATGTTTTAAGTGCATCAAAGTCACCTAACATGTCAGAAGGAAGAACTTCAATGGAACAGAATGGGTTACGTGCACGAACGGCACGAACCGTCTCAGCAAAAACATGAGCCCCGCCATCCTTAAGATCGTCACGCGCTACAGCTGTAATAACTACGTGTTTTAATCCCATTTGTTCAACAGATTCAGCAACACGTTCTGGTTCTTGCAGATCCAGTTCTGTTGGCAATCCTGTTTTTACTGCACAAAAACGGCATGCGCGTGTACAGATGTCACCAAGTATCATGAATGTAGCGGTTTTACGTACAGCCCAGCATTCGTGAATGTTTGGGCATTTTGCTTCTTCACAAACGGTATGTAGCTTTTTTTCACGCATCATTTTCTTAAGCTCTTTGTAATTCTCATTTGTGTTCAGCTTTATTTTTAACCACTCGGGTTTACGTACATATTCTTCTTTCTTAGCCATCATCATCACCCCAAATTTTCTTGGTCTTCACTATAATGAACATTTATTATTTGGTTTCCAATTAAACATTATTGTCCCATCAATACTCTACCATACGAGAGGCCAAAATTCCAAACAAGAGTTTTTTCCAACATTTTTCCTTCATGTTTTTTCCTAACTTCAACAAACTATAGATAAATGAACGAAAGGAGTGGATTGGGACGTATGAGGAAAACAGTCCTGTTCCTCACTCTAGCAGCCCTTCTAATAACCTTTCTTCCGGAAAGCAGGAGTGCGGCCGCAGAGCGATTTACAAAAGAAGATGTAGATAGACTAAGCCTCTATAAAAAAATGGAGTCCGTTACACTTATTCCATGGCACTATTTTGCCGGAGTTGACCAATATGAACGAAGCGTAAGAAAAGCAAGAAGAGACCTTCCTGCTAGAAAAGGTCTTGTGGGCATTTACTTTTCTCCCATCCAATGGTCTGGTCCGATCAACCCAACGATGGATGACACAAACCCTGAACGGATTTCGATGTTTGGCGGGATCGGAAAAGATGGAAATAATGACGGAATAGCTGACCGAAACAATGATGAAGATATTTTGTTTACCTTTGCAGAAATCATTCAAAAACATGGTCATGACATCGAAAATTTCAGAATCGGATTATGGAGCTATTACCAACGGGATAAAGCCGTTGATATTATTATGGAGAACGCCAAGATTTATGAAACATATGGGACGGTTGCTTTAGATAAACACAGCTTTATCGTACCTTTAAGATCGAATTACAGCTACAGAAGTACATGGGGTGACCGCCGTGGTTTTGGTGGATTACGAATTCACGAAGGAACAGATATTTTTGCGGATTACGGCGTACCGGTTAAAGCCGTATCTTATGGAATAGTAGAAGTTAAAGGCTGGAACCGTTTTGGCGGCTGGAGAATTGGAGTACGCGATATCAATAATGTCTATCACTATTACGCCCATCTAGGCAGTTTTAATAAAGCCATTGAAAAAGGAACGATCGTTGAACCTGGCATGGTGCTTGGATATGTCGGAAGCACCGGCTACGGACCCCCTGGAACGTCAGGGAAGTTTCCACCTCATCTTCATTTTGGGATGTATCGTGATAACGGGTATACCGAGTGGGCATTCGATCCATACCCTTATTTAAAAGCTTGGGAACGTCAGGAACGAATAAGCAGCAGACGAAGATAAATAATGGTGATGATGAAAAAGAAGCTTTTGGCTTCTTTTTTTATTTGGAGGGATGAGCGGAAGATAGTTGTTGGGGGTAATTCTTCGGGTACGAGCATAAATCTACGCGGCGAGCGTAAATCTCCGTAAGCGAGCATAAATCTTCACGAACGAGCATATTTCTCCGTGAGCGAGCATAAATCTTCACGAGCGAGCATAAATCTTCGCGAACGAGCATATTTCTCCGTGAGCCAGCATAAATCTTCGGAATCGCTGTAAATCTAGAGTCCTCTTCTTTGCTTTACGAGCATCACTACAAAAAAAACTGGTTCTTCAACCGAAGAACCAGCTTCATTCATTATTTCTTTCTAGAAACACGGACCACGTTTGCAATACTCGCTAAGAGTCCGCCCCACAGGATGACCATGCCGATTACCATCATTGCAATTGCACTACTAGTCATATCAGCTGACCTCCTTTTTCTCATTAACTACATCAGATTTCCAGTTAACACGGCCTAATACAATACCGAGTACGATGACACCTACAGCTACGACTACTCCATAAGTAACAACAAGTTGTGTTGGATATCCACCGTAATTCTCAGCAAGGTTTTGTCTAATGTTATCAAACATCATGTAACCAAGAAGGATCGGTGTGATGACACCCAGGCAAACTTTCCACCATAAACCTGTTCTAAGGTCAGAGATTGCATTAGCGTGATTTTGAAGTCCTCCTAATTGCTTAACGAACCATGCAATTAGTACAACCTCTGCAAGACCAGCTAATGTGATACCAAAGTTGTTGATGAAGTAATCCACGATATCGAGCATGTATAGTCCGCCTTTAGTAGCGAAAAGCAAGGAAATTACGGAAGCAACGCCTCCACCCATTAATACAGCTTTTGTTCTAGAGATTCCAAACTTGTCTTGTAATGCTGCGACATACGTTTCTACGATTGAGATCAACGACGTCATACCAGCAAATACAAGTGTTAAGAAGAACATTGTTCCAAAGAACGCATTACCACCAGGGAACTCATTAATGATAGCCGGGAATACTTCGAATGCTAGTCCAATCCCGCCCTTAACTACTTCAGCTACTGGCAGTCCTTGTTGCATAGCCATGAATCCTAGGGCAGCAAAAACTCCGATACCAGCAAGAAGTTCAAAACCTGAGTTTGCGAAACCTGTAATAAAAGCATTGTTGTTGATATCTGATTTTTTTGGTAAGTAGCTTGAGTACGTCACCATGATCGCAAAAGCAATGGATAACGAGAAGAATATTTGACCATAGGCCGCTACCCAAACCTTACCGTTGTTGATAGCACTCCAATCAGGTGTAAAGAATGTATTTAATCCTTGAGCAGCACCATCAAGCGTAATTGCGCGAATAACAATTAATAAGAACATAATAACTAAAGCTGGGATAAAAATTTTATTAAAGCGCTCGATGCCTTTAGATACACCTTTATAAAGAACTAATAACGTTACAACCCATACGATTAAAAGTGCAATTAAAATGCCAGGTACGATACCACCGATGTCACCAGGCGTTTTGCTTAATTGAAGAACCTCTCCATAAAAGAAATCGGAAGGCTTGTCTCCCCAAGCAAGATTTAGCGAGTAAATCGAGTACTTAATCGCCCACGCAATGATTACAGCATAGTAGGTGGAAATGACAAACGCTACAAAAACTTGCCACCACCCTAGCCACTCTGCATTCTTATGAAGACGGAAGTAAGAAAGTGGAGCTGAACCACGGTACTTATGTCCTAATGTGAACTCTAGAATCAGTAAGGGAATCCCTGCCGTTAAGAGTGCGACCAGATACGGGATAAAAAATGCTCCTCCACCGTTTTCATAAGCAACTGCTGGAAATCTCCAGATGTTGCCTAGGCCGATAGCGGAACCGACAGCAGCTAAGATAAATCCGTAGCGGCTTCCCCATTGTTGCCTATTTTCCATTTGTTGTGTCCCCCTTTTTATGAAGTCGAAAAGTTTACAATTGTTACTTTTTTCTGACTATTCTGCGTTCAGTATATTACAAAATACAGAATGCTGTCAAAATGTTTTTAGTTATTTTGTCGGAATAAGGGGAAAGAAGTCGTATAAATATAAGAAAAAGTGCCTGGTTTAATACCAGACACTTTCAAATTTATGCTTTTATCGAATTGGCAGCAATGCTATTTTTACTAGATAATTTTTTTATAAACAATAAAGCGATAGCAAATACTCCCGTTGAAACGAATAGACCTACCCAAACACTTTCAGTTAATCCAAGTGCAAGATAACCTACAGCAGATACTCCAGCAGCGACTAAGCTGTAAGGAAGCTGTGTCATTACGTGATCAATATGATGACTTCCCGCTCCTGTTGATGAAAGGATTGTTGTATCTGAAATTGGTGAACAGTGGTCTCCAAAAACAGATCCAGCAAGAACCGCTGCAAGTACTGGCAGCATCAGCTCAATATTTGTAGAAGCAGAAATCTCTGCTGCGATTGGAAGCATCACACCGAACGTTCCCCAAGACGTACCTGTCGCAAAAGCCATTAGACCTGACAGAACAAATAAAACGAAAGGAAGATACGCTAAGTTCATGTGTTGATCGACCAGTCCAGCGAGGTACTTACCTGTTCCTAAACTATCGATAATAGAGATAATCGTCCAAGCAAATAGTAAGATCGTTACTGCACCAATCATAGATTGAACACCCCGTCCAAGTCCTTTTCCTAGTGAAGCAGCTCCCATTTTTTTAGGCAGGAAGAACAGAATCGCTGCCGCCAACCCTACCAAACCGCCATATAATAATGATTTTGGTACATCTGTATTTTCGAATATTGATAAAAGTGTAACAGCCGTTGGTTCTTCAAGGCCTTTTACATTTTGAATGCCTGTATAGATCATGAAGGCAACTGTTGAAACAATCAACAAAACGATCGGCCAAACAAGATCTCCTACTTTTCCTTTGTCACTTTCTTCAAGCTTGATTCCTTCTCCAATTGCTGCTTTTTTCTCTGGATCAATCACTTCACCAGTAGCAAAAGCTCGTTCTTCATGTTTTCTCATCGGTCCAAAATCAAGTTGAAAATAAGCAACGACAAAAACAAGTATAAGTGCAAAAACTGCATAAAAATTCATAGGGATCATTTGAATAAAAGCACTGAATGCAGACATATTTGTAATCTCATGAGTTGCAAAAATCGTACCGATAATCCCGATAATGTACGCTCCCCAACTGGAAACAGGCGAGATTACACATACAGGAGCAGCGGTCGAATCGAGATAATAGGCCAGTTTCGCACGCGAAATACGGTGGCGGTCTGTGATCGGTCTGCTTACATTGCCTACCGCTAGTGAGTTAAAGTAGTCATCAATAAAAATAACAAGTCCAAAAACAACCGTTAAGAGCTGTGCACCTCTTCTTGTCTTCACTTTAGAGATTGCCCACTCACCAAAAGCACGGCTTCCACCAGCTAAAGAGATGATGCTTGTCATCATTCCCAAAATCAATAAAAACAGCAGTATATATACATTCCATTCATTTAGTGCACCATCCGCAATAAAATGCCCTTTTACGATTGTGCCAATTTCCTTTAATGTAGCACCAATATTAAAATCGTGAAGCAATAATGCTCCCGCTACAATCCCTGCCCCTAAAGAGAGTAATACTCTTCGTGTTAGCACAACCATTAAAATAGCCAATACAGGCGGGATTAATGAATAAATCGAATTCTCAAATTCCATGATGTTCCTCCTTCTTTTCATTAGCCATCGATTTTGAGGAGTGTTACAGGACGTTGAGGAAAAAAAGACAAAATAAAAAGCGATTAATAGAAAAGGAAATAACCTGCTATCAATCACTTAAGTAATTTATGGTTTTCCTCATCGATCAGTAGTCCTCCACTGCTTGTAATTCCCAAGCAGTGACAGTTTTACACTTTTTCAGTGTAAACCCAGCAAAAGTGAACAGACGGTTTACATTTTGCTTCGGCGGAAGTTCCTTTCCTTTTTCTTCACAGACGTCACTCTCTGAAAAAGTACTTATAAAATCCGCTCCTCTACCCCATCGGTGATAGGCTTAAAGACATATAAAATTTTAAATTCAGTTTTAATTATAACAAATATGATTAAATGGTCAACCCAATTGAATACTGTTAAATTTTAGGGAGCCCTACTCTACCGCTTCCTCTTCTCCCGTTTCTTCTGTCGAGCTCTCCTCAGGAATATCCAACTCTTTATCGCCTTTAGGCTTATCCTTTAATTCAGGAGTAATCGGAACAGTAGGCTGAATCGGGTCACCGGACTGGTTGTAGTAAACAGGCACTTCACCTTTTATGAACTGAGCAGTGATCTTAATCGGTCTTTTAACAACCGTTGTTTCCGTAGCAAACGGAATAACAATTCTCGTTTTGACAGTAACGATAATATCAATATTTATCCATGTGTTATTGATTCCAGAGTTCTCAATCTTTTCAACGATATCGGTATTCGCTTCTCCAATGAGCATAAATTTAATGGGTATCTTAGGACCTAAGTTTGCAAGTAAAGAGTTCCTCGTTGCTTGCCCAAGCGGAATTTTCATAATCACGCCAGGTTCATTTTTATAAGCGGAAATGCCTAATTCATCGTTGTTGATTACTTCATGGGCCTTTCCTTCTTCTATTTCCTTAAGGTATTTTTGCACCACTTTTTGTGATTGATTAGCTACCCTGTTGATTACACTTTGATTGATCCCAGCAAATACGACATTTCCTTCATTATCCGTTTTATATTCAATAATATCATCCATTTGAGATGGACCTATGATCTCATTATCAATCGCTTCACTTATTGCCAGTGCTGCAATTTCTTCTGTTTTCTTCTGAGCAATCAGCATAAGCGTAGGTTCAATTCCTCTGTTCACAAGCCAAAGTCCTTGTATTGTTATAAAAGTAAAAAGAATAAAAGAGATCAGGAGTACAAACCGGAATGGAAGCGGCCCTTTTCGAAGTTTCATTTTTCGGCGTTTAAACAAAAGGTAACCCCCCTTTCTACATATGTATGCAGACAAGAGGGGGGCTCATTCAAACTTTACGGTTAAATTTTTTCGAACACAACGAAATCATGTGGATATTTATTTTTTTCGTCAACGATTCCTGGCTTGCGTGAGACTTCATGCCATTCATTACGATTGATTTCCGGAAAATACGTATCCGCATCAAAGGTATCGTGGATCTCTGTCACATACAGGCGATCAGCCACAGGCATAAACAGCTTGAAAATCTCCGTTCCGCCGATTACACATAATTCTTCTGCATCTAGGTTCAATACTTCATCTACAGAATGTACAACCGTTGTTCCTGAGGCTTGATAATTGTCATCTCTCGTTACCACGATATTTTCGCGTCCGGGTAAAGGTTTGCCGATTGATTCATACGTTTTACGACCCATAACGATCGGTTTCCCCATCGTAACATTCTTAAAATGCTTAAGGTCGTTTGGCAAGTACCAGGGAAGGTCATTGTCTTTACCGATTGCACGGTTCTCATCCATTGCAACAACAAAAGAAATCATACACTCACCATGCCTTTAATATGAGGATGGGCTTCATAGTCAACAAGTTCAAAGTCATCAAATGTAAAATCAAAAATGTTTGTCACATTTGGATTCAACTTCATCTTTGGAAGCGGCATCGGCTCACGAGTCAACTGCAGCTCTACTTGTTCTAAATGATTTGTGTAGATATGTGCATCACCAACAGTGTGTACGAACTCACCTGGCTTAAGACCTGTAACTTGGGCAACCATCATCGTAAGGAGTGCATATGACGCAATATTGAATGGCACTCCAAGAAAACTATCTGCTGAACGCTGATAGAGCTGACAAGATAGTTTGCCATCTGCTACATAAAACTGAAACAGCAAGTGGCAAGGCGGCAGTGCCATATTGGGTACATCTGAAGGATTCCATGCTGATACGATCAAACGTCTTGAATCAGGGTTCTTCTTAATGTCTTCAATGACGTTTGAAATTTGATCAATGGTCTCACCGTTTGGTTTTGACCAAGAACGCCACTGTTGACCGTAAACGGGTCCAAGATTTCCATTCTCATCAGCCCACTCATCCCAAATACGAACGCCATTTTCTTTTAGATAGGCAATATTTGTATCACCTTTTAAAAACCACAGCAACTCATGGATGATTGATTTCAGATGAAGTTTCTTTGTCGTAACAAGCGGAAAACCTTCCTCTAAATCAAACCTCATTTGACGGCCGAATACAGATACCGTCCCAGTGCCTGTCCGATCTTCTTTTTTCGTTCCGTTATGTAAAATATCTTGAAGAAAATCCAAGTATTGTTTCATCCCGATCGCCTCCTCATTATCTATTTATCGTATCATATCCTACACCCTTTTTGTTCATGAAAAAGCCATAAAAATAGCGTCAACACCTAACACTTTTTCCCTTATCTACACATAAAAATAGTAGTGAAGAAAGGAGTGGAAGCATGTTAGAGATGAACCCGATCTTAATAGAAGGACATCCATTTACCGCTGTCACCCTTCGTTTGCCAAAAACAAATTTTATGGCCGTGTTTAATGAGAATGGATATATCATGTGTGGCGCACTAGATGTAGCATTGTTGAATGAAAAATTAGCAGACCGTAAAATTATTGCAGGGCGTGCTGTTGGTGTGAGAACGATTGAACAGCTGCTGGATGCACCTTTAGAATCTATTACGTTTGAAGCAAGAGAAAGAGGCATTGAAGTTGGTATGCAAGGGAGAAAAGCACTTTTAAAGATGCTTTAATGATAAAAAACTGCGCTAAAAGCTGCGCAGTTTTCTTTATGTTTTAAATCGATCTCTGGTGAATTTTAAAGATATTAAATTAATACATAACACGAGGGTCAGAAACTGAATACGTTTCGAATTGTTCGTAAATATGTAAACGAAAAGCAAGTAAACGCCACTGACGACAAAGGCAATCTGTAAGCAGTACATCATTTGAATCAATTTTTTAAAATCCAAAGTGATCCCCACTTTCTTCATCCAGCATAACTGATTTCATTCACCCTATTAGTATATCAATACGATTTTAAAAAATGAATCATCTACCAACTTTTGAAAACAATTTGTAATATAAGGAAAAGGTTAAAACAAGTCCAGTTGTCTTGGCGCGAGGAAATCATACTGAATATCCAGTATGTCAATCATCTGTTTTGCGTTGTCAGCAGCATCTCCGCCTGAATTATTATTAAAAAGGATGGTAAGACTGTTCGTCTCTGATGCAAGCTTTTCGATCCGTTCTTTCCATTTAATAAGCTCGACATCATTATACCTGTATAGATAACGGACTTCTCTCCAGTTCGGTTGACCCTGATTGTTCCACCCATAGACATTTCTGCCGTGCATTCGTACGAGTGTCTTTTCATGTGACGTATACATAACAATAGGAATCGAGCCTGTCCCGGCTTGAGGTTCGTCGCAAACCGTATGAATCCATCCTTCTTCTTTTATGAAACTCAGCGTTTTCTCTTTCATTTCCTCGCTGAACCAGGTTTGATTACGAAACTCTAGAGCTACAGGGATGTCTCCCATCATTTCTTTTGCATTCCTTAACATCTGAACATTTTCCTTTTTACAGTCAAACCATGGCGGATATTGAAAAAGAACCATATCCAGTTTTCCTGCCTCGATTACAGGCTGCATGGATATGACGAAAGCTTCAAACATTTCTTTAACGGATTCAAAAGGTAATTTACCTCTCGAATGACCTGTCATGCCTTGATAGGCTTTTACAACGAAGGAAAAGTCCTTCGGAGTCGCCGCAACCCATTTTTCATAGTTCTTTACAGGCTGAACCGCATAAAAGGAAGAATCGACTTCTACAACAGGAAAATGACCGCTGTAGACCGCGAGTTTATCTCTTGCAGGAGTACCATCTGGATACAGAGAATCATGATCTCCCCAACCTGTAACACCGATTTTAATCATTCTTTGAAGTCACCTGCCTAAACGTGATTACGATTTATTTAATCCTTTTGATCGAACAAAGTCTTTCATATAGGTACGCTTTGGAGAAGCCATCGATCCTGTGATCTGTGTCACCCAGCCTTCCGTACGTTTACCTCCCGTGCGCTCTGTATAATACTCAGACGTTTCTTTTTCATACTGTGTTAGCCAATCTTTCGTTTCTTCTGTACTTTGATAATTGTTTTTATGAAAAACGGCTGGAAGTGGTAAACGAGGCTTTTTCCCAGGATTTGCGTCGGGATAACCGACTGCTACTCCAAACAGTGGTAGAACGTGTTCTGGACATCCTAACAAATCTGAGACTTCCTTCAGACGATTACGGATCCCTCCAATATAGACGATACCGAGTCCAAGTGATTCTGCAGCTACCGATAGATTTTGAGCAGCGAGTGCAGCATCTACCGTTCCAACTATAAAAGCTTCTGTCGATTCTATAGTCTCAAAAATCTCTGCTTCCTTCATTTCAGCCGCGATCATATGACGATTGTAATCCATGCAAAAGACGAAGAAATAACCATTATCCGCTACATAAGACTGATTGCCAGCAAGCTCAGCCAGTTTTTCTTTCTTTTCCCTGTCATCTATTCCGATAATCGTACAAACCTGCTGATAGCTCGATGTAGATGCAGATTGTGCACATTTCACGAGTGTTGTGACCATTTCTTCACTTAGGGGTTTGTCCTTAAACTTGCGAATGGATCTATGAGCTAGTATTGTTTCAATAACTTCGTTCATGTGTATACTCCTTTTAAAAGTAATAGTTGATTGCATTATAGCCTTTTCGGATGTAAAAAAGCGAACCATTTGAGTCCTTAAAGAACCACTTATCTTTAGAGCGAAGAGATGGTATACTAGTCTAGCAATGAGCTAATTGCATAAGACGAGATTGACGCGCCTGTTAGGCAAAGCACTATGTGGAGTGCTGTCTCTCGCCGCAATATACGCAAAAAAGACGTCCTAACGGGCGTCTTTTTTCTATTCTATAAGCTAATTATTACTTCTTTTCCATTACAGCAAAATAATTTTCTTCATGATCTGCAAAGTTAAACACTCTGCCAGAAGGCATGTTCACAATTTCCCCGACGGTAATATTATTGTTGGATAACTCGTTATGTAACTGCTCTAGATTTTCTGTAAAGAACATTAATGAAGGAGTGCCTAGATTTAAACCAGGTGACATGTTCGCGACGAATTCTTTATTATGCAGGATGATGCTTGTTTCAGAATCCTTTGAAGGAGCGACTTCAATCCATCTCATTTGATCGTTATTTTCTTCAGAAATAACACTGAAACCTAGTTTTTTTGTCCAAAAATCTACTGACTCGTCTTGATTATTTACATACAACATAATTTGACCAACTTTATTAATCATATGTTCACTCCTAATGTTTTGGTATCCTTTAATTTATACACGCAATACGAAAATCCTTTTTGAACATAAAAAAACCCCTCTGTATAAATTTTTATTATACCAAAGGGTTTTGACGTATTAACCGATTGAACCTTCCATCTCGAACTTGATTAGTTGTGATTTTCATGCACGGGACGAGATGGGTTGATCAGTTTTTGGTATCTGTTAGTGGTTGGATTTTAAGGTCATAATCGACTTTGACCTCCATCCGCTCCCATCTGTTTGACCATTCTCTCCCATTCAGAGGTTTTGAGAAGGGTCTCAAGGTATACTTTCTTAATTGTAAAGGGTCAACCTTATTCTTCTGAAGCTTTTTTAAAAACTTGATAGTTTGTTTTTCTAAATACAATTCAATTTCCGACTCGAATCTTGAAAGTTCATCCCGGGTGAGCAATTTATGTTCCCTGGCAATCTCGTCAAGCCGCCCGTTCAATTGAACGTTGAGCTTTAGTTCAGAATATGTGTTATCCATATTCAAGTGGACATTGGCTTTCACATGGCCTAGAACAATAGATAAGTCACGGATCGCAAAATATTTTAAAAAGTGATCGTTGTCGATAAGCTGGAATATTTGCTCCTCCATGTAGTTCGTGGTTTCAATCAATTTGTCATTATTAAATATGCCAGTACCTAGGTATTGGAAATTTTCCTCACTCGCTTCAAATACAGGCAATAAGGGAGAATGCGCTGGTGAATGAAGTGTCTTCATGAATTGATGCAAATTTATAATTGTCAACTTCCCCTGATTATCGTAATGCTTGAACATCCGATAGAGATAATAATCTAGGTCTTCTTGCATTTTCAGCTGATTATTCATGTACTCATCGAAATTCCCTCTGACAACGGCTAGATATAAACGTTTAGATATATCAGGATCTGTCAAAATCGTATCAATCAATGGACTAATCCCTTCTTTTGCAATTTCTTCACTGATCAACAGCATCCGGAGTTGACCAACTTTCAATTCTCTATAATACTTTAAATTGAAACCCTTCATACCTTCTTTTAATAAGTCGACTTGAACAGTCAAAAGGCGTTTCTTTTCTTTTACAAGGGGAGGTATCAAAGTGCTCATTCGTAAGTTCTCATCCTCCCCTTTCCGAATCGACCAAAAAGTCACAGGTGCTATTTCTTCAATCAGATTTTTTTCTTTAATAGGTGAACAGCCAGATAAAACGATCATATTAACAAAAATGACGAAAAGTATTTTGGTATGTTTATGTTTCATACTAGGAATGGCCCTTTCGCTTTAAAGAGATGAAAAGAAGTAATGGTACGAATAAGTAAGTGAATGCTCCTGCCCATATCTCTAGCTCTAACAAAATATTTTGATTAGTTGCCTTTTTCCACAACAATTCATTACTCATCATTATACAAATGAAAAATATAGCACAACATAATGCAAACCCTAATCGAGTCGTTTGATCTTTCGATTTCTTCAGAGTGATACGAGTTGCACCATAAAAAAGTAACAGAAAGATTGATATTGCGAATACAAAGTGAAATAAATATACAGAGATTAAAATTATATCGATTCGCTCAAACATTGGAGACTGCAAGTAACGTATCATTTCCATCACCGGTAATTTGTTTTTTCCAAGATAATGTGATCCGAAAAAAAACAATGATGCAATAAATAGAAACAGATATTCAAAAATTGTAAATGTATTTCCGATAGTCATGTATTTCAGGATTTTTTCTCTTTTATTGAACCAAGGCGCAAGTAGAACCAAATATTCCGGGCCAGAAAAGGCTGACCAGATGAATAGCACACCTTTCCATGATTTCATCGTCCATTCATATGGGATTAACGGAAATAGATCATGTATAGTAGTAAAAGGCTTAAAAGGGATTTTCAATAATAACAATAGCATCCAAGCTGTACATAAAAAGGCAATGACGATGAAACGGATCGTATTGGGCATCCCTAGTGAAGCAACATACCAGCAAATAAGCAAAATGAACAGAAGCATCCAATTCGTATTCACTGAAGGGAAGATGAAATGTTGTACTACTTCTATATATCCGAGTATAATTACAATCACTTTTAAAAATATGAAACCGATTCCGATGAAAGCTATTAACCGTACCATACGTTCACCGAAAAGTTCTACAAAACCTTCGTAGCCTTTAGATGCATACATGGAATTAAACCATTTCGATAACATGAATATACTGATTTGCGATAATATTCCTACAATGATAATCATCCATATCATATAGGGATATATAAGAAAAACGGGCATGATGATCGCAAAATATAACATTTGTATCCTATTGACCATTAAAGTCATATAAATACCCTGATACGATGAGGTTTTCTCGAACAATGAAAAATCAGTCAAGGTATCATCTCCTTCGGCTATAACGCCATTTCTGTAAAGGATGAAGAGCCTCTGGCCTTGCTTTCATCCATTGCAATGGTCCACGGATAAATAGATCAAGCCAATCTTTCCCATAAAAAGGCGAAATAGGGGTAAAATATGGTTGTTTCAAGGAAGTAAGTGCATTCAAATGGGCAAAAAGTAAAATGATGCCCATAAAGATGCCCATTACTCCAAGAAATGAAGCAAGGATCAATAGCACAAACTGTATCAATGTGGTCGCTTTGGTCATCAAGTAATTCGGCACAAGAAACGAAGCAATAGCAGAAATACCAACCAAAACAATCAGAACTTGACTAGCGAATCCTGCTTCTACAGCAGCTTGTCCAACGACAATACCACCGATTACACCTAACGTTTGGCCAGATTTCGTAGGCATCCTTAGACTTGCTTCTTTAATGACCTCAAGTGTTACCAACATAATGAGCGATTCCCAAAACGGAGTTAGTGGTAATTGGCTTCTCGTTTCCACAAGGACGAATAGAATTTGCAAGGGTATCATCTGATAATGATGTGTCGTTAAAGCAACATAGAGTGGAATCATCAGCAAGGAGAGCATGAAACTTACATATCTTCTGATCCGCAAGAAGCTTGCAACGATCCAGCGATTAATATAATCCTCGGGTGATTGGAATAAATGGAAAAAGTTGATTGGAGCATTCAGGGCAAACGGTGTATTATCCACAAGAATGGTAGGTTTGCCTACACCTAGTGCGTATGCACACACATCGGGACGGTCAGTATGTTGAAATTGTGGAAATACACTATGATTATGATCTTCCATAAACGCTGCTAATTGGGAGGAGTCAAGAATCTGATCAAAGTCGACACTCTTGATTTTTTCCCTAGCAATTGAAATGAAATCAGGATTCGTTAAACCCTCAATATACATTAATACAATCTTTGTTTTAGTTAGTGATCCTACCGTGAATTTCTCTGATTTTAAGGCTGTTAGTGGTAGCCTTCTACGGATCAATGAAATATTTTGTTCTAAGTTTTCACTGAAACTATCTTTGGCACCATAAAGGATTGTTTCTGTTTCAGAAGTTTCTATCCCACGTCCCGTTGGATCTTTCAGATCGACGGAACACCATTGATTTTCAATGGTGTCAAAAAGAAGGATAGCTCCCAGCATCAATTTCTTTTCAGCCTCTTCCAACGTTGAAATATTAGTAATTTTAGAGACAGAAATGCAAGCTGCAATATTTTCATAATTGCAGAGCCGTAAAGGTTCAATTACAGCTTCATTCAACCTTGCTTTATCAATCAATGTTCCTATAAATATCAATACAAATATCTTATTGTTTTGGGTTTGATATTCGATTACTTCAGCGTCTTCCATATTGTCTACGCGTTCACGGAGAACCTCTAGGGTGATAGAAGTATTTTGGGCTTTCCCTGTGCTTGTTTCCATTTGTTTTCCTACCCCTATACACTTCCTCTTCCTAAACATAAACATCAATCTCCTAATAAGATAATGTACATAAATCTTTGTTATTATGTTCAGATTCAGACAATTTACACATAAGAAAATGACATAAGAACCAAAAAAAACCGCCAAGTGATTTTAGCGGTTTGCCGTCATATATTCGTTTTTAACCTAAACCTTTTAGATCGGGTGTATCAGCATGCTAAACTTAAGTCAGTCCTGAATCCTCACTCCAAACAATTAGGCGTTAATTTTTGATATCCTCATATAACATGGCATAAAGTCTTAATATGGATTCAATGTTTTGCAAGGAAAGAAGATAAACTTTTTAAGTCTTAAAGAAATGCTTCCGCCAGTAAGGAGTAAGATTGAATCTTGTCTTGAAAATCATAGACATTCGTCAGGATCATGAATTCGTCTGTTTGATAAAATTCACTTAATTGAAGGAGTTCCTCTCTTACCTTCTCAGGAGTTCCGATTACCATTCGATTCCGATTTTCGATTACTTTTGCCTGGTCTTCTTTTGATAATGATATAATCTTTGACTCACGCTTAGAGGGAATATGGGTATCCCTCCCCTTCTCAACTGCTAACAGCCACAGGTCCTGGCTCAGCGCCATTTCTTCTGCTTGTTCTTGTGTTGGAGCACATACCACAAATATACATACGATAGTTTTAGGTTTAGCTAAAGATCTAGACGGTTGGAAGTTATTCCTATAGGTTTCCATCGTTATTTTTCCATTAATTGGATTGATAAAATGACCATAGGTAAAAGCTGTTCCCTTCTCAGCAGCTAATCTTGCCCCTCGATGTGTGACACCTAAAAGCCATAATTGCGGTTTTGTTTCAACAGAAGGATAAGCAATCACATCATGATAAGGGTGTGAATCGGGTAATTGATCATAAATAAAGCCTTGTAGGTCAGTGAATTGTCTTGGGAATTCATTCATACTTTTTCGCAATCCGTCTGTGAGGGCTAACCGAGTCGATGAAGAACCTCCGGGTGAACGCCCGATTCCCAAGTCAATTCTATTTGGATACAACGCATCTAGAACCTTGAAATTTTCTGCTACTTTAAAAGGACTATATTGTGGAAGCAAAACCCCACCTGAGCCTACACGTATCTTATTTGTATGTGAAGCAATACTTGAGATCAGCACCTCTGGTGATGTACCCGCGATTCCATTTGAATTATGATGCTCAGCCACCCAAAATCGAGTGTATCCCAATTCCTCTGTAATTTTTGCCAAGCGTACTGTATTTTGTAGGGCAATATTTGCATTTTGTGCATTACTTATGACAGATTGATCGAGTACACTCAGTTTCATTAAAATGACCTTCTTTCAAGACGATTCTCTTAAATAAAATTTTGTCGGCTATAGTGACTATTTCCGCATTCTGAATCGAGTGTTCCTTATGTGAAAAGGCTTAACACTCTATAATTATGAGCGGTTTCGCCATAAGAATCAGGGGATTGATCTAAAATCCTTAATATTATATGGGATCTCTCTTTCTATACCAGTCTTTATTAGAATCATCATATCTTATTATACATAACCATATTAAAGCAAAATATAAGTAAAAACAGATCACTTGAATGGACCAGAATCCAACTGTGATCTGTTATTTGTAAAAATCATCAAGCTTGTAGAGCTTGTTTTACCACATCTTCTAGTGAAGTTGGTGTACCGATCAGTTTTTGCAAATCTCCAGAAGTTCTGGAGGTCTCCCCTTCAGAGACTGCTTGATAAATGCCGGCCGACATTTCAACCACTGGTTTTGGCAAACCTACATTGATAAGATAATCTTTCATTTCATCAAAGGAAACAGGGCGGTGAACAACCTTTTTACCAGAGACGTCAGTAAGAACTTGTGCAAGCTCATCGAAGCTCCAAGGCTCTGGATTTACTAGATTATAGGTGTTATTTACATGGCCTCCCTCAGTCAGAGCTGTTGCAGCTGCCAAAGCAAGGTCATTCCGAGTCACAGCATTAAGGACTCCTGTTCCAGCATTTGTTACGAGTTCTCCTCGCTCTACGGCACCACCAAGTCCTGGGTTGACGAATACCTCTGTGTAAAGAGCATTACGCAGGAAAGTAAAGGGTATGCCTGTTGTACGGATGGCATATTCTGTAGCCATATGGACAAGTGCTAGCGGTATCTTTGACTCTTCACCAAAAGCATATCCCGTGTAAGCTATATGTTTGACACCTGCATCTCTTGCGGCTTGGACAACATTGGCATGCTGTCGTACACGAAGAGTATCATCCATGTCTGGGCTAGAGATGAATAATACCTTCGATGCTCCGTCAAAGGATTTTTTCATCGATTCAAAATCCATATAATCTCCTTGACGAACTTCAACTCCAAGCTTTTCTAATTCTGAAGCTTTTTCTACATTTCGAACACTTGCTACTATCTGATTGGCAGGCACTTTTTTTAGTAAGTGTTGAATAACAAGATTTCCTAATAATCCAGTTGCACCAGTTACAACGATTGACATTCGTAAATCCTTCCCTTCTTTTTAAAAAATGGTTTCAAGAGATGGTAGTATAATCAAATGGTTACAACGAACTCAAAAATCCGATATAACCAAACTGGTTACAACACATATGAAAAAATTAGCTCTCTAATGAGCTAGTTTTTTTGCTTATTTCCGTTACCATTTGACCAAGAGTAACGTTAGCTAGTTCCCTTTCTAAGACCATTTGGGCTTGAAGCATTTTGGATCGAAATACAGATTCGATATTAGCACCTACTGGACATTCAGGATTGGGATTCTCATGAAAATGAAAGAGTTCATCCTCCTCGACCACTTCGACTGCCCGATACACATCAAGCAACGTTATTTCATCCTTCTCTTTTGTTAAGTATGCCCCTCCAGCTCCAGGTCGTACATTGACTAATCCAGCTTTTTTCAGCTTCCCGATAATCCTACGAATGATAACTGGATTTGTCTTGACGCTTTCTGCAATAAACTCAGATGTACATGGAGATGGGCTTAATGCGAGAAGTGATAGAATGTGAACAGCGACGGAAAAACGACTGCTAATTTTTTTCATATCTTTCACCCTCTCGATGTAACCATTTTAGTTTCACCAAAAACAGATGTCAAGGTAATGAGCTTCTAGGATGAGCGTAAAAGTGTTGAAAAAACAATGGCATAGTTAATAAGTATACAGATGCCTATTTTGAACTTATAATCGGTTTTTTCTACTATAGTTACTTAGTTTTTCTAAGTAGTCTAGAGGATAATATTTATACCAGCTATGATAGGAAGAACTCCTTGGAGCAGATCGTGCTAGTGTTTACACTTTTTCGAACCCCTAGGAGAAACTCTTTATTTACTGGATAGACGATTTATTTTCTGTTTCTTTTTCCAATACATTCTCAATATAATCTTTTCCCCATTCATACATAGCATCTACGATCGGTAAAAGTCTTTTTCCATGCTCAGTCAATGAATATTCAACTTTCGGTGGAACTACAGGGTAAACTTCACGATGTACTATTAAATGATCTTCAAGTTCGCGTAATTGATTAACTAGCATTCTTTGGGTAATACCCGGCATAAGGGATTTTAATTCACCAAATCGTTTCGTTCCTTCTTTGCCTAGATGCCATAAAATCAACAATTTCCATTTACCACCTATTACTGAAAGGGTTAATTCTTTTTCACAGTTGAAAGTTTTCTCTCCTAAATTTGGCATTAACTTCACCTCCCCCTTATTTTATCCATTAGTATACTTTTTAACACTATATGTGGTGAAAGTGCGTACTTTTAATTAAATAACATACTGAGTATACTAAACAACGTGCTAGTAAGTAAATATATTTTCTAATTGAAACCACCTGTCTCAGCACAGATGTTTAGCACAACAAATTAAAATTCATAAGGAGCGAATATAAATGAAATTACAATTAGCATTAGATCTTGTCGATATTCCGGGAGCAATTGAATTAGTGAAAGAGGTAGAAGAGCATATTGATGTTGTAGAAATTGGTACACCTGTTGTGATCAATGAAGGTCTTAAAGCAGTGAAAGAAGTAAAAGCTGCATTTCCTAGCTTAACCGTATTAGCTGACTTAAAAATTATGGATGCAGCTGGATATGAAGTAAGTCAAGCATCTGCTGCAGGTGCTGACATCATTACGATTCTTGGAACTGCCGAAGACGAGTCAATTAAAGGTGCAGTAGAAGAAGCTAAAAAACAAGGGAAACAAATCCTTGCTGATATGATCGCTGTTAAGGATATTGCAGCCCGTGCAAAAGAACTAGATGAACTTGGCGTTGATTATATTTGTGTTCATACTGGCTATGATCTTCAAGCAGTTGGAAAAAACTCTTTTGAAGATTTACAAACCATCAAAGGTGTTGTAAAAAATGCTAAAACTGCAATCGCAGGTGGTATTAAGTTAGACACACTTCCAGAAGTCATCAAAGTACAACCAGACCTTGTCATTGTAGGTGGCGGGATTACTGGACAAGCTGATAAAAAAAATGTTGCTGCTAAAATGCAACAAATGATTAATCAAGGGTAATTCAGATTATGAATACAACTCAATACCTAGCTGAAATCATAAAAGAGTTAAATCGCTCCGTAGATTTAATTTTGAATGATGAAGCTGAAAAATTAGTAAATGGGATTCTTGAATCAAAAAAAATCTTTGTTGCAGGTGCGGGTAGATCTGGATTTATGGCCAAATCATTCGCCATGCGAATGATGCACATGGGGATAGATGCCTATGTGATTGGCGAAACAGTAACTCCTAACTTTGAAAAAGATGACATCTTAATCATTGGATCAGGTTCAGGAGGAACGAAAGGTTTAGTTTCCATGGCTGAGAAGGCAAAAAGCATCGGTGGGACGATTGCAGCTGTAACCATTTTTCCTGAGTCCACAATTGGACGATTAGCGGATATCACAATTAAGTTGCCTGGCTCACCTAAAGATCAGTCGGAGAGTGATTTTAAGACGATTCAACCAATGGGCTCATTATTTGAGCAAACACTTTTACTCTTTTACGACGCTGTGATTCTTCGGTTCATGGAGAAAAAAGGTTTGGATACCAATAAAATGTACGGTAGACACGCCAACTTAGAATAAATATATTATTCCTCGAGCTCTAAATAGGAAAGACCACAAGCTGTTTCCATGCAAGATTGTGGTCTTTCTGTTAGAATGAACTACTTCAATTTGTAATAATTTTAGGAGTGATAAAATGATTTCTTTAAATGGAAAATCTGCAATAGTTACTGGCGCAGGAAGAGGCATTGGACGTGCTACTGCTATCGCCTTAGCAAAAGAAGGCGTTCATTTAGGCCTAATCGGCTTAAATATGTCCAATCTAGAAAAGGTCACTGCTGAACTAGCACAATTTGATGTAAAGGTTTCTGCAGCAACAGCAGATGTGACCGACCTCGAATCCGTTACCCATGCTGTTGAACATATCAAATCAGACTTAGGCCCAATTGATATTCTAATCAACAATGCTGGTGTTGCTAAATTCGGTGGGTTCCTTGATCTAACACCAGAAGAATGGGAAAAAATCATCCAAGTCAATTTAATGGGTGTGTATAATGTAACAAGAGCAGTATTACCAGGCATGATCGAAAGAAAATCAGGAGATATCATCAATATCTCTTCATCTGCTGGCCAAAAAGGTGCTCCTGTTACAAGTGCTTACAGTGCTTCTAAATTTGCTGTTTTAGGACTAACAGAATCACTTATGCTAGAAGTAAGAAAACATAATGTCCGTGTGACTGCTTTAACACCAAGTACGGTCGTTACAGATTTAGCCATTGATACAAATCTTGTTAAAGGCAATGAAGAAAACGTGATGCACCCAGAAGACCTTGCAGAATTAGTCGTGGCTAGTTTAAAATTTAATCCAAGAGTTTTTGTTAAAACAGCTGGATTATGGTCAACAAATCCATCATAAAACGAAGCAGATCCAGTAGGGTCTGCTTATTTAGTTCGTATAAAATACTCTTATATATATCAGTGATACAAGGACATTACTTTCTCTAAATCAATAATTAACTGGTTAACTTCATTCTGTGCTAATCGTACAAGCATTTGATCGTACAAAGTAATAATTTGCCCATCCTCTTCATGCTGATGTTTTATTAAATAATGATAAATATTATTTAACTGGTTTTCATTAAGGACCGACTCTGTTTCGAAATTCTTAACTTTCTGTATAGAAAATTCATTGATAGTCGAATCAAATTCACCTGCAATAATGTTCCCTTTTACGAACATCCTCTCACTCCTTAAAGTTATAGAATATGAAGGCTTTTCAAATGTTTTATTTACCCCTTAGCATCAAAGATTATTCAAATAATATCCAATGGCATTTTTCTAGTAGGTTTAGGAAATACTTGATCAATTCTACTGAGATCTTCTTCAGTAAACTCAATTGTTGCTGCTTCAGCATTTGCTAAAACATGTTCCTCTTGAACCGCTTTTGGAATAGCGATGACATTATTCGAACGGATGGTCCAAGCAAGAGCGATTTGTAATGGTTGGACATTGTATTTGTCAGCAATATCATGAATAATTGGATTGTCTAAAATCTGTCTTCTTAAAGAGCCTCCTTGAGCAAGTGGACTGTAGGCCATGATTGGCATGTTATGTTCATGCTGCCATGGTAAGAGATCGAAGTCGATTCCTCTTGAACCTAAATGGTATAGCACTTGGTTCGTCACGCAATTTTTTCCATTCTTAGTGTTCCATAGCTCTTCCATATCAACCGTGTCAAAATTAGAGACGCCCCATCTTAAAATTTTCCCTTCTTCACGTAGTTTTTCCATTCCTTCAATTGTTTCCTCTAAAGGAATACGTCCTCTCCAGTGGAGAAGATATAAGTCCAAGTGGTCTGTTCCGAGTCGTTTTAAGCTATTTTCACATGCTTTTGAAATCTTATCTAAACCTGCATGATGGGGATACACTTTTGAGACTAAAAAGACTTCATTTCTGCGTCCTTTTATGGCATCGCCAACTAAGCGTTCAGAGTCGCCATCTCCGTACATTTCAGCAGTGTCAATAAGTTTCATACCCAATTCTAAGCCGAGCTGCAAGGCTTTTATTTCTTTGTCTCTCACTTGGGGATTTTCCCCCATGTACCATGTTCCTTGTCCTAAACTAGGTAAAGAAGTGCCGTCAGGCAGGGTTACCACGTGTTTGGCTGATGCATTTTTAATTTCCGCTCTTTTCTTTTCATCCATTAGGCTCGACCCTTTCTTTTATGTATTCAAATGGATTAGATCAGATGAGCTCCTCCATCGATAAGAATCGATGAGCCAGTTGTAAACCCATTTTTCACTAGGTAAACATAAGTTTCAGCAATATCTCTAGGTTGAGCAACACGTCCGACAGGTAATTGCTTAGCAATGCCATGGTACATATCTTGTCTTTGATCTTCTGGCATTCCGCCGTAAAGAGGAGTGTCAACGATACCAGGTGATACCACGTTTACTCTGATAGGTGCCAGGTCTAATGAAAGTCCTCGAACTAATCCATCGATTGCTGAATTAATGGAAGCTAGAGTCGATGCACCTTGAGGAGGACGCACACCATATACACCAGAAGTTAATGTAATAGAACTTTCATTATTTAAGTATGGCAGAGCAGCACGAACCGAAATATACTGGCCCCAGAACTTACTATTAAAAGCCTCTCTTACAGTTGCAACAGGCAGTTCGCTAAAGTGACCCATAGCGCCTTCACCTGCAGTAACCACCAGGTGATCAAATTTCCCAACCTTCTTGAAAAAATCTGCAACATTTTCCTTGCTGCGAAAGTCGATTTCATAGCCCTCTACGTTACCACCAAGCTTCACTTTTGCGTCAGATAATTTTGAAGCAGAACGGCTAGCAATAATGACTTGAGCGGATTCATCGAGAAACGCCTTAGCAGCCGCTAAACCAATACCAGATGTACCTCCTAAAACAACCACTCTTTTTCCTTTTATTGACAACGTCACAACCTCCTTTATTCATATATAATATAAAATTTTCAATTCTCTAATATCAAACAGGATGCTAACTAATATAAGCACATATTACGATTTATTGTTAGAAGGGTTGGCTTTCGGTAATATAAGCGACCTATCTATACCAGATGTTTCACAAACATAGGATGCCTCCATAATAGCTGATGGATCTGCTGCTAAAACGACACTTTGTAATTTGGAAAAAATAAACCTGTTCGTTATACAATAAATAACCTTCTTTCTTTCCCCTAAAAAACCGCCTTCTCCATATAAAAATGTGATGCTGATATTTAAATGATTGATAATACTATCTCCAACTTCATCCGGTTTTTCTGAAATGATCATGACTGATTTCCCACGATTTAATCCATCTAAAACATAATCAATCATTTTCGTCACTATATAAAAAACCGCCAGAGAAAGCATGGCCTGTTCCAATGAATAGACAAGCGCTGCAATCGTAAATATGAAAGCATTCACGACTAATAAAAATGAGGCAATTGGAAATCGATAGTGTTGGTTAAACCAAATCGCCAGCATTTCAGTCCCATCTATTGCACCTCCAAACTTTACAACGATTCCTATCCCAACTCCTAAGATTACCCCACCGTATAAAACAATTAATACTTCAGATTGTGTAATAGGAGGAATCGATTTAAATAGTACTAAACCAACGGTAGTAATGATATTTGCATATAGAGTTCTAATGACAAAGGTTTTACCCACTTCTTTAGCTGTAAAAATTAAGATAGGAATATTTAAGCCCAAAAATACAACATAAATTGGGATTCCCCATAAAGCATTGGCCATAATTGATAACGCTGTTACACCACCATCTACTAGCCCGTTTGGTGCTAACATCGTTTCTAATCCCATAGCAACGATTAACGCCCCCAAAGTTAAAAAAACATACTCAACAAATTTTTTCATCATCTCACCTTCAAATAGGTATGGTTCTTGATTCCTTACTATAAAACAGTTCAGCAAAAATCCTTTACAACACAGGAATATTATTCACCTTTTTACAGATTGTACTCCTTTATTTCCTTTATGCAGTGGATCAATGGAAAAAAAAACACAACTTGTGGTTTTTAGGCTGCCGGCTAAAACAAAAGAGGAGAAATCGCAATCCAAAACTTAGAGCTTATTACGATAAAAAGCGCGAGGAAGGAAAACCGCATAAAGCGGCTATTTCATGTTTGAAGCTTATTTAGGATGTTCATTTTTATTGAAACATATCGTTTTACCTTTTTTTGGTTATCTATTGACCTTCTTTTAGCTGGCATTGTTGAATAAAAAGATTTTTTTAAACTTAAAAAGAAAAAAGATTTCAAGTTGGCACGACACTAATATTCACAAAAAAAAAGCCTTGGTATAATCCTTATATACCAAGGCTTTTCAGACTTTATCCGATTGAACCTTCCATTTCGAACTTGATCAGACGGTTCATTTCAACTGCATATTCCATCGGAAGTTCTTTCGTAAATGGCTCGATGAAGCCCATTACGATCATTTCCGTTGCTTCTTGTTCAGAAACACCACGGCTCATAAGATAGAACAACTGATCTTCAGAAACCTTTGATACAGTAGCTTCGTGCTCTAGTGTGATGTTGTTGTTCAGTATTTCGTTGTAAGGAATCGTATCTGAAGTGGATTGGTTATCCATAATCAGCGTATCACACTTGATATTAGATTTAGATCCATCAGATTTACGTCCAAAGTGTGCGATACCACGGTATGTTACTTTACCGCCGTGTTTAGAGATCGACTTCGATACGATGGTAGAAGAACAATCTGGTGCAAGGTGCAATACTTTTGCTCCTGCATCCTGATGCTGTCCTTTACCAGCGATTGCGATTGATAGGATCGTACCTTTCGCACCGCGGCCTTTCATGATAACAGCCGGATATTTCATCGTTAGACGAGATCCGATGTTTCCATCTACCCATTCCATCGTTGCGTTCTCTTCAGCTACAGCACGCTTTGTAACAAGGTTGTAGATGTTGTTCGCCCAGTTTTGAATCGTTGTATAACGGCAGTATGCGTTCTTCTTAACGATAATCTCTACAACTGCACTATGAAGTGAGTTTGTAGAATAAACAGGTGCTGTACAACCTTCTACGTAGTGTACAGAGCTATCTTCGTCTGCAATGATCAGCGTACGTTCGAACTGACCCATGTTTTCTGAGTTGATTCGGAAGTATGCTTGAAGCGGAGTATCACATTTAACACCTTTTGGTACGTAAATGAAAGATCCACCTGACCATACTGCAGAGTTTAACGCTGCGAACTTATTGTCTGCAGGAGGAATAATCGTTCCGAAATGCTCACGGAAGATTTCTTCATGCTCTTTTAAAGCTGTATCTGTATCTGTGAAAAGAATTCCTAAGTCAGAAAGGTCTTCTTTCATGTTGTGATAAACAACCTCTGATTCATATTGTGCAGATACACCCGCAAGGTATTTTTGTTCAGCTTCTGGAATTCCAAGCTTGTCGAAAGTAGCCTTAATTTCTGCAGGCACTTCATCCCAAGACTTCTCAGATTTCTCAGATGGCTTAACATAATACGTAATATCATCAAAGTTTAAGTCCTTCATGTCCCCGCCCCATTGCGGCATAGGCATTTTGTAGAACTGCTCTAATGACTTCAAACGGAATTCAAGCATCCACTCAGGCTCGTTCTTCATGCGTGAGATCTCTTCTACGATCTCTTTTGTTAACCCACGCTTCGATCTGAAAATGGAAACGTCTTTATCTCTAAAACCATATTTATATTCGCCGATATCCGGCATTTTCTTAGCCATTACAGAATCCCTCCTTACTGGATTGGCACTCTATTACTCATTTCAAAAGGAACTTATTCTTCCTCTTCTTCCGTTTTCCCTACTCCTTGCTCCATCGCCTTCCACGCAAGTGTAGCACATTTGATGCGAGCAGGAAATTTGGAAACGCCAGAAAGAGCTTCGATGTCACCTAGATCATAGGTTTCATCATCATAATCGTTCCCTAACATCATATCATAAAAAATCTTAGCGAGTTTCACAGCATCTTCAACGGCAAGACCTTTTACAGCCTGTGTCATCATAGATGCTGATGCAAGACTAATCGAACACCCTTCTCCATCAAACTTAGCAGACTCAATCTTTCCATCTTCCACTTTTAACGTGAGCTGGATGCGGTCACCGCATGTAGGGTTGTTCATATTAATCGTTAATGCACCATCTTCAATAACCCCTTTGTTGCGAGGGTTTTTATAATGGTCCATAATGACTTGCCGATAAAGCTGATCTAAATTAGAAGACATGACCGAAATACTCCTTTGCTGTTGTTAAGCCCTTCAGAAAAGCATCGATGTCGTCTTCAGTATTGTACAAATAGAAACTTGCACGAGCTGTAGCTGTTACATCTAGCCATTTCATGAGCGGCTGTGCACAGTGATGGCCTGCACGAACGGCAATACCCTCGGAATCAAGTACGGTTGCCACATCATGTGGATGAACGTCATCTAAGTTGAACGTTACGAGTCCTGCTCGTTTTTTCGGCCCGAAGATTGTAACACCTTCAAGTTCTGAAAGACGTTCCATCGCATATTCCGCAAGATCATGTTCATGTTTCAAAACGTTATCTAAACCAATATCCTCTAGGAAATCAATCGCTGCACCTAAACCGATCGCACCAGCGATGATTGGTGTACCGCCTTCAAACTTCCAAGGCAGCTCTTTCCAAGTTGATTCCTGCAGTCCGACAAAATCGATCATTTCCCCGCCGAATTCAACAGGTTCCATTTTGTTAAGAAGCGCTTTCTTCCCATAAAGGACACCAATGCCTGTTGGACCACACATTTTATGAGCAGAGAAGGCAAAGAAATCACAATCAAGATCTTGAACATCGACTTTCATATGCGGGGCACTTTGAGCACCATCCACTACCATAACCGCTCCATTTTTATGAGCGATTGCGGCAATCTCTTTGATTGGGTTAATGGTTCCTAATACGTTTGATACCTGCATTACTGAGACGATCTTAGTATGCTCTGTTACCGTTTTTTCAACATCCGCTAGATCAATCGTGCCATCAGGCTGTAAAGGAATGTATTTAAGTGTTGCACCTGTCGTTTTCGCTACCTGCTGCCATGGAATGATATTGCTATGATGCTCCATAGGCGTAATCACAATCTCATCGCCTTCTGAAAGGTTAGCCATTCCATAGCTTCTTGCTACCGTATTGATCGCTGTTGTCGTACCACGTGTAAAGATAATCTCCTGAGTGGATTTAGCACCGATAAAACGGCGAACCTTTTCACGCGCTCCTTCATAGCCATCTGTAGCACGAGTTCCAAGTGTATGAACACCACGGTGAACATTGGAATTGTACTCTTTGTAATACTTATCTAGCGCTTCAATAACTTGTATTGGTTTTTGTGAAGTGGCTGCACTATCAAGGTAAACGAGAGGTTTGCCGTTAACTTCCTGATTCAGGATAGGAAACAGCTTTCTCCATTCGTTTGCACTCATTAGCGCACTTTCCTTTCAATAACCTCTACTAAACGGTTTTTAACAGATTCTAAAGGCATCTGGCTAACTACCGGTGCCAAGAAACCGTGAATGATTAAACGCTCAGCTTCAGCTTTAGAAATACCGCGGCTCATTAGATAGAACATTTGAAGCGGATCAATTCTTCCTACTGACGCAGCATGCCCAGCTGTAACATCATCTTCGTCGATCAAAAGGATCGGGTTAGCATCACCGCGTGCCTTTTCGCTTAACATTAGAACGCGTTCTGTTTGCTCACCATGAGATTTTGTAGCACCATGTTCAATTTTTGTAATACCGTTAAAAATTGAGCTAGCACTATCTTTCATTACCCCATGAGTGAGAATATAACCTTCAGAATGTTTTCCATGGTTAAAGATTTGCGCAACAAAGTTTTGCTTTTGATCGCCACGACCAATTGTTACAGTCTTTGTATCTGTAAACGATCCATCACCAATCAGGTGTGTCGTATTATCGGAAACCGTATTTCCGTCATTAAACTGACCGAGTGCCCACTCGATACGAGCATCTTTTTCAGCACGGCCTCTGCGGTTTACGTAAGTCGTCATCCCTTTTGCCAAGTTATCAACAGCACCATATACCACTTTAGAACCGCTGCCTGCAAATACTTCAGAAACGATGTTTGCTACTGAATCTGTAGACTCGTTTGTTGATAAGTAATTCTCTACATACGTTACTGAGCTGTTATCTTCTACAGCAACAATAACATGGTTAAAGATCGCTGCTTCATCATCTTGATAATAAACAGCTTGAATTGGAGCAGAAAGTTCAACATTTTTCGGAACATATAGAAAAGCTCCATTTACGAATAGTGCTGCATGTAACGCCGTTAAACGGTTTTCGTCTACTGCTACTGCGCTCTTCATAAAGAACTTTTTCACTAAGTCCTCGTGCTCTTTTGCAGCTGTTAAAAGGTCTGTGTAAATAACGCCTTGATCTTTCACAGCTTGCTCAAGTGCAGAGTAAACAGGTGTTCCGTTATGGATAACAAGAACATTTTTCGCTTCTGCTTCAGAACCGACTAATGCCTTAACATCTTCAGGAAGTTCGTTAAAGGCAACTGGTGTTCCAGCAGCTTCATGTTTAAAATCTGTAAAGTTCCATTTATCGATCTTAGTTTTATCCGGTTTAGGCATTGGAAGCTCTTGAGCTAGTTCTAATGCTTGCAAACGAAGTTCCTGCAGCCAAGCGGGTTCCTGTCTGCTGTTTGAAAAACCGGTTACGTAGTCCTTATCAAATCTTAGGCTCGTATCAACTGACATGTATAGTCCCCCTTATTGCTTACGCTTCTTGACCAACAGTTTCGTCTTTAATTCCTAGCTCTTCTTTAATCCAGTCATACCCTTCAGCTTCAAGACGTTGAGCTAGCTCAGGTCCACCAGATTTCACGATGCGTCCTTGCATCATCACGTGTACTTTGTCAGGAGTGATGTAGTTCAATAGACGCTGGTAGTGAGTGATGATCAAGCAACCAAAATCAGGGCTGCGCATTTCGTTAACACCTTTTGCTACTACTTTAAGAGCATCAATATCAAGCCCTGAGTCAATTTCATCAAGGATTGCAAGTTTTGGCTCAAGCATCATCATTTGAAGAATTTCGTTGCGCTTCTTTTCTCCACCAGAGAAACCTTCGTTTAAGTAACGGTGAGCGAACGCATTATCCATCTCAAGGTGATCCATCTTCTTATCTAGTTCACGGATAAATTTCATTAGTGAAATTTCGTCGCCTTCTTCACGTTTTGCATTAATTGCAGAACGAAGGAAATCAGCGTTCGTAATACCGCTTACTTCAGAAGGGTATTGCATCGCTAAGAATAGACCAGCTTGCGCACGCTCATCTACTTCCATATCTAAAAGATCTTCTCCGTTGAACGTAACTTTACCAGAAGTTACTTCATATTTTGGGTGTCCCATTAACGCTGCAGAAAGAGTAGACTTTCCTGTTCCGTTAGGTCCCATGATCGCATGGATTTCTCCACCATTTATTTCGAGATCTAACCCTTTAATAATCTCTTTATCTTCAATCGACACACGAAGATCTTCAATCTTTAAATTAGGTGCTGACATAATACAACCTCCATTAAGAAATCATTCTCAAGATTTTTGATAAAAGGCACTAAATAGCCATTCTCAATTTATTCTCATTCTAATCTTATAACAAATGAAATGTATGTTCAAGGGAACGACGCCGAAACCTTATTTATCTATACCATTGTTAACAGATGTGCCGTTATTTATCACGTTATATCGGAAAAAAGGCTGATTCAAAAGGAAGTATAACACCTCTTGAGTCAGCCTTTACAATTTTATCATTCATATGTTACGGCGTATGGTTCTTCGTTGCATCTGCCGCTACTTCTAATCCTTTTTTGTATGCTTTGTCACGATCTTTTTCAACATCTAACCTTTTGTCTAGATCCCTCTCGTACTCTGCAAAGCCGCAGCCATGTGACTGGTGCATTGCTTTTTCCATCTCGGACGTATGTTTTACCTTAATGGGGTGGATAATGAATCAATCCTTTCGAAGTTAGTAATTATAGCGTATCAGCCTTCATCTTTATACTCAACCTGCTCTTGTATGAAGATCACCGTGTTTACATGAGTATATTGTTTTCTTGAAGAGTAATCGAATGTTCACTCAGATATCCTGCTAAAAACGCTATATTACTTCAATAACCTCTTTGGCTGATTCTAAAACATTTGAAAGTGTGTAATTAAAAGTTTCTTTAATGACGCGGCTTGTTTAATTCTTGGATACACTCTTGAACAAGTGTCACACCTTGGCTCATAGCTGCTCCTCCGCCAAATGCAGCTGAAACACCAACGGCTTCAAGGATCTCATTCTCAGAACACCCTTGATCCAAGCAGCCTTTTGTATGGTAGATGATGCAATATTCGTCTTGAGAATAGATACTGATTCCTAAAGCGATCAGCTGCTTATACTTCTCAGAGATCTCACCTTCTTTAAAACAGTGGCGAGTAAATTCGTTAAATGCATGCGTTAATTCAGGCATATTTTCGTTGTACTTCCCTAAACCTTCTTTATAGCGAACCAAATGGTATTGAGTCGAGTTAGCTCCTGGAAGCGGCTGTTCTTCTTGTTTCATCTCATTCACTCCTGTCACAAAATAGTAAACAGGATTAGTATGGGTTATTCGCAATCCGGTTATGTAATAAACATTCGTAAGTTTTGTTGGTTTGTCTTATTGTCGAAAAGCCTATAAATGATTTTGAAGGACTATAAAAATAGTTGAAGGACCATAAAATAATTTTAAGGGCCTATTAAAAAATTTGTAGGCCTATAAAATGAGTTGAAGGGACTATAAAGTGTCGAAAAGCCATTTTCAATCAAAAAAAGAACTGACATTAAGTCAGTTCTCTCTCCATAACACCATTATTTCGTTACTGGTACTACCGCGCCTTCATATTTCTTTTTGATGAAGTCTTGAATTTCTTTTGAACGTAATACTTCTACTAAAGCCTTAACAGACTTTTTATCTTTGTCACCTTCACGCACTGTGATGATGTTTACGAATGGAGAATCTGGGCCTTCAAGTGCAATTGCATCTTTTTGCGGGTTTAACCCGGCGTCGATTGCATAGTTTGTGTTGATTAGTACTGCATCGCCTTCACCGTTTTTATATGCTTTTGGCAGCATTCCAGCGTCAACGTCAGCTTTAAATTTAAGATTCTTTGGATTTTCTACGATATCTTTGATCTGCGCTTCATATCCTGCGCCTTCTTTTACTTTAATAAGACCTTCTTTTTCAAGTAATCCAAGCATACGGCCGTGATCTGCTACAGAGTTTGACATGATGATCGTTGCGCCATTTGGCAGTTCATCTAGCGATTTATATTTCTTTGAATAAACTCCGATCGGTTCGATGTGGATTCCGCCAGCATTTTCAAACTTATAGCCATGATCTTTCATTTGTGATTCTAAATAAGGAACGTGCTGAAAATAGTTTGCACCAATTTCTTTTTCATCTAATGACTTATTTGGCAATACGTAATCTTGGAATGTTTTGATTTCAAGTTCAATGCCTTTTTCTTTTAAAAGAGGTTTTGCTTCTTCTAAAATTTCAGCGTGTGGAACGTTAGATGCACCAACTACGATTTTCTCATCGCTGATTCCGCCTTCTGTTTTATTCCCGCAAGCAGCAAGTGCCGCTACAAGAACAGCTAGTAAAAGAGCTAACAATACTTTTTTCATGTGAAATTCCTCCTTGTTGTCTAAACGCTATCTCTTGTCTAATGCACTTGTAACACGATCTCCAATCCATTGGATGACGAATACAATAACTAAGATGAGTACGGTAGAAATCAATGTTACATCTGCGTTATCTCGTTGATAACCTTCCATATAAGCCAAGTTACCTAAGCCTCCCGCACCAACAACTCCAGCCATCGCCGTGTAACTAACAAGCGCGATTGCTGTAACTGTGATCCCTGATACAAGAGCTGGTGTGCTTTCAGGAATTAGTACCTTAAAAATAATCTGAGTGTTTGTAGCACCCATAGACTTTGCAGCTTCAATGACCCCTTTATTAATTTCTCTCAAAGCGATCTCAACCATACGAGCATAAAATGGCGCCGATCCTACGATCAAAGCAGGAAGTGCTGCTTCTGCGCCGAGCATCGTACCAACAATAAATCGTGTAAATGGTATCAATAAAATGATTAAGATGATGAACGGGATTGAACGAAAGACGTTAACGATGATCGCAATTACACTATTTAAAAATTTATTTCCCCATAAGTTTCCAGGAGAAGTTAAAAATAATGCCAGCCCGAGTCCAAGTCCTAAAATAAATGTAACGACTACTGATATTGCAGACATATATAGCGTTTCTTTTGTTGCTTCTAAAAGAACGTCCCATTGAACGTTAGGGAACCATGTACTAAGCATTATGAATCACCTCTACTTCAACCTGCACACTATTTAAGAACTCCATAGCTCGAGCAAGTGCAGATTCTGAACCTTTAATCTGAATGAATAGTGTTCCATAAGGTCCATTTTGAGTTTGTGTTATTTTACCTTGCAGAATGTTAACATCAACGTCGTAATTTCGAATCAGTTCTGTAATTAAAGGCTGCCCTGCACGTCCGCCAATAAATGTAAGCTGAATGATTCGACCTTCAGGAAACTCCTCAATAAATTGCTTAATAGTATCCACTGTTTCTTCAGGCTCTGTTACTTGTTTCACAAAATCCTTCGTAATCGCTTCTTTCGGATTTTTAAAGACATTCAGAACATCGCCTTCTTCAACGACCTTTCCTTTCTCCATAACAGCTACACGATGACAAATCTTTCTGATTACGTGCATCTCATGTGTGATTAGAACAATCGTTAAACCTAGCTTCTGGTTAATCTCAACAAGAAGGTCCAGAATGCTATCTGTTGTTTTGGGGTCAAGTGCTGAAGTGGCTTCATCACATAAAAGTACTTTTGGTTCATTCGCAAGCGCACGCGCAATCCCTACGCGCTGTTTCTGCCCGCCACTTAATTGTGATGGATAAGACCCGCCGCGTCCTTCTAACCCAACTAAGTCAATCAGTTCATCAACACGCTGTTTGATCTTATCTTTTGGATAGCCTGCAATCTCAAGTGGAAAAGCAATGTTTTCTCTTACCGTTCTAGACCATAGCAAGTTAAAATGCTGAAAGATCATAGAGATCTCTTGTCTTGCTTCTCTTAATTTTTTTGAAGAAAGCTCTGACATGTTTTTACCAGCGATTGTAACAGTACCGCTTGTCGGACGTTCTAACATGTTTAGAATACGAATAAGTGTACTTTTACCTGCACCACTATATCCGATAATGCCGTATATTTCCCCTTGTTTTATTGTTAAATCTACCGTATCAACAGCCTTTACTTCACCATCTTTGGTTTGAAAGACTTTACGGACTGATTGTAGATTAATCAAGATTCTTACCTCATTTCTTATCTATAATAAAGGCTGTTATTGAAGAGAGTGTTTATTTTGTCTTTGTTTATTCATTCTCTTCATTGATAAAGTTGATTGTAGTGCAAGGTGCGAGACTCTGCGGGACAAGCGGTCAGGTGAGACCCTTAATGGCGCAAAGCGGCAAGGGGCTCACCGCCTGCCCCGCGGAAAGCGAAGCACCTGGAACGGAAATCAACTACTTCTATGAACTACAAAGTTTTGCGTGAACAGCCAACAAAAAATGCCCCTCTGCTTCAATATGAGCAGAAGGGCATATAATATTCTATGCACGTTCTCCTCATCTCCCAAAGCATTAGCTTTGCAGGAATTGGCACCTTTCTTAGATCAAATGCAGTGCATAAGTTCTAGCGGTTGCCGGGTTTCATAGGGCCAGTCCCTCCACCTCTCGTGATAAGTATAAAAGTGTTAAATTATTAAGTTCAAGCAATGCATTTTTGAATCACTGTGAAGAATGTTATCACCCTTGTCGATTCGTGTCAAATATTTTTTGCAGTTCTGACTAAAACGCCTGCTGATATTTGTTCCCAGTGCGAACTCAAGTAAAAGATGGCTTCCCATTTTAATCGTTGACGAAGGGTTCCGTGGAATTCAATCATCTCTTGCCTCAGCAGCGTACTCAGCTTCATCTTCCCCTCTAACAATAAAGAAAGATATTTAGGATTCCCTGTAAACGTGACAGTACGGTTCCTTTCTCCTTCTCTGTAATCTATTTTGAGCGTCGTTTCATCATTGAATTTGAATCTAGGTTTTACTGGAATATTATAAAGTGGCAGATATGGGCTTTTGGCAATCTGGTTTTCAAAGTAGTAGATATCCAACATAAAAATCCCCCCGAATTAGTCGTTACTTCACCGATTCGAGAGGAATATTCGTATACCTTTATAAACTCTTCGACAGCAGCGGGAAATCGTAATTGGTATTACGACAGGTTTACTCATAATTAGTGCTTATGCCCATTTTTATGCTGTTTTTGCTGCTGTTTATTATCACCTTTTTGGTTTGGCTTTTGTGGCTTTACAGCTTGTTTGGGTTCGGTGCTGTTTTTAGGTACAGCATTTTGAGTTTCACGTTTTTTTTCATGCTGCTTTTTATTATTACTTGTCTGATTAGGATTTTTCATATTGACAGGATGATTTTTTTTAATTTGCTTTTCATTTGCCTTTATCTTATTTGGCTTTTGAACCTTCATAACAGTCTTTTGTTCTTTCTTGTTATGTTGACTGTTATTAAGCTCCTGTTTTTTTTGATCCAACACAAGTTTATCAGAATTTTGCTTGATCTCATGCTGTGATGACTTAATCTTGCGTGGATGCGGAACTACTTTGATGTCTTTCGAAGCAGCATCATCAGCATTCACCTTAAGTTCTTGAAACTGTACTTCTTTGATCTTTTCTTTTTTAAACGCTTTTCCATTTTCGTTTGCTTTTTGGAAGGTAGTATATTTGCCTGATGATACACCTAGCTGTTTCGCTTTTTCCCGAGTTTCTTCGTTTGATTCTGTTACCGTGATGGCCACAGGATAGTGGACTACGGCTTTTTTGACAATTGAATCCAATGCTTTATCCAGCTCTTTTTTTGTCTCTTTGTCACTTAAGTTGTCTGAGACTGTCGTTATGAGCATAGAATGATTCGCATCCATATACCCTTCAGATTCATAAGCCTTAATCAGTTGATCAGCGAACTCCTCAAGGGTTATAGACTTATCTTTAGAAAATTTATATTTCTTTATTATATGTTCTGCTTCGTTATTAAAAGTATCGATCTCAACGACATGCATTTCTTCATCCACGCCAACTTCCAGGCTTGGGTTAATATCAAAACTCACATATGCTGCAGCTGCTTGCTTACTCGTGTAAGGCATGAAACCTGAGAAAAAAAGAAAAGCAACGAGGGCTGCGATAGATAAAGAAATAGAAGGCAGCACAAAAAGACTCCTTTTTCTTTGCGAAAAATAAGAAGCCTGATACTCTTTGCCTACAGTTGGCCGTTTCCCTGCTGGCACTCTTAATGAAACAAATGTTCCATCCTTCATGAGAAGAGTCGCTTTTTTATTTTGAACTTCAATGACTATGCCGCTGCCGTTTTTCAATGATATCCCTCCCGCATGTAGCAGGATCAGTATAAATTACAGGTAAGAGAAGCTGTAATTCTCTTACCATGTAACATCTTTACCTCACCTTATGGCTGAATGTATGATTTCAGCGCTTGAAAATCGCCTAAATATATAAGTGATACTGCTATTATATACTTTCGATTTCTCTCTATGGTTTTACGACTACAGGATACCATATTTAATAAATCTTTTATTGGTAATTGCTTTTTTTCTTTTAAAAATGCAGCAAGGTCTTCGTTTTCAGCTAATAATCGTGCAATTTCTTTAGCGTTTTCACGTGCATCAACATGCTTTGGACAATGTTTGCTTAATACTTTAAAGTTTAACCCAAATGTTTTTAATAACTTTTGGTATTCTTCAATCTCATACACACGATTTTCGACTTGAATTTGGTCTTCGAAATGATCCATTGCAGCTTTTTGCTCTGCATAACTCTCTTCTAAACGTCCTTCTTCATCTTCTTCATCTGGCTGTAAGAAGATCAATCTGTTCTGACGTACTTCTTTTCGAATATAATCAATCACTCTGCGTCTAATCACCATATCAGCAAATGACAAGAAACGGCTGCCTTGGCCTTCTTGATATTGGTCAATGGCTTCATTGAAGGCAAAAAGACCTACACTAAATTCGTCCATTGTTCGATCTATATATTGAGAACAAACTTTAGAAGTCACTTTTTTTATAAATGGTTGGTAATCACCTATAAGTTCATTTCTAAGTTTCTCATCGTTTCTTTCTTGGATCGTTAGAACCTTATCCTCTATGCTAGTTAGTTTGTTTTTTGCGATAGGAAATACTGCGTTCAAGTTTAAAGATGCCATGATTATCAATCACCTCTGTTAAAAAAATTGCTTTCTGTTTTGTTCGGTTTATTATCGTTCGATTGTTTTTGTTATAAAAATAAAATCATTCTTATTTACCACAATTAAGACGGGAGCAAACATGCTAACAAGCTCTCCTATTCATTTATACCACGACTTTTGACATTTGTAGGATACAGTTCTATAACAATATTACAACGCTCGTAACATTTGTGACGTTATCGTTAAGATACTGAATAAACAAAACAAACTGACAACTTCTCGGAAAATGGATTAATCCTTACTTGCATAGTGTTTATCGTTATTCTTACAAAAGAAAAACACACTCCTATTTGTTACAAAGAAGTGTGATCGCGAAATTAAATTACCATTTTTTTCTTAGGATTAAACCCCCGAAAAAATAATTTTTTTATAGAATAATGACGAAATATAAAAATTGTGGTGTGTTTCACACATTTATTTCAGCCCAATTATCCCTTTTCAACACTTTTCAACATCAATTGATAAATATTTCCTGCTGATTGAAGCGCATAAATACGATTCATGACGATACCCCTCGAAAGAATCAATAAACACGGAACGCTTGTTACACCGTATTTCGAAGCTAGCTCAGGCATCTCATTAATATTGCTTACTCCCACCGCAATGTTTTCGTCTTTTTGAACGCGAATGGTTTCAACCGCAACCTCAAGCATCTTCTTTCCCATTTTGCATGTCCCGCAAAGAGGTGTTTCTAGATATAAAAAGTAAGGCTTGTCCAGCGATTGTTCGATAACGCTATCCCAATTACTTCGTGTAATTTCCTTCATTAAACTTCTCCATTATTTTTCTAATGAAACGTATAGCAGCCGATCGTCATCTTTAGATGGCTGCCCTCTTCCATCTGTATTATTCGTAACAAAATACAATTCATTTTCATCAACTAGGATATCACGAATGCGTCCTTCATTGGTAACAATTAAGGTTCGCTTTTTCGAAGACGTACTTATTTTCATTACACTTTCACCTCGTAATGATGCTATATAAATAAACCCGTCATGATATTGAATTCCTGAAGGTGCCCAAGTCTCACTGCCAGAGTGGATCCAAGGCGATTCCAACCCTTTTTTCCTCTCACTTCCACGTATAACAGGCCATCCATAGTTCTTACCAGGATCAATCTTATTTATTTCATCATAGTTTGATGACCCATGCTCAGCGGCAAACATGTTCCCTTGCTCATCCCAAGTCATCCCTTGAGGATTTCGATGACCATATGTATAAACAGGCGATGGGTAGAAAGGGTTATCCTTTGGAACTGTACCGTCGCTGTTTATTCTTAATATCTTACCTGCAAGACTGTCCAATTGTTGTGAAAGACTCTCATCACCACTATCTCCTGTTGTGATATAAAGCTTTTTATCTGGTCCCCATTCCAACCTACCGCCATTGTGTGTAAAACCACCTGGAATATCATCAAGGAGGATTTGATACTCAATCCATTTTCCTGCATTAAATTTCATTTCAGTAATGCGGTTTAACAATCTTCCTTTTTCCTTATATGTGTAATAAGCATAGGCTTTTTGATTTGTTTTGAATTTCGGATCCAGAACAAAACCAAGAAAACCTCCTTCCCCTTCATCAGATAAAGCTGATGAGAACACAGGGGAATAAGAGGTTTTTTTATGGTTTTGACCTATTGAAACAAGCCCCCCTGATCTTTCACTTATCCACATTTCATTTTGGGTGCTGTTAATCTGCCACGGAATATTTAATTTTTTAGCTATGGTTTCCTGTGAAGTTTGTTCCACTTCATCTTTATTTAAAGGACTGCAGCCACTTATTAATGAGAACGCCGTTAATATGGCAAAAGATATTTTTTTCATGGCTATCCTAAGCAGTTCTTATGAATATTAAAGTGTGCACCTACCAATATCTTCGCAAGATACATCAGCGGTGTTTTTGCAACTTCTCTGTACATTTTATTAATATATAAATGCTCTGCATTCGGCAGTTCACGCTGCAGCTGCTTTCTTAATTTATGGCCAGCATCATCAGCGTCCACCAAGATATAAACATCTCGATCTTCTATTGCTATTGCAAGCTCTTCTAATTTATCCAAACCCAATGTTCCATTTGTACAAATGATTTCAACTGGTTCATCTAGTATGGCCGCTAGTTTATCTTTGTCTGACTTTCCTTCTACAATGATCACTTTGTTTTTGCTTTCATTCATTACTCATCTCTCCTATACATTGAAGAACTCTAAAATGAATGCATCGCTTAGATATATATTTGCTTTATTTTATTAAAATCCTGCAAGAGATGTTCTTTATTACTATACCCCTTTTTCCTAATTTCCTACCATTATGCCAACCATGTATGCTTTTTGCACTATTTCCTCATTAAGGAGTTTGATGTACTTCTATTTAAGGGAAATGGGAGGCATAAAACGAATTATGGAGGGGTGACTAATGGCAAAAATAGAGCAGAAAATGAGCCGCGCAGATGCAGGACGATTAGGTGGAGAAAAAACGTCCAAAACACGCGGAAGGGAATTTTATCAACAAATCGGAAAAAAGGGCGGTACTTCCACTTCCAAAAAACATAGCAATGATTTTTATAAAGAAATTGGAAAAAAAGGCGGCAGTTCCACCTCTAACACACATAGCAAAACATTTTATCAAGAGATCGGAAAAAAAGGTGGAGCCTCCACATCAAAAAATCAAGATACAACTTTTTATCAAAAAATCGGTGCAAAAGGAGGAAGAGCCGAAAGACGAAAGTACAGTTCATGATGGATACAACAAAATATAAAAAGAGGATGAATGCCAAAATGCTCTTTTTGACATCATCCTCTCGTTTCCTGACTAAACTAGCACCAGCCCTTGTCGCACTCATCTACATATTTTGATGGATTAGGAAGTTCTACTGGCTTTTCACGTTTATAGATTTTATCTGCATCAAATTCAAAGCCTTCAGACATCTCATACATGTTTCCCTGATTCGTAAAACGGATCTGACCAATTTCATCTTTATCTAAGTAAAGGGACATTGAGCCGCCTTTCATTTTCCCAAAGACTCTTGATGTTACGTCTCGTCTTTCTTCGTTCATAAAAAAATCCCTCCAAAAAAGAATAGCAATAAGCCTATTCTTTCCTGAAGAGAATGTTTTCATTAATCTTCTTTAATTAATTCTTCGTACTGTTCAGCAGTCATTAATTTTTCTAGCTCAGAGGAATCTGAAAGTTCTACAACAACCATCCATGCTTTTTCGTAAGGAGATTCATTAACAAGTTCTGGGCTGTCATCAAGATCAGCGTTAACTTCAACCACTTTTCCAGATACAGGAGCATACAGTTCAGAAACAGTTTTAACGGATTCTACGCTTCCGAATGGCTCATCTGCAGTAAGTTCATCCCCAACTTCAGGAAGTTCAACGAACACGATATCTCCTAGCTCGTCCTGTGCAAATGCCGTAATACCGATACGAACTTTATTGCCTTCTTCTGTTTTTGTCCACTCGTGCTCTTCTGAATAGCGTAATTCTTTTGGAAATTCCATGTGTAATCCCTCCAGCTTTTGTTTGTTTTTATAGTAACTACAATAATTTTTTTATTATAGTCAGCAACAATTATTATTTCTTCCAGACGTTTTCGTACTGTTCTTCCTTAAAACCAACTGTCACTTGTTTGCCATCTGTTGCGATCGGCCTTTTGATGAGCATGCCATCACTTGCTAAAATTTCTAATAGCTCTTCGTCTGCAGCCGTTTTCATTTTTTCTTTCATACCCAGCTCACGGTATTTCATTCCGCTCGTATTAAAGAACTTCTTTATCTCTAAACCGCTTAATTGGATCAAATTCTTAAGTTCTTCTTTTGAAGGCGGATTGTCCACAATATGTACAGGCTCAAAGGCTACTTCATTTTCTTTAAGCCACTTTTTGGCTTTTTGACAGGTTGAGCATTTTGGATATTCGTACACTTTCAGTAGCATTATATCACCCCTTTTCATAGTACCACAAACTAGTGTCACCAATAAAACAAGAAATTCTGCACTTTGCGAAATTTGTTTTATTCGGGCGCATCACAGACTTATTAGGATGCCTGTCTTTTAGCGGGGGGTGTGGTGGGATTGCTCCCCGCCATATGCCTGATTGTGTTGGGGAAGCTTATTTGTGGAAGAAGGCGGGGGTATAGTCAGATGCGAAAATTGTCGAGGATTGTAGACTCGTGGATAAACAGCTAAAATTTCTGGATTGGATGATAAAACTCGTGGATAAGCGGACTGAATTTCTGGATTGATGATGCATTTTTGTGGAATCGGACTCTTTAGAATGGCTGCATACCCCAGCAGGTATCAATTGAAATCAGTTTCGGATGCCGAAACTGCACCTGATTTGAGCTTATTTGCCCCTTTATTAGCACTTGCTAAGGTTTATTTTAACTTTTCTTCTGTGAAAGTTGATTGGAGTGCAAGGTACGTGCCAACGACTTGAGAAGCTTCTCGAAAGGCATGCGACGAGGAAGCTAGCAACGTTAGCATTAACTTGTAGACGCAGGAGCAAGGATGCTTCATTGAGGCTGGCGGGTGAGACACTTAAAAGTGAAACGTACAAATGTGGCTCACCGCCTGCCCCGCGGAAAGCGAGCGCCTCCGAAGGGAAATCACCACTTTTAAATACAACATAAGTCTGTATCTCAAAAAAAAAGCCCTCTTACAAATGTAAGAGGGAAAGATAAGATATTTTGAAGGTTAGCGTAAATCAGATCAATTAAACGATATAGCGTTCTTCTTCAAGAAGCTGAACAGCTAGTTCGCGCTTCTTCTTAATCACATTAATAGGTGTATGACGTGTAAGCTTCTTTAAAGCAGACAGCATCATGCGCAGCATGTCGCCTTCTTCTACCGCAATGATAGATTCTTTTGCGTGAGCTTCAATGCGGTTAAACGCTTCTTGACAATAAACTTCCGTATAAAGAAGCTTTTGTTTTGCCTTTTCAGCGCCGGATCTTCCGATTGCTTTTTCAGTACGCAATAGGACAGATTCCATGCTGTAAACTTCACTGATGATATCAGCTAAGTTAGAAAGCACTTCTTGCTCTTGCTCTAACTTAGGTCCGAACTTTTGAACAGCCAAGCCAGCTGTCATCAAGAAGATTTTCTTCGCCATAGAAACTAAGTACTTTTCTTGATCCAAGCTTTCCGTCCCTACTTCTATAGGCATCAACATCATTAACTCCTGCTGAAGCTGTGTTGCTTTTTGGATCAATGGCAATTCATTTTTCATCGCCTTTTTCACAAGCGTTCCAGGAACGAGCAATCGATTAATTTCGTTCGTGCCTTCGAAGATACGGTTAATACGAGAATCACGGTATGCACCCTCGATTTCATACTCAGACATAAACCCGTATCCGCCATGAATTTGAACGCCTTCATCTACTACATAATCCAGTACTTCTGAAGCTGACACTTTGTTTAATGAACATTCAATGGCATACTCAGCGATCGCTTTTGCTAGTTCACGACCATCTTTTTGCTTTTCTTCAGACAATGCCCCAAGGCGATTTTCAAACAAACCAACTGTTCTGTAAACAGAGCTTTCGGCCGCATACGTTTGTACAGCCATGTTAGCCAGTTTTTCTTGAATCAAGCTGAATGAACTGATTTTGCGTTTAAACTGCTGGCGTTCGTTCGCATATTTCACTGAAACTTCAAATGCGCGTTTAGCAGCTCCAACACATCCTAAAGCAAGCTTGTAACGACCGATATTTAGAATGTTAAAGGCGATAAGGTGCCCTTTTCCAGCTTCCCATAACAGGTTTTCTTTTGGAACAGCTACATCTTCTAAGATCAGTGTACGTGTCGAAGAGCTCTTGATCCCCATCTTCTTTTCTTCAGGCCCCGTCGAAACACCTGGAAAATCTCGTTCAACGATGAATGCAGAGAATTGCTCTCCGTCAATTTTTGCGTAAACAACGAACACATCAGCAAATGCAGAGTTTGTAATCCATTGCTTTTCTCCGTTTAACACATAATGAGTTCCCTCAGCGTTTAATTTTGCTGTTGTTCTCGCACCAAGCGCATCGGATCCAGAACCTGGCTCAGTCAATGCGTAAGCTGCAATTTTTTCACCTGTCGCAAGCTCAGGCAGGTATTTTTTCTTTTGCTCTTCATTTCCAAAAAGAACGATTGGAAGTGATCCGATTCCTACGTGTGCGCCATAGCTGATAGAAAAGCCGCGGCCGCGTGCGAACTTTTCCGTAATTAAGGAAGAAGAAATCTTATCTAATCCAAGTCCACCGTATTCTTCTGGTACATCTGCACCTAAAAGACCTAGCTCTCCTGCTTTTGTTAGGAGCTTGCGGGAAACTTCAAAATTGTGGTCTTCCATCTTTTCAAGCTGAGGCACCACTTCTTTTACTACAAAATCTTCTGTCGTTTTTGCAATCATAAGGTGTTCTTCAGAAAAATCCTCCGGTGTATAAATATCTGCTGCTGTAATGTCTTCAATTAAAAAGCTTCCACCAATGATTTGTTTTTCCGCTGTGTTTGACATGCTTTCTCCTCCTTATTATCCTACGAGTTCAAATACGCCGGCTGCACCCATTCCGCCGCCAATGCACATTGTGACAATCCCAAACTGTTCATTACGGCGCTTCATTTCGTGTAAAAGCGTCAGCGTTAGTTTCGTTCCTGAACACCCAAGCGGATGTCCAAGTGCAATCGCTCCACCATTCACGTTCACCTTTTCTTCTGGCAGGTTCAATTCACGAATCACTTGGACGCTTTGTGAAGCAAAGGCTTCGTTTAATTCAAACAATCCAATGTCGGAAAGCTCTAAACCAGCCATCTTTAATGCTTTCGGAATAGCAGCTACAGGACCTACCCCCATAATGTCTGGAGCTACTCCAGCTACTGCAAAAGAACGGAACTTCAATAAAGGAGTAAGTCCTTCTGCTTCTGCTTTTTCTCTGTTCATCACAAGAACAGTTGCTGCTCCATCACTTGTTTGCGACGAATTCCCTGCTGTTACAGAACCTGTAGGTGTGAACGCCGGACGCAGCTTGCTAAGAACATCAAGTGTAGTCCCAGCACGAACGCCTTCATCGACAGATACAGCGATTTCTTTTTCCACAAGCTTTGATTGTTCATCCAACCAGCGTTTCATCACGTGAACGGGAACGATCTCATCGTTAAACTTTCCGTCTTTTATAGCAGCTGCAGCTTTTTGGTGACTGCGTACAGCAAATTCATCTTGATCTTGTCTAGAGATGCCAAAGCGCTTCGCCACTTCTTCTGCTGTATGCCCCATCCCCATATAGTATTGAGGAACCGTTTCTACTAAGTACGGGTTCGGTTTAACAACATGCCCGACTACAGGTACAAGACTCATGGATTCTGCGCCGCCAGCAAGGATGGCCTCTGCTGCGCCTAACATAATTTTCTCCGCGCCATATGCAATACTTTGCAGACCAGACGAACAAAAACGATTGATCGTAATGGCTGGAACTGTTTCAGGCAACCCTGCCCGAGCTCCAATCAGACGAGCCATGTTCATCCCTTGTTCCGCTTCAGGGACAGCACATCCAATGATTAAATCATCGATCTCACCGTTATAATCACCTGCACGCTTCAACGTTTCTTTAATCGTTACCGCTGCCAGTTCGTCCGGTCTCATATGTGCAAAAGAACCTTTTTTTGCTTTCCCAACCGCTGTTCTAGCACCGGCTACTATTACTGCCTCTTTTAACATTGAATTCTTCCCCCCTTAGTTTCTTAGCGGCTTGCCTTTTACAAGCATGTGCTGCATTCTTGCCTGGCTTTTCGGTTCTCCTGCTAGACTTAGGAACGCTTCTCTTTCAAGGTCCAGCAGATACTGCTCATCTACTAATGTTCCTTCTGGCACTCTTCCTCCAGCTAAAACAAAGGCTAACTTTTTAGCAATTTTCAGATCATGCTCTGAAATATATTGGCTGAAATGCATCGTTTGAGCACCAAGTGCAAGCGTTGCATAACCCGCTTCACCTACAACAGGGATTTTCTTTCTAACAGGCGGTGTATAGCCAAGTTCGGCTAGAGCGAGTACTTGTGTTTTTGCATCATGTAAAAGGTGATCGCCGTTTACAGAGATACTGTCTTCTTTTCGTAAAAAGCCTAACTTTCTAGCTTCTTGAGCGGAAGTTGATACTTTAGCCATTGCAATCGTTTCGAATGCTTGATTTGCTACCTTTTGCAGATCACCCTTCGAACCTTCTGGCAGCTGTTCTAATAGACGAAGATACAATTCTTTGTTTCCGCCTCCGCCTGGAATCAAACCAACACCAGTTTCAACAAGACCCATGTACGTTTCAGATGACATCTGCAGTCTTGCAGCTGGAAGTGATACCTCAACACCGCCTCCGAGCGTCATTCCGAAGTTGGCTGCAACAACCGGTTTTGCACTATAGCGAACTCTTGCCATCGCCTGCTGAAATTGTCTGACCATCATATCCAGTTCAAAGAAGTTATCATCTTGTGCTTCCATCAAGATAAGCATTAAGTTAGCTCCAACACAGAAGTTCTTTCCTTGGTTCCCGATGACTAGCCCTTTGTAGTTCTTTTCAACCTCATCGATCGCTTGATGAAGCATCATGATGATTTCAGGTCCAATCGCATTGTTCGGTGAATTGAACTCAAGACCTGCAATATCATCGCCAAGATCGATTAACGTCGCTCCGCCGTTTTTCGTAATCACGTTGCCTTTTTCTTTTAAACGGCTTAAATGGACTACTTTTTTGTTTTCTTCAACAGGGAGGTATCTTCCGTGATGATAGTAAGATCGGTCACCTTCTGTTTTTGTATAGAAGGAAGTTTTTTCAGATTGAAGAAGTTCCTCAACCCAAACTGGGATTGTTTCCCCTTCTGCTTTCATTCGTTCTATTGATTCCGGCACGCCGATTGCATCCCAGATCTCAAATGGCCCGTGCTCCCAGCCGAATCCCCACTTCATCGCCTGATCAATGGCAACAAGATCATCTGCAATCTCATAACACTTTTCTGCCGAATAGAGAAGAACCGGTTTAACGATGTCCCAAAGCAACTTTCCTGCTCGGTCATCACTGTATAAAAGCGCTTTCACTTTTTGGTTTGTGGTTTTCATTTGTTTTGCGGCTTCAAGTGTTGCTGTTTTCATCTTTGAGCGAGGCTTGTATTCCAATGTAGATGGATCAAGCTCTAGAATTTCACTTCCTGTTTTACTTCTTTGTTTTAAATAAAATCCTTGACCTGTCTTGCTTCCTGTCCACCCTTTATCAACCATTTCATTTAAGAAGTCAGGGATCTCAAAAACTTCTTTTTCTTTTCCATCCACTTGTTCGTAAACATTACGAGCTACGTGAAGGAACGTATCCAGACCAACAACATCAAGTGTTCTGAAAGTAGCTGATTTTGGACGACCGATCAGTGGTCCTGTTACAGAATCAACTTCACCAACGCTGTATCCTTGTTTCAGCATCTCCTGCATCGTAACCATCAACCCGTAAGTTCCAATGCGGTTCGCAATAAAGTTAGGTGTATCTTTTGCTTCAACAACACCTTTACCTAGTACGTTTTCACCGAAGTTCCGCATGAATTGCACAACTTCTGGTTTCGTATCTTCAGTTGGAATGATTTCGAGTAACTTTAGATATCTTGGCGGATTAAAGAAATGCGTGCCTAAGAAGTTGGCTTTAAAATCTTCTGATCGCCCTTCAGCCATTGCACGAATAGAGATTCCTGACGTGTTTGAAGTGATAATGCTTCCTGGCTTGCGGTATTGATCGACTTTTTCAAAAAGCTTTTGTTTTACATCTAAACGTTCTACAACGACTTCAATGATCCAATCAACCTCTTTCAGTTTTTCAAGATCATCTGTTAAATTTCCGATCGAGATTAGTTCTAAATTTTCTTTTACTGCCAGTGGAGCCGGCTTTTGCTTCAACAATTTTTGTGTAGCAGATAGGGTGAATTTGTTTCGGAAAGCAGGATGATCTTCAGTGATCCCTTTCGCTTTTTCCTCTTCACTTAAAGAAGGCGGTACAATATCCAATAGTAATGTTGGTATTCCGACGTTTGCAAGGTGTGCGGCTATGCCTGATCCCATTACACCAGAACCCAGAACGGCAGCTTTTCGGATTTCACGAGACAAAATAGTCTTCCTCCTTTATTGAATGAATACTCATTCATTTTTTATCCATAAAAAAATTAATCAGCCTATACTCAATATAAAATATATTCAGAATTTTAGCAATAGTTGAGAACTATTTCTTTTCATTTAGTAAAATTATTAGCTAGGGGTCTGTCCCCAGGACAGACCCCTGCTCTTCTTTTGCTGTTAGCTATCAAAAAAAAGAACCTCATCAAGGTTCTTTTGGCTTACATTTCTTATTTTCCGAACACACCTTTAAGAACGAATACTACGTTCGCTGGTCGTTCTGCAAGACGTCTCATGAAATAGCCGTACCAGTCGTTTCCGTATGGCACATAAATACGCATTTTATAACCTTCTTGCATCAATTGATCTTGTCTCTCTACACGGATTCCATATAACATTTGGAATTCAAATTGATCATACGGAATGTTGTGCTTTTCAACTAGATCCTTTGTAAATTGAATAATTTCATCATCGTGAGTTGCAATGGCTGTATAGTTACCGTTTAGAAGGTGTGTTTCGATCAACTTTTTAAAGTTATTATCCACATCACTTTTCTCTGGGTACGCAACAGTTTGCGGTTCTTTATAAGCACCTTTTACAAGACGCAGATTCGGATGATACTCATCCAAGATTTGTACATCTTCTAGAGAACGGTACAAATAAGCTTGGATAACTGTTGAGATATTATCATATTCACTCTTTAAGAGTTTAAAGATTTCCAATGTCTTTTCACAACGAGAATAGTCTTCCATATCAATTGTAATGAAAACATTATGTTTTTGTGCAGCATCCATAATTTTCCTCATGTTGCTTAGCACAAGTTCATCACTAATATCTAATCCCATGGAAGTCATTTTTAGAGAAAGCTGTGAATCAAGTTTTTCTTTGCTGATTGCTTTGATTGCTTGAATGCAATGCTCAGTCATTTCTGCAGCTTCTCGTTCATTGTCAACAAATTCACCAAGATGGTCGATTGTTACTGGCATCCCTTTTTCATTCAATCGCTTAATGGCAGAAATCGAGCTTTCAAGCGTTGCTCCTGCTACGAAACGACCTGCACCGAAACGAAGACCGTATCTTTTTGCAAGGTTTGTTAACGATTTATTTTTAGCAAGAAATAAGAAAAAATTGCGCATAAGTTGTTCCAAATCAATTACCCCCTATTACCTTAAAAAAATTAAAAAAGATTGGTTACATTCTTTCTATGTGTAACCGCTTTAAATATATCATTCTTTTTGCGAATATTGTCGATTTTGAAAAATTAAAAATATTTCAAGGATAAAAAAACAGCCCGTTAGACTGCTTTTTTTCTTTGTATATTTTTTGTTATTTATGGAGCTCATCATTTAGGCTGTTCTCAGGTAACATTTAATGCATTTGAAAACTTACATATATCCTTTATAAAGATAAAGAAGACATGACCGCTAAATAAAGTGCGCTCGTTGCTAGAACAGAAGCTGTAATAACTAGCAAAATGCTTCTGTTTCGTTTAACGCTCATAAAGATAGCCGAAATTAGCAAAACACCAAATGCCAGCCAAACGATGCTCATCATAGAGAAATCAAAAGTGAGTGCTGGGTTCTCACCAGGATTTAAACCTGTGACAACCGTAAATAATTTGGACGGTTTCTCCATCTGCAGTGTTTCAGCCACGTTATGAGGTGGTGTCTGCTGACTCATAACCGCAGTCGTTACAAAGGCCAAAAACAATATAATGCCTTCAGCTTTCATCCACTTTAATAAGCCAGCAGCATTTGCACCTTTTCTTATTTTCTTCTTTAACCAAACACCATTTATCAAGCTATAAAACACAATAATTAATAGAAGGATATGCTTGATCAATAAAGCTTGACCATAATTTAGCATATATCCGTTCACATATTCAGGCACAATATAAGACATCAACCATAATCCCGCACCAATAACTGTGAACAAGCAGACAAGTGCGAGTGGCGTGAACCATTTGTAAAATGGCAGACTAGGGCCCTCGCCCTTGGTGAAGAAACCGGTCACGAGCAATACACCAGACCATATAACCACAGCCAAAAAATGAATGGTGTGTGCTAAGAACCCTAAAGATTCTAAACTTGCAGCATGACTTGAATAACCAACTGAAACACCCATTCCTGCTAGTAAAAACAAAGCAAGTCCTGCAAAGAATCTGTCTTCTTGTATATCATTAAATGAGACCATAAAAAATAATAAAACCGATATTCCTGTTAAAAACAGCCATCCTTTACCTACTTCAAAACTAAAAACAATGTTTTGGAAAGTAACCCAATACCCTAGATCTTCTCCTAAGTACATTGTCAGCCTTAAAAGTTCACCAATTCCAAAGAGTGGTATGAACGCGATCAGTAATAGGATAATCTTTTTTGAAAGATAAATGTCGGGACGCTTTGTATGTGGAACAGCATACAGAATAAATGCTCCCATTAGAATAGCAAAACATAAATATAGCAACGTCTTAGCAACAATAAACATGTAACAAACTCCTTCACAACGATCTATGTCTATTGTAGCAGGGAAAAGCGATTGACGAAAAAACTAAGATTGACAATATGAAGAATTAAAAAAAAAAGCTGGACCTCGTGACGTATAACGTCGTCACAAGATCAAGCTTCTTAACGTGATCGTATCTATAAATAAAGCTTAACGAGTCTGTATACCTGCACAGTTAGGAATCTACATAGATATCTTTCTTGTATTAACGGTTTCCTCTTTGAACGACTTTCGATAAGAATTTAACACCGTCACCGTAGCTGAATTTTCTTGCAGCACGTCTAAATTCCTTTAACCCTTTGCGCGTAACGTTAAAATAAGGATCAATAAGACCTTCTTCTTTTAGTTGATTTGCTGTTTCAATCGTAATTGAATGTTGGATTTCTCTCATTTTATGATTAAATTGCTCCAGGCTGGCGTTTATGACAAACTCTTTTCCTAATAGTTGCACGATGTCTTTTGCATTTGCTGTGTGGGCCGTGTCATCTTCTATGTATTCATCTGTTCCGTTTTCTTCTTCGTATTCTTCTTCATCTTCCTGTACTGCTTCAGGTTCTAACAATAACGTGATGCGTAAGATTTCTTGTTTAGCTAACACAATCTCTTTTTCTTTCTGAAGAAGGTAATCGATATAATCTTTCTTGTCCTCTTCATGGAGATCTTCTGTTACTAAGCGATTGATTATTTCATTTTGTACTTGTTTCATTCTTTTTATTTGTTCTTCATGTGTTAGTAATAGGCGTTCAAGCTCTTCTGCTTCTTTATCTGAAATTGGATCTTCTACCTGAACTTCAACCTCATGCTCATCCTGTTCAACAAAAGCTTGTTTACTTTTATTTTGAAATGGCAGAACCGATTTCCCCGCTGCTCCGAATGCCTGCAGTGCCTCGTTTACTTTTACATAAAACAAGCTGCAAATCCCGACCGCGAAAATGGCTAAAATGAATGCCAGCATATCGGAAAAATCAAACGTAAATTTGGTTACCACAATTTTAAACATGAAAACTAATGAAAATAGGCTGATTAAAATAATTTTAAACCAATGATTGCGCAGTTTAATTTTCTCATCTGTTGTTCTCAAATCAATTGCCCCCTTTAAACTCGCTATCCAATTAAGGAATAACCATATAAATATTCGCTTTTCATTTGTTTTTCTGACCGCGTAATATCAACAAAAAATAAACAGCTGTCACCCGGTGGGACAGCTGTTTATTCATGTTATTCGATAACACCCGATTCGACAACTTCGACTTCAGTTGTTACATTTATCTTTATATCAGGATATTGTTTTTGGAATTCTTTAAAATCCCATCCTTTTTCACGCCTTCTAACTTGATCACCAAACCCTAGCGGATCAACTTTTAAACGTTGGAACTTGTTGATGATCGACTTTGCTTCACCGTGTACTTGTTTTTTAAATGTTTTTTCAATTAAAGCTATATTAGAGGCTTCCTCTAGATTCAACCAGTGTGGATACTCGTGTAACTCTCCAAGAATCTTTATCTTTACATCAAACTGAGGTACACCATTCACTTTTTTTACTTTGTATGTTGTCGTTCCTTTAATATTACGTACAACAGCATGGCCTCTTCTTTTTCCTTTTTTAACCTCTACTTCATAATGTCCGGTTTTTGAACCCTCTAAAAGGACTTTAAACGCAAATGATTCTTTATGGTCTAGTTTACCCACATATTTTTCTCCTCTAAAGAGGGCGATACCTTCTAGTTGAATTGTTTTTTCCCGAGCTTTGATTATAGGTAAAAATGGGTCCATTCCTTCTCCATAATAGCTGTACAAAAAGACATGCAGGTTTGTTTTCGGTAAGTTTTCAGTATTTATATTTTGTTCAAGCATATCTGTAATGTACATGGACGGTAGAGGTGCTGCCGTGTAGTTTGTGGTCAATAGTTTATTCGTACTTCCATTTACAACAGCTAAGTATAAACGGTTCCCTACATTAGGGTCACGGTAAAGAGAATTTACAATCTCCAAGATGCCATTATCGGCAAATCTGTCGTTAAATAGAACAACACGCAGCTGGCCTGTAGTTAATGTTTTAGGTGATTGAGTATTGAGCATTGACCGAATAAAACGGCTCGTATGAGAAACGGCTGTAAGCGTTTCAACTCGGACATTACCATCTGGGTTAAAGATAGGGTACGTTATGGTCCCTTTAATATTTTCATCCGGCAGTTCGTCAAAGCCGATTGCGTGCATCAGCTGTACTTCGTCAATAATCTGTTTAGGTACGCAACCAGAAAATAGCAGCACGATAAGTAATAGAATTAATCTGCCCTTTTTGATCATTCGTCTATGTCCTTCTTTTTTCTCATTTCTTTCACTTTATCTTTCGATGGAAGCTCTGTTCCTAACGAAATAGGACGTTTTAATAAACGATTGTAAGGCAGCCTGAAGACGGTATCCGTCATATCGAGCAACCGTGGAGGATAGATTGGCTGCATATAAGGTCTTCCAAGTGACTCTAAACGTAATAAATGGACTAATATAAAGGACATTGCGAGAATGATACCCACTCCGCCCCATAATGCAGCAAAAAAGATGAACGGAAAACGCAGAATCCGGATTGTATTTGCCATTTTATAAATAGGTGTTGTAAACGAAGCCAAGGCTGATAAGGAAACGATAATTAACAAAATGTTACTTGTTAGTCCTGCTTCAACAGATGCCTGACCGATAACAATACCACCTACAATTCCAAGTGTTTGACCAACTTTTGTCGGAAGCCTTGCACCAGCTTCTCGCAACAATTCTATCGTTAATTCTAGAAACAAAACTTCTAATACAGGGGGAAACGGAATATTTACACGAGAAGAAATTAATGGTGCCAGCAAATCCTTTGGAATCATCTGATAGTGAAACGTTAAAACAGCTACATAAAGCGGTGTCGCGAAGGTTGAGAAAATAACAGATATAAAGCGTATGAATCGGAAAAGCGAGCCTAGTATCCATGTTAGATAATAGTCTTCTGGTGAAGCAAAATATTCAGATATTCCGGTAGGCCCTAAAAGCGCTTGTGGAGAGCCTTCAGACAAAATTGCGATTTGTCCATAGTTCAACATGGCTACTACACGGTCTGGCCGTTCGGTTGTAATCAACTGTGGAAAAACGGATTTGGTGTTATCAGATATGATCTGTTCCAAGTAGGAACTGTCTGGAATAATCTCTAGTTCTATATCTTTAATCCTCTGCATGACGGTATTAAGATTCTCTTGATCTGCTACTCCTTCAAGATAAGCAATAATAACACGCGTTTTTGAAAATTTTCCGATTACGATCTCTTTAAAGCGTAGTTCTGGAACGGGCAGCCTTCTTCTGATTAAATACAAGTTGCTGTCTAAGTTCTCGATAAATGCTTCTTTCGGTCCAATAACGGAAAACTCAATTTCCGAAACAGAAACAGGACGGTTTGTCGCAAAGTTTTCAGCACGAATGATGGCACATTCTTCGTCATACTCACCAAATTGAACCACAATAAAACCACGAAGCAGTTTATTTTGAATCTCTTTTATATCATTTGTAATCGTAACACTTTCAATAGGCAGAATATCTTTTAAGTCTTTTAACGATTTAAAATCTTTATTGTGTATCAGATAAGGTAGTACATCACGATGAAGAAGTTCTCCATCGATCATCGCCTTATAATAAGAGATAAAGATAGAGTGGTGGACAGTCTTTTGCGGATAGTGAATAAAGTCAGCCGATTCTAAAGAGTTATCGATTAATTCTCTAATATGACCGAATGTATTATTGGATAAATCTATCGTATGGGTTTGCTCTTTTGGTTTCTTTTTTAGCCATTTCAACATGATGTCCACACCTCTATTCTATCTCTTAATATGAGAAAAGAATACTCGAAATATACAAAAAAGCATTCCGGTCGTATGCCGGAATGCCTTAATAGACTAGACTGTTTCGTGTCTATGAAACCTTGTTTAAACAAGGGCTGTTTCAATATTGTGACTGATAAATGTACCAACATCCTGTCCTGTACAAATCTTGAGAAAGGATCCTTCTTGGTTAAAATCAAAAAGATGGATCGGCAATCCATGATCACGTGCCAAAATGAGAGCAGATTGATCCATCACTTTTAAGTTATTGCGAATTGCTTCATCATAATGCAAAGTTGCATACTTCCTTGCCTGTTTAAATCGATTAGGATCACTGTCATACACTCCATCAACTCCTTGTTTCGCACAAAGTATTGCATCACAATTCATTTCTAGTGCTCGTTGCACCGCAGGGTAGTCGGTAGTTACGTAGGGTTGCCCGTTGCCGCCAGCAAAAATGACAACATATCCTTTGTTTAAATGGTGAACCGCCCTCAATCGAATATAAGGCTCTGCTACTGCACTGATTGGAACAGAACTCATTACCCGCACTTCTTGATCCATTTTACTTTTTAAGACACCTCTAAGCATTAAACTGTTAATGACGGTTCCTAACGTACCAATCTGATCTGCTTCTACCCTTTCAATACCCCAATACTCTGCAAGGTTGCCTCTGAAGATATTTCCTCCGCCCACCACGATTGCGACTTCAATTCCTTTTTCAATTACGGACAAAACTTCTTTTGCGATGTGATTTAGAGAAAGATGATCAAACCCTGTTCCCTGTTGGCCAGCCAGAGCTCCGCCACTTAGTTTAATGAGTACACGTTTATAACGCATCTGCTTCCCTCCCTTTCTTCATGCACAAAAAAAGAACAAATGACAATGGATAACGTCATCTGTTCTTTCAATTAACCAGCGAATATGTGGAATTAGATGTGTATTTCTTTTTTGTACAAATTCCATCATAACCGCCTCCTTTTTCTTCCAACATTATATACACAGCAGCTTGTGTAAGTGAAGTAAAAGATATTTTATCTTATAGAATAGCTCCGATTTCCAAACTTACAAATTCCTCCAGGTAACCCTTAAACAGAAGTTTTTTTATCAGAGAAAAAAAATGGGTCAAATTTGAACCTATTTTTTAGTAATTTAGACAAGTTGCCTATGCCTTTTCATTAGAGTGATACATATAATGCATGGACAAGAGTAGTCAAAATCATTATCAGGAGGAAATATTTTTGAAGAATAACAACTGTCCAACAAAACTTTCTTCAAGAGAGTTATGCAAATTATTGGGTCAAAAGATTAAGGTTAATACTGGTGGCCCAGAGTCAAGAGTAGGGAGATTGGTTTGTGTAGGCGAAGACTTCCTTGCGATTGAATCATTTGATAAAGATGGTAAAGGTAAAGGCAAGGGTCGTAATGATAAAGAATTAATTTTTTATCAACTATTCCATGTAAAAGCAATCGTAATTGAAGCAGATGAATTGTGCTGTTGGAAAAAATCAAAAAAATGCACAAAAGATACTTTCTGCAACGTATTAAGACACTTTATCAACCACAAAGTTAAAATTAACCGCGGGGGTCCAAACAGCGTAGAAGGTGTTCTTGTAGCCGTAAACAATAGCACGCTTGAATTAGTTCGCGGAGATGAAATCATTTTTGTAACGATCCTTCATATTAAGAGCTTCAGCCAAATTGGCGGATGCCATGAAAGCAGCTCTCACAAAAAGGAATCTTCTCATAAGAAAGAATCTTCTCATAAAGACGATAAAAAAGAATCTTCATCATCTTCATCTTCTTCATCTTCTTCTCATAAGAAAGAATCTTCTCACAAGAAAGAGTCTTCTCATAAGAAAGAGTCTTCTCATAAGAAAGAGTCTTCTCATAAGAAACATGAGTCTTCCTCTTCTTCTAGTAGTAAACAATGGAAGAAAAGAAAAAAGAAAGGTTGCTGCGGTGAAGGACCAAAAAAATTAGGTAACCCGCGGGAACAAGGCTGGTTTAAACTGTAATTTTATGTATCGTCCTGTTTTCTTTGGAAAACAGGACTTTATATGCTTTAGGACAGGAAAGATGGATGCTCTCCTAGCGGGGGAGTATCAATCATAGGAGGATTTTTTTGAGCATTTTTAACAAACTTGTTGGAGAAACCGTTGAGCTATCTATTAGCGGTAACAAAACGATTACGGGTATTTTAATCGATATCGGATCAGATATAATCGTAATTTATGACGGTAAACAATTTTTATATGTACCAAAAATCCACATTCATCGTATAAACAGCACAGATTTTGATACAGATATAGAAAAACCAGAAAGTTTACCTATCGGATCAGAAGAGGAGTCATACTCACTTAGAAAAGTATTATTGAACGCAAAAGGGTTATTTGCTGAGGTTTTTATTACAAGCAATCAATCTATCCATGGATATATTACTACGATCATGAATGATTACTTCACTTTTTACTCGCCTGTTTATAGCATTATGCTCATACCCATGCAGCATTTGAAATGGCTTATTCCTTATCATGTCGGTGAACGGCCATACACACTTTCTAATGAAGAATTGCCACTGGTGCCTTTTCAGATGACATTGGCCAGAACTTTTTCGGAAGAATGTAAAAAATACAAAGACAAACTTGTCATTTTTGATCTTGGCAACGATCCAAATAAAATTGGAAAACTAGTTACTATGGATAACAAACATATACAATTGACCATCGGAAGAAATGAAACCGTATTTATTAATATACAGCACATTAAAACACTTCATCTACCAAAATAAATAAAAAGCTTCGCATGTCAGCGAAGTTTTTATTTATGCTCTTTTTAAAGGATTCTCCAAAAACAGCTCTATTGGGTTAGGATTCTTTGATTATGAAAAATGAGTCAGGACCAATGATGATAACAGTCCTAACGAGGTAATAAAACCAACGGCAACACCAGCATCCTCATGTGCTTCCGGAAGCATCGTGGAGGATACCATTGCCATGATGGCTCCTCCGGCAAAGGCACCGATCAACGAAAGTGAAGCTACCGATGCTTGTTCTAGAAAGACAAAGCCAAGAAAAGCTGCGAGAGAAGATATGAAAAATACAGAAATCCACATACCGATAATTTTGCGTTTCGAAAAACCCTCTTTTAATAATCCGATCGAGCTTGATAACCCTTCAGGGAAATTACTTAAAAAAATGGCAACGACAAGCAGCCAGCTTACTTTACTATGATCGATTAAGCTTGCACCTATTAGAACAGATTCAGGAATGGCATCAAGGAGTGTTCCAAAAAAGATAGCAATGCCTACCCCTTTTATTTTCTTATCTCCTGATTTCTTCCTTTCGTGTCCACCTTTTTTTGCAAGAATACTATTTATGACTGTAAATATGGTTGAACCTAGAATAAACCCGATGGCTGTAACCATTAAATTGCTTTGTTCAACAGCTTCTATTAAAAGTTCGAAGGAAACAGCTCCTATTAAAATGCCTGTTCCAAAAGCCATGACCCATGCTGTCCATTTTTTTGGAATATGAAACGCAAGTGCTGCAAAACATCCTAGCAGGACAGCAGAACCTGCTATTCCTCCCCAAAAAGCGGCCTGTAGCATTCTTATTTAACTCCTCTCAATTTTTTTATGAGCTTACTTTAATAGTAACGATAATCATAATGCTAGAATCGATAGTATTAAAACGTTCTTTATTTTCTCACTCATCCAATTCATTTCACGTTAACCACGATTATATTCACATTCATTGAAAATCACATGAAACCTCAGTGAATGAACCGATGAAAAATGACCCACAAAGGTTAAGGTTCACCTTTATGAGTCATTTCTATTCTCCTATTTATTTATGGATTAGAAATCATTTCTTTTTGGGTCATTCTTGTTGATGCCAAATTCATCGCTTGGTGTGTTCAAGTGATCAAACTGTCTATCCTTTGCGATGGTATGAGGCTTATCCATATTTGGTGTTGTTGAAACATCTTGCTGTTTTGAAGAATCTGTACGGAAGTCTTTTAATGAAGTCTTATCTTTCCACTCCGCTGGGTCCGGGCTTCCGATCGTTGTCTGTTCCATTCGTCGTCCCCATTTATTCAGCGTACGACCAGCAGCATCTCGTCCACCTAGGCCGAAAGCAAGGCCAAAAGCAAGGGTGAATCCACCTAATATCAAAATGAACGCAGCGTTTACGATTGTTTTTGCTACTCCAAGCTGATCGAGAGCCATGAAGAACGCGAGCGTAATAATCGTATACTTTGCAATATTACCTAAAAGCTTGCCTTCTGCCTGTTGTTTCACCATGCTTTGAACGACACGTTTTACAAGGTCTCCAGCATAGAATCCGATTCCAAGTACCAACACAGCCGTTAAAACCATCGGGATATAAGCAAGGACAACAGATAGTATGCTAACTAAACTTTCAAGATTAACGAGTTGCAATGCCTCAATAGTAAAGAGAAGTACAACAACTACCTGAGCGGCATATCCGATGATCTCTGAGATGGTAAACGTTTGGTTTGTCTTATGAAGAGATCCAAGTCCCATCTTGTGAAAGATACCGTTGAATCCAACTCGTTCTAATAACGAAGTAACTGCTCTTTTCACCCATTTACCTAGCCATAATCCTACAGCTACTAAGATGATAGCTACGATAATATTCGGAATCATGTCCATAATCTGGCCTAACATACCGATTGCCGGGCCGGATATTCCATTGATGTCCAGTGTTTCAAGTGCAGAAATTACAACAGGAATTAAGATAAAAACGTATACGATTGTTCCAATTAGTTGTGAAAGAGATGTTTTCTCTAATGCGCGTTCAGCACCCATTTTGTTGGCTAAACGGTCTGTTCCGATGCTTTGTAAGAAATTTACGAGAATCTCCTTAACGATTTTAGCAACTAACCATCCTACAAAAAGAATGATAGCTGCTCCAAGAAGTTTTGGTAAGAAAGCAAAGAATCCCGTTAACATGCCTTCTAATGGCTCAGAGATAGCATCAATTCCTAATGCAGATAAAACAGCAGGAAGGAATAAGAGTAATGTAAGGTAAAATACTGCTTTTGAAGCTGAGATAACCGCTTTGTCAGATTGATTCGGATCTCGAGTAAGCTTCCAGCGATGCAATAATCTTTCGAAACGTGTGTTTTGTCCTAATTTTTTTACAAGTATAGATAATCCAGATGCGATCAGCCAAGCAACAGCCGCGATTAAAGCTGCTTTTAATAAGTTAGGAATGGCTGCTGCAATTACACCTAATGCGTTTGAAATCGGCTGTGCAACATACGGAAGGCTAAGCATGTTTAAGAACATAACAATTGCCACTGCCATTAAGATCCAAAATACTACTTTACTAATAATTTCTTCTGAAGAATATGTTCCAGATCTCTTATGTTCAACTTGTTCCCCATCTGAGTCAGGTCTCATCCACCTTGCGACTTTATTGTCAAAGTCAGTTTTGTGGAGAGCTTTTTTGACTGCTTTGGCAACTAGAGAAGCGATAAGCCAGCCAATTAACAATACTAAAATAGCTAGAAGCAAATCAGGCAGTCTTCCCAAATAAGCCATCCACGAATCCGTTACTCCATTGTAATCGTACATATTCTTCCTCCTTTTATGGTTACATTTATTGACCTCTACATAAGCTCTACTTTCCCAAACACTTAATCAATTAAACTAGAACCTGATAAATGAAAGACAAGGATATATTTTACAAATCATGAAAATTTCGATATAATGCGTATATTGCATACTAGTGCAAACGTTTTCAAAAGGAGAGGGATAACATGTGGATTTTCATCATACAATCAAATTAATTACATATCCCTTTAAAACCTGACGCGTCGATTCGTGAGCAAAAATTACATATGCACACATACCCGCAGGAAATGGTCTGTGGTTTTTTTGTGTTCATTTTTAAGGAGATTTCACATGATTGTTGTAAAAAATCTGGAAAAATATTATAAAATTGCAAAACGGGATCCTGGTTTAAGAGGAGCCGTTAAATCATTGTTTCATAGAAAATATGAAACGAAAAAAGCGGTTAAAAGAATAAGCATGCACATTGAATCAGGCGAAATGGTTGGATATATTGGGGCGAACGGTGCAGGAAAGTCGACAACGATCAAGATGTTAACCGGAATTTTAACCCCTACCTCTGGCGAAGTGAAAGTGAACGGAATCATTCCCTATGAAAATAGGAAACAAAACGCCAGTCATATCGGAGCTGTTTTTGGACAGCGGACACAATTGTTCTGGGATATCCCTGTTCGAGAAAGCTATGAACTGCTAAAACATATTTACGAAATTCCACAAAAGCAATATGAAGAAACGTTAGCTGAATTCGTGGAAGTGCTTCACTTAGAACCATTGCTAGGTATACCGGTAAGGCAGCTATCCTTAGGCCAGAAAATGCGCTGTGAACTCGCTGCTGCTTTTTTACATCGTCCTAAGGTCGTGTACTTGGATGAGCCAACCATCGGATTAGATGTTGCGGTTAAAGTACGAATCCGCAACTTCATCAAACAGATGAACGCTCGGTACGGAACAACTGTGCTATTAACTACGCACGATATGCAAGACATCGAGGAAATCTGTCATCGTATTATTATCATCGATGATGGCAGTGTCATATATGACGGGTCCATTCAGGACATCAAAGCACAATTTGGCGATAAGCGTGTCATTCAATTTGAGCTAGAGCATTCAATCGATCATTTTGTGCTGCCAGAAGAAATAAGATCAGCAGCTGTAGTGATTCCAAAAACAGACGAGGATCATCATGTTGTATCTGTTTCGTTCAGCAGCAAAGAGATTTCAGGAGCAGAAGTGATCAGCTGTATGATGAAGCATTATCCTGTTTTAGACTTAACGATTGCTGATGCAAAGATTGAAACTATCGTTGAAGAGATCTACAGCAAAGGGTTGAAAGGTAGGGTGCAGCATGAGGAAATACATTGAGTTTGCCCGTGTTCAAATGCAAGTTCATGCTGCTTATTCCGCATGGTTTTGGGCAAATACCTTCTCCGTTCTTTTAAGAATGCTTGTCATTTATTTCTTTTGGAAAGCCGTGTACAGCAGCCGCACGGAAATAGAAGGTCTGCCATTTGATAGCATGATTACGTATATTATTATCGCGATGTTTTTACAGATGTTCGTTTCAGGTGTGGGCAGAGAACTTGCTCATACCATAAAGGATGGAAATGTTGCGATTGAACTCATGCGCCCTTATCACCTTATCACTCGGTTGATCGCTATGGATATCGGGGACAAAATCATTCACTTTATACGTGGAGCACTGCCTCTAGGCATACTTGCGTTTATTTTTATGGATATTACACTGCCGACTACGTGGCAAGGCGGCTTATTATTTTTGCTAAGTGCACTAATGGGGATTTGGATCGGTACATTTTTCGACCTGCTGATTGCTATTCTTGCCTTTTGGACGATTAACCTTTGGGGGCTTGAAGTGATGAAAGAAGCGGTAATCTCGTTTTTTTCTGGAGCACTTGTTCCGCTTATCCTATTTCCCGAATGGTTTCAAACGGTCAGTCTTTTCCTTCCATTTCAAGCAATGGTCTATGTTCCAGTAGCGATCTACACAGGCATATTAACTGGAACAGAAGCATGGCTTGCGCTAGGATCGCAAGTATTTTGGGCTGTCTTACTCTTTGTTTTGTTAAGGGTCCTATGGTCGATAGCAATAAAAAAGGTCACGATTTTTGGAGGTTAGGAGGTGGCTAGCTTGTTAACACGGTACTTGAAATTATATTATTTGTTTTGCAAACAAAACTTAAAAGTAATGATGGAATACAGGATGGATTTTCTGCTTGGCGTCTTATCAGTTATGCTTCAGCAGTTTGCAGGAATCTTCTTTGTTAAAATTGTGTTCGATCATATTCATCAGCTTAACGGCTGGACGTTTTACGAAATTCTATTCATATACGGAATCGCCGCTACAGGGCGGTCCATTCACCATATATTCTTTGATAACCTGTGGACGCTCGGTTGGCAGTATATTCGGCCAGGAAAGTTTGACCGTCTTCTCATACGTCCGATCAATCCGTTGTTTCACTTTATTGCTGATCGGCTTCAGCAGGACGGATTTGGACAGCTGTTTATCGGTATCATCGTTATCAGTACGGCCATGCCGCATCTGGATATTTCATGGGGAGTTTTAGAGTTCTTTATTCTTATTGTCATGATTATTGCATCTGGCTTTATCTTTGTAGCGATTAATCTTTTTTTTGCAACGTTATCCTTTTGGATGGTCGATAGCCTTCCGATCGTATGGACGATTTTTAATTTAAGTGATTTTGCTCGATATCCATTAACGATTTATCACAAAGGCATTCGTCACTTGCTTACATGGATCATTCCATACGGCTTTACCGCTTTCTATCCTGCTGCCTATTTTATCGAAGGCTCAGGATTTCAAAAACTTGCATTGCTAACACCTGTAGTGGCGATTGTCTCATGTGTGGTGGCCTACTGGTTTTGGAATAAAGGTTTAAAAGCCTTTACGAGTACGGGGAGTTAAATTAGGACTTTTTCGTAAAATACAAAAGTGTGAGGTGTGCGTACGGCAGCAGCGTGCACCCCAGTTGGCTGCAAAATCCTTTTGAAAAAAACAGAGGAATTGAGATCACATAAAAAAAGGATATAATCACATAAAAAACTTGGCACATCACATAAAAAATACACGTCATCACATAAAATGATCAAATCAGCAAGAACCTGTCTTCCTTAAAAGGATGAAAAAGCTGGAAAATTCCGTAGATTACGGGTTTCCAGCCTTTTTATTTATTTCTTAATTACACCGCACAAAACACGGTCTCCTGAGTTTCCTGCAGGATCAGTCTTATAATCATCGGGCTTATCATGAATAACAAGTGAGGTGCCTCCGTTTGCAAAAAGTGAATTACTCTTGCCTTCTAAAAGTGTCACAAGATTTGATAACACCTCGTCTTGAACAACACCGCTTTTGTTTGCCTTCACATTTTGCATATCCCCTACATGAGGACCTTTCGGATTAAGAAACCCATGCTTTTTTTCTGTCGGATTAAAGTGTGATCCAGCTGATTTAAAATCCGGCGGTGTACATATGGCTTCTTGATGGAAGTGGATGCCATGTTCGCCTGGCTTCAATCCTGTGGCATTCACCTCAACTTTAACTCCATCCGCTGTTTGTGTTAAAGTGGCTTCTCCTGCTTTATCACCTTCTGAATCAATAAGATTCACAATGTAAGATCCACCCTTTACTTTACTGGATGCCGTTTGAGATGCGGCTTTGGATTCTTCCATATCATGATTTTTATGTTCATCGTCTTTATTCTTGTTTCCACACGATGCTAAAACGATGACCAGCATCACGAATAACAGAATGCTTGCAAATTTTTTCAACACTTTTACCTCCTGATGATTAGCGATTAGTACATTTTCCGCCCAATCATCAGAACTTTAAACCTTTATTTTAAAAAAAGTGTCTCGAGCTCCTTTTCCGCCACTTCATCCCCTTGTCTTTCTACGAGATATGCTTTTGCATTCTCTCTTGAACTAACCACTTTGTGCAGTTTTCCATCAATAAAGTGAAGTGCTGCCCCATCATCTGCTGCATATCCTGATTTTAATCCATCCTTAATAAGTTTATGGTATGCGGGTCGTCGTTCTGCCTCGCCATCATAATGGGGGCAATGACTTCCTGGGAGAAAGCCAAGACAATCCAGCCTTGTAAGCGGACCAAATGAATCGGTCACACCTTCTTCAAACCAGCAAAGTGATCCTGCACTGAGACCCGCCAGAATTTTCCCTTCTTCATATGCCGTTCTTAATAGAGCATCTAATCCCCATTCTCTCCACAGAGTGAGAAGGTTTTTTGTATTACCCCCGCCAACATAAAAGATATCCTGCTGATTCACGAAATCCTTGAGATCTAGAGGTGGTGAAAAGAGCGACAAATGTGATGATATGCAGTTTTCAGCTTTAAAAGCTTTGTAAAAGCGTTCGATATATCCATCTGAATCTCCACTCGCAGTAGGAACAAAGCAAACACGAGGTTGAGCAGCTTTACATTGCTGAAGAATGTAATGATCCAATCGTTTATTTTCAGGTTCCATGGAAAAACCGCCGCCACCCATAGCAATAATTTGTTTCATGATGTTAACCACTCCTTTTAATTTACGTTTTCGTGGAATATCACTCTTTTTCCTGTCGTAATTGGGTATATTTTTAGTCAGGAAAGACACTGACTTGATTAGGAGGAGGTGATCACGGAAAAACAAAGCTTGATTAAGGAAAAATCTTAAGTTATCACGGAAAAAGAAAGAACAATCACGGAAAAAAGGCCAAACATCACGGAAATAGATATTTAGTGTACACTTCAGAAAGACACCTCATTACAAAAAACACCAGCAGACTAACCTCTACTGGTGCTCACCTCTACACGTCTCTTCTTAACGCTTTTAGTACATCTACCGTGGTAGCTTTTGCTGCTGGTCTCCAACCTGATAACAGCGTTACGCCCATACAGATCGTTACTGCAATCACAGTCAGGCTCCATGGAATATAAGATAGAATGAAATCTTCAGGTGGTTTTTCGTTTAAAAACTGCTCTATGATAATGGGAAGAGCAAAATTGACTCCATAGCTGATCATATAAGCCAGAACTGTACCTAATCCCACTCCCCATAAACCGATATAACCGCTTTCTAATAAGAAAATTCGTTTTATGGTTTTAGGTGTTGCACCGATAGCTTTCATGATACCGATATCTTGTGAGCGTTCCGTTACGGCCATCGTCATCGTATTAAATATGCCGATGGATGCAATCAGAACAGCAATTCCACCGATAAAAATTAAACCTGCTTTAAACAAAGTAAAATATAGGTTTAGCTCCTTTAACTCGCTCGCAACAGAATAAGTTAATAAATCCATCTTCTCAATGACTTCAGAAACTGCTTTTACCTCTTCGGCTGACGACGTATATACTTTTACATCGTCATACCCTTCTTCCAAAGAACCTTCATTCTTATTTTTTTCAAATAGCGTGTTAACTACCTCTTTTCGAAGATCATCTGTAATATAAGCATCTGTAACAATAGCCCACTTCTTTGTTGGTTTTTTTCCAATCCCAACTACTTTAACGTCTACCGAAAGATTTTTTGCATTTTGATCCTTATTATCAGCTGGAGTCAAATGATAGGTGAGCGTTTTTCCTATTAAGTCCTCTTTGTAAACTAACTCTTTGTGTTTTTCCTGTGACTCTTCCTCGCTCAACCCTTCATAAAAACTTTCAGGCGCTTCTTTTATGAATTGTTCCGAAAAATGATACCCGACTACGATTTCATTCTTATTTTTAGGTAAACGACCGCGGTCCAGTTCAAAACCAGCTTTGATCTCAGAAGGCATATGTGCACTGAAAACAGAAGTACTGATCATGTAATCACCGAGCGTAAATTCGTTTGCTGGTGTATGCTTTTTGCGGGTAACCGCCTTTACATCTTTAATCTTCTCTAATTTCTTCACTTCTTTATCCGTGATCATACCGTTTTCTTTTTGGATTTGTATTTCGTTCATCAACCGGTAACTCATCACATCATCTACAGCTGTTTTATGGATGGCAAACCCGACTGATGCTAGCATGATTAAAAAGGCACAGCCAATCGTTGAAGCGAGGATCGTCATCCAGACACGTGTTCTGTTTCTTTTCATATTACTTCTGACAAAACGGTGCTTATCTTTGAACTTCACGAAGCATTCTCCCTTCTCTTAAGTACCCGTCTACAATCTCCACTTTCCGGTGGGCGATGGAAGCTACTTCATGATCATGTGTAATCATTAAAAAGGTAATCCCATAGTTTTCATTTAATTCTTTTATAAACGATAAAAGTTCTCTCTCGTTTTCAGAATCCAAGCTTCCTGTTGGTTCATCAGCCAATATGAGTGGAGGATTTAAGATCAATGCTCTTGCTATACTGACCCGTTGCTGCTGGCCTCCTGAAAGTTCTCCTGGATAATGACTTTGATACTGTTCCAAACCAACCCTTTTTAACATTTCTTTCGTCCGTTCAACTCTATCTTTCTCGTTCGTCCCCTTTAGAACCAACGGAAGTTCTATGTTTTCATAAGCTGTCATGCTAGGGATCAGCTGAAAACTTTGAAAGATAAACCCAAGGTGGCTTAAGCGAAATTCTGCCCACTTTGATTCTGACAAACCACTAACTTTGGTCCCGTTGATAGAAATCGTACCTGTTTCAGCTTGAATGAATCCCGATATTAAGTTTAATAATGTTGACTTCCCTGAACCGCTCCTACCAACAATCGCTACGATTTCCCCTTTTTCCACCTGCAGATTTACATCATGCAAAACAGGAACAACATTCTCCTTTTCTTTCTTTCCAATCTTAAAAGCATAAGATAAATGATTAACTTTAATCACAAATTCACCTCATTTGTATTAAGTGTACTATTGGTTACAATACACATATACCACGTTATGTCATTATCTGTCAATATGTCCCAATGAAGTTTTTGCGGCGGTGGCTTCACACTTTTATAGAAGCCCTATCAAGCTGCTTACATAATGTCCACCTTTGTAGACATCGTACACCATGGAAAGCGAGCATCTGGAACGGAAATCAACCTCTTACAAGGACACCAATGATTTTAAAAACTTTCTTTAAAAAAGGATTTAAAGGGAAAGAGTAGTATAGATAACAATGACATACATCTAGGAGGTACACATATGTTAAAGTGGCAATCAAAAGAAGGATATACAAAACTGCTAAAAGATCTTGTTTCAATTCCGAGCATCACCCATCATGATGGAGAAATGTTTATGGCAGAGCACCTTTACCACACACTATCTTCACTTGAATATTTCACAACACACCCAGATCACGTTCGCCATCATCCCCTTCCAGATGGCCGAAAACTGATAACAGCATTTGTACAGAAAGATCCTAGTGTAAAAGAGACGATTATCCTGTTAAGTCACTTTGATGTCGTCTCTGTTGAGGATTTTGGAGAATGGAAACACCTCGCTTTTCGGGCTGATGAACTTACCGAAAAGATTATTGAAAATAAAGAGCTGCTTCATCCTTTTGTTCAGGAAGATTTAAAGAGTGGCGATTGGCTGTTCGGTCGAGGAACGATGGATATGAAAGCGGGTGTCGCGCTTCATATGTCCATGATTGAGAAAGCAGCAACAGGTCATTTCAAAGGAAATGTTCTTATGATATCAGTTCCAGATGAAGAAGTTCACTCTGAGGGAATGCTGGCAGGTGTAAGTGTTTTACGCCAGCTGAAGGAAGAATATGATATTAAATACATCACATGTTTAAACGGTGAGCCTAGTTTCACTAAATTCCCAGGTGATACTGCGCCATATATGTACACAGGATCAACGGGTAAGATCCTTCCAGGGTTCCTTTGTTACGGTAAAGAGACGCACGTCGGTGAACCGCTTGCTGGTTTGAATGGCAACGCGATGGCAGCAGAGATTACGAGAGAACTAGAATGGAACGTTGATTATGTTGAGACGTTTCGGGAAGAAGCTACGCCTGTTCCTACGAACTTGATACAAAAAGATTTAAAAGACCATTATTCCGTGCAGATTCCACATGCCGCTGTTACTCTATTTAACCTTATGCTGTTTAATCGGTCGCTATCAGATATTACATCCATGCTGATGAACAGTGCTCAGACTGCAGCTAGAAATTTAGAGAACCGACTATATGAAAGAAGTAAAGCCGTATCTAAAATTGTTCCTTTCACACCTGAAAAAGAAAACATAAAAGTACTCACCTTTAACGAACTTTATGAGCATGCAGTAACAAAATATGGACAAGAAGAATTAGACCGCAGAGAAAACATGCTGCAAACCAATAATCCAAATGCTGATGAAAGAGAACTTACCATTCAATATGTATTTGAACTGGCGAGTCTGTGCAGAGACATTTCACCAATGATTGTTCTTTTCTACACACCGCCATTTTATCCCGCTGTTTGTTCAAGTGATCATCCATTAATTAAAGCGACATCAGAAGAGGTAGTGAACCATGCAAAAAGGGAGTTCAACAGTGACCTTGTTAATGTTCATTACTTTAGCGGTTTATCTGATTTAAGTTATATTGGTTTCAACGGAGATGCTCGAGATCTTTCAGCGTTTACTAGTAACTTTCCTTTACTAGGATCAAGATATAACATTCCCTTTGATGATATGAGAGAGATCAACATTCCGGTGATTAACATCGGTCCACTAGGCAAAGATGCTCACCAGTGGACTGAACGGCTGGAGATCAACAAAGTGATGGACGAAACGCATCCACTCATCGTGTTTGCCATGGAAACACTGTTTGATAAAGCAAAAAACCAGATCTGAATGATCTGGTTTTTCTTTATACCGTGAAATAAATGTCTTGTATTTTTTTTGCAATACCTTCAATATTATTAGCCACTTGCTGTACACCGTACCCCATAAAAAGAGGCGATGTTACAAAGCGAGGCATGATCTTACAGTACGTAGTGCCGTTCTTTTTATAGAAGAAAAGATTATAGCTCGTACAGTTTCGATGGAAATGATTAAGCAGAAAATGAGCTCCTGTCTGTATGCAATCTGCGAATAAGGTTAAATCAGCATCCTTTTCCCAAATCACATTCAACTCATAAAATCCTACCCGCGGTTCATTTGAAACGGTGAACCTTACCCCATCCTTCTCTAAAATAGAAATTCCCTCAAACTGATTGACAGAAAAATCATGCATACAATCCACTTCGTTCAGACCAATAATCTGCATGTGAGGATGCCGTATCGTTCCGCCTGATAAAGGACCGTGGTTTTTAAAAAACATAACCGAACGATATTTTTCGCTAGTTAACATCCGCTCCCAATGTTCCAGACCGAAACGCAGGACATCATAAAGGTGATCTTTCCTGTAATTAGAAAGTTCTCCTTCACATTCGTCTGTTTCGATAAGGACTGTCTGATAAGCTCCATCAAGTACGGTATATTTATTTTTTACTAATATAATCGATCCGCTTTTATCAAGTACTTCTTCCAATTCATCAATGCGACAAAATGGACAAGGTGTTTCTCTGTTTTTGATGCTGTTCGGCTTTTGTGCGCCTACTTCTGTAAAAAATTTTATGTGTGTTTTTTTCATGCTATTCACCGCTTTTGCTTGTTTCCTGTCTAATTTCTAGCTGCACATACATATATCCTGTTTGGCTATGGTTTATTTATTCGTGATTCGTTCCCATTTTAAAGTACCTTCATTTTTCTTGATCGAACCGAGCCATTCGAAGTCTTTATCCACTTTGAGAAGTTCTGCAATCAAATCGTTATCCGTAGAACTTGCTGTATAGACTTTTAGATTAACATATTTCCATAGTTCGCCCAAATTTTCCTGCGCTTCATACGGTTCGTTTAACGTGAGGTGTGATACTCCCTTTAAGTATGATTCGGTTAAAAAAAACTGTTTTTCTTGTGAAAGATTTTCAGGAAACCTAATATATACAGTTAAGGTATCACCTTTTTGGTAGGCATCTATTCCTGTCACATTATGCTGATGCCGCATATCATGTCGTGCTTTTGTTAAAATGGCTTGATTGACATAAGGGGTTTTCACAAAGAAATTGGCATCTTTATTCGTATCCTTATTAAGAGGCATGCTTTCGGCGAATTGGATAAAAAGAAAGATAAAGGCTACACCGAGTGCAAGACTCAAACTCTGATGAAACCAATGATACCACATACTTTTAGGTGCAGGAAGTTTATTCAGATCACGTGTTTTCTGAAGAACGCTCTGCCTGTGTTCCTCTTTAAACGTAATGGTTTTCATACGGCCGTTGTTCAAAATTTCAGGCAGCTGCTTTAACGGATCTTCCATGAACTCACCCTCCCTTTTCCAATTTACGGCGCAGCATTTCTCTGCCTCGCTGTAGAATTGTTCTGACTGTTGCTTCCTTTTTATTTAGAATCTGGCTGATCTCATTAACCTTCAACTCTTTATAGTAGAAGAGAAGGATGACTTCTCGATATTTAAGCGGAAGTTTCAAGACTTCTTCTGACAATGCTTCATGTTCACTTTTTTGCACGATTGAGAGTTCGGGTGTAAGAGCTGAGGATGGTTTGGCCTTGCTAAAACGATCAATCACATGAATATACTTCTTCCATCCGCTTCTTAAATAGTCTTTACACAAATTAATGGTGATCGAATAAACCCATGTTTTGACTGATGATTCATTTCGGAAGTTGTCTTTGTGGATAAAACATTTCACAAAAACTTCTTGTGCCAGATCCTCCGCCAATTTTCTATCCTTTACATATGTATAAGCGAGCCTTACCACCTTATCTTGATACATGTCCATAATTTGGATCAGCCACTCTTCCTGACTTAGGTGGTGAAAATTAAATTCTGGTGACACAACGCTTTTTTTCGTTTTCAAGTCCATCCCCCCTTACCTTACACTCCATCTATCTCTTAGACGGTTGTTGATTCGATTTTCATTCAAAATTTTTCATCTTTTACTCATTGTTAATTGATCTAATACAACTACAGATAACCATCCGAACACTGCCTGAGTCGCATCTATTCTCGTTGAATAGTAAATATGGAGAAGTTTTATATAAATTATCTAATGGCTCCGTTTTTTTTGTAATAAAACTTTGATTCTATTAAGTATTTATTTGTCATTTCATATTCTATATCTACCATTCTATTTCCTTTAATAGACAATTTATTACAGACATACGTCGAATCGTGTTTCAAGGTGTAACATTTTGAAATATAAATGTAATATTATTTCGCGATAACTGACTAGTAATCAATGGTATAATCACATGAGTAAAGAAATTGGCAACATTTGCACTTACAAGGAGGAGTACCCATTTTGAATCGCAAGCTAGTAATGGCAACACTATCTCTCAGTCTAGTATTTAGTACATATACCGTATCGGCAGAAACTCTGTCTTCTATAAAAGAAAAAAAAGAACTAAATCGCTCTGAACAGGATAAAAAGCAGGTTGAATTGAAAGAGAATAAAGATCAGCAAGATCACACAGTAGATCAAATTGAACAGTTACAGAGTTCAATAGAAAAGACAGTTAAAGAAATTGAAAACAAAAAAGCTTCTATTCAATCTACAAAAGCTTCTATTGAAAAATTAAAAAAAGAAATCGATGTGCTTGAAAAAAGAATTAAAGAACGCGACGCACTTTTAAAAGAACGTGTAAGTTCCATGTATGAAAGCGGCGGGGCTGTTAACTACCTAGACGTTTTATTAGGCGCTAAAGATTTTGGCGATTTTCTTGATCGTGTATTTGCTTTAAATGTAATTGCTGAGCAAGACAAAGCGATTCTAGAAGAACACAGACAAGATAAAGCTTCTGTTGAAAAGAAAAAAGAAGAAGTTGAAATTCAACTAACTTCTCTCAATAAAGACTTAGCAGAGCTCGAGGGATTAAACCAAAAGCTAACGGCTCAGAAAAAACAAAAAGCTTCTCTTCTTGCGCACTTGCAGACTGAAGAAGGAGAAATCCATAGTCATATTGTGCAATTAGAAGAGAAAAACGAACTTCTTTCAGCACAAGAAGCGGCAATTAAAGCAGAAATCGCTCGTGCGAAACGTGAAGAAGAAGAACGCAAAAAGAGAGAAGCTGCAGCTAGAGCAGCGGCTGAAGCAGCAGCGGCAAAAGCGAAAGCTGATGCAGCAGCAGCGGCAGCAAGAGCGAAAAGCAGCTCGTCAAACTCTAGTTCTTCAACAGCACCATCAACACCACCGCCTGCACCAACACCGGCTCCAACTCCAGTTGGCCGTGACTTTATCATGCCTTCTCAAGGAATGATTACGTCAGGCTTCGGTAACAGAAGTTCAGGAATGCACTATGGGTTGGACATCGCAAAAGGCGGAAGCTCGGTACCAATCGTTGCAGCAGCATCTGGAACAGTAGCAAGAGCTTATTATTCAAACAGTTACGGAAACGTTGTCTATATTACGCATTATATTAACGGACAGCTTTATACAACACTTTATGCACATATGAGAACAACACCAGCAGTTCGTCAAGGTCAATCTGTCTCTCAAGGCACGTTCCTAGGCTACCAAGGCAATACTGGTGAATCAAGAGGTCAGCATTTACACTTCGAATTACACAAAGGACCTTGGAATGCATCTAAATCAAATGCGGTTGATCCAAGACCATATCTTCAATAAAAAAGTAAAAAGACGCAGAGAACACGATTCTCTGCGTCTTTTTTATATGACCCCAGCAAGCAGCCTTCGAATTGGATGACGCGTGTATTCGGACATTAATCGATAGTTTGGCCTGATGATTTCAGATGTTAAAAAAGCCGATACTGTGGCACCAGGCATTCTCTTTTTATTTAGCACATCAATAACCTCACCAATCGTACCTGTACCAATTCCGTGGCCGAAGAATTGCCCGTTTCCAAGATCAATCAAATTTTCACCTTGCCATTGAGGCGTGTTTGGATGATGCTCTGGATTTTTTACATATCTCACATCTCCAGGTAAGGAATCTCCAGACGACACCTGAATAATTTGAAGATCCTCATCATGTTCTGTACTGTAGAGAAGCAATCCGTTAAACAATTGATCAAACATTCTCGTTCCAATTGTCTCAAGGACTGCTTTATAGAACATGATCATAATGGCTGTTGTACATTCGAATCCGTATTTTTTCCCATTAATAAAAATATCAGAAATGGCATCAGAAGGACGGACTCCCGATCGAAGCAAAAAACCTCCATAAGCTGTTCTTCTCCAATATTGAGGATTACAGCGAGCATTAACGAACGTAGCAAATCCCGCTCCGCTATCCCGCATAGCGAGTGCAGCTGCAACAATATTTGAACGCATAACAACTTCAAATAAAAATTGGTGAGGACTTGTGTAATAGAACGATTCTCTAGAGTTTTTAAGCTTTTCACCTATTTGTTTCTGTGTCGATGTAAGCGAATTGAAACCTGAGATTTGTGATGTATTTACTGGATACCCATTAACAAAAATCATTTCTCTCCCCCCTGTCTGCACAGGATACGATATTGTATGGCAGGATGAGAGAAGTGGTGTTTTTTTATGCCCCTCTATTTTGTAAAAAGGAAAATGGTGCTTTATGAGGTGAGGGAATGTTTTCTTCTACAACTTTCACTTTTTTACCTTTTGTTACATTTCTGATTTGAAGGTGTTTTTGATAGCCCTCCCCCATAAGTTGAAACGCATAGATCGCGATGCCGAACATGATGATGGGTCCTAACGCGATAAATGGATTGGCTTGAATCATGAAATAATAATCTCCTACTAATCCCGACCACTCATTTGATATTGATTTTGGCGGATCATTAACCAAAGGGGTAAAATCAACATCTGTTCCTCCAAAAAAGAGTTTAAAATACCCGAGATGTGTAAAAATGATTAACACTTGCACACATTGCTGACACCACACGATAACGAGCTTTGGTAGTAGATGAGGCATGACATGTTTATTAAATATTCTCCATCGGCTAGCTCCTAAAACGTGTGCACCCTCAATAAAGTCCTCTTTTAAAGTTGAAGCCATCAGATTACTAATTAGAGATCCTAACAGCGGAACTACAAGTACAGTTAAAATGATAATTTCAAGTCCAATTCTTTCGGTTAACGAATAAATAAAATACCCTTCCATCTCTTTGGGATTGAATTGTTCTTTTAAAATGGGAGAAAGGATAAATACAGCTATGATTGTAAGCGGGATGAAATAAAAAGAACTGAGCAATTGATCTAGACTTTTTCTAATTTTTTCTGGCACGTAAAAAGTTAAAGGTATTGCGGTCAAGAGACTGATCAAAACCCGTAAAAAACCAATCGCGATGACGCTTAATAGTGTGAATTTCGCACCTTGCAGAACTTTTAAAGCAATATCATAACCATGGGGATCGGTACCCATCGGAAACATAAAGGATGGTTCAAATGGAGCTGCCTTAATCGGATTCATGTTTTCATCATATAGCACTTGGACTTGACGAATTTCGCTATCAAAACATACAGAAAAGACAAGGCTAGAAACAATTAAACCTGAGATTATACTAAATCCTATCCAAAATTTACAGCTTCTTATCATACCACCTCACCTCTATTCGTAAAACGCAGAATGAACCATTCGAATACGGCAAAGATTAGAAAAAATGGGAGCACAAGTAAAATGAGACAAGCGGCAAGCATTTCAGGTCTAAAATCGTGGTACATATAATGTGTGATTCCATGGATATTAAAAATAATTTCTACTAACAACAAGTTGGAGATCATGAACCAAAGAACCGATTTTGAAAAATGAAAAATGCCTTCACTTGTGTTTCTCGTTACATGGAAGATGAGAACGTATATCCTCTTCATACCTTTTGCTAAACTCATTTCTACATATGGTTTTGCCATCTCTTCTTCTGTCATAAGAATCATCATCTTGTAAAAATAAACGAAAGGCAGAATCATCAGACACGCAATCGGGACAAGGTAGATTCTGCTCTCCGCTCCCAATGAGGCAACATTTGAAACAAGTATTCCAGTTTTTTTATAAATCATCACAATTCCCATCTGAACAAGTGCGAAAACGAGAAGATCTGGTAAAGATTCTAAAAAGGTCAGAACATTTTTGATGAATTTTCTTAAAAAGAGCGGCAGCATAAGTGTCCCCCAGGTCAAAAGCTGTGCTGCGCAAAAAGCTATGAACACTGCACCAAAAAGAATCGTCAATGAGTAGAAGTAAGGTCCCCATATGTCTTCCAAAAATAAACGCTCTATTCCCTGATTAAAATAGATCATCTCGTTTATTTGAAGTACTTCATTAAATACAACCGCAATCTTATTTGCATAAGCAGAAACATCTTTATTCATGATCAGCTCAGGCAGTCCGCTTATAAGAATAATGGAAATAATCGTTAAAAATAACTGCAGTAATCGTTCTTTTAGTGTTTTCATCTCTGCCCTCCTTCACCTTCTTTAGTTAGACGAATGAACCAAAACGTATCATTCATTTCTTTTTTCTTTATAAAGGATAAAAAGAAAAAAACAATCCATATTAAGGAAGAGAAAAGATGGAAACGAGGATTTATTATGTGGAATAAGATTTTGATCGGAGTTCTAATTGCTGCTAGTGTCAGCTTGATCTCTCCCTCTGCTTCTGAAGCAAAAGAACCTCTTACTTATTTTCCTATCGTTAAAAAGGGAGAGGTTTTGGAGTGGGATCGAGTTAATAGACTCCTTCCTAAAGGTGCAACATTTAAAGTCATTGATTTGGAGACAGGCTTTTATTTTCAAGTACAAAGAAGAGCTGGCAATAAACACGCCGATGTACAGCCGCTGACGCGTGATGATACTGCTGTTTTAAAGCACCTGTATAACGGTAAATGGAGCTGGAACCGACGCGCCATACTAATTCCTGTTAAAGGCAGAATGATAGCTGGGAGCATGCACGGAATGCCACACGGAGCAGGGGCATTAGAGAACGGATTTCCTGGTCATTTTTGTATTCATTTTTTGGGAAGTTCAACACATCGTTCTCGTAATATCGACCCTTCCCACCAATACATGATTCTAAAAGCGGGTGGACAATTGTCTAAATTCGCATCTGGTGCAAGTGCTAAACAAGCGGTATCCATGTTTTTAGTCGGTATGAAGCAGCAGGATATCAAGATAGCTCGACCTGTACTTTCACCCACATTGCTTCAAGACCAAAAAATCACTTCTTTATTTAAAGGAATTACAAGCTTGCAATATGAGATTAGGGCGCCAAGCAGCAGATATCCTCCTATCGTTAAAACTGAAATAAGAGCAAAGGTTAGGATGTACGATGATAACGGCTTGCAATCGGATACCTACACGTTTTTATTAGAAAAAAAGTCAATGACAGACGGTTGGAAAATCATAAAGATCAGGCTCTAAAAACCTTAAGATATGCTAGTCCATGTCTTAAGGTTTTTTCTATCATTGACTTAAACACGAATGAAAATAAAATTTTTTATAAAATTGTTCGTATTTCACTTGAAATACCTTTGGATAATTGTTATATTTACCAAGGGAAAAAGAGTTCAAGAAAAACGACCAAGAATTTCAAGGGGGATATTATGAATACCCATTATGATGTAATTGTTGTTGGCGCAGGTCCTGCAGGTATTTTTACGAGCTACGAATTAACTAGACAGCTTCCTGAAGCGAAGATTTTATTAATAGATAAAGGTCATGACATTTATGCCCGTTCATGCCCGATTTTAGAGAAGAAAATACAAAAATGTCCTCCAGCAGCTGGGAGAAAAGAATTTGCTGGCTGCTTACCTGCATGCTCCATTACGAATGGTTTTGGGGGAGCAGGTGCTTATTCCGATGGAAAATTCAATATTACGAGTGAATTTGGCGGATGGATGACGGATTATCTTTCTGAAGAAAAAGTGGTTGAACTTATTAAATATGTGGATGAAATCAATCTAGAGCACGGTGCAACGGATTCGATAACCGATCCTCTTACACCAGAAGTTAAAGATATCGAAAAACGTGGATATGCTGCTGGTTTGAAGCTGTTGCGCGCTCAAGTTCGTCATTTGGGTACAGAACAGAACCTTGAAATTCTTAAGAGCATCTATGAATATTTAAAAACACGCATTGAGATGAAATACAAAGCTGAAGTAGAAGATCTTATTACAGAACGTGCTACTGAGGGACATGTTGCAAAAGGAATCCTCTTAAAAGATGGCACTTCCCTTCATGCTGAAAAAGTGGTAATTGTTCCAGGCCGTGATGGTTCTTCTTGGCTGACAAAAATTCTTAAGAAGAGACGGATTAAAATGACAGCAAACCAAGTTGATATTGGTGTGCGCGTTGAGACATCCAACATTGTAATGGAAGAAATCAATAAACATCTGTACGAAGGCAAGTTTGTTTTCAATACTTCTGTAGGTACAAAAGTTAGAACGTTCTGCTCGAATCCTTCTGGTCACGTTGTAGTAGAGAATCATTCGGGAATCATGCTTGCAAACGGACATGCTTATAAAGATCCTAAGCTTGGCAGTGAAAATACAAACTTTGCCCTTCTTGTTTCTCATCAATTTGCTGAACCGTTTGATCAACCGACTGAATATGCCCATGAAGTATCTCGATTAGCAAATCAGCTCTCAATGGGTGGACTCGTTGTTCAAAAATACGGGGATATATTAAAAGGCCGACGCTCTACTGAAAAGCGGATTAAAGAAGGGTTTCTCCACCCTACATTAAAAGAAGCTGTTCCTGGTGACTTAGGGTTAGTGCTTCCGTATAACACGATGAAAAGCTTAATTGAGATGACAGAAGCGTTAGATAAAGTTACACCAGGCATTGCTTCAGAACACACATTGTTTTACGGCGTAGAAGCAAAGTTCTATTCTGCACGGCCGAAGCTTGATGACAAGTTTGAATCTGAAATCAACGGATTATATGTCGGCGGAGATGGAGCTGGAATAACCCGCGGTCTTGCACAAGCGAGCGCATGCGGTGTTTGGATTGCACAGAATGTAGCCGCTAAGATTAAAGAAAATAAAAAAATGCCAGCGATGGTTTAATTTAAGGAAGACTCGGCGAATGCTGGGTCTTTTTTGTGTATTATGTTAGTACTAAAAAATATACCTTTGCACTGTCTAGAGCTTCTCTAAGATGGATAAAAGCCATGAAACATTTGTAGCCTGCAAACATTGCAAATAACCAAAGAATAGGTGTTATGTGTCTTTTGTTGTTTTTACCTTTTTTATAATTAATCCACGCTACAAATCCGATTATCAATAAGTAGAAAGCAAATAAGAATAATGTAATGCTTTGTAAGTCACTTTCATTAACCGCACTTCTGAAACGATCTAATTCATGACGGTTCTCTTCATTCTCTTCAATATGATACTGCTTCTTACCATTTCCGATTTTCCAGGTGAATATTTTGGACTCTCCCATCACCGTATAATGATAGCCCCATGCTTTCCCTTCACTAAGTACTTCTGGTGATGCATGTACAGAAGTGCCCCCCACCAAAATAATAAATGTGATCATTGCTACCCATTTTTTGATGAAGTTTCTCATGTATCTCCTCCTCAACTAATTCTATATCAGAATGTTTCCACCTTTTTTCCAAACGAAAACAACCCATATCTAAAAAAAGCTAATCTTTCACATTTGGACATTATCTTTGCGATATAAGGAATTAGTAAAAGTTAACGTTCAGGTTAGAATGCATACAAAATTTCTATCTGATGAATGATCTTGTTTCACATGCAAAAAAAAGATGCCCTAGAATTTTTAAATTCTAAGGCATCATTGATTTTTATGCGGAGAAAATAACAATTCTTCCTCTGATAAGTGCAATGATAAATCCGACAATCGCACCGATTATAGCTGGTAAAAGCCAGCCGATTCCTTCTGCATATAAAGGAATATAAGAGTAGAACTGTTCAATTGAACCTAGGTTAAAGCCAAATGCTTTTAATCCGTCTGCAATGGAAATGAGTGCTGTAGCAATGATTCCACCAATGTAAACTTCTTGTCTGCCTGAAAAGGCATCGTGAAAATAAGAAAGAATGATGAGTACAATGGCTATTGGATAGATAGCAGTTAAAACAGGAACAGAAACTTTGATTAACTGACTTAGACCAAGATTCGCTACACCTGCACTAAAAATACTTAACACTAAAATAACGGCTTTATAAGAAAGCTTCGGAAACATTTTATTTGCAAACTCACCGCATGCTGTTACAAGTCCAACTGATGTAGTTAAGCAGGCAAGTGCTACAGCAAGGCCAAGAAGTAAATTTCCGGGTTGTCCAAACAATTGGGAAACGACATTTGTTAAGATCTGTCCACCATTATCTGATTTGCCCAGTGATTGACTTGTTGCGCCAAGGTATGCAAGGATTCCATACACTGCTGCTAAACATAAAGCGGCAATAACACCTGCTTTGATAACCATTTTAGTCACTTGTTCTTTCTTCATACCTGGTTGCTTTACCGCTGTGATTACAACGATTCCAAATGCAAGAGCACCAAGTGTATCCATTGTTAAATAGCCATCCATGAACCCTTTGATTAACGGGCTGCTCGCATATTCTGGCGTTGCTTGCCCTAACTTTCCAACCGGTGTAATTATTGCTTTTACAAGTACAGTTCCGATTATAATCAACAACAAAGGTGTTAAGATGTTGCCAATCCGGTCAACAAGCTTTGAAGGATTTAATGCTAGCCAGTACGTTAGAGCAAAAAAAGCGACAGTAAATAAAAATAAAGGCAATCCGCCCTTTATACTCTCAGGCAAAAATGGCATAACCGCCATTTCATATGCAACGGTTCCTGTTCTCGGAATTCCAAAAAACGGTCCGATTGCTAAATAGAGAATAACAGCAAAACCTACTCCAAATAGAGGATTTACACGTTCTGTCAGAGTCTGTAGTCCCCCACCTGAACGAGCTAGCGCGATAACGCCTAATAATGGTAAACCGACTCCTGTTATAAAAAAGCCAAGCATGGATTGCCAGACCAAAACTCCTGCTGACTGTCCTAATGCTGGCGGAAAAATTAAATTCCCAGCCCCAAAAAACAAAGCAAATAACATCAAGCCCACCGAGAGCGTTCGTTTCTCCATGTTAGTTGTCCTCCTCCGTGGTCGTTTATTTAAATTAGTATATATCGAATTTTGTCGAATTATTTTTAATCCATATGTATTTGTAACATGATATTTGATTGGAGTCAATATTCAGATATAAAGAATTTTCTAATAAATGATGACAAAATGTAAGGGCTGAGAATTTGCTCAGCCCTTTGTTATTGATTAACGGTTTGTTGGAAACACGCGTTGAATCGTTTCATTAAACTCTTTGATGAAACCTGACACTGGATTTCCTTTGTTGATCTCATCTGCATAACCTCTCAAACGATCCATGAAATCAGGGTTTGTAGAAACAAATACATCATTGATGTCTGGGTCTGTGCTTCTTACAGCATCCCCAATTTTTTTCTCTGTTTCTTTCGATAATTTTTGGCTCTCTCCGCCTTCGAGCATAGCAGCGACATAAGCATTATTATCGGTAACGATAACCGTAGCGTTCTGAACTTCTTTTAAGTCTGTAACTTTATTAGCAGCTTCGTCAGCAACATCCATTCGCGCATTTTCATCGTAACGGTAGTTGTCTGTCCCCATGTTCATATTGTTGTTCATATCGTTCATGTCACGGTCAGCACGATTATCATAATTTACTTTTGTCATGTTATCACGTGCTTCTCTTCCTAAGTCCTTATCATTATTGTTCATACCACAAGCACCTAAAAAGGAAGAAAGCATAACTGCCATAGATGTAACAAGAATAGTCTTTTTCATTAAATGACACTCCTTTAAAAATTTTTGACTGTCATCTAATAAAATTTGTAGGAACAAGGGAAAATATACATAGGGGCCGTAATTGCAAGGAAATGGATATAAAAAAACGCCTCCCCAATCAGGCAGACGATTTCTATTTAAATCCTTCGTTAGAATATGAACTTTTGTTTTTCGGCTTGAAGATTAGCCAAGCAATGACACTAAGAACAACAATCGTAAATGCATACAACCCAATTTTATGGATTACATCCATCACAAGAGCCCAGCGTCCTGCAAGCTGATAGCCAATCAGTAAGAAAAAGGAACACCAAAATACAGCTCCGGTATAGGCATAAAGGGCAAACTGCCTCCAGTTTAATGAATACATTCCTGCAAAATAAGCAGTCAGATGTCTAACACCTGGCATGAAGTACCCAAAGAACAAAGCTGCCTTTCCATATTTCAAAAAGAAATTTTGTGTTTTATTTATTTTATCTTCGGAAATTCCAATCTTCGGGCCTAGTTTTTTTAATAAAGGCTTACCAAAGCTTGTTCCAATATAATAACTCCCCGTTATACCTGTAATCGCACCTAAAAAAGCACTTAATACAGCAGGCACTGCTTCAAGATCTCCTGCAAAGATGAAGTAGCCTACTGTGGCAAGAAGGATTTCATCAGGAATCGGCAGCCCAATAATACCTAATGCCAATAATAAAAAAATCCCAAAATAACTATATTGATGAATAATATTTATTAAGTCAAATTCCATGACGTCACCAACTTCTTTTTTTACACCTTCTACCATTGTAACGATAAATTAGGTATTTTGGGAAGGGGAAAATACATTTTATAAGAATATTATAACATATGCATATGGGACGAGATGGACCCTATGTGCGTATTCCCTGTAAATCAAACCATGCAAAGCATTCTTCCGTTAGTTCTTGCTTACCAATCAGAATTTGTTCCTCGTCTATTTTTTTCCCGCCTAATGAAATATAAGCTTGTTTAGCGGGATTATCTTTCAAAACCCAAACAATCATACTGTTCTTGTCTATCGCTGCAAGTTCAGTCACAAACATGCGTAACATTTTCGTTCCAAATCCCTTTTGCTGGACATGTTTTAATAAGTAAAAGGCATATACTTCTCCCGCGTTTGGATGATGGGATCGAATAGCACCTCCAGAAATAAAGCCGCATAGATTTCTTTCGTCATCTTCTAAAACTAAAACGATATGTGAATTTCCTTGCCTTAGCCATTTTTCCCATTTGGCTGTTCGTTCTTCAATCGACATTTGTGCCAAGTAGTCTGAATCCACTAATCCCTTATACGATTGCTGCCAGCTTTTTACGTGCACTTGTGCGATGTTAGCTGCGTCTGTTAGAACAGCCCGTCTTATTTTCATGTTGTTCACCTCATGTTAGTATTTTTCAACTAAATCCACCACTTGCTTTGCGGCAATAGTGTTACAGGCAGTTGAAACCTTTCTTCAAACCAAGGTTTCATGTGTGTTGCATGCACTAAATATTCAGAGGCTGCATGTGAAACTCCTATTAAACTCATTGATGTTGTACCAATAAAATTTTTCATTTGTTCATATTTCTTTTTCCCATAATCATTATCGATATGACAATGCACTTCTCCCGTCAAATAAGCTTGTGCTCCCATCTTTTCCGCTTCTTTCATTGCATTAACTTTATCACCACAGCCTGCTACGATTGCTATTTTTGTAATTTGAGAGTGTGGAGTTCCCTGAACATCTGCATAAGGAATAGAAAAAACTTCTTTTGATGCAGCAATCAAATGTTCTGTAGAAATGGGGTCAACCTCACATATGACACCACATGCTCCTTTCTCATCATGAAAAAACTCACCAACTACTTCTGCATTGAATGCTTCAGCTATCGCATCGCTCGTACTGATTACTCTGGAATAATCAAGCGGTACATGAAGAGTATATACAGATAGAAACTTACCTTTCATCTGTTGTATATAATGAGGAGCAATAGGGATAAAATCCTCTTCCCCACTTTCCTCGGGGATCACCACACTCCATAACGAGTGGATGGTGCATAAATAACAAATCGCCAGGGCTGCTTTCTTCAATAAAACGAGTTAACACTTCGTCTGATGGAAACACAGCCAGAAAAACACGGCTAACCTCTTCTTTTCCTCTTAACATGAGTCCGTTAAAAAGTTGTGTAAATTCTGTTTCGAATTCCTTTCTCCAATCAAAGGCAATAGTGTCATATACCATAGGGATAAAACGGCTGAACGCTGGATCTGTTCCGATCTCCCTATAACGGACAAAAAGCTCATCAATTGCAGCATCGATCTTTCTCAATTGAACCATGTTATTACTCACCTATCCTTTTTATAAAATAAATAATCTCTGGATCTCCCTCATCTAAGTTGTCAACCTTACCACTTTTACTGAACCCATTCTTCGTGAACACCCTTTTCATAGACTCGTTTGATTCATTGGTGGATGAGAATATTTTTACTGTTGGTGAAATCTGTTTGATTCGGCTCAATAAGGCACTAGCTAGACCTTTTCTTTGATGTGCTGGATCGATCATAAGAAGAGATATAAAACAGCATTCAAAAAAATGAACATGATAGATAAGAAATCCAAATAATTCACCTTCTGAAGATATGATTAAGCACCTTTCCTCTATTACTGCCTGACTTATCTCTCCTTTTCTTCGATCACTTCCAATTATTCTTTGATCAATATTTATAATTGCATTGATATCCTGTTCATTTGCTTGCCGGATTTCCATATGTATCATCCTCTTTGTGATTATGAATGGGTTTGCTACAATAAAGAGAAAAAAGTTGAGGTGTTAATATGGCTATTGTAGACATTACGATCATTCCAATCGGTACAGAAACGCCAAGTGTCAGTGCTTATGTAGCAGAAATTCAAAAAGTTCTTGAGCAAAACAAAGATAAAGTGAACTACCAGCTTACGCCAATGAGCACATTAATCGAGGGGGAACTCTCAGATCTTTTTGATGTCATCCAGCAGTTGCATGAAGTGCCGTTCTCTAAAGGCATTCAGCGGGTTGCAACGAATATCAGGATAGATGACCGCAGAGATAAAAAGTCCACGATGGCTGGTAAACTGAAAGCTGTTGAGGCACAGATGAGTAAGGAGTAAGTGCAGGATTTGCTCGTGTGCTAAGTTGAGAGTAAATCTTGTATGGCGCTCGTATTTTCCGTATGGCGCTCATATTTTCCGTATGGCGCTCGTTCAGCATGCAATTTATGCTGCTGAACGAGCTTTAAACCAATCTATGCATACATATTTAGAAAAAAGCTTACTCTCATAGGGCTATTTGCCCCGCACAGAGTAAGCTTTCCTCAATTTATTCGCCTTTTGTAACTTTTACTTCAGCCTTTTCCTTCGTTGCTACCGCATTTGGCTGCTTTTTGGCAAAATCGATGCGAAGATCGTCAATGCTTTGGCGCACGTTGCCTTTGCCTGAGAAGTTCTCCAATAATTCTTTAACATCAATGCCAGATGAAGCTTTTAATGATTCTTGCAGAGAGGACATCAAGTTTGTCGCATAACCTGTTATACGGTTCGCCCCGCCGTTCTCACTGCCGCCTGTATCCACGACTGTGATTTTATCAATGTTAGAAAGTGGTGCTGCCACTTGCTTCGCGTATTCCGGAAGCATCTTAATCATCATATCCATCATCGCAGCTTGGCCGTACAACTCGAACGCTTCGGCAATCTTCTGCTTCGCTTCGGCTTCAGCAAGACCTTTCAGACGGATAACGTCTGCTTCAGATTCCCCTTTTGCACGTTCTGCTTCTGCTCTTGAAAGACCGTCTAAACGTACTTTTTCAGCCTCAGCTTTTGCCATCGCTTCAACGCGATATTTATGAGCATCTGCCTCAGCGACCTGTTTGCGTTTGTCGGCTTCCGCAGACTGTTCAACAGCATAGCGATCTGCGTCAGCCTTCTTCTTCACTTCTGAGTCATACTGCTTTTCACGGCGCAGAATCTCTTTTTCTTCAAGTTCGATCTGCTTTTGACGTTCTATGATTTTGATCTGCATCTGCTGTTCTGTAACTTGCTGTTTTGCGATTGCTTCTTCTAGATGATAAGCCTGGTCAGCTCTTGCCTTCGCAACATCTTGCTCACGGCGGAACTCAGCTACTTTTAACTGGTTCATCTTTTCTGCTTCAGCGACTTCCGTTGCACGCCCTAACTCGGACTGTTTCGCTTCTTTATCTGCTTCAGCACGCTTGATGCGCGTTTCTTTTTCCGCTTCCGCCATTGCCATATCAGCATCACGTTTAATTTGTGCAATACGCGGTTTACCTAGTGCGTCTAAATATCCATTCTTATCGCGCAGATCCTTAATCGTAAATGAAACGATAATCAATCCCATTTTTGCAAGGTCTTGAGAAGCAACACGCTGAACTTCTTGCGAGAATTTTTCACGATTTTTATAAATTTCTTCAACGGTCATAGAACCTAGAATGGAACGCAAATGACCTTCAAGTACTTCACGAGCTTCGTTTTCACGATCTTCTTTCAACTTTCCTAAAAACTGTTCGGCTGCAGTCGCGATTTCGCCGATCGAACTGCCGACTTTTATAATCGCGGTTCCGTCAGCCATAACAGGAACCCCTTGCTCTGTATAAACTTCTGGCGTTTGAACATCCAGTTTGCTCGTTAATAAGCTTAGCGGCTTTGCTTGTTGAAATACTGGCAGAACGAACGTACCACCACCGCGTACAATTTTAATCCGGTTTCCAGATTCGTCGATATTGACGTTCTTACTTCCTAAGAAACTTCCTGTTACGATTAATGCTTCATCAGGACTTGCTGTACGATATTTTGTAATAAAAACACTAATAAGAGCAGCAATCAAAAATACAACAATCCCGATTACAATAAATAACGGTGAAAAACCCATAACAACCCCTCCAGTTAATGAATATATGTTTGTTCTACTTGCTCATATCGCATGACGGATACAACACCTTTTTGTATATCGATGATCAGCACTTTTTCCCCTTGTGAAATCGGCTTGTTATCCATACTTATAGCAGATTTAGAAATTCTTCCGCTAATGCCTTCAATTAAAATTTCGCCAAACCCATCTGTAGGAACAGTCGTTAGGACTGTGCCAACCCTGCCCTTTAGATCTTCATCACGATAGACAAGAGATTCTTCTGAAGATCGAATGGGCATAAGAATGAAAACGTTTAGAAGAGTAACGAGCAATAACGATAGCAATGCACTAAAAACCAGTATGAACCAGCTGTTAATATCGGTCATTACCTCTAATAAATATCCTGAAGCCGATCCAATCGTTAAAAAGGATAGGATGAGCGATGGATGTAAAAAATCCAAAGCCGCTTCAAGCATGTCACCAAATAGGATATACACGAAAGTAATGCACCCAAAAATAATAAAACTGCCCAAATAGATCGTAGACAACGGATATCCAAACAGTTCCATGGTCATCTCTCCTGTCTTGATAATTTTGATAAGTAACCACCACATCCTAACGTCAAATTAATTTAACCTTACCAAACCAAACAGAAAAACTTTGTAAGAATTTGTCGACTTTTAAATAATTTCCAATATTGGTTTTATGTAGGTAATTACGCACACCTTTTGAAAAAGTTTCAATTTATTAACAAATTTTTGTATAATTTTGTTAAGAGAGGATGGTGTATATGAAGTATATTGATCAGTTAAGGGTGGCATTGCAAGAGAAAAAAAACCCGGAAGAAGCAGAAAAGATGAGCAAATATATGCGTGGTCAGTACGAGTATTTTGGATTGCGCGCACCCATAATGAAAGAAACGATGAAAGCCTTCATTAAAGAAAACGGACTTATCGCTCACAATGATCTTTTTTCCTTTTTAAGAGAAGCATGGTCTATGCCAGAACGCGAAATGCAGATGGCCGGTCTAGCTTTGGCAGACAAGGTAAAAAAACAAATGACTCTAGAAGATATCGAGTGGATTGAATTTATCATTGTAAATAAAAGCTGGTGGGACACCGTTGATCATATTGCAAAACATATAGCGGGTTATTACTTTGCAAAGTTTCCTGAAGAGATCACACCGGTAACTGAACGTTGGATTGCCTCTAAGAACATATGGCTGATGCGTTCTGCTATTTTGTTTCAACTAGGGTATAAAGAAAAAACGGATCATAAGCTTTTGGCACACATCATTAAAGAAACGAAATACGAGCAAGACTTTTTTATACGTAAAGGGATTGGATGGGCACTTAGAGAGTACGCATACACGAACGAAGAGTGGGTGTGGGAGTTCGTACATAGTGAAGAATTAAGCCCGCTTTCATATAAAGAAGCCATCAAGAATATAAAGAAAACAAAGCAGCCGAGTTGATACGGCTGCTTCATTATTATTCAAATCAGTTCTCTAATTCTGCTACAACATACCGAATTGCATTGCGAAATGATACAAATGTTTGCTGATTCGTATGAACGCCAAGTGAGACCATATTTTTGACCATATCTTTAGGGAATCCGCAGTATAATACTTTTGCCCCCATCAACTCGATAGAATTTGTCAGCTTCTGAATATCTTGTCCTAGGTTGTTATCCTTTATCGTCGTTGCGCCAGAAAAATCTAGTATGACATATTCAGTTTCATTCTTTAAACACTCGTTTAGTAGTTTCGTTGCTAATGTCTCAAGCCGTTCTAACGTTAGTTCTCCGATTAATGGTACAAGCAGTGTATGTTCCGCGACCGTTTGCAGAATAGGCGTTGACCATTCAGCGAGCATTGCTTTCATTCTTTCCTTTTCTTTTTCACGTTCTGTTACATCTTTCCACGTTAAAAGGTAACCAAGCTTCTTTCCTTTCACAACTAATTCATTAAGAATGAACCGGGCTGCAAATGTATCAAAGAGAACGAGTTCTACATCAATTGGAAACTTGCCTTTTAAAAGTTCATCTTTGTGGAATGAGTTCTTAATAAATGTTGAGAGAGGAGTGCCAAGGATCTTTTCTCCAAAATGAACCTTTAACGTTTCTATTAATTTATTTGCACTTCTATTCATCCATGCTATTCGTAAATCTAAATCTATGAAAAATATATTTTCTTCTAAACAATTCAGAGTATCTTTAACGCTTCCATCTAGCTGATCAGTCATTTTTTAGTCCCCTTTACTTTCATCCTTTCTCTATCATATCTAAGTTTTTGTAAATACTCTATGAATTCCCGTTTTGTTATGTAAGCGCTCTCTAAATCTTTACAAAAATCCCTGTTGTGTGATTGCTAAACTCCATGTAAAATGTCCATATCAAACAAACAATTGTATTTTCCACAAAAACAAAGGGGCGGATCAGATGGTAACTCATGTTTCAGTAGGACTTCTAGGATTAGGAACAGTCGGCAGCGGGGTCGTCAGGATGATTGAAGGAAACCGTGAAGAATTACAGCATCGTGTTGGATGCCCTGTTTTTATAGAAAAAATACTCGTTCAAAATGTTGAGAAAGAACGGCTTGTCTCCATCAATAACGAATGGCTGACACAGCATCCAGAAGACGTACTTCAAAATCCAAACATACATGTAGTGATTGAAGTGATGGGCGGGATCGAGTTAGCGAGAGAATATATTACACTTGCCTTGCAAAATAAAAAGCATGTGATTACAGCGAACAAAGATTTGATGGCTCTGCATGGGGCTGAACTTTTACAAATCGCTCATGAAAATGAATGTGACCTTTTCTATGAAGCTAGTGTTGCAGGCGGTATTCCGATCATTCGCTCACTTGTTGACGGACTAGCGTCTGACCGTATCACAAAAATGATGGGAATCGTAAACGGAACAACAAATTATATCCTGACAAAAATGGATAAACAGCAACGTAACTATGAGGAAGTATTAAAAGAAGCACAAGCTCTTGGCTACGCAGAAGCTGATCCCACGTCTGATGTGGAAGGAATCGATGCGGCGAGAAAAATGGCGATCCTGTCAACACTAGGGTTCTCCATGCATATTCATCTAGACGATGTTAAGGTTTCCGGTATTTCCAAAGTGACGCAAGAGGATCTGGAATATGCACGCCAGTTCGGCTACACGCTGAAGCTTATCGGAAACGCAAAAAAGGACAACGGAAAAGTTGAAATCTCTGTTGAACCGACATTGCTTCCAGACTCCCACCCGCTTGCGAGTGTTCATAACGAGTACAACGCCGTGTATGTGTATGGTGAGTCAGTTGGGGAGACGATGTTCTTCGGTCCAGGTGCTGGGCAGCTTCCAACTGCTACATCCGTCGTTTCAGACTTAGTTGCCGTTGTAAAGAACATGCGCCTTGGGGTTAACGGAAAGAGCGTGATAGCTCCTCAGTTCGATAAACAATTAAAGGAGCCTAATGAGATCGCTGGAAAATTCTTTTACCGCTTATACATTAAAGATGAGGCAGGCGCTTTCTCAGCCATTACTTCCCTATTTGCTCTGCATGATATCTCACTTGAAAAATTAATCCAAAGTCCTGTCGATCATAAAGGTGTCGCAGAAGTTGTCATCGTGACACACGGCACAAACAAACATCAAGACAATAAAGTGTATAACTTGCTTCGCGATTCAGAAGTTGTTCAAGAAATAAAAAGTCACTATCGTGTGGAGGGTGCTTAACATGCCGTATAAGGGTCTCTTGCATCAATACAAAGAATACTTGCCTGTCAGTGAATCTACTCCCCTTCTATCCTTAAATGAAGGGCACACTCCACTTATTCCATTAGAACATCTATCAAAAGAATGGGGTATCAAGCTTTATGCCAAATACGAAGGAGCGAATCCTACCGGCTCATTTAAGGACAGGGGAATGGTGATGGCTGTTGCCAAAGCAAAAGAAGAGGGCAGCAAAGCAATCATCTGTGCATCTACCGGAAATACGTCGGCGGCTGCCGCTGCCTATGGAGCGAGAGCTGGCCTCAGATGTATCGTTGTAATTCCTGACGGAAAGATTGCTCAAGGGAAACTCGCTCAAGCGAAAATGTATGGCGCTGAAATCTTTGCGATTGAAGGTAATTTTGATGAAGCTCTTCAGATGGTGCAACGAATGAGCATCGAGGAAGAATTTACTCTCGTTAACTCTGTAAACCCATACAGATTGGAAGGTCAAAAAACAGCTGCATTTGAACTTGTTGATGCACTAGAGGGAGCACCTGATATTTTAGCCATTCCAGTTGGAAACGCAGGCAACATTAGTGCTTATTGGAAAGGTTTTAAAGAGTATGATGCTGTAAAGTCTTCTGGACTTCCTCGTATTCATGGTTTCCAGGCTGCAGGTGCTGCACCAATCGTTAACGGATCTGTTGTAAAAAATCCAGAAACAATCGCAACAGCTATTAGGATCGGAAACCCCGCGAGCTGGAAATTAGCATCAGCAGCACTAGAAGAGTCCGGCGGAGTGATTGATTCTGTATCCGACGAAGAAATATTAGAAGCGTATCAGATGCTTGCATCAAAAGAAGGTGTTTTTGCTGAACCGGCTTCATGCAGTTCGATCGCTGGTTTGTATAAGCAATACAAGAAAGGTGTTCTTCCGAAAGGGGCAACTGTAGTAGCTGTTCTAACAGGCAACGGTCTTAAAGATCCTGATATTGCACTAAAAACAGTATCACAAGAACCTGTCGTCATCCCAAACGACCTTGAATTATTACGTCAGCAGCTAAAAGGATGTGTTGTATAAATGAAAGCAGAACCTTTTTCCATACATGTTCCAGCAAGTACAGCTAACTTAGGCCCCGGCTTTGATTCTGTAGGGCTTGCGATGAACCGGTATTTGACCGTTCACGTTCAGCCATTTGCACCAAGAAAAACAACTTTTCATGGTGAAGAACTGCAGGCATTAAACAAAGACGAAAGCAACCTTATCGTTCATGCCGCACATTTTACAGCGGATGCTTACGGAATGAAACTTCCTCCTTGCCAGTTGGATGTAGTAAGCACATTTCCGACTTCAAAAGGAATGGGCAGTTCTGCGTCTGCCATCGTTGCAGGGATTGAACTGGCAAACATCCTTTTAGATCTGGAGCTTTCCAAACAAGACAAAGCTCTTTTGGCTAGTTCCTTAGAAGAACACCCTGATAATGTGATTCCTGCTATTTTCGGCGGACTTACGATCAGTTTTTACAATGGACAAGAATTGGAGACCGTTCATGTGCCTGACGTAGCTGTTGAAATGATTGTAGCCATTCCTGATGGTGTCCTTCATACAAAGCACTCTAGAGGTTCACTGCCTAATCTTCTTCCCTTCAATAAAGCCGTTCAAGGAAGTGCAATAAGCAACGTGCTCGTTGCTGCTTTAATGAAGAACGATTGGAAAAAAGCTGCCGATATGATGAATCGCGATTTATTTCATGAGCCGTTCCGTTCTAAATGGGTGCCTATGTATGGAGAGCTTAAGCAAAAAGCTGTTGAGCTTGGCGCGTATGGTGCAGCTATTAGCGGATCTGGACCATCGATCGTTTGTTTCACGCCACATCAAAAAGCAGCTGTTATTACAGAAAAGCTATCCGTGTTGTTTCCTCAATACCAATTTGAAACGGTATTTCCTGACCGCAGAGGTGTTGTAGTAGAGAAATGCTTGTCAGCTGCTTTATAAGCCGTTTGGGGAATGAATCCACGAGTTTGGGGAGTGAATCCAAAACTTTTGGCTATGAATCCAAAAGTTTTCGAGTTTGCAATTCTCAACATATTCCGACAGGCTCAAAAAAAGGATTAAGCTGAATCAGCTTAATCCTTCTTTTTTTATTTGTGTGCAATTTTAAATTCATCTCTTAAAAGCGTCCAGTTTTCTGGGAATGGTTCACCTAGAACCCAATACGCAAGTCCTCTTAACTTATATTTCTTTACAAGTTTGTTTTTTGCTTCTGCACTTTGTTCATTTTCAAACCATACAACGTGTTCTTTTCCCGCATCATCACTGTAGTTAAAGAATGGAGCTTGAGCATCGTTATCATACTTTACAGTAGCCTTCTCTTTTAATGCTAAGTCATGTGCTTCAGCTGGTGCCACGCGTTTAGCAAATTTATTTCCTTTTTTATAAGGAAGTGTCCAATCATATCCGTATAGTGGCGCACCCATTATAATCTTTTCCGATGGAATGACAGACGTTGCGTATTTCACTACTTTTTCTACTTGTGGTACAGGTGCTACAGCCATAGGAGGTCCACCAGACCAGCCCCACTCATATGTCATTAAAACAACGAAATCTGCAAGTTCACCATGACGTTTATAGTCGTGAGCACCATGCCAAGGACCTTTTTGCTCATCACTTGTTTTTGGTGCTAGTGCAGTTGAAACCTTAATACCTTCTTTATGAAGCTGTGGAATGATTGTTTCTAAAAATCCGTTGTATAGCTCACGGTCTTTTTCTTTAATGTGCTCAAAATCAATATTTAAGGCTTTGTATCCTTTTTGCTTCATCGTACTGATGACGCTGCCGATTAAGGTTTTCGATGCCGTTTTATCTGTAAAAACGGTGTGCGCTATTTCAGGTGAAAAATTTCCATCTATAAAGTTCGTTAACACCATCATCGGCATAGCTTTTGATTTCTTTACCTCTTCTAAAGCGGCATAATCCTTAATTGGCTTAAGGGAACCATCTTTGTTCACTTGATAGCTAAAAAAAGCTACATATGTTAGATCATTTACAGCTTCTTTTACATCTTTTACCGATTGTTTCGCTTCAAGTGGTTCTAAAAACCCTAGCGTTTCGATCTTCGTTTTTCCATGAGTCGTTTCTGCTTTTGAAATGTCCTGTTGTTTTTTCTGTGGTGAACTGATCTGTTCCAGTCTTGGACTATTTCTCGTTTCGTTACTCATATTCTTTGGTGCCGCTTCACTCTCTTTCATACTGTTAGAGCCACCGCCGCAACCACCTAACACAATAGTGAATGCCGCCAATAGCGCGACTGCTTTTTTCATATACAAACCTCCTCATTTTTCGTTATTTTTCCAAAAAGAGGTTTGTACTATTCTTATATTTTTCCACAAACTTTATAGCTCTTAAAAGTGGTCGATTTCCGTACCTAGATGTTCACTTTCAGCAGGGCGTACGGTGAATGATTCATCCAAATTGGGTTGCTCAAAAGAAATAAATTGATGATTAGATAGCATGGGAACGGTAGTACTCGTGTTATGTTGCATACAAACATGAACATCTTCTTCAAAATCTCGTTCAATTAGCTCTCTTCCGCTTCCACAGTTTTTAATGAGTGATGGCAGAGTGTGTTTTGATGCTTCATATGCTTGTTTACAAACAAAAGCTTCAGGTGATAAAGATCCTTTTAAAAAAGAAATAATAGCTCCTGCACCTAAATAATCCTCTATTCCAGGCCGAAGCTCATTTTCATCTTGAGCTGAATTTGCCCATCTCTCCCCACATGCGATTACCGTAATAGGAACAGTTAATTTATTCTTCACATATTGCGCAGCCTCTGCAACGGCCTTTGCATTTATAAGAGATCCTGCGAAAAGAGCTGGTACTTTTTTAGAAACATCCACACAGGCAGCACCATTAAGTGAACAAAGAACAAACGATTTCCCTTTGCTTTTTTCTGAAAAAGATAAAGGAGAAAGTGAGGGTTTTCCTGTTTTTATAGCTTCAGCTCTCCCCACAACTAATTCAGCTCCAATTTCAAATGCGTATGCTTTTGCTTTTTCATGTTGACCAGGCGGAAACGGATAAATAACTGCACCATTTTCAACAGCAGTCGTTACCGTTGATGAAAAGCTTAAGACATCAACGATAATAATGATATCCTTTCTTTTCGCTGCTTCTACCGCGCCTTTGATTCCCCATTCCATTTTAATTTCATATGGTGATTGGTCATATACGTTCATTTAATATCCTCCTCGCATTGTATATAAAAAGCTTAACGAGGAATTTTTAAAAAATATAGACTGTTTTTCAAAAATTTGGTAGAATTTAGATTGAGGTCTGTAAACTAATAAATTCACATAAAAAAGACTCCAGCCAAATGGAGTCTTTTTCGTCTTTATATCGCCCAGTTACCATTTTTAAATAATGGAATGCGTTTACCATCCTCATACTCTGCTTCAATTTCAAGCTCTGCAGATCCGATCATAAAGTCAGTATGGCCACGGCTGAAGTTGATTTCCTTCTCTTCCATCTGTTCAGGCGTTAAGCTGCCAGCCTCTTTAACAGACATCGTAATAGAAGTTCCAATCGCTAAATGACACGAAGCATTTTCATCATACAATGTGTTATTGAAAATGATGCCTGAGTTTGAAATTGGTGAATCGTGAGGAACTAGCGCAACCTCTCCTAAATAACCCATTCCATCATCAATGCTTAATAATTGCTTAAGTGTGTCATACCCTTCCTCAGCAGTGAAATCTACCACTTTTCCTTCTTTAAACGTTAAGCTGAAATTATTAATTATATTCCCCATTGCCGAAAGTGGTTTAGAACTTGATACCTTACCGTTCACACCATATTTTCTTGGAGTCGTGAAAACTTCCTCAGTTGGAAGATTCGGAATATAGTACGTACCGAACGTAGAATGATGACCTCCGCCGATCCAAGTATGGGCAGGGTGTAAATCAATGCTTAAATCTGTTCCTGTTGATTTATAATGAAGCGTCTTAAAGTGCTGTTCGTTTAAGTAATCCACTTTATCCGTTAACGTTTTTACATGTTCTTCCCATGCAGCTACAGGATCTGCCTGATCCACTCGGACTGTTTTAAATATTGCTTCCCATAAAGCTTCTACTGCTTCTTCATCGTTCATTTCTGGGAATACACTTTTCGCCCAGCCAACTGTAGGTGCACCTGCAATAGCCCAGTGCATGTCTCCTCTTAATTGCCCTGCTGAAAAACTCTGCAGTTTTTCACCGCGGTTCTTTTGTACAAACATCATGCGTTCAGATGGAACACCTTTGTAGGCATTTGGATCGTTCCCTGTGATCATTAAAAAGCAATCATGGTTTTCAACAAGGCTGTTATACTTGTCAATTTCCCAAGAAGGCAGATCATCTTTCAGGATCTCTTCATCTGCATGAGTAAGATGGATGCGGTTTGTTTGTGTGTCATTCCAATCCACCATCACTCGCTTACAGCCATTTTCATATGCATGCTTCGTTACCTTTCGTGTAAACTCTACAGCTTCTAAGGGAGAACTAATTAATAACCTTTGTCCCTCTGATAGACCTAATCCAACTTTAACAACCAACTCCGCATACTGATCTAACTTTTCTTCAAACGACTTCATATTTTACCCCTCCGATTGGTTAAACATAAAAGCGACTGATAAGTTTATATTATTACTATTATATAAAAAAAAGAAAATTTAGACTACTATTTTTCCTCAAAGTAAAAAGATCACACGACAGGCTGTGATCTTGCATGATTATTTTTAGTTTTATTTAAGCTGAACCCAATTTCATAAAGTGCACTTTTTAAGTTATTTGTAATCAGAATATCGTTAAAATTCACATCGATCTCGAGTGTTCTCATCGCTAAATCTGGCCTGAAACCTGTAAGAATCGGAGTTACACCGATTAATTTTAACAGCTTCACGATATTTAAAAGATATTCACTAACCTTGTTATTGATTCTGCTCACGCCAGAAAGATCAATAATCATATATTCAAGTTCTAAATTAGTACTGCTCTCCAAAGTGCTTTGTATGATGATATCAGCTCTATATTCATTGATATGTCCTATGATCGGGAGAATCGCAACACCTTTCGTTAGTGGAACAATCGGTACTGATAGCTCTTTAATCTCTTTGTTTGCCTTATCTAATTCTAGTACATAAGTTAAAAGTGAAGACATCGTTTGAAAAAGTTCGATATGCTGCTCCGTAAAATCAAATGACTCGGTATCTAAACCACAGATCGTTCCGTAGTTTTCACCATCTTCATAATAGATTGGAATTGCAATAAAGCTTCCTCCACCTAATTGGGCTGTTACATTCAGATGCTTCGTTAATTCACTTTCATTAATATCTTCAATCAGTAAAATCTCATTTCCCTTATCCACACTTATCTTACAAAATGTTTCATGGAAAGGAAGTGTTGAACCCGCCTCAATTAAAATAGCGTCTTTGTTTACTGCTTTTTTTATTTCATTCGTTTGCTTGTCATTTTTGGCAACAAATAAAGTATTGATGTTGATAAATGTACTCATAAAATGAAGAATGTTTTCTGTTGCCTCTTCAAAGTTTTTGACGGATTTAGCATGAAGAGCAGTGTTAAGAAACATAGACAAAGTAGTTGACCAGCCTTTCGTTTTTAGCTTTTGGACTTTATTTGTTTATGATGGTCCACCTTACTACATACCCTTCAGGTTGTATTCTAAACCCGCTTAAGATGGAAAAGGTAACCAACTCACTATTAATATTATTGTGAAGGATCTTTGTTATCGGTGAATGACCTTCCTATATTAAATCCATTTCGGATTCTGCTCTCAAACAGTTCTAACCTGAAATGTTTGCATGTGCCGAAAGAACTATATAAAAACGCCCATTTTAGAACAATATTATCCAATTTTTTCTTTTGAAGTCAAATTGAAAATAGTTCTTTAAATAGTAAATAATCCCTATTTTAAAATAAAAACACGGGATATATCTCCTATTCTAGGATGACATATTACGTGGTAACATTTTGAATACGCGGAATTATCCGACAATATTTGTCGGATAACGGTTATTCCAAAACTACTAGGGGGGATTTTGATGAAAAAAGGAAAATGGGTTTCTGCTGCCCTTGCAGCAATGTTAAGCTGCAGTGCTTTTTCCAGTGTAAGTGCAGCGCCTGTTAATGTTTTGTCAGATGTTAAAGATTCTGCAATTGAAGAAAAAGGACATCAGCATGCTGGTGGTCCATTCGATTTGGCCATTGCAAATGATGAAAGATTAATAGAAATGCTTAAAAAGAACGGCCAAATTAGCAAGAATGCAAGTGAAGCAGATGCACAAAAACAACTGCAGAAGTTTTTAAAGAACAAGCAAGAACATGCTGAGTCACTTCCTAAAGGCGAGTTAGAAAACGAGCATGGTAAGAAAGAAAAAAAGGGAAAAGAAAAGCATAATAAAGATGGTCTAAAGCACGGAAAGAAAGGTAAAAACAATGACGTTAAACCTGTAGTAGATGAAAAGTGGACAGGCGGCGAGCGCCTTGATAACGTACTTGTTCTTCTTGTAGAGTACCCTGACTTTCCGGCAAAAGATATCGCTCCTGAAGAAACGGACATGCACTATGACGAATATTTAAAGCAACATTATGAAGATATGATTTTTGGTGATAATGGATACAAAGGTCCTAATGGAGAAGACTTAGTATCTGTAAAACAATACTATGAACAGCAATCTGGGGGAAGCTATTCCATTACAGGTAAAGTCGGTGGCTGGTACCAAGCTAAACATCCAGCAGCTTACTACGGCGGAAATGTTCCTGATCCAGATGGAAGTGATGCTAAACCGCGTGACCTTGTAAAAGAAGCACTAGAGGCAGCAGCAAAGGATCCTGAGATTGATTTAAGGGAGTTTGACCAAGAGGATCGTTATGACCTGGACGGAGACGGTAATCTTCGTGAGCCGGATGGATTAGTAGACCACTTGATGGTTGTTCACTCAAGCGTGGGTGAAGAAGCTGGCGGCGGTTCACTTGGTGGAGACGCTATCTGGAGCCATCGTTGGAATCTAGGAGGTATCTTCCCTATTACAGGATCTCCAACACCAGAAGTAGATTATTGGGGACAAGGGAAAATGTATGCATATGACTATACGATTGAACCTGCTGATGGAGCAGCTGGCGTGTTCGCTCATGAATATGGTCATGATTTAGGTCTTCCAGATGAATACGACACACAGTATACAGGTGCAGGTGAAGCGGTAGCTTATTGGTCAATCATGTCTAGCGGTAGCTGGGCCGGAGATATTCCAGGAACAGAGCCAACAGGTTTTAGTGCTTGGTCCAAAGAATTCTTGCAATCTAGTATGGAAGGCTCCAACTGGTTGTCTGGGGAGACACTAAACCTCGATAAGCTTGATAAAAAAGGTGTTGAAGTGCTGCTAGATCAGGCTAACACGAAAGGTACAAATAATGATGCAGTTCGTGTAGATCTTCCTGAGAAAGAGACTGTCGTAAATACTCCTTTCAGCGGTGAGTATCAATATCATAGCGGCAGTGGCAACAACCTAGATAACTCATTGGTTACTTCACTTGATTTAACTCAAGCCAAATCAGCAGAGCTCTCTTTTAAAACTTGGTATGACATTGAACAAGATTGGGATTATGCTTCCGTACAAGTGAAAGAAAAAGGTTCTGATGAATGGACTACTGTTTCAGGTAACATAACGACACAAGAAGATCCGTATGAGCAAAATCCTGGTGACGGGATCACTGGTAAATCAGACGGATGGGTTGATGGAGTCTTCGATCTTTCGGCTTATAAAGGAAAAGAAATAGAACTGAAGTTAAACTATTGGACAGACGTTGCAGCCATCTATCCTGGATTTTTTGTAGATGATATAACAGTAAAAGTTGATGGAAATCAGACACTATTTGATGATGCAGAGAGCGATTCTTCGTTTACACCGGACGGTTTTACGAAAAACCAAGGTAAATTCTACTCTACTCACTACTATCTATTAGAATGGCGTAATCATGCAGGTGTAGATACAGGGTTAGCTCATATTCGCCGTGGCGACAGTCTTATGAAATATGATGGCGGACTTCTTGTATGGTATGTGGATGACAGTTACTCAGATAACTGGACAGGCGTTCACCCTGGAGATGGTTTCTTAGGTGTTGTGGATGCTAATCAAGAAACATTAAGATGGAGTGATGCCTCCGTAGCTTCTACTCGCTACCAAATCCATGATGCTGCTTTCTCAAAGCAAAAAAGCGAGAAGATGTTCCTAGATTATCGTGAATTGCTTGGTCTTACCTTAAAAGATTACAATACTAGTGCAACTCCTAAATTTTATGACAAAAAAGATTACAGCAATCCTGGACTTCCGGATGCTGGACGTAACGTACCAAAATACGGGCTACAATTTGAAGTGTTAAATTCTAGCAAAGATAACTCAGTAGGTAAGATTAAAATCTCACGTAAGTAATTTATGTTTATTAAACCCAACTGTATTCCTGTACAGTTGGGTTTTGCTTTATAAGGGGTAAACTGTATCTGTAAGGAGGGTGAATCATGAAAACCTTTATGCGGATTTTTCTATTAGTAAGCTTATCGTCCATTTTGGTCAGCTGCGGCTCTCAAACAGAACAAAAAAATAACGTTCAACAAAATGAGAAAGAAACAACCGATTCTGATTCAAAGGCAAAAAACGAGGTGAATACGATGATTGCAAATGATGAAAAAATAATTGAAATGCTAAAGAAAAAAGGCGAGATTCCTGAGGATGCTACACCTGAGGAGATCAATCAGGCTCTTCAGAAGTATTTACAAAACAAGAACCCAGGAAACTTACAAAATGAGAAGGAAAAGAAACAATATATAAATGACTTGAAAGAAAAAATTCAAAAAGGACAAAACTAAAAAAGGACATTCATAAGAACGTCCTTTTTTATGCTTAACCTTAATATTGCTGCTGTAAGGAATACAGATAAAAAATATAATCGGTTGAAGCCCCTTTATGTCCCTGTTGATTTAAAATAGCAGAAATATGACCGCGATGATAGGTGCCGTGATTTACGATATGCTGAATAAGATCTGCATAGCTTGAGTGGAGTGTACCAAAATGAGGATGATGAACAGTTGTTTCTTGAAATAAATCTGCCTTCTGAGCCATAAATGTCTCGTAATCCGATCCCATCTTCTCAAATTTTAACTGCATATCATGTAAATCAGATTCATTTAATTCCTGGTATATCGACTTAAGGGAGTCAAGAATATCTTCAAACTTCTCCCCTTTCAATGCCTTTAGCCACACATAATCCACTTGATGCATGTGAATGAGAACATCTGCTATAGTCGGAAAGACGCTATCAACCTCTTTTCGATAAACTTCTGCCGGAAGACTCTTTAACTGCTCAAAAACTTTATTATTCGCCCAAAGATTAAATTGATGTAGTTGTATAGATTTATCCATTTCTACCTCCAAAGGATTAAGGGTTCTAGATAAATTCTAGCTTTTTTTACAAAATCCTGTTAATAAAACCAATTAAACGAACAAATGTTTTATTATCAGAGCTTACGTTGTAAAAACGTATTCTTGTTATTGACTAAATAGTGAAGAAAAGCGTGAAATGTGTTCGTGAAATGTACACTTTGATAATTTGTTTGTATAGGAAGGCCACTAAAATAGAATTACGAGGTAATTTAGTTTTTATAAGAGGTAATTGCTAATAATTCCGCATATAAGCCTCAAAATTCCGCGTATAAAAAAATTTATCCGATTTTCGACAAATAAAAAGATGACTCATCACCTTAAATGAGTCATCTTCATATGCATACCCCTTCATCTCACGGAGTGCGCCTACAGATTAGTTCTTATTCACAATCTCTGATAATAGCTCGAATGAACGCAATCTTGCATTGTGATCATAGATCTGGCCATTAACAATAATTTCATCAGCCTGAGTTTCATCTAAGAATGATTGCAGTTTATCCTTAACTGTATCTGGACTTCCTACAATCGTAGTGCGTAATTGCTGATCAATCGCCGCTTTTTCATATGGACTCCATATACCATCCATACTTTCAACAGGTGGCTTAAGTTTCGAAGGTTTTCCTCGGACTAAGTTTACAAATTGCTGCTGCAATGACGTAGCGATTTTAGCTGCTTCTTCATCTGTATCTGCAACAACAACATTCGCTCCTACCATCGCGTACGGTTCATCTAGAACTTCGGATGGCGTAAATGTCGTTCGATATAATTCTAGTGCAGGAAGCGTGTTATCAGGTGAAAAGTGACTGGCAAAGGCAAATGGAAGTCCTTCACGTCCTGCTAAACGTGCACTGAATCCGCTTGAACCTAACAGCCAGATCGGTATATCTTGCCCTTCCCCAGGGACCGCTCTTACATTCATAGGAGTTTCAGAGCGTTCAGGATCAAGGAAAGTGCGTAATTCTTCTAATTGGTATGGAAAATCATCACCCATACTGCCTAAATCACGGCGTAATGCTTGTGCTGTAATTTGATCCGTTCCAGGTGCACGGCCTAACCCTAGATCTATTCTTCCAGGATATAGAGCATCCAGTGTACCGAATTGTTCTGCAATCACGAGTGGCGCATGATTAGGAAGCATGATCCCGCCAGAACCTACACGGATCTTTGAAGTACCTCCAGCGACATGCCCGATCACAACCGAAGTCGCTGAACTCGCAATTCCAGGCATGTTGTGATGTTCAGCAAGCCAGTAACGGTTATAACCCCATTTTTCAGCATGCTGTGCAAGGTCTAGTGTATTTTTGAATGACTCGGAAACCGTTCCGCCTTCTATAACTGGTGCTAGGTCAAGAACAGACCACTTTATATCACTTAATCGTTTTGTATTGGACATCATAACGTCCTCCTTATATAAAGCAACAAAAAAATTAGCTACTATATTTTAATAATCGATAATAGTATAACAATGTTACTTGATGAAATAAAAAAATTTGCTTACTTTCTAATTTCATTTGCAAGAAGCTCATAAGATCGGATTCGGTCTTCATAACGGTCTGTGATGGTAACGATCATCATTTCATCAGCTTCATAAATTTCTTGTAGCTTGTTTAATTCCTCTATTACCACAGATGGACTGCCAATAACCATCTTTCTTCTTGCCTCATGTAAAAGTTTAGTTTGTTGGTCACTTGAAATAAGTTTTTGAGCCTCTTCTATGGAAGGAATTCCTCTGTCCCCCCTGCCTTCTGAATTTTGTTTTTTCCATAAAATTCCCGGCAAAGCTAGCTGTTCTGCCTTTTCTGTTGTTTCTGCACAAATGATAGAAACGGCAATAATCGTTTCTGGTACCTCTTGAGTCTTACTAGAACGAAATTGTTTTTTATATGACGCCACAATTTCTGGTCCTAGTTTATCGCTCATAAAATGACCAAACGCATAAGCGGTTCCGTACTCTGCAGCGAGTACCGCACTTTTGTGACTTGTCCCTAGGATCCAAGGAACAGGGGCAATCTCAGGAACTGGAGAGGCTTTTATCTTTGAAAATAGATCTTCTGGCGGAAAATCATGGTGTAGAAACTGAAGCAGTTGTTTAATCGCATTTGGCATTTTTCGGACATTCTCCAAAAAATTTTCTGATAAAGCCATCGTTGCTTCAGCAGAGCCACCAGGAGCACGGCCAATGCCAAGGTCAATTCGCCCAGGAAAAAGAGTCGCAAGCAGATTGTACGTTTCTGCAACACGATATGGTTTATAATGCGGCAGCAATACAGCACCAGCACCCAATCGTATCTTTTCTGTATGCGCACCAATATACCCGAGCATCACTTCTGGTGCAGAACAGGATAAACCTGAAAAGTCATGGTGTTCAGCAATCCAATATCTCGCATACCCGAGTTGTTCTCCTGCCTTTGCTAGTTCCATTGAAGCTTGAAGAGCTTCATGTGCGTTTTTTCCATAAGCGATTGGTGATTGATCTAAAATGCTTAATTTCATAGTACTTCTCCTCGTTTTTAAATCAGTCATATTTTCTCCTGAATTTCTCATTTTATAGGGACTACAACTTTCTCTTAAATATACGAAAGGACCTCTAACGATTAAGAGGTCCTTATAACTTAGATGGATTCTATTATATTTTTTTCAGTATCAGTTTGTAAAAATTGATTTGATAATACCATACTTGCTTGATACTGAGTGAATAATTCATCTTCTGTCACATGAAGTGTCCGGCATAACGTTTGTATCTCGATCCAAGCGCCACGTTCTAAATGCTGTACGATTGTTAAAGCAAGATTGTACTTATCCTTGTTCCCAAGGAGTGCCTCAGCAAGCTCATTTGTAATAGGGAGATCTTTAATGATCTCTTTCATATCCTTGCTAAGAAGTGTATCTATAAATGAGAACATACCAAACATATAGAGGTGATTTTTGGGGACACCTACAATCTGTGCAATACGTTCAAAAAAGACAGCTCTTGTTAAGCTAAGTTTAACGATTTCCATCTGGTTATCTGCTCTGTTCAAACTGGACATCATGAGGATCATAATCCATTTCTTAATCTCGTAAAGTCCTACCAATACTACTGCTTGTTTTATGGATGTTATCTTGCTTTTAAAAAAGTATGTTCCGGAATTCATAACTTTTAATAGCTTATAGGAAAGTGACAAATCCCGCTGAATAAGACTGCTGATTTCATTCACATCAGGCTCTGAACTGCTGAGCTTTTCTAAAAGTAAAATATAGTTTGTTGGAATAGGTGCGATATCTTTTCCTTGCAAGATGATAGGCTTGCTAAAAAAGTATCCTTGAAAATATTCAAAACCCAAGCTTCGCGCTTCTTCAAATTGCTCTCGTGTTTCTATTTTTTCTGCTAAAAAAGTCACTTGGTCTTTATAGGTTTCGATCATATTTTTCATTTCTGCATATTCCATGACTAAATAATCAACCTTAATGATATCTATGTACGGCAGCAGCGAATCTAGATCTTTGTTAACAGAAACATCATCAAGTGCTATAATATACCCTTTATTCTTCAACTCTTTACAGACCGTTAGTACCTCTTCACTCAAACGGACATCTTCTAAAATCTCTACCACAATATATTCGGGGGATATGTATGTCGGAATCCGATTTAGCAAAAGGTTTTCCGTAAAGTTGATGAAGCACTTTTTTCGTTCCCCCACCTCTTTAATTCCGATCCCTGTGAAACTGTTTACCATAACATCAATCGTAGCACTGTCATGATCAAATCCTTCGTACCTGTTCGTTGCACTATTTCGATATAAAAGTTCATATGCGACAACATTCTCATCTTTGTCTAAGATAGGTTGTCTGCCGATAAATATATCCATTACGATCACCATTTCAGTATTGATTCTTTTATTTCCTTTATATAGACATCAAACCATAAATTGTAAGTAAGTACAATATGTGTATTGTTGTTAAAATGTTCCATATTGTGTGAATTTTTTTGTAAACCTGCTTATATACGTTTCGTTATATTTTTCTGTGGGAACACAAATAAGGTAACCAATCTTCAACAAAAGGAGGAATTCGATGGATACACATAGTAAGGTGGTAGGCGTTTTCCGTTCAGAAGATGATGCAATTGAGGCAATCAAAGAGTTGAAACATCAAGGATATGATGAAAATGATATCTCGGTGATTGCAAAAGACAAGAAAGAAGTAAAACATATTCATGATGAAACAGGCTCCAAAGCCCCTGAAGGTGCCGCAACAGGTATGGCTACTGGAGGTGTTCTTGGTGGTATTGGCGGATTACTGCTAGGTGCAGGAGCGCTCGCCATCCCTGGAATCGGACCAATCGTAGCAGCAGGACCAATAGCAGCAGCACTTGGCGGAGCAGCTGTAGGCGCTGGAGCTGGTGGAATTGTTGGGGCTCTTGTAGGTCTAGGAATTCCTGAAAATGAGGCGAAAGAATACGAACAATCTGTTGAAGCTGGTGACATTCTTGTTCTAGTTGATACGAATGAAGTCAGCCGACATAGGCAAGTCAACGATACATTCCGTACGTACCGTTCAACAAATGCACATCGTTATGAAGATTCATATTCCAATAAATATTAAAAGGAGGATGATTCCACATGAAAAACGATACAATGGAAGGTAAATGGAAACAGTTCAAAGGAGAAGCTAAAAAACAATGGGGTAACCTAACGGATGATGATTACGATCAAGCCCAAGGTGACCGCGAGAAAATGATTGGCAAGATTCAGGAGCGGCACGGCAGATCCAGAGAAGATGCAGAGCGTGAATACGACGACTGGTACAGCCGAATTGAACAGTATTAATAAATAAAGGACCCGCTAAGCAAATGCTTAGCGGGTTTTCACATGTTTACATTAGTTAAACAGATTAGATTGCATGTTCAACTTACTTACATTTTGATCGGCTTTTTTCTGCAGTACTTTTAATCCTTGTCCCATATCAGAAGCTAGTATATAGTTTCGGTCTACAAAAACTCCCCAAACATTTGCTTTGTCTGATACATATGAACCTACTTCAACTGGATTAGAAGGGTTTGTAAGATCAACCATGCGGATGCCATCTGAATAATGAGACAAGTAGAGCGTGTTACCTCTTACTTTTGGGTCATGAACCGTATATGTTCCAGGTTTGCGCTCACCTGCTTTAATCTGCACCATTGAATTCAAAGTTCTAAAGGTACTCAGCAAGACAGGATTGCTCTTATCTTTTATATCGTATACTCGAACATAGCCCCAGCCTCTTTCAAACCCAGGATCATGAGGATCTGGATTAAAGACTTCTCGTGTTTCAATTAAGATGTTTCCACCATGAGCCAATGCTGCGGAATGGGCTGCTCCTTGAACATCGCGTTCAAATTTTGTTCTTCCTACAAACTTTGGATTTGCAGGGTCTTCAATATTTAAGATGATTGTGCCAAGATCCCAATAAGAGAGGTATGCATATTTACCCGTTTCATCGGTAATAACACTATGTAAAAATGCAGTACGTTGTGCCCCTGTTTCATCTTCATATTGATAGTCGCCGTTAAAGTCACCACCCACTTCTGTTGGATCCCAGTTTGAGAGTTCCTTCGGTTTACTTGGGTCTGTTACATCCACGATTGAAAAATCATGTACATCTACCCCATTCTCTTTATAGCGATGAGCTTGATAGTTAGTAGCTAGTAATAAGACTTTGTTATTTTGTTTGGTCAGCCAATGTTCATGTGTACCCGTCGGCAGATTAGAAGGTGTTTTCCAAAAACCAAGCTTTTTCGGCTCTTTTGGATTCGTAACGTCGTATAACACCACTCCGCCATTTTCAGAGGTTTCTCCCTCATAACCATATCGCTCTTTATCCACCCGCTGTACACTTACAGCAGCTAAGTCTCCTTTAAATGAAGGAGTACTTACAGACTGAACGATTACTTTTTCCTGCCATGTTCCAGGGATATCATTCGCAAGAACAGCTACTTCTTTAGGATTAGCTGGGTCTTTCATATCAAAAATTCGTACGCCTTCGTTTGTCATCTGACCACGGTGTGTACCAAGATAAGCATACCCTTTGTATGCATACACATCTGCCGTTGTAGCAGGTTTTCCTTTCATTTCTTTTAAGGGAACAGCGGCCACTTCTTTTAGATGCTCAAAATTTTTGGATCCTTCCACTTTCGGAATACCGCCAAATGTAGCCTCACCAGCTTCAATATAGCTTTTTTGCCCGTTTTCACAAGCAAGCGCGATTCCACCACCAGCTAAAGAAAGTGCAAGTGTACTCGATAAGATTTTTGATGCAAACTTGTTCATATCCCTATATCCACCTCCATCATAATAGTTACTAGAGTAAAGGAATTAGCTAGTTGATAGAAGTGGTAAATTTACTAAATATGACAATGACTTCTTATGTCTATTTATGTATTTTTTTCTATATTTAGCGTGACTATCTACCTTGAAAAAGTAAATCATTATAAATAAAAAAACTGAACCTAGGGATTTATTCTCAGCCCGAGGTTCAGCATTGATTTTACATAATAACAATCAAAATAACAGCCACTAATACTAAGCGATAAATCGCAAATGGTGTTAGCTTTACTTTTTCAATGACTTTCAAGAAGAAACGAATGGAAAGCATCGCGAAAATGAACGCACTGATAAATCCAACGACAAAGAACGGCATAGCATCTAATTTAAAGTATTCCAAGTTCTTCAGAAGCGAAATACCACTTGCACCAGCCATAATTGGAACAGCCATAATAAATGTAAAATCTGCAGCTGCACGGTGGCTAAGTCCTAGTAGAACACCACCAGAAATCGTAGCACCCGATCTTGAGAATCCTGGCCAAAGTGACAAACATTGGATAAGTCCGATTGAAAATGCTTGTTTATAGGTGATCTGATCAACACTGTCAATAACAGGGTTTTGATTTTTAGCCGCAAATTTATCAGCAAAAATCATTAGAACAGCACCAATTGCTAGTCCGATAAGCACTGTATTTGTAGTGAAAAGGTGCTCATCAATATAGTCTTCAAAAAGTACGCCAAGAATACCAGCAGGCAGCAAACCTACGATGACTTGAGTTAACTTTAAGCGGCCACCTGTAACCTCATTCGTCACTTTATTTCTTCTCAAACCTAGCATGTCGATGAACCGTTGTCTGAAGAACACAACTACTGCTAAGATTGAGCCTAACTGAATAACAACCTTGAATGTATTTGCCGGGTATTTCCCTAAAAAGTCCTGCGATTTAAGCCACATATCATCAACAAGAATCATATGGCCCGTTGATGAAACGGGAGCAAACTCCGTCAAACCTTCAACCATCCCTAAGATAAGGGCTTTTAACAACAATAGGATGTCCATAAAAATAACTGATCTCCTTTTACTACTTTTACTCTCATCTCTTTATAATAGTCTTTTTTACCTCATTAGCAAAGAATGATGTAAATTTTTTTATAACACTGTAACATTTTGCGTAAAAATGAGAAACCCCGTCGGAATATGAAATCCAACGGGGTTCGGTATAGTAATCAATAATCTAGCAAAGATTGAAGTTTTTCTTTATCGAGAACTTTAAGTAGTTCTACAAGAAGTTTAGCACTGTTTTCGAGATCGCTTTTGCTTACCATTGATGTATGGCTGTGTATATAGCGTGCAGCTACCCCAACTACAAGGCTAGGTATTCCCTTTTTAAAGAGATGGAATTTCCCTGCATCTGTACCACCACCAAGCATGACATCCACTTGATAAGGGATATTATTCTTTTCTGCAACCTCAATGATTAAATCCCTAAAACCAGTGTGCGGAATCATTGAGGAATCAAGGAACGTTAAAAGCGGTCCTTTTCCTAGCTTTGCTTTGTTTTGATTACCGCCTGGTCCATCTTCTGCAACTCCTACATCGAGTGCAATCGCCACGTCAGGCTCCATAATAGCAGGTGCCGTCATTGCACCACGCAGCCCCACTTCTTCTTGAACGGTAGCACCGCAATAAACCGTGTTTGGATGATCGATGCTTTGAAGCTGCTGCAGTACTTTTATAGCTGTGTAGCAGCCTGCTCTATTATCGAGAGCCTTCGCAAGGATTGTATCTTCATTTGGCATAAGTTCAAAAGGGCAGATAGGTAGAATAGGGTCACCGACCTTAATTCCCCATTCCTTTACTTGATCTTTATCGTTTGCACCGATATCAATAAACATTTCTTTCATCGGATACACTCTGTTTCGTTCGTCCATTGTTAAAATGTGAGGTGCTTTTGAACCAACAACACCTGTGAAGGTTTTATTCTTCGTTTGAACATGTACCCGCTGTGCAAGGAGAACTTGTGACCACCAGCCTCCAAGGGGAACAAAGCGAAGGTATCCATCCTGCGTGATTTCGCTCACCATGAACCCAACCTCGTCCATGTGACCAGCGAGAAGAATTTTTGGTCCTTCATTCATTGAACCTTTTTTTTCACCGAATACACTGCCTAGATTATCTGTTACAAGGCTTGCCCCAGTCTGCCCTATTTCACGTTTCATGATTTCCCGAATTGCTCTTTCAAATCCAGGTGCACCGTTTGTTTCTGTTAATTCTTTTAACAAATCCACCTTCATCACCGTCCTATACGTATAGGATGGGAATATTTTTATGAATTATTACAGCAAATATGAGGATTTCTTTGTAAAGGGCACAAAAAAATGCCCTGTTTTAAAAAACAGGACATTAACCAGATTACAGTTTAAACCAGCCTCTAGATTCTAAATCAGCACAACATCTTTTCTTGTGCTTTTTCTTTTTCTTACAGCATATTTCGCTTGAAGAAGAGGAAGACGAAGAGGACGATGACGATGACGATGATGATGAAGATTCTTTTTTGCACCAAAAAGCGATTGAGCTAGACGAAGAGCTTGAAGATGAAGAGGAGGACTCTTTCTTGCAGCATTTAGAAGAAGATTCTTTTTTGCATTCTTCTTTCTTTTTCCCGCAAGGATTTTCTTTTTTACAGCATAAAATTCTGCAGTTGCTGCTTTCATGGTCACCCAATTCACCAGCTTGTTTAATGAAGTTAATTGAGCCGATTGGTATGAATACGATATTTCCATCATCGATTTCAACGATTTGAATGGATTGGCGGTTAACGGAGGTAAGGACGCCTTCGATTTCTTCATCTCCACCATCGTTAACGGCTACTTTACAATTAATTAATTTATTTAAAATGCTTCGGAACGTATCATTACATACTCTTCTTCGTTCGTTATGGCAACAGCTCTTATCAGAAACGACAGCAATGTTTCTTACGTTGTTTAAAGGTAAATAAAACACCTCTCTGTCATCTGTCTTGATCGCAATGAAATCTCTTCCGACACAGACAAGCTTGCCCTCTATTTCAATGTCTTCGAAGCCTTCATTTGCTATTACTCGCTTACACAATAATCGGGCAACCTCTCTTGCTGAGAGTTTGTTATTCTTACAACTCAAAAAATTTCCTCCTGAAAAATTAATATTGACTATTCTTGTCCATGCATTATATGTAAGAACACCGTAAAAAGGCATAGGTAACTCGTCTATATTTTCATTTTTTGAGTCATAGGATTGTCTTTTTTGAAGATGCTTTTTTTGACATATAAAAAAAGACCAACAAATGAATGTTGGTCTGTTATCCACCTATGTATTGGTGGAGACGGTGGGACATGTTGTTCCATGCTTTCGTCATGGCACTGACTATATCTTGAACCTGACTATTCAGGTCCTCCGGCGTATTATACGAAATATAGATTTGCCTGTATTCAAGCTGCATTTCGTATCCTAGTACTACCAAATATATATTGGCAGCCTATAAGTCGATACACGGCTGTTGGATTACTCCACATACCGCTCGGCATTGCCTTGCAACGAAGATTAAATCTACGTTGGTTAGGTTTCACCGATAAAGCCGAATTATCACTTGTGTGTTACCACACAAGGCGACTAATTACTAATCGAACCCACGTCCAAAGATATTGGCACTTAAGCTTCTACGAGTGTAGTCGGTTTACTCGCATTTCGCGGATCCATCTGCCAGCCGACAGGCGTCCGGATCGCTAGCCTGATTATTCTCTTCCTTCGTCCTCAGGCGGAGGACAACCGGCGTAGCCCACTAAGAGTGAGTCCCTTACCCTACCACATGGGCGATGGAGGGAGGAACAGCTAAAGTGCTATTACGCAGCTAAAGCTAAGTTGTTGTTTTGTTTGCCAGTTATTGGCTTTGGCGTTTTAACGAGGCCGACCCCCTCGACTCGCAACTTAAGCTCAAACTACCCCTGTCGAATCCGTAACGTCCCCATTATAAAAATGGTATGCAAAAAATTAATTTTGCCGCTACCGGAGAGATAAAAGCTTATTTGCTCTTATTCACTTGTGTACTCAGTATAACATTTTTGAAGCCTCGCCTCAATTGTAAGTTCCTGTAAGAAGAACCAATTAAGCTTTTTGGCGATCTCGGAATGCACGCTCAATTTCCCGCTTCGCATCCTTTTTCTTCAGGTCATCACGCTTATCGTAATGCTTCTTACCTTTTGCCAAACCAATCAATAGTTTAGCAAAACCATTCTTCAGATACATTTTTAAAGGAACGATCGAATATCCTTGTTCTTTTGTTGCCCCTAAAAGCTTGTTGATCTCTTTGCGATGCAAAAGCAGCTTACGTGTACGCAGCGGATCATGGTTATAGCGGTTTCCTTGTTCGTACGTGCTGATGTGCATGTTGTGTAAAAACAACTCGCCATTTTGAACACGTGCGAAAGAATCTTTCAAATTTGCCCTGCCTGCGCGAATGGATTTAATCTCCGTGCCCTGAAGGACAATTCCAGCTTCAAATGTTTCTTCAACGTGGTAATCGTGCCGCGCTTTCTTATTTTGTGCGACTACTTTCCCTTCTCCTTTTGGCATGTAAAACAATCCTCCCCACAGCAAGTGAACTTTAATTATAGCAATATGGTCAAATAACGTCAAGGTTCACCCTATAAGATGAACCTTGACAAGTCGATCTGCTTATTTTTTCTTTTTCTTGCCTTTTTTCTTAGCTACAGGCTTATAGAAAGGTTTTTTCTTGCCCTTCTTTGAATCTTGTGGACCGTTGGAACGCTCTGTCTCATTTCTGCGATTCTTGCCGCGTCTTCCACGGCCGCGTTTTGGAGTATCACCAATGTCGATCACCTGCTGACGATCTTTATGGCGTTTTCGAGGCGTACCTTTCATGCCCACAATTTCAAAATCAATCGAGCGCTCATCAACGTTTACGTTCACAACACGAATGGAGATCTCGTCACCGATACGGAATACGTTACCTGTTCGCTCACCGATCATCGCCATAAACTTTTCGTCAAAACGGTAATAGTCATCCGTTAAGTAGCTGACATGAACAAGTCCTTCAATCGTGTTCGGAAGCTCAACAAACAATCCGAAGTTTGTAACTGAACTGATCACACCATCATACTCTTCGCCTACTTTATCGAGCATGAACTGCGCTTTTTTAAGCTCATCTGTCTCACGCTCTGCATCAACGGCACGGCGTTCCATCGCAGATGAGTGCTTTGCGATACCTGGCAGCTCGGCTTTCCAATGACTGACCGTTTTTGGACCCGTATCTTTGTTGAACAGGTACGTGCGAATTAATCTGTGTACGATTAAGTCCGGATAACGTCTGATCGGGGACGTGAAATGCGTATAGAACTCCGTCGCCAAACCATAGTGGCCAAGTGACATATGGTCATACTTCGCTTGTTTCATGGAACGAAGCATGATCTTTGAGATGACCATTTCTTCTGGCTCGCCTCTAACTGTCTCAAGGAGCTGCTGAAGGCTGCGAGGGTGAATATCACTCGCCGTTCCTTTTAAAGCATAGCCAAACATACTGATAAACTCTAAGAAACGCTCTAGCTTGCCTTCATCCGGGTCTTCATGGATTCGATACATGAACGGAAGCTCGAGTTCATGAAAATGCTGAGCAACGGTTTCGTTCGCACAAAGCATGAATTCTTCGATCAATTTTTCAGCAACTGAACGTTCGCGAAGAACAACATCTTGTGGATCGCTGTTTTCATCCACAAGCACTTTTGCTTCTGAAAAATCAAAATCAATCGCACCGCGTGCAAAACGTTTTTTACGAAGGACTTCCGCAAGCTCTCCCATCAGTTTGAAAAACGGAATCAATGGTTCATAACGTTTTGTAACTTCTTCATCTTCGTCCTGCAAAATCTTACGGACATCCGTATATGTCATTCGCTCTGTCGTTTTGATTACACTTGGGAAGATTTCATGTTTAATTACTTCACCGTCATGGTTGATCTCCATCTCACACGATATGGTTAAGCGGTCCACTTTCGGATTCAATGAACAAATCCCATTCGATAGGCGATGAGGAATCATCGGAATGACTCGGTCGACTAAGTACACACTCGTACCGCGTTCTTGTGCCTCTTTATCAATCGGAGAATCCTCTGTTACGTAATGGGTAACATCCGCGATATGCACGCCAAGCTTGTAATGGCCGTTTGGCAGCTTGATAACATGAACCGCGTCATCGAGGTCTTTTGCGTCCGCTCCATCTATCGTTACAATTGTTTCACTGCGAAGATCGCGGCGACCTTCAATATCATTCGGATCAATAACATCCGGTGTGTTATGTGCCTGCTCTAATGCTTCTTCTGGAAACTCTCTTGGCAGCCCATGCTTAAAAATAACGGAGATGATGTCTACACCAGGGTCATTTTTATGACCGATAATATGAATGATCTCTCCTTCAGCACTGTTTCTGCCTTCTGGGTATTTTGTAATCTTCACTAAAACTTTATGGCCTTCTACAGCGCCATTAACCCCGTCTGCTGGGATGAAAATATCATTTGGAATACGTTTATCATCAGCAACAACAAAACCGAATTTGCGGCTTTCTTGGAACGTACCAACAACTTCTGTTACACCTCGTTCTAAAATACGGATAATCGTTCCCTCTGGACGAGAACCGGAAGATGTTTGATTTAATCGAACAAGGACTGTATCACCGCTCATTGCACCATTCATGTCTGATTGTGAGATGTAAACATCCTTTTGCTCGCTATCTTCTGGAATCAAAAATGCAAAGCCTTTTGCGTGTCCTTGAACACGTCCTTTGATGAGACTCATCTTTTCTGGCAGTCCATAGCGATTCGTGCGCGTTCTGACTACCGATCCTTCATCTTCTAGTTCGTTTAGTGTTAAAACCAGTTTCTTGAAAGCTTCAGCGTCAGGAAGTTGAAGGGCTTCTTCAATTTCTGTCACTGTCATCGGTTTTTCCGATTCTTTCATGAGCTGGAGTATTTGCAGTTTATCCAAAAACTGACCTCCTTTTTAAAGGAAAAAGATCTATTCTGACCAGTCGAGGTCTTCTAAGAAAGCATAAACATCTTCATGCAACTGTTCTTTTTCCTTGTCTAATGTAATCACATGTGTTGAGTTTTCATACCATTTCAGATCTTTCTTTTCACTTTCCACTTCTTCATAAATAATGGTTGCAGAATCTGTGTTAATCATCTCATCATGTCTAGCCTGCACAACAAACGTAGGTGCGTATACGAGATCAACAGAATTTCTTACGCTTTGAATAAGATCTTGAAGAGCTTTTAACGTATTCATCGGTGTTTTCTTGAATTCTTCCATTTCTTTCTGTATCTGTTCGGGTGTTTTCTGCTCACGCTTTTTATATTCTTCAGCGTACTCACAAACCCCTTTATACATCACTTCTTCGCTTTTGATCGACATCGGTGCACACATTGGGATCACGGCTTTTACGGGCTGCTCTGTTGCCAGCTTTAGTGAGAATACTCCACCTAAAGAAAGCCCGCATACCGCAATTTCATCATATCCCTTTTCTTTTAGATGATTGTAGCCGCCCATCACATCTTCCCACCAGTCTTCAGGGCCAGTGTGTACTAATTCTTCAGGGGGAACGGCGTGTCCTTTATACTGAGGGGCATGACACGTATACCCCTTTTTCTGCAAAAATCTCCCCATCATTCGTACATCTGCTGAACTGCCGGTGAACCCGTGCAGCATTAAGACTGCCCGCTTTCCTCCTTCAAAGAAAAACGGTTTTGGTGCTGTGATTTTCATGAAACTTCTCTCCTATTCATTCATTAAGAATTGATATACTTCATCGATTAATTGTTCTTTTTCTACGTCATGACAGATCATGTGCTTTGATTCTTTGAAGTAGCAGATCCGCTTATTGGAAGCTGCAATGGCACTGTATAAAAACTCAGCACTTTTTCTTGGCACTAAGCCATCGCATTCACCTTGAACAATTAATGTGGGTGCTGAAACTTGTGAAAATTCCGGTTTGATCATCTTTACAAGTTTTCGAAACTCCCTTGTTGCACTAAAAGGTGTATCAAGAAATTTCTTTCTATACCTTTTGTATAGTTCATGATCCCTTAACTGACCGTTGAGGCCAGAGACCATCATATTCGCTAGATCTTTAATCATCTGTGCAGGATTTAAGTAATACGCACTTGCATTTAATAAGATTAATTTGTCACAGCCATATTTAGAGGCTAAGTAGCCCGCGATCATGCCACCCATCGAAAAACCGACAATATAGATGGTTTCAACTTTTTCGCGGAGTTCTAAATAAGCTGTTTCAGCTTCTTCAAGCCATTCTGTATGGGTTTTTCCTTTTAAAGAAAGCTCTGTTCCGTGTCCAGGGTATGTGGGAACAGAAAGCAGCCAATCCGTATGTTTCTGCAAATACTCCGTGATTGGCTCGATCTCATAAGGCCCGCCTGTAAAGCCATGCAAACAAAGACAACCGATCATGTTACCACCTTTTTGACTTTAGGTTACCCTTTTATGTACGTATCAAATCATATCACATCCACTCTGGGAAAGGGGGAGCGGCGTTTTTAGAGCACAAAAAAACAACAAGCGGATTGTCCACCTGTTGTTTTTAGTTCATCGTTAATTCATTGGAATGAAGTATGCTACGGAAATCGTTAAAATGAAGAACAACACTGCAAGAATGATCGTTAACTTACTTAGCAATGCGTCGATACCACGCGCTTTTTGTTTACCAAAAAGCTGCTCAGCTCCACCTGTAATCGCGCCTGATAATCCAGCCGAACGACCTGATTGAAGAACAACGACTACGATTAAAGCTAATGATACTAAAATAAGAAGGATTTTTGCTGCTGTTAGCATGTATGTTACACCTCCACCGTTCCTCGTTACATTACTATAAATGTATCATAACTAGAAGGGACGAGGCAAAGCTTTTTTCAGAACCTTCATTAATTTATTCCTAAGTAACTGATATCAAATTCCTTATGAAAAATATAAAGACGCACAGCTTTTATTACATTTAGCCTTTTGTTTAACAAACCTACTACTTGAACGGTAGCACCTGGCTGTACGGCTTCATCTGGTGCAATATCAAGTGTTTTGTCCCCATCCAGGAGCTCTGTTTTGGAGTCCAGTTTTACATTCATCACTGTTTTTTTATGATAGATGGTAAATACATAGCCATTGGATTCTTTCACTTTTCCTATAAAGCTGATCGGGTTCAATTTTTCTTGTTTGTTTTCTGCACCATCCGAAGATTCTTGTTTAAGTGGCTGCATCATAAACATCCCCTCTTCGCATTTATGGGGACATCCCCCATATTCATTTTACTGTTACTTGTTTAAATTTATGTCTGTTTCTAGTAGTGTGTTCTCTTTGGAAGAGTAATAGTGGTCATTGAATATGGATTTCTTTATAACAACATCTTCATACGTTTCTGAATTTAAACGTGCCTTCTCACCATTTGTAATCTGCAGGTCGTAGGTTCTAATCAACAAAATAGTAAATAAGAGAATAATAAATCCGCGAATTAGTTTAAAACGATTCAACCTGCCTCTGCGATGCTGTCTATTTTCCTCTACCCTCATATAACCTTCACCACACCTATTTAGAAGAAACATCATTTTTAAAGGAGTTTTTTCCTTTTATATAATTTACTCTCTTTTTGTCTCCTCTAAAATGGATTTATCATGATTCTTCTATCATACGAACCTGATAAGTTTCAGAAAATTTTCTAAGTCTGTTTTTGCAAACTTTTTTGCTTTTGAAAGGGATTGATTTGCGTTCCAGGGAGCTCGCTTTCCGCGGGGCAGGCGGTGAGCCACATTTGTACGTTTCACGTATAAGTGTCTCACCTTCCCGACTATCCTAGCCGAGAGTCTCGCACCTGGCACTCCAATCAACTAGTCAAAGAAGCGAATGAACAAAAACATTTAAAAGCAACATCCGATAGAAAACAGCCTTTTCTAAAGAAAAGAACGAAATGAAAAAACCTGCTGAACGTCGATGTTCTAGCAGGTTTTTGATTCGCTGGTTTAATTGATTTGCAGCATATAACCATAACGCGGGACAGTAACGATTGAGTCTCCATACGGCCCCAGTTTTTTTCGAAGACGATACACAAGAGCATTGATCTCATCGTTTCCAACATCAGGTATTTCGTTTGATCCTGGAACCATTCTTTCCGGCCAAATGTGAATCTTGATTTCATCACTGCTAACAGCCTGGTTCTTTTTTCGATAAAGGAACACAAGAAGATCTGTGTGCTTCCCTGATAAAAAGAGTGGTTCTCCGTCAATTGAGATTTGTCGGCGTTCGGGAATAATGTGAAGTCCGTTCGTGATTTGGGTTTCTGTAGGCTGAATGGGCGATGTGAATTCCATAGTGAGTTCTGTTTCATCTGTTTGTGTATTCAAGTAGGTTAACAGAATAACACCTTTCGCTAGACTGATGACATCCCCAGGATGAAGCTGTTTTGGCATGTTTGGTTCTAGGAGGTTATTATTTAGCGCGGTCCCGTGTTTTGAATCTAGATCTTTAATAAAGGATACACCATCTTGCAGAAAAATCTCTGCGTGCAGCCTCGAAACGTATGGACTGATAAATGAAACATCCGTGTCATTCGTTTGTGAGGACCGCCCAAAGGTTAACGTTTCCCCAGCGGGTTTTAGCGGTATGAGGCTCCCGGTGTCATAGGGATCTCCCGCTTCAATTCGTATGTATAAACTATCTTTCATAAATAAATTCCCCCGTACATCATACAAGAACTTGTTATAAGCATTTTAAATGATTTTACGTAAAAATAGAAGGATTATGAGTGTGGTTCTTTGAAAGGTGAGCAATTTGGTTCTTTAACAAACGTAAAACTTCTCTGATGAGCATAAATCTCTGTGGGCGAGCATAAATGCCTGTGAGCGAGCATAAAGGCTCCGTGAACGAGCATAAATCTCCGTGAGCGAGCATAAAGGCTCGTGAACGAGCATAAATCTCCGTGAGCAAGCATAAAGGCTCCGTGAGCGAGCATAAAGGCTCCGTGAGCGAGCATAAAGGCTCCGTGAGCGAGCATAAAGGCTCCGTGAGCGAGCATAAAGGCTC
>NZ_LRFC01000009.1 GCF_001619875.1 Fictibacillus phosphorivorans
TGTGGAGGGGTAGCGAAGTGGCTAAACGCGGCGGACTGTAAATCCGCTCCCTCCGGGTTCGGCGGTTCGAATCCGTCCCCCTCCACCATCTTTGTTTAACTTTACATAAAGTTAGACGATAATATTTAAATATGCGGGTGTAGTTTAGTGGTAAAACAAGAGCCTTCCAAGCTCTGGTCGTGAGTTCGATTCTCATCACCCGCTCCATTAATTTCGGGGCTTTAGCTCAGCTGGGAGAGCGCCTGCCTTGCACGCAGGAGGTCAGCGGTTCGATCCCGCTAAGCTCCACCATACATACTTACATAACAATTGTTACTTCAGGCGATGCCTGAAGTTTTTTTATTTGCTGATTGAAATTGATGTGAAAAGAAAAAAAAACTGAGGAAATGAAAGTGGACAGTAAAAATGTCAGAGTGGACAATAAATCATCGAGAATGGACAGTAAATCATCAAAAGTGGACAGTAAACTCCATTGAGATGTCTATGCGCCTCCGGATACAAAAAAACGGCGCCCTTCATGGCGGCAATCTTTACGTTGGTTACGATAATCTGTCGGATTGATCACATAATCTGTCCGGTTCAACCCGTAATCTGTCCAATCTACAACTTAATTTGTCCGTTTAAGCCAATAATCTGTCCAATTCAGGATTCACGATACTCAAGTCACCCAAAAAGATGAATATTCCAAAAAGATTCTCTTCTAAAGACCAGATTCTCGTCTGGTCTTTTTCTTATTGTCTTATTTAAATAACTTAGAAATTCTCCAAACCTCATAAATATGTAAACAACTATCGAAAGCGCTTTCTTTTCGGTATATCTATGCATTTTTTTGTCCAGTTGAACCATGAAATCCCTTACAGCTACAATAGAGATAGTGATTCTTTAGTTTTAGTGTTTTTCATAAGGGAGGAAGAAGAAATGTTAAAAGACATTACAGTAATCGGAGTACCGATGGATTTAGGACAAATGCGTCGTGGTGTAGATATGGGGCCCAGCGCAATTCGATATGCAGGTGTTGTAGAACGCCTCGAAAACCTAGATTACCGTGTAGAAGATTTTGGTGATATAGAAATTGCTCGTCCAGAAAAACAAAATATTGAAAACGAAGGAAATCTTAAAAATCTTAACGGTGTAATTGAAGCGAGTGAAAAACTGTCACAAACGGTTTCTGATGTGATCACGAGTAACAAGTTCCCGCTCGTGTTAGGTGGAGATCACAGTATTGCGATCGGTACACTGGCTGGTGTATCTAAAAATTATAAGAATCTAGGTGTCATTTGGTACGATGCACACGGTGACTTAAATACAGCAGATACTTCTCCAAGTGGAAACATTCACGGAATGCCCCTTGCAGTGAGTCTTGGAATCGGGCATGAGCGACTTACGAATATCAGTGAGTATACGCCTAAAATCAAGCCCGAAAACATTGTTATTATTGGAGCTCGATCATTAGATGAAGGTGAAAGAGAACTGATTAAGGAAAAGGGAATTAAAGTATACACGATGCATGAAGTGGATCGTCTTGGCATGACAAAGGTTATGGAAGAAACGATCGAATACTTGTCGCACACAGATGGTGTTCATTTGAGTCTTGATCTGGATGGACTTGATCCTCATGACGCTCCTGGTGTTGGGACGCCTGTTCTTGGGGGAATCAGCTACAGAGAGAGTCACCTAGCGATGGAGATGCTCGCTGAAGCGGAGATTATTACTTCGGCAGAATTTGTAGAAGTCAATCCGATTCTAGACGAAAAGAATAAAACAGCGACTGTTGCTGTGGCGTTAATGGGTTCTTTATTCGGAGAAAAACTACTATAATAAAATAGAAAAAATAAAAACAGTTGCCTCTTTACGGATGCAACTGTTCTTTTTGATTTATGCGTTGATATTGGTTAAGCAGCTGATCAATTTCTTGTGAAAGTTCAACTACTTCTTCTGCAATCAATGGTAGGTGTTTTGAAAGTTCATTCATTTGCTGTCTGGAGTGTTCGATTTGTTCAATTAATGATTCTCTATGCATACAAACTACCCCTCTCTGTTTCAGCATAATATCTTATAAGATTAATATTCCCAGGTCGTATTTTTTTGAAACGCGATATTTAGAAAAAAATACCTTTTTATTTCGTCAAATTCTGCAACATGATAAAATAAAATAATATGAAAAGATTTGAAACTTATGGAATGCTGGTACGTAAATAAAATCCGAGTGGTGATAAAATAATGGACGCCTTAATAGCGAATATGGTGACCCAAGTTAAAAAAGGGGACCAGGAAGCGTTTGAAGGCATTGTGGACCTATTTAAAGATAAAATCTACCGGCATTGTTTCCGGATGGTCGGCAATGGACATGAAGCTGAAGATTTGGCACAAGAAACTTTTTTGCGAGCTTATCGTAATATTAGTAAGTACAATAACGAATATAAATTTTCAACTTGGATCTTTCGCATTGCTACTAATCTTTGTATCGACAGACTGAGGAAAAAGAAACCTGATTATTATTTGGATGCAGAAGTGCCAGGAACGGACGGAGCAAACATGTACAGTCAGCTTTCAACGGAAGAGCCGTTACCTGAAGAAGTTGTAACAGAGAATGAGCAATGGAACGAGCTCCAAGCAGAGATTATGAAGCTTCCTGAAAAATATCGGACAGCTATTCTTTTAAAATATGTAGATGACTTATCGTTAGAAGAAATCAGCCAGATTATGGACATACCAGTACCAACAGTTAAAACTCGTATACATCGAGGCCGGGAAGCGCTAAAGAAAGTATTTCAAATGGTTGTAAAAACGAGGTGAAGAAAAAATGCAATGTGAAGCTTCCGTATATGATGAATTAATGAACAAAATACTTGATGGTGAAGCAACGAGTGAAGAAGAACAGATCTTTCAGATTCATTTAACGCAATGTGCGTCTTGTAGAGAGGAATTCGAGCTACTGACAGAATCCTTGAAGGAACTGCAGCTGCAATCTCAAATAAAAGCCCCAGAAGGCTTTACAGAAGCTGTTATGGCTAAACTGCCTAAAGAGAAACAGCAAGTGAAATGGAAACGCTGGATGAAACATCATCCTGCACTGACGGCCGCAGCCATCTTTATGTTCTTTATGGCCGCATCTGTGTTCACTAGCTATAATCAGCAAGATCTAGCTGTTGTTAAGGGTGAAGGCAACCTACAAATCAAGAAATCCGAGGGTGTTGTCGTCGTTCCAGCTGGTGAAACGATAAAAGGCGATCTAGTCGTTGAAAACGCCGATGTTCGAATTGAAGGAAGAGTAGAAGGTGATGTGACTGTCATAAAAGGCAATCAGTATCTCGCTTCTGCAGGTGAAGTAACGGGCCACAGTCAGGAAATTGGTCAAGTGGTCGAATGGGTATGGTATAAGTTGAAGTCTCTGGTTAGTACAAATAAAGAAACAATGCATGATTATAATGAGAGCCGTCCCCATACGGCTTTTTTTATTGCACAAAAGTTTGAAATAAACACTATCATTCAACCATCATGAGAAAAACATGAGTAGGCCATGCTAAGTTTTCTTTACAATGAGGTATGCTATAATATATAAGTTAAATCTTTTTTGTTCGTTTTCAAAAAAATATTAATTTAAAGTGTTTTTGTAACGCGTTTTTCTTAAAGATTTTTGCTTTCAAATTTGTCTTCTATGATAGTTGATTGGAGTGCAGGGTGTGAGACTCCTGCGGGACAGGCGGGCAGGTGAGACACTTATACGTGAAACGTACGAATGTGGCTCACCGTCTGCCCCGCGGAAAGCGAGCACCCTTGAACGGAAATCAACCACTTTCATAATTTATAGATTTTAAATACTTCAACTTGGCAGAAAAAACCCGGGTTGGGAGGGAATTTATGTTACCAATCGCAGATTTTAATATATTTAATTACATCACACAAATCATTGATATTTTATTAGTGACCTATGTGATTTATAAGCTGATCATGTTGATTCGCGGAACAAAGGCGGTCCAACTCTTAAAAGGCATCAGTGTGATTATTGTTGTTTGGTTTCTAAGCAGTTCGTTCGATCTTCGTACGATGTCTTGGCTGATGGATAAAGTGATTACATACGGGTTACTCGCGATCATCATTATTTTCCAGCCTGAACTAAGACGTGCTTTAGAGCAGCTTGGACGCGGCAAGTTCTTTTCTCGCACAGGTCTCCCTGAAGAAGAAGAAACGGAAAAAGCCATTGCTGCTATTGTGAAGTCAACAAACTATATGTCAAAACGACGTATCGGAGCCATTATCTCGATCGAGAGGGAAACAGGTCTGAGTGAGTATGTCGAAACAGGCATTCCAATTAAAGCCCACCTCACTTCTGAGCTATTAACCAACATATTTGTGCCGAATACACCGCTTCATGATGGTGCTGTTATTATCAAACAGAGTCAAGTATACGCAGCAGGCTGTTATCTGCCGCTGACGGAAAGTCCGTTCGTATCGAAAGAACTAGGAACAAGACATAGAGCAGCATTAGGGATTAGTGAAGTAACAGATGCAGTAACCGTTATCGTTTCTGAGGAAACCGGTACGATTTCTCTTACAAAGAACGGAGAAATCTATCGAAATCTGGACGAAGAGTCTTTAAGAAATTTGTTAAATGCAGAATTGATTATCTCTAACAAGTCCACTTCCTCAAACCGCTGGAATTGGAGGGGAAAGAAAAATGGACAAACTCCTTAGTAGTTCATGGTTTGTAAAGATCATTGCTTTCCTCCTTGCACTTATGATGTATACGATCGTAACGATGGAAACGCAGGAAGAAGCAGCAAACCGTTCCATATTCTCAAAAATGTACACAGAAAGTGAGACCATTCAAGGCGTTCAGATCAGACCTTATTTTGATGACGATAAATACGTCTTAACTGATTTGCCTCCTTCAGTAGATCTTACGCTTACCGGTTCGAGCCGTTTAATCACGAAAGCGACAAAAGTGGATAAGGAATTCGAAGTATATATTGATCTGACAAATATGAAACCCGGGAACAAGCGGGTGAAAGTTCAAGTACAAGGTTTGCCCGAAGGTGTGAAAGCAAAGATTAATCCTGAATACGTCGATGTTATTCTTCATAATCGAGTAACAAAACAAATGAACGTCAATGTCGACTTAAAGAATACAAGAAAGCTGCCAGAAGGCTACACGGCAGGTGATATTGAGTTCTCACCAAAAACGGTGAACGTAACTGGTCCTGAAGGGATGATTAATCAGATCTCATTTATTACAGGATTTGTTGATGTGGGAGAAGCGGATGAGCCTATTCAAACGAAGGTACCTTTGCGAGCATATAATCAGCAAGGAGACATAATCGATGTACAGATTAATCCAGGTGTAGTAGATGTTTCTGTGCCGATTAATAAACCTAAGAAAACGGTACCGATCTCAATTGGTACAAAAGGTAATTTAGAAGAAGGACTAACCCTTCAATCCATTACTACTAATCCGAGTGAGATCACGTTGACAGGAACAACAAGTTCACTTGATAAATTTGATTCATTTAAAGAAATCTCTATTGATTTAAGCAAGATAAAAAAAGATACAACACTCACCGTTGATGTTCCCGTTCCAAATGGGATCGGTGCTGTGTCTATTAAAGAAGTAACGGTAACCATCGATGTGGAGAAAACGGAAGCAGAAACTGAAACGGAAGTGGATCAAGAGACGACAAGAACGTTTAATGATGTTCCACTAACCCTGCTCGGGGTCAATAACGAAAAGCAAGCAACCATTTTAAATCCGGCAGATGGTGTTGTAGATGTTACGGTAAAAGGCAAAAAGAGTGTGCTCGATTCACTTAAAAAGTCTGATCTGCAAGGAATTATAGATGTGAGTACGCTTGAACAAGGAACACATGAAGTGAAAATAGATTGGAAAAATCCTGGGGAAGTTGAGCTGTCAGGTACAGTTCAAGAAGCCAGCGTGGAAATTCAAACAGAGACTAGCAGTCAATAGTTGAAGGAGAGAGCAATAATGGGAAAATATTTTGGGACCGATGGAGTAAGAGGAGTTGCAAATACAGAGCTTACGCCTGAACTAGCATTTAAATTAGGCCGTTTTGGCGGTTATGTTTTAACAAAAGACACAGACAAACCGAAAATTTTAATCGGACGTGATACGCGAATTTCCGGTCAAATGCTGGAAGGTGCTCTCGTTGCTGGCCTTTTATCAATCGGTGCAGAAGTAATGCGATTAGGTGTGATCTCAACGCCTGGAGTTGCTTTCTTAACAAAAGCACTTGGCGCACAAGCTGGAGTTATGATCTCTGCGTCACATAATCCGGTTGCAGACAACGGTATTAAATTCTTTGGTGCTGACGGCTTCAAGCTGTTAGATGAGCAAGAAGCAGAAATCGAAGCTCTTTTAGATAAAGATACAGATGAACTCCCTCGTCCTGTAGGCGGTGACTTAGGATCTGTCAGCGATTATTTCGAAGGCGGACAGAAGTACATGCAATATTTAAAACAGACCATTCCTGGAGATTTTTCAGGTCTTCATATTGCGCTTGATTGTGCTCATGGTGCGACATCTTCTCATGCACCACACTTGTTTGCTGATCTTGAAGCGGACATCTCAACGATGGGAACAAGCCCAAATGGCTTAAATATTAACGAAGGTGTTGGAAGCACGCATCCAGAAAAGCTAGCTGAACTCGTAGAAGAAAAAGGGTGTGACATGGGGCTTGCTTTTGATGGAGACGGAGACCGTTTAATCGCAATCGACGAAAAAGGGAATATTGTCGATGGTGATCAGATCATGTTCATCTGTGCGAAGCATCTTAAAGAACAAGGTCGCCTAAAGCAGGATACAGTCGTATCAACGGTTATGAGTAACTTAGGATTCTATAAAGCGGTTGAAGCAAATAACATGCAATCTGCACAAACGGCTGTTGGTGACCGTTATGTCATGGAAGAAATGCGTAAGAACGACTTTAATCTTGGCGGTGAACAGTCTGGGCATATCATCTTCCTAGATTACACAACAACGGGTGATGGACTTCTTTCTGGGATTCAGCTTGCATCTATTTTAAAAGCTACAGGCAAACCGTTATCTGAACTTGCGGGTGAGATGACGAAATTCCCTCAGCTTCTAATCAATGTAAAAGTAGCTGATAAATCTAAATTAAATGGCAATGAAACGATTAATGCTGCGATCAACAAAGTAGAAACAGAACTTGAAGGAAATGGCCGTGTGCTTGTTCGTCCTTCTGGTACTGAGCCACTTGTACGTGTAATGGTTGAGGCTCCATCAGAAGAACTTTGCCAAAAGTATGCAGATGAGATCGTGAACGTTGTAAAAACAGAGCTTGTCTAAAAAAGAACTAAAAAGTCCCTCATAAAATAAAAAAGGGCACGAAACATATGCATATGCGGCTCACACAAAGGGCTGTTTATGCATATTTTTTTATTATGGAACTTTATGTTTCAAGTTTTTCTAAAATCGGGAAATAATAAGAATTGACGGTTTTGAAAAACCCGTGTATGATTATTTTTGTTTACTTCAAATAAAAGGAAGGGGTTTACAGTTAATCATTCATCCAAAGCGCCTGAACTGCTGATCGGAAAAAAGCAGTTGACGAGGAAGAGGTTCATCGATATTTCGGCGGATGCCTCTCGGAACATCACTTCCGTAAGCTTTTGTTCAAACCAGGTAAGGTGACTTCCTGTACAAAGACGAAAGCAAGTGAAACAAAATAAAAATAGAGAACATAGGTGGGGTTGTGAGCCCCGCTCACGGCCCCCTTATGAAAGCCGTCAGCAGAGTGTGATGGCTTTAAGGAGGACGTTTATTTATGTGTGGAATCGTTGGATATGTTGGAAATAATGATGCAAAAGAAATTCTATTGCGCGGATTAGAAAAATTAGAATACCGCGGATATGACTCAGCAGGAATTGCAGTACTAAACGACAGCGGCGTTCATGTATTCAAAGAAAAAGGCCGCATTGCAAATCTGCGTGAAAATGTTGATCTAGGTGTAGAAGCATCCGTTGGAATCGGACATACACGCTGGGCGACACACGGAGTTCCAAGCAAAGTGAATTCACATCCACACCAAAGTTCAACAGAGCGTTTTACACTTGTACACAACGGTGTAATCGAAAACTATGAACAGGTGAAGAAACAATACATTTCAGGTGTTGAACTGTTGTCTGAAACAGATACAGAAGTTATCGTTCAGCTTGTAGAATACTTTGTAAATCAAGGCATGGAAGTGGAAGAAGCATTCCGCCAAACATTGTCTGAGTTAAAAGGTTCTTATGCGATCGGATTAATTGACAACGAAAACCCTGAAACCATCTATGTTGGTAAAAACAAAAGTCCGTTATTGGTAGGTAAAGGAGAAGGCTTCAACGTTATTGCAAGTGATGCGATGGCAATGCTTTCTCAAACTGATCAATACGTTGAATTAATGGATAAAGAAATCGTAATCGTGACACGTGACAGCTATACGATCAAGACTCTTGAAGGTGAAGTGGTAGAACGTGCCCCTTACACAGCAGAACTTGATGCAAGCGACATCGAAAAAGGCACGTATCCTCATTTCATGTTAAAAGAAATTGACGAGCAGCCTTTCGTAATGCGTAACATCATCAATCAATACCAAAACGAAAACGGAGATCTTAAGCTTGATGATGATATCCGTGCTGCAATGAAAGACGCAGACCGCGTTTACATCATCGCTTGCGGAACGAGCTACCATGCTGGCCTTGTAGGTAAACAGCTGATCGAAAATATCGCGAACATTCCAGTAGAATCACACATCGCGAGTGAGTTTGTTTATAACATGCCGCTTTTATCTGAAAAGCCATTGTTCATCTTCATCTCACAATCTGGTGAGACTGCAGACAGCCGTGCCGTATTGGTTGAAGTTAAGAAGCTTGGTCATAAAGCATTAACGATCACAAACGTTCCGGGATCAACATTATCTCGTGAAGCAGACTACACGCTTAACCTGTATGCAGGTCCAGAGATCGCGGTAGCATCAACAAAAGCATACACTGCTCAAATCGCAGTACTTGCGATATTAGCTGTTGACTCTGCTCGTGCAAAAGGCATCGAGTTAGACTTCAATCCACTTCAAGAGCTTGCAATCGTTGCAAACGCGATGGAAGTGCTTTGTGATCAAAAAGAAGAGATGGAGAAGATTGCACGTGAGTTCTTAGCTGTAACGCGCAACGCATTCTTTATCGGTCGTGCTGCGGACTTCTATGTATGTTTAGAAGCTGCACTTAAATTAAAAGAAATCTCTTACATCCAAGCAGAAGGTTTTGCTGGAGGAGAATTGAAGCATGGTACGATCGCATTGATCGAAGACGGTACTCCAGTTATCGCACTTGCAACACAAGAACATGTAAACTTAAGCATCCGTGGTAACGTAAAAGAAGTAGCGGCACGTGGAGCGTACACTTGTGTAATCTCTATGGATGGACTGCAAGAAGAAGGCGATCGCGTCGTTCTTCCGAAAATCCACCCGTACTTGACTCCGCTAGTATCTGTTCTCCCAATGCAGCTGATCTCTTACTATGCAGCGCTTCACCGCGACTGTGACGTAGATAAGCCGCGTAACCTAGCTAAGTCAGTAACAGTTGAATAAAGATAGTACTAGACGAAAAAACCTGTAGAGATACAGGTTTTTTTGTTTGTAATAAGAAGGGTGTTAAAAAGGATAAATGAAATGTATTCTTGACAATATTCAATACCTATCATATAGTTAGTTTGTCAAACTAATATTATAGTAAGAGGTGAGATCTTTGTTGGATCAAATGTTAAGGGAGTTCATTATCACTCTCGATACATCTTTTAAGAAATTAGTAAAAGAAACGATTGAAACAGCGGGTGTTTCTAATTTAAGTGTTAATCAGATTCAATACATTCAAGCAATTGGTAAGCTTAAAAATCCAACGATTAGTGAGATTGCTGAGGAATTGAATATTACTAAGGCTTCCGCAACAACCGGAATAAATAAATTAGTGAGCTTAGGATATGCGAAGAAAAGTCAATCAACCCAAGATAAACGGATTTTCCACGTTACATTAACAGAGGCAAGCGAGACCTTTATTCGGCTAAATCAACAGGCATTGGAGGAATATGTTGCTTTTATTAGTCAATCGCTAACTTCAGAAGAATTAGATCAATTCAAGGAAACTTTAGAAAAGCTAATTAAAGAATTCTATCAAAGAAACTCTTTATAAATAACAGGTGCGAATATCCTGTTAAATATTAAAGTAAGTTAGTCTAACTAAATTATTTCAATAAGGAGGTTTAACTAAGATGAACATTTCATTATTGACCACGGGTACTAGAGGAGATACACAGCCATACATTGCACTTGGAAAAGAGTTAAAGAAGCTGGGACACGCAGTGAAAATTGCGGCGTTTGAAAATTACCAGGGATTAGTAGAGGACCATGGCTTGGACTTTCATCCCATTAAGGGTGACATCTCCAAGATAGTAGGTGAGATGTCCAAAAGCTCCATTGAGTCAGATAATCCTCTTAAGTTCTTTACAAGCTTCCGTAAGATGAAACCTTATATCAAGGATAAGCAGATGGGGATGCAGAGTGATTTATTTGATGCTTGTGAAGAAGCCGATGCAATAATCTATCATCCAGGTGCAGCAATCGGACAATTTGCCGGAGAGTACTTCGGTGTACCAACAGTTCTTGCGACGCCCTTCCCTATGGCGGCTACAAAAAATTACCCTGCACTCATTTTTTATCGTGTTAGATTGGGAAAAATGGCAAATCTTCTTACACATAAATTATTTGAAAAAGGATTTTGGTTAACGGTAAAGTCTCCGATCGGTGAGTTTTGGAAAGAAAGGTTCGGAATGCTACCAAAACATTTCAATAATCCTTATCTTAAAGAAACGACAAGGTTTCATACTTCGGTGATGTCGATGAGCCAGCACGTTTTTCCACAATCAAATGAAGAAACAAAGTGTCTGGGTTACTGGTTTTTGAAAGAAGATCTAACGGATTGGGAACCGCCAAAGGAACTTGTTAGTTTTATTGAAAGTGGAAAGCCACCTATTTACGTTGGCTTTGGAAGCATCTACGACGAGAACGCGAATGAAACGGCCAAATTGGTCGTGGAGGCATTACGAAAGACAGGACATAGAGGGATTCTAGGTATGGGATGGAATCGAGTAGATGATATCGAGGATTTCAAGGACATGTATTTTATTGACAATATTCCTCACACTTGGCTTTTTCAAAGAACAGCAGGGGTAATTCATCATGGAGGGGCTGGTACAACTGCGGCCACATACTATTCAGGAGTCCCGAGTGTTGTCGTTCCTCATGGAAACGATCAGTTTGCATGGGGAAAACGAACAGAGGAATTAGGGGTTGGCTCTGCACCAATTCCTAGAAAAGAGCTGACTGTTGAGAAATTAATGGATGGAATTCTTCGAATGCAACAAGAGTCTGTTGTGGAAAAAGCCCGAGAGTTAGGTAACAGGTTGCAAAAAGAAAACGGTGCTCGTGATACAGCCCTTTATATTCATACTTTCTTAAATAACTAGAGCCATAGCATCAACAAAACCCCATTTCAGTAAGAGAAATGGGGTTTTGTTTTATATAGAAGTCGTTTTTTCATACTTAGTAATCTCATTTCCAAGCTGACCGAATAAAATCAGCCGATACATACGAAAATCAGCACGTAATGACCAGAATGGATGCCCAAAGGTAGCGGGTTTGTTTCCTTCAATAAAAAAATGACTAAACCAAGCGATCCCGTATGCTACAACTGGTGCTGCCAACAAAAACCATGGACTTTTCCAAACGGCAAGTATGATGAAAACAAACACAAAAGAAGTGCCAATAAAATGCCAAGCTCTCGTGGAAGCTTTGCTGTGCTGAGATAGATAAAACGGCCAGAACTCTTCATAACTGTTAAACCCCATTGTTAATACCTCCTTTGTTCGTAATATTCTTCTGAATACAAGAAAAACCCTTTATTCAAAAAGGAATAAACATGATCTTGAGGAAGACTAATAGTTAGACAAAAAAAGATTGACCATGTGGTGCACAACACGGTTTATGATGGAATAGCAGGTGGTGAATGAAGATGTATCGAGTAAGTGAATTTTCGGAAATGACAGGGTTGAGTAAAGAAACGCTTAGGTATTATGCAGAAGTAAAGTTGCTTGAACCGGTTTATATTGATCCTAAAAATAAATATCGCTATTACGATAATGGTTCCTACTTAATTGCCATGATTCTAGTCAGTTTGAGAAAATTCAACTTCACCATTCAAGAGATGTTAACCGTCATTGAAGATGAATCGTTTGAAAACTTAGAGCACATTCTAAATCAAAAAAAGAAAGATATTCAAAATAAAATAAAGAACCTAAACAGCACGATAGATGAGATTGATCAGTTTCTAAAATGGGGAAAAGAGGGCGATGACAATGCTGACATGGAAAGAAGAGAAGACGATACCAGCAAATATTGAAAAAGTTTGGGAGCTATTTTCTGATGAGAACTTGCAAAGGATCATGCCGAACGTTGTGGAGCATACACCAATTGAGAAGAAAGAAGGTATTGTAGGTTCTACGTACAGACAGTCATATAAAGAGGGACGTAGGATAGAAACGTACATTGTTGAAACATTAGCGTACGAAAATACGGAGAATCAAAAACACTTAGCCATTGGTTTTAACTTAGCTAAAGCATTTGAAATCCAAACTATGTTTACTCTTATTAAAGTGGATGAATCTCAAACTCGCTTTATCTATGAAGGATCTAACAAGGGCATCAATTTTATAGGAAAAGTGATGCTGAAATTAGCAGGTGAAAAAAACAATAACAAAGTTGTGCAAGATTTTATGGATACTGTAGAAAGAGAAAGCCTAGTGAGTGCTACTGCTTAAATTTGATTGTAATGCATAACCTGATGTTTTATATTCCATCCTAAAAGGTAGATATTAAAGAGCCTAACTTTAAGGAGTGGATGACGATTGGATAAAGAACAAATGAAAAATAAAGTGTTTGAAGTGCTTGAAAAGAAGCAAACGGGAGTACTGGCAAGCGTTAAGAACAATAAGCCGCATTCTAGATATATGACTTTTTTTCACGATGACCTGACATTTTACACGCCAACGAGTATCGACACACATAAAGCCGATGAAGTTCAAGATAACCCGAATGTTCATGTGCTAGTCGGTTATGAAGGCGAAGGGTATAATGATCCATATCTAGAGATTGAGGGTACAGCTACCATTAGAGACGATCAACGGTTAAAAGAAAAGTTCTGGAATGATCAAATGAAACATTATTTTGACGGTCCAAATGATTCAAACTACATTCTACTTGAAATAAAGCCAAGTTTGATCAGACTTATGAATGCAGGAGAACATGAACCACAAATTTTGGAGTTATAAAAAAGTAGGCCTCTCTTTGAATAAAAGGGAGGCCTTTGTTCGTCTAATTGTAAAAGGACTGCCAAATACCAAACAATTTTCCTTTTATTGTAAAAAAACAGCGGGTTGATTATACTTTAATAAGACTGAATATTCTAGAATAATCAAACGAGGGGGAGTTTGAATGAAAAAGGTATGGGCTACGATTGGTCTTCTAGCACTTTTAATCGGCTGCTCTGAAAAGGAAATGGATAATGAACCTAAGTTTACAGTGAAAGAAGCCATTAAAAATAATGTAGTGATTCAAAATCTGTCTGATAAAGAACATGAAATTATGTCAGGGGAGACAAAAGCAGAACACCTTGTTCCCATGTTCGCTTTTTTAGACGATGTGAAAGCCAATAAAGAGAGTACACTGCAAATCACGGTTTTCCCAAAAAGCGGTGAGCCTACAACAAGCGAATTGCATTTCATCAGCGAAGATAAGACCGTTTTTACGAATAACAATAAAACATTCGCGATGCCTACTGGTGAAATTGAATGCATGAGTATCAGGGATTCAAACCGAAATTTTACAGTAGATGGATGCAACGGTGAATATAGTTCCGTGTTTGTTTTTCCATTTGGCTCAAGAGAATACAATCTAGCAAAAGTAGAGTACAAAAAGAAAAGTAAAAATTAGGGGGATGTTATGCCATACATAGTAAGAGATAGTATGCTCTCTTTGATTCTATCTGTAATTGGAATTATTCTGCTTGGCTCCGTTCCGTTCATGTTCACTGGAATGGCTTTTAATACGAGTGGTTATTTGGATGGATTAGCAGAATTGTTTAACACCATGATGAATCCTGGAGAGATCATGTATTTTACGAAGAGCGGTCAGTACCCGCTTTTCCCGAATATGTGGGGAATTTACAGTTATTCTTTAACAATCTTATTTTCTGCTTTTTTCATTGCTCTTATATTGGCACTTGTATTTGCTGTCATCATTTTTATGATGCCGTCTCGTGTGAAAGATAAAATACGCGTTTTTTCCTTTATTTTCGAATCGATACCAGATCTGTTAATCGCAATCAGCATGCAGTTCTTTATTATCTGGTTTTTTAAAAAGACAAATATTCTTTTGTTTCAGATTGTGTCACTTTATGATCAAAAAACGTATGCTGTTCCAATTTTTTGTTTAACCGTATTGCCGACATTTTTAATCTTAAGAATTTTGCTTCTTAATATGGAGGAAGAATTCGGAAAGCAATATATAGATACGGCGAAAAGTAAAGGGATCGGGGGATTCCGAATTCTATGGCGTCATGTCCTGCCGAATACGCTGCTCAGTGTATTTCACCAATCTCGTAATATCCTTTGGTTTATGCTGTCTAATCTACTAATGGTTGAATATCTGTTTAATATATATGGAATTACCACGCTAGTGAGGGAAATGGGAAGTCCCGCTATTTTTACGATCTCTATGCTATTACTGTTTGTACCGATGTTTCTATTTTTTACAGCTCTTAGAATGATTACATATAAGTGGGTGGGTGAAAAATGATTAAAATGATATGGAGACAGCCTTTCTTTTTAGCAGGTTTTCTATTTGTCTTTTCATTGCTCGCCTTTAGTCTGTATCACCACTTTGTGATGGGAAATGCAATCTATGAAAATCAAATTATCTATGAGGGCATTAAACCTATTGATAAAGCGCCTTTTGAGCCATCACGTGAGTATTGGTTCGGCAGCGATCGAATGGGAGCAGACTTGTTCTATCAAATTATATCAGGTGCAAAATACACGTTGGGTATTGCTTTCGTTGCTAGTTTTCTAAGGATTATTCTTTCATATGTTGGCGGAATCTTATTATTGAGTGCGGGAAAAGCCCTTCCGTTCATAAAGGGATTGGGACAATCTTTTTATTATATACCTTCAGCTCTCCTTATCTTTGTGATCGTCTGGCCAATCATCGCTTCAGACCAGTTCACGTTTTGGGAGAAAGTATACTTTGAACTTCTGTTAATCGTAATGATTGCTGTGCCGAATACGGCGATCTTAATAAAAGAAGAAATTAATCTGATTCAGCGTGAAGAATTTATAACCAGTGCTAAATTGATGGGAGGCGGCAAATTCCGTATTTTGTTTAAGCATGTTATGCCACATTTGTGGCCGAAGCTTGTACTTATGTATCTGCAGCAGGTCATTGCCGTTTTGCTTTTACTTGCGCATCTTGGCATATTAGGTTTGTTTTTTGGCGGTACGGTCTATAGGGAGTATGGACCAGAATTTGAGATACCTGTATCGGTTTCTAACGAGTGGTCTGGCCTTTTAGGAGGCTATTATTATCAAATGCGACTTGCGCCATGGCTTGTGTTTTTTCCAGTTATGAGTTTTGCTGCGGTAATCATGGCATTTAATTTCATGGCTGAGGGGATTAAGCGAGCGTCAGATCGACTTCCTAGTGGAAAAAAGATGTTAAAGAACGAAGAAAGACAAGTTAAACATGAGGAAAAGAATCTCTCTTTTGTTTTGTTGAATGAGCGAAAAACAAGTTAAATAATACGGCAAGAGCAGCAGCTCTTGCCGTATCAGATACTATCTCAACGTCGCACCGATGATGATGAGAAGGATAAATAGCACAACAATTAAAGCGAAAACTCCGCCACCGCCGTAACCGCCATAGCCATAACCACCATAACCACATGGAGAGCATCCATAACCATATCCTGGGTAACCCCAGTTACGTTGTTGCTGTCTCTTTCCAAACATGCTGTCAGTCCTCCTTCTTTCTTGTGCCTTATGCTTTCAACATAGTGTATGTCCCAGGCAGAGGAGTGACATGGACATAATCCTAGTAAAAACGAAAAAGTTTTTTACTTAAAGGAGGACAAACCATTGAACGATGTGCTCATGGAATATAGAAGTTTTGCAAACTGGATGGATAAGTTGAAAGAAGTACCAGAAGAAATTTGGCTTCATCCCATTAAGGATGACAAGTGGTCAATTGGTGAAATGCTTGCTCATATTAAAGCATGGGATATCTTTGTATGGGATGAAAGGTTCTCGTATTTTGTAGATGGATCAAGCCTGCCGCCCCAAAAGGTTGATGTAGAAGAGATTAACAGAAATGCTGCAAATGATGCAAAGTCAGGCATTTCTAAGACAGAACTCATTGATGAAGTGATTGAATGCCGCCTTGTTCTCTCTAAAAAGCTTGAAGAGATGCAAAGAGAGATTTGGGAAAAGAAAATCCAAATGGGGAACAGTGAAATTACACTATGCGAATATATCAAAGGTATGGTGGAACATGATCAGCACCATAAGATTCAAATTGAAAATTTTCTTATTTCTAAAGGGATTAAGCTTATTGATCAGGTCGTGTAAACCTTTAGGAAATAACGTCGAATTTCCCCGGAAATTATCTTAGGAAATAATGGTAAGTATTTAAGAGCTTCTACCAAGACAGAAGCTCTTTTTTTCGTTAACATAAAAGGAGGTTGTTTTTTAGAATCTTTGATGTTTTTAAATGGCTTAATTTCCGTTCCAGGCTATTCGTTTTTTCCGCTAGGCAACCTTTCTTTGAAGACATCCTAATAATAAGAATTAAAGAGGACATATGGATACAGTTACTCATACATTATTTGGTTTAACATTATATGGTGCTGCTAATAAAATGAATATGGACAAGTCTTATAAACGTGCTTTGTTATTTACAACGGTTGTTGGGAGTCAGATTCCCGACATTGATGTTGTAGTTAACCTGACTGAAACGGGACGGATCATGCAGCAGATGTGGCATAGAGGATTAACACACTCTTTTTTCCTAATTCCTGTTTGGGGCATGATTATCTACCTGCTAAGCAGACTGTTATTTAAAGTAAAAGATCGAAGGATTTTTTACTGGGCTATACTAGCCGTGTTTATTCATGATACAAGTGATCTGTTCAACACATGGGGAACGGGATACATTGAACCTTTCTCCAGTTACCGTGTAACGTTTGGTACGATCTCGATCGTTGATTTTGTTTTCTGGTTTCTAATGCTTGCTGGATTTATCGTTTCTCGGAAAAAAGAAGCAGACAGTCGCTACAAAGTGTTCAGAGTGGTATGGCTTCTAATGATTGCTCACGTTGCTGTTCAATCACTTCAAGGTTATGTCATCTATAATGAAGCAAAAAATAAATACGAAGACGTCGCTTTAGCAGCAGGTTTTGTTCCTACTCAGTTTCAAGTGATCGGAAAAAAAGGCAATGAAGTTGAAATTGTAAAGGATAGTATTTTTATTAAACCGCAATTAGAACATCGCTTAGTTTCAAATGACGAAGCGGACTTAGAACCGCTTTTTGAAGAAAATCCTCGGGCCAAGACACTCTACGAATGGTCACCGTTTGTGGTAGTCGTTGAGGAAGAAGGGAAACTAGGCATTTACGATCCAAGATTCTATCGAAATGGAGAATCCTTTTTGTATGAGTTCATAGAAAAGTAACCCGCTATTAAAGACGGGTTACTTTTTCGTTTATTCTGTTGTCTGTGTAATTGTCGTTCCTGCTGTCCCGGCCTCTGTCCCAGTTGTCTCCCCTTCTGGTGGAGGATCTGTTGCAGGTGGTTCAGTAGGCGGCGGTTCAGTAGGTGGTGGCTCCGTTGGCGGCGGAGGCTCCGTTGGAGGATCCTTTGGTTCAGGATCTGTTCCTGTTCCTGGCTCATCCTGTGGCGGCGGTGGTGGATCTGGTTTATCATCTTTTGGCTTTGCAGGAGGCGGCTCCGGCTTTTTCTCTTCATTCTTCTTTTTCACTTCTTCTTGCTTTTTATCGTTTTTCTTTTCTTCATTTTGTTTCTTATCTTTTTCTTTGCCGTTATCTTTTGTTTTCGTTTCATGTTTCTTAGGTGCTTTTTTCGGTTTAGGTGGTGCTGTCATTTCTTTAAGTGATGTACCTTTAACGATAAGCTCTTTTACAATGTTAGAACCATTTTCGCTTTTCGTGATATATCCCGTATCTTTATTGATATAAACTTCCTCAACAGACTTTGGCTTTGTGAATCCAGCTGTCTTCTTATCTTTAGATACTTCTGAAACAATGGATTTAAAGATATATTTTGCAATCTTTTGATCTTCTGGTGTTAAATACGTTTCTGAAGTGGTTTTGTCATAGCCAGTCCAAACGGCTGCAGTGTAATTTGTTGTATAGCCCGCAAACCAAGAATCACTAGATCCTTTTTCATTATTAATTCCTTCTGGCAAGTTTGTCGTTCCTGTTTTTCCTGCTACTTCTAAACCAGGGATGGCAGCTAGTGTTCCCGTCCCGCGTGTAACAGCATCTTTTAACATATCGGTAATCATGTATGCTGTGTAATCATGCATAGCTGCGACAGGTTTAGATTCGTACTTTGCTTCATAGCCGTCAGGATACGTTACTTTGCGCAGAGTCGTTGGTTTATGGTAAATTCCTTGGTTGCCAAATGCGGTATAAGCTCCTGCTAGTTCCAGAGGGGAGGGGCCATTCCCAAACCCGCCGATTGCATATGCTGGATAAGCTTGTTTAATCGGAATACCTAACTGCTTAGCAAATTTTACGGCATCCTCAGAACCGACCTCCATAAAGGTTTTTATCGCAGGGATGTTGTAAGACTTTACAAGTGCTTCACGCATGGAAACATCACCATGAAACTCATCGTCCCAGTTTCCTGCTTCCCACCCATCAATCTCTAATTCTTCGTCTTTTAACTGTTTATACGTTGACCATTTAAACTTTTCAATGGCAGGTCCATAATCCAATATTGGTTTTATAGTTGATCCCGGCTGGCGTTTTGTATCTGTGGCATAATTGAATCCTTTTTCAACGTTTTGATCGCCGCTTGTTCGATTTCCGCCTAAAGCACGGATTACGCCAGTCTTTGTGTCTAAAAGAGCAACCCCAGCCTTAAACTTCTCGCTTGGGTATTTTACAAATTCTTCAGTGGATAATACTTGTTCGGTATGTTTTTGTGCTTTCGGATCAAGGGTAGTATAGATTTTTAACCCGCCTTCATAGATGGCTCGTTCTGAAATCCCTTTTTCCTTTAGCTCTTTTATAACTTGCTGAATAAAAGCTTCATACTTTAATCGCTGCGTTTTTTCTTTTGCTAGTGAATCGGTGACAGGAGTGCTTACGGCTTCTTCTTTTTGTTGTTTTGTTATTGCCCCATTTTTGTACATCAGCTGCAAGACGGTATTGCGCCTTTCTTCGGCAACTTTAGGGTGTAGAAAAGGATCATAGCTGCTCGGACGTTGAGGCAGTCCGGCGAGAAGTGCTGCTTCAGCTGGGGTCAGATCTTTTAAAGATTTATTAAAATAGGTCTTAGATGCTGTCGCAACACCATAAGCTCCGCTGCCAAAGTAAATCTTGTTTAAATACATCTCCAGAATTTCATCCTTTGAGTACTTGCGTTCGAGTTGAATGGCGAGATATGCTTCTTGTACTTTTCGTTCGATCGTTTTATCAGAAGATAATACACTGTTTTTAACGACTTGTTGGGTAATCGTGCTGGCACCTTCTGCACCAAAACCATCTTGAACATTAGCTACAGCAGCTCCGACAATTCGTTTCATATCAATTCCCATGTGCTCTTTAAATCGAACATCTTCTGTTGAAATGAAAGCTTGTTGAACCAGTTCTGGAATATCATTGATCTTTGCGTATTCCCTTCGTTCGGACCCGGTTACATACGTAATAAATTCGTCATTCATGTCATAAATCATGGATGATTTCGGATCTTGCAAGTCTTCCTCTGTCAGTTTCGGAGTACCGTTTACGTATGCGTAAATCATGGCGCCACCGAATGTTACGCTGGATAAGAAAAAAATGATAGTTATAATAGCGGTTCGCCGAATCCAAAGCGAGCGTTTCTTTTTCTGACGAAGCTCTGTTCTTTTCGCCACGGTCCTCTTCCTTTCTTTAGGGTACTATCCTTGATTTACCCAATACTTGCATAAATAAAACAGTTTATAAAATGATAGGAGGGGAATCGGATAGTGAGAGGTGATCTTATGAAAACACAGACAAAAGAGAGAGCGCAGATTATTTATTCCATGTTGGAACAAATTCAGCAAAACCATCATGTAAGTGAAGAACAAATGAATAAGTTAACTGAAGTTGCCCAACTATTAAAAGAAGATGTAGAAATAGGCAAGAAGACATCGGGAGTATTAGATGATCTCACCGAATTTGGAGAAAAAGCTTTGCAATTATCATCTGAACAGCAATTGAATGACTTTATTCAACAAGAAGAACAAAAAATAGAAGAATATTACGATCATTTTAAGATGCTGTTTAACGAAAACCAATCATAAAAGAGCAAAAAACTGATTCAAGAGGTACGTAATGTCCTTTTGTAATCAGTTTTTTTTGGGGATGAGGTATTTCACGTGCTGTGAGCGAAACCTGTTCATTTATGAGCGAAGCTTGGCCAGTTATGAGCGCTACTGTGTTATTGAGCGAATGTGTAAGAAAAATAAGAACACGTACCGTAAAAGCAGCTCAAAATTTTGTCGAACGAAACTGTTGGTCAATTTTGGATTTTTTTAATAAAATTTAATAAAACGACCAGTCGTTTTTAAAAAAGTGATAGTTGAGGAGTGATCATTGTGTTAGTTATCAAACGTTTTAGTGAGTTGTCATTTAATGAAGCCATCTCATTATGGAATACATCTTGGCAGCATTATTTTTCTGATATGACGATGGATCTTAATCGCTTTTTGCAAAAGGTAGCGGGAGAGGGCATTTCTTTAGAAAAATCGGTTGTTGCAGTTTACGATGGTAAACCTGCAGGTTTCGTACTAAACAGCTTCCGAACGATCAATGGAAAACGTTATGTGTGGAATGGCGGCACAGCGATCGCTCCTGATTTTAGAGGCATGGGAATTGGCAAAAAGTTAATTTCGGTGTGCCTCAATATATATGCTGAAGAAAATGTGGATATAGCTAGGCTTGAAGCAATTAAACAAAATGAAGCAGCGATTAAGCTGTATAAGAAAATGGGCTATCAAACGTTTGAAGAATTAATCTTTCTGCAGCATGAAGGGGCACTTACAACCCTAAAGGCAAAAAGTACGGATATACATGTAAGAGAGGCAAGTATACAGGAGATTCAAGAGTTACCTTTCTATCGACCTGTTTCAGCATGGCAAACGCAGTTTCCTAGTCTAAAAGACTTTACCTGTTTGCTGGCAGTTAAAGATAATAATTCGTTAGGTTACGCCGTATATAAAAAAGGATTTAATGAAAATGGAGAGCTTGCAGGAATTGTCCTATATCAGTTTGAAACAGATTCGCAGTATCAAAAAGAACAAGAAGTTGTTGCTTCTCTTATACAAAAGTCATTCGCTCCATTAGATGCATCTGTAAAAAGAATGACCATGAACATACCAAAAAAAGATAACTCATTAAACCGTTTGTTAACAGAATTAGGATTTACAACTTTAGTAGAACAAGTGCATATGGAACGTGCTATAGAAGTAAAGTTGGATTCTGAAGGTGTGAAAACTTTTTCCGGAATAGACTGAAAACTCTGTTATACTTATTAGGAAGACGTGTCAAAATGGAGGAAGCATCATGCCTAAAGTTTCAGCTCAGTATAAAGCAGAGAAACGTAATCAGATTCTTGAGAGCGCCTTAAAATGCTTCGGTGAAAAAGGGTATCAAGCTACGATTATTGATGATATTGTAAAAGACTCGAATATTAGCAAAGGTGCAATCTATAACTATTTTGCCAGCAAAGAGGAGATTTACCTGCAGCTGTTAAAGCAGCGTACAGATCGTTTTTTTGAAGATATGGATCAAGAGAACGCTTCTCTTACAAGCGCTAACGATAAACTTGCTAATTTGTTTAAACGTTTTAAAAAGCAAGAGTTAAAAGAAGATGATCAGCAGACTATGAGAGTATATATTGAATTCTGGCTCTATGGCTCGAGGCAGGATGATTTGAAGTCCATTCTTGCAGAAAGATACAATAGGTTCATTGATTACATCGTTAACATTATCAGTGAGGGTCAAGAAGCTGGAGAAATAAGTGAAAAGCTAGATCCGCAGAATATCTCGCGCATCTTTTGGGCTATTCGTGATGGTAATGTTCTTCATTATTCGTTTTTAGGAGAAGAAGAGCAATATCGCAACGCGTGGGATACGATAGAAGAAATGTTTTTAAGCTATGTAAAAAAATAAAGAATAGTGAGCAAAGCATAGAAAACAGCCAATCAAAAAGACACCTTTATCTGGTGTCTTTTTTTAATTGATGACTGATTTTGTCTAAGCAGAATTTCTTTTGTTGGTAATTATCGACAAATTGGTCCTATCGAGATAGGCAAATTAAGAGTAGACTAAGAAGTAACATGTTTGTAATGTAACTTTTTATGAGTAAATACGACTACATAATTACATAGAGACAGGGGGCCATCCGAAGTGAAAGAAACGTTCGACCGATTGTATGACGAGTATCATGCTGCTCTATTTCAATTTCTTTTTTATATGGTACGAAACCGTGAATCGGCAGAAGATCTTGTACAAGAGGTTTATATCCGGGTATTAAACGCTTATGAAAGTTTTGAAGGCAAGAGCTCAGAAAAAACATGGTTGTATTCTATCGCCAGGCACGTGGCCATTGACTGGCTGAGAAAACAATCAAGACGCAATAAACGATTTCTATTTTTTGATATCAAAGACAGCGAGAATGTACTGCGAGACCAGGATCCCCTTCCAGAAGAGTTAGTTGCAAAAAAGGAGTCTTATCGAGATTTATATAAAATGATGAAAGGCTGTTCACTCGATCAGCAGCAAGTCCTTGTACTTCGGTACATTCAGTCATTGTCAATCTCAGAAACTGCGCAAATTTTAAGTTGGACCGAAAGTAAAGTAAAGACCACCCAGCACCGGGCTATAAAAGAATTGCGCAAATGGTTGGATCAGCAACCGGGCCTGGAGGAGGAATTGAAAGATGGAACCAATTAAATGGAACGATGAAAATATTGAACAGCATCTTAAGTCTATGCCCCCTATAAAAGATCGCCAATCCAAACAAGAGCTCTTTCTTAAGGTCCAGGCAAAGATTGAATATAAACAGCCAAAAGGAAAAAAACTTCCCACTTGGAGCCTTCCTGCACTTGCCACAGCATGTGCGCTTGTATTATTTGGCATCTTCGTTCCCGACCTAATGAAGAACGGCGGTCAAAAGATGGAGAATTCTAACATGGCACAACACGATGGGGATATGAAAGCAAAAATGGCTGATGATTCTGCGGGTGGTAAGGATAAAAATCAGGTAGGTCTTATGAAAACTGAAAGACTTGCTGCCTATCATTCTCCTCTTTTGAAAAAGGATATTGATTCATCCAATAAAGACTGGGTAACAATAGGTTATTTGGATGAACAGGCACAGCTTGTTATACCTGTTAGTTTTTTAACGGATAAAGATTATTATTTAAATAAGGTCAATGACCAGCTTCAAAAGTTTAAGCCAAATGATGCTGGTTTAACAGAAAGTCCTCTCATTAAAGCTAAAATAACAGAAGAGGAAGAAACAGTTATTGTAGATTTCCCGCAAGGAGCGGTACTTGAGTCAGAGGAGCCATTGTTAAAGTCATTAATCTCAATAACATTTGCTAACAGTGGGCAAAAAGCAAAGGTCGAATTCAGAACAGATGGGCAGCCAGGCTATGAGTTTCCACGCTTTGGTCCGGCTAAAGAGTGGGATCTAGCCGTTCCTGGAGCTCCACACTACCGATACGATGCACCATCAAATGATGCTTTTATTGTTAGTCTGTTCTCAACAGGCGAGGAGGCAGATCGTCTGCCAAAGGAGTTTAAAGACGCTCTTGAAATGATGGATGATGAACAAGAGCGCGGACTTAAACCGCTTTTGCCTAAGAATATTACTTTTGGTGTAAAAGAGATCAATAAAGATTATGTAGAGATTACTTTTCCAGATTCGATTAAGCTCTCAGCCGACGATACAGAAGATGTAATGATGATTGACGCCATTCTCTTAACGGCTGAAAGTTATGGATATGATTCTGTGAAATTTATGAATACGAAACTAGATACAATCGGTCCCTACCATCTAGATAAACCGATTGAAGGAGTAACTGGAACTAACTTTTATCATTACCAATAGATTGTCGAAAAAGGCTGCAATTTGCAGTCTTTTTCTTTTGGTCAGAAAGTAACTTTGCCCCTCAGCCCATCGACTAATAGAGTGTAAGAGTTAATTAAAGAGAGGATGTTAAACATGAAACGTATTTTAGTAGCTTTTGTTTCATTAGGGCTCGCAGCCATGTTGATCTTAGGCGGTGTATCAGCAGCTAAAGCATCTCCATCTTATGACCAAGAAGTAACAGAGACAGCCAAACTCTATAAAGGCACTCCTTTTAAATGGGGAGGAACGACACCTAAAGGGTTGATGCTTCAGGTTTTACAAAATATATCTACAAAACAACCGTTGTAAACAAGAACTTGCCACGAACGTCCGCTGAACAATATAAAGGCGGGAAAGCTGTTGCAAAAGGAAATGAAAAACTGGGAGATCTTGTTTTCTTTAAAACCAATGGGAAGAGTGTTTCATTTGTAGGAATCTATATGGGGAATAAAGAGTTTATTTCGGCCACTTCTAAAGGGGTTCGGATTCAGTCTCTTAACACGAAATATTGGAAAGATACTTATGTGGGAGCAAAGAGATATTTACCATAGTTTCAATGTCAGGTACTAAAAAATTGTAGCTCAAAGCTCCTTTCATTCTCATCATTGAAAGTTAATTGGAGTGTAAGGTGTGAGACTCTCGGCTAGGACAGGCGGGCAGTCCGAAAAGTTAAAGTGGCTCGTTCAGCCCCGACATGCAAAAGGTGAATGAGCTAGGAAGGCGCAATTTGCCTTCTGGATCATTTAACTTTTGACCTCGAGGGGCTAGCCACTGCAACTAGACAGGTGAGACACTTAAGAGTGAAACGTACAAATGTGGCTCACCGTCTGCCCCGCGGAAAGCGAAGCACCTGAAACTGAAATTAACTAGCTGAAGTCGATTTAATGAACTGTCCTCGCGTTGGGCAGTTTTTTTGTAGGAAATTTTCTAATTTTGTATATTTAGTAAATATTTTCAAATGTTACTTGTTTTTCCTTGTTTGGCATACTACAATATCCAAGTATTGTATTAAAAGCAGGCCTTATTTACTAATAAAGGCAGCAGGGGATGGAGGAAGGGAAATGTTGAAACTGACTTGGTTTTCTTTAAAAAATCGCTCAGCCATCGTGATTATGTGTTTGTTGATTTCTGCATTAGGGGTTTATGCAGGACAGCGCTTACCGATGGAGTTTTTGCCGAGCATTGATAATCCGATGGTTACGGTCACGACCTTAGCAGATGGAATGGATTCAGAAACAATGACTGATACCATTACAGCACCGATGGAACAAGATCTTCGCAATATAAAAGGTGTTGATACGGTTACATCTGTATCTGGACAAGGAATTTCAAGAATTGATCTAACGTTTGATATGGACTCAGATATGAAAGAAGCAGCTACAGAGGTGGAACGGAAGACAAACAACTTTCCACTTCCAGAAGGGGTCAACAAACCTTATGTCATTCAGTTAAACACGTCTATGATTCCGATTATGGATCTTACACTTAATAAAGACGGTGCATTTACAACAGAAGATTATAAGCGGATTGAAGAAGAAGTCATTCCACAGCTTGAAAGTGTTGAAGGGGTTTCAGATGTGGCGTTATACGGAAAAGCGACTCGTGAAATAACCTTGCAGCTTGATAGCTCTAAGCTTCTTGAGAAAAAAGTAGCAGCGCCACAGATCATGGCTGCATTTCAAGGAAAAGATGTATCACTTCCGGCAGGAGATGTAACGCTTGAGAACAAAACGAACACGCTCAGAGTAGTGGGTGAGATGAAAGACTTGGAAGCATGGAAAAACGTTGCTGTTGCTCCAGGTGTTCTATTAAAGGACGTAGCAGAACTAAAAGATGAGCAAAGCTTAGAATCCTTTACACATGTTGACGGAAAAGACGCTATGTATTTGTCTGTTACGAAAGAAGCGAGCGCAAACGCCGTTCAAATCGGCGATGATGTACGTGAAAAAATGAAAGAAATCAATAAGCAATACGGTGATTCGTTCAAACTGAATGTTTTTTACGCAACATCAGACTCTGTATATGATTCAGTCATGAGTATGGCAAAAGAAGTGGCATTAGGGGCTTTATTCGCATCCGTTGTTATCCTGCTTTTCCTTCGACACTTTAAATCAACGGTTATTGCCGTTATCAGTATTCCGCTTTCTATTTGTTTAACGCTCTTTTTGCTGCACCAATCAGGCATCACACTGAACGTGTTAACGCTTGGTGGTCTAGCTGTTGCAGTCGGGCGATTGGTAGATGATAGTATCGTAGTGATTGAAAATATTTTCCGTCGCTTACAAACGGGTGAACGCTCAAAAGAACTGATCGTTGATTCAGTGAGAGAAGTAGCAAAGGCAATCACCTCCTCAACGATTACAACGATTGCTGTATTTTTACCAGTTGGACTTGTCGAAGGCGCACTTGGCGTTTTCTTCCTGCCTTTTGCACTAACGATGGTATATTCTCTTCTAGCATCATTGCTCGTAGCTCTGACGGTTGTTCCTTTAATGAGCTACAAAATGCTTAAAAACGTTAAAGAGCATACGGCAAAACCGCCAAGACGCTACTTGAACATTTTGAATTGGTCATTGAATCATAAATGGATCGTAAGCGGCATTTGTATCATGCTTTTCGCAGGATCTATCGCACTTTATGTGGTGATGCCTGCAGGATCAATGGCATCTGCTGATGAGAGTATGGTGAATGTAAGCCTTGAATATCCAGAAGATACGTCGCTCGATACTGTAAAATCAGGCACATATAAACTGGAAGAATATATTAATAATTCTGATGACGTAACAGCAAGCTACTCACAGGTTGGTGTTTCGAGTGAAATGGCTCAGTGGGGAGCAGCTCAAGGAAATAATATTGCGAGACTTGTTGCTAAGATGAAAAAAGGGGCAGACACCGAAAAGTTTGTAGAAGAAATTAAAGCATTACAGAAAGACTATGCACCTGCTACCATTTCAGCGGGTATGGCTAGCATGATGGGTGGAAGTTCAGACGCCATCTCACTTAACATCACGGCTGAAAAACAAGAAGATCTGGCTCCAATGGCTGAAAAGCTTACGGCAGACCTTAAGGACGTTAAAGGTCTTGAAAATGTTCAATCTAACAATGAAGATCTAAAGAATGAATGGATTTTAAATATTGATCAAGTTAAAGCACAGGCAGCAGGCTTAACACCAGCTGAAGTTGCACAGCAAGTTAGAGGTTTGACAGGAAAGAGTCCAGTTGGACAGATCACAATTGACGGTATCAAGCTTCCCGTCATGATGAGTTACGATTTAAGTGACGTTAAAAATCGTGATGATTTATTGAAAACAACCATTCTTTCGCCTATAAATGGACCTTTAGCATTAAAAGATGTAGCAGACTTGGAGCTTCAACCTGCAAAGTCCCAAATTTTCCGTAAAGACGGCAAAGAATATTTGCAAGTCACAGCAACCATCACAGATCAAAACGTCAAAAAAGTAAATGCGGATGTAGCCACAATTCTAAAGGGGATTGAAAAACCAGCGGGTGTTTCAGTTGCTTTAGGCGGAGTTGGTGAAGAGATGAATGAACAGTTTATGGACCTATTCTTAACGATGGGAGCTGCTATTCTGATCGTATACTTAATTATGGTGATAACATTTGGTCAGGCGCGCGCACCATTTGCAATTCTTTTCTCGCTTCCATTCGCGGCAGTGGGTGCCGTGTTAGCACTTGTAATTACACGGATTCCAGTCGATATCTCCTCACTGATCGGAGCATTAATGCTGATTGGGATCGTTGTAACCAATGCGATCGTGTTCATCGACCGCGTCCAGCAGCAGCGTGAAAAAGGATTAAGTGTAAGAGAATCTATATTAGAAGCGGGCTCAACCCGTTTACGTCCAATCTTGATGACAGCAGTTGCCACGATTTGTGCGATGCTACCATTGATGTTTGGCGAAGAAAGCGGCAGTCTTGTATCTAAAAGTTTAGCAATCGTGGTGATCGGCGGTCTGTCTGTATCAACCCTTCTGACCCTCGTTGTTGTTCCAGTGATCTATGAAATGCTCGCTAATATTGGAAATTTATTTAGACGTAAAAAGAGAAAGCAGGCGGAGAAAGCGGCTTAATCGTTTTGCAATGAGACCACCTAATGCTGGAAAATGGCATTCAGGTGGTTTTTTATTGGGCTGATTTGGTTAAATTCCACCTCAAAAAGGTCATACTGTTAACGATGAAAATGAGGTGTAAGAGATGACCATTATTAAACTTGGATTTGTAGCGATGAGCATGGAACTGCAGAATGCTTCTCCATCAAAAACGATGACGTATAAACAGTTCAGCCAGCTTCAAAATAGAGAAGCGGGTTTAAGAAAACTAGAGCGCATATCGCTTGCCAATATAACCAATACGCTTAGGGTTTTAAAGCATGCAGTGGCAAATGATGTTACCTTTTACCGTATGACATCCCGCATTATTCCGCTGGCGAATCATAGTGAACTGCTGGATTGGGATTATATAAGTCCTTTAACAGACGCACTTCATGAAATGGGACAGTACGCTAAACAACATAACATGAGATTGGATTTTCATCCTGACCATTTCGTGCTGATTAACTCTCCGAAAAAAGAGGTTTTAAAAAACTCGCTTAAAACGCTGCAGCTTCACTATAAACTATTAAAAAATATGGGAATCGACACAGAACATCGGTGCGTGATGCACGTCGGGGGGAATTATAAAGAAACAGATGTGGCTCTTGAAAGGTTTGTGCAGAACTGGGGAAGTGTTCCTTTACCTATTCAAAAGATGATCATGCTTGAGAATGATGATACGTCTTTTTCAATGGCTGACGCTCTATATCTATGTGAAAAACTTCAGATTCCACTTGTTTTTGATTATCACCATCATTTGGCTTTTAACCTGGATGCAGACTGGGTGCAGCACTGGCAACGTGTAGTGGATTCATGGAAACGTTCGCCACTTCCATTAAAGATGCATATCTCCAGTCCAAAGAGTGAAAAGCAGTTCAGAAATCACTCAGACTTTGTAGATGTGGAAATGTTCTTTGACTTTTTAAAAGAGGTTAAAGGCAGCGTTGACGAGATCCACTGCATGATCGAATCGAAGAAAAAGGATTTAGCCCTTTTTCAACTTATGAGAGAAATAAAGGAAAGATCAGACGTTGAGATAATAGATGGAGCGTCATTTCGACTTAAGTAAACCTTTGCCCGGGCAGAGGTTTTTTTTTATTTTCCGGGAAATTTGTCGAAAAATTTGTGAAACAAAGAGATTGACGAAACAAAATTCATAAAACTATAATTAAGATACTTAGTAAACAAAAATGTATAAAAAGTATATGATAAACAAAATCAATTAATCTTGAGGAGGAAGAAACATGAAAAAAGTAGCAATGATTACAGGAGCATCAAAGGGTTTAGGGAAAGCCCTTACACACTATTTTGCACGTGAAGGATATAACTTAGCCATCTGTTCAAGAAATGAAGAGGCGATTGGAAATGTAAAAAAAGGAGCGGAGAAGCTTGGAGCGGATGTTTTAGCCATACGTGCAGATATGTCTAAAACAAAAGATGTAGAGCGGTTTGTTGCACTGACAGAAGAGTATTTTGGAAAAATCGATGTCTTGATCAATAATGCTTCCATTCTAGGACCTAGCCCAATGCCTTATTTACTCGATTACCCAGAGCAGGATTTTGAAGAAGTTCTCAGGGTAAACACGATTGGGCCTTTTCTCGTGACAAGAAGAGTGCTTCCGATCATGCTTCAAAAACAGAAAGGCAGCATCATCAATATCACCTCTGAAGCAGGGGCAACAGGATATGCAGGTTGGGGTGCGTATGGCATATCAAAATTTGCACTTGAAGGATTAACCGAAACTTGGGCAGACGAAGTAAGCGAGTCAGGTGTTCGTGTCAATATGGTTGACCCTGGAGAAATGGATACTGATATGCATAAGCTTGCAGTACCGGATTGCGATTATGGACTTGCAAAGCCAGAAGAGATCACAGCAGTATTTGGTTACTTAGCATCAGACGCATCATCACACATCACCGGAAAGCGTTTTGAGGCTCAGTCCTTTCAATTAGAGGGGAGTGAATTCTAATGGAATCAGCTATGAAGTTTGAACTTCCAGATGAACTAAATGCAAAAGAGCCACCAGAAAGACGGGGATTACGCAGAGATTACGTGAAGATGATGGTGCTCGACAAAACCACAGGGCAAACCAATCACACGCAGTTCTATCAGTTGGATCGCTTTTTGAAAAAAGGAGACCTGCTTGTACTTAACGCAAGCCGCACCGTTCCTGCGGTTTTAAAAAGTATAAAAGAACAGGACGGAACAGAGGTCGAAGTCAGGCTTGCTCACAGAAAAAATGATTCCATATGGGAAGCGCTCCCCGTAAGTGGAAGTGTAAAGAAGGATGACGTGATTCGTTTTTCGCCGACATTAACAGCGACGATTATCGAGCAGTCCGATCATACACCTTTTGTTACACTAGCCTTTAATTTATGCTGCTCCTCACTTTTTAACCAGATTTATGATTTAGGAGAGCCCGTAAGGTACGAGTACATTGAGGAACCTTGGAATCTCGATTACTATCAAACGGTTTTCGCTACAATACCAGGTTCTGTTGAAATGCCGTCTGCCGGTCGGGCATTTAGCTGGGAGTTGCTGTTCCGTCTACAAAAAAAGGGAGTGAAGATTGCTTACATTACACTTCACACAGGACTTAGTTATCTGCTTGATGACAAGTGGCATAAAGGACCTGATAAGAACTTTGAAAACTATGAAGTTCCAAAAGAAACAGCCGAGCTTATTTTAGAAACGAAGCATGCAGGTGGTAGGATAATCGCAGTAGGTACAACGGTCGTAAGGACTTTAGAAACCGTTGCAATTGAAAAAGGAATGCTGCAGGAAGCAAGCGGCTGGACCAATCTTTATATAACGGAAAATACGAAACTGCAAGTGTGTGATGGCTTGATAACCGGCATGCATGAACCAGAAGCGAGTCATCTTCAGCTGCTGTCGGCATTCGTTGATCGTGAAAAGCTGTATAACGCGTATACCGATGCCATTCATCAACGCTATCTCTGGCACGAGTTTGGCGACATGAATCTCATTTTGTAGGGATTCATTATGCTGCATCATGTTGGAATATACGTAAGTGACTTAAAACGGTCTAGTGAGTTTTATGAGTTGATCTTACCCGTTACAGAAAAAGAAAAACTAATCTGGAATGATACCGAGCTGCTTTTTTTAAAAGGCGAGGGGTTTCAGATAGAACTCATCCATGCAGCAGCACTTGAACAGGCTTACACACATATCGCATTTAGTGTCACCTCTGTAACTGCTAAGATCAACGAGTTGAAGCAAAAAGGAATAACGCCAACAGAAGGACCTTATGAACTTCCAAACGGATGGAAAACCGTATTTTATGAAGATCCGGATGGTGAAGAAATAGAATTTATATGTACGACAAAGCTCTTTAAGAAACTCTAACTATGAAAAGCTTTTATTAAAAACTCTCTATCGGGTACTTGTAGCAAGCGATATGCTTTAAATAGATTTCTGCGGTCGTAAGGTACAGATTTGAATTCAATATGAAGTGTATCATCATCAGCATAAACGAGCGCATACCGGGCTAGAGCTTGAGCGTTACATCCTAATGCCCCAGGATTAACAAATTGTGTATGATCAATTTCAAAATGATGAACGATGTGATGGTGCCCAAATCCTATAAAGTCATAGGAAAGCGAGTGCCTAAAAAGAGCATGCATAGATTCAGAGTTGGGTTGACTAATAATGGGCATGAAGGGATCTTCAGAAATGGGAGATTCCTTTTTTCCTTTTTTAAAAGAATAATGGGTAATAAGAAACCGGAAATTATTCTGCTCAAATTTCAGTTCACGAGGAAGTTTACACAGCTGGTTAGCATATATATCTTGAAGATGATTTGCAACCCACTGATGATGCTTCTTAGCATGAAAATGGCTTTCTGGATAAGGGAGACCAAACTTCAATGTAAGAACCGCCTCGTCATGATTACCAGTAACCAGATCTATAGAGGGAAGATTAAACAAAAGCTCTAACACTTCGTTCGTAAAAGGTCCAATTCCAATCATATCGCCTCCACATATAAAGCGGCTTGCACCATTTGCCATAGCATCATCAACCACTGCTTGTAATGCATCTATATTTCCGTGAATGTCGGTAAAATAAGCAAAAAGAAACTTCAAAATATTCCCACCTTTGTGTTGTTATGAATTATTATAAAAGAGGGCTAACCCTGGTACAACAAGAAAGCTAAATGTCGCGATACATAAGTGCTGTTTGATAGGCAATACCAGGCATTCCAATGAAAATAAAAAAATAAATAAAACGATTGGCAGGAAATAAAGGATAAGCAGCGTAAAAGAATTCTTATACACGATTTAGGTTTTAGCTTTTGTTTGATTAATAAATACTAGGAGAAAAAATGAAATGACAACTCCAGAAGGATTTCATCATATCGAAATAAATGTTCATAACTTAAAAGAGACAAGAGACTTTTATGATTGGCTGATGCCGGAATTAAATTATTGTCTTTTTCAGGAATGGGAGAAAGGATTTAGCTACAAAAACGGTTTTGCATATCTTGTATTTACACAAACTGATGATGAATATAAAGAAATACCTTTTCATCGGAAGCGTTCAGGACTTAATCACCTGGCCTTTTGGGCTAAATCACGTGCGCACATAGAGCAACTTCGTGTACAATTGAAGAAGAAAAATATTTCCTTTTTATATGAAGACAAGTTCCCTTTTGCAGGGGGAGAAAGTCATTATGCTTTATTTTTTGAAGATCCAGATCGATTAAAAATTGAAATCGTGTCGCCGAGGTGATCAGATATGATTGAACAGGAAAAAGAAACCAAGCAGAAAAGTGAATGGGTCAGTTGGTTTAAAGCAATCGGGTTTGCATTAGTTTTTGTTTTCATTACAAAAGCCTACTTCTTTGCGCCGTACATGGTAGAAGGAGCTTCGATGTCACCTACTTTACACGATCAAGAAAAGCTATATGTTAATAAAATTGTTTACGCTTTTTCTGAACCGAAAAAGGGAGAAATTGTCATTATAAAAGGTGACGATAAACGTTATGTGAAACGGATAATCGGTGTTGAAGGAGATATCATTCAAATGAAGAGTGATGTTCTCTACGTAAACGATAAAAAAGTAAAAGAATCGTATCTGCAACAAAACAAGTCAGAAGCAAAAAGTCTGGGAGTGTACTTAACGGAGGACTTTGGCCCGATAAAAGTGCCAAAAGGCAAAGCTTTCGTTATGGGAGATAACCGCCTAAACAGTATGGATTCGCGAAACGGTCTAGGTTTGATCGAATTAAACTCAATTGAAGGCCGGTCAGAAGTCGTCATTTACCCGTTTTCTGAAATGCGGGCAACTCAATAAAAAAGTGCAGCCACGCTGCGCTTTTTATTTTTTTATAAAGGAGTATATTCAATGAATCGATGCAAGTGGAGTGAAGAGAGTGAGATGCTGCAGCATTACCATGATAATGAATGGGGGAACTGGGTTGTTGGTGACAATAAGCTGTTCGAGTGCTTAACATTAGAGTTATTTCAGTCGGGTTTAAGCTGGAAAACCATTCTTCACAAACGGGAAAACTTTAGAAAAGCATTCTTAGAGTTTGAGGTAGAAAAGGTAATGCAATTTACAGAAGAGGACATAGAGCGATTACTAGAAGATGCGGGAATCGTAAGACATAGAAAAAAGATTGAAGCGACGATTGAGAATGCGAAAAGGGTAATTGAAATAGTTAATAAGTTTGACAGCTTTGCAGAGTTTCTAGATCAACTGCCTGCAGATAAAGAAGCAAAACAAAAAACACTGCAGAGGACTTTTAAGCATGTCGGGTTAACAACAGCAGAAAGTTTCCTGGAAGCAACGGGAAGAATTCCTGCTTCACATAGTGAGCAATGCTTTATGGTATCTAAATAAGAGGCATTTCAAACTTGTCCTGCATAAGCTAAAGCGGGAGGTATGACGATGCCTTATGAGATCTATATTTCAACAGCAAGAAAAAGACTTGCCCTCGTAAAGGATGGGAAAGTCATCAAACGCTATCCCATTGGAGTAGGGAAGATGCTTACACCGACACCAACTGGAACATATACCATTATCAATAAAGCACCTAATCCAGGCGGCCCATATGGAGTGATGTGGATGGGACTTTCAAGGCCGCACTACGGCATACACGGAACAGATAACCCATCATCCATAGGAAAATACGTATCTAAAGGGTGTGTGCGCATGCAGAACAATCACGTATTAGAACTATCCAAATTGGTGCCGATTGGGACGAAGGTGGTTATAAGTGCATAAAAAATATAACCCTGCGGGGTTATATTTTTGTTTTCTTATATGAATTTGGTTGAGGATTGTCTTCAATTACTAATCTGTATGAATTTGGTCGAGGATTTAGTTCAATTGCTAAATTTAACTTTTGTGAGTTCGGTCGAGGATTTAGTTCAATTGCTAAATTTAATTTTTGTGAGTTCGGTTGAGGATTATCTTCAATAACAAGTTTTTGATTATTAGGTTGAGGATTATCCTCAATAGTATTTACTAGTATAGAATCATTTAAAGTAGTAATTAAAAGCACCGAAATTAGTGAACCGAAAATAAGAATTTTTTTCAATGTTGTTACCTCCTAATTTTAATAAATATTTTTCCTAGCATTGTTAGCAATTCTATAATATAAACTAGCTTTCTTGTATTGACCTTGTTCAAAGTAGATATCAGCTAATAATTCAGAGTGAGTTGCTTCATGTTCCAAAATACCTTTTTCCTTAAAAAAAGGAATTGAGTCTCTGCTTAAAAATTTAGTAAATTCAGGGTCTTTTTCGTTTCCAGTTACCTGGAACTCTAGCTGTTTTAAATGGTAATATACTTCGTGATTGGAGTTTACTATTTTAAGTCCTTGATAAATTAATTCTTTAGCTTCTTTGATTTCACCAACTATATAGTATTCAGTTGCAAGTAAATATAAAGTTCCTGCGGTATTATGAATGGTACCGCGGTCTTCTTTATATATTAAACTCTGTTTAAGGTAATCTATAGCTTTATAATGTTGATTTTGACAAGCAGCCACATAACCAAGATTATGAAGTATAACTCCACTAGTATATTTATCTTGAAAGACAGTAGAATATTTTAAAGCTAAATTCAAATGATACTTTGCTTTTTCATAATTTCTTGCTCTTCTATAACTTAGACCTAACAGGATTTGACAATCAGCACTTCTTGAATAACAATATTCTCTATCAAAAATTCCAATTGCTTTGTATGCATAGTTAGCAACAGAACTTATATGCAATAAATAATTGTGAGTGAGACCTAAAAAGTAATAGACAGTGGCAGCCTCTATATCAGAAAGGTTTGAGGTTTGATTAAATTGTTTATCAGCTTTCTCAAAAAAATCTAATGCTTCTTGGTATCTACTAATATAGTTAGAATACATTCCGTTAAATGTATAAAAATAAAACTTTAAATCATTTGGTAATTGTTCAAATAACTCATTTACCTTATTAAGCTCATCTTTAGCTAAACTTAAATTAGGGGTACTTTGAACTAAATAGTAGCGTGCTTTGAACAGCTGGTATCTAAGTAAAAGGTTTGGTTGGCTAATACCTTTCATGTTTTCGTTAACTTCTTGAAATGTTGCCTCAGCCTCATCAAACTGCCTATTAACCATCATCATATTCCACTCATTCAACATCTCTAGGATCTTACTCTCATCCACTTCCTCAGGCGAAATACCTAGACGTTCACAAAGCATGTTAATGACTTCTTCGCTTGATTTGGCGTCCCCTTTCTCAATTTTGCTCAAGTATGAAACAGAGCAAATTCCCTGTGCTAGTTCTTCTTGGGTTAGGCCTTTGGTTTTCCTATAATATCTTATTCGTTGACCGACCATAAAATCCCCCTTTCAGAACTTGGGAAAATTGTCATGCAATACCCCCAATAAACAAGTACCTATCCTACTATTTTTCCCAATACAGAATAAATGGATTGTTTGATAAGATAAATATAACAGAAAATACTAAGTTTTTGCTACAAATTGATAATTTTGAAAAAACGTTTTACATAAATCCTATGTCAACGTGGGACCGGCGTCAAATTCGAAGGGAGAGAGTACTATGGCCAAAATGTATAAATTATCATCACGAGCTGCAGAGAAGAATCAATCGCTGTACGTCTCACATGATCCTGAACAGGCCGGGAATGTAGTAAGAAATGAGGAAGGTGCTTTTGCCTACTCCGACGTATTCATGGACAAACAGAAGAACTACTGGTTTTCCAAAAAGGTAGAAGATCAATCAAACGATCATAAAATCTTCATTTTTGACTATAAGAACGGCTGTTTAAAATCACAAACCGTTAAAGGGCAACCTAACTTTTATGAATTTGATCCGTGTGTCGTTGTAGCTTGTGAGGGTGATGGTTCTAAAGGCTCAGTTTTGATTTTTTCGAAAGACGAACCTGAACTCATGAAAGAATGGAAAGTGAACGGGTACTTGTGGGAAGTTGAGATGAACCAAGATGTTCTGTATATTTCCTCTTATATCGTAGAAGAAGATCAAGCCGTTCTGTATATCATCCGCAATGGTAAGAAAAAACGAATAAACCTTGGAAGCAACATGGCACCTACTGATATTTTATGTCATGAGAATCTTGTGTACGTTTCCGGTGCACCTGTACTAAACGGAGATCCTAAGAAAATCATGGTATTAAATGAAAAGGATAAAGTTGTTACAGAATATAAATTGTCTATCTCGCCTCGTGCATTATACCAGGTAGATGACCAACTGCTTGTATATGAACTGGACTTGGCGACGGGTAAAAGCGAGCGGATCGTATATATTGATATGAAGACAGGAGAACAAAAGGAACATGAAATTCCTCACTCGAAAATCGTTGAGTGCACAAATGATTCTCTGTCACTTTTAGAACAAAACAGTAAAACGCTATACATTTGGGATCATTGTAACCGAAGAATCGTAAACACCCAAAAAGTAGCAGATCAATCCAAAGTCATATAATTGTTGAAAAGTCCTGTGTTGCTGCACAGGACTTTTTTATTGCTTTAAGAAAATAACAGGAGAGGGGGGAGATGGAATGAAGTGGGAAGGTACAAGCTGTATTTGTGTGCATGATGGAAAGATTTTAATGGTCTTACAGGGAACACCTGAAGAAGAGAAAAAGTGGAGCGTGCCGTCTGGTGGAAGAGAAGGTAACGAAAGTCTTGAGGCATGCTGTATTCGTGAAGTATGGGAAGAAACGGGTTATGTGATTAAGATTATTCAGAAACTACATAGTAAAGAGGGAGTTTCACAGGGAATTGATTACAAGGTGCAATACTTTTCAGCTGAAATGATTGGCGGATCCTCTGTTATTCAAGATCCCGATGGTTTAATTTACGAAATAAGATGGGTATCCTTGGAGGAGTTAGACACCCTTGTTTTGTCTTTTCCTGAAGACCGGGAAGTATTGTGCAGCTACTTGTCTCAAGTAAAGATTTAACTGAAGGTTTACCTTGTCACTAAACGGGAAATCTATTTGGAGGGAAGTACAGTGGAAGCAGTTTTCGCTACAAAAGAGGATCTTAATCGTTTACTGAATTGGTGTAATGATGCTCCCGATTATCAAAAATATCTTTCTTCCTATATAAAAGATCGTGATGACACGGCTGTCGTAATTTTAAAAGATGAGCATGAATTAGCTGCGATAGGCTTACTAAAGATAATGACAACGGAAAAAACAGGCTCGATTTGGATATATACGAAAGAGGCCAATTACCAAAACCATCCCGAAATGATACAGACGTCACTGAAATGGTTAAGGCAGAAAGGCGCAAAGAACTATACCGTCATATAAATACAATACAAAATAAAGGATGGATCAAAAAATGGAACAGACCAGTGTTTATGGTTGGAAATGGTACCGTCATGATTCCCATAATGATACCATTCAACAACTAATATCTAATAACAAAGGCTGTAAGAATTGGTTAACAAATATCCAAGAAGAAAAAGTAAATTATTTGCGCATTGAAAGAGAAAGTAACGGCGATCCCATTGTTAGAGGTTCTTTAACATACAAACAAGATCCTGAAAATCAATCAGACTTCGAAATTTTTCATTTTTATATAAGACAACAATCCCTCATCACGGTAGGGCTGGATCTTTCTCGAATAGAGGGTGAGTACAGAGAACCATGTGAGCACTTAATTGTAGAAGAAAAGACGCCTGTAGAAGGGTTTATCATTCTATTAGGTGAGTTAATTAATTACTTCCTGGACGGAATAGACAAATTAGAGTTTAAACTGAAAGAACTTCAGAGAGATGTGCAGCAGAATAACCATACTACTCTATTGAACAGTATTTATGATCGCCGTATTGAACTGATTAACTGGAGTGATTTAACACTACCTGTTCATGAAACACAGATGGCCATTAAAGAAGCATTTCTCGATGAAATCACGGAAACGAAGGCGTATAAGAGAATTGAAACAAGAATTGATCGTACGACAACTCTTTTATCTCATTACAGACAAGACATTGACACCTTATTAAATTTAGAAGAGGTTCTTTCCTCACATCGCGGTAATGAGATCATGAAAACACTGACGGTATTTACCGTGATATTCACCCCGGCAATGGCGATTGGTGCAATATGGGGAATGAACTTTAAGAACATGCCAGAACTTGAATGGAAATTCGGATATCTGTATGCCATGATTCTAATTATTGCATCAACATTAGCTATTTACCTGTGGTTACGTATGAAAGGCTGGACAGGAGATTTATTAAGAGGAAAGAAAAATAAGAAGCATTTTGACTAAAGAAAACGTGGAAACGTACGATAATTAAAAGGAAACAGGCGAATTTTGTCGAACGGTATAAATTGATAAAAACGCCTGTTTTTTTATGGCAAAAATTACTGTATTTCATTTTGATTTCAACCATAAAAGAAAAGATAAATCATGCGAAGAGTTATGAAGATTAAATGACTAACGGGAGCGGAAAGAAATGAAAAAACTGAGCCTTTTTCTTGTTCTTACACTTATTATGCTTATGCAGACCCAATTTGTGGAAGCAACAGGTGAGAACACACCAGAAATAAAGAGCGAAAGCGCCGTAATGATTGATGCAAAAACGGGAGATATTTTATATCAAAAAAATAGCTCAGAACAAATGTATCCAGCGAGTATTACAAAAATCGTTACAGGCATTCTGGCTATAGAATCAGGCAAATTAGACGAGTCCGTTATCGTTAGCAGTGAAGCAGTCAAAGCTGATGGAACGCGTGTCTATCTACTTGAAGGAGAACACGTGCCATTAAAGAAACTTGTGCAAGGGTTGCTGATCAATTCAGGAAATGATGCAGCCATTGCCATTGCCGAATATGTAGCGGGTGATGTGGCTTCGTTTGCAGACCAAATGAACGAGTTTGCAAAAAAGGTAGGAGCAGATAACACCCATTTTGTTAATCCAAATGGTCTGTTTGATGTAGAACATTATACGACAGCTGAAGATATGGCGAAAATCACACAGTATGCGATGAAAAATGAGGACTTCCGTGAAATCGTGTCTACAAAAGAATTGCCTTGGGTAGGTGAAGGCTGGGACACGACTTTACGAAACCATCACCAATTATTGTGGGACTATCCAGGAACAATAGGTGTGAAAAACGGATACGTTGATGAATCGAAGCATACTCTTGTTACAGCAGTTTCCCGTGATCATTTAGATGTGATTATTGTTACGCTAAAAGCTCCAACAAGTCGTGCTGCTTATTGGGATACAATGGCGATCGGCGATTACGGATTTGCAAACTTTGAAAGACAAACCATCTCGGCAGGGACGATGATAGAAGCTGAAAATGGACAAGCATATGAGCTTAAAGAAGACTTAACCGTTACTTTGCCTAAGGGAGAAAAACCAATTCAGAACGTTACGGCAGATGGTGAATTGCAGCTAAAGGACTCAAGCGGCAATTTGCTGCTTACTCACACGCTTTTTAAAGAAAAGAAAAAAGCATCGGCAGCTGAAAAGGCTAAGGAAAAAACGGTTGAGGAAGTAGATTCATCCTTTATGCATAAGATTGTGAATACGAGTATTTTCTTATATTCTGGATTACTTCTGTTACTCGCTTTTCTTGTGATCTTACGCATGCGCAGCCAAAAACACAAAAATAGAAAAATGCGACATGTCGCTCGCAGTTATGTGAAATAAACCGTCATTAGGCGGTTTATTTATTTTTAGTAACTTTTGTGCTCGAGGCACACTTAACTTACAAAAAGAATTTCTGCAGGATTCCTCGAAGGAAAAAGCAGATAAGCTGAAGAACTTAGTAGGTGAAAAGATTATACTTTGCAGGAGGAAAAAGAAATGAATGCAACCGTTTCTTTAACAGAGACTTTATTGGAAGAATTATATGTTGTTGTACGAACGACGAAAAGTTTATTAGTAAAGGCAAATCCTTCTGTGTATGACTTTCGTCCAGCTGAGAATATGCGCTCTTTCTTAGAACTTGCAAACCACTTGGTTCAAATCCCGCATATAGATTTAGCGATTTTACAAGAGAGAACGGAAGAAGAAGTTCGCCTGTTGGAAAAAAAGTTATCTGCTGGAAACATAGCCGAACTGACACACGTTCTAGAGGAAGGATACCATTTAGTAAAATCGTACTTTTTATCACTCTCTGAAGAAGACTTTCTCAGAAAAGAAACAAAAGCGTTTTATGCAGAAAAAGGCGTAACACAAGCCAAGTGGCTTGTTGAAATTACAACGCATGCTTTTCATCACAGAGCACAGCTGTTTACATATTTAAAACAGACAAAACATGAAGTGAATATGTTTGATTTGTACTAAAAGCACTGGTATTTCCTACCGGTGTTTTTTTAGAAGCTCGACTTCTATTGTTTCTTCCTGTAGTATGGTTGGTTCAATTGAAAGTTGTTGCTTAGCAGAATTACCAGCAGGAAAAAAGAAATCATTATTGAATCTTTTAGGAGATAAACAATTGATATTGTTAAAATACATCTAAGAGGTGATGTTGCATGTACACCGTTTTTTCAACATTTGATGTTCCAAACGATAAAGCAGAAGAAGTGATACAAATCTATAAAAACCGCTCTAGATCTGTGGACAAGGCAGATGGTTTTGTAGATTTTTTATTATTGCAAAATGACAAAAGAGCGGGTGAGCTTACCGTGCAGCTCATTTTTACTACAAAGGAAGATTATTTAAAATGGGTAAGAAGTGAAGAGTTCAAGAAGATCCATGACCTAGAAAAAAAATATCCAGACAAGGAATTGGCGGCAGTCGTACCAACTGTAAAACAATATAAGGTGGTCGCCAAATGACGGAAATTAACATAAATGTTATGGTAGAACGAGTAACTGAGAAAATTTACGAAAAAGATCCTACCCTTATTGACCGATATGGTGATAAAGGGAGAGCAAAATGTATTGAAGATAATCATCACCACTTCAAACATCTAGAAACGGCATTCGAGTTGAACAACAGTATTTTCTTTACCGATTACGCTGTGTGGTTGAATGGTATTTTGCAAAAGTTCGGGATGAGTGCAGAACTTCTAATGGATAATTTCGACTTTATAATAGAGGTTTTGCGAGATGAACTGCAAAATCAACCACTAGAAGTTAGGCGTTTTGATACTTATATTGAATGTTTAAGTCAAGCAAAGCATGTTCTGAGTGAACAATCAGCAGCGCATTAGACAAAGGAGAGGTTCCAACCATGGCTATTTCAGAAGCGGAAAAACTGGCGCGGCTGTTTTTAGAAGGTAATCATGCTGAGGCATTACATTTCATTAGACAGCAGCCAGATCAAAATCGAATGGTTTTGTTTAAAGACCTATTTACTCCGGCGATGTACATGATTGGAGACCTCTGGGAAAATAATGAGATTTCTGTTGCGGATGAACATTTAGCAACTGGGGTTTGTGACTTTGTTCTCTCCAGGCTCTTTCAAGTTTCGGTGGAAGAAACAAAGCGTGAGAAAAGAGCGATGTTTCTGTGTTTGCAAGGTGAGCAGCATTATCTTGGTTTAAAAATGATAAATAGCATCTTTGAAGAAAAGGGTTGGGAAACAAAATATTACGGAGCGAGCTTGCCTTTAGAATATGCACTAAAATCCGCTCTGGAAATGAAACCAGAGGTGATTGGACTCTCTGTTTCAATTGTATACAATCTCCCAGTGCTTAAAAACTATGTTCGAACATTATCTGCTCTTCCTAATAAGCCAGTCATCTTAGTAGGTGGAAGGCTTACCGAAAAGTATGACTTAGATCCATATGTGAACAATCAAGGAATCATCATTAAAAACCTCCAACAGGCAGAAAAATGGCTGGATGAGTATATAGAAGAGAGGATCAACGCCTAAAGATGAGCTGTGTATTGCCAGTACCTTACGTAAAATTGAATAAAGATGGCGTTATTCTTATCAAATCATCAAGAGCCGAAGACCTGTTAGGTATACAGGTAGAAACGATTCGTGATTGTTTTGATGAAGAAAGTCATAACAAATTAATGAAGTATATGATGCCTTTTAGTGGTGAGAAAACATTTGAAGCTAATATCAGGACTAAAGATCAGCCTTTTCTTCTATGTGATGTTTTCATTTCATGGGAAGAAGAAATGGCACATGTTGTGTTTATACCAACAGGCAAACATGTTCAAGGACTCGAGGAAAAGCTCCTCGAACTAAGACTGAGGCTATCGTCCACCGACTTTGAACTTTTTGAGAAAAAAGAAGCGTTAGAAGAGGCGATGAAACGGCTTGACGAGTTATCAGGTCCATTTATCCCGATTTCTGAAAAGATGGCATTTGTTCCGTTATTCGGAGACATATCTGAGAGTAAGATGCTAACTGTTACAGGGAGTGCTCTTAAAGCAGCTTATGAAGGTCAGTTTGAAGAAATCTTTTTTGACTTATCAGCGACTGGTGAAATGGATGAGAGCGGCGTCCAGAAATTAAGCGAGCTGTTTCGGATGCTTCATTATATGAATGGAAAACCCGTTAAGATAATAGGTGTTAAGCCTAAACACGCTAGGCAGCTGAATTCGTTGGAAGTGGATTGGCCAGTATATTTTGAAACTTCGTTAAAAGAAGTACTGATTGAACATCTTCAATTTGAAAAATAGGAAAAGCACCTCGGCGCTGCGAGGTGCTTTTTTGCATGAGCATAAAATCTACCATCTCTTACTCTTTCGATGAAGTGAGGCTAAAATGATGGGTGCGAGTGCGGCTCCGCCGATCAAGCCAAAGATATGCCCCATTACATTTATCCGTGCGTTTAAAAATGTAGTAACTAAGCTGATTCCAAGAACAACTAAAAGAATTTGCGTATTCGCTCGGTCAATATACTGCCGATGGTTATAAAGCATATATACATAAATGCCGAACAAGCCGAAGATGGCCCCTGATGCACCGATATGAGCATATGAAAGCGGCAGAAGCAAAAGCGTCGCGATGTTTGCGATCAATCCAGCCCCTACGTACCCGATAATAAACCGTACTTTGCCTAAAATCCCTTCAAGGGCAGGGCCGAACAAAACAAGAGAAAACGAATTAAATATCAAATGACCAGCAGCTTCATGCGTAATGATCGGTGTAAATAAGCGCCAGTACTCACCGGCATAGATGTAATAATTTGACCCGACCATAAAATGATACAAAGAGGTGCTAAAAGGGGTAAAATTAATAAGTAGAAACACAATAATATGGGCGGCGATTAAGAAAGTTACAACTGGATAGCGCCTTGTAAAGGTTTGAAAGCTTTCATCTCTTATAAACATGTAAAATTATCACCCTTTTTATAGGAAGTTTACATACCGGTTCGTCTTAACTCTCAGTTTACCATGTGCAAGGAATTAGGGCGAAAGATATAGCTGCAGAGGAGTAGTTTACAATGATCATTGGAACAGGCATCGATATGATTGAATTAACGAGAATAAAGCGGGTAGTTTCTCATCAGCCCCGTTTTCCGGAGCGTGTATTAACACCTTTTGAACATAAACGATTTCAATCTTTAAGTGGAAACAGAAGATTTGAATACTTGGCCGGGAGGTTTGCAGCAAAAGAAGCGATGGCAAAAGCCCTTGGAGTAGGTATCGGTGCAGAACTTTCATGGCATGACATGGAGATTAAGTCCGATGAAAAAGGAAAACCTTTCTTGACATCCCCTTATCCTTATTTATGCCACTTATCCATTTCTCATACGAAGGAACATGCAGTGGCGCAAGTGATTTTAGAAAGCTCGTCAAGCTAGTCTGCATATTGTCCAGGGTTGTCTCATATATTGTAATGCGGTAGAAGGGGTAGTCCTTTGCAAGATGCAGAGTTAGTCCCCCTTCAATGTCGAAATTACTTTGGGACAAAGGGGATGGCAAAAAATGAAGAAAACACTGTCAATGATTTTGACGGCGTTCATGATCTTACTGGTTCTGTCAGCGTGTGGTGAACAAAGCCAGAGTGATGTTCTGGATTCATTGGAAGAGAGAATGGAGTCCATGACAGGCTACAAAGCTGAAGCCAAGATGACGTTAAGCACAGGTGAAAAGCCGCTAACGTACGATCTAGAGATTTGGCATAAGAAGCCGGATTTTTACCGAGTTAGCTTGAAAAATGCTGAAAAGGATCAAAGTCAGATGATTCTGCGCAACAAAGACGGAGTATTCGTGCTAACACCAGCTCTAAATAAAAGCTTCCGATTCCAAAGCGACTGGCCAGAAAATAATAGCCAAGTGTATTTGTTCCAATCACTTATTTCAGACATCCTAAACGATACGGACAGAGGTTTTAAATCGAAAGAGAAAAGCTATGTTTTCCATACAAAAACAAATTATCAAAACAAAAACCTGTATCAGCAAGAAATTACACTTAACAAAGATCTAGATCCAACACAGGTACGCATTATGGACCAAGACCAAAAAGAGCTAGTAAGACTGGATTTCTCTAAAGTTCAATTTAACGCTAAGTTTGATAAAAACTCGTTTGATATGGAATCGAATATGTCGAGCGCTCAGTTTGAGGTCCCTACTTTTTCTGGTGGTGGAGAAGAATTTGAAGTGCTGTATCCGGTTTACACAGCTAACTTAAACATCGTGAACGAGCGAGAAGTTGTTCAAGGCGAAGAGGATTCTAAAGTAGTATTAAACTATGCAGATGCAGAAGAAAATAAATCATTTACACTAATGCAGCAGAAAAATACGGCTGTTGAAACGGCATCGCGATTAACGATGTCAAACGGTGAACCCGTTGATTTAGGATTTACAGTAGGAGCGATGACAGATCAGTCGATCACCTGGAATTATAATGGTGTTGATTACTTCCTTGCTTCCAATAATTTAGGTCAAGAAGAGCTAATGGCCATTGCACGTTCTGTTTATGGAGAGGCCGTTAAATAATTTCTACATTAAAATAGTATATCAAGAACAGGCTGGCGAAAACGCTAGCCTGTTTTGCTTAGTCATGATGGGTATGTGAAGTCATCAGCTAGTGAGAAAATTGTCGAGGATTGTAGACTCGTGGATATATGTCCAAACTTTTGGATTCTGTACATGAATTTCTGGATTGAAGCAGCTACTTACATAAAACGGTCATAGAGGGTAAAATAGAAGGCAGCAATCAAGAATTAACAGGGAGGCAATCATATGGATAAACATCATTTTTATCGAGATACATGGGCTGAAATAGATTTGGATAAGATCAGCCAGAATATAAAATCATTTAAGAAGCATCTCCCTGACAAAAAAATAATGGCTGTTGTTAAAGCGAATGGATACGGACATGGCGCTTATCAGATCGCGAGAGAAGCACTAGAGTCAGGAGCAGAATGGCTCGCTGTAGCGTTGCTTGATGAAGCGTTAGCTTTAAGAAAACAAGGTATAACTGCACCGATTTTAGTTATGAACCGGGTACGTCCCGAATATGTTAATCTTGCGGCAGAAAATGAGATCAGTATAACAGTCTTTCAGAAAGATTGGCTGGTTGAAGCCGAAACGTATTTAATGGATACAAGCTACCAGCCTTTGAACATTCATCTCAAGATTGACACGGGTATGGGGCGTGTAGGTGTAAATGACGAAAATGAGCTTTATGCCATTACTCAGTATATGAATCAATCTGCCTTGTTTCATCTTGAAGGCGTTTTTACGCATTTTGCTACTGCAGATGAGTGGGAATCTGCTCTTTTTGAGAAACAGAGAAAGAAGTTCATTAAATATATAAACTTGCTTCAAGAGTGGGGAATCAAGCCGTCTCTCATTCATAGTGCAAATAGCGCTGCAGCTTTACGAAAAGTAGAAGGCCCTTTTAATCTCGTTCGTCTTGGGATCAGCATGTATGGCTTAGCGCCTTCTGGAGAGTTAAAGAAAGACTTGCCTTTTTCATTAGAAGAAGCGTTTAGCCTTCATTCACAGCTCATTCATGTTAAAAAACTGATGCCTGGAGATACTGTAAGTTATGGAGCTACTTATACAGCTAAAGGGGAAGAGTGGGTAGGCACCCTTCCGATCGGTTATGCTGACGGATGGCAAAGAAGACTTTCACCAGGAGCATTTGTATTGATTAATGGGGAGCGTATGCCGATAATCGGCCGAATTTGTATGGATCAGTGCATAGTGAGACTTCCAGAGAAAATGAGTGTTGGTGAAGTTGCTACATTAATAGGCGGTCAAAAAGATAAGAGAATAGAGATGGATGAGATAGCGGGGATTGCGAAAACCATAAATTATGAAATTCCATGTCTCATTTCTGCTCGAGTGCCGAGAGTTTATGTTAAAAATGGTCGAATTTCAGAAAATATGAATGTTATTCTAAATTTTTAGCAGAATATTAGAAGGACTATTAAAAAATTTGTAGAATAAATACATTGAAATCGCTTTGCAAATGGAATATTGAAGTGATAAGATTATATGTGGTTAAAAGGAATTTGATCGTAGTATAGCTTTGCGCTGGAGGTGTATGTTGTGTCCGAATTGAACACAAAACGAATAGTGATTAGTCTTCCTCAGAAATTATTAAGTGAGGTTGATCGTGTCATTAAAAAAGAAAATTTGGACCGCAGCGAATTTATCCATCAAGCTACTGAGATGTTTCTTCGTGAGCGGAAGAATAAGCGTCAGTTTCGTGATGAGATGAGACAAGGTTACATGGAAATGGCTAAGATCAATCTAACGATTGCCTCAGAAGCATTTATGTTAGAGGAGGAAGCCGATCATACCTTGGACCGCTTAGTTAGCGGGGTGTAGTCCTTGATAGTCAAACGCGGAGACGTTTACTTTGCAGATCTTTCACCGGTAGTTGGTTCAGAACAAGGCGGAATTCGCCCTGTACTGATTATCCAGAACGATATCGGGAACCGTTTTAGCCCTACTGTAATAGTTGCTGCAATCACAGCCCAAATTCAGAAAGCAAAACTACCAACACATGTTGAAATAGATTCTAAAAAATACGGCTTTGAACGGGATTCAGTTATTTTGCTTGAACAGATCAGAACGATTGACAAGCAAAGATTAACAGATAAAATCACACAACTGGATGAAGATATGATGCGCAGGGTAGACGACGCATTGCAGATCAGCACAGGTCTGGTTGATTTTTAATTTCATATCTACAAATTAGGAAACTGCTGACACGATGTCTGGCGGTTTTTTATTTTATCTGCTGTTTATCATAAAAAGAACTTTGGAACATAGAATAGGCTTTCATTTATAAGGTTAGTTCTTTTGGTATATTTTGTGATTTTCTTATCTGACGTGACCGAATGTGGATCACCGCCTACCCCGCGGAAAGCGAGCAACTGTAACGGAAATCAATTACCTACAAAAGCAATGAAGCAAAACAGCTAAAATAAAGCTGGAAAAAAATACATGTTTAACATTTTGGATCTTGGGTTATATATCCAAAGTTAGAAAAAGAGTAAACATTGCACAATATATTCAGAAATGAAATAATAGAATTTGATACTAAATGTAGTGGGGGTGCAAGGAAAATTGGACAACTTGATTGTACAGATGGTCAATGAGAATCAAGAGACCCTAAAAAATAATTGGATAAAAGAGGTCAATCTCTTCAAAGAAAAAGAACTAGCTGGGACCACACTTAAATTTAGTGATGAGACTGATCAGCAGTTTTTTAATATGTTAATTAAACACATTAATTATCACGATATATCCAAAGATGGCACACTTGATGAATTTTTTGATCAAGTGCTTCATACAGGCTTACCTTTAAGCTATATAACACAAGGACTTCAAGCGGCACGCCGTGTTATCGTCAATTTCTTAGTAAAAACAGAAATGGATAAGGAGAAGCTTGCGTCCGTTTATAGAGAAATCGACAGATGGTTAGATCCTATTCTTAACCAAGTGGTAGAAAATTCTTCTCAGATTTGGGAAAGAACTGTTTCAATTCAAAAGACAGCACTATTAGAACTTTCCGCTCCGCTTATCCCGGTTTTCAAAAACATCAGTGTTATGCCTCTTATCGGATCGATCGATACGGAACGCGCAAAGCTGATCATGGAAAATCTTTTAAACGGAGTGATTAAATATCGTTCAGAAGTTGTGCTGATTGATATAACAGGGGTACCAGTCGTAGATACGATGGTGGCCCATCACATTATTCAAGCTGCAGATGCTGTGCGCTTATTAGGTTCAACATGTATCCTGGTAGGAATACGTCCTGAAATTGCACAGACCATTGTAAGTTTGGGTATCGACTTAAGTCTATTCCCAACGAAGAGCACTCTTCAAAAAGGAATGGAAAATGCATTGGAGATCACAAATCAGCAATTAATCAGCAATAAATAGGGAGTGAGGGGAAAAAAATGAGGATTCCTATTTTAAAATTGCACGAGTATTTATTGATCACCATTCAAGTTGAAATGGACGATCAAACAGCCCTTCAATTTCAAGAGGATTTGCTTAACAAAATTCATGATACAGGGGCAAAGGGAGTTGTTATTGACTTAACATCAGTAGACATGATCGACTCTTTTATTGCAAAAGTTCTTGGAGATGTGGTGAGGATGTCAAAGTTAATGGGAGCTCAAGTTGTATTGACAGGAATACAGCCCGCAGTTGCTATCACTTTAATTGACCTTGGAATTTCAATGAGGGAAGTTTCGACAGCACTTGACTTAGAACAGGGGCTTGATAAATTGCGTCTGGAACTGGAGGGATGACTATGGACATCCAATCCTGTGTGGAAGTACGCAATGAGTGGGACATCGTAAGTGCCCGTCAACTTGGAAGAAACATGGCTAAGGAGCTTGGTTTCGGAAATGTTGATCAAGCCAGAATAACAACAGCGATTTCCGAACTCGCACGAAATATTTATTTATATGCAGGTCGAGGAAAGATTTGCATTGAACCGATTAATCAGTTAGGAAAAAAAGGACTGCGAATCGTAGCCTTAGATAATGGTCCTGGCATCCGAGAAATCCGAAAAGTGATGGAAGATGGTTATACGACTTCCGGCGGATTAGGAGCTGGATTGCCGGGTGTGAAGCGTTTAATGGATGAATTCTCTATTGAATCCACAGTTGATGTGGGAACGGAGATTTCCGCTACTAAATGGCTTCGTTAGGAGGAGAGCTCTTGACTGCAAAGGACGCACTAATTGAACGTTACCAAGATTTATTATCAGTCTATCTAAAAGCAAAAACTGAGACGACACTCTATAAAGGTCAGCAATTTAGCAGAAAACTACTGGAGCAGCAGATTTCGCCTGAAGATTTAGTGAGCTTGCACATTCAAGTAATGGACGAGCTTTTCCCGGATATGTCGGAAGAGATGAGAGATTCTTTTGACTTTCTGCTTGAATCCATGATTGGATATGGCTTTGCCTACCGAGAACATCAAAGTTTGCGGGATAAACAGCAACAGTTGGAATCTGAAATTGAAGTTGCCGCAAGCATGCAGCAAACATTGCTGCTTAGCGATGTACCCGACTTTGGAGAGTTGGACATTGGTGTTGTCAGCGTTCCTGCTAAAAAAATGAATGGTGATTACTACAATTTCGTAAAAAGCGGTAACAGCCTTAGTGTCGCTGTAGCTGACATCATTGGCAAAGGCATACCCGCTGCACTATGTATGTCCATGATTAAATACGCCATGGACAGCTTGCCTGAAGAACAGATGAAACCCCATCTCCTGTTGGAAAATTTAAACCGTGTTGTTGAACAAAATGTGAATAGCAACATGTTCATTACGATGTTCCATGGGGTATATGAACCGGAAAGTCATAAGTTTTACTATGCCGGTGCTGGTCATGAACCAGGCTTCATCTATAACGCAAAAGAAGATAAATTTAACGATCTTATTGCTAAAGGCCTTGTTCTCGGCGTCTCGCGCTCAACAACCTACCATCCGTATGAAAAGAAGATAGAAGTCGGAGATATGGTTGTCTTGCTCTCAGATGGAGTGACAGAGTGCAGGACGAGCAAAGGCTTTATTGAAAGAGATGAAATTGTTTCTCTTATTCGTAAATATATGGATCTATCCTCTCAAAAGATCGTTGAAAATGTATTTCAGGAGTTGGATCGTCTTCAAGGATTCGAGCTCAGAGATGATTTTACTTTAATTATTTTAAAAAGACTGGTTTAAACAGGATTTGATTAGGGTAAAGGTACCTTATGGTTCCATACAAAGCTTGGGGGGAAAACAATGAACTTACAAATCAATCAAGACCAAATAAATGAAACATTTGAATTACAACTGACAGGGGAAGTAGATGCTTATACAGCTCCAAAACTAAAAGAAGTTATGCTTCCTCTAACCGAAACAGAAGGGAACATCATTATTGTAGACCTTTCTGGTATCGAGTATATGGACAGCACAGGGTTAGGTATTTTTGTAGGAGCTTTAAAGTCTTCCAAAGCCAACAACAGTTCTTTAAAGCTTAGAGGCATGACAGAACGCGTGAAACGTATCTTTGAAATTACTGGCTTAACAGAGGTAATGGATATCGAAAGCGGAGTAAAGGGGGAGGCGCTATGAGAACAGCGTCCGACTATATTGAAATGAACGTTCCGGCAAAGCCGGATTATGTGGGAGTAGTCAGATTGACGATTTCTGGTCTGGCAAACCGCATGGGCTTTGCGTTTGATGAAATAGAAGATATTAAAATTGCCGTTTCAGAAGCGGTAACCAATGTTGTAAATCATGCTTACACTGAAGGAGAACAAGGCCAAGTTCGTATTGGCTGCAATATACATGATGACCGCATGGAAATTACGGTTGTCGATCAAGGACAAAGTTTCGACGTTGAATCTATCTCAAAAGATCTTGGCCCTGTAGATGGTAAATCAGTTGATCAACTGCATGAGGGAGGTTTAGGCCTCTTCCTGATAGATACACTTATGGACAAGGTAGAAATAAGCAGTGAAGCCGGTGTCGTTGTAATGATGACAAAGTATCTTCACAGAGATGAGGTGGAGGAACATGTCGACAGAATCTCACCAGCGCCTTCACAGTAAAGAACAAGTTTATGCATGGATTGATGAACTGCAACAGGATCCTAAAAATGAAGAAATTCAAACAAATCTTGTATTGCAGTACCAAGACTTAGTGCATTCTCTTGCACGGAAGTTTTCTAAAGGTAAAAGCATCCATGACGATTTGGTTCAAGTCGGTATGATTGGTTTGCTTGCAGCTTTTAGAAGATACGACAAAACGTTTGGCAGATCATTTGAATCCTTTGCGGTTCCAACGATTGTTGGGGAAATTAAACGTTTTATTCGTGATAAAACATGGAGTGTGCATGTACCGCGCCGTATTAAAGAATTGGGTCCAAGAATTAAGAAAGCCGTTGAAGAACTCACGACTAGCTTGCAAAGATCACCTAAAATTTTTGAAATCGCTGAGTTTCTAGAAGTTTCAGAAGAAGAAGTTCTAGAGACGATGGAAATGGGCAAAAGTTATCAAGCATTGTCTGTGGACAGTTCAATTGAAGCGGATCAAGAGGGAAGCACGGTTACACTTCTTGATTTAGTCGGATCCAACGATGATGGATTTGATCAAATTGATAAAAGGCTGCTTTTGGAGAAGGCATTTGCTGTTCTTTCTGAACGGGAACGTGAAATCCTTCAATGTACGTATTTTGAAAACTTGAGCCAAAAGGAAACAGGAGAACGTCTAGATATCTCACAGATGCATGTTTCCCGCCTGCAAAGAAGAGCGTTAGAAAAATTGAAAGAAGCGTTGAGAGTTTCACCTTCGGAGGCGCTTAAATGATTGAGCACTACCAGTTTAGCAAATCATCAGTTTCCTCTTATCAGAAACCTAAAAAGGGAAATGATCTTTGCGGAGATAGTTTTTACGTGAAAGAAACGGAAGATTATTTGATTTGTGCTGTTGCAGATGGTTTAGGAAGCGGCAAATTGGCGAAAGAGGCTTCAGGAGCTGCTACTGACGTTATTGATCAGCATCATCATGAATCAGTGGAACAGTTGATGCATCTTTGCAATGAGGGGTTAAGACATACTCGTGGTGCTGTAATTGCAATTGTTAAAGTCGATTATAAAAATCAAACAGCTACCTATTCAGGTGTAGGTAACATCCGTTTTATGATCTCTGCTGAAAGACAAAGAGCGATACACCCTTTAACTAAAGCGGGTTTTCTTGTAGGTAAGCCTGAACGATTTAAAGTACAAGATTTCAAGTTTGAAAAAGAGTTAACATTGATGCTTTATTCTGATGGCATGGATATCCATACCCAAAGCCGTTCACTGTTAACAAAAATGGTCTCTCCAAAAGAGTCCGTTATTTTTATAAGTGGACTTCCTCAGGATATCAACGACGATGCTACATGTATCGTAGGCCAAGTAAATATAAGTTAGCGAAACATCATCCTTATTTAGCTTTAGGATGGTGTTTTTTGTTTTTTTCTCATGGTTCTTTTCAAAAGGTTGTTTCCTAAAGGATTGTTGCTTTTTAATTTTTTTATTGTCTTCATTGAACAGTTGGTTGTAGTGGAAGGTGCGAGACTCCTGCGGGACAGGCGGGCAGTCCGAAAAGTGGAAGTGGCTCGTTCAGCCCCGACAAGCAAAAGATGAATGGATTGGAAGGTGCACTTTGCCTTCTGAGCCATTTAGCTTTTGACCTCGAGGGGCTAGCCACTGCAACTGGACAGGTGAGACACTTAAGAGTGAAACGTACAAATGTGGCTCACCGCCTGCCCCGCGGAAAGGGAGCACCTGAAACGGAAATCAACTACTTTCAAAAGCAACAATGAATCTGAAAACAGGTTTTCCTTTTTTTACGGCACAACATCATTGGTTTATAATAGTACTAATTGATTGAAAAAGGAGTGTTCTTATTGGGACAACCTATTAGTGAACAAGCATTGAGAACAATGGAACAAGAATTAAATGTAAAAGGCAAACAAATTAATCAGGTTATTGCACTTTTAGAAGAAGGAAATACAGTTCCATTCATCGCACGTTACCGAAAAGAATTAACAGGCGGTTTAGATGAAGTACAGATCAAAGACATTATGGATCGATGGACGTATTTGCAAAACTTAGCGACTCGAAAAGAAGAAATCATTCGTCTTATCGATGAACAAGGAAAACTTACAGAAGAACTATCAGCGGCTATTTCGAAAGCTCAGAAGCTTCAGGATCTAGAAGATATCTATCGCCCTTATAAACAAAAAAGAAGAACGAAAGCAACGATAGCCAAAGAAAAAGGACTTGAGCCACTGGCGCATTGGTTGCTGGAACAAAACAATGATGACCCAATATCAAAAGCTGCAGCATACATAAACGAAGAAAAAGAAGTGCTTTCAGCTGAGGATGCTTTAACAGGTGCAAAAGATATTATTGCTGAAATGCTGTCTGATGACGCGGATATGAGAAAATGGATCCGAGAAGATACATTTTCAAAAGGTGAAATCAAAACGGAAGGCAAGAATACCGAAAATGATGAGAAAAAAGTATTTGAAATGTACTACGAATACCAAGAACCGATCCGTAAAATTGTTCCACATCGTGTTTTGGCGGTAAACCGAGGCGAGAAAGAAAATATTTTGAGAGTAAGTATCGTAACTCCATCAGAATTGATTCTTTCTAAGATGGAAAGAAAAACAATCAAACGTTCGGGTTCACCGTCTGCCGTTTTTATCCGTGAAGCGATGGAAGACGCATATAAACGATTGATTTCTCCTTCGATTGAACGTGAAATTAGAACAGCACTTACTGAACAAGCGGAAGAACGCGCCATTCATATTTTCTCTGAAAACGTAAGAAGCCTTTTGCTACAAGCTCCCCTTAAAGGAAAAGTAGTTCTTGGCGTTGACCCAGCTTACCGAACAGGATGCAAGCTAGGTGTTGTGGACGAAACGGGAAAAGTGCTGCACATTCAAACCATCTATCCTACACCGCCACGGTCAGAAGTTGAAAAATCTGCTGCGGTTGTAAAAAAGTTAATCGAGCAATACGATATTGAAATTGCTGCGATTGGAAATGGCACCGCATCGCGTGAAACAGAACAATTTATTGCTGAAACGCTAAAAGACTTAGATAAGTCAGTGGCTTATGTCATCGTAAACGAAGCGGGTGCGAGTGTTTATTCGGCTTCAAGTGTAGCGCGTGAAGAATTTCCTGACCTACAAGTTGAAGAAAGAAGCGCTGTATCTATTGCACGAAGACTTCAAGATCCATTGGCTGAACTGGTGAAAATCGACCCTAAATCTATTGGGGTTGGTCAGTATCAGCATGATGTTTCCCAAAAAAGGCTTGGGGAAGAAATTTCATTTGTGGTTGAGACTGCGGTTAACCAAGTAGGCGTTAACGTAAATACAGCTTCTTCTTCGCTGCTTCAATATGTTTCAGGGTTGTCCAAAACTGTGGCACAGAACATTATCTTAAAACGAAATGAAGTCGGCAAGTTCAAAAACAGAACAGAACTTAAAAAAATTCCGCGTCTCGGTGCGAAAACATATGAGCAGTGTATCGGCTTTTTACGAGTGGTTGATGGGAATCAGCCGCTTGATCAAACAGGCATACACCCAGAAAGCTATCCAGCGACTAAAGCATTGTTAAAGGAGCTTGGTTTTACTCCGGCAGATATTGGTTCAGAAGCTCTGGCAGAAAAATTAATTTCTATATCGCTTGAAGCAACATCTGAAAAATTGGATATCGGTGTACCGACTTTAAAAGATATCATTGAAGGTCTAACTAAACCAGGAAGAGATCCTCGTGATGCTTTTTCAGGTCCAGTGCTGAAAACGGATGTTCTGAAGATGGAAGACTTATCAAAAGGGATGGAACTGCAAGGTACCGTTCGAAACGTTGTTGATTTTGGAGCGTTTGTCGATATTGGTGTAAAACAAGATGGACTTGTGCACATCTCTAAGCTAACAAATCGTTTTATTAAGAACCCGATGGATGTAGTAAGTGTAGGACAAGTCGTAACCGTATGGGTAGATTCTGTAGATGTAGCAAAACAACGTATTGCGTTAACGATGATTGCTCCTAAATAAGAAAATAAGTAGAAACAACAACTAGATAAAGCACTTCTCCAGTAAATTACTTTTCACTGGAGGAGTGCTTTTTGTTATAAAAAAACCAGCATTGATTAAGTAAGCGGATTTGGTAACGATCTTTTTGATAATAAGCACGACGGAGCTGTCTTTTAAACCATGTTGGCATAGAGAGAACCTCCTTGAACTTCCCAATCCGTTATTTGTGTATTAGTCTATGTATAGAAGCTTGTTGATGTGAACTTGAAATATAAGGAGCTTGACCATGACAGACGTAGAATTACAAAAACTTACCGAAGAAATTTCTCTCCAGTTCTTCAATAAACCCTTTCGGCACAGAGCAAGATTTAATAAAAGGCTGCGAACAACAGGAGGACGATATCTTCTAAGGTCTCATGATATAGAGATGAACCCGCATCTTTACGAGGCATTTGGAATGGACGAATTAGTCGGGGTTATTAAACATGAGCTTGTGCATTACCATATGCACATTGAAGGTAAAGGGTATAAGCACGGTGATTACGATTTTAAGTATTGGCTTTCTAAAGTAGGCGGCTCTCGCTTCTGCCAGTCCATACCTGAAAAAAGAAGAACAGAGAGTTATAAATATCACTATATCTGCAGAGACTGTATGCAGTCTTATAAAAGAAAGAGAAGAATTGACACAAAAAAGTATGTGTGCGGAAAGTGCCGAGGGAAATTAAAACAGGTTTCTTTAAAATAGGGTGTTGACTTCGATTATAGGTATGTGGTAATTTAATTAAGTCGCTGTTAGACATGCCTTTTACATAGCTTACTTAACAAGGCAGTTAAGGTAGCTAAAGCGATAATTGCTCAGAAAAAAACCTCTAAAACGGGTTGACATCTGACGCTGAAACAATTATGATATTAATTGTCCTTAAAAGACATTCCACAGTAGCTCAGTGGTAGAGCTATCGGCTGTTAACCGATCGGTCGTAGGTTCGAGTCCTACCTGTGGAGCCATACAGAGAAGTACCCAAGTGGCTCAAGGGGCTCCCCTGCTAAGGGAGTAGATCGCTAACGCGGTGCGAGGGTTCGAATCCCTTCTTCTCTGCCATGTGGCCCGTTGGTCAAGCGGTTAAGACACCGCCCTTTCACGGCGGTAACACGGGTTCGAATCCCGTACGGGTCACCACTTTATAACATGATAAAGTATACCTTATAGATAGATGGACTCGTGGTGTAGTGGTTAACATGCCTGCCTGTCACGCAGGAGATCGCCGGTTCGACCCCGGTCGGGTCCGCCATTTTTTCTAAGGTGTTGGGCTATAGCCAAGCGGTAAGGCAACGGACTTTGACTCCGTCATGCGTTGGTTCGAATCCAGCTAGCCCAGCCATTTTTTATTTTTAACATGAGTGTTTAAGATACAAACACTAAACCTTATTAACAGTAAGAGCCATTAGCTCAGTCACAAGCGATACATCGTGATTGACTACGGTTGTCTCGACGGATACACGTTCTTACTTCTCTATTAGAGGAAGAGACAGGTTCCGACGAACATATTATGCGCGAGCCATTAGCTCAGTCGGTAGAGCATCTGACTTTTAATCAGAGGGTCGAAGGTTCGAGTCCTTCATGGCTCACCATTTTTAAATTAATATGCGGGTGTGGCGGAATTGGCAGACGCGCTAGACTTAGGATCTAGTGTCTTTGACGTGGGGGTTCGAGTCCCTTCACCCGCACCATATTAATTTCATAAAATAAGTTGCAGTGCTCATGCGCTGGCATCTAGCCGCGCGGTCGTGGCGGAATGGCAGACGCGCTAGCTTGAGGGGCTAGTGGGGGTATCCCCGTGGAGGTTCGAGTCCTCTCGACCGCACCAACTTTTACAAATAACATATAATGCATTGAATAGGCGCCCTTAGCTCAGCTGGATAGAGTGTTTGACTACGAATCAAAAGGTCGGGAGTTCGAATCTCTCAGGGCGCGCCATATGTCGGGAAGTGGCTCAGCTTGGTAGAGCACCTGGTTTGGGACCAGGGGGTCGCAGGTTCAAATCCTGTCTTCCCGACCATTCTTTATGCGGGTGTAGTTTAGTGGTAAAACAAGAGCCTTCCAAGCTCTGGTCGTGAGTTCGATTCTCATCACCCGCTCCATTTTTACGGGCCTATAGCTCAGCTGGTTAGAGCGCACGCCTGATAAGCGTGAGGTCGATGGTTCGAGTCCATTTAGGCCCACCATAATATAACTTTTAAAAAAGTGCTTGACTTTATATCTTCGATTCGGTAAGATGATAAAGCTGTCTCGAAAAAAGACAAGCCAAACAAGTTCTTTGAAAACTGAACAAAAGAAATAGGTAAGGAATTAAGAATTAATTCCGTCAGTTTTAAAA
>NZ_LRFC01000010.1 GCF_001619875.1 Fictibacillus phosphorivorans
TCTCACCTGCCCGCCTGTCCTAGCCGAGAGTCTCGCCTCTTGGGCTCCAATCACTAACCAAAGATGTTTTTATTAAGACTCTTTATCGCAAGCTATGTAGTAACGGTAAGTGGTTATTTGGGATTACAGAATATCTGCTAAACTGAGGTCCGTCTCACGCATAGTGTGCAAGAAGCATCTTTGCTAATTTCCAAGGGAACATCCTCTTTGTTTGCTTCCTTTTTAGAAGCTTGTAAGGTTGAGTCTAGTGTTGCTTTTGATTCTTTTTTATTCTCATCATTTGCGAGTTGATTGGATCGTAAGGTTGCGAGACTCCTACAGGACGAGCGGTCAGGTGGAGGCTCCTAATGTGCAAGGTGCAAGGAGGCTCACCGTTCGCCTCTGCGGAAATCAACTGCTAACAAGAGCACCAATGTATAAACGAAAACAGTTTTTCTAAAAAGATGCTGTTCCTCTTTTAAAAACAACAAAACCACCAAAACCATTTTACTCATATCTCTTCCGGACAAGTCATAGGATGTACATATATGATAAAAATGGAGGCACGGTTATGAAAAATAGAGCAGATGAAATCCGAAAAAAGTACGGGAATATTTCTAAGAACGGCAGTTCAAAAGAAAATGGTCCAGGAATGATTTCCAGGGAAGAACAAGAGAAATCTCATCCTCTATTTAACCGTCACGCCATGCTGATGCAGATCATGTTTTCCATCATCTTATTTTTAATAGTAGGGATTATCTTTAAAAATTCTGGAGAACACACGGCTAAAGCACAAAACTTTATCAAACATGTTTATCAAGATGAATTTCAGTTTGCAGCTGCGAAAGATTGGTATGAAGATAAATTCGGAAAGCCATTAGCATTATTGCCTAAAGACAAACTGCAAAAGGAACAAAAAACTGAAGAAGTGAGTGAAGTATTTGCGGTTCCTGCTAATGGAAAAGTATTTGAGACATTTAGTACGAATGGCAAAGGAATCGTCATCGAAACAGGAAAAGAAGAAGATGTTGAAACAGCAAAAGATGGCTATGTTGTATTTGCTGGAAAAAAGGATGACCTTGGGCTTACCGTTATCATTCAGCACTCGGATGAGCAAGAATCTTGGTATGGAAATCTTAAGGAGATCGATAAGTCTATAAAGCTTTATAATTATGTAGACAGTGGTACACGCCTCGGTAAAGTTTCAGAAAACGAGGACGGGAAATCAGGAAAATTTTATTTTGCGATTAAAAAAGACAAGAGTTTTATTGATCCGAGCAAGGTGATTGATATTGATTAAATTAATAATGGAATTTATACGGAAAATAAAGATTAATCCCTTCTTTTGGATTGTTATCTTTGGAGCCGTGTATACGGGACACTTCAGGGAAATTATCATCTGGTTTTTCGTTGTTCTTATTCATGAGATGGGTCACTATGCTGGGGCCCATCTTTTTAAATGGAGAATTTCAAGAATTGATCTTCTTCCTTTTGGAGGGGCAGCTGTTGTGGAAGAGCACGGTACAAGACCTTTTCACGAAGAAATATGGGTGGCCGTTCTTGGTCCTTTGCAGCATGTTTGGTTAATCGGCGTAGCATATTCTTTAAGGCAAGGAGAGATTATTTCTGCTGATGACTTTTATTGGTTCTTTCTTTTAAACGGAACATTGTTCATTTTTAATCTACTGCCAATATGGCCATTGGATGGAGGAAAAGTGGCCTTTGCCCTTTTCACGAAATGGATTCCTTTTAAAGAAGCACAACGCATGTTTTTATTAGTATCTGGAGGCTTATTGATCATCGGGAGCGCTTGGCAGTTATCTATACAGCCAACACATTTAAATTTATGGGTGATATGCTTATTCTTAGGATTAGCTCATGTCCTCGAATGGAGAAGCAGACATTATGTTTTTATGCGATTCTTATTAAGCAGGGTGCAGCAAACTTCAACAAGCACCACACGAACGATCATTGTTCCGCCTACATGGTCTCTTTCAAAAGTTACACATCATCTTATGAAAGGGGTTACACATCATATCGTCATAAAGAATCTCAAACCCATTAAGATAAAAGAAGCAGAGCTCTTAGAAGCTTATTTTCATAAACATCCTCCTGAATGTGCAATTGGAAAAGTTTTTCGTTAAAATAATAGGAAGATGCAAAAACAGGGAGATGTGAGTTAAAAGATGCAGCGAGTGGTAATTAATGCAACAGGAATGGAAAAACGTACTGCACTTCTAGATCACGACAAACTTATAGAGTGTGCGATCCATAGGCCGACTGAAAAGCCGTTAACAGGTAACATATATAAAGGTAAAGTTCAAAAAGTATTGCCAGGCATGCAGGCGGTGTTTGTAGACATTGGAACAAACAAGAATGGTTTTCTCCATAAAGATGACCTTCCTGCTTACCAACAGCTATCGGATGATGATAAGAAAAAGACATCTATATCAAATCTGATAAGAGAAGGAGAGTCCATCCTTGTCCAAGTATCAAAAGAAGAGACTGGTGATAAAGGAGCAAAGTTAACAGCTCTTATCTCTTTTACCGGTCACCTTCTTGTATATTTCCCGTTCACCCCACACGTTGGAATATCAAAAAAAATAAAAGAATCTAAGCGAAATGCACTTCAAACATGGGGTAGTTCAATGTTATCAGATGCGGAAGGGTTAATCATTCGAACAGAATGTGAGGACTTTCCTGAGCAGGAGATGAATCGTGAGCTTGCAAGCTTAAGGAGACAATTTAAAGAGGCTGAAATAAAGTCAGCAGGTAAAAAAGCCCCTGCTTCAATTGTTCAGCCTCCTTTTTTCTATCCTATATTAGAAAGATGGTTAAACACAAAAGTAGAAGAGATCGTTGTGGATGATTATGATACGTATAACCATGTGAAAGAATATGCCGCTTCTTATCGTAATCCTTATTCTGTAAAGTTGTACAATAAAAAAGAACCTCTTTTTCGCAAGTTTGGAATTGAAGTAGATATTGAAAAAACACTTTCTCCGCTTGTTTGGTTAAAAAATGGATCTTCTCTGTACTTTAATGTGACTGAAGCATTAACGGCAATTGATGTGAATACGGGAAAATTCACAGGAAAAAAAGACCGTTCTAAAACAGTTGTTGAGACGAACTTAATCGCTTCTAAAGAAATAATGAAACAGCTCCGCCTGCGCAATATAGCTGGGATGATTGTGATCGATTTTATTACCATGCAATCGAATGAAGACAAAGAGCAAATTATGAAAGCAATGCGTGAGGAAGTAAGAAACGATTCCTCTACAATGGTGTTGCATGGCTTCACAAAAATGGGATTGTTTGAAATGACTCGAAAAAAAGAACGTCCATCATTGCTCGAAACACTCGCGGAAAAGCAAAGCCATCTTATGGATGGTTATATACTCCGTGCAGAAACACTGTATTATAAGATGGAGCGGTTAGTTCAGGAATATGCTTTTGAAGATGCTGAAGCGCTATGGATGGAAGTACCTCATCACTTTTCAGAATGGCTGAAAAAAAATCCAGACAAACAGAAAGCGATTGAGGAACAAACAGGACTCATTTTGTTTATTTCGGCAGGTGCTTCAAACCGTGAAATGATCGTGAGGCAATCAGGAAAAGAATATGAAGTGAAAAGCAGAGTGTTAAAAGATTCAGATTGACACAAGGGTGCCAAACATGGTATCCTTTTTTCGTTAGTGTTTGGAGCACCCGCTCCAACCGCACAGACTAGGTTTTAAGTATTTTAAATACGCCTAGGATGGCGAGTCTGAGTATAAGAGGAGGTGCACGTTGATGTACGCAATTATTCAAACTGGTGGTAAGCAAGTTCGAGTTGAAGAAGGTCAAGCAATCTATGTTGAAAAACTAGATGTTGAAGCTGGTGAAACAGTAACTTTCGAAGATGTATTGATGGTCGGTGGCGACAGCTTTAAAGTAGGAGCTCCTTTAGTTGAAGGTGCTACAGTTACGGCAAAAGTTGAAAAGCATGGCCGTGGCGAAAAAATCGTTGTCTACAAGTTTAAGGCGAAGAAAAACTATCGTCGTAAGCAAGGACACCGTCAACCATACACAAAAGTTGTGATTGACAAGATTAACGGGTAATTTCCATGATTAAAGTTTCTATATACAGAAACCGCAATCAAAACATACTTTCGTTTACGATGGATGGACATGCAGACTTTGCTCCACACGGCCAAGATCTGGTGTGTGCAGCTGCAACAGCCGTGTCGTTCGGTACAATTAATGCTATAGAAAAGCTTTGCGGCTTTGAGCCGGAAGTGACCACTCATGAAGATGGTGGATTTCTAAAGTGTAAAGTACCGGATAATCTTGATGATTCTACCTATCAAAAAACGCAATGGCTTTTGGAAGGCATGATTGTATCTCTTGCTTCGATTGAAGAAGGATACAGCGAGTATATAAAATTGACTGAACATGAAGGAGGTGCAACGAATGCTTAAATTAAACCTTCAATACTTTGCCTCTAAAAAAGGGGTAGGTAGCACAAAGAATGGTCGTGACTCACAGTCTAAGCGTCTAGGCGCTAAGCGTGCTGACGGACAATTCGTTTCTGGTGGTTCAATTCTTTACCGTCAACGTGGTACTAAGATCTATCCTGGTACAAACGTAGGTAAAGGCGGAGATGACACACTATTTGCTAAGGTAGACGGAGTTGTTCGTTTCGAACGTTATGGCCGTGACCGCAAAAAGGTAAGTGTTTACCCAATCGCGCAAGAAGCGTAAGAGGGAGATGAAAACTCTAACCAGATTGGTTAGAGTTTTTTCTTTGCTTTTGTTGAATTAAGTACTGCGCTAAATTTGTTGGTGTAAGGTATAGCCATATTAAAAGGAAAGGCTAGGAGTGCGATAATGTCAAACAAATGGACAACTGTCGATCTTTTGCGCCACGCCAGGCATGACTGGCTAAACCAGCTACAGCTTATTAAAGCAAACCTATCACTTGACCGCACAGAGCGGGCAAAAGAGATTATGAATGAAGTTATTGAACTATCCCGGGAAGAATCAAGAATCTCTAACCTGAAAACCCCGAATTTATCGGAGTACTTATTAACATATAATTGGTTGAAACATCCGGTCAAATTGTATGGAAAAGTAAATGGGGAAAGCGGGGATTTCAGCTTATTTGAAGACGAATTGTTACATACAACAAAAGAAGTGTGCGATGTGTTGAACAATTCTATTTCGGGTTATGATGAATACTCACTTACTGTTACATTTCATCCTGCAGCTCTTCGGGTTTCTTACGCCTTTCAAGGGGCATTGGCAGACGAAGAGAGTACGTTTGAAAACATGAAGAATATTTTTTCAACACATAAAAGCACGTTACTCATCGAAAGCTATAACCAGGAAAATAAGTGTTATTTTGAAATTCAGTTAACTTCTTAAAAGGAAGGAGGAGAATTAAATGTTTGTCGATCAGGTCAAAATTTATTTAAAAGCAGGTGACGGCGGAAACGGAATGGTGGCATTCCGCCGTGAAAAATATGTTCCAGATGGTGGTCCTGCTGGTGGTGATGGAGGAAAAGGAGCTAACGTGATCTTCGAAGTAGAAGAAGGATTGCGAACGCTGATGGATTTTCGCTACAACCGTCACTTTAAAGCTCCACGGGGCGAACACGGTATGTCTAAGGGCATGCATGGAAAAAAAGCGAATGATATGATCGTTAAAGTTCCTCCTGGGACTGTTGTGACAGATGCGAATACAGGTGAAACGATTGCTGACCTTGTTCATCATCAGCAGCAAGCCATTATTGCGAAAGGCGGTCGGGGAGGACGCGGAAACACTCGTTTCGCAACTCCTGCGAACCCCGCTCCTGAAATCGCGGAAAATGGTGAGCCAGGTGAAGAACGTGAAGTTACACTTGAATTAAAAGTGTTAGCGGATGTTGGCTTAGTTGGTTTCCCTAGTGTAGGAAAATCAACGTTCTTATCGATCGTATCAGCAGCTAAGCCGAAAATTGCTGAATATCATTTTACAACAATTACTCCGAACTTAGGAGTAGTTGCAGTAGAAGATGGCCGAAGCTTTGTTATGGCTGACTTGCCTGGATTGATTGAAGGGGCTCATGAAGGTGTTGGACTAGGACACCAGTTCTTAAGACATATCGAAAGAACGCGTGTAATTCTTCACGTTATTGATATGTCAGGTATGGAAGGCCGAGATCCTTACGATGATTTTGTGAAAATCAATGAAGAGCTTAATCAGTACAACATGCGATTGATGGAACGTCCGCAAATTGTTCTTGCTAACAAGATGGACATTCCGGGTGCAGAAGAAAACCTTGAAGCGTTCAAAGAAAAAGTTGGTGAAGAAGTTCAAGTATTCCCAATATCAGCGATTTCCCGACAAGGAATTCGTGAAGTATTGTTTACGACAGCTGATATTCTAGAAGTGACGCCTGAATTCCCGCTAATACATGATGATGGTGTGGAGCAGCAAAGGGTTCTTTATAAGCACGAAAAAGAGGAAGCAGGTTTCTATATTACTCGTGACCCTGCAGGAACATTTGTTATTAATGGTCCAAAGATTGAAAAGCTGTTTAAGATGACAGACTTTTCTCGTGAAGAAGCGACGAAACGTTTTGCGCGTCAGATGCGTACTCTTGGTGTTGACCAGGCGTTGCGTGATCGTGGAGCAGAGCACGGTGATGTCGTTCGTATCTTGAAATATGAATTCGAATTTATCGATTAATGCAAAGGCAGCCTGTTTTCAGGCTGTCTTTTTATGTACAGATGTCCACCTGGGATAGACATTTTCTTATTTTTTATTTATAATAAGGGGTAGATTAAAGTCGGAGGAAAGTTAAATGAAAAATGATCAGCAATATTATATGGTTAGAGAAGATGTTCTTTCAGAATCCATGCAAAAAGCTTTGGAAGCTAAATCTCTCTTAGATAGAGGAAAAGTAAAGACGGTGGCAGAAGCTGCTGAAAAAGTGGGCTTGAGCAGAAGCGCGTTTTACAAATACCGTGATGGAATCTTTCCGTTTCATACAATGGTAAAAGAGAAAATTATTACGCTTTCTATTCATCTTGAAGACCGATCCGGTGCACTGTCGAGCCTTTTAACAGTAGTTGCCTCTCAAGGATGCAACGTATTGACGATCAATCAGACGATTCCTTTACAAGGAAGAGCGCATATAACATTAACGATCGAAACGAACATGCTGCAAGGTGATCTGAAGGATTTGTTAAGTACTCTTAATAGAATGGAAACTGTTGAAAGAGTAGAAGTAGTAGGAACAGGAGCATAAGGTAACCCCCTAGCAAAGTAGGCTAGGGGGTGTTTTTATGGATTAATTCATGGGATTTGTGCTCGTACAGCGGCTGATAAGCACGGTGGACGAACGCCATCCGAAAAATACGAGCGCCATCCGAGAAATACGAACAGTTAAATATAGACTTCCAAAGCAACAAAGTTTTCGCAAACAGCCTCTAAAAAACCCTACAATAAAAACCCTTTCTCCTCTAACGCATCACAAACTTTATCTAACTTTTCCTGCGAGTCTGATGAGAGTGTATGCATATGAATACCTTCTGTTAGTTCGCTTAGAAGGGTAGCATTTGTATCTTTAAGACGCTTAATTAAATCCTCTACATCTTTACGGGTAGACAGTTTAAGTGAAGCTTTTATATCTCCATATACAGGGTGTTCAACGGTTACATCTTCAATGGTTACACCGTAATCGACGATAGTATGAAGTTCGTCGATTGTTTCTTCTGGCTGATGGTTTGCAGCAATCACGCATGTGAAAGAGTTTTTATTATCAGACTTTACATAAACATAACCTTGTGCCGTTGCCATGATCGGCTCGCCGCTCGCTTTTAGCAGTGACATGTCCCCAACGATAACTTGTCTGCTGACGTTTGTTTTGGCAGCTAGTAATGAACCACTTAGGGGCTCTTCGGCTTCTAACAACCACGATATAAGCTGCGACCTTCTTTCATCACCTTTTAATTTATCAAGTTTGCTCATATGGATAATACCTCACTGACCGATTTAAATTTGTTTGTAATCTCATTAAGAGCTTTTCCTAGCCTAGCGATATCTTCATTTGTCGTTAGATGGCTAATAGAAATTCGCACGAGACCATGGGCTTCACTGCCAGTTCTCCCTATTGCAAGCAGAGCTCTAGAGGGTTCTTGCTGACCATTTTTGCAGGCAGATCCAGTTGAAACAGCGATTTTTTTTCTAGTAAGTTCCTGCATGACAATTTGACCTTCCAATCCGATTATTCTAATTGGAAAAATAAAAGGGGAGCAGTCAGTCTTTCCTTCAAAAATAATAGCTTTATTTTTCAGTATAAGCGATAAAAACTGTTTTCGCATATCTTCAGCATGCTGAAAATGGACAGATTGCTTTCTTATGTGTTCATCTGCGGCAGTAACAAAAGCTACGATGGATGGCAAATCAACCGTTCCAGGTCTGAAGCCACGCTCATGAGTTACGTCAGAAAGAAGAGGTTTTATATAAACGGATGGTGAGATATAAACGGCTCCAGTTCCCTTAGGTCCATGAATTTTATGAGCAGAGACGGTAAAAGAATCTATGGAAGCTGAACTAAAATGGTCAACGCTGTATTTACCGAATGACTGAACACAATCACTGTGGAACAAGATCTCTTTATCGGCTAAGAAGTTTCCTATTTGCTTGATATCTTGAATCATTCCTGTCTCACTGTTTACATGCTGAATAGTTGCAAGTATGGTATCTTTCCGGATCACTGTTTGCAACTGCTCTAAAGAAATTTTTCCGTTATGGTTTACAGGAATTCTTGATACTTCAAATCCGTTTTTCTCTAAATAGGTAAGAACGTATTCAACTGAAGGGTGTTCTATATTTGAAGTGATAATGTGTCGTCCTTTTTTCTGAGCTCCAAACGCTAACGATGTAATGGCAAGAAAATTACCGTCGGAACCTCCGCCAGTAAAATAGATTCCTTCTCCTTCTCTTCCCAATAAAGTGGCTAACGATATTCTTGCGTGTTCTAATAAATCCTTTGCGTTTAAACCGCCATCATGGAGACTTTCCGTATTGTGAAAGTAAACTTTTGATGTATGAATAAATGCTTCAAGAGCTGTTTCTGATATGGGAGTTGTTGCAGCGTAATCGAGATATATCAAGGTTTTCACCTCTGTTTAAATAAAATAGTTGTATCTAGTTTAAATCTATGTAAATATAGGTGTCAAGACACGTGTAAAGTTGAGGTGTTTTGTTGAATGACTCATATTGATGCAGATGTATTAATTGTCGGCGGAGGAATTGCTGGGTTGATAGCTGCTGAATATTTAAGTTCGTATAAGAATGTGATAGTTATCACAAAGTTTTCTGCTGAGAAATCCAATTCCTTTTTAGCACAAGGCGGAATCTCAGCAGCTATTGATAAAGAAGACTCCTGGGTGGAGCATCTTCTCGACACCATGAAAGCGGGTCATCTTCATAATGATCAAGAAATGGTAAAGCACCTTGTTCAGGAAGGAACACAAGTTATCCAAACTCTAGAAGGGTGGGGGGTACGGTTTGACAGAAAAGACGACGGTTCTTTTATGCTTGGTAAAGAGGGTGGTCATCATCGCAATCGAGTTGTTCATGCAGGTGGAGACCAGACAGGCAAAAAGGTGATGGAAGCTCTAATACGGCGAATAAAGGATAAAGTCAGGGTGATTTCCCATCAATACGCCGTGGACTTAATCATTCAGAACAACAGATGTACAGGAGTATATTGCAAGAATGAAGAAGGGGATTCGACCTTCATACATGCAAAAGATACGATTTTAGCTGGCGGTGGATATGCTGGAATCTATGACACTACTTCAAACACTTTTGGATCAGATGGAAGCGTTTTATGTATGGCATACCGAGCGGGTGTTGAACTATCTGATTTGGAATTTGTTCAATTCCATCCAACATTACTTTATGGAAGTGATACCGTCGGGTTGATTACAGAAGCGGTAAGAGGCCAAGGTGGGATCCTTGTTAATTCTAAAGGTATTCCTTTTATGGAAGGTTTTCATCCCCTTAAAGATTTGGCGCCAAGAGATATCGTTTCAAGAAGGATATTTCAAGAGATTCATCATCATGGTGAAAGAGTTTATCTTGATATTAAAGGAATTACTGGTTTTGAAGATAAATTTCCTGGTGTAATCGCGTTATGTAATAAAGCAGGGGTTTCATTAAAAGAAGGTTTAATTCCTGTATCACCTGGAGCTCATTTTACGATGGGCGGCATTATTACTGATCACACAGGAAAAACATCTATGGCAGGATTATATGCGATAGGTGAATGTGCAAATACGGGAGTGCACGGAGCTAATCGACTGGCTAGCAACTCGCTCTTGGAAGGAGCAGTTTTTGCTAAGGCAGCAGCACACAGTGTCCTTAGTTCAGACAATAGTAAGATGAGTTTAATTTCCTTTCCGGATTCAGAAACGTCGCCTAAGAACTTTGCCCTAGTAGAGGAACTGCTTAGAGAAGAGCAAGTTCGATCCATTATGGATCAACATGCCGGAATTTGCAGGCACCAAGATGGATTAGCAAAAGCGGCAGAGATGCTGCAGTTAACAACATGGAAACCGCAGCTGATCAATGAGCCATTATCCGTGATTAAAAGGTTAAACATACAAACGATGGCTTGGCTAACCTTGACGAGCGCTTTAAAGCGTGAAGAAAGCAGGGGCAGTCATTATCGAAACGACTATCCCTTTCCACAAACGGAGTGGGAGCAAAAAAAGATTATAAGGAGTTTATGGCATGATGAATCCATTATTGCTAAAAAAGCAGCTGCAAGAGTTTTTAATTGAAGATATTGGTTCAGGAGACTTGTCAGCTTCACTTTTTGAAGGAGACACAGAAGTTACAGCAACGATTATTGCGAAGGAACAAGGTGTATTTGCTGGAGGGCCGATCCTTTCAACAGGTTATGAACTGATTGATACCACTGTTCAAACAAACATTTATGTAAGTGATGGACAGTGGTGTGAAGCTGGTACTCAACTTGCGGAAATTACCGGGAAAAGACAAAGTGTTTTATCGGGAGAAAGAGTCCTTCTAAACCTGCTCCAGCGTCTCTCAGGCATCGCTACGGTCACAGAAAAAGCTGTTTCAAATTGCAAAGGTGTAACACGTATTTGTGATACAAGAAAAACGACACCTGGACTAAGGATGCTTGAAAAATATGCAGTTAGATGTGGAGGAGGCTTTAACCATCGATTCGGACTATACGACACTGTGATGTTGAAGGAAAACCACCTTGCAGGATTTCAATCTATTCAAGAAGCAGTTGAAAGAGCAAGACAAAAATTCGGACACACGGTAAAAATTGAAGTAGAAACTGAGACGGAAGAACAAGTGATTGCAGCAGTTTCGGCTGGGGCAGATATCATTATGTTCGATAACTGTACCCCAGATGAAATCGTACAAAGGATGAAGCATGTACCTCCAGGCATAATTACAGAAGCATCCGGGGGCATTACACTTGACATGATCCCAGCGTATAGCCGAACAGGAGTTCAATATATTTCGTTAGGCTATTTAACTCATTCCTATAAAGCACTAGATATTAGCATGAACGTTAAAGGAGTTATTAAGCATGAATATACTCAAAACCTTTCCTAAGAATAAATCATTGCCAGCTCATTATTCTGAATTAACATCTGCAGAAATGGAACTAAGGATTAAGGAAATAAGAAAGCAGCTAGGGAATAAGCTATTTCTTCCTGCACATCATTATCAAAAAGATGAAGTCGTACAATTTGCAGATGTTACAGGAGATTCTCTTCAGCTAGCTAAAATTTCCGCTCAAAACAAAGAGGCTGATTTTATCGTTTTCTGTGGTGTGCATTTTATGGCTGAAACAGCTGATATGCTGAGCAGCATAAATCAGACTGTCATACTTCCTGATTTAAAAGCTGGATGTTCGATGGCCGACATGGCGGATATTCATCAAACAGAAAGAGCATGGAAAGAATTGAATAAGATATTTGGTGATACCATGCTTCCGCTGACTTATGTGAATTCAACGGCTGATATAAAAGCATTTTGCGGTAAGAATGGAGGAGCAACAGTTACTTCTTCAAACGCTAAAGAGATGGTAAGATGGGCGTTTGAGCAGAAAGAAAGACTGCTTTTCTTACCTGATCAGCATCTAGGTAGAAATACGGCATATGATTTGGGGATCTCGCTTGAAGATATGGCGATTTGGGACCCGATTAAAGATGAATTAGTGTTCGACGGATCTGACATCGAGCGCATTAAAGTGATTCTTTGGAAAGGCCACTGTTCTGTTCACGAGAAATTTACAGTCAATCAAATTGAAGACTTTAGACAAAATCATTCTGATTATAAAATCATCGTCCATCCAGAGTGTACGCATGAAGTGGTAAGAGCAAGCGATCTTAACGGATCAACACATTACATCATTGAAACGATTAAAAACGCCGAACCAGGAACAAAATGGGCAGTCGGTACAGAGATGAACTTAGTTAATCGCCTAGCTCAACAGTTTCCAGACAAAAAGATCGTTTCATTAAACCCTAATCTTTGTCCATGCTTAACGATGAATCGCATTGACCTGCCACACTTGCTATGGTCTTTAGAAAATATTATAGAAGGTAACCCTGAGAATATAATTTCAGTAGATGATGAGACAAAAAGATATGCGGTAATGGCTTTAAACCGAATGATGTAGCCCTAACTCTCCCCTGTCATATCCTTCTTTTATCAGGCATAAATTGATAAAGGAATAATAACACTTCATTAAGATGTAGCAATATGCCCAAATGTTCATATACTGTAAGGAAATTTGGCAGGAGGGAGTTTTGCAGCGTGAGAATTCACATTGTGCAAAAAGGGGACACACTTGACAAAATAGCTGAAAAATATGATGTTCCAGTTCATGACTTAAGAAAAGCAAATCCTGGTTTCTCTAAAACAGATGTAATCGAGCGGGGTGAAAAGATTAAGATCCCAATCAAGATGCCAGGAATGAAAAAAGAGCAGCCTATAGTACCTGTAAAAGAAAAACCGATTGCACCTATACAGGAGGCTCCAAAACCAGCACCTGTTAAGCCAGCGCCTATGAAACCAGCGCCTATAAAACAAGAAATGAAGCCAGCTCCAATGAAACCGGCCCCAATGAAGCCAGCGCCTATGAAACCAGCACCGACTAAGATGGACAAAAAAGACGTGCCAATGAAAAAAGATGTTGCACCGATAAAAAAAGATGTACCAATGAAAAAAGATGTTGCACCGATAAAAAAAGATGTACCAATGAAAAAAGATGTTGAACCGATGAAAAAAGATACTCCTATTCAAAAAGATATTCCTATCCTAAAAGATACACCGATGAAATCGCCTATGAAGCAACCGATGGCGCCTCTGCATGACAAAGATTTTGCTGGGATGATGGAGTCATCAAACTTAGGCCATTATGTTCCAATGGGGTATCCTAATCAGCAGCCAAACATGGCTAATCAACCAAATATGGCAAACCAACCAAACATGCCAAACATTGCAAACATGCCAAACATATCGAATCAGCCCAATATGGCTAACCAGCCTAATGTTGCAAGTAAACATGGCTTGTATCCAGGAAAAGATGGTTATGCACCTAACAAACATCCATTCTTAATGGAAGAGTCTTCAGGTATGATGCAGAATATGTATGGCTCTATGCCACCGATGTTTCCTAAGCCGCAATCGTATTCGCAGATGCCTCAAGGGTACGGTATGATGCCTCCTCAAGGATTTAGTGGTATGCCGCAACTTTACGGTGGAGGTTACCCACAAGGTGGCCAACAAGCAGGTGTTGGGATGCAGCAAAGTGGTTCTATGCCATTCGGTGAATTTCCTGATTCCGAAATGGATCAAATGCCAGCAGGAGAATATACACCTGGTGGTCAACAAGGCTTTCAACAACCGGGTGATATGGGTATGATGCCAATGGGAATGTCAGGCATGCCGCAAATGGGTCAGATGGGCATGATGCCACAAGGCGGAGGGTCAGGAATACCACAGATGGGCCAAATGGGTGCAATGCCGATGGGAATGCCAGGAATGCCACAAATGGGCCAAATGGGTACAATGCCAATGGGCATGTCAGGAATGCCACAGATGGGCCAGATGGGTGCAATGCCGATGGGGATGCCAGGGATGCCACAAATGGGTCAAATGGGTGCAATGCCGATGGGAATGCCAGGAATGCCACAGATGGGCCAGATGGGTGCAATGCCGATGGGAATGCCAGGAATGCCGCAGATGGGCCAGATGGGTGCAATGCCGATGGGAATGCCAGGGATGCCGCAAATGGGCCAGATGGGTATGATGCCACAGGGCGTAGGAATGGGTCAGATGGGCATGATGCCGCAGGGTGTAGGAATGCCTCAGATGCCACAGAGTCAGGGAATGTATAACATGCCTGATCCGTATTCACAAGCTCAATCCCGTGAACTTCAGGAAGATTATTCGGAAGAAACGGAAGACGATGAATAGGGATGGTAGGGACGATTTCCAAGGAGATCGTCTTTTTCTTAAAAAGATGAAAGAGATGGGCATTGAAATTCTTGATTATGGATTTTTTCGTGATAATGTAATCTGGATTGAATCGAAACAAGGAAAGTATGTTTTAAAGGGTTTCAGCCGGATGGAAACGTGTAAAAAACAATTGAAGCTGTCCAAACTTTATCATGGTCAAAAACCAAGAATTATGGGGACATATACCGCTTATCCTAATCAAAAGAAGACAATGGAGTTTGGAGAATATATTTGGGCCATTATGCCTTTTTATAAAGGAGAAGGTCTTCATTTTGGCAATCCATCTGATGTACGTGCAGGAATGGATGCAATTAGTCGTTTTCATTCTTTTTCAAAAAACATTCCTTCATCTACTTATGATCAGTTGTCGTCCTATTCACTTTATAAAAAGTGGAGCGATAGGTTTGATACATTTAAATATCATGCTCGTTCTGCAAAATGGAGTCATCAAATGCAGCCTTTGATATCTGACATCGTAATGTGGGGAAATTGGAGCCTCAAGAATTTCGATCATGATGCTGTAGAAGTGCTTGAGAAAAAAGCCCATAAAAGAAAAGAAATCACGCATGGTGATGTAGCGCCGCATAATTTTGTTATCAATAAAGAAAAATCCAAGGAAGCCTACTTGATTGACTTTGATTTGTTTGCAGCAGTCCCTCAAGCTTTTGACTGGCTGCAATACGCCAATCGAATATTACCGTTTTGGTACTGGTCTTATGCAAAAATGGAAGAAATGGGTAATGAAGATTTTTTGAAAATGTTTACAAAAAAATGGTTTGTTAGTTGTTTAGTCTTTCCAACGGATCTTTACAGGGAATGGAATAGAGCCTTGAAATATGAAGATCAAGGTATGATTGAGGATGTTACAAGATTTACTTTGCGTGACTATTCCCACAGAAAAAAATTTGTTGAAAAGATTATAAATAAAATGAATTAAAATGACATCCTACATTTAACAGGATTATTTAGAGCCTTCTCTTGCCAAGCTAATGGTGAAAGGAGGTTTTTCCATTGAAGGTATTAATAAAGACACTTACCGTAACAATTCTTGCTGGTGGTCTTGTTGGCTGTAACGGTGTAAATGAATCACAGGACAGGAATGACAACGACACTCGCCCAATTGGATATTATTCAAATGAGGGAGATAATCGTGGTGATCTTGACCGTGGTAGTGGATTTATTTCTGATATGGCTGACCGAGATGTAAATGATCATACCTCAACTTATCATGAAGATTATGATGGTAAGCTCGCTGAACGTATTGCCAATAAAGTAAACGACATCCGGGGTGTAGACGATGCTCACGTTATTCTTGAGGATAACAACGTCATTGTAGGAGTAGACACGGATGAGAACAAAAAGGAAGAACTGACTAAAAAAGTTAGGGAAACCACTGCTGATTTGGCACCAAATCGTGATGTGAAGGTTGTTTCTGATCAAAAAATGGTGAACCGCATTGAGAATGTTGATAATGATTTGCGTGATGGCCGTGCTTACACGGAAGTGGAATCAGATGTACGCGGAATCAGTAAAGACATCGTAAATGCAGGAAGCGATCTTGGAAATGCAATAAAACGTCCTTTCGAAAATAACCGCTAGCTAGTAAGGAACTGCCAAAAGTTTATTCAACTTTTGAGCAGTTCTTTTTTGTTGAATTGAGAATTATAAGTTATTTTCAGCCTAAATTAAGCGTTTTCTCAGGTGAATTAAGCGATTATTTGGTGGATTGAGTCGATGATTGAAAAATAAAGGCGATTTGACAAAAACCGACTTATTCAAGAATTGCTGTTCAACCACAATGGTCACACAATGTAATCAAATTCACTTTTTATAAGGAATTAGGGGGTGTGCTATGTTACAATGGGGATAGAAACATACGCTCGGTTTAGCGTTAGGGAGAGAAAAAGTTGATTGAAAATATTTCTGGAAATGTTGATTACATAACAGCAGAATATATGGTATTGAATAATAACGGGATCGGTTATAAAGTGCTATGTCCAAACCCATTTATCTATAAGCTAAACGAACAAAGAACAGTTTATACGTATCAATACGTGCGTGAAGATATTCTTGCATTATACGGTTTTAAAAATCGAAAAGAGCGGGACCTGTTTTTAAAGCTGTTAAATGTATCAGGTATTGGTCCAAAAGGAGCACTTGCGATTGTAGCGTTTGGGCAGCCTGAACAAGTGGTGAATGCCATTGAACAGGAAGATGAAAAATTCTTAACGAAATTCCCTGGTGTAGGAAAGAAAACAGCACGCCAAATGATTCTTGATCTAAAAGGCAAGCTGTCTATCTTTGCTGATGTTGAAATTACAGAAGGTCTTTTTGCAGAAGTTGAAACAGCTGGTGATGAACTTGATGAAGCGCTCGAAGCACTCGCTGTTTTAGGATATGGAAGAAAAGAAATTCAAAAGATCCTTCCCTCTTTAAAGAAAGAAAAGATGTCTGCTAATGAATATGTAAAAGTAGCATTAAAGAAGTTAATGAATGCATAAGGACGTGAGGATGTATGGAAGAGAGGATTGTTTCTTCAGAGGAACGCCAAGATGAAGCAAACATTGAGTTAAGCCTGCGCCCTGAACTGTTAGATGAGTATATTGGCCAAACTTCCGTTAAAGATAATTTGCGAATATTTATTAAAGCTGCAAAGCTCCGAAATGAACCGCTTGATCATGTTTTGCTGTATGGGCCGCCTGGTCTAGGTAAAACAACGTTAGCTTCCATTATTGCAAATGAGATGGAAGTTAACTTGAGGACAACCAGTGGTCCTGCGATTGAACGACCAGGAGATTTAGCTGCTATTCTAACTTCATTAGAACCTGGTGATGTGTTATTTATAGACGAGATACATAGGCTTTCACGTGCCATTGAAGAGATATTATATTCGGCAATGGAAGACTTTTGCTTAGACATTGTTATTGGAAAAGGTGAGGTGGCAAGGTCTGTGCGGCTGGATCTGCCTCCTTTTACGCTTATCGGAGCGACTACAAGAGCAGGATCTTTATCTGCACCGCTTAGAGATCGATTTGGAGTGCTCGCAAGGCTTGAATATTATAAACCAGAGGAACTCAGTGAGATTGTAAGGCGAACTGGTGATGTGTTTGGAGTAACGGTTGATGATTTATCAGCTGAGGAAATAGCGAGAAGATCAAGAGGAACACCGAGGATCGCAAATCGGCTATTAAGGCGTGTTCGAGATTTTGTACAAGTGGAGGGCAAAGATACCATAACTCTGCCCATCTGCCAAAAAGCCCTTGAACTTCTGCAAGTAGACCGTTTAGGTTTGGACCATATTGACCATAAATTATTACTAGGGATCATTCACACGTATAAGGGCGGTCCTGTCGGGCTAGAAACCATTTCGGCTACAATAGGGGAAGAGTCCATGACGATTGAAGATGTATACGAACCGTATCTTCTGCAGATTGGTTTCCTACAACGTACACCTCGTGGACGGATGGTAACAGAACAAGCTTATCATTATTTTGGACTGGAGGCGTCCACAGAGTGAATCGGCTCTTAATCATTGCAGGAATCGTCCTGATTATTATAGGATTAGTAGGTACGTATATTGGCAAACTTCCTGGTGATATGGTTTGGAAAAAAGGAAACACCACTGTTTATTTTCCGATCATGACTTCCATTATCATCAGTGTTGTTCTTTCTTTGATCTTTATGATCATCGGTCGATTTAAATAGAAAGCAGGAATACATTACATGAACGTAAATGATTTTGATTTCCATCTACCTGAAGAACTAATCGCTCAGACACCTCTAGAGAACAGAACTTCTTCTAGGCTGATGGTGTTAGATAGATCTCAAGAAAAAATTGAACACAAACATTTTTATGATTTAAAGCAATCCTTAAAAAAAGGAGATTGCCTTGTCTTAAATGACACACGTGTTCTCCCAGCAAGACTTTTTGGACAAAAGTCAGATACTGGAGCAAAAGTGGAAGTACTTCTTTTAAAGGAAGAAGGAAACGACACGTGGGAAACATTGGTCAAACCAGCGAAGCGGATAAAACCTGGTACGGAAATCACATTTGGAGACGGACGTTTAAAAGCGGTTTGTACGGAAGAGAGCGACCATGGAGGCAGGAAGTTACAGTTTCTCTATACAGGGATTTTCTATGAACTTCTTGATGACCTTGGGCAGATGCCGCTCCCTCCTTATATTAAGGAGCAGCTTGAAGAGAAAGACCGCTATCAAACGGTTTATGCTGTGCATCAAGGATCAGCAGCTGCACCAACAGCTGGGTTGCATTTTACAACTGAGATGATTGAAGATATTAAAGCGATGGGTGTACATGTTACATTCATAACACTTCATGTTGGATTAGGCACGTTTCGACCTGTTAGTGTAGAAAATATTCTTGAACATGACATGCATGCAGAATTTTATCAGATTACAAAAGGGACAGCTGAACTGCTGAATGAAGTTAAAGCTTCTGGCGGAAGAATCATTACCGTTGGAACTACGAGTACTCGGACACTTGAAACAGTAGCAAACAAATTCGATGGAGAATTTAAGGAAGACTCAGGTTGGACAGATATCTTTATTTATCCGGGATATACGTTTAAAGCGATCGATGGTCTGATCACAAATTTTCATTTGCCCAAATCAACGTTAATCATGTTGGTGAGCGCATTCGCAACGAAAGATTTCGTTTTAAGAGCATATCATGAAGCCGTTGAAGAAAAGTATCGTTTTTTCAGTTTCGGTGATGCGATGCTTATACTTTAAGGGGGATATATTCTAGTGATGAAACCAGCAGTAACTTATGAACTAATAAAAACGTGTAAACAGTCAGGAGCGAGACTCGGAAAAGTCCATACCCCGCATGGTTCGTTTGAGACTCCTATCTTTATGCCTGTTGGTACGTTAGCTACAGTAAAAACGATGAGCCCTGAAGAATTAAAAGAGCTCGGTGCAGAGATTATCCTCAGCAATACGTATCACCTTTGGCTAAGACCTGGTCATGATATCGTAAAAGAAGCAGGTGGCCTGCATAAATTTATGAATTGGGATCGTCCGATTCTTACAGACTCAGGAGGATTCCAAGTTTTTTCTTTAAGTGATCTTAGAGAAATTAAGGAAGAAGGCGTTCACTTTAGAAATCACCTTAGTGGTGAAAAGCTTTTCTTAAGTCCTGAAGGAGCGATGGAGATTCAAAACGCACTAGGCTCTGATATTATGATGGCTTTTGATGAGTGTCCGCCATATCCAGCTGAATATGAGTATATGAAGGCATCTGTAGAGCGTACGAGCAGATGGGCTGAGCGTTGCTTAAAAGGACATGCTAGACCTCAGGATCAAGCTCTGTTCGGTATCGTTCAAGGCGGAGAGTACGAAGAGCTGAGAAAGCAAAGTGCTAAAGATCTTGTATCACTTGATTTTCCTGGTTATGCGGTTGGAGGTCTCTCTGTAGGAGAACCAAAAGATGTCATGAACCGAGTTCTAGATTTTACAACTCCGCATCTTCCGGAAAATAAACCTCGTTATCTAATGGGTGTTGGATCTCCAGATTCACTCATTGACGGCGCCATTCGAGGAATCGATATGTTTGATTGTGTTTTGCCAACTCGTATCGCAAGAAATGGCACATGTATGACAAGCGAAGGAAGACTAGTGGTCCGAAACGCAAAGTACGCACGTGATTTCCGTCCAATAGATGAAAAGTGTGATTGCCATGTATGCCGAACGTATTCAAGAGCGTATATTCGTCATCTTGTAAAAGCAAACGAAACTTTCGGATTCAGATTAACAAGTTACCACAATCTCTATTTTTTGGTAAACTTAATGAAGCAGGTAAGGCAAGCCATCATGGAAGACAGGCTTCTTGATTTTAGAAACGAGTTTTTCGAAATGTACGGCTTCAACAAGCCGAACGCGCGTAATTTTTAAAAAAGGTTTCGAAAGCAATCCGATTTCAGTCATATTTCACTTGGCATAAACTTTAGCTCATTTTCTTCATTGAAAAGTTGATTGGAGCGTAAGGTGGCGAGACTCCTACGGGACGAGCGGTCAGGTGGAGACTCCTAATGGCGCAGAGCGGCAGGAGGCTCACCGCACGCCCCGTGGAAAGCGAGCCGGCTGGAGCGGAAATCAACTACTTTAAAAAAGCTTACGAAAACAGTCTTTAACTTACAGAAAGGGGTGAATAAGTATGGGAAATCTTGGAGGAATATTACCGATTATTTTAATGTTTGCTATTTTTTATTTTCTGTTGATCAGACCGCAGCAAAAAAGACAAAAAGCGGTTCGAGAAATGCAGTCTAATCTAAAAAAAGGCGACAAAGTAGTAACGATTGGTGGATTGCACGGCACGCTGGACAGCATTGATGACAACGTTGCCGTTATTCGTTCGAATGATGGTGCAAAGCTAACATTTGACCGCAATGCGATTCGCGAAGTAAAAGAAGAAGCAGCTTTATAGCAAAAAAATAAGACCCGTTATGTAACGGGTCTTATTTATATGTTTGTTTATGACTGCTTAAGTTCACGCCCATTATCCCACCGATCATCGCTAAAAGAAGAAAAAGGCCGTGATACATATACTGAGAAGAGTTGAACGTACTTTGATAGCCTAAATACTGAATAAGAAATACCAGGAAAGAGAACAGGATACTTGTACCACCGCCCAAAAGCCAGCCTTTACTTTGCCCCTTTTTTCCCGAAATCAGCCCGCCAATAAATAATGATAAAAAAGATAACCCAATAGTGACCCATTTGAGTGATGCTTCTGTTACACCGGTAAATCGTAAAATTAATGAAAGCACCAAACTGCATAGCATAATCATAAGAAGAACTGCTATCAATCCCCGTCCCATAGAAGAAACCATATGTTTAATCCCCATCTTTTGATCCTCCTTAATCCTACAAGCTTTCTTTATACTTTATTCAGCCCATTTCAGAATTAGAAGTACAAGCAAGGTATTTTCGCTTTCGTTCCCCTTTCTTTGTTATTGGCAAAACCTTCGTATCATGTTTTTTCATTTCTGTGCCACACTAACAAATGGAATGTGTTGAGAAAGATAATGGAAGGAGGGGGATCATGGAGCTTTATACGATTATATTTAGAACGCTTTTTATATATTTTTTAATCATGGTTATCTTTCGTATGATGGGTAAACGCGAGATGGGAAAATTGTCCATAATTGATTTTGTTGTCTCTATTATGATTGCTGAGTTAGCGGTTATTTCCATTGAAGATCCAAAAATTCCAATGATAAATTCCCTTGTATCCATTTTTGTATTGCTTGGCATACAGCTCTTGTTAGCGTTAATCTCTTTGAAGAGCAGAAGAATGAGAGAGATTGTTGACGGAAAACCTTCTTTAATCATTCGAGAAGGTGAAGTAGATGAAGATGAGATGAAAAAACAACGATATAATTTTGATGATCTTCTTACACAATTAAGAGAGAACAACATAAAAAGTTTAAATGAAGTTGAATTTGGCATTTTAGAAACTACAGGAAAACTATCTGTTATTAAGAAAAACGAAGATTCAAACAGGACACCTTTTCAAATGATCTTACCACTTATATTGGACGGGAAAATCTTAGAGGACAATTTAGAAAAAATGGATAAGACTTCTTTTTGGCTGAGACAAGAACTGAAAAAAGTCGGTTTTAAAGATATTAAATCGATTTCCTTCTGCACACTTAACGATGATGGCTCACTCTATGTTGACGAAATGAATAATAAAAAATAAAACAGCCGAGCGGCTGTTTTATACCCATCTTTTTATGAATGGTATATGTTTTAAATCTTCTTTTCCAAAAAGTTTAAAGAAGATCAATGTGAATAGATAAAGGCAGCATGTGGCAGTCACACATAGGATAAGACCTTGGAGGGGTGGGAATTGAGGCATCATAAACCTGTATAGGTAAACAGCTCCACCGCCTGTAACGATTATAGCGAGTAAACAAAATACAAAATCTTTCACGACGATCGTATAGCTGATGGCTTTAATAACTGTTGCAAAATGAAGCAATGTTACCACAACAATACTAATCACTATTGCAAGTGCTGCTCCCATTATTCCAAATTCTGGTCGTGTAGCAAGTGCAAAAATAGCTGTTAATTTAACTAATGCTCCAATAAGACTATTGATCATCGCAGAACGTGCCAAGTCCAAGGCTTGAAGTACGGCTTGCAGTGGTCCTTGGAAATAGAGAAAAAAGAAAAAAGGAGTCATGATTTTTACATAGGATGCAGAAGCAGGTGAATTATACATTAAGTCCATGATGGGGACCGCAAATACATACATAACAACTGCCGCGATACCACCTGAAAGCATAGAGAGTTTCAACGCTTGGTTTAGCCGATGCTCGATAAGATGGTATTTTTTTTGTGCGTTCGCTTCACTTATAGCAGGGACCAAAGACACAGAAAGCGAATAGGTAATGAAAGTTGGCAAAAACAACAAAGGAATAACATAGCCTGCAAGTTCCCCATACTGTGCTGTTGCTATGGTTGTGGTAATTCCGGCGAGTGCTAAGCTTTTAGCAACAACAATAGGTTCAAAAAAGTACGAAACCGACCCGATCAATTGACTTCCTGTTGTAGGGAGTGCGATATTCAATAGGTCTTTCAATGTTTCATGTCCTTTTTTTAACTGCTTGAAGAAGCCTTTGCGTATGCGCATTTTCTTTTTGACTTTAAACATGGAAAACATGTATAACAATGATGCCAGTTCACCGATGATTACGGAAATCATCGCTCCAGCTGCTGCAAATTCTACACCATACGGTAGAAAAAGACCGGTTAATAAAGCAACAAGCGCAATCCTGACCACCTGCTCGATCACTTGTGAATATGCGGAAGGTCTCATGTTCTGCAGTCCTTGGAAGTATCCTCTCAATACGGAGGATACAGCGATTACTGGAACAACAGGAGCAATCGCGAGCAACGGCCATATCGTTCTTTTGTCTGTGAAAAAGTACTGAGCTAATAGTGGTGCTGCAATAAACAAAGCGATTGTGATCACGATGCTGAGAACACCCGTGATGGCGAGCGATACGATTAAGATTTTCTTCACTTTCGATCTATCGCCTGTAGCATCTGCTTCTGCTACAAGCTTTGAGATAGCGATCGGAAGGCCTAACCTTGTCAGTGTGACAGCTAATAAAAACGTTGGAACTGCCATCATATAAAGTCCAACACCTTCAGGTCCCATAACGCGTGCCATTACAATTCGGTTAACGAAGCCGAGTATGCGAGTTACAAGCCCAGCTAATATAAGCAGGATCGTTCCTTGTACAAGTGTTTGTTTTGTCATCTTAACCTGTCCTTTCTTGGACAATCTCATATATCACTATATGCATGATGTGTGAATGGTCATGACAGCTTGTTTCATATTGAAAGGAGAGAAGAATGGTGGAGGATACTCATTTTACTCATTGGAAAAAAGAATTAAAGCCAGCCGTACAAAGCAAAAAGGAAGAATTTCACTATTTGGGGTACGAAAGTGTAACAGATGAGGAAATATGGGAATGCGTACAGGCAAGATTAAAGAAAAAAAAAATAGAGCCTCGTTTACACGCTTTAGTCGATCAAATTTTAGCACTTTCACTAAATGATTTTATGACATGGCTAACGATTCAATCTTATAAAGAAGGATAAACAAAGTGAAGCAGATGCTTCACTTTGTTTATGTTTTATTTATGAATATTTCTAAGACAAATTGACAGAAAAAAACAACAATCGCTATAATGGGAAGGATTAGTATTCGTACTTATACATAGTGTTGTCTATTTGGTGCAGCATGAAGGAGGTTTCTTAAAGTGGTAAAGAGAAGTAAGATCGTCATCTTTTTTGTCGTGCTTACAATGGTTGCCGCACTTATTGGGCTTACGACAGAAAAGATCGTAAAAGGAACGAAGCTTGGACTTGATCTTCAAGGCGGTTTTGAAGTGCTCTATGAAGTGAAGCCAGTTAAAAAGGGTCAAAAAATAACACAAGAAACGTTAAAAAGTACGGTTGAAGCGCTTAACAGCCGTATCAATGTGTTAGGTGTTTCTGAACCTGACATTCAGATTGAAGGCAACAATCGTATCCGTGTTCAGCTTGCCGGAGTATCTGATCAAAACAAAGCACGTGAGCTTTTATCAACACAAGCAGAATTAACGTTTCGCGATGTGAATGACAAAGTGCTGCTTGATGGTTCGGATTTAAAGGGAAATGCAGCAAAACAATCATTTACACAACAATCAAACAAACCGATCGTTACGCTTGAACTTAAAGATGCTAATAAGTTTAAACAAGTTACTGAACAGATCGTGAATATGCCTGCTGGAGAAAATCTTCTAGTCATTTGGTTAGATTTTGAAAAAGGTGATTCGTTTAAGAAAGAACAGGAGAAAGAGTTAGCAGGTAAGGAGCCAAAATACATTTCTGCTCCTGCTGTAAATCAAGTTCTTTCTCAAAGCGATGTTATGATTGAGGGTGCTTTCTCTGTTGAAGAAGCACAAAGTCTTGCAAGTATCCTTAATGCAGGTGCATTGCCAGTTAAACTTGACGAAGTATATTCCACGTCTGTTGGAGCGAAATTTGGAGAAAAAGCATTAAATGAAACGGTTCTAGCAGGTTTTATTGGTATTGCGGCGATCTTCTTATTCATGCTGATCTTCTATCGCGTTCCAGGAATAATCGCTGTATTAACATTGACGATCTACATCTACTTGATTCTGGCTATATTCTACTTGATGAATGGCGTGCTGACGCTTCCGGGTATAGCAGCGCTGATCCTGGGTGTGGGTATGGCAGTTGATGCCAACATTATCACATATGAACGAATTAAAGAGGAATTAAGAAGCGGGAAATCTGTTCTAAGTGCATTTAAAGCGGGTAACCGCAGATCATTTACTACAATCTTTGATGCAAACGTTACAACCATCCTTGCAGCAGCTGTTTTATTCGCTTATGGGACAAGCTCTGTTAAAGGGTTTGCATTAGTTCTAATCATTTCGGTACTGGCAAGCTTTATCACAGCTGTTTTTGGTACAAGACTTTTCCTTGGACTATGGGTTCAGTCTCGTGTGATGGATAAGAAGCCAGGGTTGTTTGGTGTAAAGGAGAGTGACATCCGTGAGCTTTAATTACGACTTTGTAAAAAACAGAAACCTCTACTTTATCATCTCTGCTATCCTGACGGTTGTTGGACTTGTATTCTTGCTTACAATCGGTTTAAAGCTGGGAATTGATTTTGATAGCGGATCACGAGTAAACATTCAGGCGACTGAAACATTAACAAATGAAGGTGTTGAAGAAGAGTTTAAAACACTTGGCCTTGAACCTGAATCTGTGGTGCTCGCTGGAAATAACGATCAAGCGAATGTTGCTTTCAAGGGTGCATTGACAAAAGACGAAGTAGCGAAAATTAATACCCATTTTGAAGAAAAATATGGGGAAACACCAAGTATTAGTACGGTTACACCTACTGTAGGCCGTGAGCTTGCTCAAAATGCCTTTTATGCTGTATTAATTGCTTCTATCGGTATCATTATCTATGTAGCGTTCCGTTTTGAGTGGTCTATGGCTGTTGCGTCAGTTGTTGCATTGCTACATGATGCATTTATGATCATCGCGATTTTCAGCATCTTTAGAATAGAAGTTGATTTGCCGTTCATCGCAGCTGTTTTGACCATTGTTGGTTATTCCATCAATGATACGATTGTTACCTTTGACCGAATTCGTGAAAATATGAAACTTGAAAAAGTAAGAACGCAAGAAAAGCTGGCTGAAATCGTTAATAGAAGTATTCACGAGACGTTAGGACGTTCCATCAATACTGTACTAACGGTTATTATCGCAGCTGTTGCTCTTTTAATCTTTGGAGCAGATTCAATCAGAAACTTCTCTATCGCATTGTTAATCGGTCTTACATTCGGTGCTTACTCATCTATCTTTATCGCCTCTCAGTTGTGGTACGTTATGAAATCACGACAAATGAAATCGAAAAAGACACGATCTTTGGAAGCAGAACCAGAAATCTAAAGAACAAATTTCATTCATAAATTGTCACCTCTAATCCTGTTTTGTATAATGAATAGGTTAAGAGGTGATTTTTTATGCTGAAACCTAGAACAAGGTGGGAAATCCAAGAACCCTCGGAAGAAAAGGCGAAATGGCTATCCCAGGAATTAGACGTACCTCCCCTTATTGCAAATCTGCTAATTGTAAGAGGGATTGAGACTATAGAAGAAGCACAAGCATTTTTAAAAATAGATACGAATCAGTTTCATAACCCTTTTTTGATGGATGGCATGAAAGAAAGTGTTGAACGGATACATAAAGCGATAGAATCTGAAGAAAAAATATTAATTTTTGGAGACTATGATGCAGACGGTGTCAGCAGTACTACTGTTATGTATTATGCGCTGAAAGAATTGGGCGCACAGTTTGATTATTACATCCCAAATCGATTCACAGAAGGTTACGGACCTAATGAGCCCGCTCTCAGAAAAGCAAAAGAAGATGGATATTCCCTTGTAGTAACTGTTGATACGGGAATTTCTGCTGTTCATGAGGCAGCTGTTGCAAAAGAGATCGGACTCGATTTTATCATTACCGATCATCATGAAGCACCGCCTGTATTACCAGACGCTTATAGCATCATCAACCCTAAAAAACCAGGCTGCACATATCCTTTTTCAGGACTCGCAGGGGTAGGGGTTGCTTTTAAAGTAGCACACGCGCTGCACGGAAAACCTCTCTTACACTTGCTTGATTTTGCGTGTATAGGAACAATAGCCGACCTCGTTCCTCTCGTTGATGAAAATAGAGTGATCGCCAAACTTGGAATCGAAGCACTCTCAAAAACAGATAAGATCGGTTTGCAAGAGCTTTTAAAAGTAGCTGGACTTTATGAAAAAGAACTTTCCGCGGAAGATGTAGGATTTGCGATAGGACCGAGAGTAAACGCAGCAGGCAGACTTGGTTCAGCTATGCCAGTTGTGGAGCTGTTTACCTCAAACGACCGTGAAGAATCTGCCATGCTGTCAGAAGAGATCGACTCAGTAAACAAAGAGCGTCAAGCGATCGTTAACGAAATCACGAAAGAAGCAATCGCGATGGTAGAGGAGCGTTTCCCGCCTGAGGAAAATGAAGTACTAGTACTTGCAAAAGAGGGTTGGAACCCTGGGGTAATCGGAATTGTTGCATCCCGTTTAGTAGAAAAATTTTATCGGCCAACAATCGTGCTTTGCTTAGATCCGGAGAAGGAAACGGCTAAAGGTTCGGCTAGAAGCATAAAAGGGTTCGATATGTTTGAGAACCTTTCAGAATCTAGAGATATCCTTCCCCATTTCGGAGGTCATCCAATGGCAGCAGGAATGACATTGTCGATGCATGATGTGGACGAGCTAAGAAACAGGCTTATAAAGCAAGCTAAGAATTGTTTGAAGCCAGAAGACTATCTTCCCGTTACTTCTATTGACCTTAGTGCTGCTCTAGATGAGGTTTCACTTGAAACTGTTGAGATGCTGAGTGCTCTAGCTCCTTTTGGTGTAGGAAACCCATCACCTCGTGTATTGATCGAAGAAGTGCCTATACGAGAGATGAAAAAGATTGGCAGCCAGTCGAATCACCTAAAATTACAAGTAGGAAACGGCGAGATGTCTGTATTGGACTGTATCGGTTTTCAAAAAGGAAGTTTGCTTGAAGAGATGACGCCCTATTCGCTGCTTTCATTAGTGGGTCAAATTCAGCTTAACGAATGGAACGGATATCGAAAACCTCAACTGCTTCTTGAGGATCTCTCTGTAAATCATTTTCAGCTTTTCGACTACCGCGGCCTAAAAGACGCTGTCAAGAGGTTGCTGGGTCTGCCATATTCCAAAACGTGTTTTATTGCGTTTGAAAAAGATACATTAAATCTTGCTGGACTTGAGGGATTGAAAGAACACGTGATCGGACAAGATGAGCTATTTGCACTTCCGAAAGATTATTTTAAAGATAAATATTTAGTGTTCCTAGATGTTCCTTCCTCTCTTGCTTCGTTTTCTGAATGGCTGGAAACAATCGGAGAACCTGCTCGTATTTATGCGGTGTTTCATCAGAACACAGAACATTTTTTCACTACGCTGCCAACAAGAGAACACTTTAAATGGTTTTATGGATTTTTAGCAAAACGAAAAACGTTTAATGTTCGTAAAGATGGAGCGGAACTCGCGAAATGGAAGGGATGGTCAAAAGAAACAATAGATTTCATGTCAAAGGTGTTTTTTGAGCTGGATTTTGTTACAATAGACGATGGTGTTATTTTCATTAATAAAGAACCTAGCAAAAGAGAATTAGAAAGTTCTGAAACGTATCAGAGAAAGTTTGAACAAGCAGATATTGAGAATCAGCTCGTTTATTCTTCTTATCATTCTTTAAAAAGCTGGTTTACAGAACAAACACGGCCAAAAGCCAGTTTGTAATTTTCAGGAGGCACAAATTCATGGATTATAAGCCGTTTATTTCAGTAGTAGAAAATTTTCCAATTGAAGGCATTCGTTTTAAAGATATCACTTCACTAATGTCTGATGGTGCAGTATATAAACAAGCAATGGATGATATTGCTGTGTACGCTAAAGAAAAACAGGTTGATGTTATTGTTGGACCTGAAGCACGTGGATTTATCGTAGGATGTCCTGTAGCTTACACTCTTGGACTAGGATTCGTCCCGGTTCGTAAAGAAGGAAAACTTCCTCGTGAAGTGATCAAAGTTGATTACGGGCTTGAATATGGTAAAGATGTTTTAACAATGCATAAAGATGCAATCAAACCAGGACAAAGAGTTTTGATTACAGATGATTTACTTGCTACAGGCGGAACAATTGAAGCAACGATTAAACTTGTTGAAGAACTTGGCGGAGTGGTTGTCGGAATCGCATTCATGATCGAGCTTACTTATCTAGATGGTCGTAAGAAGCTTTCAGGTTATGATATCTTCACTTTAACTCAATACTAAAAAGATGAGAGAGTTCCTTTTAAAGGGGCTCTTTTTTAGATTCTCTTCTAAAAGGTTGTTATTTTTGGCTGTTTTCGTAAACTTTGTAGTTTTATGTTTACAACAACAACCTTTTTTTACAATCCTGTCACAAAAACTGCCCATTCATTCGACAAATTTCGTTTTTCGCTTTACATGAGGGTTCAATTTAACGATAATAGAAGCAATATACAATGACAACGTAAGGTGATTCCATGACGATTGAGCAAGTATTGCAAAAAGCGGAAAGCTATCTGTCTAAAGACGATATTGGCTTTATTACGAAAGCCTATGAATACGCAAAAAGTGCACATGAGGGACAATTCCGTAAATCAGGAGAGCCCTATATTCATCATCCTGTTGAAGTGGCAGCTATCCTTGTAAACCTGCAAATGGATCCTGTAACTGTAGCTGCAGGGTTTCTTCACGATGTAGTTGAAGATACTTCTATTTCTCTAAAGGATATATCCAACCAGTTTAATGAAGAAGTGGCCATGCTTGTTGACGGTGTTACAAAACTGAAAAAGATCAAGTTCAAGTCTAAAGAGGAACAGCAGGCTGAGAATCACCGCAAGATGTTTGTTGCGATGGCACAAGATATCAGATGTATTCTGATTAAGCTTGCTGACCGTCTTCACAACATGCGTACACTGAAACATATGCCAAAAGAAAAGCAGATACAAAAAGCAAATGAAACGCTGGAAATCTTCGCGCCGCTTGCCCATCGTCTTGGGATTTCAACTATTAAGTGGGAGCTAGAAGATGTATCTTTAAGGTATTTAAATCCACAGCAATACTACAGAATCGTTAACTTAATGCAGCAAAAACGCGCTGAACGGGAAGAGTATGTTCATCAAGTAATGGATGAAATGAAGAGCAAGCTCACAGAAGTTAACATTCAGGTGGATATTTCTGGAAGACCTAAGCATATATACAGCATTTATCGGAAAATGGCTAAACAAGGCAAGCAGTTTAACGAGATCTATGACCTGCTTGCCGTTCGAATTATCGTTCAAAATATTAAAGATTGCTATGCTGCATTAGGGATTATCCACACTGCCTATAAACCTATGCCAGGACGCTTTAAGGATTACATTGCGATGCCTAAAGCAAATATGTACCAGTCTCTTCATACGACCGTTATCGGACCAAAAGGAGATCCGCTCGAAGTCCAGATCAGAACTGCAGATATGCACCGTGTAGCGGAATACGGGATCGCTGCACACTGGGCTTACAAAGAAGGTGCTGCAAAAGCACCTGTTAGTACGTTTGAAAATAAACTGACGTGGTTCCGTGAAATTCTTGAATGGCAAAATGATGTTGTAGATGCTGAAGAATTTATGGAATCTTTAAAAGTCGACCTTTTCTCTGATATGGTGTTTGTCTTCACGCCTAAAGGAGATGTTTATGAACTGCCTTCAGGTTCAGTTCCGATTGACTTTGCCTACCGTATCCATACGGAAATTGGCAACAGGTGTATCGGAGCTAAGGTGAACGGGAAGATGGTCACATTAGATTATCGTTTAAAAACTGGAGATATCATAGAGATTTTAACGAGCAAACATTCTTATGGACCAAGCCAAGATTGGCTGAAGATCACTCAAAGCTCTCATGCAAAAAATAAAATCCGACAATGGTTTAAGCGTGAAAGAAGAGAAGAGAACGTTGCAAAAGGGAAAGAGCTCGTCGAAAAAGAGATTAAGAATCGAGGTTACGAGCTTAAAGACATTTTCACAACTGAAAACCTTCAATATGTCGCTCAAAAGTATAATTTTGCAGGCGAGGAAGACATGTATGCAGCAGTCGGCTATAACGGTATAACAGCGGCTCAAATCGCTACACGACTAACAGATAAGGTGCGTCGTAAAAAAGAGCAAGATCCTGACAATTCGGATCTCCTTGATGCGATTAGGGATTCTGCTGATAAGCCTGAGCCCAAAAAACGAACAGATTCTGGTATTGTCGTAAAAGGCATTGATAATATGCTTATTCGTTTATCGAAGTGCTGTAATCCAGTACCTGGAGATGACATTGTAGGGTATATTACAAAAGGCCGCGGTGTTTCTGTTCACCGGGAAGACTGTGTGAATGTTCATAATGAAGATGCTCAAGTACGTCTATTGCCTGTTGAGTGGGAAGGTAACTTGGAACAGCCAAAAAATTACAATGTGGATATTGAAATTAACGGCTTTGACCGTCGTGGTCTTCTTAATGAGGTTCTGCATGCAGTTGCAGAAACAAAGACAAACATTACAGCAGTCAGCGGTAAATCAGATCGAAATAAAATGGCAACAATCAGCATGTCCATTTCAATCCATAATGTTAGTCATCTGCAAAAAGTTGTAGAGCGAATTAAACGGATTCCTGATATATATGCTGTAAGACGGCTGATGCAATAGGCGTAAGGGAAGTGATTAATAGTGAAGGTTGTATTGCAGCGCGCTAAACATGCAGAGGTTACTGTTGATTCTGAAGTGAAAGGTACAATCGACAGCGGGCTTATGCTATTAGTTGGTGTTACACATGATGATACAGAGAAAGACGCTGATTATTTAGCAGAAAAAATCGTAAATCTTCGTATCTTTGAAGATGAAAATGAAAAGATGAACTTGTCACTGAAAGATATCGGCGGCAGCATTCTGTCTATTTCTCAATTTACTCTGTACGGTGATACGAAAAAAGGAAGACGGCCGAATTTCATGGAAGCCGCAAAACCTGATCATGCGATTACCATGTATGAGTATTTTAACAACAAGCTCAAGAATTTAGGTGTTCATGTTGAGACAGGTGTTTTTGGTGCAATGATGGATGTAACGTTTACGAATGATGGCCCTGTAACCTTGATTTTGGACTCAAAAATGTAAATACAAATGAATGAAACCTTCGCCTTGTTGGAAAGACTAAATCAAAAAAGGCGGAGGGTTTTTAATGAGGCAGAACCGAAAAGGTATTGAAGGGGTTCCTGTTTGGAAGAATTTAAGTTTTCATGACTTTCTTTCACTCGAAAAATCATCGAACAACATGGAGCTCGCAGAAGAGTTTGGATTAAACTTGTATCAAGTCAATCAATTAAGGAAAAAAATAAAACGCGAAAACTATTGACATCATACCCTAATGAAAAGTATGATAGTCTACAATTCCAAAATGTAAAACTGATGACGAAGAAAAGTACCTTTACCCCACAGGGTTAGAGAGGAAATACCACGGCTGGAAGTATTTCTCCCTGATGATAGAGCGAAAGACACTTCATAGGTTTTAATTCGAACGGTTATTTTAAACCTCAGTAGAGTTACACGTGGGCAATCGTTACTTGCAAAATGAGGAAGCTATTTAGCTTCGAAGCAGGGTGGCACCGCGGGAAATCCCGTCCCTTATGAAATGACAGATTTCATAAGGGACGGGATTTTTTTATTTGGTTGTTTTCTAACATATTGTGCCTTAAAGGCATTGTGTTCGAGTCTCATACTTGAACAGTTGGTTGGAGCGCAAGGTGTGAGACTCCTGCGGGACGAGTGGGACAGGTGAGACTCCTAACAGCGCATAGCGCTAGGAGGCTCACCGCACACCCCGCAAAAAGCGAGCACCTAGAGCGGAAATCAACCACTTTCATAAGAGCAACAAAGTACACGAAAACTGTTTTTGATTTTAACAAAAAACGGGAGGATGAAAGAAAATGAGTATTAATATTCCAAGGGGAACGAAAGATATACTCCCAGGAGAAGTAGAAAAGTGGCAGCTGATTGAACAAAAAGCGAAAGAAGTATCAGCGCGTTTTAACTATAAAGAGATCCGCACACCGATCTTTGAACATACAGACCTGTTCCAGCGAGGTGTAGGTGACTCAACAGATATCGTACAAAAAGAAATGTACACATTCAATGATCGCGGTGACCGCAGTTTAACTCTTCGTCCAGAAGGAACAGCGCCTGTAACTCGATCCTACGTAGAAAATAAAATGTTCGGTCTTGCAGGGCAGCCAGTAAAGTTATTTTACATCCAGCCTATGTTCCGTTATGAAAGACCACAAGCAGGGCGTTATCGTCAATTTGTACAGTTTGGTATTGAAGCAATGGGTTCAGCAGATCCTGCCATTGATGCAGAAGTAATCTCACTTGCGATGACGGTATATAGAGAGCTTGGTTTGAAAAAGCTTCGTCTCGTGTTAAATACATTAGGAGATGCTGAAAGCCGCAAGTCTCATAAAGAAGCATTGATCGCACATTTTGAACCGAGAATTGATGAATTCTGTTCAGATTGTCAGAACCGATTATTGAAAAATCCACTTCGAATTCTAGATTGTAAAAAAGACCGTGATCACGAACTTATGAAGAATGCTCCTTCAATCTTGGAATATTTAAACGAAGAGTCGAAAACGTACTTTGAAGACGTGAAGTCAAGCTTAGAAGCAATGAACATTGAGTATGTGATCGACCCAACGCTAGTTAGAGGATTAGATTACTACAACCACACTGCGTTTGAAATCATGAGTGAAGCAGACGGCTTTGGCGCAATTACAACACTAAGCGGCGGCGGCAGATACAATGGTCTAGTTGAAGACTTAGGCGGTCCTGCTACTCCTAGTATCGGTTTTGCGATGAGCTTAGAACGGCTTTTGTTAGCACTTGAAGCAGAAGGCGTAACGCTAAAAACAAAAGAAGAACTTGACTGTTATGTTGTTGCACTTGGTGATGAAGCAAAACAAAAATCCGTATCGATTTTAAGTCAGCTTCGTCAGAATGGCATTAAGAGTGACAAAGATTACTTAGATAAAAAGATGAAAGCACAATTTAAAGCTGCTGACCGATTGATGGCAAAATATGTTGCTATATTGGGTGAAGAAGAGCTTTCAAAAGGAATCATAAAGGTTAAAAATATGGATTCTGGCGATCAACAAGAAGTAGTGATCGAAGAATTGAGCACATTTATTAAGCAAGGGAAATAAGGAGGACACATCACATGGAATATCGCACACATCAATGCGGAAAGATTACGGAACAATTTATCGGTGAAAAGGTAACGATCACTGGATGGGTACAAAAAAGACGAGACTTAGGCGGATTGATCTTCATTGATCTTCGTGACCGTTCTGGAGTTGTACAGATCGTCTTTTCGCCTGAAGTATCAGCAGAAGCACTAGAAACAGCTGAGAAAGTAAGAAGTGAGTATGTTCTTACTGTAACTGGAAATGTCATTGAACGTGATCCGAGTACTGTAAACCCTGTTATGGCTACAGGTAAGGTCGAAATTTCTGGTGAAGATATTAAAATATTGAACAGCGCAAAAACACCTCCGTTCTCTATTAGTGAAGATATGGAAATTACAGAAGACGTTCGTTTGAAATACCGTTACCTAGACTTGCGTCGTCCTGTTATGCAAGAAACAATGAAGATGAGACATGAGGTAACACGCTATATCCGCAACTTCCTTGAGAATGATGAATTTATGGAGATGGAAACACCGATGCTTACGAAGAGCACACCAGAAGGAGCTCGTGATTACCTTGTACCGAGTCGTGTGCACCCAGGAGAGTTTTATGCTCTTCCCCAATCTCCACAATTATTTAAGCAGCTTTTAATGGTTTCTGGTTTTGAGAAATACTATCAAATTGTTCGTTGTTTTAGAGATGAGGACCTCCGTGCAGACCGTCAGCCGGAATTCACACAAGTCGATATCGAAACTTCTTTTATGGGTCAGGAACCACTCTTATCTATGATGGAAGAGATGATGACTGGTTTATTGGAAAAAGTAAAAGGTGTTGAGATTCCAAAGCCATTCCCAAGAATGACTTACAAAGAAGCGATGGACCGCTATGGTTCAGATAAACCCGACACTCGTTTTGGTCTAGAACTTACTAATGTATCCGAAATTGTGAAGAATTCAGGTTTTAAAGTATTTGCTGCAGCAGTTGAGAACGGCGGACAAGTTAAAGCGATCAACGTTAAAGGAAATGCAGCAAGCTATTCTAGGAAAGATATCGATGGACTTACTGAATTTACAGCACGATACGGAGCAAAAGGTCTAGCTTGGATGAAAGTTGAGGCAGAAGGCTTAAAAGGACCGATCTCCAAATTCTTTAACGAAGAAGATGCAGCAAACCTTACACGTGCACTTCAAGCAGAAGAAGGAGATTTGCTATTATTCGTAGCAGATAAGCCTTCAGTAGTAGCAGACAGCTTAGGGGCTCTTAGACAAAAATTAGGAAAAGATCTCGATCTGATTGATCAATCCAAATTCAATTTCTTATGGGTCGTCGATTTCCCTCTTGTGGAGTACGATGAAGATGCAAATCGCTACGTTGCTCTTCACCATCCATTTACAATGCCAAAGACAGAAGATCTTCATCTAATGGATTCTAATCCGGCTGAAGTAAGGGCTCAAGCGTATGATTTAGTTCTGAACGGATATGAGCTAGGCGGCGGATCACAGCGTATCTACCAGCGAGATATTCAAGAAAAAATGTTTAAAACATTAGGGTTCACTGAGGAAGCGGCACGTGAAGAGTTTGGGTTCCTTTTAGAAGCATTTGAGTATGGAACACCTCCGCATGGCGGAATTGCTCTAGGACTGGATCGTATGGTAATGCTTTTAGCTGGCAGAACCAACTTAAGAGATACGATTGCATTTCCAAAAACGGCTTCAGCTTCATGCTTGTTGACAAACGCACCATCCCAGGTGAATGAAAAGCAATTAGATGAACTGCACCTTTCTGTTAAAGTAAAGCAAGAGAGTAAGTAAACGAATATTTAGAAAAATACGAATTGTTTTTTACGGAGACACATTTTGTCTTGTATTTGATATCTTCGTATGATAGTATGAATTTAAGCGATGGGTCCTATGATGACCGTTAACAACCCGAAAGTTTTGAGCCAACATTAAGTACTAGGGAGTTTGTGTTTTCTCACAGCGTCCATGCCCTGAGAGATAGGGGACGGACAAAATGCGAAACAGGGCACCCACCTGCGAGAGCAGGTTCAAAACTAAGGGAAGACGGCATTTTTGGGGCTCATTTTTTTGTGCAAAAAACCAAGTAAGCATATTGATTTTGTTTTCAAAAGTGGATATGCTGATAAAGATGCATTTTCTTTATTTTGTGCACGCTGAAAGGAGATTTCTTTAGTATGCTTTATCAATTTTCAAGAAATGAACTTGCGATCGGAAAAGATGGAATCAACGTTCTGAAAAACTCAACTGTTGCTGTGCTGGGAATTGGCGGGGTAGGTTCTTTTTCAGCCGAAGCTCTTGCGCGTTCAGGAGTTGGCCGTTTGATCCTTATCGATAAAGATGACGTCGATATCACAAATGTGAATCGTCAAATACATGCTCTAGTAACAACTGTTGGACAACCAAAAGTGGATTTAATGAAAGAAAGAATCGCACTGATTAATCCTGATTGTGAAGTTATTGCTCTTAAGATGTTCTATACGGAAGAAACGTATGAACAGATTTTTGAATATGGACTGGATTTTGTAGTTGATGCATCTGATACGATCTCCTATAAAATACATCTCATGAAGGAATGCTTGAACCGCAACATTCCAATCATCTCAAGTATGGGTGTGGCGAATAAACTAGATCCGACGCGCCTTCAAATTGTAGACATTTCTAAAACAAGCTATGACCCAATTGCAAAGGTTATCCGTCAGCGTCTAAGAAAAGAAGGAATTACAAAAGGTATACCGGTTGTTTTCTCAGATGAGAAACCAGTACAAATTCGTGAAGAAATCCGCAAAGAGATTGTACCTGAGAACGCTCCTGGCATTCGTAAAGCTAAAATGCCGCCTTCTTCCAACGCATTTGTTCCATCCGTATCAGGACTGTATATGGCGGGATATGTCATTAATAAGATCATTGAGAAAAACAATATAAAGATTGAAAGAATTAGATAAATAATGAGAGGAAAGGTTCTGGCTGAGATAAGTCAGTGCCTTTTTTATACCTTTTGAATGATTCTAGTTATTCTTGTTCATTTAACAAGGACATAGCTAGAAAAGTGTTTTTGTGTAATGCACACGTCAGCTTTATTTACGAGGTAATCCTAATTAATTCCGAGGTAATTGCAAATAATTCCGGTGTATAGACTCAATAATTACGTGTATAAAATGATTTATCCGATTTTCTACAAAATTACACGATCTTAAACGTAAAAATGACTCATCCGGTTTAAGCCGCAACCTAATGAGTCATTTTTCACATTTATTTTGCTAGTTTCTCGAGATTTCCATTCTTATCCATGCGGAAGCTTACGTTTGGGTTTGTTTCCTCATCTTGAAACAACACCATTTTTCTTGCTCGATCCATAATTTGGATGAGAGCTTGATAATCTTCTTGAACGGTTTGATGCTCTTTTTCTAGAACGGCAAGCTGTTCTTTCATCACTTTATTTTGCTGCAGCAATTCGTTCATCTGTAATCGCAGTTCCATATTTTCCTGAACAAGTTTCCCGCTTGACATTCCGTTTCGTTTCAAACCGTTTAGGAAATCTATCACTTCATCAAGTGTAAGTTCATCTCCATTACTAGCTTGTGGCTGGCGATTAGAGAATGGTGTGGACGACGCTGCTGGTGTACTCGAAACCGCAGAAACTGCCGGCGCTTCAGCTGCTGGCTGGTTAACATAGCTCTGTGGAGTATGAGCAGCAGGTGTGGAAGCAGACATTGAAACTGCAGTTTTACTATCATACGTATATGGTGTTTTAAAAAACTCTTCAGGATGATAGGTTTCGTCATCATGCATCTGTGGTGTTGGGACCTGCTGAATCGGCTGAACGGGCTTTTGAGCAGGTTTAGTCTGCTGCTGTTGCTGCGACCTTGCTAACGCACGCTGACGCTCTTTTCTTTGCTTTTTAGCAATCTTTAAAGCTTGTTCATATTTTTTTCTAACGATCGCATTCCATCGGAAGCCAACAGCAGCACTCGTTCGTTCTAATTTATCTCCTACCTCTTCAAATGCATGCAACTGTGTACTGCCTTCACGGACATGGCGCAAAACCGTTTCGGCCAGCAAGAGATCGTCTTCTTCTGACCATGCGTCCTGTCTGATTTTTGACACGGTAATCCTCTCCTTAGCTACAAAAATATTCATTTACTATTTTCATGTTTACCAATGAGAGAGAATCCTATACACAGAAGGAGAGAAATTTTGCTAGTTTGCTAAAACGGTTAAAAGTCTCATAGATTTACTTTCCTTTTTTCTTTCGTTCATTGAAATAGTCTAGTCGTTTTTTAATGTTTTTTTCGAACCCGCGTTCAGTCGGCTCATAAAAAGTCTTGCCTTGCAGGTGACGAGGCAAATATTCTTGTGGCACATATCCATCTTCATAATGATGAGGATACTTATAATCTTCACCGTGCTTCAATTCTTTTGCCCCTTTATAATGAGCATCACGGAGGTGGATCGGAACAAGACCTGTTTTTTCTTTTTTTACTACATCGAGTGCTTTATCGATTCCTGTAATGACTTTATTGCTTTTTGGAGCAGTTGCTAGGTAAAGTGTTGCTTCCGCAAGCGGGATACGGGCTTCAGGCATTCCTGTAAAGTCTGCTGCATAGCTTGCAGCATGGGCAATCAACAATGCGTTCGGATCAGCTAATCCGATATCTTCAGCCGCATGTACAAGCAGGCGGCGTGCAATAAACCGCGGATCTTCTCCGGCATAAATCATTTTAGCAAGCCAATAGAGAGCAGCATCTGGATCAGAGCCGCGGATACTTTTAATAAAAGCAGAGACTGTATCATAATGGTTGTCTCCTTTTTTATCATATTGAAGCACTCTTTGTTGTATGGATTCTTCTGCAATTTCAAGTGTAATATGGATGGTGCCATCCTTATCTGGTTTTGTTGTCAACACAGCAAGTTCCACTGCATTAAGTGCTGTTCGTGCATCACCGTTCGCTATAGAAACAATATGATCTTGTGCCTCTTTTTCCATATGGATACGATGCTTGCCGTATCCTCTTTCTTTATCAGTAAGAGCTTGATCAATAACTTTTGCGATATGCCCGTCAGTTAATGGTTCAAAGCGAAACAATCGTGATCTGGATAAAAGGGCGGGATTGATCTCGAACATCGGACTTTCTGTTGTAGCTCCTATTAAGATAACGCTACCGTCTTCTACATAAGGAAGCAGGGCGTCCTGCTGGCTTTTATTGAAGCGGTGGATCTCATCGATAAAGAGCACCGTCTTCTTATCCTCTAACAAAAGTCGTTCTCTTGCTGCTCCCATGATTACTTTTAAGTCTGCCACTCCCGAAGTAACAGCATTTAACTGCTCAAACCATGCTGATGTCGAGTTGGCGATAATTTTGGCTAATGTAGTCTTGCCTGTTCCAGGAGGACCGAAAAAGATCATGGGGGTAAGCTGATCCGCTTCGATCGCCCGCCTTAATAGTTTTCCTTCTCCTGCAATGTGTTCTTGACCGATAAACTCCTCAATCTTCCTAGGGCGCATTCGGTTAGCAAGAGGTCTTTTTAGAGAGTGAGAGCTTTCGTCTTTATAAGAAAACAAGTCCATTATTTTTTCAACCCTTCCGTACACTTGTTCTAGTCGTCATATGACAATACTATACATCAGTACACCATGCAAGGTGAAATGATTTCATGCTATAATAAGCTTTAGATTTATGAAAAGTGGTAGAATCAGACAACTTAATAAGGAAGGATTTTGCATAGTGAAAGACCAAAAACATTCAAGATGGAGCAAATTTTTGTTTCAGTGGTCTGTATTTTTTGTGGGTTTATTTATTATGGCCTTCGGAATTGCTCTAATGATCAAGGCAAACTTAGGAAGCGCCCCATGGGATGTCCTTCATATCGGTTTGTTTTCACAGTTCGGGTTATCAATAGGAACGTGGTCAATCATTATGGGCTTTTTCGTTATTTTAGCAACATCATTATTAACTAAAAAGATGCCTCAGTCAGGTGCTTTTTTAAATATGGTGTCTGTGGGCTTGTTTATTGATTTTTATTTATGGCTGCCTTTTTTCCATGATCCGATTACATGGGTCGGGAAATGGCTGTTCCTTATAATTGGAATCTTGATTTTAGGATTTGGCATCGGACTTTATATTTCATCAGAGTGCGGAGCTGGACCAAGAGACAGTTTAATGCTCGCTCTTACCGAGAGATCGGGTATGAAAGTTTCAAACATTCGTCTATTTATGGAACTCTGTGTTCTTTTCTGTGGATGGATGTTAAAAGGCCCCATTTCATTTGGTACCATTATTTTTTGTGTAACAATCGGAGCAATCGTAGGAAGAACTCTTCCGTATTGCCAAAAGTTAGTGAAGTTTGTTTTAGAACGGAGTGAACAATTTGAAAATATCAACAAAAGGCAGGTACGGATTAACCATCATGATGGCATTAGCAAAGAGATCAGGTGAAGGTCCTATCGCGCTAAAATTAATTGCAAAAGAATATAGTCTTTCTGAACACTATCTGGAGCAGCTTATTGCACCTCTAAGAAATGCAGGTCTTGTTAAAAGTATAAGAGGTGCTTACGGAGGTTATATTTTAGCTAAAGAAGCTTCAACGATCACAGCTGGAGATATCATCCGTGTTCTTGAAGGGCCGATCTCACCAGTAGAAGTAATGGACGATGAAGAACCTGCTAAACGGAACCTATGGATTAAAATCCGTGATGCAGTAAAAGACGTACTAGATTCTACAACACTCGAAGATTTGGCAAATTATGAAGACGAAGGTGGACAGGACGCTTACATGTTTTATATATAGGAAGGAATGGAGTAATGAAAAACGTATATTTAGATCACGCTGCAACATCTCCTGTACATCCTGAAGTGGTCGAAGAGATGATTCCGTATCTTACCGAGCATTTTGGAAACCCTTCAAGTATCCATCAATTTGGCAGACGAGTTCGAAAAGTACTTGATGATGCGAGAGCGGCGATTGCAGAATCAATCGGTGCATCGAGAAATGAGATTATTTTTACAAGCGGCGGTACGGAAAGTGATAACCTCGCAATAATAGGTGTCGCTTCTGCTTTAGAAGGTAACGGAAAACATCTTATCACTACACATATCGAACATCACGCGGTTCTTCATACTTTTCATGAACTTGAAAAAAGAGGCTTTGAAGTAACCTACTTATCGGTGGATGAAAACGGACTAATCTCCCTTGAGGAGCTGAAGCAAGAAATAAGAAATGATACGATTTTAGCTTCTATTATGTTTTGTAACAATGAAACTGGAACCGTTCAAGATATCAAAGCGATCGGCAACGTATTAAAAGAAAATGGGATCATTTTTCATACGGACGCTGTTCAGGCATATGGACTTGTATCCATTGATGTTAAGGAATTGAGTATCGATCTCCTAAGTGCTTCAGGTCATAAGATCAACAGTCCAAAAGGAACTGGTTTTCTTTATGTAAAAGAAGGCATTCCATTTATTCCTCAAGGATTCGGTGGAGAGCAAGAGCGAAAACGCCGTGCAGGAACTGAAAACGTAGCAGGAATTCGAGCTCTTCATAAAGCTGCTGTTCTTGCTGAAGCTGAGCGCAAAGATCGTTACGCGCAATATCAGAAATATAAAGAAAAAATGAAAGAAATCTGGGATCAAGAAGGAATTTTTTATGTTGAAAACGGAAGTGAGAAAAGTACACTTCCCCACATACTCAACGTCAGTTTTTCTGGAGTGAAAACAGAAGTTCTTTTAGTCAATCTAGATTTGGCGGGTATTGCTGCATCAAGCGGTTCGGCTTGTACAGCAGGTTCACATGAGCCTTCGCATGTATTGGCAGCGATGTTTGGTGAAGGTGAACGAACAAAGTCATCCGTTCGTTTCAGCTTCGGATACGGCAACAATATGGAAGATATTGAGTATGCGGCAATCGAGACAGCAAAAATAGTGAAACGTTTAACAAAATAAGTTACAATGTTTGTCATATGAAAGAAATGAGGTGGACAGTATGCAAACGGAACTAAACAAAAAGGCACCTCAAGATACACGAGTAGTCATTGGAATGAGCGGCGGTGTAGATTCTTCAGTTGCCGCACTTTTATTAAAAGAGCAAGGCTATGACGTTATCGGAATCTTTATGAAAAACTGGGATGATACCGATGAAAACGGCGTCTGTACAGCAACAGAAGATTACAACGATGTGATAGCGGTCTGTAACCAGATCGGCATTCCATATTACGCTGTGAATTTTGAAAAAGAGTACTGGGACAAGGTATTCACATACTTTTTGGAAGAATATAAAGCAGGAAGAACACCTAATCCTGATGTGATGTGCAACAAGGAAATCAAATTTAAGGCATTCCTTGAGCACGCCATGAATTTAGGTGCAGATTATGTAGCCACAGGCCATTACGCACGTGTGGCTGAAATAGATGGTGAAGTGAAAATGCTTCGCGGTGTTGATGAAAATAAAGACCAAACGTATTTCCTCAACCAGCTTACACAGGAACAATTGCGACGCGTATTGTTTCCAATCGGTGAGTTGAAGAAACCTGAGATCCGCAAGATTGCTGAAGCGGCAGGTCTCGCAACGGCAAAGAAAAAAGACTCAACGGGCATCTGCTTTATTGGAGAAAAAGACTTCAAAGCATTCTTAAGTCAGTATCTGCCTGCGAAGCCCGGTGAGATGCAGACGTTCGACGGTGAAGTTAAGGGGAAGCATGATGGATTGATGTATCATACAATCGGTCAGCGTCATGGCCTCGGTATTGGAGGAAGCGGAGATCCTTGGTTTGTTGTCGGTAAGAATTTAAAAGACAACGTACTATACGTAGAGCAAGGTTTTCATAATGACAAGCTTTATTCTGACAGCTTAAAAGCAGTGAAAATGAGCTTCGTTTCAGACAAGCCTTTATCTGCTTCTTTTAAGTGTACAGCGAAGTTTCGATATCGCCAACCTGACATGGGCGTAACCGTTCACGTAATGGAAGACGAAACACTTCATGTCGTTTTTGATGAACCACAACGCGCGATTACACCAGGACAAGCTGTCGTGTTCTACGATGGAGATGTCTGTTTAGGCGGGGCTACAATCGATACGGTCTACAAAAACGATGAAGCAATAACGTATCTTTAAGAATAAAAACTGGCTAGTAAGGTTGCCTAAATGACCTTCTTAGCCGGTTTTTTTGTTGATTGGCTAACTTTTATGCTCGTCCAGCGGCTGAAAAGCCTGCTGGACGAGCGCCATACGAAAAATACGAGCGCCATACGAAAAATACGAGCGC
>NZ_LRFC01000011.1 GCF_001619875.1 Fictibacillus phosphorivorans
ACCTATTTCTTTTGTTCAGTTTTCAAAGAACTTTTTCTTTATCGCGTCACTCTCTTAAAGCAGCGACAAAAACTATCTTACCACATATCTTCTTGCGAAGCAACAACTTTTTTCAAAAGTTTATGTTTGTTTTTGTCGAACGTTATGTAAGAAAAGCAACAACGTTTATTACTATATCAGCGATATGGCCTACCGTCAACGCTTTTTTAAAGATTTTATTAAAAAACCTCTTTTCATGTCGAAAAGAGGCTCGTAACCTATAAAGAATACTTCTCCAAAAGGTCGTTTTTCGTCTTCCACACGTCTACAGAAAGGTCGACAAAATACTCTTGTGGATTCAACCTTCTTAAATGCTGTGGCCAGAACAATTGAAGCTGTTCCTGATGATAGCGGCGAATTTCTTCTAATTTTGGAAGCTCATAAACAAGCTTTCCTTCCATATAAACAGGCTGAAGCAGTTCTTCGGCTGTAAATGAAGACACAACCTTGCTTTTATAAGTGTGTACCGGATCGAAAAGCTTAATATCCTTTTCAGGAAGCACTTCATTATCCATTGCGATGTAATCCGCTTCCGCTTTTCCTTTTGCGTTTATAATGCGGTACACCTTTTTATAGCCGGGGGTCGTAATTTTTTCTACATTAGACGAAATCTTAATCGTTGGGACGTACTCTCCATCTTCCAATTTCGCCACCACTTTATAAACACCGCCAAGGGCAGGCTGATCAGCTGCTGTTATAAGCTGTGTTCCTATTCCCCATGATGTAATTTTAGCACCTTGTGCTTTTAAGTCAGTGATCACATCATCATCTAAATCGTTGCTAGCGACAATCACTACATCAGTAAGGCCGGCTTTATCTAACATTTTGCGTGCCTGAATGGAAAGATAAGCTAGGTCACCGCTGTCCAACCGGATGCCTTTTAGCGATTTTCCTGCTTCCTTCATCTTTAAGCCAACCTTTATGGCGTTAGGCACTCCGCTTTTTAAAGTATTGTAAGTATCCACTAGCAAAATGCTTTGATCAGGCAGTGCCTCTGCGAAACGTTTGAAGGCTTCCTCTTCCGTATCGTGGTCTTGGACCCACGCATGTGCATGTGTTCCTTTCGTAGGAATCCCGAATAGCTTTCCAGCACGCATGTTGGAAGTCGCATCAAAACCAGCAATGTATGCGGCACGCGCACCCCAAATCGCTGCATCGGCTTCTTGAGCCCGACGTGTCCCGAACTCCATAAGCTGATCATTCGGGGTTACATGACGAATCCTGGCAGCTTTCGTCGCTATAAGCGTCTGGTAGTTCATGAAATTTAGAAGGGCTGTCTCCAACAGATGTGCTTCAAACACACGACATTTAACACGGATCAATGGCTCGTTAGGAAAAACAATTGTTCCTTCTTTTACAGAGAATAGCTCACCCGTAAATTTGAAGTTTTTTAATTCCTCCAAAAAACCTTCTTCATACCGCTCTTCTTGGGTTCTTAAGTAGTCGATGTCTTCCTCCGTAAAATGAAGGTGCTCTAAATAACGAATAATCCGCTCTAATCCAGCAAATACCGCATAACCGCTCTTAAACGGATTCTTTCGGAAAAAGGCTTCAAATACTCGAATATTATTATGCGTTCCATTTTTCCAATGGGCGTACATCATATTAATCTGATACTTATCGGTATGTAATGCTAAATCTTCATAGCTCATGAATGAATCCCGCCTTTCTCTTGTTTCATTTTTCTCTAATTGTGCGGTTGTTAAACATAGTAAAAGGTCCGGCAACCAACAGGATTACCGGACACCTGATTATTCTGAGATCGATATCCTCTTTTGAATCTCTTTTGTTCCGTTTACGTCCACAACATGATCACCTTGAAATTTCTCACCATTCACACCATAAATCTTTAAGTTGGATTTCCATTGGCTATCTATTGGACTGGCACTAAGAATTAATTCATAGTCTTTAACATCTTTTAATTTATTCATGCTCGCTGGTTTCTCAATAATTAATTTGTATGAACCGTCTGGATTAATTTCGGTTACATCCGAGAGTCCCGATACAATGTAGTTTGGTATATCTAAGTTCCCTTTTATTCGAGTTCCCTCTAACAAGTTTGTTTTTCCTTCTATATAAAGGTATTTATCATCTTTCTGAATATCTGGCTCGTCAATACGAACTTTTGGAGAGCCGTAATCATTAGGTTTGTCCCACTTTGGCTTCTCTATTTTTACAGAAGCACTTGATTCATCCTGAGGGATTTCTAATGTTAAAAGCGTAATATTTCGCTGCATTTCTGATTCTTCATTTAATCTAACAAACGGTCCTTTAAGCTTTTCACCATTCTCTCCGTAATGATCCTTAATCGGTTGATTATCTGAGTTTGGATCAAACTTTAAATTTACTTCTAGTAAGCCTTCTGAGCTTTTTGGGATTTTCAGCTCGGTTTCAAAAGTGCCATCCTCTTTAACCTGTGTATCACCGCGTCCGCCAATAATCGTACCCTCTACGCTATCTAACCAGATAACTAGTCTTGACTCAGGCAAAAGATTTGTTTGACCCTTGATGGTAATCAACTTACCTTTTCGATCTGCCTCTCCTTCAAACCTAACTTCATAATCACCTTGATCCTTTGGTGCATCCGTTTTTGCTTCTTGGGCATTAACTTGTTCTTTTTCGTTACTCTTCGTTGTTGCTTTTTTGACTTCATTATTCGAGCTAGCGGATTCGCTATTGGAACAGCCCGTAATCAGTATGAGTGCAGTTATTACTACTAATAAACTTTTCATTTTCAAAATAGCAGCTCCTATTCCGTTCTAGCTTTCTCAGCATAATCTTGAATCAGTTTAACGACACGATCTCTTTCAGCTGTAAGAGCATCCTTTTTGGTTTCGTGTTTTTCTTTTGCAAATTCCATTAACTTTTCATGTCTCTCTCGGATCAGTTCATCAAGCTTTGTGATCTCTTCATCTTTAAACTTTTTCAACCGTTTCTTTTTTTGGCTCTTCTTTTTTGGGTTCAGAGTTTGAAGCCTTTTGTTCAGAAGAGCATGCTGTTAATAGAAGAATAACAAGTAAGATAAAAGTTAGCGTAAAACTTGTAGACCGATTCATTTTTCCTCTCCTCTACCTCAATGGATGCTTAAGCACCCATCTCTTTCTCTCTTATCTTTTGAATGTGATTATGTTTCATAGCTGGCAGTGCTAAAACGACGGGAATAATAAAAAACGGAAATGATTCTTCTCCTGTAAAAAAGAGAATAAGACTTAGAGGTGCGACCATTCCGTAAATTAGGATGTAAAGAAGTAAATAGACTCGTCTCCATCGTTTTTCTTTTTTTGACATGACTGGCACCTCATTCTTCTTATTAAAATTCTATCTCTTTTTTCGTATGTGTTTTCTGAAAATCTGCTGGTTTTGGGTCAAAGTATTCCATCGTGAACTTTGGTACGAACTTGTTGTTTTGCAGATAACCCGATCCCCATGTTGGGTCCATTGTCAGCCAGCGGCCATCCACTTTCGCCTCTACCCACGCATGATTCTGCCCGGCAAAGCCTGTTACCATCTGCGCTTCCATGCCACTTGCTCGCAAGAGTGCTATCGCTAAATAAGTAAAGTCCTGACAGACTCCTTTCTTCTCATCCAGCGTTTTTAATGCACTGTCATCGAACTCGAATGAACGATTATTTAACTTATCCACATCATAGCTCACGTTTTTTGCGACATAATCGTATACAGCAAGTGCCTTTTCTTTTTCAGTCTTCTTATTTTTAGTCAGTTGATCTGCTAAATTTTTAATTTCAGGCGAATCGGATTGAATTCCTCTTGAAGGCAACGTAAATCGCTGATCTTGTGTATTTGTGTTCTCTACTGTAAATCCAGCAACACCAACGAAATACTGCATATACCCATTTGTAGACGTAAAATCAGGAGCCATAACAGAAACCTCATATTCACCAGGTCCAAATCGCAGGAAGAACTCACCTTCAAACTCATTGTTTCTAACAGGAATGGCATACATGGCCTTCAAGTCACCTTTTGTGGTTTGTACAAAAACAACATCCGTTTTGTTCGCATCTTTCCCATTAGGATCGATACTTCCTTTGATTGTATATGCTAGATCTGCCTTTTCTCCGCTGACTTCAGGAGTCTCCAAGTTAAATCCTTTTTCTTTATATGCCGAAGAGTAAGTAATAGGTTGGAAGGAATCACTTGATAGATTTTTAACAAATAAATTTGCCGCTTCTGAATAAAAATCTGTCATTCCCTCTTTTGGTGTCATGATCTGAACTTCATGAATTCCTTCTCCATAATAAAGAGGAATTTTCTTTGTGAATTTCCCATCCTTAACCGGGATCATAATTTTAGTAGAATCACTCTCTTTTTTAAGCTCCACCATAAGCTGATCTACACTAGCATCCGCAACTTCACCTGCCAACTCGAAGAAACCATCTCTTTCCATATACCCATTTATGGAATTTTTTAACACTAAGTTATGTTTATAAGCGTTCTTCGTAAAAGCAACATCTCGCTTGATTTCAGGATTAACGTTCTCTACATCAAATGATGCAATATCATAATAGTAGTCTTCAGCCGTATCACTAGGCACACTCACCTTAACCGAGTAGTTACCTTTGCCATTAAACAACTGGACCTTCTGTTCAAACTTACCTTCTTTGATAGGAGCATAATAACTAAATTCGCGACCACTTGGTCCATCTACATCACTTCTCACCTTAATCCATACATGGTCAGACTTAAAGCCGCTGTACTTTTTCGCCTTACCTTTAATGAGAACCGTTGAGTTAGCTGTAAACTCTTTGTACTTCGGGCTAGATAAGGTTGCTTCCACTTCTTTTGCATAGGGGAGGAGTTCTAACTTCTCAAGCTCTTCCTCTTTGTTTGCTTCCTGAGCAAGAGTTGTATATTTGTCTTTTTTCTCTTGTAGTTCAGATTGAGCATCAGGGTTTTGATCTGTTGAGCAGGCGGTCAGTGCCAGTACCATGAGCATCAGAAAAATGCTGGTTATTTTTTTTTTCATTTTGCGGTTCTCCTTTGGGTATATTGAACACAGAAACTCCCTGTATATAAAAAAGAAAGAGATGGAAATTTCCATCTCTTATGCAATTCCTATGGGCCAATAATTAATACGGGGTATATTTCTTCTCTTTTTTAGACATAAAAGGCACCTATTCTAAAATTCAATCCGATAATCAGTCCATCCATTTAACTCTTTAATAAAATCAATTTCTGGACCTTTTGCTTTTTGTTTCAGTTTTCTCTTATCTTCAGGAATAAGTTCATCATATTTTAATGCTTCATAACGAGCAGAAGTTTCGATTTTAATTTGATATTTATCTAAATAGTCGATTGTCGTTCCTTCTAGAAGTCCATCATTATTCATAATAATATCAGCTACTGCAGATCTTATTCTTTGATTGGTAGAATCGCTAGTCAATTTGTCTAACAAAATTTTATTAAGTAGTTCTTTTCGTACACCTAGTCCCAAGCCTTGACCTGGTCCACCACCGTTTTTCAACTCATCACTAATAACTTCATTAATAGCCTCGATCTTAGCTTCGTTCTCAGAAAGAAAAGGGTTGAACGTTAATCGTTCTTCTTTCTTTTCTTCAATCTTTTCTTTTAATGTTTTATCAATCACTTCATCTACTTTTCCTGGTAAAGAACGATCGTATTCTTCTACAGATTCCATCACCACTTCATAAATAACAGATGTAGCTGCATAACTGGCTTGTTCTGATGCTGTAGAGGCTTTCTCTTTAATGGCAAACACTTTAGAAAAACTCAACACCACCAGAAACATGATCATGGTTACACCCATCAATCCCATAACTAGCAAACTAATATTTCCCTTTTCCGATTTTACTTTACTTATCATTTGATCACCCTGCTGCTTACCTCAGCATCTAAAGGAATTTTAGGGGTGTTTCCTTTAAATAGTTTTTTTAAGAAGGAGAGTTCAAAATCAACTCCGACATTAGCTGAAAACTGCCGTTCAGATGAGGTGTTTATTGAAGTTCTTGAAGCATTAAAAAGGATACTATCACCAGCTACTGATACAATCTCTCGCGCCGCACTAGTAGCCTCAGCTGTATTCTCTGTCATCGCATAAACTTTAGCGGCTTCATTTGCTGCTGACTGTGTAACGATGAACGCATACGCCCCAGCAAAAAACTGCCATAGTGCAACCATTAATAGCAAAACAAGTGGTACCATTCCTAAAAATTCAATGGCAGCTGAACCCTTTTCACTTTTTAACTTTTTAGGAATACGATACATCACAATTCACTCCATTTATTTATTTTCTCTATTAATTTTCAGCGAATTTATTAAATGTTCTAGCAGGCACTACACCTTGCTCGAGGTTTTTAGCATAAAGTGTAATCATACAAACAATCAACGGGAGTAAAAGCATATTCAACAAAAGTTGGCTAAACAAAATAGCTAAGTAGTTAGCTGTAATGAGGGCCACTCCATATAGAGAAATAATACTAATTAAAAATTCACCCATACTTGTTAATAGAATGATAGTAAACAAGGATAGGAAATTTTTCTTTCCGTATGTGAAGGCCAATTTAAACGTTTTCCATGCTGACTCATCACGCAGGACCGTTAAATAAGGTGTTAGAAAAAAGAAGACGAGAAGTAATACTCCCGGAATAATAAATAACGCTAGTCCCAAGATGCTCAAAAAGGAATAAACTAGACCAAATACATAAACAGAAAAACCATATTTAAATAAAGCAACATAGGCTTTTTTAAGTCTATTCTCTTCACCTTCAATATCGGAGTTTACATATTGAATAAAGGGTAATTGAATGACAACAACTAACATGATGATAAGAAACGCATTAACAAAGTCCCCAATATAGGTAGAGGCAAAATCTACTGTAATGGCATAAATGTAATTCACATAGATGGTGTGCAGGAGTAACACAGGTAGAACTATAGATAAAGAAAGAAGTAATAGGGGACCTATGTTTTGTACATAGATTTTGAATCCTTTTTTGACGTAATTCATATGAACCTCCTTTTCTGTTATTTACACTGGCAAGAGATCCTAATCCCTTGCCAGCTTTTTAATTTCTTAACATAGATAGCGCATCTTTTTGGAACTGATTCTCGCTTCTTTGATTGGTACTTTCTATAAACTTTTTTTCCCATTCTGGTTGATCGTAATAACTTACTTGAGCACCTTGCTCGTTGCTTTCAAACTGCTTTAAATTTTCATGAACTTCAGTAATATATTTTTCGCTGGTAAGATAACCAAAAACATCAAGGGCTTTTTCTATGATTTTAGGATCGCTCTCATTACCATCTATTTCTCTTAATTCTTGTGCAATTGCCATGAAATCTTCTTTAGATTTAAGTTGCAAATGTAAATTTTTGTATTGGGTCAACGTAAACTCATCCATCAGAGAAGTTACTCTTTCTACTGATTTGTCATCTAGTTGACCAGCTGCTACTACTTCTTCATATATTTTTAGTGCCTGATCGTGAAGGTCCTTATATTTTTTATAAGCTTGTTCTAATTCCGTAATCTTGGCAGTAACATTTTCCACGTTATCGGAATTGTGGCGAATATTCGGCCTCACTTGCTCAAGTAAGTCAATCGTATCCTTAAATACTCCTGTTGGCTTATTCATTTCTACTTGCCCTTGATTTACGATTCCAGACAAAAAAGAATTGAACGTAATAAATAATTGATAAGGAGCAATCGCTTCCTCCCTACCACACTCTTTTCCATCAGAGTGTAAGACTAGATATCCTTTTGGTTTTCCAAGTTTATTGTAAACCGATACCTTATAGGCTTTATCATGCGAAATAACATCATATTTTGCTGTATCTATTGTTTCTAAAAAACGTTTATGTTTTTTAAAATTTGCTTCAATTGACATATTTCATCTCCTTAGCCAAAGAGTGAACCTAATCCTTTAGCGATACTCTTTACTCCATCACCAATAGCTTTAACACCGCTCTTAGCAAATTCATAGGTTTTTTGAGCTGCTTTGGCAATTGTTTTACTATGCTTCACAACCATTGCTCCACCGTAAAGAACGGCTCCACCAGCGATAATGAACGGAGCTGCGGCTTGGACCCCTGGAATTGCAGCAGCAACAACACCGGCATTCATCAATGTACTTCCTAAATTTCCAAACCCATCGACTGTGTCACCTTTTTGGAAAGATTTAAACGTATCAATTCCTCCCATAATGGTTCCCGCTGCTGCTACACCTACGTTTAATTTTGAGACAATTCCTAGTACTGGAGCTGCCGCTTGAGTGGCAGGCGGAGTAAACATACCCGTTCCACCAGTAAGGTTTTTAACGATTTGAGTTTTAGTAATTGCAGCCCAGCTATCTTTCATTGCCTGAGCAGCAGGACTCACATTTTTAGCAATATCTCGGCCATCATAGGCCATATCAAATGGTGTTTCTAAGAACGTTCCTTTGGATAGATTCTTCGCAAACAATAATGCTGTATCTAAACCAAGATACTTTAAATTTTTTATACTCATGTCTTCTGCTAGTTCACCACGAGAAAGTTTCCATTCCATTGTGTTTTGGTCTTCCAACATTTTACTAGCAAATGCAAATTGATCGGTGAAGATTTGGCCAGCCCACTTTATTCCATCCCACGGATCTTTTGAATTACCACTCTCTTTCCCAGCCGGCTGATCACCTGAATTTGAATCTGGAGAATTAGGGTCAGGATTCGATGGATTACTTGGGTCAGTATTATTCGAATCTCCTGGTCCCTCTGAATTATTAGGGTTATTTGGATCAACAGTACTAGGATTATTAGGGTTATTCGGATCTACTGCGCCAGGATTATTTGGATTGTTAGGATTTGCAGGATCATTAGGATCTGTATTGTTAGGCTCTTTATTAAATGAGTCCTTCTCAAAAGAATCCTTTTCAAAGGTATTCCCTTCCCACGTGTTTCCTTCCCATGGATTACCCTCAAATTCCTTTCCTTCCCACGGATTTCCCTCCCAAGGGTTAATGGACGCAAATGCTACAACAGGAGTAAACTGAATCACTAATAGTGTAAAAACAGCAAAACCGGCTAGAAAGGGTTTTAATCTTGTTTTCACCTCTTGATCTCCTCTCTAAAACACCCTTATTTAACTTGATATTTTTCATCTATTTCTTTTTTCATTGTTTCAAAAGATTTGTCATTCATAGAGTTCAAATAGTCTTCCACTTCTTTTCCAGACTCTTCTAAAAACAACTCAAATTCATCTTCTTTTGCTTCTAGTGCTTCTCTTTGTTCTTTGAAGATACGATCGCTGTTGTATAGCTTTGTGATAGATCCACCAATATTGTTGGTTAATTTGATTTGTTTGCTGTACCATTCATTCGTGAAGCCAAGCGCTTCAAAACTTCTTTCAACTTTTAGAGCATCAGCTTTTCTCATAGAGTTCGCTTTCCACTCTTCCCATCTCTTCGCAATTTCTTCTACACGTTTAAATTCTTCGGTTAGTTGTTTTTGGTCGCTGATATCTGTGTAGATTCCATTTGCAGCTTTTGCTACATCTTTTAATTGCTTTTGACCGTCAGCATCTACATTAAATCCAATGACATTAAGAATAGGAGAGATATTGGAGTCCACTAATTTTTTTGCAGCCGCTACAGGATCACCGTCACATGTTTCAATTCCATCACTAACTAAAAACACGATATTATTGCTTTTATCAGCAGGGTACTTAGCAAGATCCTTTTGAGCTGTTTCTAAAGCTAATGTAATAGGCGTCCATCCCTTTGGCTGTACTGAGTCTAAAGCCTGTTTAAACGTAGACGAATCATATGGTGAAACTTGATAGATTAACTCTGAGCTGTTACATGAAAGCTGCTTGTCTGCATCAGAGCCCGTACCTTTATGACCGTATACTCTTAAACCGACTTTTGCATTATCAGGCAGCGCCCCAACAAAATTATCAATGGCGACTTTCGCCAGATCCATTTGAGTTTTTCCATCAACTTTTTTAGCCATACTTCCACTAGCATCCAGTACGATCTCGACATTATAATTTTCTTTGAATTGATATCGCGGATCTTCCATATCAGGTGAGCCTAGAGAATATAATTTCCATTTATCTACCAGTGTTGATGGATTAGTGAAGCCGCTCCAATACATAGCCACAATATTATTAAAATACAATTCAAGTGTTTCTTCATCTGCATCTTCAGGTAGTTTTGGCATCGTTTTAAACAGCTGTTCTTCTGCTTCTTTTGAACCAAAAACAGATGTTCCAGCTAGACTCCCATTCGGGTATGTAAAGATCTCGTTTGTTGAGGTTGGGAGAGGTTTTACTTCCTTATTAATCTTAATATCTTCTTGATTAGCAGATGTATTTTGTTTGTCTTCTTTATTTTGACTATCTTTTTTATTTGATTCGTTGCTTTGATTATTGGTTTTTTCCGATTCGGCGTTACTTTTCGTATCGTCATTAGAGCATCCAAATAAAACAGATAAGACGAATGCAAAAGTAAATGATAGTTTTATAAATTTATTACTCAACGCCCTCACTCCTCTGAATTGTATGTATGCTTATAACCTGCAGAAAAATCTGCAGGTTATATAGCATTGAGTAAACTTTTTACTAGGAATTATCCGATATCTTTAACCATTTCAACTAACTTTGTTTTAATAGCCTCACCAAAAGCAGTATCTCCACCAAATACTTGTGAAATCATACCTACGATAATTACGATAACAGCTGCAATCCCTAACCACTCAAGCGATTGTGATCCTTTTTCATTAGATAGTTGGTTCATTAATTTAGCATATAAGTTCATCATTTTTGTATCCTCCTAAGAATGTAAGTTTTAGTTTAGAACATGTTCATTGGATAGACCGTTTGGTAACTCATTCACCTCCGTTAAGATTAAAGAAAGTTAAATAGACTATCATCTCCAAAAAACATGTTTAGTATCATCAAACCAGCAATCATTATAATTGCGGTTGGTGCAACAATAAACGTTGTAATCAATGTAACTTTAGGTGAGGCCTTAGCAGCCTTTTCCTTTGCTAATTCTCTTCTGATCACTCTCATATCAAGTGCTTGTGACTTAAATGTTGTAGCAATTGGTACTCCAAGCTTCTGACCTTGTATTAACGATTTAATGAGCATTTGAAATTCAGGATTATCGTTGCGTCTCAGAAGTTCACGATAAGCATCTTCTCTTGGGACACCAAGGCTAATTTCTTGGTTAAACCTAGAGAATTCCTCATTTATTGGACCTTGGAAATACTTAACGACTTCATTAAGGGTCTTGTCAAGTCCAATACCTGCTTCTAAACTTACACTGACGGTGTCTAAAAAGTCAGGCAGATCGTAACGGAGGTCTTCTTGTCTTCGCTTCGCTTTATTTTTCAGCCACATAATGGCGCCGAAGTATCCAGCTAAGGGAAGAACTATTACACCAAATTGTGAAAATGGTAAACCTAAAAGCATACTTAACAATCCTGCACCAAATCCTACAATAGTAAAGAACATCTTCGTTCCTTGGAACCTCTCTACCGTTAAATCATAAGGATAGGCTGCTTTTCTTAACCAATCTTCTACATCATGTGGTTCACTAAAGAAGTTAATCCGCTGACCAAGTGAAGAGAAATCGTCCGCATACTTTAGTACTCTTTTTATTAATTTCGTATTGGTTGTTTCTCTTTTTCTCACATTAAGTTGATACGTGTCTGTTACTTCCCTAACGTGAGCGATCAAAGCTTGTTTCTTTTTTTGATAAACATATAGATTATACAAACCTATGATTAATAAAAACCATAATAAGAAAACAGAGATAATAATAATGGCATCCATCTGATTACACCCTTATATTGGTTACTTTTCTAACGAGGAAAAACGTCAAAAATGTTCCGACTATAAATAGAACGAGTAATATAATTCCTGGTATGGTAGATAACGGTGCCAAGAAATCGTCCATAATAGTATTCATGATCAAAATGAGGAATATGGGTATCATTGGTAAAATATATGAAATATACCTTTGTTCAGCTGTCATGGTTTGAATCGTTTGGTTTAATATTTTTCGATCTTCTAAGGTTTGTGCCATTCCATCTAAAATAGAGTGCAGGTTACCTCCCGCTCTTTTTTGAATAAGAAGGGTTGCAATGAATAGCTTAAAATCACGCGATGGAATTCTTTTTTGAAAATTTACCATCGCTTTATCAAAATCCACACCAAGTCTAATTTCATTAGCAAGTCTCTTAAATTCTCCACCTGCAGGATTAGCCACTTCTCTTGAAACCAGCTCTACACCTTGCGTTATGGTCATACCTGCTCTTGCAGCATTTCCAAGTAAGCGGCACACTTCTGCTAATTGGGAATCAAAACGTTGTTGATACTTGTTTTTTCGAATCGCGAATAATGTGTAGTAAGTAACTACAACCAGCGCAATGGCAATGAATAGATTGATTGGCATGTGTATATTAAACATAGTGCTTGAAAGGACAGTTACGGCCATTCCACCAACTATAAGCATGGAGTAAAATTCAGATGGCGTGAGTGGAACATTGGCTTGCTGAAGCTTTTCATACATTTTGGCTGCATATGGTGATTGATCAAATCGATCTCCTAGAACGACTAGGTAACTTTTTCTTTTATTTCCAGCACCATACCAAGTTTCTGTTCTTCTCTTCCATTCTTTCTTTTGTGCTCTATAGCCTAAGAAGCTATATATCCCAAAAATTAAAAAAAGAATGGCTAAACTAAATAGAGCGGCTATAGTCATGGAGCTGACCTCCTACTGGCTTGAACATCTCTTCATCAATATCCAATCCAAAAATCTTTAGCCTTTCAAGGCATTTAGGAACAATTCCGGTAGGGGTAAAGTAGCCTCTAACTTCACCCGAGCTTCCCATTCCCGTTTTTTTATACGTAAAGATTTCTTGTATCTGGACCTTACCTTGAGAATCAGTAATTAGCTCAGATATCGAAACAATCTTTCTTTTACCATCTGTCAGCCTTTCACCTTGAACGATAAAATCGATGGCTCCTACGATGTATTCTCGAATTACGCTTGTGGGCAAGTCCATCCCTGACATGATGACCATCCCTTCAACACGCCCTAACGCATCTCGAGGTGAGTTAGCATGGACTGTCGTTAACGAACCTTCGTGACCGGTATTCATCGCTTGCAACATATCAAAAGCTTCAGGTCCGCGAACCTCACCGACTATAATTCGGTCAGGACGCATCCTCAACGAGTTTTTAACGAGTTGTCTGATCGTAATCTCACCTGATCCCTCAACGTTAGCGGGTCTCGCTTCCATTCCAACTACGTTTGGCCGGTTTAGCCTTAATTCGGCAGAATCTTCTATCGTAATAACCCGTTCGTTAAATGGAATGGAACGAGCTACTCCGTTTAAGAGTGTCGTCTTACCACTACCTGTTCCTCCAGAGATGATTATATTCATCTTTGCTGTAACAATGGCTTGCAAAAAGGAACTCATCTCTTCGTTTAACGATTCAAGCTTGATCAGCTCTTCCATCGTTAATGGATCTTTTCTAAATTTACGAATGGAAACTAAAGTACCTTTTAAACTAACTGGAGGAATGACTGCATTCACACGGCTGCCATCGTGTAACCTGGCATCTACCATAGGAGAGCTTTCATCTATCCTTCGTCCTAAAGGAGCAACGACCCGATCAATGATATGGCGCACATGCGCTTCGTCTCTAAACTTCATATTTGTAAGTTCGAGTCTGCCCCTTTTCTCGATGTATACTTCGTCATGGCCGTTAATGAGAATTTCAGTGATGTCAGTGTCGTTAAGTAAAGCTTCTAACGGTCCGAACCCTACTGATTCATCAATCAGCTTCGTCAATAATTTCTCTTTATCACTTCTCGGAATAACGACTTTTTCTTCTTGCATAAATTGTGTGACGACTCGTTCAATGGCTAGTCTCATTTCTGCTCTAGACAAATTAGTAATCTGATCTAGATTTGACTCATTCAACAACCGGGTTTTATAATGTTCCACTAATTCATCAATAAAAGGGTTATTATAAGAAGAAAAACTTTGCTCTTGATTAGAACTGTCGTTTAATGGTTCTGGAATTTTCCTATTAAAGAGCGACATATCCTTCTCTCCTTTCTACTTCAAAGTCGAAGCAACCCATTTTTTTATTCCTTTGGCAGCAATAGAAATCTTCTTTTCATTCGGTTCTTTTCTTAACGGCGTGCTATTATTGATTGCTGTTTGAATCCCTTTTAGATCTCGGTTTATTTCTGCAACAACCGGTTTTGTTAATAAGTTCTTAAAGTCTTTTATCGTAAGTTCGTTTTCTTTACCCACTTGATTAAAAACAAAGAATAGACGGTTTTCTGTATTGATACTTAGTCTACTGAAGAGTTCTTCTGTATTTTTGTAAACTCTTAATGAAGGGGTATCTAAGTTCATGACGTAATAAATTAAATCTGATTCCTCTAATGCTGTAACATTCACTTCATTCATGTATGCCGGAAGATCTACAATTACATAGTCATAAGCTCGTCTACACGTCCTTAATAGCTTTGATATAAATTCTGTGTCTACCATTTCAGCTGCCTCTGCATCACAAGGACTCAACAAAACCTCTAACGAAGAATATTTTTCTTTTTGAGAAACGTTCTTTATATGCCCCTCGTTTAATTCTTCAATAACTGGCTTCAAATCAACGATAGATCTGCTCTCGTCCAGTCCTAGAAAAGCTTCTGCTCCACCATATTGAAGATTTAAATCGATAAATAAAACTTGTGCTGTTGAATCTAGTTTTAACGTTTGGGCAAAAGATGTGGAAAGAAGAGTCTTCCCGCTTCCGCCTTTCCCACTATAGAAAGAAATAATCGTCCCTTTGCCTTTTTTAAAGCTTTGTGCGTTACCTTCTTGTTTTTTGTTTTGTTCGATGAGTTTGCACACTTTAGCTAAAGAATCATGCAAAAGTGTTTGTTCCTCTGGAAGGACAAAGAAATCAACCGCTCCTACTCTTATAACTTCACGTAATAATTCAAAGTCAGGTACATCCGAAACAAATATGATCTGTATGGAAGGATTAATAGAGTGGATGCTTTGTACCATCTCAACACTTTGTTCCAGTGACAGCTTGGCCACAATAGCTATGTCTGGTGCTTGTCGATCTATTTCTTTAGCCATTTGAAATGGCAATACATGTTCTACTTGTTCATATTCAAGCAAAGAATTACTAATATTCTCTTTTAGCAGTGTATCTTCACTAATGACTACAATTTTTTGACGCATATTCATTTATTGAACCTCCAGATACTTTTCTGATGAATGAAGCTACTCTTTTTTTGGTGCTGGTGCAGGAGCTGGTTTTGCTGCTGGCTTAGGTTCTGCAGGTGGTGTTTTCTCTGGAGCTTTAGGTGCTGGTGTCTCTGTCTTGGATTCTTCTGATTTTTTTTGTTCATTATTTGATTCAGATCTTCCAACATTCGCTTTAAGTATACGTACACTATCTGCATAATTTTGCATGTGTATCAGCTTAGGTGCATCTTCTGCTGATACTTCTAATGCAACTCCTTTAAAATTCCCATTTTTAGTTCCAACACTAGATACAAGGACATCACTCATAAACAATTCCGTCTTTGGTTTATCATCAAATTTATGCGAGATAATAATATCTACACGATCCGATGCTTCAAGCAGTTGGTCAAAGCTTACTTTTTCTGAGGACATTACTGTGACGAGTCTATTGTTTTGATCTCGTACTGTTGATGCTTCCTTTAGCATGTTTGTTGTAATAACATCATCTGGTGATAGAGGAATGATAGAAACCCTATTTGCTAACTTATTTTTGTCGATGATATGTTTGTTTGTTATGTATTTATTAGGGATCTCGATCGTTTTAACTTGGCTTGGTTTAATTAATTCACGAGAAGGTATTTCAGTTTTGGCTACATAAACAGGTGTTGTATCTCCTAGCTGATTATTCAAGGCTTTAACTTTTTGAAGAAACATAACTCCTGCAAGAATTGCTAGTAATACAGATAACGTAATAAAAATAATGGCTTTTCTTTTAGACTCCAGCATTAGTGTGTTTGACCTCTCTCTCAAAATTGCTATTTCGGTAAAATTTTCCGTTAAAATATAGAACACGCCAATTTTCTATGCCAAAACTATCACAGATTTTCCAACAGCGTCAACCCCTCTAAATCCTTGGCTCATAAAGGTTTTAGGGACTTATCCACAACCTTCTTACTACCCGCTTTCATACTTCGACCTTTTTCGACAACCCTACTAAATAACTATACTAGGAATATAATCATGCGTTATATACATAAATAACCATTAATGCTAAATTTTAAATTCCACATTTCTTCCAATCCAAAACCTAAAAAGCTGTATACCAAGGGTTTTGGTGCTTTTGAACCGTTATTTTCTTACTAGGAAAAAAGGATTAAATAAGAAAAAACCATTTAAACACTTGTTTAGATGGTTTTTCTGCTTTATTTTTTTAATTCTCCTAACCATTTCCATGAATATCCGGGGTGCCACGTATCATAATTGACATTTTTGATTACTTTTTTTTCACCAGGTTTTATTGTAATGGCTTCCGTCACATGAGTAAAAACCTTCTTGCCCTTTTTATTCTTAATGGTAATTTCAACTTTTCCTTTATAGGTATACTGTTTATTGAAATTAGCTGCATATATATCGTATGCCGTAAATCTCTTAATTTTTTCTGGATTTACAACAAGCTCTAAATTCTTAAAAGACTCATTATTTGGATCACCGCGATCTTCATATGTTTCTTCAAGTAAGGCAAAGGCTTCTTTTTTCATATGTTCATCCATCATATCAACAAATTTAATAACTCCATTCATTACTAGTAAACATGATGCAATACAACCAATTGCCCAGTAAACACCTGTTCGAGTTCTGCCTAATTTTTTATAATAATTGAAGGAGGTAATAGCTAGTATAAGTCCAAATGCAAATGCACCTACGTTAAACCAAAACACACCTGTTAGTTCAGTCCCCATCTGTTTTGTTCCTCTCTTCTTTTCACTGTACCTCTTTTACGCTCAAACCCAAATGAAGTTCCTAAATCAAAAGTTGAGATCAAAAAATCAACCTCAACAACTCCTCACGGTAATAAAACGTCACCAACGCCCCAACTGCTAAATATGGACCGAAGGGAATCGCTGTCTTTCGTGTATATTTCTTCGTCGCCAGCCCTCCGATTGCGACTAACACACCTACAATTGATGCAAACATTAATGTCAGATACGCCCCCTGAAACCCAAGCACCAATCCCAAAACACCCATCAGCTTAATGTCACCGCCTCCCATTCCGCCTTTAGAAAGAATGGCTAACAGCAGCAGAAACAAAAATCCTAGCAGGCTTCCCGCTATAGCATCCACCCAGCCTCTATATTCGAAAATCACTTGCAGCGCCAAAAACCACACGAAAAAGACGATCAGCACTTTGTCTGAAATGATGAAGTACAACAAGTCGGAAACTGTAATAATTGCGCATAACAACACAATTGAACATGCTAATAACAGTTCAACCGAAAAACCGTATTTGATGTAAGAAAAACTATAGAGAGCACCCGTCCCAAACTCAACCAGTGTATAGAGAAGTGGAATCTGCTTTTGACATGTCTTGCATTTTCCGCGTGCCGCAAGAATAGAAACAATCGGAAACAGCTCATACCAGTGCAGCTGTCTTTCGCAGTGATCACATTGTGACCGATCAACTCCCAAAACCTTCATCCCTTTTGGCAAACGATATCCGATAACACCGCCAAATGAAGCAAGCACTGCACCTAATATAAAAAACCAACCGCTCCAAACGATTTCCATTTCTTCACTTCTCCCTCTACCTTCATTCTGCACACTATTATAATGAAGAAACTAATTTTTCGCACGCTTCTTCTTTAAAGTTATCGGCTGCCTTTTTCATTTGTTTTCCTCCCATACTAAAAAGGAATGCCCGGTTTTGGGCATTCCTTTTACTCATTTTTCTCTATTCAACTAAGAATACAAAGTAGCTGATGAAGACGATGAACAGAACCCACATGATCGGGTGAACTTCTTTTACACGACCCTTTACAGTCATTGTTAACGGGTACATCACGAATCCTAATGCGATCCCTGTTGCGATGCTGTATGTGAGTGGCATAGCGATCAGCGTTAAGAATGCAGGTACTGCGATCTCAAGACGTTCCCACTTGATTTTGCTTAATACAGATACCATCAGTACACCGACGATGATGAGTGCTGGCGCTGTTACAGATGGGGTAACAACAACTAATAATGGCGAGAAGAAAAGAGCTAATAAGAACAATCCACCTGTTACAACAGACGTGAATCCTGTACGACCACCTGCAGCTACACCTGAAGCTGACTCAATGTAAGCTGTTGTTGAAGATGTACCAAGGATTGCACCAACTGCGATCGCGGATGAATCGGCAAGCAGCGCTTTACCTGCTCGCGGCAGCTTGTTGTCTTTCATGATTCCTGCTTGTGATGCAACCGCCATCAACGTTCCTGCTGTATCAAAGAAATCTACGATAAAGAATGTTAATACAACAATCATCATATCGATTGTGAAAATTTGATCGAAGTGACTGAATGCTTGTCCGAATGTTGGTGCAAGGCTTGGGATCGCACCAACAATTTTGTCCGGCTTGTCGATTAAACCAGCGAAAATACCTACTACTGCTGTGATGACCATTCCATAGAAGATACCTCCACGGATGTTTCGGATCATCATTAAGATCGTTACGATAAAGCCAAAGATCGCGAGTAGTGTTGGACCCGTTGTTAAATCACCAAGAGAAACAAGTGTAGCTTTATTAGGTGCGATAATTCCTGCATTTTTCAACCCGATAAATGCGATGAACAAACCGATACCGGATGCTGCAGCAAACTTAAGATCTTGAGGAATTGCGTTTATGATCGTTTCACGAATCTTGAATAATGTAATAAAAATAAAAATAATACCAGACATTAATACCCCAGCAAGTGCTGTTTGCCACGGGATATCCATTACTAAAACAACAGAGTAAGCAAAGAATGCGTTAAGCCCCATTCCTGGCGCGAGCGCGATCGGATACTTAGCTACAATTCCCATGAACAGTGTACCGAGAGCCGCTGCAAGTGCTGTCGCTGTAAATACTGCACCTTTATCCATACCCGCGTCACCCAGAACCATTGGGTTTACGAATAATATATAAGCCATAGCAAGGAAAGTTGTTAATCCTGCTGTTGCTTCTTTTTTGTAAGATGTGTTGAACTCCTTAAAGCCAAAATACTTATCCATGTTTATATCCCCCTATACTCGATCTACGTATAAAAACGAAAGCTATTTCCAGTTGCTTGGATGAGGTTGATTTCCGTTTCAGGTGCTCGCTTTCCGCGGGGCAGGCGGTGAGCCACATTTGTACGTTTCACTTTTAAGTGTCTCACCTGCCCGCCTGTCCCGCAGGAGTCTCGCACCTTACACTCCAATCAACTTTTCAAAGAGGAATTTTCAGAAAACCTTCATTAGAAGCAACTTATAGAAAATAACCAATAAAAAAGACCCAAGGGAACTTGCCCTTGGGTCTGAATACGTAAGAGTTAATGAAACAACAAGGCATGTGCAAAAGAACAAAAAGAGCAAATGCGAGATGTTTCAAAAATCCTTCGTAGTCAGACCATTTACGGCAGTCTGGTAGAAACTTTCGGGCCATATCCCCGAATTTATACGTAGGAAATACATTAAGTTTTTCATTACTATTTGAGTATAGGTCGAACTTTGTCGTACGTCAAGCATTTTTACGAATGATTTTATGTTATTTTACAATAATCGTTCGTGTTTTCGTTTTTTACCTACTCCCACTCGATTGTTGCAGGTGGTTTTGAAGTAATATCATAAACGACGCGGTTGATGTGATCCACTTCGTTAACGATACGTGTAGAGATCTTCTCTAAAACATCCCAAGGGATACGAGCCCAGTCAGAAGTCATTCCATCGATCGATGTAACCGCACGGATACCGATTGTATAATCATACGTACGTGCGTCACCCATAACACCTACACTGCGGATGTCAGGAAGTACTGTGAAATATTGCCACACGTCACGATCCAATCCAGCGTTCAAGATTTCTTCGCGAAGGATAGCATCTGAGTCACGGACGATTTTGAGCTTCTCTTCTGTAATCGCTCCAAGTACACGGATTCCAAGACCTGGTCCTGGGAACGGCTGACGCCAAACGATATGTTCAGGAATCCCAAGTTCTGTACCTACTTTACGAACCTCATCTTTAAATAGTGTGTTAAGAGGCTCGATCAGTTTGAACTGCATGTCTTCAGGAAGACCTCCAACGTTATGGTGAGACTTGATTGTTTGTGCAGTCGCTGTTCCACTTTCTACGATATCTGTGTAAAGCGTTCCTTGAGCAAGGAATTCGATACCTTGGAGCTTTGATGCTTCTTCATCAAATACATAGATGAATTCGTTACCGATAATTTTGCGCTTCTTCTCAGGATCTGACACACCTTCAAGCTTACCAAGGAAACGGTCCTTCGCATCGACTTTGATGATGTTGATGTTGAATCCTTCACTGAAGGTCTTCATCACTTGATCTGCTTCATCTTTACGAAGAAGGCCATGATCAACGAAGATACATGTTAATTGATCACCGATCGCTTTGTGAACGAGTACCGCAACAACAGAAGAATCTACTCCGCCTGACATCGCGCAGATAACTTTTTTATCGCCAACAACGTCACGGATTTTTTGGATTTCATCTTCAATCCAGTTTTCCATCGTCCAGTTACCTTCACATTCACAAACGGATTTTACGAAGTTATCTAGAAACTCGATACCGTGCTCTGAATGACGAACTTCTGGGTGGAATTGTACGCCGTAAAGTTTACGAGACACATCACTCATCGCTGCTACAGGACAAGAAATACTTGTAGCGTCTGTTACGAAACCTTCTGGTGGCGCAACAACTAAGTCACTATGGCTCATCCACACAACTTGCTGTTCTGGAAGGTTTTCATAAAGTTTGTTTGTGTTCGTAACGGTAATGGAAGCTTTTCCGTATTCACGATGGCTCGCCCGCTCAACTTTACCGCCAAAGTGGTAACTCATCAGCTGCATACCATAACAGATACCAAGCACTGGGATATCCAGATCAAAGATAGCTGGATCACAAGCTGGTGCTCCTTCTGCATAAACAGAGTTAGGTCCACCAGAGAAAATGATACCTTTTGGATTCATCTTCTTTATCTCTTCCACTGTTGTAGTGTGCGGATGCAATTCACTGTATACTCCTAAGTCACGGATACGACGTGCAATCAACTGATTGTATTGTCCACCGAAATCTAACACAACGATCATTTCGCTCATTACGTGCAAATCATTCGTTACGCTCATGTACTCACCCCATCTATTAGTGTCAGCTATAGTATCCGTCAGCTTGTCTAACTTTATAAACAAAAAGAATTCTACCCTTGTTTTCTACATACAAAAACAAAGGCAGAATTCCTTAAAATGTAGCTATAAAGAATCCTGCCTTCATAGTCAGGTCGTTATCGGCAACCCGGTAGAGACTCTCGAACCTTATTATCGAGGATATACGAAGGAGAATAAAATCTGACGCTATAATCTTAAAGACATTCTAACAATGCCTGTTATAGCGGTCAAGGGCGGATTCTTTTAATTAAATTTTCCCACAATTCTCTATGAAAATCATTCCATAAATCTGTTCGTTTATTTGGACTGAATTGAACACCTTCATACGCTTTTGCCAGGATTCTCATGTCTTTCGTATCAAGCTCCCGGTCCACATAAAGAGCGTACTCCCTGAGTGTAAAGGCAGGTCTTCTTTTTATTCCATATACGCGTAATAACCAGAGCAAACGTTCAAATGCATCTTCAAATGTTTCAGAGCCCTGCTTGCGTTTAAAATGCCATATCGTGTACTGTCGAAGCCATTTTCTTCGGAATAAGAATGCTAGTCCAGCGATTAAAACATTTACTCCTGCTAAAATCGCTATCCCCATTCCTGCTGATTTTAAAGTCAAACCAGAGTTAGAATCCTTATTAGAAGCAGCATCGTCTGGAGCTAGATCCTTTTCAGGCTTTTTAGGCTGATCAGGAACAGCTGCAGCTGGAGCAGAGCTTTGACGATCTTCTTCTGGCTGGAACGGGTTATCGAATCCGCGTGTCGGCTCGAACGGAACCCATCCTATTCCGGAAAAATACACCTCTACCCAAGAGTGGGCGTTAGCGTTTGTAACGGTATATTCGCGAAGACCATCATTTAATGCCTCAAATGTACCTGGTGTAAACCCTTTTACCCATCGTGCCGGAATGCCAATTGAACGTAGCATGACGACCATGGATGTTGAGAAGTTATCACAATAGCCTTTTTTTGTCTCAAAAAGAAACTGATCGACGTAGTCTTCCTTACCCTTTGGCACCGCTACTTCAATCGTGTTATAACCATATGCATTTTTTGCAAAATACCCTTCGACCGTTTTCACTTTATCGTAGATGTTCGGTTGATTGGCTGTTACATTTTGGGCAAGATCTTTAACCCTTTGCGGCAGTGATTCTGGCAGCTGCAAGTAATTTTCGGTTATGTGACCAGGATATTGATTGGTTGAAGCTCTTAGCTGTTCTTCCTTAATTACGGGCAGCTGATACTCCATCTCATAAGCAGAAAGCTTTTCTTCTTTTCCTGCTCGAAACGTAGAGATCTTACCACTGACACCATTTAGCTGAAAGTTCGTTTCTGAACCTCCCTTAATGCTCTTCAGCTTACCGGGAATCATCAGAAAGGAATATTCTTTACCTTTTTCAGCTTCAATTCGTGCTTTATGGTCCTTCATTTGCAGCCCGTCTTCCCAGATTCTTGTATAATTTGTATCTGCATCAGGAATTTCGGGTTCCACAGCTACAGCCTGAGTGGGTATCTTATTCTCCCACCCTTTTCCGGTGTAGAATTCTTTCGTTTCAATTCTCCAATAGTGCCTGCCATTATCATACGTTTTAAAAATAGGCGTATAGTCAAATTGAAATGGACCTCCGAGCTGGCTGTCATTTTCTCCATAACCAATTTTAGCGATTCCTGAACCTTTTCCTAGTCCCTCTTCATCCTCTTTACCAGACATGTTCTGAATGAACGGAACAGGATCCGGCCAGATCGGTGACGCTTTTGGTGCCACATATCCTAAAACGGATGACAGAGCGATGACTCCTGAAAGTGGTGCGACCCAAAGAATCGGAAACTTTCCTTTCAAAAGGGAAAAGCCCTGCGTTTCAATGATCTTCATCATTCGTAAGATCCCAATTAGAATCAAGCCGATAAACACGGTACGGATGATCGCGAATTTTGCGTCATATACGGTAAATGTATCCAGGATGGAAATATAGATTACGGTAATTAAGAAGAACAAAAAGATGCGGCGCGTTTGGACGAGCCAATAATGCATCAAATAACTCACGAGCCACAGCAGAACAAAAAATAACAAACTGCGGGTCAGTGACGTCATATCGTTCCAGTTCCGATCTGCAAAAAGCCCCAAGTTGTATTGAATATCCTCAATTAAATACGGAACCCACTTAAAGGATAAAAATACATCAAAAAAGTAAAGAGAATGAAGCGCGTATAACAGGGCGCCCAATTTCACGGGAAAAGAAATCCAGAATGGAAGCTGAAAATACGTCACAATAAACAAAAACAACGTGTACATTACAAAGATTTGGATATCATTCGTTGTTGTAATTTCTTTAAGCGGTCTCAACCATTCCCATAAAAGAAGAAATCCTAATCCGTAAAGCACCAAAACATGCAGAGTTGAAGCTTGCTGCTGATTAGATTGAGGCATACATGCCACCTGCCTTCAGCGATTCGTTAAAGTCAGACCCTATGATTGGCGTTACTGGCACACCAAACTGCCTGATTCTTGAAATATACGTGAGGTCTTGGCCCTTAAGCTTCTGATCAAGCGCCAAATAAAAGAAAATGACGTTCGTTTGCTGTCTGGCAGCTAAGAGTTCCAACGTTTTCATCGTGTACTCGGAAAGGTTTGGCGAAATGATGAGAGCCGTTTTCCCTTCCATATGTCCTACCATGTATTCCTGCTTTAGACGCTCTTCAAAATGATCCGTCACATTTGCTTTCACTTTAGCAAGCTCGTGAAAAATCCTCCACTCTTGTTCAACCCCAATGTTCATCGGGATTTCTTTTCCTTGTAAAGGATGATATCCGATTGAACCGCCTTTTGAGATCGAGTAATGGACAAGAGACGCAGCAAGCGATACACCTCGCTCAAACAGCCAGTCGTTCGTTTCATAACTTTTCTCACAATGGTCTAAAACGATCACAAAATCATCATTCCGCTGCTGCTCGAACACTTTTGTCAATAACTTATTCGATCTTGCACTTGCCTTCCAATGCAGCCAGTTCATTCTGTCGCCCGCTACATAATCGCGAACACTTACAGTAGACGTATAATCTGTAAACGAACGCTTACCAACCTTTTTCATGCCGGTTTGAAGCATCTTGCCCGTTTCCCACCGCTCAATGTCTTGATATTGAGGATACACAAAGATTTGATCTTTAACGGATACCGTTGTGCTTTTTAAAACAAAGCCAAAGATATCACCTGTACTGACTTGAATCTCGTCAAATTTAAACAACCCGCGTGGAGCAGGATTAATCGTATACGAATATTCCAGATGTTTTCGGAACAACGGAAACATCAGGATTCGAGATTGAATCTGATGCGTATTGCCTTCATATCGTGTTTCACGAAGCAAAACCTCTGGCAGAACATCTTCTAATACAACATAAAAGAGCGGAAAATTGCTGCGCCGTTTGACGACGATTGTCACTTCCACTTCTTCTCCTGCCATCAGCTTGCTTTTTGAAATAAAGCGCTCAATTTTCAGCCTCTGTATGGGATAGAACGCCATTGTAATGGAATATAGAACGAGAGGAAGAACGCTGTAAAATAGGAACCAGCTTACGAATCCTCCCTGAAACATGGCAAAAGAAAACGTAACAAGCAGTAAAAAAATAATCCCTGAAAACCCAATCGGTGTTTTATAACGCTCCCAAATTTTTTTGAGAAATGCTTTCATTATGCGTGTTGTTCCTTATGGATTGGTGCAGGAACGCGTGCCAACAGATCTTTGATCACTTCTTGGGCGGTCATACCTTCAAAACGGGCTTCAGGTTTTAAAAGCACACGGTGTACAAGGACAAACGGTGCTAAATATTTCACATCATCAGGGATGACAAAGTCGCGGTTCATGAGCAGTGCAAACGCCTGGGCTGCTTTTAATAAAGCGAGTGATCCACGCGGACTTACGCCTAGGGCAATTGATTTGTGGTTACGCGTGCGGTTGATGAGATCGACGATATATCGCTTGATCGAATCCGATACGTATATTTTTTTGACCGCTGTCTTCAATTCCGAGATTTCTTCCGGTGAGATGGCTGGTTTAAGAAGATGAATCGGATGTTCGTTTCCAATTACGTTCAATACATTAAACTCTTCTTCTGGTGTCGGATACCCCATCGTAAGCTTCATTAAGAATCGGTCAAGCTGCGCTTCAGGAAGCGGATACGTTCCTTCATATTCAATCGGATTTTGTGTAGCCATTACTAAAAACGGGTCTGGCAAGATATGGGTTTGACCATCGACGGTCATGCTCATTTCTTCCATAGATTCTAAAAGTGCAGACTGAGTCTTAGGCGATGTACGGTTGATCTCATCCGCTAAAATCACGTTTCCGACCAACGGACCCGGTCTGAATTCAAAGCTCATATCTTTTTGGTTGTATATCGAAACCCCCGTCATGTCTGACGGCAATAGGTCAGGTGTAAACTGAATACGGTTAAATGTAAGCCCAAGAGATTTTGCGATGGAACGAACCATCATTGTCTTCCCAACTCCTGGCACATCTTCAAGTAATACATGGCCCCCTGCTAATAACGAAACAAGTGTTAACTCTGTAACCTGTTTTTTACCTACCATAACTTTTTCTACGTTTGCGATTACTTCTCTAAGCTGAGGATGATATTCGTATGTCTTTTCATTTCTAGCGTTCATGATAGACTCCCCTCTAACATTTCTGTCTCTCTATTAGATATATTTATTCTTCCTTTAGTAATTCGCATCACAGAAGTGGTATTCCTTGTTTTTTTACAAAAAAAGAGAATTTTCGAGGTGGTAATCTTTATGCTTAATTTTTTTTAGGATGTTTGGGAGAAATCTTGTGCTTAACTCTTTAAAAATAGGTAGCCTCTTTTCGCTATTTATGTGATAAAAGCTTATGCTTGTCCAACGTAATTTCATATATTAATTGGTATAAGGGGCCACTTATAATTCGCTTATAAGAAGGGAGGGATTCAAATGCCAATTACTCCTCCAGAAGGGTTTCTTGAAGGTTTGCTTTGTCAGGTAGGCGTACTTTTGCTCTACATCCTACTAACTCTTGCAATTGTTGTTGCTCAATTATTCGGAATCAGCGCAGTGCAAATCGACGCTGCAAGAGATGCACTTTCTAATGCATGCGCCGTTTAATTTTTGCTTACTAAGTGAACGCAGCTAGAAGATGAAGTTATTTCGTCTTCTAGCTTTTTTATGATTAAGAAACAAGGTGGTAATATAAATGAATGAAATAAACAAGGAAATTGATGGAGAGAATCCAATCTTACAAAACGGGCAAGAGCAATCGATAAATCATATAAGCCAATCACTTAATAAGGTTGATCTGAATTCCATGATGCAGCTGGCAACGACTCTCTTAAAAAACGAAACATTGATGAGTTCAGTTACAAATAAAATGAAGCAAAATGCTATAGCAAATGATTTAGCAGAAAAGCCTACACCAAAAACATCTCCAACTGTTTTAGAGAAAATTTCTACTGAACTTACCAGAATTAATGAACAGTTAAATACAATTAATCGAGAACTTTTAGAATTAAAGAAACTTGTACAGACGGAAAAGAGACTATCCAAGTTTCAAAAGTTCTTATCCATTTTTAAAGGCTAATTAGAATGAGGTCATTCACTGTTTAAAAGCAGTTGAATGACCTCGTTCATTTGTATGGCATATTCTTTGTCGTTATTTCATGAAACCTGTAGATATTTCTCGGGAAATGGAGAATGAAAAAGGAAGTAATGAGGCAGATGCTGAAAAAAATGTATCGCCCTGCGATACATCTATACATTGTATGTAAGCACCGAATCTACTTACGAAATAAGGAAAGTAGAACCTCCCACACGTTTTTTGAGTTTGTTCTTTGTATCGCTTCTTCTAACCGTTTATTAAAATCATTTTGGTGCCGCCATTCTTTGTTTTGATCTTCTCTTAAGTATTGAATCTCTTGCTGTAAACGCTCACTTTTCTCTTTTTCTTGTTCAAGTAATGTTTCGTATTGTTCTTTCTGTTGATTGGTCAATCTCTCAATCTTTGCATTCGTTTTTTGCGCTGCGTTCCCAACGTTAGCACTGATTGCGTGATGATCTTGTTGAAGTCTTGAAACCGTGACTTTAAGCTCTGACATATCGCTTGTAAGTTGGAGATTCATCTCTCGTGTGGCCGCTAATTCATTAGCTAGAACCATTAACACTTCTCTTAATTGGTTAGGGTCTTGTGGAAGAGATTCATATGTATCGGGTAGCGATACGTCCGTTTCAAACGTTTCTTTCAGCCTTTCTTGCTGCTGATCTACGATATCTTTAGCTGTATCGTCTAAAGGTTTATCTGTATCGCGTAGCGCTACGAGCGATTCAATATCAGATTGTACGAAGATTCGGCGATCTCCATCCTTTAAAAACTCGTATCCGTTTCGTTCTAAGATTTGGCCATATTTTCGCACTGTCGGTGTAGCAATTCCTACTTCTTCTGCAACTTCCTTGGAGGAGAAAGCTCGTTCATTCGGCTGTATATCACGTCGCATATCGGGCCTCCTTAATTATCATCATCTATTTGCAAGCTGTATCGCCTGGCGATACAACGTATAAGATTGCTTTGCTCACTATATAAATTCGAAGTGAACCATAGCGATACGTCTATGATACATAGAGTTCTTCATTTTTATCTCGAACCCTTCCCGAACGAACTCAAAATCACAAAATAGATTTTCATACCCAAAAAATAGTTATTTTCTTAAGGATAAGAGACAGATATAATGGATAGTAGAAATTCCCTTTGAGTGCACGAAATACACTTTTAGTATAGCTGTGTAATAACTATTTAAAGAAAGAGGTCATAATGTGAATTCAACGTATACATCTATAGAATCGACTAAAACAAAAACACTAGTCATCAACGCTCTTTTCGTGGCATTGACTCTTGTTGCAACGATGTTCATCAACATAAAGCTTCCGATCGCAGGAAACGGCGGTCTTATCCACTTAGGAAACATCCCTCTATTCGTAGCAGCTTTCGTCTTCGGTAGAAGAACAGGTGCTATCGCTGGGGCATTCGGGATGGGATTATTCGATCTACTATCCGGCTGGACGATTTGGGCTCCGTTCACGTTCATCATCGTAGGCGCTATGGGTTATGTAGCGGGCGTTATATCGGAAAAAGTACCGGGTAAACGTGTGATCGTCTATTCCCTAGCAGTTGTCGTGGCTATGCTCATTAAAGTGGTAGGTTACTATTTTGCGGAAGTTGTGCTTTACAGCAACTGGATTCAGCCGTTCGGATCGATTCCAGGAAACGTTCTGCAAGTTGGTTTTGCTGGACTTATCGTAGTTCCACTTGTAGCACGTATTAAGAAAAGAATACTTTAAATGAACAGAACCCTGTATCGTATCGGTTTAGCCGCTATGCGATATGGGGTTGTTTTTTTGAGAGAGACTTTGAACCAACAAAAAATTCATCGTCACACTTCACTCCTTCCGAATGTTAGAATAAAGAATACTTCCATGTTAGACATATAGAGAGTGTCGACTTAAAACCACTTAGGAGTGTATAAAAGCATGAACAAAAAAGATATTGCTCAGATACGAAAGCAGTTCAAAAAAGAAAACGATCTATTGAAAATCTCCAGCATCTTTAATGTGTATATAACGAAAGAATCAAGCGAAATCTACCATCACGTAAGTCAGCCTTTTGAGTTGCTAGATGCAGAGCAACAAGAGCTCTTTTTGAATAATTTTAAAAAATTACTTGGTGGAAACCTGGATGAAAAGCTCTTTGAACTTAAATTTAAGAGGGATGCAGAAAACAACAGCCAGCTCATTCTTCATCAAGGGCTACTTGCAAGCGATACAGAAGACTGGAAAGAGCGAATGCTTCAAATGGTAGAAAAAATGCTCTTAAACCGTCAATACGAAAAAGATATTGTGATTACCTTCATTAAGGGAGAATACTATAAGCCGACGAAGCGCAAAAACGATGAGGCGGAGATTAGCGAACGAGATGCCGTCTACTCTTTCCCCTTTATTTTGTGCAGCATCAACAATACACAAGAACCGAAGAAAGAACTGCTCTTTGACTATGTGGAAAAAGAGTTCAAGTACAACTTTGTGGTCGATCCCGTTATTAATCTGAACACGCCGATCGGAGGATTCCTCTTTCCTTGTTTTAGTGATAATGCCGCAGATGTGAACCACATCTTATATTCAGCAGGTAAAGTGCATGAGCCTGATTATGAATTCATCGTGGACGTTTTAAATGGCGAAGAAATCATGACGGCAAAAGACGATAAGATCGTGTTTGAAGAAATCATTAAAGACGTGACGCGAGATCAATTAAACACATCTACCCTTTCCAATGTGTATGAAGAGATCAATCGAATGATTGAAGAGAACGAAGAGGAAGAACATCCACGATTAGATTCTAAGGACGTGGAGCGCGTTTTAAAAGCGAGCGGTGTTGAAGATATCAGTGTAGAGAAAGTAGAAACAGCTTTCCAAAAAGTGATTGATGATGATAAATATGAAATTAAAGCGAGCAGTGTTGTACCAAAATACAATACGAAATCTATTAAGATCGACACAAAGGTTGCTAAGATTTCAATTAGTCCCCAAGATTTAAGGTACGTGAAACAAGTGCACCTTAGCGGTAAACGGTATCTTATGATTGAAGTGGAGGAAGATACGGTGATTGAAGGGTTTACGATGATTCCGGAGGCATTTGGGGAGAAGGTAGAGAAATAGCATTACAAAAAATCGAAAAAGCTTCTCACGAGTTGTTTAAACTGTGAGAAGCCTTTTTAATTTTAAGCCATTGTATATCGTTCGAAATCATTCTCTCTACTTATATTATACTACTATTTGTAAAATATTTATAGACTACACTTTTCAATGTAACTGCCCTAAACTGTTATATACAAGTCTAATAATAAGAGGTGTGTCGGTATGAATGACAAAAAAGAAGTCTTAGATCAAGGTCCTTTCTTTCATGGTACGAAAGCAGAACTGAAAATTGGAGATCTTTTAGAACCTCAACATTTATCTAATTACCAAGACAAAAAATCGAACTATATTTATTTCACTGCAACATTAGATGCGGCTAAATGGGGTGCTGAATTAGCTTCATCAAAATCAAAAGAAAGAATTTATATTGTAGAGCCTACAGGTGATTTTGAAAATGATCCGAACTTGACGGATAAAAAATTTCCTGGAAACCCAACTCGTTCTTATAGATCTAAATCCCCTTTGAAAATAATTGCTGAATTAGGTTCATGGGAAAGACATTCAGAAGACGAAATAAATCATATGCTTACTTCATTGAAGAAATTACGTGAACAAGGTAAAGCCATCATATACGATTAATTTTTCATACAAAAAAGCCTCTCTTAAACTCCTACGTTTAAGAGAGGCTTTAAAGATCCAGTTAAAACTTTTGGTATGGTTACTCAATCAAACCCTACAAAGGGCTTTAGCTTTATTACGCGTCATCAAACGTTTTCTAGTTGATGGAAATGAATTATTCAGTTAGTTTTTCATTTAAAATTAGTATGTTTCTCCCAATTTAATCAACTATTTTAAATCATATTCCCATAAACCCAGCTTCCCTTTTGCTGGTATAAAATTGTTTAACATTTCCTTATTGGAAACTTCCCAAACATAGTTCCCTACTCTAAAATCCCCTAAAAAATAATCATTACCTGAGACTATGCGTCCGTCCTCCAATACTGCATATCCCTGGGCGTCTTCTGTTACCTTTATACAATTAATTAGGTTACATACACCAATAATCATACCTTTAGGAAGATTCTCTTTGTTGAATCCATGTTTACTAAGAAGGCGCTGAATATTTTCATTATTTAAAACGCTGTTATCTGCCTTTTTACTTGTATGGATGGCTAAAGAACCACGATAGTTCGTTTTCCATGTCCTTGTCTCATATTGAGCTTCATTTAATATGAAAAGGTTGGCCCAAGGTTGAATCATTGAAAGCACCTTCATTTGAGAAATGCTCCTTTTAAAAAAATTTCAACAGTTTGTTATTTGATGCGCTAATTTTATCCCGCTGCATTAGTTTTTATACATTATCAACATAAAAACACAAAAAGACTACCTCCAATTTAGGAAGTAGTCTTCTGCAAAAAATGGTACTTCGATGTAAAGTGCCTTGGAGGCAGATTACATCATGCCGCCCATCTATCATTCAAAAACCG
>NZ_LRFC01000012.1 GCF_001619875.1 Fictibacillus phosphorivorans
GTTGGGGGTCTCCCCCTGTTAGAGTAGGACGTCGCTGAGCCATACATATTCCACAGTAGCTCAGTGGTAGAGCTATCGGCTGTTAACCGATCGGTCGTAGGTTCGAGTCCTACCTGTGGAGCCATATTGGAGAGCTGTCCGAGAGGTCGAAGGAGCACGATTGGAAATCGTGTATACGGTCAACCCCGTATCAAGGGTTCGAATCCCTTGCTCTCCGCCAGATACATACTCTCTAGTTCAAATAAATGGCCCGTTGGTCAAGCGGTTAAGACACCGCCCTTTCACGGCGGTAACACGGGTTCGAATCCCGTACGGGTCACCACATATATACATAACCAACTTAAAATATGGAGGATTAGCTCAGCTGGGAGAGCACCTGCCTTACAAGCAGGGGGTCGGCGGTTCGAACCCGTCATCCTCCACCATTTAAACTTTAAAAATATCATATTTTTATCATCGCGGGGTGGAGCAGTCTGGTAGCTCGTCGGGCTCATAACCCGAAGGTCGCAGGTTCAAATCCTGTCCCCGCAACCAATTTGGACTCGTGGTGTAGTGGTTAACATGCCTGCCTGTCACGCAGGAGATCGCCGGTTCGACCCCGGTCGGGTCCGCCATTTTTATTTAAACGGTGGCTTTACAACACCAAGACATTGTTTCTTGGCTCGATAGCTCAGTCGGTAGAGCAGAGGACTGAAAATCCTCGTGTCGGCGGTTCGATTCCGTCTCGAGCCACCATTTTTTTTGCCGGTTTAGCTCAATTGGTAGAGCAACTGACTTGTAATCAGTAGGTTGGGGGTTCAAGTCCTCTAGCCGGCACCAGTTTTTTCTTCCTTAAATGGAATAAAAAACGTATTGAAAAACAGGGTGTTTATGTTTTATAATAAAACCTGTCTTCATTTGTGGAGGGGTAGCGAAGTGGCTAAACGCGGCGGACTGTAAATCCGCTCCCTCCGGGTTCGGCGGTTCGAATCCGTCCCCCTCCACCATCTTTTAATTCCTTATATAGGGGCATAGTTTAAAGGTAGAACGAAGGTCTCCAAAACCTTTGGTGTGGGTTCGATTCCTACTGCCCCTGCCAAATATATACTGTGGCGGTCGTGGCGAAGTGGTTAACGCATCGGATTGTGGTTCCGACATTCGGGGGTTCGATTCCCCTCGTCCGCCCCATTAATATTAAAGTGTTGGGCTATAGCCAAGCGGTAAGGCAACGGACTTTGACTCCGTCATGCGTTGGTTCGAATCCAGCTAGCCCAGCCATTTTTATTTTTATAACATAAGATGCCTTTAACAGCATATTATAAGTTAATTAAAAAGTTAATTAAATGTTTGCGGAAGTAGTTCAGTGGTAGAATACAACCTTGCCAAGGTTGGGGTCGCGGGTTCGAATCCCGTCTTCCGCTCCATTTTTTATATTCTGGCGGCATAGCCAAGTGGTAAGGCACGGGTCTGCAAAACCCTTATCCCCCGGTTCGAATCCGGGTGCCGCCTCCATAATTCCAATTCAAAAAAGATTCAAATGCCGGTGTGGCGGAATTGGCAGACGCGCACGACTCAAAATCGTGTTCCTTCTGGAGTGTCGGTTCGACCCCGACCACCGGTACCATTTTACTTAACTTAACATTTGAACTTAAAACTTCTCACATCTGTGGGGAGTTTTTTATTTGGTTTTTAACACTTTGTACTTTAACTTAGCCTAACCATTTCATTTCACCAAAGGGGGTACGCAATAATGGATGACTTCTTCGCTAAAATGAAAAAAGATTTAGGAATCTCTTTAAATGATGTTCAAAAAAAAGCAGTACTCCACACAGAGGGACCTCTTCTATTGCTCGCATCGCCAGGATCTGGGAAAACAACTACGATCATCATGCGTATTGGCTATTTAATTAAGCAAAAAGGCGTAGATCCATGGCGTATAAAAGCAGTTACATTCAGTAAAGCTTCGGCAAACGATATGAAAGAACGCTATGTGCGATTTTATCCTGATCTTCAACCCGCAGACTTTTCGACCATACATAGCTTTGCTTTTGAAGTCGTTAGAAATTACCACAGACAGATGGGGATTTCTTTTCGAATTATTGAAGGGGAGCAAGAATTAGACGAGAATGCAGCACGGGATGAAAACATTCAGATGAATAAGAAGCTGATATTGAGAAACTTGTTTAAGTCAATCGTAGGTGAGAATATAACTGAGGACCAAATGGAAGAGCTCACAACGTATATCAGCTATATTAAAAATAAAATGCTTCCTAGAGAACAATGGTCAACTGTGTCTTGTGATGTTCCAAAAGCTGAACAAATCATTATTCAATATGAAGAATTTAAGCGTGCTGATCAAAATCATATTTTATTGGATTTTGATGATATGCTTACCATTTGTAATGAGGTATTAGAAAGTAATGAGAATTTGCTGAGGCTGTACCAGCAAAGATATGATTATATTTTAACCGATGAAAGTCAAGATACCTCGCTGGTGCAGCATTCCATTATAGAAAAATTGGTTTCAAATCATAAGAACTTATGTGTAGTAGCCGATGATGATCAATCAATCTATAGCTGGAGAGGTGCTGAGCCTGCTTATTTACTCGAATTTAAAAAGGTGTATCCTGAAGCTGTAATCCTGTTTATGGAGCAGAACTATCGATCAACACAGGATATCGTGAAAGTATCTAATCAATTTATTAAACGAAACAAGAATAGGTACGAAAAGAACATGTTCACAGAGAATCCTCTGTATAAACCGATAGAAATAAGTAATCTCATCAATTTTAAAGAACAATCCAAATACTTGGTTAAGGAACTTCAAGAGGAAGAGGATTTAAAGGATATCGCTATTTTATACCGTAACAATTCCTCCTCAATAGGTTTAATGAATGATTTTGATCGTGCAGGGATTCCTTTTTATATGAAGGATGCTGATAATCGCTTCTTTTCACACTGGGTCGTTCAGGATATATTGAATTTTATGCGCATGGCTTTTACGGATAAACGGCTAGATATTCTAGAGAAGATTCATTTAAAATTTAACGGCTATATTAGTAAGCAGCAGATGAATGCTTTAAAGCAATTGAATACGAATGATTCTGTATTTGATAACTTGCTGAAACATGTGAAATTACAGGAATATCAAGTTAAGTTATTGAAAGCAAGCCAAGAAACGTTTAAAGAAATGAAAGAAATGAAGCCGCTTAAAGCTATTAGAGTTATCAGGGATCGGTTAGGTTATGATAAGGCACTTGAAAAGACCTGTAAGAATCTCGGATTTCGTATCGATACCTTGATTGGCATTTTAGATACGCTTGAGGAGATTGCTTCTGACTTAGAGAGTCTTGAGGATTTTGCAAAAAGGCTGAGGCATTTGGAAGCTGTTTTAAAGAGAGCCAAAAGGATGAAAGGGCAGAATTCAGTAACGCTCTCCACATTTCATAGCTCAAAAGGTCTTGAGTTTGAGAAGGTATATATGATTGATTTAGTAGAAGGGATCATACCTTCTAGTGAAGATCGAACTGAAACCGGTTTGATGGAAGAATCGACTCGTCTTTTTTATGTAGGAATGACAAGGGCAAAAAAACAATTAAAACTTATTTCTTATGATTATCGGGACGGAAAAAAGGCTGAAGAATCCCTATTTGTTGCTGATGTTAAGAACATTATCAATCCTCCTGATCTATCTTCACCTAAAGGGATCATAACTCAAAAAAATATTAGAATAAAAAAAGAAATTGGGGCAAGTGATCGAGAAAAGGTAAATGGTGTTCCTTACAATCCAAATGCTATCCGAGAAAAGGAAGCAATACGTGCAGGTATAACAGTTGTTCATAGGGTTTTCGGAACGGGCGAAATTACAAATGTAAATGAGGAATTTATTCAGATTAAGTTTCCATCCAAAGAAAAAAAGCTATCTATAAAAGCTTGTATAGATATGGGGTTATTAGAGCTCAAGAAAAAAGAAAATCTTTAAATGAAGCGAATACTGTTTTCTGCAGTATTCGCTTTTATTTTACATAAAAATAGGTCATATCTCCCTTAAATATTTTAATATTTTACAATTTTCTGATAAGTAAGGAGGATTTATACATATTTATTAGAATTATACATTCTAGTAGATGTGAATACTCATTCACTTTTACAAAAATGTTCTTATTTTGTATAAACGGGGGGGAAAGGGATGAGTGTCTTTCGCTTATTTTTGGCTGAGATGACAAAGCTGGCAGCAAAAAAAGGGGTATTGATTTCTGTTATTGCTGCGCTGCTTGTTCCGGTCGTCTATGGTGGTATTCTATTATCACCAAAATGGGGTCCGTACGACAATTTGTCAAACTTGCCTGTAGCAGTGGTCAACAAGGACAAAGGCGCACTGTCGAATGATGAGCCGATCAATGTAGGGAATGATTTGGTCGCAGATTTAAAGAAAGGGCAGGATCTCGGATGGGACTTTGTCAGCTCTACTGAAGCTAAGAAGGGTCTTGATAGCCTAAAGTATTATATGGTTATTGAAATTCCTGAAGACTTTTCTCAAAGAGTGACAACGGTTTTAGAAGATAATCCGCAAAAACTTGAGTTGAAATATATTCAAAATGAAGGTTTAAACTTCATGGCAGCTCAGGTAACGAGAAGTGCTACAGAAAAGTTAAGAGAAAAACTGGGGGATAAGATTACAGAAAAGTATGCGAGCAACATGTTTGCAAGTCTCGGAGACGTTTCTGATGGATTTCAAAAAGCAGCAGACGGTTCAGGTAAACTAAATACAGGAATGTCTGATCTCCATGACGGAACGAGCTTACTTTTGGAATCGCTTACAAACAAAACAGCTGACATTTCGAAATTAGCCAATGGAGCAAAAGAGCTCCAAAATGGAACGGGACAAATGGTTAATTCTTTATCAGCTAAACAAGCAGACATCAGCAAACTCGCGAATGGATCTCAACAGCTAAGTGCTGGGACTGCAGAAATGCTCAAATCTCTGCAAGCAAAATCTGGGGATATTTCTAAACTAGCTGCTGGTTCTGCAGCAGCGAATGAAGGTACTGGATTATTATTGCAAGGATTGAAGGACAAGCAGTCAGGCATTAAAGATTTAGCTGCTGGAGCGAAGCAGCTTGGCGATAATATCCCTCAATTAAAGCAGGGTACATCTGGAGTTCTTGCAGGATTAAAAGGTGTTCAAAGTGCGATAAAGGGTGAACTTGCACCTGGGACACAAGCTGTTTCTGCCGGAGTAAGTACGGTAGTAGATGAATCAAAGCAATTGGGAGCTGGTCTACAAGTTTTATCATCAGATCTTCAAGCTTTCTTAAAAGATCACCCAGACCTGCAAAACGATCCTGCTTTTATGAAGATATATGGAACGAGTCAGGCGTTAGCTCAAAAAACTGCTGACCCAGAAAAAGGGAAGCAGCTTGAGGCTCTCAAACAAGGAGCGGCATCAATCGCGGCTGCCTTCACAGCGAATGAAGTACCTAATCCAAAATCTTTGGCAGACGGTGTAAATCAACTCGTTGCTGGTCAAACTTTAGTTGATAACGGAGTAACAACGCTAAGCGAAAAGGTCCCTCTTCTTCAACAGGGAACGGCTTCTGTGGAAAGCGGTTGGAACACGATGGTCGGTAAGGTTGGAGAGCTCCACGCAGGAACGTCCCAAATCGCTGCAGGAAACCAATCGGTTAATACGGGCTGGACAGCGTTAACGACTGGGGTTACTCAGTTGAACGATGGGGCAACTCAAATCTCAGCGGGTAACTCTTCGGTTGAAAAAGGCTGGCGCGATCTGACAGCTGGTGCAACTAAAATTAACTCTGGAATGTTACAGGTTCGGGATGGCAACACTTCGGTTGAAAAGGGCTGGGGTGAATTGACTGAAGGAGTAACAAAGCTAAATGATGGTGCGGGACAATTAAATGATGGAAGCAGCGAGCTATCATCGGGTCTTAAGGATGGGGCGGAAAAAACGAGCACGATTAAAGCGGCTACTGATAAAAATTTAAGCATGTTCTCATCACCAGTAGAACTGAAAAGTGAAACGGTTAATAAATACCCATTATATCGTGATTCAACGGCACCATATGTACTTTCACTCGCATTATTTGTGGGTATCTTGATCATGTCACTTTTCATTAACTTTAAGAAACCTCAAGAGATCTCTGCAATTTCTTGGTTCGGAGCTAAGTTTTTGAACCTCGGTGCACTTGCGATTGTACAAGCATTGCTGCTATCAACTGTCGTTCTGCTTTTCTTACATGTAAAAGTTCAAAACCCAGTTGGATTTATAGCTTTTGCTGTTTTTGTGAGTATTGTGTTCACAAGCATCGTGTTATTCTTTGCTTCATTTGGAAACATCGGACGCTTTATTGCATTTGCACTTGTGATTCTTCAGCTTTCAACAACAGGAGCAAACTTGCCAATAGCTATGCTGCCAGAAAATTTGCGTACATTAAGTGAGTTTTTACCGTTCACTTATTCGATCGCTGGCTTTAAAGCGCTTATTACGTTGAATAACACAAGCTCTGCTTTTGCGAATATGAGCGTACTACTCGTCTATCTACTTGCCTTCAGTCTTTTGTCGATAGCAGTATACTTGTTTACAAAAGCGAAAAGTCAGCCGCAAAAACTGGATTTAGCGGGCTGATTGCAAACTGTATAATACAAATAAAAAAGTTCCCAGGCTCTTTGGCCGGGAACTTTTTTGAATCTTCTTCTTGTACACTGAATATGTAGGTGTAAAGGAGGTTAGCTATGTTATGTATAGAGATCGGCGTGTCACGGTTTGTTTGATACTCATTACGATCTCCTTGGTTTCGATAACCTTTATTACGGCAGATATCTTTCACTATATGCACATGATCAACGGCTTGCTGGTAAGGATTTTTCAATCATTACGGCTTCTTGTTGTCATGCTTATTCTTTTAGTGTTTTCTATCCTTGTATTATTTCGATATTTATAGTGATGACTCACATGCCCCTTGTTCAAGGGGTTTTTATTTTGGATAAAAGCATAATGATTTTTTAGAAAAATAAAGTAAAGATATAGCACTACATACTTTTGACTCAATAGGGGGTTGCTGATGAAGTTTGATACATCTTTAATTAACAAGAAGTGGGTGTATCTAGGCTTAATCGCTCTAGTGTTAGTAGTTGTGAGTTCCGTAGCTGCACATTCTGTTGGCTTTAACAATGCTTCCGTTCTATTGTATGATAAAAAAGTTACAGCAGATGAAATTGACGGTGAAATCACAGAGTTGAGAAGTGAGCTGAAAAATATAGAAGAAAAAGTGGAAGCGATGGAGGAAGAGGAAAGCAATAAGCAGGCTGAATTGGATGGACTGCAAATGAAGTACGAAGAAGTTTCAGGGTTGGTCAGTCAAAAGGAAAATATTCAAAAAGAAATCGATACGTTAGTGAATCAAGTCGATGAAAAGAATGGTGAATTAAAAAAGATCAGCGGTGAGGTCTCGAATAAGAAAAGTGTGCTTGATAAATTAAATAAAGGCATACTGGCAAAAAAGAAGGAACCTAGAACTTTAGTTGCTGGCGTCTTTGAAGCTGGGAAAGACATTCCTCCAGGTAGATATAAAGTAGAGCCAGTGAACGGATTTGGTAATTACTTTGTAAATGGCGGGAGTAAAGTGAACATCATCTTAGGAAGAGGAGATGACTTGTTTCTTCCTGAATACGTGTTTGAACTGTATGAAGGAGACGAAATTGAAGCTACATTGTCAGTTAAATACACGCTTGTCGAATAAAAAGGAGTTTGGCTGTATCAAAATTATAAAATTGTTTAAAAGAACTTGTCATAAATGTCCTATATTCTGCTTATATATAGAATAAGTTAGTTGTAGGTTTTAATGCAGGGCTTCGTTGATCCAATGAAGCCCTGCATTTTTTTGTTTTTCATGATGTGAGCAGTGAATACGGCGAGTATAAGCAATAATCCGGCCAGATTACATCATAATACAGCGAGTTATTCCATTAATCCGGCTAGTTTTTAACATATATCGGCGAGTCGACAAATAGGAATGTAGTGCATCAAATGCTCAAAATGAAAAAACGCCGTTAAATGATGCTAATCTCAGCACTTCCCCCATTCACTTGTGTGAACATCTTAGCCATTGACTCCAATAATTCGGCCGCTTCATTTTTATCCATTGAGGGCTGCAAATAGACGATATGCAGCGCGTTGCGAACCGTTTCATCCACCATCGTTCGCTTGGAGTCTACAATCGGACTGCCAAAAGCACCAAAGGAGTCAGCGGACAACAGTTTGCCTTCCATATTCATCTCACGTCCGTTCAATCCCTCATACAAATCTTCAGCACGACCGATGCGAATCTCCACATCACCCTTAATCTGATCGAGATTATATAGGCCGATTGGAATGGCAAAACGAATGGAGAAAAAGTTATTAACGTCCACTCCAGAATTGATCGAAGGCAGATCCTTTCCGCCTATAACACGTCGCAATAGCGCTTCTGAAGCGGGACGGTACCTTGAAGGATCAGTACCTAGCGTTTTAAAGACGGAGCGGTATTCAGCAACACCAGGGTAATCTGCAGCCGTTTTTTCTTCAAGACGCAGTGATTCTGTAAAAAGCTGGAATCTCCCTTTTATCATTTGCGGTGACTCGCTAATCGCGATATCATGGTATGTAATTGTACCTATTTTAAAATTTGGGACAAGTTCGTTTATTTTTGAAGAAATAGTGATCATCATCGAACCCCGTTTCGGTTTTATAGATAATTGTAGTTTAACATAAGTGTGGAAAATAAATGTAAAGGAGGGATATGCGTGACAAGTGCCCAGTTGAAAGAAGAGATTGTTGCATATAGTAAAGAAATCGGAATTGACAAAATTGGCTTCGCACAAGCTGATGTCTTTGGTGAGCTAAAAGAACGTCTCCGATTACAGCAAGACCTTGGCTATCAATCAGGATTTGAAGAAAGTGATATTGAGAAAAGAACAGAGCCTGAGAGACTGCTTTCGGGTGCTTCGAGCATTATATCTATCGCTCTAGCATATCCTTCCAAAATGAAAAACGCTCCAAGAAGTGTTAAGGGAGAACGAAGAGGTATTTTTTGCAGAGCATCATGGGGGAAAGATTACCACCATATATTAAGAGAAAAGCTTTCATTGCTGGAGAATTTTATTATAAAAAAAGTTCCAGAAGCAAATGTGAGATCAATGGTAGACACAGGTGAACTTTCAGACAGGGCTGTCGCTGAAAGAGCGGGTATCGGATGGAGTGCTAAAAACTGTGCGATCATGTCTCCCGAGTTTGGCTCCTATATGTATCTCGGAGAAATGATCACAAACCTGGCACTTCCGCCAGACACGCCAATGGAAGATCAATGCGGTTCCTGCAACAAATGTGTTGAGGCATGCCCGACTGGTGCACTCGTGCAAGGAGGACAGCTCGATTCGTCTAAGTGTATTGCTTTTTTAACCCAAACAAAAGGTTTTCTGCCTGACCAATATAGAGACAAATTAGGAAATCGGCTTTATGGCTGTGATACGTGTCAGACAGTATGTCCTGAAAATAAGGGGAAAGATTTTCACCACCACGTTGAAATGGAGCCTGATCCAGAGATTGCAAAGCCGCTATTAAAGCCGTTGTTGTCTATGAGCAATAGAGAGTTCAAAGAAAAATTCGGGTATGTTTCAGGCAGCTGGAGAGGGAAGAAACCGATTCAGCGCAATGCGATTATCGCTTTAGCTCATTTTAAAGATAAAACAGCTGTATCAGATCTCGTAAACGTATTAAACCATGACCCTAGACCTGTAATAAGAGGAACGGCAGCTTGGGCAATTGGTAAGATTGGCGGAGATGGTGCGGAATTGGAACTATTATCTGCAAAAGAGCGCGAAAAAGACGATTTGGTACAGCTAGAGATAGAAAAGGGACTGAAAATGGTTCGAAATCAAGAAATTTCGTAATCGCATATGTTTGGAGTGTCCGATATAGTAAGGTCAAGTAATGAAAAGAAGGGATAATTATGTGTCAGATTAAAACGTTACTCTATTACGAAGAAATGGAAAGCGTAATCGGACCGTTAACAATCATTGCAACGGAGAACGGAATCTGCCGTCTCGATTTTGGTTCAATGGAGGATAACCTTCCATCTTTACGTTCATGGATGGCTAAACATTTTATTAAGGGAGAACTTATACATTCTCCTGTGTATTTGGAAGATGCCGTTCAGCAATTACATGCATACTTTGCAGGCAACCTGCATGAGTTTAGCGTGAACTACGATTTGTTTGGTACCGTTTTTCAAAAGAAGGTATGGAACCAGCTTTCGACTATTCCTTATGGTTCGACTTGTTCATACAAGGAAGTTGCTCAAGGCATTGGAGCAGCTAAAGCTGTTCGTGCTGTAGGCAGCGCGAATAACCAGAATCCTGTACCGGTATTTATTCCATGCCATCGCGTTATTGGGAGTAATGGAGCACTTGTTGGATACGGCGGGGGATTAGACAAAAAAGAAATATTATTATCGATTGAACAGAATAGCTGTAAGAAGACATCCTAGAGCCCTTAAAGGGTTCTTTTTTTTGATATCTCACTCATATGTTAGTAAAAGCAGGAGGGATGTCTGATGTGGATGGAAACACTTAAAGCTTATATTCAAAACCAATCGCAGTGGATGATTCATGCAGATGCAGATGGAAGAGGCTTCTTTTTACGAGAAGAACAAGAAAGCTTTATACGTAAAAAACAAATGTATACCGATAGAAATGCGTATATCGTGAACAACCAAACGAATGGAAGTGTTTTGCGAACGACTGAGACGGCGGGAAAGGTGCAGGTAGATTATTTGGTCCATTATAGTTTCTTGATTAAGCATGGATTTGACTTTTATGTAGAAGAGATGTCTCAAGAACGGAGAGCCATTTTTCAAGAAGGTGATATGAAAAGTGATGAACCCGTTAACGTTGAAGGCAATTATCGTGAATTGCCGAAGATCGAACGTGAAAATGAATCGATCGCACCCACGAAAGGCGGTTATGACAGACTTGCTGCTGTAAGATATGCAGAGCGATGGTGGAATACGTTTAATCCTGCTTATAAATCGTTTGAGAATGATTGCACGAATTATATTTCACAAAGTCTTCATGCTGGCGGGATTCCGATGACATCTCAATCTATTAAGTCTAAGGGCTGGTGGATGCGAAACAATTCCTGGAGCTATAGCTGGTCTGTAGCGAATGCGCTTAGGTGGTATTTGAGCGGATCGAAATCAAGTCTTCAAGCCCAAGAAAAGTCTGCAGCTCATTTGTTATTGCCGGGAGATGTAATCTGCTATGACTTTGATGGTGACGGCCATTATCAGCATACGACAATTGTTGTTGCAAAGGATCCTTCTGGTGAACCACTCGTAAATGCACATACGACAAACAGCAGAATGCGGTATTGGGGCTATGAAGATTCAACTGCATATACAAAACGTATTCAATATAAATTTTTTCATATTCTGTAAGGGGAAAGCTTGCCTTCGAAAGAGTGATATTCCTAAAAAAGTGCTATAATAAGTACTTGTTGGAATATTGTTTTTGAGGTGAGCTTTTTGGCTATACATGTTGTATTATTTGAACCGTTAATTCCTGCAAACACAGGAAATATCGCACGGACTTGTGCAGGGACCGGCGCACACTTGCATTTGATTCATCCACTCGGCTTTTCTTTGGAAGACAAATACTTAAAGCGTGCTGGGCTTGATTATTGGGAGCATGTAAAATTGTTTCATCATGATTCTTTGGATGCCTTTTATAGTGAATATCCTAATGGTGAGTTTTATTATATAACCAAATTTGGTGAACAAACATACTCAGATTTTGATTACTCGGATTCAAAGAAGGATGTCTTTTTTATTTTTGGAAAAGAAACAAAGGGACTTCCTCGAGAGGTAATCGATGCGAACATGGAAAGGTGTTTGCGCATTCCGATGAATGAACATATTCGTTCATTGAACTTATCGAATACAGCAGCGATCTTAATCTATGAAGCGCTGCGTCAGCAAAGTTTTGGAGAGTTGAAATAAACTGTTGACTATTGGAAGTGGTTGATTTCCGCTCCAGGTGCTCGCTTTCCGCGGGGCAGGCGGTGAGCCACATTCGGACGTTACACTCTTAAGTGTCTCACCAGCCCGCCTGTCCCGCAGGAGTCTCGCACCTTGCACTCCAATCAACTTGTCAATGAAGAGAATGAGCAATCACAATGAACGAAAACAATAATCTTCTAGAGAAAAGATCCAAATAAAAAAACGTCCTTGATTAAAAAGGGACGTTTTTACTTCCATATGTACATGGATTAGTTTTTTCCAGGACGATCGTTGTAGCCTGCTGTAAAGATTGCAGTCAGGAAGGCGAGCATCACGAGTAGGATGAGGATAAAATCCATTTGAACTCCTCCTTTGAAAGTAGTCTTATTCTTTCCATTCTCTCTACTCATTATAAATGAAAACGGTTTTCATGGGAATGCATTTCTGCGAAGATTTAACATTTTGAGGGGATTCGTGTTGCGCTAATGAAGAAGAACGTTTATATGACAGGGTATCTTCCGTTGTTTTCGATTATCCTGTTCAGCTCGGGTTTTGCCATTTACTTTGAAAGACTTTTAATTGATAAGCTAAAATACTTTGGCGTTTATCAAGGAATGCAGGAACTGTTTAAAGATCATGTGATACACCTGTCTGTCGGTTTTTGTTTATTTTTATTGTTCTTTATGGGATTTGCCGCTCTGAAGTTATTGTCTGATACACTGACTCATTTAAGTTTGTTCTTTTTCTCGAGTGATTCAGAAGGGACGCTTCTTCAGGAAGGAAAAAGCGGGGGATGGTTCTTTTTTGCTGGCGGTATGCTTGCCATTATCTTTAACCACTCTGTGTTGCTCATATGTATCGTGTTTGTCGCAGCATCACTTGTGTACTTCTTTTATCTTTTACTGAGAATCGGCGGAAACTTAACTACATTTGGCATTATCGGCATGGTATTCATGCACTTGTTCTTTTGGGCAGGCTTCGGTTTGATTGTTGTTTATACGGTGCTGCGACTTTATAATGCATTCGTTGCGGCGATTACATAGACCTTTATCCTATTTGGTATTAGCCGCGTTGTTGAATAGTGCAAACTCGCGGGTATATCATGAGTTCTCGCGGGATTATTTGGCTTTTTCGCGGGATTTAACCCAAATCTCGCGGGATTAATATAGAAAGTCGCGGAAATAGCCAAAATTTTCGTAGAATGCCGATTTATAAGTACGCATGTACCACTAAAAAACCTGTCGCTCAACGAGTGACAGGTTTCTTCATTCATTTCTGATATGCTTTTTTCATAATATCTCGCCAAATCATCACTTCAGGAGAAGATTTCTCAATCGATCGAAGACTGCCAGGTGTATCACGGCCTACCCAAACGCCAGCCGTATAGCGATCTGTCAGCCCTACAAACCAAAGATCCTTTACATCGTTTGTCGTTCCGGTCTTTCCACCAATGTACGTCGAGCCCGAAAACCTTGCGTCCCTTGCTGTTCCAGAAACTGTTACGGCTTCAAGCATTTCACGCATCACGGTGTTTGTCTTCTCACTCCATACTCTAACAGGCTGTTCGTTCCATTTATACAAAACCCTTCCGCTCTTATCCTTTACAGTTGTTATCAATCTAGGTTTAACATACGTTCCGTTTGAACTAAAAGTCGTATAGGCACTAGTAAGTTCAAGCGGAGAAAAGCCATTCGAAAAACCGCCGAGTGCACTTGCAAGCTGATGATCTTCAAGCGTAACAGATGAAAATTCAAAGAGATCTAAATAAGAAAAAGCTTTCTCTACACCTGTTTTCTTTAATGCACGGACAGCGGCTGTATTAATTGAACTTGCCATCGCTTTTTTTAATGAGACCGTCCCATAAGACGCCCCACCGTAGTTGTTTGGACAATAATTCCCTTCACAAATCTTCGCTGCTGATAGGAGTGAATGCGGTTTTGCCCCGAACACATCAACATACGGTGCATAAGCGAGAAGTGGCTTAATCGCAGAGCCCGGCTGCCTTTTTGCTTGATAGGCTCGGTTGAATTCATCTAAACCGACTTGTTTACCTCCTACCATGGCGACTATCTGTTTCGAAGCATGATCTACAACTACAGCAGCTCCTTCTACACCTGAATAAGGCAAGCGCCCTTTAATCGCTTGCAAAACTACTGTCTGCAACTTAGAATCTAATGACGTTTCAACGACAACACCGCTTCTTAACAGTTTGTCTCTCTGAAGCACAAGCTCTTTGGCCGTCAATCCCTTATTACTTGGCGCCTCAGCCAGCAAGCTCAGCAGTTCGTCTTTAATATAACCAACAACTTCAGGAAAGGGGACAGTCTGCTGTGAAACATTTAATTTAATCGGTTGTTTAATTGCCGCACCATACAATGCTTCATCGATAAATCCCTGGTTCCTCATCTTATCCAAAATCCATTTTTGCCGTTTCTTTGTGTTGTCGAGCTTTGTTAATGGATTATATAGCTCCGGATTGTTAGGAATCGCTGCAAGGAGTGCGGATTCCCCTAATGTAAGCTCAGTAGCCGTTTTATTAAAGTAATAACGGCTCGCTTTTTCAATGCCGTACACACCATTTTGGAAATAGATGGTGTTGATATAAAGCTCGAGGATCTCCTCTTTTGTTAACTGTTGCTCAATTCGATAAGAGATTAGTAATTCTTTTAATTTCCTGTCATATGTACGTTCTTGTGTTAAAAAAAGATTGCGTGACAGTTGCTGTGTTATTGTGCTTCCGCCTTGCTGAATGCCTCCGTCTTTTGAGTTGGCAATAAATGCGCGAGCGATTGCTTTACCGTCTATACCATGATGCTGTAAGAAGTATTGATCTTCTGTTGCGATAAACGCTTGGCGGATATATTCGGGTATTTCTTTATAAGACAGATAGATACGGCTTTCTTCACCTCTGAATTCGAAAAGAAGATTCCCGTTTTGGTCGAGAAGACGGCTGTTCTCATCAAGGTCAATATTTTCTACCTTTGCGAGCGTTTGAACCGCTTTTTGAAACGGAATATAGTTTTCGAATTCATTTCTTAATCCAACAAAGGAAAAGAACACAACACTCAGTAAAAAGAGCAGCGCAACAAGGCCAAGCTTCTGATTCATAGTACTTTCTCCGTTTCAAAACACAATGATAAACATATTTTACCATGAAAGGGATAAGAGAGATTCTTCGTTTTTTAAATAAAAAATCACTATTCAAACAGAATGATTACGGACATCCCCGCATAGAGTAGATTAACACTTGATGGAGCCAATACAATCAAGGAGGTACTCATGGATATTTTATCGAGAATCCAACTGCATCGTGAAGAAGAACAGCGTTTAGCCTGGGAAGGTACCTTCGCTGAATACCTTGATATTTTACGAGATCGGCCATTTGTAGCCCAGTCTGCGCATTCAAGAGTATACAACATGATTAAAGATGCTGGAATTTCAGAAAAGAATGGTCAAAAGGTGTATCATTTTTTCAGCGATCAAATTTTTGGTTTAGAAGAATCGATCGAAAGACTTGTTGAAGAGTATTTTCATCCTGCCGCTAAACGCCTTGATGTCCGTAAACGTATATTGTTGTTAATGGGGCCAGTATCCGGTGGTAAATCCACGTTAGTTACGATGTTGAAAAGAGGATTGGAGCAGTACACAAAAACACCTGCGGGAGCGGTTTATGCGATCAAAGGGTGTCCGATGCATGAAGATCCGCTTCATCTCATTCCGCAGCACCTTAGAAAAGATTTTTATGAGGATTATGGCATTCGTGTTGAAGGAAGCTTGTCCCCTCTAAATACGATGAGGTTAGAACACGAATATGATAATCGCATTGAAGATGTAATGGTAGAGCGCGTCTTTTTCTCTGAAGACAAGCGAACAGGAATCGGAACGTTCAGTCCATCTGATCCAAAGTCACAAGATATTGCTGACTTAACGGGCAGCATCGATTTCTCAACGATTGCTGAATACGGATCTGAATCTGATCCTCGTGCTTATCGTTTTGATGGTGAACTGAATAAAGCGAATCGAGGGATGATGGAGTTCCAGGAAATGCTGAAGTGTGATGAGAAGTTCTTATGGCACCTTCTTTCACTCACACAGGAGGGTAACTTTAAGGCCGGCCGTTTCGCCCTGATTTCGGCTGATGAGCTTATCGTAGCTCATACCAATGAATCCGAATACAGATCTTTTATCGCAAACAAGAAAAATGAGGCGCTTCACTCCAGAATTATCGTGATGGGTGTTCCGTATAACTTAAAAGTTTCAGAAGAAGAGAAGATTTATGCGAAGATGATCTCTGAGAGTGATATGTCACATGTTCACATTGCCCCTCACGCATTAAGGGTAGCAGCAACGTTCTCAGTACTGACACGATTAAAAGATTCAAAGAAACAAGGAATGGATTTATTAAAGAAGATGAGAATGTATGATGGGGAGATCGTTGAAGGGTTCAATCATGTGGATCTTGAAGAATTGAAGAAAGAATTTTCGGATGAGGGTATGTCAGGTATTGATCCACGTTACGTGATTAACCGAATTTCTTCAGCCATTATTCGTAAAGAGTCACCTTCTATCAACGCGTTAGATGTTCTGCGTTCATTAAAAGACGGGCTTGATCATCATGCATCCATATCGAAGGAAGATAAAGAAAGGTTTATTAACTTTATCTCGGCAGCTCGTAAAGAGTACGATGATATTGCGAAGAAAGAAGTACAAAAAGCGTTTGTTTACTCGTATGAAGAGTCTGCAAAAACGCTTATGGACAATTACCTCGATAACGTTGAGGCGTATTGCAATAAAAATAAATTACGTGATCCGCTTACTGGTGAAGAGATGAGTCCTGATGAAAAATTAATGAGATCGATTGAAGAACAGATCGGGATTTCAGAGAATGCCAAAAAAGCGTTTCGTGAAGAAATACTTATTCGAATTTCAGCATATGCAAGAAAAGGAAAGAAATTTGACTATAATTCTCACGAGCGCCTAAGAGAAGCGATTCAGAAGAAATTGTTTGCTGATCTTAAAGATGTTGTTAAAATTACAACATCGTCTAAAACACCAGATGAGTCACAACTGAAAAAGATTAATGAAGTTATTGCGCGCTTAGTTGATGAGCATGGCTACAATTCAACTAGTGCCAACGAACTACTGCGATATGTAGGTAGTTTACTGAACCGATAAAATGGCGAAACACACCCGGACACGATGAAAGGTTGTCTTGGGTGTGTTTTTTTACAAAAAAATAGGGAAAACTAAACAAATTCTCAAAAGAAATTTGTCATCATGTTTATGATAAAAATAATTGAACTTGTATTTACTTATTTAAAAATGGTAAATTGATACTAATAAGCTAACTAAAGGAAGTGAGCTGTATGAGCTCGGCTCGAAAAGAAAGAAACGGATTAGTAGATTGGATTAAAGCAATTGGAGTTGCACTTATTCTTGCTATTATTATAAAAAAGTTTCTGATCGAACAATATGTTGTATATGGTGAATCAATGATGCCTACGATTCAAAATGGAAATCGTCTGATCATCAATAAGATAGGCTATGAAATCGGAAATCCAGAACGGTTCGACCTTGTTGTGTTCAAAGCAAATCCGAAAGAAGATTATATAAAACGAGTAATCGGCCTGCCCGGAGATCATATTGCGTATAAAGATGACAAACTTTATATCAACAACAAAGCAGTAGCTGAACCTTATCTTCAAGAATTTAAAAAGTTTGCGGGTAATCGGACATTGACTGGAAACTTCACCCTTGAAGAGATTACGGGACATGACACGGTTCCAAAAGGCAAGATCTTCGTACTTGGCGATAATAGGCTGCATAGCATCGACAGTCGCCATATTGGTTTTGTAGAGATGACTGATATTGTAGGAGAAGCAAATATTCGTTATTGGCCAGTCGACGAGATGAAAGTTTTTAATGGTTTTAAAAAGGAGTAAATGGGGAAAATTCTCTGTAAGAGGTGAATTCCTATGACAAAACAAAATAATGACCCAAAACGAAAGAATGGATCAATGGTTTCTAACTTTGAGGAAATGAAAGAACATGGCAAAGTAATGGAACATGTTTCAACGAACGAAGAAGTTCGTAAGAGTGGAAAAACGCCAGATCCCCAGCAGCACGACAAAAAGGAATACAAAAAATAACACAACAAGCTTTCTTTTCTTTTTAGAAAAGAGGGCTTTTTTTATCGTGAAAGTTTAGCAATTATAAGGAGTACGTGCATATGATAGAGTAACCAACCCTTTTTTTCTGATATTAGCTGATTCTAAAATACAGGATATGTCTTGGGTTGATCAAGAAAAAGCAGCATTCTATCTTGCTGCTCTGGAGGGGATTAGCAATGAGTGAACCGGATAAGAACAATTTTGTTGTGTCTCAGGAAAACTGGTCCCTCCACCGAAAAGGATATCAAGATCATCAAAGGCATATGGAAAAAGTGCAGGAAGCCATTAAAAACAACTTGCCGGATTTGATAAGTGAAGAGAATATCATTTTATCCAACGGACGTGACGTCATTAAAATACCAATCCGTTCTATGGATGAATACAAAATCCGATACAACTACGACAAAAACAAGCACGTAGGCCAAGGTGACGGAGATAGCCAGGTGGGGGATGTAGTAGCCAGAGATGGACGTGCCGGACAAAGCGGAGCTGGAAAAGGAAAAGGACCAGCAGGCGATAAACCGGGTGTGGATTATGCAGAAGCAGAGGTCTCCATTTTAGAATTGGAAGAGATGCTTTTTAAAGAATTGGAACTGCCGAATCTTAAACAGAAAGAACAAGACCAGATCGTATTAGAAAAGATCGAGTTTAACGATGTTCGAAAAAAGGGACTTATGGGTAACGTAGACAAAAAGAGAACCATCTTAACGGCGTTTAAAAGAAACGCGTTAGTCGGTAAACCGAGTGTAGCACCTATTCATAATGACGATCTTCGTTTTAAAACATGGAACGAAGTCGTAAAACCTGAATCCAAGGCTGTTGTATTAGCAATGATGGATACTTCAGGTTCGATGGGGATTTGGGAAAAGTATATGGCACGAAGTTTCTTTTTCTGGATGACACGTTTTCTGCGTTCGAAGTATGAAAAAGTAGAAATTGAGTTTATTGCTCATCATACCGAAGCAAAGGTCGTTTCTGAAGAAGATTTCTTTAATAAAGGGGAGAGCGGTGGAACGATCTGTTCATCAGCTTATCGAAAGGCTCTTGAACTCATCGAGACGAAATACTCTTCAAGCCGCTATAACATTTACCCGTTTCACTTTTCAGATGGTGATAATCTAACGAGTGATAATGCAAGGTGTGTGAAACTCGTTCAGCAGATTATGGAACATTCCAACATGTTTGGTTATGGGGAAGTAAACGCATATAACCGGCATTCCACTTTGATGAGTGTGTATAAGAATATGGATAATCCGAAGTTTAGTCATTATATTTTAAAAGAGAAAGCTGATGTTTATCATGCTATGAAGAGCTTCTTTAAGAAGAATGAAGTGGGTGTTTAAGGATATTTTTGGGATATCTGTTGGTGATGAAAGCAGTTGATCTCCGTTCCAGGTTGCTCGCTTTCCGCGGGGCAGGCGGTGAGCCACATTCGTACGTTTCACGTATAAGTGTCTCACCTGCCCGCCTGTCCTAGCCGAGAGTCTCGTATCTTTCACTCCGATCAACTTTGCGAAGAAGAAAATAATCAAATTACTATCAAATTACTTTAAAGCACAATCTTTAAGAAGAGATTGCATTTTATTAGCAGATATTCTTTTAGCAAAAATCAACTATTGAAAAAACAAAACGCCCGCATCCATGTATTGGATAGCGGGTTTTGTTGTTGAAATTTGCAGAATTACATATAACTAAGGATATGTATTCGGGACGAAATTTTGAAAGTAAAGGGGTGTGAGATTTGAAAACAACTAAACAGTTAGCTGCGTTTTTTTTGAGCGTTGTACTGATATGTATGACAGTACCGCAAAAAGCTCATGCAGATTGGTTTGATCCGCTAACCATCCACTTTTTAGATGTAGGGCAAGCGGATTGTATCTTGGTTAAAGCTCCTAATGGCCAAACCATGCTGATTGATGGAGGCGATGAACATGATGCGGAAGAGATTATCACTTACTTGAAGAGAGAAGGTGTGACTCAACTTGATATTGTAGTTGCGACTCATCCTCATCATGACCATATTGGATCATTGGATGATGTCATTCGCGAGTTTCCTGTCAGTGTTTTGTACATGCCAAACCTTCCATACGATACAAAATATTATCACGATCTCTTTCGAGTGATAAACGAAAAACAAATTCCTGTTGATCGAGCGAAAGCAGGAGTGAATTTCAAGATGGGGTTTTCTGTGAAAGTCGAAATGCTTGCTCCAAAAGGCTCTTACTATAAACATATAAATGATTACTCAGCCGTGATAAAAATTAAGCATGGCAAAAAAACGTTTCTTTTGATGGCAGATGCAGGCGCTGAGGAAGAAAAAGAGATTTTGAGCCGTGGCGGCTATAAAGCTGACGTTATCAAATTAGGGCATCATGGGGCTAATACGGGTACGACCATGGAATTCTTGAAAAAAGTAAAAGCTAAAACAGCGGTTATATCGGTTGGACGGAATAATCCCTATCAATTCCCATCAAAAGAAGTGTTGTATCGGTTAGATAACCGGAACATGACTGTGTATCGAACAGATCAGCTTGGTGCGATTATCGCAACAAGCAATGGGAAAAAGATTATGTTTAGAACTAATGTGCTTCACTGATAGAGGCTCATCTCTAAAGATTTGTTGCTTTTATATCTGTTTATTCTCTTTATCGATAAGTTGATTGGAGTGCAAGGTAGCGAGACTCTCGGCTAGGACGAGCGGTCAGTCCGAAAAGTGGAAGTGGCTCGTTCAGCCCCGACAAGCAAAAGGTGAGTGGGCTAGGAATGCGCCTTTTGACTTCTGGACCACTTACCTTTTGACCTCGAGGGGCTAGCCACTGGAACTAGACAGGTGAGACACTTAAGAGGTAATCGTACGAATGTGGCTCACCGCACACCCCGCGGAAAACGAGCGTCCTGGAACTGGAATCAACTACTTCCAAGAACAGCAATGTATGCTAAAAGAGCCTTAAAAAACGGTTTTCTTGCGTCTTTATAAAAAGTTTAAGAAAATAAGATAAAACGCTATAGATAAGGATGGGGTTACCGTGATCAAAGCACTTGTATTTGATTTTGATGGAACAATTCTTGATACAGAAACTCAGCATTACAATGCTTTTCAGGAATTGTATCAGGAACATGGAAGCGACTTGCCATTAGAAGTTTGGGGAGAGTGTATCGGTACCCATTCTGATTTTAATCCATACGAATATTTAGAGAGGCAGATCAATAAGAAGCTAGATCATGACAAACTAAGAGAAAAGAAGACAGAAAGAGCTCTTGCCTTGATTTTGGAGCAACAGCCGCTCCCAGGTATTGAGGATTATCTTGAAGCTGCAAAAGAGCTTGGATTAAAGATTGGGCTTGCCTCTAGTTCATCAAGAAAATGGGTAGAAGAGCATCTTGGAAGAAGTGGTTTAATGCATCATTTTGAGGTTATCAAAACGGCTGATGATGTTAAAAACGTTAAACCTGACCCCGCTCTATATGTTGAGGCGGTTAAAGCGCTAGGGGTACAACCAAATGAAGCAATCGCTTTTGAAGACTCAGTGAATGGATCAGTTGCTGCTAAGAAAGCGGGATTATATTGTGTGGCCATTCCCAATCCAGTTACCAAGCATATGACTTTTAGCGAAGTTGATCATGTAATGGAAACGATGGCAGAGATGAAATTAACTGCACTAATTGAACAAGCTGAGAGATTAGACAAGTAAATATGATTGAAGTATGTGGAATTAATCATATTACCTTAAAAGTTTCAGATTTACCCAAGTCTGTTGAATTTTATAGTGATATTTTAGGTGCTAAAATCGTTCATAAAGGGAATACAGATGTATACTTGGATTTCTGCGGAATTTGGATATGTTTACTTGAAATCAAAAATGCAAAACCTATGAATAAAGACCAAACAGGCATAGATCATGTTGCATTTACAATTAAAGAAGAGAAGTTTGGAGAGGCAGTTAAACAGCTTTTAAAAAACAAAGTACGCATCACAAGAGGACCTGTTGAAAGAGGCGGCGGAATGACTGTCAGCTTCACAGATCTTGATGGCAATGAGCTTGAATTTTTTACAGGTTCACTCTATGAACGAATGAAAAATTGGAAGTAATGAATAGAAGCAGGTTAGAGGAGCGGATAACATGAGTGAGATTGATGTATCAAAATTTGAGAAAAAGATAGAGCTGCGCAATATTGAGTTTGAGGATATAGATGAGATTTTAGAACTTCAGCAGATTTGTTTTCCGGATAACATGGAGCCTTGGGAACGGGATCAATTAGAAAGCCATCTTCGAATTTTTCCAGAGGGACAGTTTTGCGTAACGTATGAAGGAAAGATTGTTGGAAGCTGCTCAAGCTTAATGCTGAACTTTGACGAGTATGATGACAAACATACATGGAACGAGATTACAGATAAAGGTTACATTACAAATCACGATCCGGAAGGTTTTAATTTATACGGGATTGAAGTTATGGTACATCCTGAATACCGCAGGATGAAGATTGGTGCTCGTCTATATGAGGCACGCAAAGAGCTGGCAGAACAAAATAATCTAAAAAGTATCATTCTCGGTGGGAGAATTCCAAACTACCATAAGCATTCTAAGGAAATGACACCAAGAGAATATGTAAGAGAGGTTATCCAACATAACATTTACGACCCTGTATTAACCTTTCAGCTCATGAATGGTTTCACAGTTATGCGTTTAAACAAAAGCTATCTTCCGGATGACAAACAATCTAACGCATATGCAACGCTTATGGAATGGAATAACGTTGATTATATTCCTAATAAAACGAAGAAGCACTTTAAAACGAGTGAACCGGTTCGAATCACGACCATTCAATACATGATGAAGACCATCGAATCATTTGAGGATTTCGCAACACAAGTTGAATATTATACAGATGTTGCTTCTGACCAAGGTTCAGATTTTGCGGTTTTCCCAGAACTCCTTACTACACAGCTGCTTTCCTTCTGTGAAGAAAAAAGTCCAAGCTTAGCGATTCGAAAACTGACAGAGTTTACAGAGCAATACATTGAATTGTTCACGAACCTAGCAGTACGTTACAACGTAAATATCATTGGCGGTTCTCATTTCGTTGAAGAGGATGGAGATATCTACAATGTTGCTTACTTGTTTAGACGTGACGGTACAATCGATAAGCAATATAAAATTCATATTACTCCAAATGAACGTAAATGGTGGGGTATAACGGCAGGAGATAAAGTTCAAGTGTTTGATACGGATTGTGGTAAGATTGCGATTTTGATCTGCTATGATATCGAATTCCCAGAGCTTTCACGTATCGTAACAGATCAAGGTGCAAAGATTATCTTCACCCCATTCTGTACAGAAGATCGCCAAGGATATCTGCGTGTTCGCTACTGTTCGCAAGCTCGTGCCATTGAAAACGAAATTTATACAGCGATTGCAGGAACAGTAGGCAACTTATCCCAAGTGGAAAACATGGACATTCAGTATGCCCAGTCAGGCATCTTTACACCTTCAGATTTTTCCTTCCCTAGAGACGGGATTGTTGGAGAATGCCACCCTAATATTGAAACGGTTGTTGTAGGTGATGTAGATTTGGAAATCTTAAGAAGACAGCGCAAGACAGGAAGGGTAACGCTTCTTAGAGATCGGCGTTTAGATCTGTATAGTGTTGTTCAGAAAGATAAAAGTAAATAATAAATGAAAAGCGGTTGAGCGAATGATGCTTGCCGCTTTTTTTCTATTTCTCGGGAAATATCGTGAATCATGTCAAATTAACGTAAGCTGATTTGGGCAGGTTTTATTTTTGTGCTGAAAGCGGTATAATAAAGGCCGGATTTAATAGATATGGCAGGAATAACTCGATTTATATCGAAACTAAATAAAAATCAACATACATAATTTTTATAAACTAGAAGGAGGCAGTACTATGTCCTGGGAGACAGCTTATGAAAAGTGGATACAAAATGAAAAACTGGAACAACCGTTAAAAACTGCATTAGAAGGAATGAGAGAAAACAGGACTGCACTTGAAGACTGCTTTTATAAAAACTTAGAGTTTGGCACTGGTGGTATGCGAGGAGAAATAGGCCCTGGTACAAACAGAATGAACACATACACAGTACGAAAAGCATCGTTAGGACTTGCTCACTTTATTGGAGAGCAAGGAGAGAAAGCAAAAAAGCGCGGAGTTGTCATTGCTTATGATTCAAGACATCAATCCCCTGAATTCGCTATGGAAGCTGCCAAGACATTAGCAACACAAGGAATTCAAGCTTATGTATTTGAAAGCTTAAGGCCTACTCCTGAACTATCTTTTGCCGTTAGATATTTAAAAGCGTATAGCGGTATCGTTGTTACAGCAAGCCATAATCCGCCTGAATATAATGGCTATAAAGTATATGGTCCAGATGGCGGGCAGCTGCCTCCGAAAGAAGCAGATGAAGTTATTGAAAAGGTAAACGATGTTAAAGATGAGCTATCTATACAAGTTAAGCCAGAAGAAGAGCTGAAGAACATCGGCTTAATCCAAGTAGTCGGTGAAGAAATAGACAAAGCATACATGGAACAGCTGACAAAAATAAGCTTAAACGGTGAAGCGATTAAAGAGATGCATGATTTGAGCATTGTTTTTACACCACTTCATGGAACTGCAAACATACCTGTAAGAAAAGGTTTGGAGCAGTTAGGATTTACGAACGTAACGGTAGTAAAAGAACAGGAGCAGCCTGATCCAAACTTCTCAACAGTTAAATCTCCAAACCCAGAAGAGCATGCTGCATTTGAACTGGCTATTAAGTATGGCAAAGAAGTTAATGCTGATATTCTGATGGCTACAGATCCAGATGCAGACAGAGTAGGAATTGCTGCAAAAAACAGTTCCGGTGAGTATGAGATTCTAACGGGGAATCAGACTGGTGCACTAATGATTGAGTACATTCTTTCTCAACGTAAAGATAAAGGCAGTCTTTGTTCCAAGGGAATAATCTTCAAAACGATCGTAACTTCCGAACTGGGGCGAGTGATTGCTGAATCTTACGGATTAACGTGTGAAGATACCCTGACAGGTTTTAAATTTATTGGTGAAAAAATTAAAGAATACGAAAAGAGCGGAAAACATACTTTTATCTTCGGATATGAAGAAAGTTATGGTTCTTTAATCGGAGACTTCGTGCGAGACAAGGACGCTGTTCAAGCATGTTTAATGGGAGCAGAAATGGCTGCTTATTACAAAAAACAAGGAAAAACACTTTTTGATGCGTTAACAGATGTTTATGAAAAGCACGGATACTACAAAGAAGATTTAGAGTCACTTACACTTAAAGGGAAAACTGGCGCGGAACAGATCGAGAATTTATTGGCTGGTTTCAGAGCTGATATGCCTCTTAAGATCAATGGGCAAAAGTTGACGGTTTCCGAAGATTATAAAGCAAGTGTTAAATACAATGTAGAGAAGAATGAAAAGTACGATATCCATCTTCCAAAATCCAATGTTCTTAAGTATCAGTTGTCAGATGGTTCTTGGTTCTGCGTAAGACCATCAGGGACAGAGCCAAAAGTAAAGTTTTATTTTGGTATTAAAGCCGATACGGATGAAAAAGCTAAAGAAGCTTTACTTAACTTGAAAAAAGCAGTTATGGATATAGTTCATGAAAAAATGCAAAAAGTGGCACAATAAAAAGAAGGAACGGCTGTAAGGCAATTGTCTTACAGCCCTTTTTTTCTAATGGTTGACAAGTTATTAAAACAGCTGTAATATACCCCTATAGGTATTTTATGAAGAGGAGGTGCTGATTTGGAATACACACAAGAAATGAAAAATCGTCTAAAAAGAATTGAGGGTCAAATCCGTGGAGTTTTGCGTATGTTGGAAGAAGATCAAGATTGTAAAGCCGTTATTACACAGCTTTCTGCTTCACGAACGGCTATTGATCGCACGATTGGATTAATTGTCGGCACAAACCTTGAACAATGTTTGCGTGATCAAATGGAAAACGGGGACCAAATGAACTCAGACTTAGTTAAAGAAGCTGTGCAACTTCTTGTTAAAAGCCGTTAATATCTGTCATAAGTATACGCTGTTGACAGATTCTCTTTTGTCATTTAATATACCCCTATGGGTATTTGGAGTAGAGTTGCATTATTTTTTTAGCTTTTAATATACCTATACGGGTATTGGTATCTAATCATTATCATTTATAAGAGAGGGGAAAAAACGATGTCTTTAAAAACAATTGAACCACAAGAAGTAAATCGTTTAATGACAGAAGGAAATCAGTTAAACATCATTGATGTCCGTGGAAATGATGAGGTCGCTCAAGGAATGATCATAGGAGCTAAACATATACCACTCGGGGAAATTCCTTATCGATTGAACGAGTTAGATGCAGCAAAAGAATATATTATGGTTTGCCGTTCTGGAAAACGTAGTGAGAAAGCTTGCAATGTACTAACTGCTAACAATTTTAAAGTCATTAATATGACTGGCGGCATGCTTAAATGGAACAACGATACAAAATAAAGAGTATGTGGAGGTTTTAAGAAATGGGTATTAAAGTAGATCAAATTCTAGATTGTAAGGGATTATCTTGTCCGTTGCCCATCGTACGTACAAAAAAAGTGATGGATCAGCTTGCAGCAGGTCAGGTTATTGAAGTTCAAGCTACAGATAAAGGTTCTTTAGCTGATATTCAAGGATGGGCAAGAAATACGGGAAATCAATATTTAGGTACAAAAGAAGAGGGAGATGTTCTGAAGCACTATCTAAGAAAATCCAACCCTGGTGAAGTAAAAGAGGCGGCTAAATTTGAGCATACGATTCAAAACGATGAGTTAGAAAAAGTATTGGCAGAGAATAACGGTGACACGGTTGTACTCGATGTTAGAGAACCAGCAGAGTATGAGTTCAAACGTATACCTGGGGCAATATCTATTCCTTTAGGAGAACTTGAAAGTAGATTAGATACGCTTGAAAAGAACAAAGAAATTCATGTGATTTGCCGTACCGGATCAAGAAGTGATATGGCCGCCCAAATCTTAGCTGAAAATGGATTTGAGCGTGTGAAAAATGTATTGCCTGGCATGGCAGAGTGGAATGGCCCTGTAGTATCAAAATAAAAAATTTTAACTGAAAATATACCTGGGGAGGTATTCAATAATGATTAAGGCATTATCAGCTAAAGAAGTAGCAAAACGTGTTGTAGAAGGCAAAATGTTTATCCTTGATGTTCGTAATGAAAGTGATTATAAAGACTGGAAAATCGAAGGTAAAGGTATTGAGTCCATCAATCGTCCTTATTTCGATCTAATTGATGGTGTAGAAGATGTGTTAGAACACCTTCCTAAAGAAGATGTATTGGTTGTTTGTGCGAAAGAAGGATCTTCTGTAATGGTAGCTGAGATGCTTGATGAAGCAGGTATTAAAGATGTTAATTATCTTGAAGGCGGTATGAAAGCTTGGAGTGAATACTTGATGCCTGTAAAGATCGGGGACTTAAAGGATGGAGGTTCTATCTATCAGTTCAACAGAATCGGTAAAGGGTGCCTATCCTATCTCGTTGAATCAAATGGTGAAGCGGCAATCATTGACTCTGCTCGTACGATTGAAGCTTATGAAGATTTTACTAAACAACACAATATTGAAGTTAAGCACATGATTGATACTCACCTTCATGCTGACCACATTTCAGGCGGACGCCGTCTTGCGGAAAAGACGAACGCATCATACTGGCTGCCTCCAAAGGATGCTGAAGAAGTCACGTTCTCTTATGAAGCATTAGAAGAAGGAAAAGACATTACGATCGGTAATACAAAGATTGAAATTCAGCCTCTTTATTCACCAGGTCATACGATCGGAAGTACTTCTATGATTGTTGACGGACAATACCTGCTCTCTGGAGATATTTTATTTGTTGATTCAATCGGACGTCCAGACCTTGCCGGTAAAGCTGAGGACTGGGTGAGTGATCTGCGCGATTCTTTATACAACAAATACAACAATCTTTCAAAAGATCTAGTAGTATTGCCAGCCCATTTTGGTAAAATCAGCGAACTGGATGAAAAAGGTGCTGTTCAAGCTCCTCTAGGCGAGCTGTTTGAAAAGAACGAAGGATTGAACATTAAGAGTGAAGATGAGTTCCGTAAGGCTGTAACGGAAAACTTACCGCCGCAGCCAAACGCGTACCAAGAAATTCGTGAAACGAACATGGGTAAAATTGATCCTTCAACGGATGAACAGCGTGATATGGAAATTGGTCCAAACCGCTGTGCGATCACTGAATAAATAAAACTTAAATAATAACTAGGAGGTTTTTCAAATGAACGTAACACAAACTTTAGATACAAAAGGGTTATCTTGCCCAATGCCAATCGTAAAAACTAAAAAGGCAATGGATACTCTTGTTAGCGGAGACGTTTTGGAAGTACTTACAACTGATAAAGGTGCAGTTAACGACTTATCAGCTTGGTCTAAATCATCAGGTCATGAATTGCTAGAACACAAAGAAGAAGAAGGCGTATTTAAGTTTTATATTCAAAAGGGATAACCCCAAAAAAATTTAAAGAATCATATACCTATATGGGTATGGGTATCTGATTGAAAAGGAGAATTCTAAGATGGAACAACAAACACAAGATAAATCAACAATGGTTGTATTTAGCGGTGATCTTGATAAAGCGATGGCAAGTTTTATTATCGCAACAGGAGCAGCGGCTATGGGGAAACAAGTAACGATGTTTTTCACTTTCTGGGGATTAAACATCCTACGAAAAGAAGAGTACGTAAATGTGAATAAAACTTTCATGGATAAAATGTTCGCGAAAATGATGCCAAGAGGACCTGAAAAGCTAGGTATTTCTAAAATGAATTATGGTGGATTAGGCGGAAGGATGATGAAGTATACGATGAAAAAGAAAAACATCGTAACACTTAAAGAATTAATCGACATGGCTCAAGACCTAGATGTGAAAATGGTTGCGTGTACGATGTCAATGGACGTTATGGGTATTACTCAAGATGAACTGATTGACGGGCTTGATTATGCTGGAGTAGCCTCTTATCTTGCTGATGCAGATGAGTCTAAGATTAACTTATTTATCTAAGTAACATCAGGTTAGAGGGAGGTGAAGTCATGGGATTTACTTTTATCATTACGATCTTTTTAATTGGTTTTATAGGATCTTTTATATCAGGGATGGTGGGTATTGGGGGCTCAATCATCAAATATCCAATGCTTTTATATATTCCAGCAATGTTAGGCTTCACAGCATACTCTGCTCATGAAGTATCTGGAATTAGTGCAGTTCAAGTATTCTTCGCTACGATAGGGGGAGTTTGGGCTTATCGAAAAGGTGGCTATTTGAACAAAACACTGATTGTTTATATGGGTGGATCCATTTTGTTAGGCAGTTTTATTGGTGGATACGGTTCACAAGGTATGACTGAGGGGCAAATCAACATTGTTTATGCAGTCTTAGCCACTTTAGCGGCTGTAATGATGCTTATTCCCAAAAAAGGAATAGATAATATTCCGTTAGATCAAGTTACCTTTAACAAATGGCTGGCAGCTGTGTTAGCCTTTGTTGTCGGGGGAGCAGCAGGTGTTGTTGGTGCAGCAGGAGCGTTTATCCTTGTACCAATCATGCTCGTTGTTCTTAAGATACCAACCCGAATGACGATTGCTACTTCACTTGCAATCACCTTTATTTCTTCAATAGGAGCAACAATCGGGAAGATTACAACTGGGCAAGTGTTGTTATGGCCAGCAATAATCATGGTTGTAGCAAGCTTAATTGCGTCACCGCTTGGTGCTCAGTTCGGTAAGAAGATAAATACGAAGATTCTACAATTAATATTGGCTGCACTAATAATTGCAACATCAATGAAGATCTGGCTTGATATTTTAGGGTAGAGTGAAAAAAGAGGAGACAAAATACGTGATATCACGTATTTCGTGTCCTCTTTTATAATCGTCCTAAGTATGAAAGGAAATAATGTTTCTTGTAAACCAAGTAAAAAGAAAGGCTTGCGGTTGAGTGCAATGAATTGAACAAACACCCAGCAAGTAAGCAGTAAATTGAAGCGGGGAATAAATTGTTGGGGGTCAGACCCCTTAAAAGCTTCTATAGTATTTAATCGAGCGGATAAGGGTCATTGTCATCGTTGCAAAGCCCACAGAAAGAATGGTTACAAGCGAGTAGAAGAGGATTCCTTCGCCCATTACATAAAGTCCTACTAAGATAACCGCAGCGTCAATCAAAAAGATGACCATGCCCACATTAATTGAAAACCAGCGGGATAAAAAGAGAGCAATCAGGTCGGTTCCACCCGTACTTGTTTCATGCCTCAGCATCCAGCCGATGCCTGTTCCAATAAATAGTCCTCCAATAACAGAGCCTTCCATGACAGAAACAGAAAATACGCCTTTTAAAGGGGAGAGGAGATCTATAATGAGCGACGATGCTAACAATCCATGTATGCTATTTATAAAGTAGCGGCGTTCCAGCTTCCATGCTAATAGATAGATGGGAACACTTAAGATTATAATAGTAAGACCCACCTTATACCCCCATACATACTTAATGAGAAGGCTGATGCCGATCATTCCGCCATCCAACAGATGAAAAGGGACAATGAAACCATTGATGCCGATACCAAGCAATACACTTCCAAAGAAAATAGCTATTGTTCGTCTAAACATGGCATTCATCCCTGTCTAAGGTTATTTCTACATAATATGCGTGATTGTCCAAGAATAGTCATGTACACAGGGTGTTTGTCCGTGTCTCTTTTTCTTTTTTTGCATGTAATAGTATAGAAAGCCCCTTGTTTGCAGTGCAAAATAGGGAAGGTGAGTGCTGTGAATGTGAAAGACTTCAGAAGAGCTGCAAAACGTCTTTTGGAGAGACAGGTCGTGGTGGATACTACAAATCAAACGTATGAAGGTAGACTAAGAGCAGTTGAGAAGGATTACATTACATTATGTGTGATGAGCTGTGATCATAAGTATAATGAGCAGATTATTATCCGTATCGCGGAAATTGTCGCCTTATCCACCTTATAAACCAAATAAAAATCCCTTGCATATTTGTCATGCAGAGGGATTTTTTCGCGTTTTATTTCTTTGTAAAACCTAATGTGATCGGTTGAGTTTGTTGAGGAGGCGCACAGCAAAGTGAAAGATCTCGTGCATCTCCTGCTGATTCAAATTCAGAGTCTTCTTTTGTATAGAAGATCTCCCATGCATTGCCGTCTGGGTCATATACCCATACTTTGTCTTGGACAGCATAACAGCACGTTGTGTTCATCTCATCAATTAAAAGCAGTCCTGCCTTTCGTAGTCTCTCACCCATGGCAAGAACATCATCAGTATTGTTTACTTGAAATCCCAAATGATTAAGTACACCATCTTTTGCAAAAGGTCGGGCGTTTAGTGAAAAATGAAGTGCAGGCTGATCAAGCTCAAATTTTGCATAATTGTCTTTTACTTTTGTTGGTTCAGTACCAAAAAAGCTTTTATAGAATTCAAGAGATTTCTCTAAATCTGAACAGTTAACAGCGACATGCATGCGTTGTATCATAATGTGAACTCTCCTTTTCTTATGAAATAATCATCAACCATAAATAGAGGCCGGTTAAGGTAATGAAAAGTGTTGGTATGGTTAAGATGATACCAATCTTGAAATAATAGCCCCATGTGATTTTTACACCTTTTTTGGATAACACGTGTAGCCATAGAAGCGTGGCTAGTGACCCGATCGGTGTAATTTTTGGTCCTAAGTCTGAGCCGATTACGTTTGCGTAGATTAATGCTTCACGGATAACACCAGATGTTTCCGTTCCTTGAATAGCTAGGGCATCAATCATAACAGTTGGCATGTTGTTCATAACAGAAGATAATACAGCGGCTAAAAAGCCCATACCAATGGTTGCAGCGAACAATCCCTGATCGGCAATAACCTGAATCCAGCTCCCGAGCATATCAGTCAGACCTGCATTACGAAGTCCGTAAACGACGACATACATACCGATAGAAAAGACAACAACAGTCCATGGTGCGTCTTTTACCACTTTTTTTGTTTGAATGGCCGGGCTTTTGCGAGCTGCAATAATAAAGAAAAGGGCTGCCGCACCAGCGATAAAGGAAACAGGAATGCCTATAAACTCACTGGTTAAATACCCGATTAAAAGTACAGCAAGAATGACCCATGACAACTTAAACAACTTTTCATCCTGAATGGCTTCTTTCGGATGTTTGAGCTGCGAAGTATCATAGTTCTCTGGAATGTCTTTTCCAAAGAAAATTAGCAGAACAAGCATGCTTGCAACTAAAGAAAAGATGTTCGGCACGATCATTCGGCTTGCATATTCAACGAATCCGATGTTAAAGAAATCAGCGGACACGATGTTTACTAAGTTTGAAACAACAAGTGGCAGTGATGTTGTATCTGCTATAAATCCACTCGCCATAATAAATGGCAATATCATCGTTTCTTTAAAATGAAGTGCTCGAACTTGAGCAAGTACGATCGGTGTCAGGATTAATGCTGCACCATCATTTGCAAAGAATGCCGAAACTGCAGCTCCAAGAAGGATCACATACGTAAACATCTTCTTTCCGTTTCCGCCGGCTAACCTTGCCATATTTAGAGCTGACCATTCAAAGAAACCAATTTCATCTAAAATAATGGATATGAGTATGATCGCTACAAAAGCCAATGTGGCGTTCCAAACAATTCCGGTAACGGTCCAAACATCAGCGAGTGTAACTACTCCAAGAAGAAGTGCTATAATGGCACCTGCTGTAGCAGACCAGCCGATAGACAGCCCTTTTGGCTGCCAAATTACAAAAATAATCGTAACTAAAAATACAGCGACGGCCATAATCGCCATGCTGTCCATAAAAACTCCCCCAATATCAAGTCTTTCTAAGTTAGCAGCAAACTTTTCCGCCTGACGCTTTTAATTGCTCAATTTTTTCGGACATGTCAGGTAGGGCTTCTAAGTTTGCTTTAATAAAAGGATACATTTCTCCATCAATGGAGTAGAAGATCCATTGACTGTTGCGTCTTTCCTTAACGAGTTTAGCTTGCTTTAATTTTCGTAGATGCTGTGAAATACTAGGTTGTGTCATTTGTAAGATCTCAACTAACTCACATACACATAATTCTTCATGGCGAAGTAAGGCTAAGATATTCAAGCGTGTTCTATCTGCCATTGCTTTGTAACACTCAGTTAACTGTTCTAGTTCCATATCGATTTCACCTCATTAGTATATAACCATATGTTTATATAGAATGTCAAAGAATATATAAATAAATATTGATATAAGAATACACTTATATTATGATGGTCTCGAAAGAAGTTCTTTTACTACAGGAGGTTTTTAAAAAATGGCTAAACCAATCATTTATTTCCTTTGTACAGGAAATTCATGTCGTTCTCAGATGGCAGAAGGATTTGGACACCATTATCTTGGTGATAAATATGATGTATATTCAGCTGGGATTGAAGCGCACGGTGTGAATCCAAACGCAATCAAAGCGATGAATGAAGTGAATATTGATATTAAGAATCAAACATCTGATGTAATTGATAAAGAAATCTTAGAAAAAGCAGATTTAGTCGTTACACTTTGTGGACATGCAAATGATGTATGCCCGGCAACACCACCTCACAAAAAACGTGAACACTGGGGATTTGATGACCCAGCAGGGAAAGAGTGGAGCGAATTCCAGCGTGTTCGTGACGAGATCTCAGCTCGAATTAAACGTTTTGCTGAAACAGGAGAATAATATGGTGCAAGCTCAGAAGGTAAAAATGCTTTCTGAGCTTTTTTGTATGAAATTCCTCATTTCGTTCATGTTACTAATGAGGTGATTACTGTGATGCGTTGTATTTTTATCACATTAAGTTTAATTTTGGTGATGATCAATCATCCGCAATTAATTGAAGCTGCTGATGATAAGGCAGCCTTCGTTCGGGAAGACGGCCTTTGGCTAAAAGAAGGGGAGTTGGAGCGTAGGATTGTTGAAGGATCAAGCGTTTCCCACCCTCGTTTTTCAAGTAATGGCACATATATCAGCTATGTGTCAGGAAATCACAATGAATTGTGGGTGTATAACCGTGTCACTCGTTTAAAAAGAAAAGTGTTTGATGGCGAAGTGAGTTTAACGAATTGGTCTCCTGTCGATTCCAAACTCGCTTGGAAAAGCAGTAGTGTATTAAATGTAATCGACCTTTCCAAGCCTGCCACATCTTTTCAAAATGTCATTCTTGGAGCAGGCAACTACAGCTGGGCACCTAATGGTAAAGGATTTGTTGTATCGTCATCTGCCAATTTAGAACCAGATGGATGGAGTCCAGTTCGACTATTCTATGTTCCTGTAAATGCAAATGGTGATCTAAAAAAAGTGGAGAACATAACTACACTGCCTAAGATGAGTCAGACATTCTTTGCGATTGGTACGACGGAATTTAAATGGGGATCGGATGATCAATGGTTTGCATTTATTGCTTGTCCTACTGCGTCAATGTCAGCTGACAGCAATACATTAATGGTTGTCTCATTAGATGGTTCCCGAACTAAAATGATTGGAAATATGTTAGATCAGCCGAATTGGTTTCATTGGTCTCCAAATAAAAAGAAGTTGGCTTTTATTAAAGGAATTGGCAGGCTAATCTCTGAAAATAAACGGTTAACGGTTTGGGATGCCAAAAGCAACAAGGAAACCAACTTTGGATTTCCTGGATATGCGGATGGAGATTTCACCTGGAGAAGCGATAAGGAAATGATAGTGAGCAGACAAATTGAATGGGGATGGGATGTACCTGAAGAAAAAAGATCCAAGCCGTTCTTAGCAAGTGTAAATGTTAGTAATGGAAGTTCAACGAAATTAACGAAGCCCGGTATTGGTGAAGCAGATGTCTATCCAAAGACGCTGCTTAACGGTAACTTTGTATGGATAAGAACAGGAATGAACCCTACAGAAGCGAAAGTGATGATAAAAAGGAATGAGGCGGAAAAGGAAAAAGTTTGGATTGAAAAATTACGTACACCCGATAATTGTTCAGGCTGGGCGTGTATGATAGATATTTATCAAGCCAGATAAGGAAGATAGGCGGACTTCGGATGGGGAGTCCGTCTTATTCTTTGTACCCCGTCCAATTTTTCCGTGCTGTTTTCTCATGAATGCCTGTTTTCTTTCATACAGTTAGAAGTAAGGAAATAGCAGGAGGGGGAAAATATGAACTGGGAACTGCAAAATAAAGAGCTTGAAAGAGCAATTGCTGAAATAACGGAGATCGCTGACCACTTTGGCCTTGATTTTTACCCAATGCGGTATGAAATATGTCCTGCAGATATTATCTATACATTTGGTGCGTACGGGATGCCAACGCGTTTTTCTCATTGGAGTTTTGGAAAACAGTTTCACAAAATGAAGCTTCAGTATGACTTAGGACTGAGCAAAATTTATGAGCTCGTCATTAACTCTGATCCTTGTTACGCGTTCTTGCTGGATACGAATTCCCTCATACAGAACAAATTAATTATTGCTCACGTTCTTGCGCATTGTGATTTCTTTAAAAACAATGTTCGCTTTTCCAATACAAGAAGAGATATGGTTGAATGTATGACTGCAACAGCTGAACGTGTGGCTCAATACGAACATTTATATGGCAAAAAAGAGGTAGAACAGTTCCTAGACGCAGTTCTAGCCATACAAGAACACATTGATCCTTCCCTTGTAAGAAACAAACTAAATTATGTATTTGAAGACGAGGAAGAGTTCACGCCAAAGAAAGAAACACCTTATGATGATCTATGGAAACTGGATGATAAAAAGGGTCCAAAACCAGCTTTGAAAAAGAAAAAGTCATTCCCGCCGCAGCCTGAAAAGGACATACTCTTATTTATTGAGCAATACAGCCGTGAGCTTGAAGAATGGCAGCGTGATATTTTATCCATGATGAGAGAAGAGATGCTTTATTTCTGGCCGCAGCTTGAAACGAAAATCATGAACGAAGGCTGGGCTAGCTATTGGCACGCAAAAATCCTGCAGGAGATGGATCTCACTTCGCATGAGACGATCGAGTTCGCTAAACTGAACGCGGGTGTTGTCCAACCTTCGAAGACTTCGATCAATCCGTATTATCTCGGCTTGCAGATCTTCAAAGATATCGAGGAACGCTATAATAATCCTAATGAGGAATTGTTACGACAAGGGGTAAAAGCAGGCTCAGGTCGCGAAAAGATGTTTGAAGTTCGTGAACTGGAATCTGATATGTCATTTATCCGAAACTATTTAACGAAAGATCTCGCTCAGCGGGAAGACATGTACCTTTTCCAAAAGCAAGGCAAGGAATATAAGATCGTCGACAAGCAGTGGGAAGAGGTTCGTGATCAGCTAGTGAGCATGCGGGTAAACGGCGGTTTTCCTTATATTACAGTAAATGATGGAGACTATATGAAAAATGGGGAGCTCTATCTCGTTCATAGTTATGAAGATATGGAACTGGATGTGAAGTATCTCGAAAAAGTATTGCCGCATCTTCATCACCTGTGGGGACGCCCTGTTCACATGGAGACGAAGATCGAGCAGAAGCCTGTTCTCTTCACGTTTGATGGGAAGACGGTGCATCGGAAGTATCTCTAAAATTAAACATTTGTTTAAAAGCACTCTACTCGGGGTGCTTTTTATTCGAGGTTTATTTTTATTGCATTTACAACAAAAATAAGTTAATTTATATGTATTGTTGCAATTACAACAAAAAGGTGATTTTTGAGGAGCTTATTATGAAAGAAATTCTTCGTGAAATTGGAATGATAGCCAGGGCTTTAGAATCAATTAGTAATATTGAATTCAAAGAATATGACCTTACAAAAGGGCAGTATTTGTACCTAGTGAGAATATGTGAAAACCCGGGAATCATTCAAGAAAAGTTAGCAGAGATGATAAAGGTAGATCGTACAACTGCGGCTCGGGCTATTAAAAAACTTGAAATGAATGGATTTATTGAAAAGAAGGATGATCAACAAAATAAAAAAATTAAAAAACTCTTTCCAACAGAGAAAGGGAACAATGTGTATCCTTTCATAAAAAGAGAACATGATTATTCGAATTTCATAGCGCTAGAGGGATTTTCCGAAAAAGAAATAGATAACATCTCTATTCTTCTTCAAAGAGTAAGAAAAAACATTGAAAAAGACTGGGAATATGTAAAAAAGGGAAACAAGAGAAATTATTGATTAGAAGGAGCGGTATGTATAATGGCTATAAACTTAAAAAAGTGTACCCTTGAAGATTCACACATACTTAAAGAAATTAGCTCAGAAACGTTTTATGAGACATTTAAGCAACAGAATTCTCCTGAAAACATGAATGCCTATTTGGAAAAGGCATTTAATATAAGACAATTAGAAAAAGAACTCTCCGACATTTCATCACAATTCTATTTTGTATATGTAAATACTGAAGTCGCTGGATATTTAAAGCTAAATACTGATGATAGTCAGTCAGAAAAAATGGGTGATGAATCGCTTGAGATCGAGAGGATTTATATAAGGAAAAAGTTTCAAAAACATGGGCTTGGTAAATTTCTACTAAATAAAGCTAGGGACATTGCGATAGAAAGTAATAAAAAGAAAATCTGGCTAGGCGTATGGGAAAAAAATGAAAATGCTATTGTTTTCTATAACAAAATGGGATTCGTTCAAACGGGAACTCACTCTTTTTATATGGGTGATGAAGAACAAATTGACTTCTTAATGACCAAAACACTTTAATAACTTTTTAAAAAAGGTGGGATTTCCATGTACAATCCCAATACTTTAACTAAGCTGAGATAAACTTCTGGATGACTTTTTGACCTAATAATGATGAGTCTCGGAATGTGAAAAAATGTTAAACTAGAGATAAGCAACTGAACATGTTTGAAAATTAGTTTAGACGATGGAGTTCGTCTGTAATGTATTCAACTGCCTATGACTCCTACCAGCTGCTCTGGTAGGAGTCTGTGTTTTTCTTAATGAATTACCGGGGGGATAACATGATCTATTTATTTATTGGGATCGGCGGTATTGTAGGAGCCCTAATACGTTATTATGTTGGACTGATGTTCGTGAATCAGACTTTATCCGGATTTCCAATTTCTACATTGATAGTGAATTTACTAGGGTGTTTTGCTTTAGGATGGTTCACTACAAGAGTTGCTACCCGTAAAATAATGCGACCAGAAATTATATCTGGATTGGGAACGGGCTTAATTGGATCGTTTACAACCTTTTCTACTTTTAGTGCAGATGCATTGTTATTAATGCAAGAAAATCGTCTAGGCACTGCCTTTACATATGTCTCTTTAAGCTTGTTCGGCGGCATAATATTCTCCTTTGCAGGTCATTGGTTAGGAGAAGTAAGACACAGCAGAGTTAAGGGGGATGTATCATGATCTCTAGTTTCCTTGTAGCGGCAGGCGGTTTTTTTGGAGCTATCTCAAGAGTTGCTGCGTCTAAAAGAATCAATCAGTACAACAAAAGAGAGTTGCCATTAGGTACTTTAGTCGTTAATTTGGTAGGTTCATTTCTTTTAGGGCTCGTGATCGGATCGAATATGAATCATTCCCTATTTCTACTTTTTGGAACAGGTTTTCTCGGTGCGTTCACAACTTTTTCAACGTTTAAGCTAGAAAACATTCAGCTTCATATGAAAAAGAAATGGAAAACATTGATTCTTTATATAGTGCTCAGTTACAGTTTAGGAATCCTTTTAGCATTTGCAGGGTTAAAGATTGGTTATTCTCTATAAAAGGTCTCCCCGACAGTGATAAACTTATAACACGAATGAAGAATCATAACGAGTAGAAGGTGAATGGTGTAAATGAGGCAATTTATAGATAAAATAAAGCACTGGGCAAAAGAGATAAAAAGACAGCTCTATGTCTTATTTTTAGTATCACAACACAAAGACGTTCCAATCTATGTGAAAGCATTGGCGATCACTGTCGTTGCCTACGCATTAAGTCCTATCGATTTAATTCCTGATTTTATCCCGTTTTTAGGTTTTTTGGATGATATTATTCTTCTTCCTTTAGGGATCGTCATGGTTTTTCGATTGATTTCTCCATCTATTCTAGAAGAATGCAAGAATCAGGCTGCTAATCATAACAAGAAGCTTCCGAAGAATTGGATAGCAGGCGGCGTGATTTTGGTAATTTGGGTTACTGTTTTAATTTTACTCATAAACAAATTCTCAACGCTTTAAGTTTATTTTTATCTAAATGATTAGGTATTCCGTATTGTTAAAACACATTATAGTTGTAGTACTTATAAGATCAACCAACAACACTTTGTCGTAAATACCATAAAATGTATGGAGAAGACTTATGAACTTTTTGAAGACCTATAAACCTATTTTTTTGAACTGCACTCATTCTAGAGTCAGTTCTATTTTTTATATCACTACTCATCATCCGTTATAATAACAGTACTATACCTGTTGGGGGAGTTAACGTGAAAACCATTTTAATTGTGGAAGATGAACCAAAGTTATTGGAAGTTGTCTCTTCTTATCTGAAGAATGAAGGTTTTCATACACTTGAAGCTCTAAATGCAACGGATGCATTAAAACGAATGAACAAGGATTCAATTGATTTTGTGGTTCTTGATCTTATGCTCCCAGATATGAGTGGAGAAGAACTTTGTCAAAGGATTAGACAGGCTCACACGATCCCTATTTTGATGCTGACTGCAAAAGTTAAGGAAGAAGATCGTATAAACGGTTTGGCGCTCGGTGCTGATGATTATATGGCAAAGCCTTTTAGCCCGCGTGAACTTGTTATGCGGATCAAGACGATTCTACGCCGTTCAGGAAATGGAGAATTACTTGCTGAGCAGGTTACATATAACGGAGGAGATTTAAAGATTGATGCTGGTAAGCAAGAGGTATTCGTAAAGGGAGAAACAGTCAATCTTACACCTAATGAATACAAGTTGCTGCTTACGTTTGGAAGGCATCCTAATCGTGTTTTCTCTAGAGAAGAATTAGTGGAAAAGATTTTGGGCTTTGACTTTGAAGGAGATAGCAGGACCATCGATCAGCATGTGAAGAATCTTAGGTATAAGCTGGAGAATGACCCTAAAAATCCAACCTATATTGTTACTGTGTTTGGTGTAGGGTACAAGTTTACAGGAGGCGGTCATGTTTAAAGGACTGCATGCAAAGTTAACTCTTATTTTTATTTTCGCCGCGTCATCTATCGTCCTTATAGCAGGTCTCATTATCATGTTCGAGGTTCATTATCACATCACGATGTTTCAAAGAGATGTGCCCGAGTTTCAAAGTATACAGCCTTTAACCCATCATTTTGAGAAGGCTTTATTGAGTTCTGTTCTATGGACTTCGATAGGTGCCATTATTTTAGTTTGTATGATTAGTTATGTTGTGGCGAAAAACTTATCAAGACCGTTGGTAGAAATGAGAGAAGCGGCTGAAAAGATGGCAAAAGGTAAGCTTGAAGTAAGGATAGAAACACTAGGGAATGATGAACTAAATGATCTTGGAAATTCTCTAAACCTGCTTGCTTCTAAACTTCAATTACAGGAAACATCTCGAAAAAACATGACTTCCGATATCGCCCATGAACTGAGAACACCATTGGCCACCATTAAAAGTCACCTTGAAGCCTTTGAAGATGGTGTTTTCCTGCCAACTTCAGATCGAATACATTCCCTTAAAGAAGAAATTGAACGCCTGATTTCTTTAGTTCAAGATTTAGAGCATTTAACAGCTATGGAAGCACCAGAGTTCTCATTAAATAAGAAAGAGGCGAACCTGAATACGATCATTACGAAAAGTATGGATGCTGTTGCAGGAGCGTTTGTGCAAAAGAATGTTACACTACATTCAGAATTGCAGTGTAACATTGAACTAAGCATAGATTCGAAACGAATTGCGCAAGTATTAATAAACTTGTTAAGTAATGCACTTACCTATACACCAGCTGGGGGGAAGGTGAATATTTCAACAAAAACAGATAATGACTCTATTTTCCTTTCAGTCAAAGATACTGGAATCGGCATTCCAAAAGAAGAGATTGAACAAGTGTTTGAACGTTTTTATCGTGGAGAAAAATCCAGGAGCAGAGAACATGGTGGCAGTGGGATTGGCTTAACCATTGTAAAAAGGATTGTTCAAGCACATGGTGGAGAAATTTGGATCAACAGTGAGTCTGGAACAGGGACAGAAGTTAAGATAAAGTTTAATAGGGAAAAGGCCGGCATTTGATTTTAAATGGCCAGCCTTTTTGGGCAATTAATTTTTGGGAGTAGCAAACGTACTGCCTGTGTTCTTTTGTCGAAAAGCCTATAAATTATTTTGAGGGCCCATAACTATTTTTCAAGGGCCTATAAAAAAATTTGAAGGCCGATAACTATTCTTCAAGGGCCTATAAACATTTTTGAAGGCCCATTAATTTTTTTCACGGACTAAAAATGGTGCAAAAGCTAATGCAATATACAGCTTATTCAGCTGATAACTCGCTTTCGGTAACCCATTTATGATTGGTTACTTTTTTACCACCGGTAGTAGGGGTATAGTCCACCATGTAGACTGTAGTTTGTTCAGCAGAATCGATAACGGCTTTTGCCCCTTTCATCCCTTTCATATGGTCTGCGTTCAGGATAACTTCAGTCCCGGCAGCTAGAGGTTTATCGCCTGCATCTTTAATTTCCTCGTGTATGACCCACTTGTGGTCTGTCACCTTTTTGCCTCCTGTTGTTGGCGTATAGCTCACAGTGTAAACAGTCGTATCATAAGCACCTGCAATCGTAGCTTCTGCACCATTCATGCCTTTCATATGCTCCGCTTTAATAATGGCTTTGCTGCCCACTTCAAAGGTTGGATCCTCTGCTTTCTTCAGACCTTTTGGAACTTCACCTGAACCAGAATGATCCATTTCTCCATGATCCATACCATCGTGATTTTCTTCGGTTTGATTATTCCCACAAGCTGAGAGTATGAGTGAAATTGCTAGCATTAAAATGGCGATAACGTTCTTAGTCGTTTTCATTTTTTTATCCTCCTTCTAAAAATAGAGTACCCATACTTCATAAATACACCTGAATATGAAATGCGTATTTTAAGCATAATGGGTAGTTGTGTAGAAGTTGTGAAGATTAAAATCAAATTATTTTGATTTAATAGTTGCAAATTAGTAAATAAAGGATATACTATAAATACATCAATAATTTTTGATGTTAGGAGATGGTGTAATGGAGAAGGAAATACCTTTACTGAACAATATGAATGTATCTGCAATTGATTTTGAAAAATATGAACAGAAGTTTAAAGCACTTGCCGATCAACAGCGTTTGCAGATTATAAATATTTTAGCTTTGAAAGAGAGTGTTTGTGTTTGCGATCTAACACCTATTATCGATATGCCTCAATCCAAACTTTCTTATCACTTAAAGATATTATTAGAAGCAGATCTGATAAAGAAAGAAAAAAGGGGAACATGGAATTATTATTCATTGAATATCAAAGAGTTAAAAGACCTTTTATCAAATCAATTATGCTGTGTGTTTCTTCCATCTTGTTGTTAAATTGTGTACTACAAAATATGTAGTACTTCAATTTTACATAATACATCAATTTTTTTTGATGTATAGATCAAATTTTTTTAATATAACAGGAGGAGAGATTTTGTTATGAACTTTTACTATCTAGAAAGATGTCAGAGATGAAACGAAGAGAAATGGAGCAATTGACAAAAGAAACCTCGAGATCCCACTTCGAAAAAAATTTGTATTACATCTTGATTCACTGTCTTCAAGAATGAACTTAAAACAATCGATTCAAGTTTGTTGCGCTTGATAAAAAAGGAGAAGAAAAATGATGTGGATGGAAACATTTAAAAGTTTTTTGAGTATCGCTTTAGAATTGACCGTTTTGTTTATTGCTATCTCCTTTATCATTAATTTGCTTCAATCGTATATCCCCTACGAAAAAGTGGAGAAGTTTCTGAGTGGTAAGAATAAAGGATTAGCAGCACTTTTCGCCTTGATTTTTGCCTTTGTCACCCCATTTTGTTCATGTTCAACGATTCCTGTCATCGTAAACATGATAAAGAAAAAGATGCCTTTCTCAATAGTCATGGTGTTTCTATTCGCATCACCTGTACTAGATCCAACGATTATAACCATTATGGGAGTCATCCTTGGCTGGAAAGTAACGATCATCTATACAATCGTAACAGCTATCTTATCTGTCATCATAGGTTTCTTATTAAATGCTCTTGGGTTTGAGAGTTCAGTGAAAAATGTCGTGATGACCGGTTATGAAAGGGAAACGAAAAACTTTAATGTAAAAAGAGCTCTATTAGAAACATTAAATTTAATGAAGAGTGTCTATCCATATTTGATTGCAGGCGCTGCAATAGGAGCAGTCATTCATGGTATTGTACCGACTGAATGGATTGCAAGTACGTTTGGAAGTGATAAATGGTGGATTATCCCCATTGCAGCGGTTATAGGCATTCCGTTATACATCAGACTGTCTAGTATGATTCCGATTTCTCAAGTTCTGATTGCAAAAGGAATGGCTTTAGGACCTGTAATGGCTCTTATGATTAGTTCTGCTGGTGCAAGCTTACCAGAGGTCGTTCTTTTGAAATCTATTTTTAAAAAGGAGCTTGTACTAACTTTTGTAGCTTCGGTTATAACCATGTCCACTGTATCAGGATTTATTTTCTATCTGATTTAAAAATGCATTCCTTAAGAAAGGAGGTGAGAAAAGGTGAACCTTATCGTTAAACTGATTGGCAGTAAAAAAGAAGATAGTGGATGCTGCAAAATTGAAATTAAAGAGATTGATGCAGAATGTTGCCAAAATGATAGTGAAGAGGAAAAGTGCTGTGAAAAATGATTATGGATGTAAAAAGAAAGAAACTGCCCAGGTTAGCAGTTTCTTTCTTTTTTAAAGAAGGGACATCAACAAACCGCCGATTGCTCCTGTCACAACAATGACCCAAGGAGGCAGTTTCCAATAAACGAGCAAGCTAAATAGGATAGCTGCAAATGCAAAATCGATTGGCTTTAGAATGGTGCTTGTCCAAATTGGCTTATAGAAAGCAGATATTAAAATACCGACTACAGCTGCATTGACCCCCATTAATGCACCTTTTATCTTTGGGTTACGTCGCAGCATGTTCCAAAACGGAAGAGAACCGAGAATTAATAGGAATGCTGGTAAAAAAATCGCAAACGTTGCGAGTAATCCGCCTTTCCATCCGTTCATCACTGCTCCGATATAAGCGGCAAATGTAAACAATGGGCCAGGTACTGCCTGTGCAGCACCATAACCAGCGAGGAAAGCTTCCTCACTGATCCAACCCGTTGGCACAAATTCACGCTCTAATAATGGAAGTACAACATGACCGCCACCAAAAACTAAAGAACCTGAACGATAAAAACTATCAAAAACAGCAATCCAGCTGATGGATGTACTCTCTCTTAAGATTGGCAAGATGACAAGCAAAGCAAAAAAGATGGATAAGCAGATAGCAGCGAACGTTTTTGAAACGGGAAATTCGTATTTGGAATCATCGCTTTTGGTCTGTTCGCGATATAAAAGAAACCCTGCAATTCCTGCAACCAGTATGACACCAACTTGTGAAAAAGCGGTTTGCCAGAGCAAAGTGCCAACTAGAGCAAATAAAGCGATCGTTTTTCTTTTTAGGTCAGGTGTTAATTTTTCAGCCATTCCTAAAATAGCATGTGCTACTACCGCAACAGCTACAAGCTTCAAGCCGTGAATCCAGCTTAAGTCGGCTACATTCAAACCTTGAAGGATAAGCGCGAATAAAACAAGGGCGATAACAGAAGGGAGGGTAAAGCCAATAAAGGATACGATTCCACCTAAGACGCCTCCTCGCATAACTCCAATACCGATACCGACCTGACTGCTCGCAGGTCCGGGAAGAAATTGACAGAGAGCAACAAGGTCAGCGTAGCTTTTTTCATCCATCCATTTTCTTTTTCTAACATACTCTTCATGAAAATATCCGAGATGTGCGATAGGTCCTCCAAAAGAAGTTAAACCAAGTCTAGTAGAAACGAATAGGATTTCTAACAATGTTTTTAATCGATTATTCTTGCTATTCAATGTAATTCACCTCTTAATCTTTAATTTCTTTAAATAGTTCATAAGCTTTAGTTCGAGCTTCTGCTAGTATGAATTTGCCTTTATCTGTAGCTGAGTAATACTTTCTTATTTTCCCTTCGACCTTTTTGTCTTCTCTTACTAAAAGTCCGTCTGCCTCCATGGAGTGAAGAATGGGATAGAGAGTACCGGTACTAATGTTGTAGCCGTGTTCTCTGAGCTCTTCTAACATCCAAACGCCATAGATCGGGTGTTCGAGTGCATGATGAAGGATGTGTATTTGAATAAAGCCTAGAAACAGTTTCCTTAAAACTTTCTCTTCCATGAAATCACCACCTAAAGTTGCATTCCAATATCGAATATCTATATCGGTTTTCGAAATCACGATAACATGTCGATCTCTTCATTACAAGCCTATACAATTAAGGTTTACATAATCTTAATATTTACTGAAAATATTAGAAGGTATTTAAAATAATTCCACAATTTGTAGTTCATATTAATTTCACTATTTACCCATTTACTGGTTTTTTTTTGATACAATTATTAAAGGTACGTTTTAAAACTATTTTTTCGTGAAATGGAGTGAAGAGATTGAAAACTACATTAACGGTTGCTCATTATCTAAAAGAAAACGCTGAACTTCTAGCTAATAAGATCGTTGATGATATTATTAAAAAGTTTAGTTTTCAGGTAAGTGACGAAGATATTAATCAAGCAATAAAAGTTTATGCAGAATTTTTATCGTTTCTAAGTGAATCCATAGATTGTGAAGAAGGATCAGTGCCTGAAAAACTTTTGCAATGGAGTAGAGAAAACGGGGAAAATGCGGCAGCTAAACACAATAGGATCTCAGAGATATTAATTCGTTATCCTGACACTCGAATGGTGTTTGCAGACTTTATTTTAAATATAAGTGTAGAATTTGGTTTGTCCAAAGAAGATGTTATTTTAATTCTTAAGCGTGTGCATCATATGCTAGATTTGAGTTTAAATGAAACGGTACTTGCTTTTGAACGTAAGTCAGAGGAAATTTTGGAAAGAACAAAAAAAGAGCTTCGTGAACTTTCTACACCAGTTGTTCCGATCGAGGATGGTCTTGCTGTCTTGCCTTTGATTGGAACCATTGATTCAGACCGTACAGAACATCTTTTAAATAATGTACTTCCAAAAATTCCTGAGCTGCAAGTTGATTGTTTAATCATGGATTTCTCTGGAATCGTCAATATTGATTCTGAAGTGGCTTCTCATATCTTTAATATCTACCGTGTATTAGGCTTGCTTGGAATAGAGGTGCTTGTGACAGGTCTGCGTCCTGAGTTAGCCATAAATGCCGTTTCTGAAGGAATTAATTTCTCATCCATAAAAACATACGCAAACGTTAAACAAGCGATTCATGCGTTAAAAAAATAAAACGAGTATGCTGTGCATACTCGTTTATTTTTTATACTTTTGGGTGCCAGCATGAATGATTTGAACATCCACTTTTATGGATTCCAAGGAATTTTCTTGCAAAGCATATTTTTTAACGAGTGAAGGTGATCTCCGATAAGTAGAGCGTGTTAAATTGTATAAGTCACTGTCTATAGAAAGTCCATTTAAGTAAGTTTTTCTTATGTCCTGCTTCATCTTTTGAACGATTCTCGTTTCGAGTTCTTTACGAGGTACCACACGTAAATTCTCATCAATTGTTGCTTTTGCTTTAACTTCGACTGTGTACTTGAGCACATTTTGAACAGGCTTTTTTAGACGTATCTTATATCCGTTCATTTCCAGCTGTACAACAGTATCTCCTAATGCAACTTCAAGTTTGTTCTTTTTCCTTTCATTTGTTAACCATTCTAGTCCAAGAAGCTGTTCATCATTAAACTTTCCTTTAAATTTCATATCCCCAAGTACATAACCGCCGTTTATTGTAGGCAGCACAGGCTTATCGTTATCTTCACGCCACTTTCCTTTAACTAACTTCACATTTGGAATAATGGTTGAGCCAAATGGTTCGTTGCCGTTTCTTAACAGTACCTGCATGGTCAGTGGATTCACAGAGTGGTTTCTTTGCAACATCGCATCTGGATGAAACAGAACTTTATAGGTAGGTGCTTGTTTAAATAATGATTTTGCCTTTAATACGTCTGTAATGTCTTCTGATGTACCAAAGATCCAAGAGGTAAATCGGATTAGAGGATCATGGCCGATGTGAGAGATTACGTCACTCAGTTTTTCCTTAATTACTCTTTCACTTAAAAGAATGACTTGTACGTGTCCATAGTATAGAGGAAATTGGGAAGATTTCTCTAACTTTCTGAATGCCATCGTGAGAGTATCTCCTTCCTCTCTTCCTACCAATACGGGAGATTCTGAAGCCTGAGCACCTCCACCTTCTTGTTTAGCGATCGATGAAAAAATGGCTGATTCGGTATAAACAATATATTTTCCATCTTTGTAATCCACACCTAAAGCCTCAATATAAAGTTGCTCGTTAATGCCTCTCGATCCCCAGCACCCTGTACACAGAAGACATAGAATCGACAACATGAACAGGATCTTAATTTTCATTCCGATCACCTTGGCGAGTAGAGTCTTTTGGATATAGATAGGAGGATCTTTTCTTCATAAGATTAAAAGGCGCTTTAAGAAAGGTTTTTATCGTATCAGTAGCATTCGGTGAAGCAAAAGATCCTAGATAAGGATAATCAAAGGAACGAAGAGAACCGACCAACAAGAATATACTAAGCACGGAGATGAAGTAGCCAAACAATCCAAACGCTGCACACATAATAAGGTTAAAAATGCGAAGAAAAAGCAGATTCCCGCTCAGTGATTGATTTACGAACGTGTAACTCGCAATCATCGTAATAGCTACAACAACAAGTGTTGTAGGGGAGGTTAAACCTGCTCGGATCGCGGCATCCCCAACGATTAATCCCCCTAATACCGCTACGGTTTGACCAACGGCTCGAGGGAGTCTTGCGCCTGCTTCTTTAAACAATTCAAAGAGAACAACCATGATTATCATTTCGAGTGGCAGCGATAATGGTAATCCTGTTCGTGAGAGTGTTAAGGTTGCAAGCAAAGGGTAAGGAAGCTGATCAGGGTGAAAAGTTGTCAAGGCTACCCATAGCCCAGGTAAAGAGATAGTTGTAAACAGTCCTGTAACCCGAAGAACCCGTTCAAACGAAACCATGTAAAAACTGGCATGTGCGTCCTCTGGAGACTTCAACGTAATTGCAAGAGAAGCAGGTCCGATAAGAACTGTTGGTGAACCATCTACAATAATGACAAATCTTCCTTGAATTAAAGATTGTACTGCAAAATCAGGCCGGCCTGTATTATCAATTAACGGAAAAATGGAAAATGTAGAATCGGATAATTCTTCTTCTAATTCACTGCTTGATACGAGTGCATCTATATCTATTCTAGAAAGACGCTGTTCTACTCTCGCAACAAGATCTGGATCGATAATATCTTCAATAAAAAGTAATGAAACAGCCGTTTGGCTTCTTCTGCCGATGTTAAAAGACTTGCTGTTGAGAGAAGCGGTTTTAAGACGTTTTCGAATTAAGGCAAAATTTGTTTCTAAATCTTCTATAAAACCATCTCGTGCCCCACGTATTGAGATTTCCGTATTCGATTCTTCTGGTGTTCTCTTTGGTGTATCTGCAAGATTGATTGCATAGACGCGAGGATTCTCAGAATTTGTTAAGAGTACTTGTCCAGAGAACAAGCTTTGTTCAATCTTTCTTTTGTTTGCTGGTTCAATAGAGATCTCATGAACGACATACAGACTTTTTAGAGAAGGATAGATGGCAGTAGTATCCTCTCTAATAACGTTATTCAAAAAGGGAAGCAACCTATCCTCTAATAGCTGGACGTTGATTAGTCCTTTACAAAATAAGAGGGTATAGACTGAATTGGTTTTTTCCGCAATAAGATCGTTCTTTACCACTACGTCTGTGGAATGCCTAAACCAGTTAAGAAGTTCATTTGTCTTATTATTTTCGTTACGATGGATAAACTTCATTATGGATTCCTCATTTCTTAACTAGAACATAAAGACAGATAATCGAGATTATAGGCAACATGACATACATTTGGATGGGGAAGAAGTATTGATACAAAAAGTTAAATATCGATATATTCGGTAAGGGAGCAAGTGTATAAACAACTGCAAGTATATAAAGGGAAGCAACTAACCATACCCGGTGTTTCTTGACATCAACCAGTTTAGTAACCAAGAACATCAATAAACTCACTCGAATAAAAGCACCCGAGATCCATTGAAAGATAGATAGAAAGTCCATTCTGGTGATATCTTTACTGATCGTGAGAAGCTTCCATTGCTCAAAAGCAGGATATCTTAATTTATTTCCTTCATAAGGACCGAACTCTGCAATGGCTGCCATAGTCGGTCCTAACATAAGTCCTATTAAAACGAAGCTAACAAATATGATGTGTTTCCACTTCAGTGTTTTGTTTGTGTGATGTACAAGAAATAGAAGTGTACTTAACTCTGTTAACCCTGATAATACATATACGCCCCCTTTGAAGACAGGAGACCAGCCATTTTCGGCAATGGGCAAAAGCATGGAATAGTCTTTATGAGGAATGTTTCCAAAAGCAATAAATATGCCGAATGTTACCACGAAAGGTAAGGCAATTAAAGCGACAATGCTTAATTCCTGAAGCCCTTTATACGTCCCAAAGAAGCAGAGCAATCCTAATAAAATAGCGAGAGCGAGAGAAGGGCTGTCCATTAAATAATTTGTTTTTGTCCAAGTAATGGTATCTCGGAAAGTAATAGATGCATTTAAGAAAAAGTAAAGGATAAATACACCTGTAAGCAGATACATGGGTATAGGTCCAAGTCGCGTTTTAATATATTCTAAAAAGTTTTGGTTTCCTAACTTTTTCAAAACAGAACCAATAAGCCCTATAAAAAGAATATAAGGAAGAAGAGAAAGAAGAATACTTACCCACGCATCTCTTCCAGAGGCTGATAGAATAACGGGTATGATCAGAACATGGTTTACCAGGCCTGATGAAAGAATTAAGAGCGTATAAATATGTATAGGAGCTACACCAGGCTGAATTCTCATACGTTCCTCCATTTACTTAAATATGAGTTAGTATTGTATTAATTTGAAGGCATTATTCTGTATGGAAATTATCTATTCTCCCACGAGTTTTAAAGAGAACGCCCAGGAGAATAAACTGAGTTAAACAAAGATTTATCTTAACCACAAAAAAACTCAAACAAAAGATCAGACTTTTGTTTGAGCACTTACTTCGTTTTATCTGTTATGTAGCGTATATAACCTTCACGATGTCCCGCTTGATCGATAATTTTTCGGACATAATAGGGATCTTTTAATAAACCGTTCTGTTTATCAAGTTCAATCCACTTCTTGATCTCAGGGACTTTGCATAATTCCTGATACCATTCCTCATGTTCTAATTCAGCCCATAAATCATGGATGTCAGGCTCTTTAATCTTGAATACATGTTTTTGTATGATCTCTATAAAAAACCCAACAGTCAACAAACAAAGAAATAAAAATAGCAACATACCATACAACCTCCATGCTATTTAACATACACCAAAATGAGCACATAAAAAATAGCACGTTTTTACCGCGCTACTTTAATAGACATCAAACCAAAGAGGAGCTTTGTCGTCAGGATCTCCATTATAATTCACAAAAATTTCTTCTCCTGCTTTAATGTTTTTAATGGCATAAAAGTCTACTGTTTCTTGCTTTAAATTGTTATCAAACTTTGCATTTGGTTTATAAGAATGGTTGAACAGTGAACCGTAGCCTAAAGCAACGGCAACATGATCGTAATTCTTTCCCCAATTGAAATAATAATCTCGCAAAGCCGTTTTTTTAAGTTTTTTATATTGATCATCCGGACATACGATAACGGGTGCCTCATGAATCAGTTCACCTTTTTTAATAGAACGTGTAGCAAAGATTCCTCTGCCATAGCGAGATTTTTTTATCTCGATCAATTTCGATGTCACCACCATTCATTAACATAAGACTTACACATCATGATATGGGAGTGGATGACAAGGAGTGCAGAAAAAAAGCACACTATAGGTAGTTTAACGGGATCTCTTTTGAGGAAGAAACCAAGAATATACTAGCCAAATTGCATAGCAACTATAGCACTATAAAACGCAACGTAAGGTTTTGATAAAAAACACCATTTTTATGACCTTAATTATCACATTAATTCCACATGTTTTCGCAAATTGCCAATAACTATTGTCACGCTGCGAATGGGTATTCGAATTCACTTGTCAAAGACCTGTCATTTTTAGTTAAAAAGAACAATTTTTAAGCTATTGAGCGAAATCAGCTGTGTTGTGAGCGAAACGGAGCTCCGATTGAGCGAAACGGACCCCTGATTGAGCGAAACAGACCCCTGACTGAGCGAAAACCCCATTCGATTGAGCGAAAGTGTAATAAATAAAAGAACACGTACCGTAAAACATGATGCTGCAGCACTTTTCGGTAATCGGGTGCTAAAATTGACTAAGAATATAAGAAAAAGACCAGAGGAAAAATCTGATCCTTTTTAAAGTCAATTACTATCCATTTATCGTGCTATTTCACCTACTAAAAGGCTTGCGAATTACAATTGTCTCCCTAAAGGAGAACCCATTATTGGCAGAGTGCTATTTCTTATCGTTATGTTTTTTAATAATTTCTTTTAACTCTGACCAGTCGGTTAAACGCGGCATATCCAAGTTTTTATTATAGTTTTGGTGCCTAACGTATAGCTGAACAGGCTCATCTGTAAGCGTATTTAAAACGTTCGGCTTATCATCAAAGTAAAAATCAAGATTTAAGTCTTTTATCGTGTGGATCTTTTCTTCATCTTTCATACCGCAGAAGAATCGCCCTTCTTGTACAGGAAATCCTGCATTCTCAACCCATTTTTTTGTTTCCTCACAATGCTTTGCAGGACGTGCTGTAATGTAGTAGATTTCATGACCTTGCTTATCGAGTTCTTGAAGGACTTCGATCGCATCAGGGTAGGCAGGACAGTCTGTAAAATAGATTTCTTCCATAGAATCGATCCAAAGCTGATTGCCTTCTTTTGTGGACAGGCCAAACGGTTCATGAATCTCAAGGGTTTCTATCGTATGAAAAACATCCAAAGGAACATCTTGCTTCAATTTTTTATTGTAGATATGAAAAGCATGTTGTCGTAAGTTGATGAGTGTATCATCGATATCAAAGCCAAATCTCATTTTCATTACCTCTTATTCGTATTTAGGATAACCCGTGAACTTAAAGTCTGGTCCTATTTGTGTTACCGTCATATTCTGCAGCTGAATAGCATCGGCCATTTTTTCAATTCCTGTACCTCCGAAAAACGAAGGAGAATTTTGCCCGCCTATCAATTTAGGTGCGATATAAAAAACAGTTTTATCGACAAGTTTATTTTCTAAAAAAGCAGCATTGATGGTTCCGCCGCCTTCAATTAAGAGCGAGGAAATCAAGTTATCGCCTAAAATTTTTAAAACCTGCAAGGGATTTACACGAGCTTCGCCTGCAACGAAAACTTTTACACCAGATTCTTCAAGCTGAAGTTTCTTTTGAACGTTGTAATTTTCTGAAGTGAAAATCCATGTTTCTGCTTGATGGTCTGTTACAACTTTTGAATCCAAAGGAATGTTAAGCGTTGAGTCCATTACAACACGGATAGGGTTGCGTCCGTTAGGAATTCTAGTGGTAAGTTCAGGATCATCATGAATCACAGTGTTTACGCCAACGAGTATCGCCAGATTTTCATTTCTAAGTCTGTGGACATCTAAACGAGCTTCAGTAGACGTAATCCATTTGCTATTATTCGTATGGCTCGCGATTTTTCCATCAAGTGTAATCCCTGACTTTAACGTTACAAAAGGAATCTTCTCAACGATAAACTTATTGAAGACTTCGTTCATGCGTTCTGATTCCTCTTGCAGTACGCCTGTTTCAACTTCAATTCCAGCATCTTTTAAGATCTGCACGCCTCTACCTGAAACGAGTGGGTTAGGATCAAGTGCAGCAATAACCACTTTTTTAATCCCGGCTTCAACGATTGCTACAGCACACGGTCCTGTTCTTCCATGATGAGAACAAGGTTCAAGTGTAACATAGATTGTTCCACCTCTCGCTTTCTCACCAGCCATACGAATGGCATGAATCTCTGCATGAGGCTCCCCAGCTTTAAGGTGTGTGCCAACACCGACGATCTCATTATGATTAACAATGACAGACCCAACTAACGGGTTAGGATCTGTTTGGCCTTTCATCGCCTGAGCATTGCTTAAAGCGAGCTGCATATAAAATTCGTGACTACTCATTCGTAAATACTCCTTCGTCTAAGTGACCAGATCGGTTGATCTTCGTTTGCAAGTATTTTTCGTTGTATTCAGAAACATCACCCCAAATCGGAGCTCTTGCCGTAACGGAAAGTCCTGCATTGTGGAGCGCTTCTAATTTTTTCGGATTGTTCGTAATAAGCGTTACCGGCTTTGAACGTAGTGCTTTAAGTACTTCAATCGCATCTGCATAGTTGCGGGAATCGTCTACAAATCCAAGACTTTCATTTGCTTCTACTGTATCTTGTCCGTTTTCCTGAAGAAGATAGGCCATTGCTTTACTAAAGAGACCGATACCGCGCCCTTCGTGGTTTGCTAAATAAAAGAGAGCGCCTGTTCCATGTTCTACAATCATTTTCATGGACTGTTTAAGCTGGTAGCCACAGTCACAGCGTTTGCTGCCAAAAATATCTCCAGTGTGGCAGATTGAATGCATGCGAATGAGCGCTTCATCGCTGTATTCAAAGTCACCATAAACTAAAACGCTGGACTGCTGGTATTCAGCTAAATTTGATGAAGAGAGCTTGTCGATCACTTCCTCAAAGTTATCTGTTTGTTCGCAGCCTTCGAGCCAGCAATACCAGTTGAACACAACGGTTTCTCCATATAGATTAACAGGCAGTCTGATCGGGCCAACTAGATAGATTGCGCCTTCATCTTTTTTAATAATTTGTATTTTATCTTCAAGTATGGAAAGAACTTTTTCCTTTACGTTTTTACTTTGTATCATAATAATTCCCCTTTATAGATCTTACGTATTTTTAGGTGATTTCAGTGAATACGTATATTTTATACTAGATAATTCATTTGAAAGAAGTGTTTTGCTCTAATTGGAAAAAAAAAGAATTGAATCGTCATGTTAACGTTCAAGGTCTTGGAGGGGGTTAAGCCAAATAAACAGTTTTCGCGTGGTTTAATTTAAAATAAACCTTTTCTCCAGTTGTGCTTATGAGTTCTGCTAAGTTCCCCTTGATGCTATTAAGTATGCCTATTTTATCAGGATCTTCTCCCATATCAAACACGATTAATTTTCCTTCCCACTTCTTTAATTGTTCTTCGAATGACCGGCTAAAGGACTGCTTTTGTGGGATGGGATTATACATTGAATAGTGGGAGTTGTCCTGTTCATACACTGTTAACCATTTAAGATGTGATAAGGGGATAAAGATCTGTTTATAAACAGGGGAGTAAAATACGAAATAATCGCTTAGAACATTTACGATTGTTCCGTGGAGCGGGTTTTTTCCTACCACTCGAATCTGAGTATATAACCCGATTGCATTGCGTAACATCATTCGATAGGAAAAAAACGTATGATTTTCTTTTGCGAAAGGTAAATCAGGGGACAGGGAGTTGTCCTCAATTACAGCTTTATCGGAAAGTATGATTTTCTGAACGTGCGTAAGCGGAATGTACAAGTACTTACTTTCTCTATATAAAACCAAGATATCGTTTCCAAAATCACAAAATCGTCCTTCTAAAAGATGACCGGCTACTTTTAATTTTACATTTTTATTTAATAAATGTTTAAAGTCATTCAATATAATCTTCTCCTATTTTTATTTAGTAATGATGAGATTATCCATTTGGTAAGAAAAACAGATAAATCCAAACATACAACATAAGCAAAGTTACGATTAATGTAAGGGGGATTGTAATTAACGATAACTTTAAATAATCTTTCCATTTCACTTTCACTTTGTTTTGTTTTAAAATGTGCATCCAGATTAAGGATGCGAGTGTTCCAATCGGAAGCAATAATGAACCGATGTCACTGCCTACAATGCTAGCTAAATACATGGCTTTTAAAGTAAACGGGTCCAAGTTCATCTCTGTTAAGGCAATCGTACCAATCAATAATGCAGGGTGATTGTTAAAAAGGTTTGAAAGGACAGAGATTAATCCTCCCATAAATAAAGTAGACTCAAAAAGTCCTTTCTCAATAATGGGTTCACAAATACTTAAAAGGGTCTCAGTTAACCCTGAATTATGAAGCCCGTATATAAGAACATACATCGAAAACGCAAAGAGCAAGATGTGCCAAGGTGTTTTTCTTAAAATATCAAATGGCATTGTCCTCAAGAAATACCATCTCCAGACTAACAGCACCAAGGAACCAAAAACCGCAACAATCTCAATGGGAATGGAAAAGAAAGAAGCAACAAAAATCGAACAGCGAATGATAAAAACAAAACCAATTATTTTTAACATGAATTTTGTTCGCTGGCGTTTCGTTTCTACTGATATTGTTCCGGTAAGAGGATGGAATTTTTTTGTGAAGAAGAATTGTTCAATATCAAAACTTAAACCTGGAAGTTTTTTAGGCAGGTTTTTTTTAACGAGGACAAACATAAGGCAAGACATGAAGAGTAGGCCTAACAACGTCGGAACAAACATCATAGCTGTTTGTGTAAAAAGAGTCATATTAACAATTTTCAATCCTATTAAATTGACAAGGTTGCTGACGCCAATTGGTGTGCTAGAAGCGGTTGCGGTGAGAGCACCGGTTAATAGATATGGGAGCTGCTGGTGTGGTTTCAACCTGAAGTTTTTGAGAAGCAGAATGAGGATCGGAGTTGTAATTAATATACTTCCGTCATTGTTAAACAGAAGCGTCATTAGAAAACATAGCAGTTGGATGTACCAGTAAAGGCGATAGCCAGAACCTTTTGCTAAGCTTGCAAGTCTTGATGCGGCCCAATGAAAAAATCCAAAGCTTTCTAATATGACGGCCATTACAATCGTTGAAATGATGGTTATGGATGCCCCGCCTATTTTATGAATGATATCAAAAACGTTTTCTTGAGTGACGATTCCTGAAAGCAGGATAATCGCTGCCCCAATCGTGGCGGGCCAGACTTCATTTATACCTTTTGGTCTCCAAAATATAACTAACATAGTCATTAGGAAGACGAAAACGGAAATGATGATGTGAATAGTCATACGTTCTTCGTCCCTTTCTTTCTTTTAAAGAAAATAGTAGTGTACTTGTCCTACATCCTATGAAAATCCCCTTTAAATGACTGTATGTTAGACTAGCAAATATTAAAAAGACACGTTTGACTATGAGATTTTAATAGATGGATGACTAGAAGCATGATTTCCACTAAGTACCTGTTCAGTTCGCTCTATCCACCATGTACCCTAGAAACGTAGATAAAAAGGGGAAACTGGAGGGGAACTGTGTATAAATTTAGTCTAATTATTGCCGTGTTATTTGTTAGTGTCTGTCATTCTAGACACGTATACGGGGCTGAGCCAATTTCAGTTGGCAAGGTTTCTGCATCAAGTACTACTGCTTTCACGTCATCAAAAATGCAATCACAAGTTGTAACAAATTTGGTACGAGGTGAAGAATATCCTATCATTAAGCGAAAAGAGGCGGTAGATGGGGAGGTAATTCATACGGTTGCAACAGGGGATACGCTATATTTAGTAGCCCGGCACTATGGGGTAACTGTAAATGAAGTTAAGAAAGAAAATCGTTTGATTGGTTCGCGGCTATATGTAGGACAGCGTTTAATCATACCTCGGGATTTAGTAAGTCATCAGGTAGAGAGGGCGGATTCACTCTGGAAAATTGCAAGAGCGTATAACACTTCGATCGATCGCCTTATAAAAAATAACCAGGTAGATGCTGTTGTCCTGCAACCAGGTACCGACTTAGAAATCCCTGAAGGGTTTTATCAGCTGCAGCTATTAGACGGCAAAACCGGATGGGTTCAACAATCAGCTGTTAAACAGAGTAAACAGGATCGTTTCAATCTTGGCTGGAAGTATAATGGTAAACATGATTCGTATCAAAAACAACTCCGCATCAATGGGTTAGATGTGGTATCACCTAGGTGGTATACACTTAGTTATGAGAAATTGATCAGCTTAAATGAGGATAATCACTATGCCGTTTCTGCTGCTAAAGCAGGCAAGCAAGTATGGCCACTATTTGGGAACAGATTTGATCCAGCACTGACTGACTTCATTCTTTCTGATGCAGGAAATCGTCAGAAAGTGATCAGCAGCTTAAAGAAATCTTTAGTGCAAACGAAGAGTCAAGGAATCAATGTAGACTTTGAAAACATTGATCCTAAGAATAAGAAGGATTATGTTACGTTCATTCAGGAATTAAAAAAGGAACTTCAGCCGTATGGAATCTTTGTCTCAGTAGATGTTAGCCGTGAAAATGATGATCCATTCTGGTCAGGAAGTTTGGATCGGGCTGGCCTTGGAGAAGCAGCGGATTTTATTGTATTGATGGGTTACGATGAACATTGGGGAAGTTCTCCAAAGGCAGGGTCTGTTGCATCCCTTCCATGGACAGATGAAGGGATCAAGCTACTGCTAGAAGAAGTCCCTGGACATAAAATTTTACTTGGCGTTCCTTTTTACACGAGAGAATGGATAACTGACAATAGCGGAAAAGTCAGAAGTGTCGATAGAACCATCATTGAAACAGAGAAGCTGATCCGAGAAAAAGGGTTAACAAAAAAGTGGGATGACAGCACTTCGCAGAACTATGTAGAGTTTATGGAAAATGGCGAAAAACATCAGATTTGGGTAGAAGACGAGGATTCAATGAAGCTTCGTTATGACCTTGTAAAGAAGTATCATTTGCGCGGAACCGCAGCCTGGTATGTTGGCGGTGGACCAGAGGACATTTGGAGTGTGTTGGAATAGAGTTGGAATAGAAATCTACAGAAGAGAGCGAGTCCTATGTGAAAATGGACTAGCTCTTTTCTTGCGTTTTCATAATATTAGTAGAAAAATACAAATATAGGAACTTGAAAAATAAGGAGAGGATGAAAAGTATATGACAGAAACTTATAAGTACGCGGATTATTATAAAACGTATGTAAAGCTAGTGCCAAAAGGGGATATGGTTCAAATTCTTGAAGATCAAATGCGTGAAACAGTTGGATTGATGAGTATGTTGAGTGAAGAGAAATGCGCACATCGTTATGCAGCAGGCAAATGGAGTATAAAAGAGGTGATCGGTCACGTGGTGGATACAGAAAGAATCATGAGCTACAGATTACTTTCGATCGCGCGCGGAGATAGAGTTTCATTGCCAGGATATGATGAGAATGCATATGTGGAAGAAGCTGATTTTGATAGCCATTCGATGAAGAGATTATTAGAGCATTTTGTTGCCGTTCGCCAAGCAACGATTCAGCTGATTAACAGTTTACCTAAAGAAGCTCGATCCAAAATAGGCACAGCAAATGGCCATGAAGTTTCAGTTTCCGCACTAATGATGATTATCGCAGGGCACGAACTTCACCATCGAAACATTATATTAGAGAGATATCTTGCCAAAAATTAAACAGGTGTTTAAGAAAAAGCCGACTCTATTAGAAAAGTCGGCTTATTTTTAAGCTTTTATTTTATTGGAATGTTCAATTTGTGTTTTTAAGATAGACATTATCGTGAATTGTTCGTTTCCAGCATACAAGAAAAATTATATTCACGTTATTTTAAATAATTTCACGTTAATGGAGATATATTCACGTTATTTTAAATAATTTCACATTAAATGAAATTTATTCACGTAAAGTGGATGATATCTATTTACCCTCCATTGATTTCAATAGCTGCCCGAATCCCTGACTCTACAGCACCTTCAACCCATCCATGCTTAAGGGTTGTATGTTCACCCGCAAAATGCAATCTTCCTTCTATTGATTTTATCGATTCATACAATTCTAACTCCTGATAAGGTTTAAACATCGTAAAGCAGCCTCCAGCATTCAAGTCAGTTGACCAATCATGACTAGCGCCTGTAACAAAATAATGATAAACGTCTTTGCCATGAAATTGTGCGAGGTATTTAAGGGTTTCTTTAATCTTCATCTCGTTAGAGGAACTTCTCCAAGGAAACGTATCATCTTCCCATGTATAACTTCCTATTACAACGCCTGATGATGTATCTTGTCTGTTATGGCTTGGGTAGTGTGTGAAACGTGTTGCTAGATCGGTAACCGTTTTACCGCCTTTAAGGCCATTTTTTTCCCAAAATCGATGTTTAAATTCAATCCCGATTTTTATAGAAGGGACATAATGAAGCTCTCGAATTGCTTTTCGCTTGTAATAAGAAACGGATTCAAACGGTTCTATATCAACAAAGTTAAGAACAGAAAAAGGAAGAGTCAGTATAACTCTGTCGGCTTCGAAAGAGAAGCGGTGCAGAGTTTGCGGACTTTCTGTATAGAGTTTCACCTTTGTCTGGTCCTGAACGATCTTCGTTAATTTTTGACCAAAATAGATGTGATGCCTTAAGTCTTTAAGAAAGGCTCTGGGCAGTTGGTCGTAGCCGCCTGTGATCTCGAAATATTTTATTTTTGGCTGGAAGATGATTAAGATGTCGCGCAACACTTCTAAAAAAGAGAGCTCAGGAAGACCTTCCAGTGATAAGAGAACTTTGATGCTCTCGATCGCACCGGGGGATAGGGATCTTCCAAACGGATTATTGCGTAAATAATGGTCTAACGAGTAGTGCTGAAAATTTCGAATAACAATCGGCCATTTCTTTTCAGGATCTTTTTCAAGAAAATCAGAAATAGGCTGAACGGCAAATTGAATAAGCTGTTCAGCTGTTTTGCCTTTCTCATTTTCCATAAAAGGAAAACCGAGCATATCCGGAGTTTTTTCGTATTCACAATTCGTTGTACGAATGCCATTAACAAAAAGAAGGTCATGCGGATTGCTGTTTATGAATTCATTTTTAGCCAATTTGAATTTATCGATATATGCCAAAACGAGTTTGTGCATTTCAGGAATACGCATAGCACCTGCTTCAAAATAGTTACCATGTGTAAAAGGAGCTCTTACGGTATAGACGCGGCCTCCGACACGATGAGTAGATTCTAAAAGAATAACATCGTGGCCAGCGTTTTTTAAGAGGGAAGCCGCGACAAGCCCAGCCATTCCTGCTCCTACGATAATAATTTTTTGAGGAGAGAGGGTCTTCTCTAGACCGTTCTTAATAGCATTCAGCATTTCATCATCTGATAGACGGTTCAGGTTCATGCCAGTTCCCCCCTGTGCGAATGCTCATGTTTTTCTAATAATGTATTAACTTTTACTTAACAATATTATTTTGCTGATAAAACTAAAAAAGACAGCCGGTGTGGCTGTCCTTTTCACTATCTATACCTGTTCTAGTTCTTCAGTCTGAACCAAAACCTCTTCTTTATTTGGGTAAGTTTTCTCAATATGCTGCTCGCCCCAAGCGCAAAGTGAGTCTAAAATCCCTTTTAGTGACCAGCCATAATCACTTAAAGAATATTCAACACGAGGCGGTACTTGGTTATACACTTCGCGGAGGATTACGCCGTCTTCTTCCAGCTCACGAAGCTGCTGAGTAAGCATTTTTTGCGTGATTCCGGGCATTAATCGTTTCAATTCACCGGTTCTTCGCTTATCTTTTATAAGGTGGCATAAAATGACCACTTTCCACTTTCCGCCGATGACTTCCAGTGCGGCTTCAACGGGTATATTGTACTTTTTCATGAATAAAACACCTCCATCATTCAATTGTTACTTAAAAGTGCCTACATTACTTAAAAGTGCGTACTTACTTTAAGTTTGTGTAAGATTCATAATAACATCGAGTCATCCAAATGACTAGTGCATGGCTTATTTAAAAATCAATGGAGGGATTTATAGATGAATTCAACAGCAGTGAAAGTGGAAACCGCGCCAAAATCAAAAGGTGGTTTTCCCGCACTATTAGCATTAGCGATCTCAGCTTTTGGAATCGGAACAACAGAATTTGTACCTGTTGGACTTTTATCATCATTAGCATCTGATTTAAATATAACCATTACGTTAGCTGGTTTACTCATATCTGGGTATGCCATGGGGGTTGCCTTTGGAGCACCCGTTCTTACAGCGTTAACGAATAAAATGAACAGAAAGACATTGTTGCTGCTTTTAATGGTTATTTTTATAGCTGGAAACAGTATAGCAGCATTATCAACAAGTTTTAACCTGTTATTGATCGCTCGGTTCATTACGGCATTTTCACATGGCGTGTTCTTTTCAATTGGAGCTACAATCGCAGCTGATCTTGTTCCTGAGCATAAACGAGCAAGTGCCATCGCCTTTATGTTTACTGGGCTAACGGTTGCAACCGTAACAGGCGTGCCTTTAGGAACATTTATTGGCCAAACATTAGGATGGAGAGCAACGTTCTGGGCTGTTGCATTATTAGGTGTCGTTGCTATCATCGCAAGTGCCATATTAATTCCAAATAATTTAAAAGAAGCACCGCCTTCAAGTCTTAAAGATCAACTAAAAATTATCAAGAACGGACGCTTATTATTAGCCTTTGCAATTACAGCTCTAGGATATGGCGGAACATTTGTAGCTTTTACGTATCTCGCACCTATACTTGAAGATGTAACGGGCTACGCTCCTAAAGCGGTTAGCTGGATTCTCCTTGTTTACGGAATTGCGGTTGCAATCGGTAATACCGTTGGAGGTAAAGCTGCAGACAAAAATCCGATTAAAGCATTGTTCTGGATGTTTGTTGTCCAAGCCATTATTCTCGTTATCTTAACGTTTACTGCACCATTTAAAGTTGCAGGTACCATTACGATTTTCCTATTAGGGTTATTAGCCTTTATGAATGTTCCGGGTCTACAAGTTTATGTTGTGAAACTTGCCGAAAGATATGTACCGTCTGCGGTAAATGTTGCATCTGCTATCAACATCGCTGCGTTTAACCTTGGGATTGCGATTGGTGCATTTGTCGGAGGTATCATAGTGGATTCGATCGGTATCATTCATACACCTTGGATTGGTGGAGTTATGGTATTCGGTGCAGTTCTTTTAACAGCGTGGAGTACTTCTCTTGAAAGAAGCGCAGGATAAAGAAATATAAAGGCAGCCCTAGGGTTGCCTTTATTTATTTGCTGTAATGGAAAACAGGCTTAAGGTTAATTCTTTTTAAAATCATAATTCCTGATAGTCCAATGCCGATTATGATCGCTGAAAAAATAAACATAACAACCGATATCGGTAACAGCCGATAGAACATACTTGCCAGTAACGTACCTAAAGAAAGGCCTAGTCCTCCTATAAGAGAACGAAAGCTATAGATCTTCCCAATCTGAGTTTCAGGAAAATCCGTCTGAATTATTGTAAGTAAAAGAATATCTCCCATTGGACTACCGAATGCAGCAATAACAGCTCCGAGTAGTGCGACCCATAGGGTATCGGCTGAAGCGATAACGATGAATCCAATACCTAAGATGAGGTGTCCGATATACATATAAACCATGTTTCTTTTCATGTTGCCTACAACCAATAAGCTGATGATATTACCAACACCATAAGCGCCTCCAATTAGTCCAAATGAAGCTATACTTTCGTTTAACACCTTTTCGGTTAAAAGGGGAACTCCTACCATGTAAACAGCACCCCAGCACAAGTTCACAAGTCCCAAACTGATCAATGCCCATACAAGAAGTTTATGATGACGAAGTAAGATGAACGCTTGAGTTAAATCTCTTAATGGTGTCTGCACTTTATGAGTAGGTTTGCTTTGTAGATGATCGTCAGTTTTAAGAAATGATTTTCGAATAAACGTTAGAGCAATGGCAGAAACCACAAACGTTAAAGAATCGAATGAAAAGAAGTGCGGTAGTGGGAGAAACAAAAGAAAAACGCCTGTTAAACCGGGACCGAGTATCCTTGCCAAACGATGAGTTGTATCCATTAAGGCGTTTGTTTGCTGTAATAACTTCGGGTCTTTGCAAAGGGAAGGCAAGCTTGATTGAAGAGATGGATTAAAAAAAGTACCTAAGCCTGATACAGCTACACTAATTATAACGAGGTGCCATAGATGAATCTCAGTCACCCATTCTATAACGGGAATACATGCAACCAGTAAAGCTCTGAGTAGATCTGTCACAATCATCGTTTTCAATCGATTACAGCGGTCAGCATATATACCGCCTAACACGCCGAAGAATAAAGCGGAAAAAGTCCCCGCACCAATTACATAAGCAGCAGAGGAACCCAGCTCTTGAATGGCAATCCACGTAATGGCTACAACATACAAATGATCTCCAATAGCTGAAAACAATTGGCTGATCCATAAAATAACAAGATGAGGAAATTTAAAGACATTTTGAATAGACAAATTTCGTACACCCTTTCTTTTTCTAAGGCTCTTTCCTTAAGACAAGCCTTTTCCTTTCTAATAAGAAAAAGTGTATTTGAATGTTGTGTATTTAACAATATAATATAAGTTATATTCATTATTAAAAAAAACTAATGAGGTAAGTGGTGGAACGAATGGATTTCAATCAATTACAAGCGTTTGATCAAGTGGTCAGAAGCGGTAGCTTCAGCAAGGCTGCACGAATGATGGATATTTCACAGCCGGCCATTAGCATACGAATAAAGAATCTTGAAGGGGAAGTAGGAGGAGAGCTGTTTAAAAGGGGAGGTATCAAGCTAGAATTAACGCTATTGGGAAGAACCTTTCTACCTTTTGCTCAACAAGCACTAGCAACCCTTTATAAAGGAATCGAACAATCGAGACTGATTAAAGAAGGAAAAGGGGGGACTCTTGCTATTGGAACGCTGCCTACACTTGCAACCCATTACTTTTCTTCAACACTTACAACACTATACAAAAAGAATTCTGATCTAGGGATCATCATCCATACGGGTCATAACCAAGAACTATTAGAGATGCTTTATGAAGGCTACGTAAAAATGTGCCTCATGACATATCCTTTTTTTAACTCTGAATTAAGAAGTCTTTTGCAACTACAAGAACCTTTAATTTTTGTGGCGCATTGTAATCACCCATTAGCTCAAAAAGAAAGGATTGAGTTACCTGAGTTAAAGCGTGCTGAACCTTACTTATTGGTAGATTGGAGTGTTGAAACCAAGAACGTACAAAAGGATTTAATCCCATTTCATAACGTAGAAGTGCCTCCACAAACGGCGCTTGACATGATAAAAAACGGTGTGGGCGTGTCTCTTCTAACAGAAACAATGGTAGCAAAGGAATTAAAAGATGGGGAACTCGTGAAATTAACGGTAAAAGACTTTCCTATGCTCTATAGAGTAAGCGCATTGGTTCAATTGAAGAGAGATACGGAGATTTCATTATCACAAGAGTCTTTTATCCAAACACTGTTTGAAACCATCGAAAAAGAACACCCAAGCTGTAAGGTAAAACGCATCACTTCAAAATAAATATTAAGCAAGTTAATTCCTGGCACAAATTACCCTTTTTTGATAAAATAAACGGAAAGCTTTCTAGGGTTCCGTAGTGCATTTACTAGCCTGGTCCGAGAGAAAGCGCACTTTAGATACAAAGTGTACACGGAAGGATAAAAGCCTGGGAGGATATAGATACTATATCTTCCCGGGCTTTATTTATTTTAGGAGGTCATTTAGTATGGCATGGGTCTACTTATTTATTGCAGGGATTTTTGAGATCGTTTGGGCAATCGGGTTAAAATATACGAATGGTTTTACTAGGCTTTGGCCATCGGTCATAACGGTTATCGGTATGATTATAAGTTTTTATTATTTGTCTCAGGCTACAAAAGTGCTGCCGATCGGAACAGCGTATACCATATGGACGGGAATTGGTGCAGCAGGTGCAGTGATTTTAGGCATCATTCTTTTTGGTGAACCGAAAACGCTGCTTCGTTTTGTATTCTTAGCGTTTGTTATTACAGGAATTATCGGGTTGAAGGTAACAGCTGGAAGTCAATGAATGAGAAAACTGCCTTAAACATCTGTTTAAGGCAGCTTTTATATGGAATGGATGAGCACTATGAGGAAAAATAAATGCCTTAACAATGTGCATCTTACTAAATTTTCTCCTGTGCACCGATTTTTGTACTTTCATTAACTTCTAGACTCGTCTTGTATTCCACTCTTTTAATCACGCACCCTGGACCGATTTCAATCGTATTTCCGCGAACGATTTCAGCGTGGGTGTGTTCGAGGTAAAGGTGATCACCTTCAATGACTTCGGCTGTAAGTTGATCGTTATGGTTGCTCATAAAGAATTTAATCAGTTTTTTAAAACCTGAAGAATCTCTCGTCTTTTTCACTGAAATATTTTCTCCGCCTATTTCCTTCGCTTCACAATGTCGTAGCAATTCAATGTCAATTGTGCCGGCGTTTAACAGACCATCAATTTTAAAATTACCATGTGCCTCAAAGGATTCAGCTTCACAATCTCCCTTAATCTTTACCTGACCTTTAACATCTACTTCTTCACATGAGACATTTCCTTGTACAGAAGCTGAACCGCGTATAATGATTTCTTTTCCTTTTAAGTCGCCTTTAACAGATGAGGAGCCCTGCACCTTTAATTCTTTGCAAAACAGATTGCCGTCAATATCAGCACTGCCGTTGATCGTCATCTCTTTGGCGTCTATATCTCCTTCAATATGAGTAGAGCCGTTGATTTTTGCAGTTTCCGTTGTCATGTTTCCTTCAATATGTGCACTGCCATTACATTTGAACTCTTCACACGTCAAATCACCGTTAATATGAGCGGAACCGTTCACCTTTACTTGGTTATACTCACCGCCAGAAGAAGTTCCTGATCCAGAAATACTGATGTTTTTATTTGCTGTTTTCTCCATTGCTTAATTCCTCCTCAACGTTTAAGAAAGTTTTAATTTAAGTTCTTCTGTGAACTGATTGAGTTTATAATGAACAATGATTTTTGCTTGAGATTCTACGAACAACTTAGCGGGTTCTGGTGTCAGGATAAAAAAGGACACACCCATCTTGCGAATAAAGATCAATTCACTTTCATTGCTTTTCAGATTCTGTGAATGTTTAGCGAGCACGTCTAACAAATCCAACCCTTCAGAACGATTGACTTCGCCTGTTTGGAGTAATTTGTCTAAAACATACAAAGTTAGTAATTGATTAAAATTAAAGGAATTGGTTGTACCATGATGACTGATGTACATTTCTAAAGATGTATTTGAAACAATGTTACGTTTGGTGAGTTCTTCTGCTGATAATGAAGTTAAAGCAGGAGAGGGAGAAAACATATCAGCTAGTTCATCGAGTGATAAATCATCTTTTAGTGATTTGATTTTTTCAATTCGCAGTAACATATCATCTCTTGGGAAAAAAGTTTCTTGACCAGTATATGTGGATTTTCGAATGAACCAGCTCTCGGGAATCAAGTTTTTTCTTTTCCAGCGGTACAGTTGACCGTATGAGATATTAGCTGCTTCGAGCAGATCTTTTTTTGAGATTAGATTTTCCATGTTTAACCTCCTTGAAAACAATGTAACATAACACTGTTACGTTAAGCAACAAAAATAATACCTTTAAAAGGAAAATCTCTAATAGGGTTTGAATATCTATATGTAAAGATGGAGGGGGATAAATGGAGAATTGGTTTGGCCCAGGTTCTTCGGGTTTTAAGATGTTTGGTACAGAGCATGTATTCATACTTTGTTTGATTTTTATTGTAAGTGTAACAATATATGTGCTGCGTTTTCAGATAATAGGAAAGCATGTGGTTAAGACAGTTCTGCTCATGGGCCTGATATTTTCTGAAGTTTCTTACCACTTCTGGGCAATCTATAACGATATGTGGAACGTGAAGTACTTTTTGCCACTGCAGCTTTGCAGTTTAAATAGTTTATTAAGTATTGTTTTATTGTTAACAGATAACCGAAAGCTGTTTGGTTTTGTTTATCTTTTTGGTTTAACAGGGGCTATACAGGGGTTACTGACACCCGAGTTATATCAAGAGCCGTGGCATTTTCGATTTATTCAATATTTTATAGCACATGCCTTCATCGTGTGGACAGCCTTATATTACGGGATCATAAAATCTTATCGAATAAGCTGGGCCCGTTTTTTTATGTCCTTTCTTTGGCTGAATGTATACGCCCTTGGAGTATATATGATTAATATCTTAATAGGGGCAAATTATATGTTTTTGATGAAGAAACCAGACAATGCATCTTTAATGGATTATTTAGGACCTCATCCGTTGTATATTCTCTCGCTTGAATTCGTTGCTTTGTGTTTCTGTCTGCTTGTTTTTATCCCGGTAAAAGAAAAGTCAAACTTTACGAGAAAAGACCACACGCTATTTAAAGCGTAGTGGTCTGTTTTTTGAACTTTTTGTGACGGAGTATGGAATTAAAAGAATTAAATGGTATTTATTGTATACTAAAGGTGAGGAGGGATTTTATGAATGACACGCTAATTAGACCTATTCGATGGGTACTTTTTCTTGCACTATGCTTCTTAGTGATCGGAAGCAACGTGATTTTGTACCAGACTTCCTATTTCCAACCTGTTCCAAATAGTGTTGTAATCGGCTCCTTGCTTGACTTTCTTCTCGTTATCCCGCTGCTCACCTATTATTTTATTATCCGCAAACGATATTCTTGGAAACTGACATTACTTGTTGCGCTTGTAAGCTATGGTCTCGCCTCGTATATCATTCCTGACTTTTTATTGAATAACTTTTCTGCAGTTCCAAAAGCTCTTCTACTTTTAGAAGCGGGTTTTATCACAATTGAACTTTATTTATTGATCTTGATATGCAAAAAGTTCCCAAATGTTAAAAAGACATATATGGAACTGCCAGCTGAGATTCCATTTTTAATTAAAATGAAACGTGCAGTTAACATGCACTTTGTTCAAAGCAGGTTGGTTGATGCTGTTTTGAGTGAAGTTACGATGCTTTATTATGCGCTGTTTTCCTGGCGTATAGCGCCTTTAACTGCTGATAACACTTTTACATACCATAAGAATACGAGCTATGTTGCTCTTCAACTGATGCTTATCCACGCACTCATCATAGAATCTGTAGGGCTTCACTACTTCTTCAGTCAAGTGAATCATACGGTCTCACTCATTCTTCTTTTCCTTAACATCTATTCCATTCTTTTTCTGGTCGGTCAGATGCAGGCTGTTAAGAAAGTCCCGCTTATCGTTTCAGATCAAACACTAATTATGAATGTAGGATTTATGAAAAGACTGGAGCTGCCGTTTAGCGCGATACAAGAATTGAAGACATATGAAGGGCCAGAGGAGATTCCTGCAACTGAAAAGAAATATACATTTGAAGCAAGAGTAAGTGATTTTATTCCTGAAAAACCAGAGATCGAGTTAGTGTTGAAGAAAACGGTCCAATCAACCATTATCTACGGATTTAAGAAGAACGTCACAAGAGTGATTATAAAAGTCGATCATTCTAGTGAGCTTAAAAGACAGATTGAACAGAAAATCGCTTCTGAGAAATAGATGGGTTAGAGTTATACAGTCTTTTTTTAACAAATGTTCAATTTCACCTTGTTAAATGGAAATGCTATTGTTAAGATTTCAGAAGGTTACAGAAAAATTCACTCGACAGGTGACAAGATCTATGTTTAAAAATACTGGAACGACACAACAAAAAAAGACTTTTTTAACTTCTGTTCAACTTATTGTTTTCTTTTATTTATTGTCTGTCATAATAGCGACCATTTTATTGAGTTTGCCAGTCGGACATAAAGAGGGAGTTAAGCTGTCATTTATTGATACATTATTTACGGCAGTCAGTGCTGTAAGTGTTACGGGTCTAACCTCTGTCAATATCTCTGAAACTTTCAATCATATAGGGGTCATACTCCTTGCGATCGTTGTACAGATCGGTGGTATCGGAGTGATGACATTAGGTACAGCAATCTGGCTCTTGATCGGTAAGCGTATTGGGATGAGAGAGCGCCAATTGATCATGACGGATCAAAATCAATCGACGCTTGCAGGGCTTGTACAGCTGATGAAGCAAATTTTAACACTAATTATTGGGATTGAGATTGTAGGAACCATATTGTTCTTTATCCTGTTTCAACCTTATTATGATACAGAGTTAGAGGTGTTGTATCACGCATTTTTCGCATCTGTTACGGCAACGACAAATGCAGGGTTTGATATAACAGGAAGCTCGCTGATCCCCTTTAGCCACGATTATCTCGTTCAAATTGTTACGATGTTCTTGATTACAGCAGGGGCCATAGGGTTTCCTGTTTTAGTAGAGATCAATAACTTTATAAAAGAGAGAAAGTATTTAGAACGATACACGTTTACACTATTTACTAAAGTAACAACCACAACATTTGCCGTATTAGTCGTTGCTGGAGCGATCGGTATTTATGTATTAGAGTCACATGCGTTCTTTGAAGGGAAATCTTGGCATGAAACCCTATTCTATTCATTATTCCAGTCTGTTACAACACGAAGCGGCGGTTTATCAACGATGGATGTCTCTGAATTCACTGTGCCAACCCTACTATTTTTAGGTGTAATGATGTTTATTGGGGCATCACCAAGCTCGGTGGGTGGAGGAATTCGAACAACAACCTTCGCTGTAGCCCTTTTAGCCATTCTCTTTTACGCTAAAGGAAGAAATACGATTAAGATTTTTAAGCGTGAAATTTATCCTGAAGATATTCAGAAATCGTTTATTGTTATTATCGTTGCGATGGTGCTCTGTACGACGTCTACGATTATCCTAGCGATTACAGACCCGATGCCGATCGAGTATCTCTTTTTTGAAGTTTGCTCAGCATTCGGAACAACAGGGCTTTCAACAGGAATTACTGGTGATTTAAGCTCAACCGGAAAAGTTATTCTCATGCTGCTCATGTTTATAGGAAGAATCGGTGTACTGTCATTCCTCTTCATTATCCGAGGGAAAGTAGTGACAGAACACATTCATTATCCGAAAGAAAAATTAATTATCGGGCAATAAGAGCAGTCATGTTTGAATTCAATCTATTGTTTATTTATAATGAACATAAGTAAATAGTGTCCTTCGGGGTCGGGTGAAATTCCCAACCGGCGGTGATGAGGCAAAAGCCTCTCAGTCCGTGACCCGGTTTTGCTTTAGCAGAAACGGTGGATTCGGTGCAATTCCGAAGCCGACAGTAAAGTCTGGATGGGAGAAGGAACGTGAACGCTTTTAATTGCCTGTATGTAAAATAGGGATATTAAAGGTTTATTTCGTTATACTTTTAACACAAACCCCGGAAACAACTTGTTTCCGGGGTTATTTTTATTTATGTAATTTAGACTCCCGCTTTGCATATTTACGACGAAGTATTTTCTAAAGGGTAGTTCTTTTTTATCTATTTGTTCTTTGCTTCATTGACAAGTTGATTGGAGTGGAAGGTGCGTGCCTACCACTTGAAAAACTTCTAAGCAAGGCATGTGACGAGGAAGCTTACCTCGGTAGCATTTGCTTTTAGACGCAGGAGCAAGGGTACTTCCTTAAGGCTGGCAGGTGAGACACTTAAAAGTGAAACGTTAAGAATGTGGCTCACCGCCTGCCCCGCGGAAAGCGATCACCTGGAACGGAAATTAACTACTACCAAAAACAACAATGGGAGGGAAAGCTTTTTGTTTACAGGCATTATTGAAGAAAAAGGTACGATAAAATCCATCTCAAAAGGCAACGAAACGATCGTACTTACCGTTACGGCTGAAAAAGTACTGAAAGATGTAAACCTTGGAGACAGTATAGCGGTAAACGGTGTTTGTTTAACGGTGACTTCTTTTAATACAAGGGAGTTTACTGTGGATGTTATGCCTGAAACGTTTCGTTCTTCCGCATTGAGACTGTTAAACAATCGTGATGCGGTCAATCTTGAACGAGCGATGGCTGCTGGTGGTCGGTTCGGTGGACATTTTGTTTCCGGACATGTTGATGGTACAGGAACAATTATTGAAAAGCGTCCAGAGAAGAATGCCATCTATTATACGATTGCATTGCCTGACCATCTGATGCGCTATTTCATGTTGAAAGGCTCTGTATGTGTAGATGGGACGAGTCTCACTATATTCGAAGTCACTACAAGTTCAATTACCGTTTCTTTGATTCCTCATACAGCAGAACATACGATTCTAGGTTCAAAGGGTACGGGTGACATCGTGAACATTGAATGTGACATGCTTGCAAAATATGTACACAATATGTTGTCACCGAAAGAAGATACTACAAAAAAGTCAAAGCTGTCTCTTGATTTCTTGCAAGAGCACGGATTTTAGGAGGAGAGTTCATGTTTCACTCCATAGAAGAAGCAGTTGCTGATCTTAAAGATGGAAAAATTGTAATCGTAGTAGATGATGAAGATCGTGAAAACGAGGGTGACTTTGTTGCGCTGGCTGAGGGAATAACGCCTGCTACAATCAACTTTATGGTGACACACGGACGTGGTCTCGTTTGTACACCGATCTCTGAAGAAATTGCGGTAAAGCTAGATCTTTCACCGATGGTAGCGGCTAACACGGATTCACACGGAACGGCTTTTACAATAAGCGTCGATCACATTTCTACAACAACAGGGATTTCTGCGCAAGAACGAGCAGCTACTGTTCGAGAGCTTGTGAACAGTGAATCTGCGCCATCTGACTTTAAGCGTCCTGGTCATATTTTTCCGTTAATCGGAAAAAAAGGCGGGGTTTTAAGACGAGCTGGACACACAGAAGCGGCGATTGACTTAGCTAATTTAGCCGGCAGTCACTCTGCCGGTGTAATTTGTGAAATCATGAAAGAAGACGGAACGATGGCTCGTGTTCCTGAGCTTGTTGAACTAGCAAAACAGCACAACATGAAGTTGATTACCATTAAAGATCTGATCACGTACCGAAACAAAACCGAACAGATGGTGAATCGTGAAGTTGAAATTAATCTACCAACTGAGTTTGGTGATTTTAAAGCGATTGGTTTTTCAAATGTTCTGGATGAGAAAGAACACGTGGCTCTTATAAAAGGTGAGATCAATCGTGATGAACCTGTGCTTGTTCGTGTTCACTCTGAGTGTTTGACAGGTGACGTGTTTGGGTCAGCTCGCTGTGATTGTGGTCCTCAGCTTCATGCTGCACTTTCTCAGATTGAAAAAGAAGGTCGTGGCGTTTTATTATACATGAGACAAGAAGGACGCGGCATCGGACTCATCAATAAAATGAAAGCTTATAAGCTTCAAGAGGAAGGCCTCGATACAGTGGAGGCGAATGAGCAGCTGGGGTTTGCACCCGATTTGCGTGATTATGGAATAGGGGCTCAGATCCTTAAAGAGCTCGGAATCACCAAAATGAAACTTTTAACGAATAACCCAAGAAAGATTACGGGATTGAAAGGGTATGACTTAGAAGTAACAGAACGTGTGGCACTTCAGATGCCTCATAATAAGAACAATGAAGAGTATTTAAAAACAAAAAAGAGCAAATTGGGGCATATGCTTCATTTCTAAATACAGGAGGAAACGTTAAATGGCAAAATTATTTGAAGGACATTTAGTTGGTACAGGATTAAAAGTAGGAATCGTTGCAGGGCGTTTCAATGATTTTATATCTGATAAGCTAGTTTCCGGGGCACAGGACGCATTTAAGAGACACGGAATTTCAGAAGATGATGTTGATATCGCATGGGTTCCAGGTGCGTTTGAAATCCCGTTGATCGCTAAAAAGATGGCTGACAGCGGGAACTATGATGCAGTAATCACATTAGGAGCGGTGATTCGAGGTTCTACGCCACACTTCGATTATGTATGCAACGAAGCGGCTAAAGGAGTAGCGCAAGCATCGATGACAAGCGGCGTTCCCGTGATCTTTGGGGTGCTTACAGTAGATTCAATTGAACAAGCGATTGAACGTGCTGGAACAAAAGCAGGAAACAAAGGCTGGGAAGCAGCTGTGTCTGCGATTGAGATGGCAAACCTTACTCGTCAGTTGGGATAAAAACATGTATGTGGAAGCCCGTCACTTTTTGTGGCGGGTTTTTGTTATGGATGGAAGGTGTGGGATAGGAACTACTGTAATTTGTGATTACATTTTAAATCGTATAGACTAATGGTGCTTACAACTAATGCAGGGAATAATCCATAATATAGGTTATGGATAATGAAACGGATAACAGAATAGGAGTATTGAATAATGACGAATATTCTCATTGTCGATGATGATAGCCATATTCTAAAGCTTGTAGATCTTCATCTGTCTGAAGCTGGATATCATGTACTTCAAGCACAAGACGGTGTAGAAGCTTTAGACCTATTACGTAAAAAAAAGTGTGATTTGGCAGTTGTGGACGTGATGATGCCTTATATGGACGGATATACACTAACAAAAGAGATAAGGGAGATGTATGACATTCCCATAATCCTCTTAACGGCTAAAAATCAAATCGAGGATAAAGAACAAGGTTACATATCCGGAACAGACGACTATTTAGTAAAACCTTTTGAACCGAAAGAATTACTCTTTCGAATTAAAGCCTTATTAAGGCGCTATGATAATCAATTGGATGATTTCAAGATTTGTTTAGGCCGTACAGTTATTAACAAAAAAAGCTATGAAGTTCACATCGGTGATCTAACTATACTATTACCTTTAAAAGAATTTGAATTGTTGTATTTTTTTATATCAAACCCCATGCAAGTGTTCACAAGAGAACAGTTAATTGAACATATTTGGGGTCTTGACTATGAAGGAGATGAACGAACCGTAAATGTTCATGTAAAAAGATTAAGAGAACGTTTTTATAAATTAACAGATGATTTTCAAATTAAAACAGTACGTGGGGTGGGTTATTTATTGGAGGCCAAACGATGAAGTCTCTTTACGTAAAATTTGTAGTCCTTACAATAGGCATCATGTTTATAAGTGGCTTAATCGCTTTTGTTATCTCTAATACCTATTATCAACAGAAATTAAAACCCTATAATGATCAGAAAAACACAAAAATCGCACTAGAAATGGTGTCATTTATTGAAGACCACCCCAATCTTGAGCTAAACGAATACTTTGAAAACCTAGGGAAGATGGGCTATCAACTCTATTTGGTTGGAAATTCAGGAGAGGAATCCTATTTTGGAGCATCTTTTCGAAACAAGGAGTTATCTGCTTCAACGAAAGAGTTCGTATTAAACGGTGATGTCTATCATGGAATCCTTCATTTTCCGAAAGAAACATTTGTGACAGGTTTTTTTGCAAATGAGTTAAAAAACACGATCGGTGTACCTTTAAATCATGATGGGACAAGCTATGCGCTATTTATTAGACCTGACATCAAACTGCTCTTTAATGAAATGCATATTCTATTCAGCTGGTTATTTACCTTGATGATTATGTTTAGCATCGTTATGGTAGTCGTGAGCACAAAATATTTAGTAAAGCCAATATCTAAATTATCGGTTGCCACAAAATCACTTTCACAAGGTAACTTTAACGTTGAACTAGATCTAAAACGTGGAGATGAGTTAGGGGAGTTATCTCGCAGCTTTTTACAGATGTCGCGGAAGTTAGAACAATTAGATGAGATGAGGAAAGAATTTATATCTAACATCTCTCATGACATCCAATCTCCCTTATCCAATATAAAAGGATACACGAATCTGTTAGAAAAGGAATCACTGAGTTCAAGTGAAACAACACACTATATATCTGTAATAAACGGTGAAATTAGCAGGCTTTCTTCACTAACAAAACAATTATTACTTCTTGCCTCACTCGATCGCAATGAGGAAATCTTACAGAAAAAAACATTCAATGTGGCACAGCAGATTAAAGAACTAGTACGAAATTATCAATGGATGATAAATGAAAAGGGACTCATGATACGCTTTTCCCTTCCAGATACAGAATTTTTCGGTGATCCTTCTTTATTGAATGCTGTATGGGATAATCTTTTAACGAATGCCATTAAGTATAATAAACAAAACGGTAGTATTGATATCACAATTGAAAAGAGAGAGAAGTCGATATTTATCACTTTTATAGATACAGGAATAGGAATGGATCATAAGGAGATAGACAGGATATTTGATCGCTTTTATCGTGCAGATCAAGCACGTTCACGGGCTGTTGAAGGGACCGGACTTGGCCTATCCATCGTTGCTACGATTGTTAAACTGCACGGTGGTCATACGGATGTGAATAGTAAAGAAAATGAGGGAACTACCATTGTTGTTGAATTACCTAATTCATAGAAGAGCATTTTTAAACGTGTCAGGCATTGCTATTAAACTTAAGTAGCGATGCACGGCACGTTTTTTTTGCTCCAAAACATTTGTAACTTGTTATTCATCGTCTGTTCATATTACACCTCTAGACTAGGAGATGTTAAAACGAGATTGGAGGAGAGGTTATGAACATTGCGTTGAAAGAGATTGTAAAGAATAAAGTCAGATTCTCCATTTTAGGTTCAATCATCTTACTAGTTAGTTTATTAACGTTTATTATTTCAGGTTTGGCAAATGGATTATCACAAGATAATGCTTCGCTCATAAAAGACTTGCCGAGCGGCCAGTTATATATGAATAAAGAAGCAGAAGGAACCTATAATTTATCGAGAATAGATCCGGATATCCAAGAAAAAATAAACAGCCAACAAAAAGAAGCTGTTGCATTCTCGATTCAGATGGGCTTTTTAAACGATGAAAGTGGCAAACAGCGAAGTGTAGCTTTTGTCACATCTACGGAATCAAAATTATTCCAAAAAGTAAAACCCGGGGAAATTGTACTTGACCGTTCATTAGAGGAGGAAGGCATAAAAGTCGGAGATACATTAACTCATGATCAATTTAGTGGAAAGCTAGTCGTAAAGAGTTTTGTGGATCAGAAGAAGTTTAGCCACGCACCTGTAGCCTATATAAGTATGGAGAATTATAAAGAGATTTACCGCACTGAAGACATGCAGCTCGTCTTTGTACCAACAGCAGAATCATCTCTGTTGTTTAAGGATCTGCAATCTTTTTCAAATCGTGATTTCCTTAAAACGATTCCGAGTTATAGTGCAGAACAAACGTCATTAAATATGATCATTTGGTTCTTGGTAGTGATTAGTGGAATGCTCTTCGGTATCTTTTTCTACATGATGAACGTTCAAAAAATTGGTCTATTCGGTATTTTAAAAGCGATAGGCTTAAAAACAAGTGATTTATTTAAAATGATGTGGACACAAATGTTGTTTATAACACTTTCAGCACTGGCGCTTTCTATTACTTTTAGCCAATTATTCACGAGTCTTGCACCTAAGGACATCCCTTTTATATTAACCATTGAGACAACCTTGCAATTGGCTGCTGTCTTTCTGATTATCGGGTTTATTGGAGCTACGTTATCTGGAATACAAATGAAGAGAGTAGAACCATTACAGGCGATTCAACAAGGGGAGGTTTAATTGAAAAATGCTTACGATGGATAATGTCAGAAAAACTTATGTTGTTGGTGACGTTAAGGAGGAAATTTTAAAAGGAATCAGCATGTCTCTCCATGAAGGTGAGATAACCGCTCTAGTAGGTCCATCAGGATCTGGCAAGAGTACACTTCTTACAATCGCTGCAGGACTACAACGGGCATCAGATGGTCACGTTCTATTTGAAGGCGAAAACATGACCACGATGAGACCAGAACAAGTGCGGAACATCCGGGCAAGTAAATTTGGTTTTGTTTTTCAATTTGCGCATCTTGTTCCCTTTCTCACAGTAGAAGAACAACTGATCTTAATGCTGGATGTTTCTGCATCCAAAATGAAGAAGAATGAAACGAAACAAGAAATAAACAAAGTCTTACAATTAGTTGGCATAGAACATCGTAAAGATGCTTATCCTTCTTCTCTATCGGGAGGTGAAAAACAACGGGTTGCCATTGCTCGTGCAATCATCCATAAACCTAAAGTGTTATTTGCCGACGAACCTACTGCAAGTTTAGATTCCAAAAAATCAAATGAGGTAATGTCGTTAATCCGGGATTTAACGAAAACATTAAAAATGACTACTCTAATCGTTACACATGACGAAGATATGCTTCGTTATGCTGATCATATAATTAAAATGAGCGATGGAAAGATTCTGTAGATCATAGCAGCCGTTTAATAATGGCTGCTTTTTTCTTTTGCCTAAATTCCTGTTTAGATCCATGTTCCCATCTTTATTTTTTTAACGGACTAGGGTGAAATTGGACACACCACCTGCATCCTAAAGTCATATATTAAACAGCGGATAATATTTTTTGCATATTCAAAAGCAATTGACATAGTTATTAGAATAGTGTTAAGATTACCAAAGTTACAAACTACAAAATTATGGAAAGGATGGTTGTGTCATGGTGAAAGTAATGATTGTTACTCAAGTTTTGGTCTCTATTGTATTAGATAACAATTCTACAACTTCATATCATGGCCTGCCCCAAGAGATGTATTAGGATTCCTTTCTATTCCTTTTTCGTATCTACATACATATTCGTACGCAGGTCACACCAGTCGTGACGTGTGTTTTTTTATGGTTAATGAAGCATATCGCCGTTCGAGTGGTATGCTTTTTTCTTTTTGCTTGCTTAGGAGAATTACTCTTCTTTTGCAATAGATAACTACCAATCTAGGAGGAGAACAGATGGAAAAGAAACGACTAAATGTGTGGCTAGAACGCAAGGATCATACACTTTTTGGGTAGCTCGTTTAAACGATTGTTTAAGAGTAACAGAGATCGAGAGGAGAGACTTATATGTTTTCAGTTTTAGGTAAGTTAGCCTGGTTTTTTAAGAGGCATTGGATTCGGTACACAGTTGCAGTGGTGCTGCTGACTGGAGTAGGGATTATTGAGATCATCCCACCAAAACTCATAGGAAATATTATTGATTCCATTCATATGGGTACGATTACAAGAGAAGATATGATGAAGACGCTCGGAATCTTTGTAGCCGTTCTGATTTCGATGTACGTCACGATGTATATCTGGATGTATCAGCTGTTTGGAGGTGCTTTTATTATTGAACGTACGATGCGTTCTAGATTCATGCGCCATTTATTAAAGATGACACCTACCTTTTTTGAGAAAAATAGAACAGGAGATTTGATGGCTCGAGCAACAAATGATCTGAAGGCCATCTCTATGACCGCTGGATTCGGAATATTAACGCTCGTTGATTCAAGTTTGTTCATGCTGACAATTCTCTTCGTTATGGGATTCATGATCAGCTGGAAATTAACGTTCGCAGCGCTTATCCCACTCCCTGTTATCGCTTATATCATTAAAAAGTATGGAAAAAAAGTACATCAGCGGTTTACCGTTGCACAAGATGCATTTGGCGAAATGAACGACTCTGTCTTAGAAAGCATTCAAGGGGTTCGTGTTATCCGCGCATATGTGCAGGAGGAAGCGGATGTAGAACGCTTCAATAAAGTAACAGAAGATGTGTTTGAAAAAAACTTGGCTGTATCACGTATTGACGCACTTTTCGAACCGACCATTAAGGTGCTAGTCGGAATGAGTTACTTGATCGGTTTAGGATACGGTGCCTACATGGTGTTTCACAAAACGATTACGCTTGGTGAACTTGTAACGTTTAACGTGTACCTTGGGATGCTGATCTGGCCGATGATCGCGATCGGTGAACTTATCAATGTTATGGAACGCGGCAGTGCTTCACTTGATCGTGTTAACGAAACACTTAGCTACGAACCAGACGTGAAGAATGGAGAAGATCTTGTTCCATTACAAGATCCGGGCACGATTTCATTTGAGAATGTGACGTTCCGATACCCGTCTTCTGAAGTGGATAACTTAAAGAACATCAATGTTACGGTCAAAAAAGGGGGAACCCTAGGAATCGTAGGACGTACGGGAAGCGGGAAAACGACTCTGCTCAAGAAGCTTTTAAGAGAATATCCAGCTGGAGAAGGGAAGATTTCGTTTGCGGGTGTTGAGATTGAAGACATTGCGCTTGAAAATCTTCAAGGCTGGATCGGCTATGTGCCCCAGGACGCTATTCTATTCTCTAAAACGGTGCAAGAAAATATCCTCTTCGGCAACAGTTCAGCTGATGTGGATAAACTAAACCATGTGATGGAGATGGCTTCTTTTAGAAAAGATGTTCAATTCCTTCCTGAAGGACTGAACACACTTGTAGGGGAAAAGGGAGTTGCATTATCAGGAGGTCAGAAGCAGCGTGTATCTATTGCACGAGCACTGTGCGTAGACCCAGAAATATTAATTTTAGACGATGCGCTTTCGGCTGTTGATGCAAAAACGGAGACGGCCATCATCGGAAATATTCGTAAAGAGCGTGCCGGAAAGACGACATTTATTACAACTCACCGATTGTCAGCTGTTGAACACGCAGATTGGATCATCGTTATTGATGATGGAGCGATTGTAGACGAAGGCAGACATGAGGACTTAATAGCAAGAGATGGCTGGTATAAAGAGCAGCATGAACGCCAGCAGATCGAACAAAACTTAAATGATAATAAGGCGGTGTAGCCATGAACGTTGGAAAACGCCTGTTTCAATACGCACTTCACTATAAAAAGAACTTTATTCTAGGTCTCTTGATGCTGACCGTTGCAATCGGAGCGGAGCTGACAGGACCCTTTATCGCAAAGACCATGATCGATGACCATATACTTGGGATTGAAAAACCATGGTATCAAGTGGATAAAAAAGAAAAAGCCGCAGTGAACTATGATGGGAACTGGTATAAACGAAGCGATCATTTTGATTCAGGAGAAAATAAAGGAAAAGAAATAAGAGTCATTCAAGTAAAACGAGATTATTACGTTGTTTCGCAGCCTATTTCTTTTGACGGAGAACGAACAGCGAAAGACGGAGCTGTGACGATTTCGTTTAAAGGGAAATCAGAAACATATCCTGCAGATGAGTTAAGCACAAACGAAACATTTGCTTTTTATAAGCCGGAAATTGCAGGCATCATGAAGCTGACAATGATCTATTTAGGACTGCTGCTATTTGCATCATTCTTTCAATACGGTCAGCGCTATATGCTTCAGCGTTCTTCTAATCTGGTCATAAAGAAGATTCGTCAAGATGTGTTCGCTCACGTACAGCGTGTAGCTATCACTTATTTTGATAATCAGCCAGCGGGTAAGATCGTTTCTCGTATAACAAATGATACAGAAGCGATTAAAGAGCTTTTCATTAACGTACTAGCAAACTTCTTTACAGGTATCATCTATTTGACGGGGATCTTTATTGCCTTGTTCTTGCTTGATGCAAAGTTGGCAACAATCTGTCTCATTCTTGTACCGATCCTTGTTGTATGGATCATTGTTTACCGTAAGTTTGCATCAAAATATAACCATAAGATCCGTTCTACTCTAAGTGACATCAACGGAATGATCAATGAATCTATTAATGGTATGACAATTATTCAAGCGTTTAAGAGACAAAAAGAAACAACTGAAGAATTTGAAACGATGAACAAAGAATACTTCACGTTCCAAAATAAGCTGTTAAGTCTAAACGCGATGACAGGGCATAATCTGGTACTGTTCTTGAAAAACCTTGCGTTTATGGCGTTCATCTGGCACTTTGGCGGGCAGGCGCTTGGAGTAGGTTCAGTTATTTCCATTGGTGTTCTTTATGCCTTTGTTGATTATTTGAACCGTATGTTCCACCCAGTTACAGGTATGGTCAACCAGCTTGCACAACTTGAACAGGCATTGGTATCAGCAGAGAGAGTATTCGTACTGATGGATGAACCAGGGCAGACAGTTACAAAAACAGAGATCGATCGTTACAAAGGTAATGTAGCGTTTCAGGATGTTACCTTTAGTTACGTTGAAGGTGAACCCGTGCTAAAGAATATAACATTCGAAGCAAACCAAGGAGAGACAGTGGCGCTTGTTGGCCACACGGGTTCAGGTAAAAGTTCGGTCATGAACTTGTTATTCCGATTCTATGATATTAAAGAAGGCAAGATCGTCATTGACGGAAAGGACATTATGGAACTTTCCAAACAGGAATTGCGTCAGCATATGGGAATCGTTCTGCAAGATCCATTCTTGTTTTCAGGGACGATTGCATCCAATGTTAGCCTAGATAATCCTGAAATCACGAGGGAACAAGTGGAAAAGGCACTTACTGATGTAGGAGCTATGCCATTTATCAATAACTTGCCAAAGGGATTGGATGAACCGGTTATAGAAAAAGGAAGCACACTTTCGTCCGGCCAGCGCCAACTGATTTCTTTTGCAAGAGCACTTGCTTACAACCCAGCAATTCTAATTCTGGACGAAGCAACGGCAAGTATCGATACAGAAACAGAAGCAGTCATTCAAGATGCATTGGATGTACTGAAACGTGGAAGAACCACCTTCATTATTGCGCACAGACTTTCTACGATTAAAAGTGCCGATCAAATTCTCGTACTTGATCGCGGTGTAATTGTTGAACGCGGAAGTCATGAAGAATTGATGGAAGTAAAAGGCCGTTACTTCCAGATGTATCAGCTTCAACAAGGAAAAACCGAAACACGAGCAGTCAGCTAAACAAAAAAAGGAGCCGATGCGGCTCCTTTTTTTTGTTATCTCATAGACTTAGACTTGTGTCATATTAACCTTCTTCTTTATTCTTCTCATCCATTTCATCATTTTGTTGACCGTCATCTACACCGTTATCTTGGTCAACACCGTCACCGCAAGCAGTTAATCCACCTAATGTTAACATAGCTGCTAATGTTCCAGCTGCCCATCTCTTTTTCCACATGTGAACCACTCCTCGTATATATTTTTTGTATTTAATTTGGTTTAGTGAAAGATTCCCTTAATGGCGTCGATAAAACATATGAGTATGCAAAATGTGAGTATAGTCGCATGGAAATGCTTCATTTTGGATGATAACAAGTGATAAAACAGGAAGAAGGAACCCAACATGGCTTCAATTTTAAGTATTCTTACGAAAAAGAGTAATGCAACTGCTGTTCAGAACCCTTTAGACCAGTATAAAGACGAGGTTAAGATTTTATTGTCACCAGAGAGTGAGTGGCAGAAACAGCTGGATATGATTTCTTTAACGACGGAAGACCTCGCCATTATTCGTTCTTTAAAGCCATTGATCTCTGAGAACATAGAGAATATTGTGAATCAATTTTATAAAAACATAGAACATGTACCAGGCTTGATGGAGATCATCCAGAAGCACAGCTCAGTTAAGAGGCTTCAAGTTACTTTAATGAAACATATACAAGAAATGTTCGATGGCATCATTGATCTAGAATACATTGAACAAAGAAGAGTGATCGCGCATATCCATTTTAAAATTGGTTTAAAGCCTAAATGGTATATTTGCTCGTTTCAGGACATGCTGCTTTCGTTTTTGTCCATTTTGGATCAGCACATTGAAAACCGAAATGACTATCAGCTAGCTGTAAAAGCAGTAACGAAGCTATTGAATTTTGAGCAGCAGATCGTGCTGGAAGCCTTTGAGTTAGAGCAGGTGAAAGAAAGAGCTAGACATGAAGAACAAAAACAGCAAATTGCGCTTTCTGTAGGCGACTCGGTAGAAGAGTTGGCAAGCATCTCAGAACAAACGAGTGCATCACTTCAAGAATTAACATCTAAAGCAGATGAAGTGGTTGTTTTTGCAAAAGATACAGCAGAGTCAGCAGCAGATGTCTCCAAAAACTCTTTAGCAGGTAAGAGTAAACTCGATGATCATCAGAATATGATTTTAAAAGTAAAAGAGCAGTCGCAGCAAATTTCTGCAGAGTTGATCAACTTGGAACAAGCTACTGTGAAAATTAATGATGTAGTAGATATCGTAACAGCAATCGCTGAACAGACAAATCTTTTGTCTCTTAATGCAGCAATTGAAGCAGCTAGAGCTGGTGAAGCGGGGAAGGGGTTCTCGGTCGTTGCTCATGAAGTTCGAAAGTTAGCGGACCAAACAAAAACATCCGTTTCAGGCGTTTCTGAACTTGTAAAGAATACACATAAGAGAATAGAGGCTGTTTCACAATCTGTTGAAAGTATTCATCACTATATTAACGACAGTGTATCAGAGGCAACTGAAATTTCGGATTTCTTTGTGGCGATTCTTTCAAAAATGGACGAGAGTACGGACAGAAGCGGTAAGCTGGAAAAAGAAGTAGAAGTGATGGCTGAAGTTATTGAAGAATTGAGTCAAGCTGTAGGTCAAATTGCGGTATCAGCTGATTCACTAACCGACGTGACGAAAAGCATGCAGCACTAAAAAGGAACTGATCCTATGGGATCAGTTCTTTATTTATTAATGACATATTGAGCTCTGCTTGTTTCAAAGGAAACAATATTATCATCTGTTCGGATGTCTTTGATGCCTTCAATCGGAATCTCATACGTAACCGTAGGGAGTTCAACTTGTGCACCATCTTCAGCTGCATAAGCTGTTCCGTGCAAAAACAAAATGTGGTCTCCTAAATAGTCATCGTGTGCGTCTCTTTGTTCAAATGTTGCTTCTGTAAGTGAGATTCTGATTTGATCGATATCGCCTGTTTCTTCTTTGCGAATGGAGATCTGGCTCCCAGCCCACCCATTGAGTACATCTTTTAGATCGATAATTTTTGTGTCAGACATAGTTTTCACCTCATTATCAATCTTCCCGTAATCGGTAATCTTAAACCGAAGAATAATGAATGCAAACCGATTTTGAAGAACCTAATAAGAAGGGTATAGAGAGGTTGTACATTTGAGAAGGACGTTCGATTAGATTGTCCATGCGGATAGAACTCGAAAATATTTTTACGAGGTAATCTCTAATTTTTACAAGGTAATTCATTATTTATACGAGGTAATCCATAATAATTTCACGTATAAAATTATTTATCCGATTTTCGACAAAATCCAACAATCATTATCTATAAAAAGACTCACAAAGACTTTTCAGCACTTTGTGAGTCTCCTCATTAAGGATTAAGTTCCACAATCTTATGAGCTCCCCAAGGGGCAACACTTATCATAACATCCATATCACTAGCTTGCTCCTCAAGTTCCTTGCCTGTATTTTCTTGAACATAATAGCGTTCAAACCCATAAGTAAGTTCAATTTGATCAAAAGAATTGTCACCCCAGGTCTTTTCAGCTTTTGCTGTTAAAACAACCTCGTTATCCTTTACATCTGGTTTTTCTGGATACACATTCTTTACTACATAATATCCCTTTTTATCGGGTTGAAGTACAACATACGCATTCCGTTCTCCACGGTCAAGTGCAGTCAGATCCCCTTTATAAGTTGAGAGGGGTACCCTGCTGATCTCAAATCGAAGCGTTACATAATCTCCATATAAGATATCTCGTGGATCGACGGGTACTGTTTTAATTTTTATCTCTTTTCCAAAATAATCAATGCTGTAATAACTTCCGGCAATAAAAACAAGAAACAAAACTTGAAGAAGGGCAGCGATCATCCAGCCGCGTTTTTTAGTCATGGTGCGGTCCTCCATTCTTCAAAATCTTCATTTTCTTACGCTGAAGAAACGAATTTAGAATAAATAACAGAATCCCGCCTAGCAAGAAGAAAATGGATTTTGGCATGAATGACCATGCTAGATTAAAGTATCCCATTAGACAGACAAGCAAAAACAGCACGATTCCGAAATTGATCTGTGACCTGTTCTCGTTTCGATATCCTTCAGCCAGCTTGAATCCGGAATAAACAAACATGACAATCAAATAAACGAGACCTACCAATAGTGGATCAGCTACTTTTACAAGATAGAAAAACGGTACGAAAATTAATAGTTCCCATGCGTGCATGTAAAGGTTCTCTTTACGTTTTCCTATGATTGAAAGGGCAAGGATCACGATCAATATCGGAAGAAACACATATGGTGCGGGAAGTTCAAGATCAGATGAGAAGTCATTTGTCAGCATGAAATATAAACCGTAAGCATAACCGAAACCAATGAGTGTTCCTAAAGTATGAAACGGCTGTTTAAATACATTCTTCTCAACCCATAATCCAGCTGTAAATAATGCAAAGCCAAATAGGAAGAACCAGAGGAAATTGATATCCTCAACAATAATGAACATTAGAGCTTGAATACTTAAGCCGACGGTGAAAACCCATGACTTCTGATTCGTCGGGTAAAGGAATACATAACCGCCAACAGCCAAGAGAAAAATGACAAATAAAAGGTAACTAAAGCTTTGGAATTCGTTTAAGCTATAAAGCTGACCACCGACTGTTAGCACACACAAGAGGAAGTAATAGAGTTTGTTGCGGTCTCTAAACAAATAATACACGGCAGGTAAACTCCAAAAAACAAATAAACGTGCATCAACGGCATTTAAATGGAACGTCTGTCCCAGTAATATAATGGAGGCGCCGAAGGAAATGATACCGAGGATGTTAAGAGAAGTTCCCAACGTATCGTTCCCTGCTTTTAAACTGCGATCTCCAGTGTAGTAAAAACCGAGCATAATTACGATGAGCAATAAAAGTCTTGCGAGCGGGGAAATCTCACCCCAGTTGGATGCAATGAAAGATAAGATACCGATTCCAATCAAAATACTAGCTAAAACAGGCAAAATGCTAGTTACTCTGCGTTTGTTATCTGTATCAGGATAACGTGCAACAATCAAATCAAGCTGATCCTCCGTGATGATATTGTCTTCTACCCACTTTTGTCCTTCGTTTCTCATCCATTTTTTGTTCATTTTATCCCACCTCATTTCATGTATATGTATGGTCAATGAAAAACAGGTCGTATTAAAATATATTCTCTTTAAGTGTAATATTACACTCTGATTATTTTGATATCAAGAAATAAAATGATTATTTAATTCGAATGTTTTATTATAAACGGTCATAAGTCGCAAACTTTGTAGCTCTTGAAAGTGATTGATTTCCGTTCCGGGCTGCTCGCTTTCCGCGGGGCAGGCGGTGAGCCACATTCGTACGTTTCACTCTTAAGTGTCTCACCTGCCCACCTGTCCTAGCCGAGAGTCTCGCATCCTCCACTCCAATCAACCTAGGCAAAGAAGAAAATTAAACAAATGCCTCTAAAGAAACAATCTTTTAAAGAAGAACCTTAAAAAAAGAACAGCCTCTAAAGCTGTTCCCTGATTTCTGCTATTTATTTTTTATCCTGTACATAGTGTACGACTTTCAAAACGGTCTTTCGAGGTAAGAATCGAACGATGTTAGCTAATGCTTTGTTTTTAAAGCCGGGAACTTCTACAGCTTTTTCTTTCATGAGTGCGTTATAGCCAGATAATGCTACATCCTGGGCATTCATTGTACCTGATTGGAAAAGGCGAGAAGACTCGAGACTTGCTCTTTTCTCAAAATTAGTCGCAGTTGCCCCAGGGCAGAGTGCTGTTACGCTGACGTTAGTATGGCGCAGTTCGTAATCGATCGCCTCTGAAAAAGAAAGCACATATGCTTTCGTTGCATAGTACACGGCCATTAATGGACCTGGCTGAAAAGCTGCAGTAGAGGCTACGTTTAAAATCTTACCTCTGTTGCGCTTGATCATGCCTGGCAAAAGCTGTTTTGTTAAGGTGGTTAAAGCTGTGATGTTTACTTGAAGCATATCCTTTTCGTCTTTCCATGATGTCTCATCAAATGGTCCGTATGCTGCGAATCCGGCATTGTTGATTAAGATATCGATCTCTATCCCTTTTGCCAAAATTTCTGCAGTCAGTTCTTCTGCAGCATCAGCAAGACTTAAATCTTTTGAGAAAATCGTTACTTCAATACCATGTTTCGCTCTTAAACCATTTGCAATCTCATTAAGTCTTTTTTCATTTCTTGCCGTGAGTACGACATGATAGCCATCTTTTGCGAGCAGGTTTGCAAATTCAAGTCCTATTCCGCTTGAAGCTCCAGTAATTAAGGCTGTTTTTAAAGCTGATTGATTATTTATCATAAGGAATACATCCCTTTCTGTTTTTATGTTTATATGTTTAAGAATATCAACATGATAACACATCAGGAAAAATAAATAAACAACATTTGCACAAAAAAGGTATGATGGAAGAAATAAGAATATTTAGACAAAGGAGGTGCGCACGTGAAAAATGTTCTAGTGGCTAAGCATCCAGCAACGGGTGAAACGATTGATCAATGGCTGGTAACAGAAGAAATGCAGGTTCCGGATATGTACGAAAAATCGTCCGCTGCGTTTCAATTTTGGTCCACTCGCTCATTGGAAACTCGATTGTCTTTTATAAAAAAAATGAAGCATCATCTATTAGAGAATATGGATGAGATCGTAGATGAAATATGTGCAGCAACAGGGAAGGTTAAGACGGAAGCTCTAACCGCTGATCTAATGCCTGTTATTGATATCATCCAGCATTATGAAAAGCGCGCACCAAAAATATTAAAGCGGAAAAGAGTATCAACGCCTCTTTTATTTGTTGGAAAGTCCTCTTATGTAGATTATTTTCCTTTAGGGACGGTGTTGGTCATCTCGCCATGGAACTACCCGTTTCAGCTTTCAATGACACCAGTTATTTCTGCTTTAATCGCGGGTAACTCCGTCATTTTAAAACCGTCTGAAGTAACGCCGACAATCGGACTTTTAATTGAAAAAATTGCGAGAGAAGTCAATCTTCCTAAGAATATTCTACAGGTAGCACATGGAGGAAAAGAGCTTGGACAGGCACTTGTTTCAGGTAATCCTGACAGCATCTTCTTTACAGGATCTGTTGAAACAGGGCGTAAAATCGGAGTTGAAGCAAGCAAGCGATTCATTCCGTATACGCTTGAACTAGGCGGGAAGGACCCAATGATTGTATTTGAAGATGCCGCATTAAAACGAGCAGTAAACGGTGCAGTTTGGGGAGCCTTTACGAACGCTGGGCAAGTGTGCATGTCCATCGAACGAGTCTATGTGCAGCAAGGCATAGCAGGTGAATTTATTGATCGGCTTGTTGAAGAAACCAAAAATCTTAAAATGGGTGAAGACATTGGTTCTTTAACTTTTCCGCATCAAAAAGACATCATTAGAGATCATGTATTAGACGCTCTTGAAAAAGGGGCATTATTGCTGACCGGACAACACCCAGATTACTGGGGAGATGGTATGTACATTGAGCCGATGATCTTGACGAACATAACTGAAGATATGAAGGTTGTGACGGAAGAAACCTTTGGCCCGGTTATGCCAGTGATTACTTTCCTAAAAGAAGAAGAGGTCATTGAAAAAGCGAACTCCACAGAGTTTGGTTTAAATGCGAGTGTTTGGACGAAAGATGCAGCAAAAGCGAATCGCGTAACATCAAAATTGGTTACCGGCAGTGCTGTTATCAATGATGTATTGGTATCTGTTGCAAATCCACACTTGCCGTTCGGCGGGGTGAAAAACAGTGGAACAGGCAGATATCATGGAGATGAAGGAATTTATATCTTCACCCGTCAGATGTCTGTAATGAAGGACGCTGGACTTAAACAGCGAGAAATCAATTGGTATCCCTATGACAATAAATACGGAAAAGTAAGAACGCTAATTAAAGCTTACTTTTCAAATAAAAAACAGTTAGCTGCCCTCATGCGTTCAGGTATAAAGCAGCTTAGAAAGAAATAAAAGCGGTTCAGCTTATGCTGAATCGCTTTTATTTGTCCATCTGACACAGATACTTCGTAATGAACATGAGTTATTCCTTGATTAGAGTCACTTTTTCCGTGAAAAGGTTCTATTTTTCCGTGATTAGAGTCACTTTTTCCATGATAAGGGACATTTATTCCGTGATTATTCAAAATCATGTTTATGCAGAGTGGAATTGGTAACTGGCACGACAGTTTGTACACCTGCACTAGCCATTTTTATAAAATACATTCATCTTCAATAATATTGATCAACTGTTTTAGCTGCACAACGGTTTGGTCAAGCGTTAAAAAATAAAAGATCTCTTTCCCCTTTTTTTCCGTTCCAACAAGTCCCGCTTCACGCAATATTTTAAGGTGGTGCGAAACGGTTGGCCGTGACATAGGGGACTGACTCGCTATATCTGTGACATTCAATTTATCTGTTTCAGCTAATAACAGGACAAGATCTTGTCTGACAGGATCACCCAGTGCTTGAAACAAAGGGATGGTTTTTCTAAACATTTCTACAGCGTATTCGTTTGACATCATATCACCAACTTTTTCTATATCATCCGTTTTATTTTCTTTACTATAAATCAGTATAAACGATTGGTCCAATTATTTTTAAAATTTGAGTGGGAACAGCACTATAAATTGCCAGTATCCAACGCGCATATGAAAAACTTTGGGAAACAAAATAGGTATAAGGGGGTGAAACACATGGCAAGAAGAAACAAATTGGTAGTCCCAGGAGCGCAGCAGGCAATCGATCAAATGAAATATGAGATCGCATCTGAGTTCGGTGTTACACTTGGCCCAGATACAACTGCACGTGCAAATGGCTCGGTTGGCGGGGAAATGACAAAACGTTTGGTAGCGATGGGTCAGCAGCAATTAAGCGGCGGAAATCGCTAAAGAAAGCAAAGCATTAGATGAAAAGGGGGTGGAGCAATCCACTCCTTTTTCAAGATTTAAGGAGTGATAGTAATGGCGATGTGTCCGATATGCAACAACTTTCAAACCATAAACGTTAGATGTCCTGAATGCGGGCGAGCTGTTCAAGATCAAGGAAAAGTAAGTGATTTTTTTGATGATTATAGTCCCGATATGGAGACAGATGAACTTAAGCTGGAAGATGGATATCCGACAGATTTCAAAGACAGCCAGTGTCCTCATGTCTTTTATTGTGATTCGTGTCATCAAGAAGTGCTTTTTTTCATTGGTGAATGGGAATAAAAACCTTCATTTCCTTATAGAAGGACATGAAGGTTTATTGGCTTACGCTGATTCGTTTTTCAATGACTACTCTAAGCCAGTCAAGTAAAGAAGTTAAAATCCAATAGATCACTGCAGCCTCTACTAACACAGGAAGTACGATTAACTGAGAGGCACTTATCTGATCTGCCATCAACGTTAGTTCTGGTACGGTAATAACAGAAGCTAAGGACGATGCCTTTACGATATCAATCAATGAGTTCCAAACAGATGGAATGGATATTCTCCAAGCTTGAGGAAGAATGACTTCTTTATACGTAAGATATCTGTTCATTCCTAACGAAAAGGCTGCTTCCCATTGTCCTTTTTCAATAGATTGAATCGCTCCTCGATAAGATTCTGCAATATAAGCGCTAAAATGAAGAATGAGTCCAGCAAGTGCTGCTTGCCATCCTTCTGGTACATAAATAAAAGTAAATCCGTTATAAAGGATCAATAATTGGATTAATAATGGCGTTCCCCTAAAAAAAGAAATATACCCCTTTGCAAACCCTGATAAAAATCGATTGGATGACATCCTGCATAAAGCAATAACCAATCCAAAAATAAGCGCTCCTAGTATAGAAACTAGACTGATAACAACAGTAAAAACAGCTCCCTCCAAAAGATAGGGGAGGGAGTTGATCAGAATTTCTGATAAGTTATTCACTTACATCTTCTCCAAAATATTTTTCAGAGAGTTTTTTCAACGTGCCGTCTTTTTTCATTTCTTCAAGGGCTTTGTCCACATCTTCTATTAGCTGCTTATCATCTTTTCGGAATGCGAATGCCATTTCGTTTTCGTTGAAAGGTTCACCAACCGCTTTTACGTTGTAGTCTGTGTTCTTTAATTCTGTGAGGATGAAGAGTTTATCGTTCATAGCTGCATCAACACGGTTTACATCAAGATCTGTTAAAACTTGTGCAATCCCTTTATAGAACTTTGTTTTTGCACCAGCTTTTTCTGCTTCTGCTGCATAGTTGCTTCCTTGTGTTGTACCCACAACTTTTCCTTTAAGGTCTTCAATCCCTTTTATATCTTTGTTGTCTTTATTAACGATTACTTGTCCGCCAGAAACGGTGTAAGGTGTTGAGAAATCGTACTTTTGCTTTCTTTCGTCTGTAATGGTTACTTGGTTTGCTACAAGGTCAAAGCGTTTTGAATCCAGGGAAGTAAACATGTTCTTCCATTCTGTAGCTACAAACTTAGGCTTCATATCGAGACGTTTTGCTACTTCTTTTGCAACTTCTACGTCATAACCCGTAATTTCGTTTGTTTTTTTATCACGGTATGAGAATGGGGGATATGTAGCCTCCGTACCGATTGTTAGTTCCTTTTTCTCTGCATCTGAACCTGTATCTTTAGATTGATCAGAGGTTCCGCAAGCCGATAGCAGAACAGCTGATAGGGCAAGCGCCGAAAGGAATTTAAATGTGTTTTTCAAATGAAGTCCTCCTTATCGAGATAATCCCGACAAATTTTATAGAATTAATTGTATAAACCAACTGCGGTTTCGTCAATCATTTAACATTTTCCCCGATAAAGAAAAAAATAACAGGGGAATTTTAGATTGATTATCTAATCACATAAAAATGATGGGGTTTCACATAATTTTAGCCTGTCATCACATAATTTTTGTCTATCATCATATAAAAATCACGAGTCATCACATGAAAATGTCATTTCATCATAATCGTCAACGAAAAAAGCTCTGCTTGATAATCAAGCAGAGCTTTCAAAGCAATATGGTTTAACGAATACGGATTTCAGTTTCTTTGTCGAAGAAATGTGCTTTGTTCATGTCAAAAGCAAGAGAAATACTTTGTCCGTTCTGAATATCAGTACGAGAATCAACACGTGCGATGAAGTCTTGTCCGCTAACAGTGGAGTATAGGAACGTTTCAGCACCCATCAATTCAGCAACGTCAATCTTCGCTTCAATTTTCGTATTTGAAGAAGACTCTAAGAATACAGGCTCATCATGGATGTCTTCAGGACGGATCCCAAGAACAACTTCCTTGTTGTTATAGCCTTTTTCTTGTAGTACTTTCATCTTTCCGCCAGGAATTGCAATTCTTGTGTCTCCCACTTTAAAGAAACCGTCTTCAAGCGTTCCGTTTAAGAAGTTCATTGCTGGGCTTCCGATAAATCCACCAACGAAAATGTTTTCTGGCGTATCATATACTTCTTTTGGAGATCCAACTTGTTGGATGTGTCCGTCTTTCATAACAACGATACGCGTTGCCATTGTCATCGCTTCAGTTTGGTCATGCGTTACATAGATTGTAGTCGTTTGAAGACGTTGGTGAAGCTTTGTGATCTCTGCACGCATTTGAACACGAAGTTTTGCATCAAGGTTAGATAACGGCTCATCCATCAAGAATACTTTTGCATCACGAACGATCGCACGTCCTAGTGCAACACGCTGACGCTGACCACCTGAAAGAGCTTTTGGTTTACGGTCTAAGTATTGCTCAAGGCCAAGAATACGAGCTGCTTCTTTCACGCGCTTATCAATTTCTTCTTTGCTGAATTTACGCAGCTTTAGTCCGAACGCCATGTTGTCATAAACGTTCATATGAGGGTAAAGCGCATAGTTTTGGAATACCATCGCGATATCGCGATCTTTTGGAGCAACATCGTTTACAACGCGGTCGTCGATTACAAGTTCGCCTTCCGAAATTTCTTCAAGACCAGCGATCATACGAAGAGTCGTAGATTTACCGCAACCTGATGGACCTACGAATACGATGAATTCTTTGTCCGAGATATCAAGGTTAAAATCATGTACAGCTGTTACTTTGTTATCATAACGTTTTACGATGTTATTTAATTTAATTCCTGCCATTGTAAAATCCCCTTCCGATGTAAACGTTTTCTTAATGTTTTAAGTTTACGCCTTAAGAACCATAGTCGTAAATGGACGACATGCCTAAAATGAAAACACCTCTTTATGCAATGTGCACAAAGAGGGTTTGGAAGTATTGATTTCCGCTCCAGGGTGCTCGCTTTCCGCGGGGCAGGCGGTGAGCCACATTCGATCATTTCACTTTTAAGTGTCTCACCTGTCTAGTTGCAGTGGCTACCCCTCGAGGTCAAAAGCTAAATGGTCCACAAGGCAAGTACGCCTTGCTTGCCCATTCACCTTTTGCTTGTCGGGGCTGAACGAGCCACTTCCACTTTTCGGACTGCCAGCCTGTCCCACAGGAGTCTCGCACCTTACGCTCCAATCAACTTTTCATAGAAGGAATTGAAACAAAATGCAACTGAAGCAGCAATCTTTATAAAAGTTATAAATTTCTATTTTGTTCGTAAGACAAAATGGCCATGTAGACAGTTAGTGCATTTTTAAACTGTTTGACGTCTAAACCAGTCTTCTCATAAAACTTATCTACTCGGTATTGGAGACTATTTCGATGAATGTATAGCTTTTTCGCAGCTAGTGAAGCGTTCATGTTGCATTCTGCAAACACTTTGATGCTTTTTAATGTTTCTTGGTCTTCGTTATCCCATTCTGTTAATAGCGCCTGTAAGGTTTTCTCTGCCAACGGGTTTGCAGACTGAAGAAGTAAATGAGGAACCACATCCGCTATCGTATACACAGGTTTGGGGTGTAACTGATTTTTGACTTCAATAAATTGCTGCTGTTCACGCTCGTAAGTTTTTTGGGCATGAGATAATTGATACTGATAGGATCCGATATAGACGGAAACATCAATATAAAAGTCAGTTGACAGCATGTCTTTAAGCGCTTCATAAGGCGTGTCGATAAACTCTTGCTTCGACGTTTCAATAATTACTCCGCCTTTGTGGTCTTTATTTAACAGGAGGACGGCATCTTCAGGAAAGAGTCCGTTAACCGCTTCTGAAAAAGAGATAAAATCGGTGATCGGCTGCTTGCTAAAAAAGTGCACAAAACGGTAGAAGGTTTCTTCATCTAGTAATGCGTCTCCCTTAAGGATGGATTCCCATTTTAACTGTGCAGTAGAATAAGCAGGTGTATTTGTATCATTTTCATAGGTGTTAAACATGGACCGAAGCAATCGGCTCTCTGAATCAGAAAGGGAAGATTGAGATATGCCAAAACGCGTTCCTTCATCTGTAATGAACCAGAGGTACCCTGACTGTTGTGAGGTATCCGTTGTTATCGAATTTCCGTAATGTTTCTTTAACTTATCGAGCATCCTTTTTCATATCCTTTCAAGAAAAAGCTTGCTATTATTATAACAATGTTAAGTGGTTTACTAAACAAACAGAATGTAAAGGGAGGAGCCATCATGAAAAATTGTCCATGAGTAACGACTTCTACGGTCGTGTACGACTGGAATAACAAAGAAATCTGGACGAATCAACAAAATTGGGATAGGCCGCAATCAAAGTCTCTTATACTCACATTCGATGATGGCCCGTCTTCGGTACTCATTCCCTTGCTGGATATTTTAAAGAAACATGATGTGAAAGCGATGTTCTTTTGGCAATCAAGGCTTCTCTATAAAAAAAGACCCTGGAAAAGGGTGTTGAAAGAAGGGCATATGATCGGCGGCCATTCATTGCGTCATCGTGACCTTACGAGACTGAGCTGTTATGAACAGGAACATGATATTCATAACAATATAAAACATATTGAGAGCCTGACAGGACAAAAGGTAAAATACTTTCGTCCGCCATACGGTCAGTTTAACGAAGATACATTGCAAGTTTTAAAGAAATTAGATGTGGTTCCTTTCTTATGGGAGGTCGCAGGACTGGATTGGGAGCTTAAGCACAACCAAAATCAAATTGTACATAATGTCGTGAATTATGCAGATCATGGGTCGATTATTTTGCTTCATGAGCTAAAGCAAACGGTTATGATCTTGGATGATTTAATAGATGAACTTAAAAGAGAAGGCTATGAGTTTATACTGCCTCCTGAATAATGAAGAAGGTGGAGGAAAAGGATGAGAAAAAGAATTGTTGTTTCTTTTAGTGGTGGAAAAGATTCTATTCTAGCTCTGCATAGGCTGCAAACATCAGGGGAATGGGAGATCGATTCCTTGGTGACAACTTTAACGGAAGACTATGACCGAACAACCATGCATGGTGTTCGATATGAACTATTAAAGCAGCAAGCTGAATCTCTAGGTATCCCCCTTCGAATCGTGTGGATTCCACGGAATTGCTCTAATGAGGTGTATCAAGAAAGGATGCAGAAAGCGGTCAATGGAATACTTGCTGACGGTGTTCACCATATGATGTTTGGGGATATCTTTTTAGAAGATGTAAAAGTGTATCGAGAAAAAATGCTAAAGGGGACGGGGCTGACTCCTATCTTTCCTCTTTGGGGAGAACAATCAGACGCTATTATAGCGGAGTTCTTAGAGAAGGGGTTTAAAACGGTTGTTTGCTGTTCTGACACAGATAAAATAGATGCTTCTTTTACAGGAAGAGTTTTAGACAAACAATTTATTGAAGAGTTTCCCGCAGAGCATGACATTTGCGGAGAGAACGGAGAATTCCATACCTTTGTATTTGATGGACCTAACTTTTCTATTCCAGTTGCGTATCAGTTAGGCGAGAATCGGTTGGCAAAAGATATGTTGACGAACAAAGACCGATTTTATTACGTTGACTTGCTTCCCGTTGGTGTAGAGAAATAGATATCCGATTGGTGTCCAAATTGCTTGAGACTTTTGAAATGACGTATACTAGGTAAATAGAATACGCAGTTATTGGAGAGAATCATTATGGATATGTGGATTACAATAATCATCATGGTTGTGGTCGGTGCATTAATTGGGGGATTAACCAATCTGATAGCCATCAAAATGTTATTCCGCCCATTTAACACCTTATATATTGGGAAATTCAGAATACCATTCACACCTGGGTTAATTCCAAAACGAAGAAAGCAGCTCGCGGTTCAGCTAGGTGAAACGGTAACGAATCATCTGCTGACGGCTGAGGGAGTGCAGGCGAAAATTAACGATTCAGGATTTCGTACAGAAATGACGGAACTTGTTCAAGGTGAAGTGAAACGCTTTTTAAAAAGCGACATGACGATCAGCGAATTATTGCAAAAAGATTTTGGTGTGGCTGATATTCAAAGTCGTATTCAAACGACAACTGAAGCATGGCTAGCCAACCGAATGAAACTCATGCTTGAAGAGTCAAACGGCAAGGAAATGAAAGACATACTGCCGGAAAAGTTTGTTGCTGCGGGTGAAGATAAGCTTCCTGAAGTAGTGGACTGGCTTTTAAATAAAGGCATCCTGTACTTAGAAAGTGACGAAGGCAGAAAATCACTGGCTAACGGAATCGATGCGTTTTTAATGGATAAAGGGATGCTCGTGAACATGGTGTCTATGTTCTTTGGAAATGTGAGTATCGCTGAAAAAGTACAGCCTGAACTGATTAAGTTTATGAAGCATGAAAACACACGCGAAACAATGCTGCAGCTTCTTCAGCAAGAATACCGAAATTTCATGGATAAAAAAATGGACGAGGCTTTAGGGTTGCTAGATTTGCCTGAAATTACAGCAGGTCTTGCAAAAGAGATTACAGCAAGACTGCCAATCGAAGAGTATTTAAATACACCCGTTCATTCGCTAGCAGGAACTGTAGAAGGATGGATTGTAGACGATCTTACGCCAAAAGCAGTAGCGGCTGGTCTTGATCTGTTTGTAGCAAAATTAGAAGTTCTTCTTGAAAAAATGCACTTGGCAAAGATCGTGGAAGAACAAGTAGAAGCATTTTCACTAGAGCGTTTAGAAGAGATCATTATTGCAATCGCGAAAAGTGAACTGAAGATGATCACTTGGCTAGGAGCTCTTTTAGGTGGAGTGATCGGATTATTACAAGGTATCCTTGTACTATTTTTGTAGAGTCTGTTATAGTGGGTACCGTAGTTAATCAATAGGAGGTTTTTTACCAATGGCAAACGTATACGATGTTGCATACGACTTAGAAAAAGCACTGCGCAATAGTGAGGACTTTACAGCTTTAAAACAAAGCTATGATGAAGTAAATAACAATCCGGAAACAAAAGAACTTTTTGGCAAGTTCCGTGATATTCAAGTAAATCTGCAACAAAAACAAATGAGCGGCCAAGAAGTGACTCCTGAAGAAATTGAAGAAGCTCAAAAACTGTTTGCTGATGTTCAGCAGAACGAAACGATCTCAAAGCTTATGGCTGCAGAACAACGCATGAGCATGATCATTAATGATTTAAACAAAGTAATCACAAAGCCTTTGGAAGAACTTTACGGACCAATGGTTGATGAAGCTGGACAAAAACAATAATCAGCTTTTGATAAACCCCTGTTTCTTTACGAAACAGGGGTTTTTTATTATGTGTTAAGAATTCCTAGGCTTGTCAGCGTTCTAAAGCATGTTTCAAGGTCATAGACTTAACTCGAGTTCTTATACTTTATTTTCGCGAAATGGGGGGAGCAACATGGTATACCGTTTACTAGCGATTGACATCGACGGAACCCTACTGCGAAGCAATTTCCGTATCGATAGAGAAACGAAAGAAGCCATTGATTATGTGCAGGAAAAAGGGGTATATGTCACACTCGCTTCGGGCAGGAGCTTTCCATCTACACAAAAGATCGCAAAAGCGTTAAAGATCGACAGCTATCTGATCAGCCACAACGGAGGATTCATATCAGCGTCCCTTGATGATCCTCTGCAAGAAAACAGGTTGTCGGTCGAAGATACTTACAAGATTGTAGAGATCCTCGAGAATTATGAATGCCACATGCGAGTAGTTCATGAACGTTTTTCTATAGGGAATCAGCTGAAACAAAAAAGCCAGCTTGTAGCAAAGTTAACGTTAAGCACAGGTGATCCTTTGTTTTACCCGGTTTCGTTTACAGAAAACCTCGGAGATTATATTTTGGCGCAAGAAGTGGCACCGCCAAAAATGGATGTGCAGTTCTTTGATGAAAAAGAATGCGAATCTGCAATTAAGTATTTGAAAGAGCAAATGCCAGACTTTGAGTATTCATCTTCAACGAAGTGCCAGTTAGAGATCACGGCTAAAAAAGTAACAAAAGGGAATGCTTTAAGGTTTCTTGGTGAGAAACTTGGTATCGCACCAAACGAGATGGTGGCGATCGGGGATTCGTATAACGACATGGACATGATCGAGTTCGCAGGTCTTGGTGTGGCGATGGCAAATGCACCTGACGAAGTAAAGAGAAAAGCGAAGTGGATCACACGTACGAACGATCAGTTAGGTGTTCCGTACATGGTAAAAGAAGTGTTCCGAAAGCAGATGCGCTTCCAAACATTGAAAAAATAGAGAAGTTAGTAATGATAAGGGACTCTTTTTGGACATTTTTGTCTGAGAGGAGTCTTTTTGTTGTGTGAGAAGGCGGGGAGAGCAGGATTTATGCTCGTTCGCGGAGATTTATGCTCGTTCACGGGAGTTTATGCTCGTTCACGGGAGTTTATGCTCGTTCGCGGAGATTTATGCTCGTTCGTGAAGATTTATGCTCGTTCACAGAGATTTATGCTCGTTCACGAATCTTATGCTCGCCTACATAACCTCCGCCTCCCTTCGACATCCACCGTCGAATTTCGTAAAAAACGTTTCAGTTTTGTTACAAATGTAGAAAATGAAAGGGTTTTCATGAATCATGCCGAATAATATTTATGTAAGAACCACAATGCAAAGGGAGGATTCAAATGGAAAAAACAGTAGACCTTCAATTAAAACCAAAGGTGGCCGAGTTCCTAAACGGAACGAAAAAACATTTTATCAATGGAGAATGGGTCAGCTCAGCTAGTGGTAAAACATTTGAAACGTTAAACCCTTCAACAGGAGAAGTACTAGCAGTCGTATCTGAAGGTGGTACTGAAGATATTGACAAAGCGGTGAAGGCTGCAAGAGCAGCATTTGAAACAGGATATTGGTCAAAGATGCCTGCTTCAAAGCGCAGTTACTTAATTTACAAACTAGCAGAATTAATGGAAGAGAATAAAGAAGAATTGGCACAGCTTGACACATTGGATAACGGAAAGCCGATCCGTGAAACAATGAATGCGGATGTTCCGCTTGCGATCGAGCACTTCCGCTATTATGCAGGCTGGGCAACAAAAATCGTAGGGCAGACGATTCCTGTAGCAGGAAGCTTTTTTAACTACACACGTCATGAAGCGCTTGGCGTAGTAGGACAGATCATTCCTTGGAACTTCCCGCTATTAATGGCAGCTTGGAAGCTGGGTGCGGCACTTGCAACAGGATGTACAGTTGTATTGAAGCCGGCTGAGCAAACACCTCTTTCTGCACTTTACTTGGCAAAATTAGCACAAGAAGCAGGATTCCCTGAGGGTGTGTTAAACGTTGTAACAGGTGCTGGTGAAACAGGTGCGGCATTAGTTGACCATCCAAATGTGGACAAGATTGCATTTACCGGATCAACAGAAGTTGGAAAGTTGATCATGCGCAATGCGTCTAACTCATTGAAGCGTGTAACACTTGAGCTTGGCGGAAAATCTCCGAACATCATCTTGCCTGATGCTGATATGAGCCGTGCGATTCCAGGGGCGTTAAGCGGAATCATGTTCAACCAAGGACAAGTTTGCTGTGCGGGATCACGTCTGTATATCCAAAAGAAATCGTTTGATAATGTCGTAGCAGATCTTGTGTCTCATGCGAAAAAAATCAAGCAAGGTCCTGGATTAGATCCTGATACAACAATGGGGCCATTAGTATCTCAAGAACAGCATAACCGCGTTCTCGGTTATATCCAAAAAGGACAAGATGAGGGTGCTGAGCTTCTGACTGGTGGTACTGCTCCTTTTGATAGAGGATATTTTGTTGAGCCGACAATCTTTGCGGATGTTGATGATAAGATGACAATCGCAAAAGAAGAGATCTTCGGACCGGTTGTGGCAGCAATGCCGTTTGAAGACTTAGATGATGTAATCTCTCGTGCGAACGACTCTGAATATGGTCTTGCTGCAGGACTATGGACGGAGAACTTAAAAACAGCTCACTATGTATCTAACAAATTACGTGCGGGTACAGTTTGGGTAAACTGCTATAATGCTTTTGATGCGGCTTCACCATTTGGCGGATACAAGCAATCTGGTATCGGCCGTGAAATGGGATCTTATGCATTAAATAACTATACAGAAGTAAAGAGCGTGTGGGTTAACCTTAAATAGACAACATAGAATGACGGGGTCAAAAAACTGAACGGACAAATAGGAAAAACCGGGTGCTAGATCCAGCATCCGGTTTTTTCTTTGTTCATTGATAAGCGGCAAATCTCTTGGTCAGATTTGTATTCTCGGTACTCATGTAGGAGGACTACACTCCGCTCCTCAAAAACTTCACTTCCTCGACCTTCTTGCTTCTGAATGAACAATTTTAACATTGATAGCAGCGAATTCTTAAAGCATTACCTTAATAAACCTTAATCCGGTGTCATCATAATCAAGGCTGCGATAAAACTCATGCGTGTCTGTCCGCTGCTTGCCGCTATTTAGTAGTATCGCTGTACAGCCTTGTTCTTTTGCCCATTCTTCTCCGTAACGAACGAGCTCTTTACCAATTCCATTTCCTCTGAACTCTTCACTGACAACAAGTGCAGTAATCCGGGCGTAACAGCCGTTCTTTTCGAAATAAATTCCTTTTGTTAGTCCGATCATCCCGATAACTTGATCGTTTACACATGCCACAAAACAAGCATACGCTGCATTTGGGAGCAGAGTTTCCAAACGCTCTGTCATCTCTTCTGGCTTTGTCGGATAACCCAGCTCGCCCATAAGATAAGATAGTTCATAACTGTCATCGTATCGTGCTTCGCGCAGAATCACTTCACTCATTGTTTTTCCCCTCGTTTCCATGAGTTTCACTAGCGATGGAAAAGAAGCAATTGTCCCTTTGGTGAAGTCAGACGATGCGTTTTTTCTTGCATGTTTAGTTCAGCCAAACGGGCTTCTCCCCGTTGTTTCGCTTCAGAGTCGTTGGATGCCGTTATGTTTTCATCCAATATTTTTTCCCCGTTACTTTCATAAGCTGTTAAGGCGTATGTATTCATGGTGATCTAACTCCTTTCGTATCTAAGTTTCATTTCAACATTCGACGATTTTTTCCTGCCGCTAACTTTAGAATTTGAGCGAAACTTAGTTCTTTATCATCTCGTATAAGGAATTATATGGTATATTTTACAACGGGAGGGAAATTCATGTTAACCATTAAAGATGTAAGAAAACAGTTTGGAAGTTTTACAGCCGTAGAAGGAATAACATTGGAAATTCCTAAGGGGGAAATCTTTGGTCTATTAGGTGCAAACGGTGCTGGAAAGACAACAACATTCAGGATGATTCTAGGGCTTTTAACACCTTCAGAAGGAAAGATTACTTGGAACGGAAAAGAGATTTCGTATGAGACGAGTGACCTGGTTGGTTATTTACCTGAAGAAAGAGGATTATATCCTAAACTGACAGTTCGAGAGCAGTTGATCTATCTCGGACAGCTGCGCGGCATGACTCGATCAGAAATACAAGAACAAACTCATAAGTGGCTTAAGCGTTTTGGAGCAGAAGAATATTTAAATAAGAAGGTAGAATCGCTGTCTAAAGGGAATCAGCAAAAAATACAGTTTATTGCTGCTGTTCTTCATTCACCAGAACTTTTAATTTTAGATGAACCGTTTAGCGGTCTTGACCCGGTGAACGTTGAACTTTTAAAGAATGCTGTACATGAACTTAAAAAAGATGGAACAACGATCGTGTTCTCCTCACACAGAATGGAGCATGTTGAAGAACTGTGTCAGCACCTTTGCATCATGCATAGAGGGAAATCAGTCGTTCAAGGTAATCTAAAAGACATTAAGCGATCGTTCGGGAAGAAGAACGTTTCGGTGAAAGCTGATTTTGATCTAACTTACTTAAAAGAGACGAATGGCGTTGTGAAACATCGGTTAACAGCAGATGGTATAACACTTCAAGTAGAACGGGAAGAAGTGGCTCATGACTTGTTTCAAGCGATACAGTCAAAGGGATTTGTACGAAAGTTTGAACTCGAAGAACCATCCTTAAATGATATCTTCATCGAGAAAGTAGGTGTCGTTCATGAATAAATTTTTTACGGTATTGATGCATACATATCGTTCTAAGATAAGATCGAAACCATTCCTGATCTCAACACTTGTTACAATCGCTTTATTATTTGTTGTTTCAAATATGGGTGAGATTACAAAAATGTTTGGCGGGGATGAAGAGTCTAAAATTGGTGTTATTGACAACACGGGAAATACCCTCCCTGCACTTCAAGAACAGCTTAAGGCTGCTGGAGCTGACTTGAAAGCAGAAGCAGTTGATAAATCTGAAAAAGACGCAGAAAAATCTGTGTTAAATGGAGACTTGGACGGTCTTTTAATCCTTGATAAAGATGCTTCAGGAATGATTACTGGAAGCTATAGAGCAGAGGATGTTACAAGCCAGGACTTGATCACAGATATTGAGATAGCACTTCAACAGATTAAAAATAAGTCGGCAGCAGAATCCATTGGTTTGAATCAAGAACAGCTGGCAGCTATCTATCTTCCAGTATCGTTTGAAAAACAATCTCTGTCAGATACGGCAAAGAGTGAAGAAGAAGCTGCTCAAGTCTACATTCTCGTTTATTTTGTTTTATTTTTTATGTATGTTTCTGTCATGATGTACGGTAGTATGATAGCAGTTGAAGTGGCAACCGAAAAATCGTCGCGTGTGATGGAAATCTTAATCTCGTCGGTTTCACCTGTTAAACAGATGTTTGGAAAGATATTTGGTATCGTGCTGATCGCCCTTACGCAACTCGTATTGTTCGTCATCGGTGGATTCGCAGCGGTAAAATTAAATGAAAATCTTAGTGGAAGTGAAAGCATTATACAAGAACTTAAACTGAACGAGATCCCAACGCCATTAATTGTCTATGCTCTAATCTTCTTCGTACTAGGATTTTTCCTGTATGCTACTCTATTTGCGATGCTTGGTTCGTTGATTAGCAGAGTAGAAGAAGTGAACAACATTATGACTCCTATCGTTTTTGCAATTGTCGCAGCATTCATGATCGCGATGTACGGACGAGAAAATCCAGAATCTGCATTCGTAGCTGGAGCTTCTTACTTCCCATTATTCACGCCGATGCTCATGCTGCTCCGGGTAGGTATGCTGTCATTGCCAGTTTGGGAAGTAGCTTTAGGTATTGGAGGGCTTGTCGCAGCAATCGTTTTATTCGCAGTGATCGGAGCAAGGGTTTACCGCGGAGGCGTTTTAATGTACGGCAACGCCCCATCATTAAAACTAATCAAACAGGCTCTGTTGCTATCAAAAGAAGAAAAGAAAAATACAACAGGGGTATAAAATGGACCTTAAAAGAGAGTGTAGTTGCTCTCTTTTTTTATTTGTGATTTTTTTAAGGTTTGTTGCTTTTGGCTTTTAATTTCTTCTTTTGCATGTTGATTGGAGTGGAAGGTGGGGAGACTCCTGCGGGACAGGCTGGCGGGTGAGACACTTAGAGTGAAACGTTCGAATGTGGCTCACCGCCTGCCCCGCGGAAAGCGAGCCACCTGGAGCGGAAATCACCCACTTTCAAAAGCCATAATGCATAACCAAAAAAAGAATGTAAGCGAACGTGCTTTCGTATATATGATAAAATGAAGGGAAGAATGGTAGAAAAAGAGGATGAGTGAAATGATAAAATTCTTACATTGTGCAGACCTTCATCTAGATAGTCCGTTCAAAGGACTTTCCTCACTGCCAGAAGGACTTTTTAAGCGTCTTTCTGAGAGTACGTTTTTATCCTTTAAAAGACTGATTGATCTAGCGATTTCAGAAAAAGTAGATTTTGTTGTTATCGCAGGTGACCTTTACGACAGCGGAAACCGCAGTTTAAAAGCGCAGTCCTTTCTAAAGAATTGTTTTGTAAAACTTGAAAGTCATAACATACACGTTTATATCAGCCACGGAAACCATGATCCATTGGACGGGCAATGGGTCAATCTGGATTGGCCAAGTAATGTGCACTTTTTTGAAGGGAACAGCATTCAGACATTTCACTTTGAAAAAGAAGGAAGAAAAATGGTCTGTCTTCACGGCTTTAGTTATGAAACAGCGGCTGTAACCGATAACCGTACGTTAAGTTACCCTGAAAAGAAGGACGATCTGTACCATATTGGTATTTTGCATGGCCAGGCAGATGGATATAGCGGCCACAGCAGGTATGCTCCTTTTTTGGTTTCTGAGCTATTAAAAAAGGGATACGACTATTGGGCGCTTGGCCACATTCATAAAAAAGTAGATCTGAGTATAGAACCGCCAATTCGGTATTCAGGAAACATACAAGGAAGACATAGTGGAGAAACAGGTGAAAAAGGCGGATATATCGTTACGCTGAACGGTACGGAAGTGGAGAGCGTGTTTCAGGCTACATCTGAAATTGAATGGCATGAAGCAATGATTGATCTAACGGAAGCGGATAGTCTTCAAGAAGTGATCACGCTTTGTGAAAGAAAAGTAAATACCTATCAACAAACGTATAAAGGTGTATTTCTTGTTCTTACACTGTCTGGACAAACGCCGCTTTATGAAAATCTATTAGATGGCATGTTTTTGGAGGACCTACAAGAAATCTTGCTTGAAGATGATTACACCACATCGTTCGTACATGTGGTTTCCATTAAGAATGAAACGAAGCCATCTTTACAGGATGAACGATCGCTTAAACAGTCTGAATTCTTCAAAGATATACGATCTGTTATAGAGGATGACTTAGAACTTCAAAAGGCGATTGCAGAGTTGACCACACATAAAACAGCTAGAAAATTTTTAGAGCTTGAGGATCAAGATTGGGAAGAGATTCAGAAACAAGCAGAACATTTACTAATATCTGAGCTGCATAAAAACAGGTAGGTGAGAAAATGAAAATCTTGTCACTTCATATCTATCATTTTGGAGGATTGAGGGATTGTAAGATATCGTTCGAAAATAACGGCTTACAAATGCTTTATGGTGAAAATGAAGTCGGGAAAACAACATTAATGGACTTTATAAAGTGCATGTTATTTGGCTTTCCTTCAAAAAATCAGTCACAACGCCGCTATGAGCCGAAGAACGGAAACAGAATGGGAGGGAAGATGACGATTGAGCATCAAAACCATGGGGTGTGGACGATTGAGAGAATAGCAGATTCTTCGGTATCTGGTGATGTCTCGATCTATAATGAAACAGGACAGAAGAATGACGGATCTTTTCTGATTCAGTTGCTGGACAATATGGAGCAGTCTTTATTTACGGGTGCTTTTTGTTTTGGGCTCGATGGGCTGCAAAAATTGGATAAGCTTTCGTCTGAAGAACTTGGAAACTTCTTGTTAAGTACAGCTCTTTCAGGTGACCGTGATCTCCTTGAGGTTGAGCAGGTTTTTGAGAAGAAACAATCTGCTTTATTTAAAAAGTCTGGAAAAAAACCGATCATCAATGAAAAATTAGATCAGTTAAAGTCCGTTGGAAAAACACTTGAAAGCTTAAAAAGCAAGAATGAAAGTTATCTAGCTATTAAAATTCAGAAGGAAAGCCTTGAGAAGGCGTTGGAAAAAACGAAACAAGAATTGGTAGATGTGCAAAAAGAAATGCGCTCAGTCAAAAGATTGTTTGAACTAAAACCCGTATTGGAAAAATATAAGCAACTGAAAACCGAATGGCATTCTTTTGACTCAACAGAATTGCGTTTTCCTGAAAACGGAATTGGGAAATATGAGGATTGGCAAAAGGAATGCACGCTTTTGAAAGGTGAACTTACATATATAGAGGACCGTCTTATCGAAGCCGAAAAAGAGAAAAACTCATTTGTAATCAAAGAAAAATTAGTCCGTCATGAAAAAGAGATTAAACAACTGTTTAACAAACTGCCGCGATATGAGCACCTCTTTAACCAGCTTCAAGATACACAGAGTACGATTCTATTTATTGAAAAGGAAGAAACAGAGCTGTTTGATGCGATCGGTGAAACGTGGTCTGAAACAGAACTAAAGAATTTATCGCTCACATTATCTTCTCTTCATCACCTCGAAGATCTTATAAAACAGTCTGGACACATAGAAGACAAAAAGCGCAGATTGGAAGATGAACTGGAGGATTCAAGATTAAAGCTCGAACATTTGGAAAAAGAGGAAGCAAAACAAAAAGATTTGCTCTTATCAGAGGAAGAAGTAGCAAAATACCAGACCGCAAATAAAAAATATCAGACAAAAAGCATTCCATTGTATTCAGCACTCCTGCCCCTTTTTGCTGCTATTGTGCTTTTTTGGTCAGGCTGGTCTTCAAGTTCTTTACCCGTTATGCTAGGTGGCGCTATCGTGTTCGCTGCTGCCATCATCTTAGCCTTTATCCACATGAAAAATGACAAGGCGAGTGGAGAAATACCCAGTCATACACCTCACAGAATAATGGAGGACGAAGTGAACAGGAAGCAGTGGATGCACGTAACTGCTCAGCTTTCTAATGAAAATAACATCTATGTACAGCTTGCCAAACAACTGGATTATTTAGAAGTAGAAGAAGCGTCCATTTTGGAAAGAGCAGAACATTGGGCACTCCAAAACAGATATAAAGGAACCGTAGATCAACTTTTGATATCAGGTTATATGAAAAGAATTCTTCAGCTAAAGGAATTATTGAAGCAAAAAGAGACGACTATTCAAAAGATGCGGGAGTTAAACGTACAGCAAGAAGAATACGAACATGAAGCGGCTTCCTTGTCTGATGTATTGGAAATAGAGTATAACGGCGACACGAAAGACTGGATCGTTTCGTGTTATTCTTCGCTAGAAGATCAGTTGAAAAATAGATCGCGAGCAGAGCATCTCTCAAAAAATGGTGAACAGCTCATTGAACGGAAAGAAGAACTTCTGAAAAAATTAACATTCACTGAGAACCAAATGAAGAATTTATGGAAAGAAGCAAATGTCACCAAAGAAATTGATTTTTACACAAGAGCGCATGAGAAAGCTCGCTTAACAAAGCTTAAAGAAGAATTAACTGCACTTACTAATCAATTAATCTCGCTTGGTTTTTCATCAGAAGAAATAGAGAAAATGGCTAATAGTGTAACACTTCACTATGAGGATACGGTCCAGCTTATAGAGAATTTGGAGAAAAAGGAAGAAGACATACAAAAAGATTACTCGGAGAAAGTGGAAGAAAAGGGAAGATTGGACTGGGAGTTAACAAAACTTCTTGAGGACGGAAGTTATTCCGAACATTTGCACCGGTATGAACTGTTAAAAGAAGAATGGAACAGCTATGTAAAGAAGTGGGCGAGCTTACGTCTTGCACAGCACGCACTTTCAAAAGTGAAAGAAAACTATCAAAAGACAAAGCTGCCAGCGGTTTTAGAGACTTCCAGCGTTTATTTTAGTAAAATAACAGAAAGTGAATACCAATCCATCCTGTTCACAGAAAAAAATGAACTGATGGTCATAAAAGAGGACGGAACTCGTTTTTACCCGCATGAGCTGAGCCGCGGAACTGCTGAACAAGTTTATTTGGCGATTCGAATGGCTGTTGCCCTCCATGCTGGACCTAGAGACTTTCCGATTTTGATGGATGATATTGCAGTGAATTTTGATGAAAAGAGAACAAGACGCACACTGCAGCTGATTCAAAAAGCTGCACAGGAAAGGCAGATTTTGTTCTTTACCTGCCATAAACATGTAGCTTCAATCGTTCCGTCTGTTCCTCTTATACATTGGCCAAGCCAATCTGTTATCGCTGAATTGTAAACAAAGGAGGGGAATGACTCATGTCTAATGAGTATTCCATTTACTTAGTAGAAGATGAGCAAGATCTTGCACAAGTTCTGAAAGCTTATATGGAAAAAGAGGGATGGGATGTTTCGGTTTTCCACAATGGGGAAGACGCCCTTAAAAGCGCTGAGGAAAACAAACCGCACCTTTGGATTTTAGATATTATGCTTCCTGGTATGGATGGCTATGAAATCATAAAAGAGATTAAAAAGAACTCTGACATACCTGTTATTTTTGTTTCTGCAAGAGACCAAGATTTAGACAGAATCGTGGGTCTTGAACTGGGCAGTGACGACTACTTAGCGAAGCCTTTTATGCCTAGAGAGCTAGTTATTCGGGTAAGAAAACTATTAACAAGAATCTATGAAACGGGAAACCGCCTGCCGCAAATTATTGAAATAACGGGGTATACGATTGATCCGATCTCTAGAAAGATTACGCGTGATGGTGAAATGATCAACCTAACGGGAAAAGAAATTGATGTTCTTCTTTATTTAATAGAAAACAAAGGGAAATCTCGTAAGCGTGAAGAGATTTTAGAATATGTTTGGGGAGACGATTATTTCGGATCTGAACGCGCGGTAGATGATGTGATCAGACGTGTACGCAAAAAGATGCCGAGGTTAAACTTAGAGACTGTCTATGGTGCAGGTTATAGGATTATACCGTCATGATCCGGTTAAATCTAACCCAGCGCATTTGGCTTTCTTTCGGGTTATTGCTATTTACGATCGGTCTACTAACAGCCATCATCTATCCGCTTTCTATTAAAGATACGCTGACAGAGGAAACGTACCGGATCATAGAGAATGAGCAGCAGAATGTTTGGGATCCACAGAACCAGATTCCTCAAGAAGGAGAATCACCTACAGATTTTATTGAGAGAAGGAACGCTGCCCGTGATGTTGGCCACTTCCTTATTGTCGATAAATATGCAAATTCACAAGGTGACCCCGTACCACAGGAAGTACTCGTTGAAATGGCTGAAAAAGCATACGAGCAAAAGAATGACAAGGGGAGATACGAATTAACGTATGAAGACGCGACACTCTTTTATGCCATCACAACAAAGACAAATGTGAAAGGTGAAAAAGTGTACTTAATCTCATATATGTGGGATACGTATCGTGATCAAATGGTTAACCGGCTTTGGTTAAGACTTGTACTCATTTTGTTGTTCACCGGAATATTCTCAATTATTCCTGCTATATGGCTTGCGCGTTATCTGCGGTCACCACTCATCATTTTAGGAAAACGGTTCGAACAGATCGCTAAACGAAACTGGCAGGAACCGTTTCACTGGAAAGGGGACGACGAATTCTACGTTCTCTCAAAACAATTTGAAGAGATGCGGCAGAATCTATTAAGACATGATCAGGCTCAGAAAACATTCATTCAGCACGCTTCACATGAATTGAAAACGCCAATTATGACGATAAAGAGTTACGCGCAATCTGTTAAAGATGGAATTATGCCAAAAGAGACAACGGAAGATATGATGGATGTTATTTTAAGAGAGACACAACGGATGGAAAAGCGTGTTCAAAACATGTTGTATTACACAAAGCTTGATGCGGTGAAGCTTGATGTCGTTACAACCGAAAATTTTAACTTTGGCGATTTGGCGGAAGATATTGTTGAGCGCTTTAGATATCAACGTGAAGATATTGATTTTGAGATTACAGGTAATCATTACAAAATGAATGGAGATAAAGAGCAATGGGGTATTTTGCTGGATAATCTGGTGCAAAATGCTTTGCGGTACGCTCATCACACAATCCGGCTATCGGCTTTTTATAAAGGATCCGAATTTGTCATTGAAGTGTTTAATGATGGTGAGCAGATAACGGAAGTGACAGGAGAAGAAATTTTCCAGCCGTTTCGCAAAGGAAACAAAGGCCAGTTTGGTCTTGGCCTTGCGATCGTCAAGAGGATTGCGGAACTTCACGGGGGCAATGTAATTGCAAAAAATCTGCAAAATGGCGTTGCCTTTCAGATTAAGATGCAAATAACAGACCAACACCAGAAGGAAAGACAACGCTGAACTCTTTCATGAGAAGCGCGTTGCAGAAAGTAGTCAAATAGAGTGATATACTATATTAAAGCAAAGAGAGGCGGGGTGAAAGATGAAAAAAGGACTTGCGTTTTATAAGGTAGGAGAGATGGTCGACGGATTTTTTCTTATCAAATCATCTGTTAAAGGAACGGCAAGTAACGGTAAGCCGTTTTTAACGTTGATCCTTCAAGATCAAACAGGTGATGTGGAGGCAAAATTGTGGGATAGTTCTCCTGAGGATGAGGAGCTTTATGCAGCTCAAGCCATCGTAAAGCTATCTGGTGAAATGGGTAATTATAGAGGAAAAATGCAGCTGAAACTAAAAGCCATTCGCCCTGCAACGGAACTTGATGGCGTTAAGATCAGCGATTTTCTAGAAACTGCTCCACTAACACAAGAGACAATGGTAGAGACGATCACGAAATACATATTTGAGATGAAGAATCCAAATATACAACGTATCACAAGGCACTTACTAAAGAAGCATCAAGCGGAATTTTTAGAATACCCAGCAGCAGTTAAGAACCACCATGAATTTGTATCAGGCCTAGCATTCCACGTTGTATCCATGCTGGATATGGCAAAAGCGTTCAGCAAGCTATATCCGTCGCTGGACACGGACCTTCTTTATTCAGGAATTATCCTTCATGATCTTGGTAAGGTTATCGAGTTATCGGGACCTGTAGCGGCTTCCTATACGCTAGAAGGAAAACTTCTGGGTCATATTACGATAATGGTGAACGAGATTGGCAAGGCAGCAGACGAGTTAGAGATTGAAGGAGAAGAAGTTACCGTTCTCCAGCATCTCGTGCTCAGCCACCACAGCAAACCAGAGTGGGGAAGCCCGAAAGCACCCCTTATCCGTGAAGCTGAGATCCTTCATATGATCGACAATTTTGATGCTCGAATGAACATGATGGACCGAGCACTGGAAAAAGTACAGCCAGGTGAATTTACAGATAAGCAATTTGCGCTTGAAAATAGATCGTTATATAAGCCTTTATTTCAGGCGGAATTTGCTAAAAGTTAGAATTCTTTCCTAAAGAATTGCTTTAAAGGATTGAGTGTTATTAATTTTTTATTGGCTTCCTTGACCAGTTGATTGAAGTGTAAGATGGGAGACTCCTGTGGGACAGGCAGGCAGTCCGAAAAGTAGAAGTGGCTCGTTTTGCCCCGACAAGCAAAACATGAATGGGCAAAGAAGGCGCACTTTGTTCATCACGGGCCATTTAGCTTTTGACCTCGAGGGGCTAGCCACTGCAACTGGACAGGTGAGACACTTATACGTGAAACGTACGAATGTGGCTCACCGTCTGCCCCGCGGAAAGCGAGCATCTGTAACGGAAATCAACTACTTTCAAGAGCAACAAAGCAACCACTTAAAATTTAATAACAAAAACCCATTGTGTAAAATTGGGAATTATGATAAATTTGGAATTGGAAGTCAAGAAAACGTATTTTTAGGAGGCAATGACTCATGGAAAGCATTGTTCAAGGTAAGGTAAGAAAGCAAGCATAATAACGTCAAATCCCTTTAGGGAAGGCTTATTTTGTTATGCGTTCTAACCTGCTTTTGAGCAATCTCTCCATGTGCCAATCAAGCGCCTTTTCAATGAAAAGCCTGTGGTATGCACATGTCAACGTGTATAGTCATGGGCTTTTTTCTGTGTGTATTGGAGAAACCCGCTTTATTCACTGCTTGCGAAGTGAGTGCTCAAAAGACAGGTATAGATCACAACAGTGTCGGAATTTATGAAATGAAAGAAGTGAACACAGCATGAAGTGGAAAGACTGGGATGCCAATATTAAAGTTCGATTGATCGGAGAATTTTTTGTAAATCTATTATTCTGGATGTTCTTCCCGTTTATGGCGATCTATTTTTCAGATGAGCTAGGGAAAACGACTGCTGGGATGCTTTTGGTTTTGTCACAAGTAGTCGGTGTCATTACAAACCTTATAGGAGGCTATTGCGCAGACAAATACGGAAGAAAGAAGATGATGGTGATCTCTGCCTGGGGTCAGGCTGCAACCTTTATTTTCTTCTGTCTTGCTAACTCGCCGTGGATGGATTCACCAATATTAACGTTTATCGCGTTTTCGGCTTTAGGCCTATTCGGTTCTCTTTACTGGCCGGCAAGTCATGCGATGATCGCTGATGTAGTAGAAGAGAAGCATAGAAGTGAAGTATTTGCGGTGTTTTACACATCAATTAATATTTCCGTAGTATTCGGTCCTGTTTTGGGAAGTATTTTCTTTTTCTCATACCGTTTTGAACTATTGCTTGCTTGTTTAGCCGTCAGTATCGTGTTAGCGATCGTACTTGCAAAGTATATTCGTGAAACAGTTCCGGTAAAAAAAGAAGTGCTCGAGCATGTTGGGGCAGATAAAAAATGGTACCAAGCTGTCGGTGAACAGTTAAAAGACTATAGGGTAATCGCAAGTGATAAATTGTTTTTGCTGTTTATCTTAGCTGGGATTCTTGTCGCCCAAACGTTTATGCAGATGGATCTGCTCTTAGCGGTGTACACTACGGAAAAAGTGCCAGAGCAATCGCTGCTTGCTATTGGGAACTGGGATATTTCTCTGACTGGAGAAAAAGTGTTTGGTTATTTAATCTCACTAAACGGATTGATGGTCGCGCTTTGTACAGTTTGGATGGCTAAATGGATGAACCGTTTCAAAGAAGGCAGAGTGTTTGTTCTTTCTGCCCTATTGTACGGTGTTTCCATGCTGGTTTTCGGAAGCACAACGTTTATGTGGGTTTTATTTGGTGCAATGGTGATCTTCACAACGGCTGAGCTGATGGTTGTCGGGATTCAAGAAAGCTTTATTTCAAAGCTTGCTCCAGAGAACATGAGAGGTCAATATTTTGCAGCAGCTGGTTTGCGTTTTACAATCGGCCGTACGATCGCTCCGATTTCTATCCCTTTAACAATGTGGATTGGATTCGAAAATACGTTTTATCTTCTCTTTGTTCTAGCTGTAATAAGTGCCGGAATTTATTACTTAATGTTCCGTGCATTTGATAAAAAAGTTCAGTTACAGGGAAAACCAGAAACCGAAAAAGAATCAAGTCCTGAACCTGCACTTTCGTGACATATCTAGTAAAGCTCCTTCATAGACTGTATTAAAAGCTTGTCTAATTAAGGGGGAGTTAATCGATGAAAGGATACGCTGCATTATTTTTCGGAGCCATACTCATTGCTGCATTTGTGTTAAAAGAATATTCGGCAGGAGTGGGCAGTTTCTTTACTATAACTCCATGGTGGATGTACTTTGTGCTTTGCGGCATTATTTATAGCGGTTATCGGATAGTCACTCTCTTTCAGGAAGATCGCGAAATTGAGCAAAGAGTCATTGAAGAAGAAGGCAGAGTATACATGGAGCGTATTCAGAGAGCAAAAGCTCAAGGCTCCGCTGAAGATGATGATACGGAAGATCTAGTGGCAGCAGGGTATGAAGATGATAATAATGATGGATCAGATCGATAGTAGAATAAGCTAGGAAAAAGACCTGCTGATAGCAGGTCTTTTGACTGTCTTTCTAAGGAAGACAGGTATTTGCCTGATTGATCATTTAATATGATAATCAGCTTTTTTTATGTGATTACGTGTATTTTTTATGTGATGATACATGTTTTTATGTGATAACAAATCTTCTGTTTTTTTCAAAAGGATTTTCCAGCCAATCATAGTGCCCGCTGCTTCCTGCATGCGTACAAATAATCGTACAAAACAAAAACCAGACCCTTTAAGGGCCTGGTTTTTAACATTATTGCTGTGGCATTTCCGGCATTTGTGGCTGCTCAGCTTTCTTTTCCATCTTTTCTTTTAAAGCTTTATCTTTTACTTTAACATCCGCTTTTTTGCGAAGGTTTTCTAAGATTTCAGTGATTGGTTTCGCTTTTTGCTGCTTCAATTCTTGTTCGATTTGTTCTTTCTTGTCTTCGAACTTGTTTTCGCGCTTGTCCGTTACTTTGATGATGTGTACACCGTAATCAGACTTAACAAGGTCACTTGTTTCACCTTTATCAAGAGTGAACGCTACTTTTTCGAATTCAGGTACCATTGCACCTTTACCGAAGAAGCCAAGGTCTCCACCCTTAGATTTAGAACCAGGATCTTTAGAGTACTCTTCTGCTAATTTAGCAAAGTCTCCGCCTTCATTCAGTTTCTTTTGAACTTCTTTTGCTGTTTTCTCGTCATCAACAAGAATGTGACTTGCTTTTACTTCTGTTTTGAATTTTTCGTCAAACGTTTTCTTCATTTCTTCGTCAGAGATCTTAACGCCTTCAGTTGCTGCTTTTTCATTTAATAGCATAGACTTGATGCGTTCTTTAAGCTGCTTCTCATCAGATAAGCCGTTTTGCTCAAGAGCTTGTTTGAATGCATCCTCGCCGCCAAGCTCTTCTTTGATCTTGTCCATTTCTTTCTCGATCTCTTTGTCTGTTACTTTATATTTATCTTCAAGTACCATTTCGTCAATCATTTGATTTAGTACTTGATCACCGTATTGTTCCTTCATTTTATTGTAGAATTGCTCTTTTGTAATATCTCCAGCTTTAGATTCAACGATGGCTTCAGAATCTGCACCACCAGCATTATTACAAGCGGATAGTGAAATAAGTCCCGCTGTGAGCCCTACTGATAACATCCATTTTTTCATTTTTAAACACTCCTACTGTGAAGTAATAATTTAACATCTCTTACTATAGCATAAACGTTGCGTGTATTCCTATTCAATAAATGAAATATGAGAAAATTTACACATTATAAATCCAGTAATTACGGGTAATCCGAGCAATTTAGAGAAAAAAATTTTAAAAACCGGGTCATTCGTCTAATCAAAACAGGGCGCATCACTATATGATATGGAGAAAGAAAAGGGAGGTATGATGATGGGTTATGGTTATGGTCATGATTGTGGGGGAGGATTTGCATTAATTTTAGTTCTTTTTATCCTTCTCATCATTATAGGAGCTTGTTACTGCCATTGATGGAGAATAGAATTTTTAATGGATAAAAAGGGCGAATACCTATGCGTCAATTACTGGTCATGCATAGGATAGTGTACAGATGACTAAAGGAGGTGGCTTTCATGGGTTACGGTGGACACGGGCATGGAAAAGGCTTCGCATTGATCGTTGTATTGTTTATTCTTTTGATTATCGTAGGTGCTGCATGTTTCTGCTAATATAATGCCAGTTTCGCAGGACCTTTTCTTATGAATGGGAACTGTCAGACTTGACGTTTAAAAGCAGTTTCGTTAATGTGTTGTTTTACTACTCTTGATCAAAAGGTGCAGTATATGTATGGTATGGTTAATCAAGGGGGAATGCAATCTGGTTCCCCCTTTTTATATTTTCTATAGAACGTTTGAAATATAGGAAGAAATGAGCAGAATGGTAATAGAAACGTTAATTGTTCGGTAGACAGAATCTTGCTGCTTTGAGGACAAGTTCTTTTTGTCACATAATTTATGTGTGAGCGAATTGAACACAAATAAAAAGATTGGTGCTAAAAATACGAAGATATAGCCTGCCATATAAAAACCTCCAACATGAACTACTTGTTTAACTTTACCAAAATATGTGGAATATGAATAGGAAAAATACTTCACATAAGATGAGAGAGGGGAGAGAGAATGAGAAACAAATGGAAAGTTGCGTTTTTCGCGTTGTTGCTGTTCTTTTTAATTATACCTATTGGCATAGTGATACTTCTTTTGAAAGATCCTGCGGGTGGCCAATTGGATCAAAGCATGCTGAAATCAGATTTGCGTGAAAATCAAAAATTGCTGAGTATATATACAGAAAAAGAACAGGTTGAGAGTCTTCTGAATAAAGAATTACGAAAAAAAGCGCCAAAAGTCAATGTATACGTGAATTTAAGAAATGATGAGGCTGTTCTTAATGGTTCTTTTGTTGCTTTTAAGCAAGAGGTTCCCTATCAAATTACGTTTGAACCAGAAGTTATGGATAACGGTGATTTGCTTTTGAAAGAGAAGGATATGCAAGTCGGCCGCTTTCCTATACCGGGAGACGAGGTTTTTACACTGCTAAAAGATACGATTGAATTCCCAGAATGGGTAGATGTATACCCAGCTGATGAAAGCATCTTAATGAGAGTAACCGAAATGCCAACAAAACCAGGTTATGCTGTTAAAGCGGAAGAGTTTGATTTAAAGAAGAACTCCATTAAATTAGGAGTCTATACGAGAAACTAAAAAAAGCGCTTCTTTTTTGCTCATTACGGAGAAGAAGCGCTTTTTACATTCGTCATGAATTATTCATACCCAAATGGAGAAAGTTGGATTATAATTATCATAGACATAGATTGACTAGAAAGCAGGGTTTGTATGGAGACGGTGGAGGAAAGGTTAGAAAGGTTAGAATTTTATAATCAGCTTACGATAGAGAGTGTCGATCTAACTTCGTATCCGTTCTTCAGACTGGTCATGGAAAAAAAGCTCACCGAGCAAGAAGTAAATGATATCTTTCTTCTATGCGATGAGCTTCAGAAAAAATATGAAATGCAGAGTGAAGAAGGCTTTGTTCATTACACGCCGCTGCTGCTGCATTTTGCAGGCATGTTAACACCAAAGCTTTCACCCAGAGAAACGATTACAGCATTGCTTCAGCAAGAAAAATACATTTACTTGATGGAGAAACTGTACGAATTATCTGTCCGTTACGAATGAGAAGAGGCAATTTCTTCAACGGCCATAACGGGCGAGGAAGGTTGTTCACCGATTGATGCTTCGATCTTTTCTTCTAGTTTGTTGAAAATAGACATAAAATCATCACCATAAAGATTACGGATAATTGACATGAGTTCTGGGAATTCAGGGAATCTTCCGAATAATTCTTTGATTGGCATAGAAGCACTGAAAACACCGAACTTAGACGGGTCATATGTACTTAGCGTTTGCAGTAACAACTCTTCCCCTTTTGTTGTCAGACAAATGTATGTATTTCGCTTATCGTCTTCTTTTTTAGAAAAGGTAAGGTAACCTTGTTCTTCTAGTTTCTTTGAGAAGTTAAAGGCTGTTGAAACGTGCATAACGCCAAATTTAGCGATATCCGAAATCGAAGCACCTTCGAGATGATGAGCAATCCAAAGGATATGATGTTCGTTAATATTAAGTCCATAGTCTTTAATCCAATTCTGCCAGTCTTTTTCGACACTTTTCCATAAAGCTTTACTAATCTGTGAAAGTTTGTGACTATAGATCATGGCTTCTTGAAAACTATATAATTGATCTTTGTTCATTTTTAAAATGCCCCTCCATCTTATAAAACACATCCTATTCCTCATTATGCCAGTATTTCCTATAATAAGAAAGTAAAATTTTTCAATATTTCCGTATTTTTTTAGTAAAATAGTTATACATCTTTAAGCAGATAGATAGGTTCTTCACATGTTTAGCTTTAAACAAAAAAATTCTCCAAGCCGGAGAATTTTCTTGAGAAATTATTTAATTTCTTGTTCCATTTCTTCTGAAACTTCTTCAATAGTAGAAGCCGCAGTTTCTTTTAGAGCTTCTTCTTTTTCTTTATTAGCAAATTTGATTTTTGCTCTAAGCTGAATCCCGTCACGCTTGATGCTAGAGAAAGTAGATTTCATTTTATCCATATTTTCTTTCAGGTCTTTTCTAACTTCCTTACCTGCTTTCGGTGTTGAAAGCAATGTAGCTGCTGCTGTTACTACCGTTCCTAATGCGAAACCTACTACCATGGATTTTTGTTTTGACATCTTATATTTCCTCCCCATTCTTTTAATATCTAATGAATTCGTGAATATCTCTTATAATCCTATGAAAAATAATGACGAATATAAAAATATTTCCCGATAGATTTCGTCATGTTTGGACAAGATAGACCATGCAAATTTCTTCCGAGTCGAAACAAAAAACGGTGCAGATCCAGCAGGGGCGACGAAATGGACTTCAACTGCAGGTTTTTCGCGAAAAAAGTATCAATTGTCTAAATCAGCAGATATTTGGCTGAGTTTGGAGAAAGAAAGGTAAAATAAAAAGAAAAAAAAGATTCTTTTTGTAGAGGACAAACATTAAAAAAGAAATGATAGTCATTGACGAAGGGGATCAAAAGAGGGTATACATAAATAAAAAAGGCTGGAGGGATATGGGTTGAAACAAAATACAATCGGAAATTATTTCAACAAAATGAAAGAAAAAGCGAATGCTGTCCTTGAAAGTTCTACCCAAACAGGTGAACTTGTATCAGAAGCGGAAAGCAAAAGTTCACAGCCAGAAAGCCAGGGACTGATTAAATTAGGATCCCAGGTAAAAGCTCTCGTCCGACTTGTAAAAATGTATAAAAAAGGCGATTATCGAGATGTATCTAAAAAATCTATGGTACTCATCGTGGCTGGACTGCTGTATTTTGTGAGTCCGATCGATGCTGTTCCGGATTTTTTAATCGGTGCAGGATTACTAGATGATGCCACTGTTCTTGCTTTTATTTTTAAAACATTATCAAGCGAAATAGATGCGTTCCAATCTTGGGAAGAAGAAAAAGAGGAAGACACATACGTAAAGCCAGCTCCATAAGGAACTGGCTTTTTATTATTTATTAAGCTGTTAAATTTGATCGTTTAGAAAATCGTTCTGCTACTGGATAAATGAAGAACATGATCAATCCGCTAACAATGCTCGTCGGAACAACAATCATTCCGATAAAACTGAATAATGAGCCAGGCAGTCCGGCTACAAGCATTGCGACAAGAAGGAATAGTGTTCCACTGATAATGGTTCCGACTACCGTTAGAAGAACGGCGCTAATCGCATTAACTCTTACTTTTTTAGCTAACATAAACAATGCCAAGAAAATAAAAGCAGTTATAGGTTTTTCAATGATATTTGCAATTTGTCCGCCAGCCATTCCTGTTGTTAGTGCTGAAATAACACCTGCTGCCATACTTGCGATCAAGACGTTTTGTTTCGTAGGAGCAAGCATGATGGCTAAAAACATCATAACAAGCAGCAAATCAGGTTTCATTCCAAAAAATAATGGCGGAACGATCGTGTGAAAAACATACCCTAATGCAATAAGTACAGAAGTTAAAGCTAGTGATTTTGTATTCATTTCTCATCTCTCCTCAGCTATTCTTTAGCCTAATTTCTCTCCAATAGTGCCCTCATGACCTATTGCGAAAGTACTTTTATGTTAACAGATGTGCATACAACTGAAAAGAGGTAAGAATCACTTACCGTATTTTTCCTGAAATTGAACCATGAACGTTGCAAGGCTGTCGCAGGATTCTTGGGGAACGGCATTATAGATAGATGCTCTGAATCCACCCACAGATCGGTGACCTTTTAATCCGTAAATTCCGTTTTCTTCGCTTTCTTTGATAAACTGCTGTTCTAGCTCTTTGCTGCCTAACGTGAAGGTTACATTCATGTTTGAGCGTGAATCTGGTGTTGCGTAGCCGTTATAAAAATCATGGCTCTGGTCGATTGCATCATAGATGACTTTTGCTTTCTTCTGATTCCTCACTTCCATCTCGTTCACACCACCTGATCTCTCAACCCAATCGAGTACGAGGTTAAGAAGATAAATGGAATAGACAGGAGGGGTGTTGTATAGTGATTTGTTTTTCGCATGAACAGAATAGGACAAGATCGATGGGACAGCATTACTTTCTTGCAAAAGATCTTTTCGAATAATAACAGCAGTTACACCAGAGGGGCCGAGGTTCTTTTGAGCTCCGGCATAGATCAAACCGTATTTATCGACAGAAAAGGGTCTGCTCATTATATCACTAGACATGTCAGCGATAAGAGTAGGGTGCGAAAAAGCATTTAAGTCAGGCCACTGAGTACCATAAATCGTGTTGTTAGATGTGATGTGAAGGTAGGCATCGTTTTCACTTGGTACATAATCCATCACAGGGAGCGTACGGTAAGCGGAATCCTTCCCACTTATAACGGCTTCACTGGATCCGATTCTTTGTGCTTCTTGGTACGCTTTTTCAGACCAAGAGCCTGTTAATATATACTTTGCAGTTTTTCCATCAGGGATAAGGTTCATGGGAATCATAGCAAATTGCAGACTTGCGCCACCTTGTAAAAACAAAACATCATGTGTATCTGGGATGTCGAGCAAGCTCCTCATTCGGTTCTTTGCTTGTTCATGAATGTCTTCGTAATCTTTTCCCCTATGGCTGTGCTCCATGATATTTAAACCTGTGCCCTGAAAGTCATCCCATTCTTCTTTCGCTTGCTGCATAACCTCTTTTGGTAATGTTGTTGGTCCTGCTTGAAAATAGATGCGTGTCATCGTTCTCCTCCTTCAATTATAAACTCCCATAAAATGATCCGCGCGGACTCTAGCTTAATTAAGAATTGCTTTAGATTTGTAAAAATGCTTTTTCTAAGAATCGATGCTTTTGAATTATTTCTTTATCATCTTCCCTGAAAAGTTGATTGGAGTGTAAGGTGCGAGACTCCTGCGGGACAGGCGGGCAGGTGAGACACTTAAGAGTGAAACGTACGAATGTGGCTCACCGTCTGCCCCGCGGAAAGCGAGCATCCTGCAACGGAAATCAACCACTTTCAAGAGCAACAAAGATTGTGCAAAAACGAATATGAAAAAACTGCCTCGTTTAAAAAAAGGCAGTTTTAATATGTAACGTTAGTTTTTAACGTTTTCTTTTATATTTTTTGCAATTTCAGTCATCTCGTTTGCAGGGGTATCCTGCGTTTTCCAGACCGCACCAAAGCCGTCTCCCGTTCCATATCGAGGGATAAAGTGCATGTGATAATGGAAAACAGATTGTCCAGCTGCTTCACCGTTGTTATTTAGGATGTTCAAACCGATTGGATTAAACGTTTGTTTAATTCCAGAAGCAATTTTAGGCACGACAGAATAAAGTTTTGCTGCTGTTTCTGCAGACAACTCAAAAATATCCTTAGCGTGTTCTTTAGGAATGATCAGCGTATGTCCTTTTGTCACTTGGCTGATGTCTAAAAATGCTAAGACGTTCTCATCTTCATACACTTTGTAGGATGGAATTTCACCCGCAACAATTTTACAAAAAATGCAATTTGAATCGTGGGACAAGTGGCTCACCTCATTTTTTTACTTATCATATCACACAATAATAGCCAAAAAAATAATGCTTTTTGTTAAAAGCTCATAACAGAAAGGTTTCGATCTCGGTTTTATTTTGTTCTTTTCTTCATCATTGAAAAGTTGATTGGAGCGGAAGGCGCGAGACTCCTGCCCTGCGGAAAGCGAGCGCCTGCAGCGGAAATCAACCTCTTTTAAAGTAACAGCAAAAATAAAGAAGAAGGGTCCTATTGAATAATAGAACCCTCCTTTGTGAGACGGCAAAGATGTTGCAAACGCAATCCGTTGGGCAAGAAAGAGGAAAGTTAAGTTTCGAATTCGTACAGGAAGACACAGTTATGATGCTTATTTCTAGCGTTAAGAAGCATTGTTCAGTTTGTTATATATTACAAAGTGGCAGAATGAAAATGAAGCAAAGATTAATACGCGCTGGGTAGAGAACTTAAGGGACTCTCTTTTGCCTTATGCTGAGGGGGCTTATGTGAATTGGCTCGAACAATGTTACTTTGTAAACTTGCCTCGCTTGATTGAGGTGAAAACGAAATACGATCCGGAAAACGTGTTCAAGTTTCCATTAGGAATTCCTACTGCAGATTCGATTACTTAATATTGTGAAGGCCGAAACTAATTTTGAATTCATAACGTAAAAGTGGAGGGAGGTAGATGATGAACGCTTATGAAGAAAAGGTATTAGAAGAATTGAAAATCTGGGAAATTGAGATGTGCAAAAGGCCCTCACTTTGGAATAAAGCAACAAAATCGGTTCAAACCAAGATCAACGAGAAAATTCCTCAAAAAGTGCACGACGTGATTACGGGAAGTATGAAACAAATGATAAAAGCCACGTTGATCGGATCAAAATATACAACAAAAAGAACGATTAAATTTACTGCAGATCTTCGTGAACGGGATTACAAATTTCAAGATCGACTGGCTTTCTATAGAAAAACAGCGGCAGTAGAAGGAGCTGGAACCGGTGCAGGCGGTATTTTGCTCGGACTAGCAGACTTTCCTTTGCTTCTTGGTATTAAGATGAAGTTCCTTTTTGAAGCTGCAAGTATATATGGATTGGATGTAAAGGACTACAGAGAGCGTATCTTCATTCTTCATGTCTTTCGTCTTGCATTTTCCGATCCTCATAAACGGAAAGAGGCATATGAAAATGTTGTTCATTGGAAAGAAACCATTACTAAGTTTCCAGAGCATCCAAATTCATTAGACCAATTGAATTGGCAGGAATTGCAGCAGGATTACCGAGATCATATCGACCTTATAAAAATGCTTCAGATGGTGCCAGGTCTAGGGGCGGTTGTAGGAGCGTATGCCAATTATCATTTTCTAGATGACCTTGGCCAAGTGGCGAAGAATTGTTTTAGGTGGCGCCTGTTAACAGATGAGAAGAACAAAAGAAACATAATTAAAAAGCACCCATATTGAAGCGGGTGCTTTTGGTTATGGATCATTTAGAAACGGCTATCGCTAAGTAAACGGTCCATTTCTTCCTTATGCTTTGTTTCATCAGCGATCATATCTTCCAGCTGTACAACGAGCTCAGTCAATTTTAGGTTGGAAGCTTGTTCCTTGCGTTCTTCATAACGTCTGATCGTATCTTCTTCAGCGTTTCGAGCTTCTTCCAGCATTTCGCGAACACTCTCAACTTGTTTAACCGGTTTTGGTTGAGTAGTTGGTGTTCCCCCAAGTGTTTTAATCTTTTCAGCTAAATAAAGAGCGTGTCCTTGTTCGTCAGCAATTTCACCTTGGAAAAAAGGTTTAAGTATTTGACGGTATAACCCTGAAACCGTTGCAGCATTATGGTTGTACATAATGATTGCGGAGTACTCGTTTGCAAGATCCTCGTTAAGTCCATCAATTAGTGCTTGTAAGTCTTTTTCCATTTGTATAACCTCCTGAATCTTGTTCTACAGAGATATCCTTCCCTTTTTAGAAGAATCATAAACGAAATTTTAAGCAGAGCTCAATTTAAAAAGCCAAACTGTATTAAAAGGTTTAAGGTGAGTTAAAAGCGGTAAAACACTAGTATGCATGAAACAAAGATTGGACAAAAGTGATACGAAAAACAAAGGAGGCAACAAAAATGGAAAGCAGACATATGGTTGATGACGAACGCAATGTAGACACAAGCAAGGTGGAAGAAACAGCAAGCCGCATGAGTGAGAGCAAAAAGGACGAAATTTTATCGAATTTTGAAGAGTTTAAAAGCTATCTGCACAGCAAAGTACAGATTGGCGAAAAAATGGGTATGAGTGAAGAAACCCTCGCAAAAACTGCAGAGAAAGTAGCAGATTACTTAGCGGACCATGAGGAGCCACGCAACTCAGAAGAGAACCTTTTAAAAGAGCTATGGAAAGTGGGAGAACAAGAAGAGCGCCACAAGCTGGCACATATGCTAGTGAAACTTGTGAAGTAAAGAGAGGGAGAAAAGCTGCTTGGTAACAAACGAGCAGCTTTTTTTAATGAGGTTAATGCCAGAAAATGAATGTGGACAGTAAATTATTGAAAGTGGACAGTAAACCAGAAGAAGTGGACAGTAAATTACTGAAAGTGGACAGTAAATAACCGAAAGTGGACAGTAAATCAGAATTTGGGATAGTCATTACTTACATTAGATATCGGAGCTATAACAATTCTATTCCGCAGCAGCATTATTGTGAAAAATGGTTTAATTTACTGCTGAAAAGTGAAAACTTACCTTAAAACAAAGGCAAAAGATGAGGAGATCTTTATGTTACGAGAACTGGCCAATAAACTACCCTTTCCAATACTGCCATTACTCTATATAGTAGGCGGGCTGGCTCTTTCGTTTTTTTCGTTAAACGTGTTTTTTGAGTTGTCAGAAGACTTGATGGAAGATGAGCGATTTCAGTTTGACCAAGTCATCATACAATACGTTTCAACCATAAGAAATGAAACGTTAACTGGAATTATGAAATTTATTACCTTTTTGGGATCCATTAATGTACTTACTCTTTTATTGGTGGGAAGTCTGATATGGCTGATCGGAAAGCGAAAGAATTATTGGGGAGCCATTTTTTATTTAGTGGCAGTAGCAGGCGGCGGGCTTTTAAATCTTGGTTTAAAGCATTGGTTTGGAAGAATGCGTCCAGAAGATAGTTTAATCGTTGAGCAAGGATTCAGCTATCCGAGCGGACATGCTATGGGGAGTTTGATTTATTATGGTTTTCTTGGGTATTTGGTCGTGAGAAGCAGAAGGAGTAAGAATCTCAAAGTACTTTTGGCAGTTGGCTTTATAACAATCATCGTGCTGATCGGTTTGAGCCGTATATACTTAGGGGTTCATTATCCCTCAGATGTGTTAGCAGGTTTTTCAGCTGGAACCGTTTGGCTGTTTATTTGTATCGGTGGCCGAGAATCGATTAGAGCTTATCAAAAAAGGACGCTTCCTTTTTTTAAAAGGAAACATCCCCAATAACAGCATTTAGACGTTCTTTCAGGCATTTTACGACGGCCGGTGTTTTATGTTCTCGCTCTCCATCGCAGTCAATGAGCTGTTGGGGAGCTGTTTTTATGTGGATTTCTGAGCTTTGAAAATAATGATAGCCTTGTCCTTCCCGTGATGTGTCGGACAAACGATTTTGAAGGACATCCCAAATAAAGGATATGGATGGTTCTTCTATCAGCAAGCAATCAAGCATACCGTCTTGTATATCTGTATCAGGAAAAAAAGGTCGTATGCCGCCAGTGAACGGACCGTTAACCGCCAGAAACATCGCAGCATTTCCGTGAAATTGAAACTCTTTAGATTCTATTGAAATCTCGAAAGGTTCCCATGTTTGAAAGGATTTAGCCGCTGATAAATAATAGGAAAGTCTGCCGAATTTTTCTTTCGTATCAGGATCAATCGACTCTGAAACGTGGGTGATGAGTCCGATTCCCCAAAAGTTCGTAAAAAAATGACCGTTAAATTCTCCAACATCAATCGATTGAAATTTTTTCTCACACAGCTGTGCGGCAGCTTTTACAGGATTTTGGTTCATTCCTAATGCCCTCGAAAAGTCGTTGCACGTTCCGCCAGGCAAAATTCCGAATGCCGGCGGATTATCTTTTATCGACAATACGGCGTGAGCAATTTCATGAACCGTACCATCACCGCCTGCCGCGATAATGAGGTCGGTATTTTGATGAAGCTGCTTCACGAATGAAGCTCCTTCTCCAGGAGCAGTTGTTTCATATACTTGGACATCCTCATAACCTTTTTTTAGTTCTGTGAGGACATCATTCCATTGATTCGAAAGCCGTCCTTGGCCAGCAGTTGGATTAAGAATGATGGAAACTCGTTTTAAGGATGATGGATTCATATTCATTGAACGACCATGTATTCTTTTACGAATGATTTTCCCCTAAACAGTGTTTCAGGCAGACCTTTAGAGGTGCCTCTATTTTTGTGCGCTTCTTCATAAGCTTTAGATTGCTGCCAATTTATAAAGTCAGCATGTGATTTCCACAGTGTCATAACGATGTAAGGATCTTGGTGAAGGGGGCGCAGAATTCGAATGCCGTTAAAGCCAGGTTCATTTTCAACAAGGCCAGCACGGTTCTGAAACCGTTCTTCAAACAGAGCTCTACCTTCATCTGAAACGGGAATATGGTTCATAACGACGAAACCAGCCCCAGTTAAAGATCCTCTTTGATTAATGACTTCATATTCATGTTTTTCTGTAAATGGATTCTCTCCTTCTGTTTCGAAAACAAGAGCAGAATTCGAATCACCTTCTAGCAGGATAGCTTGATCGTATTTTTCTTGATAGGTCGCTAAATAGTCTGAAGTCCCATATGTAATGTATATATTCATGCGAATCCCTGCCTTTTCATATTCATTTACCTATGTTTTACCCAACCGTTCGGCACATTAAACAGTGTAAGAATGTGGTTACTTGTAATATACTTTCCAACTAAGGGAAAATTATATAAAATGTACTTTTCGACCTAGAATGAAATGAGGGTTGGTTATGGTAAAGAAAAGTCTCATCGCATTGGGTGTTTTAATCGGTTCGCTTATCGTTGGTTTTTTTGCGTACTTGTTTATTATCATGGCTGGAGATTATGTAATAGATGAAAAGGCTCTTGTTATGGATTCTGCAACACTTCTAGTAACAGAGAACGGAGATAAAATAACAAAGATTTATGACGAGAATCGGGAAATTGTGAGTATAGAGGATATCCCCAAACATGTCCAAGAAGCGTTCGTCGCAGTAGAGGATAGCCGATTTTATAAACATAACGGAATTGATGTTAAAGCGATTTCCCGTGCGATCTATAAGGACATCTTAGCTGGAGGCAAAGTTGAGGGGGGAAGTACGATCACCCAGCAGCTTGCAAAAAATGTTTTTTTATCACATGAGAAGTCGTGGTTTCGAAAGACGAAGGAAGCGGTAATTGCTATAAATCTAGAAAGAAGATATCCAAAAGATAAGATTTTAGAGATGTATCTCAATCAAATCTACTTCGGACATGGAGCATACGGGATCCAGCTCGCAGCAAAAACGTATTTTAATAAGAATGTAAGTGATTTAACTGTGGCTGAAGGAGCGATGCTTGCCGGACTTCCGAAAGCGCCAAACTATTATTCTCCGCTTAAACATCCTAAGGAAGCGAAAGAGCGCCGTGATCTCATTCTTGCTTTAATGGAGAAACAAGACTATCTATCACCATCAGAAACCGTTAGGGCACAAGGGAAAACAATCGCACTTGATTTTCAGCAAGAAGAGCGTAATCCCGCGTATACAACGTATATTGATATGGTGATAAAAGAAGCGAAAGATAAGTATCAGCTCTCTAGAGAAGAACTGAGACAGGGCGGCTACAAGATTGTTGTACCGATGGATCCTTCAGCACAAGATGCGGTGTATAAAAGTTTTCAGGACGGCAAGTATTTTGTCGGTACAGGACAGGAAAAACCTGAAGGCGCGATGGTTTTAATGAATGGCAAAACCGGTGGGCTCATTGCTGTTCAAGGCGGACGCAATTATGTAACAGAAGGGTTGAACCGCGTGGAAGTTAACCGGCAGCCAGGCTCTACCTTTAAGCCTCTATCTGTATATGGACCTGCACTAGAATCAGAAAAATATAAACCATATTCCATGCTGCGAGACGAGGAATTAAGCTATAACGGTTATGAACCGAAAAATTATAACGGCAGATATGAAGGTGAAGTATCAATGGTCGATGCGATCTCTCACTCGGTGAACTCATCTGCCGTCTGGCTTTTAAATGAAGTTGGTATTTCAAACTCGAAAAATTATTTAGACCAGCTTGGCATGCCGATTGAAGACAAAGGGCTCGGAATCGCACTCGGCGGTATTGACCAAGGGGTAAGCCCTCTTCAGATGGTAAAAGGATATCGAAGTTTTCTTCATGAAGGCAAAACGGTAGAACCTTTTGTGATAAGCAAAATTTATAACAATGAAGGCGAGCTTATCGGTAAAGCGAAACGCGAAGAAAAGAAGGTGTGGAAAAAGCAAAACGCATGGTACATGACGCGCATGCTTCAGCAGGTCGTGAAGAACGGAACGGGATCTGATGGATCTGAAAATATGGAGATCGCAGGGAAAACAGGGACAACAAACTATCCGAACGTTGAAAAAGGAAATAAAGATACGTGGTTTGTAGGCTATACTCCTGAAGTCGTTGGTGCCGTTTGGGTCGGTTATGACCGAACAACGAAAGAAACCTATTTGAACAGCGGAAGCGCTCTTCCTACGCTATTATTTAAACAAGTGATTAACGGAATGCCTTCTCAAAAGGGATTAACATTTAAAAAGCCAGATGGTGTGAAGGATTTAGAACCTCCGATCGATTTGATAGAAATTAATGACCTCCGTGCGGCGTTTGGAATGGGTGATTATGGAATGCCTTCTGTTAAGCTGAACTGGACACCATCTAGAGATGAGCGGCTACAGTATAAGGTTTACTCGGTAAACGAAGGAGAAACAACACTTTTAGATACAATAAAAGGAAAGGGAGAATATTTAGCTTCGGGCAAGAATTTGTTTACGCTTCCTGACTTTTATGTGGTGCCTTATAACCCACTTACGAAACAAGAAGGAGAACCATCAAATGTGGTGTCGATCTCCCTTTTTCCGGGGTTTGGTGACGACGGTGATAAGAAAGAAGTAATGGCAAAAGAAAAGTCTAGTAAAGGGAAAGAGAAAAAGAAAAAGAAGAATGATTAAGCTGTGGAAGATGGAGGGTTTTAGCAATCCATCTTCTTTTTTGTAGGCTAGCGGGGAAGGGATTCATCGCTAGCCCCGTGTAAAGGGAGCTTCCTGGAGAGCTGAAAAAAAGCCTGTATAAAAGAGCAATAAAAAAGATAGGCACCCGGCCTATCTTTTTTACTTCACTCTAGGAAGCTACATCAATTCCCGAATGGACTTTTTACTTCAACTGTGAAAGGCACGTTTGCACCTGTATAAAGGCCAACATAAATATAGGATGTTCCGCCTGGTACTACACCTGATTCATTTGCACCGGCTGTTGCCATACTGCCGATCAGATTAAATGCAGAGTCATAAAAATAAACATCCAGATCGTGAGAGCCGCCATCAGGGCCAGACACTGTAACATTGTGAAGTCCATCACGGTACTGCTCTGGAAGACTCACTACATATCCATCCACCCCTTGTGAAGCGGGCTCAGGATTCTGAGTGGTGATAAATTCGTTTTGTGTCACACTGCCTGTGGCATTCAAGTCAGCAAGGCTTCCGATGCCTGTAGCCGGGTTACCTGATAGAATAATACCTTCAGCCTTAAAAGGGTCTGTTACGACTGGAGGCAATGCTGAAACTTTTGAAGAACGTTCTGCAAACACTTGAACCTCAGCTACTTGTACATTTCCTAAAGAGTTATCCTGAGCACTTTTCGCGATGAATTTCACGAAATTTGCTTTCACTGGTTCTGCTAGATTAAAGGTTTTATAATGCAGATCAGGTGTTGCAGGCCGAGGTTTTCCTGCTGTAAATGTGCCGTCTTTTACCGTGGTCCAGTTTTCACCGTCAAGTGATGTTTGGACGGTAAAATCTTTTAATGCCGAAAAGCGAGCCTTTGCGATGTCTTTAAATGCACTGATTTGAACACTTGATACAGTAGCTGGTTTGTCACCAGCTAAATCCACGACGAACTCGGCCCCGTTAAAACCTTCTTCCTTCGTTTGTGAAGAGAACACCGTTGCTTCCGTATCATCTAGTGCATTTTTTGCAGGATGTGTATCTGTTTGATCGGTCACAGAAACGAGCTCAGCCCCATTTGCTGCTGATGCAAGGTTAGGAGACAGATTCACATTAAGGGATTCAATTTTACCGGCGGTGATGGCTACATCTTTAAATGTTGTAGAACCAAAACCTCGAGCTTGAATGGTAACATCATATGTTCCTGAAACCATCGGCAGGCTAAAGCCACCTTTATCACTTGATAAAGCAACAGGACTAGTGCGTGCTTCATATTGTCCGATAATGATTTTGGCATCCTTTACCGGTTTATTGGTAGAAGCATTGATAATTTTTCCTGCAAGCATGCCATTTTGTCCTGTAACAGGATGATCGTATGCAGGTTTTGGATCTGTATCGTCACCTGACTGTGATTTTGCCGAAGCACCGAGTCCGCGCTGTGAAAAAGCCTTCCAAAGCAGATCATAATGCTCTCCGCCATAACGGTCTTGATCAGCAGCAATGATGGCTGTGCGCATGTCATCCATTGATGGATCCGGTGCTGAGATCGGCATAGCGTCCATTATGATGTGTTCTGCAACAGTTTCTCCTTTTTCTTTTCCGAGTTCGGCTATTAAGCTATCTCTTACGTGCCATAAGATGGCTGCCCATATTTCACCGTCAGCGTGAACTTCTGGTCCGACGATATCAAAGCCGATATCACCAAACTGCAGGGGAGCATCGTCAAGCGCCCAGCTTCGGATACCGCGGTCTGGATTCCCTGTCACATATGCACCGACAACAGGGTCTTTTTGAAGACCGTTTTTCACAAGGTAATGCATTCCGAACCAGTCACCCCAAGCTTCGCCCATTGATCCAGCCTGGTGGCTGTTAAGAGATTCGCCTCCTGCTACATAACGATTGGAAAGGGCATGGCTGTATTCGTGATAGATGATTCCTGCATCAAAATCGCCATCTGTATATTCTCCTTCAAATGCACCTTTAATCGGTTCCCATAGAAACATACCGCTCCAAGCTGGGATTCCATCTGGAAGTGTAAGCATATAAGCATTATCACGACCCGTATAAGTCGGTTCTCCACCTGAAGCCGCACCAGCCTGTACAAGTCCTAATATGGGGTCGCCTTCCATGCCGCCTTTACCAAAATTTGAAGCTTGAAGGTTTCCTGCTGATTCTGTCCACCCAAGTTTATAAAAGTAATCGTGGAACACGTTGTGATGGTAGAACAGATTCGTAGAAGCACTATCCGCATCTTCTGCATAGGAAGGCGGGAGAATTTGTCCGTGTGTTTCGTTCCATGTGTTTTTAAACGCATATTTAAATTTCCCGAGTGGATTTACAGGTCGGATTAATCCAGCCCCTTCTGGAACGAGAAAGTTGCTCCAATTTACATAAGTATCTGCGTTATTTCCGAGTGTTGTAATCCCTGCGTCAGTTGCTGGTAAAAGCCAGCCTTGAGGAGAAGCAGCCGGATCTCCATTAAAGGACTTGAGGACCTGTTTTCCACCTGAAGCAGCACCGGGATAATTTTCAAAGATCAGCCCTTCAGGATCAAGGTTATGAACGAGAGAACGTTCAAAAAGCGTCTCGCCTGTTACCCCATCAATTACAACTTCTTTACCTTTGTTCAATTTTTCAATAAAAAGTACTCGATATGCTGGCCGGACGCCATCAGGTGTAACAAAAGAGGATTTTTTTACACGCTGTACGGTTGGAAGTGATCCGCCCGCGGCATATTCTTCCCATCTATGCTTGGTCCCATTTAAAGAAGGTGTATAACTTAAATTCGGTAGATGTTCTTTTACTACTGATATAAGAGCTTCCTTGCTTGATAGCTTGTGTGCTTCATCGAGTTTAGAGGCCTTGGAAGTATTTGAGGCAACGGAGAGGATGCGGCCGTCTTTATTAACGGCAATGATGATTCGCCCGCCGTTTGCCGATTCAATTCCAGAGAACGACTGCTGAAACACGACCGTCTGAAGATCGTTTCCTGGGATCTTGTGGTTTTTAATGATAGAAAGAGAATCTATTTGTTCTGAGGTGATTCCAAAAACTTCAGCGTTCGATTTCAGCCAGTTTCGCGCAATGGTTTCACTATTATAGCTCGAAGGAGGGGTTAAATATCCTTTATTTTTTGTTATAAAAGAAGGTGTGCCAAATGTTGAATTCCAAGAAATTTTTGTGCCGGACCCTGATGATTGGATGAGTTCATTTGCTGCTTGAATTTGTGTATCGGCGGGCATGACAGCAGGTAAATCTTTGCGGATATCAAAGGCTTCGTGCTGATGTTCACCAGCTTTTTTTGATAATTCGTCTTCAGATAAAGCATTAACAGGGAGGCTGGAACTACCAAGTAGCTGGGAAGCGAGCAGAGCAGAACTTAAAAATGTTCTTGTTAACGTTTTTTTATTTAAGGACATTACGATCACTCCTTTATTGAATTTTCTGACTTTTATTACCGTTATTAAACAATTGAACATAAGTCGAGTCAATTACTTAGCTGAAAGATAGTGCTTTCCCTCATGAAATTTAGACTCAAGTTATAGGCCAGGCATACAACTAAAGATATAGGGAGGGTGAAAAACCTTCCATTTTGCCAAAATCATGACAATTGAGCTGATTGCCTATACTTTTATTATGAATTCCCTTACAATGTGTATGGATATTGACGTTAAAGGTTTTAAGTTTCAGTGGCTAGGAGATAACAATAGTGCTGCAAGCTTTTGGTCTTGGATAGAAAGGTGTGTACGTTTTGACAATGAATGAAGAGTTTTTGAAAGCGTGTCGTAAGGAGAAAAATTCACATATTCCAGTATGGTACATGAGACAGGCGGGCCGTTCCCAGCCAGAGTACCGTAAATTGAAAGAGAAGTATTCATTATTTGAAATCACACATAGACCAGAGATATGCGCTGGCGTTACGAAGCTGCCGGTTGATCAGCATGGTGTAGATGCAGCCATTCTTTACAAAGATATTATGTCTCCTGTCCCTGCAATTGGCGTAGATGTAGAGATTAAATCAGGTATTGGACCGGTGATCGATAAGCCTGTTCGAACACGTGAAGACGTAGAACGGTTAGGGACAATTAACCCTGAAAAAGATGTTCCGTATGTTCTGGATACGATTAAAATTTTGCGTCAGCAATTAGAAGTGCCTCTTATTACATTTGCTGGTGCTCCGTTTACACTTGCGAGCTATATGGTTGAAGGCGGACCTTCACGCGATTATCATAAAACAAAGCAGCTGATGTACTCAGATCCTGAAAGCTGGTTCATGCTGATGGACAAGCTCGGCGATATGACGATCTCTTATGCAAAAGCACAAATCGCTGCTGGTGCACAAGCGTTTCAGATTTTTGATTCATGGGTAGGTGCATTAAATGCGGCTGACTACAGAAAATACATTAAGCCTGTTATGCATAGAATTTTCTCTAGCCTGCGCGAAGAAAACATTCCGTTGATTCTTTACGGAACAGGCGCACGCCATTTAGTAATGGAGTGGAACGAGCTGCCGATTGATGTGATCGGGCTTGATTGGAGATTATCTCCGAGAGAAGCGCGTCAGATGGGTGTTACGAAGGCACTTCAAGGAAACTTAGATCCTTCTATTCTACTAGCTCCGTGGGAAGTCATCGAAGCACGTACAAAAGAAATATTGGATGAAGGTATGGAAGAGCCTGGATTTATCTTTAATGTGGGTAAAGGAATCTTCCCAGAAGTAAACATTGCGACATTAAAACAGCTGACCACCTTTGTCCACGAATACACGTCTAAAAAACTAGGGTGATAAAGAGTGAGTAATAAAAAAACAGGTCTATTAATAATGGCGTATGGAACGCCAAGAAGTCTTGATGAAGTTGAAAGCTATTATACGCACATTAGACGAGGTCGCAAGCCTTCTCCTGAACAACTTCAAGAACTAACAGAACGGTACGAGCAGATCGGCGGAATTTCACCGCTTGCTAAGATTACAGAGGAGCAAGCTCAAAAAATTGAAGAAGAAGTGAACCGTCGCTTTTCTGATCGTGAGTTTAAAAGCTATCTAGGATTAAAGCATATTGATCCATTTATTGAAGATGCGGTGCACCAGATGAAAGAGGACGGAGTTGAAGAAGCGGTAACTTTGGTTCTAGCTCCTCACTATTCAACGTTTAGTGTGAAGTCATACAACGGACGTGCGGTTGAAGAGTCTGCAAAAATTGGCGGTCCGTCATTTGTAACCATTGATAGCTGGTATGACGAACCAAAGTATGTTCAATATTGGGCTGACGGTATTAAACAAACGTTTCATACTATTCCTGAAGATGAACATGACAAAACAGTTGTCATATTTTCTGCGCATAGTCTTCCAGAAAAGATTCTTCAAATGGGGGATCCGTATCCCGCACAGCTTCAGGAAACGGCTGATCTCATTGCGGAAAAAGCAAATGTTCCGCACTATACGATCGGTTGGCAGAGTGCCGGTAACACACCTGAGCCGTGGATCGGACCAGACGTTCAGGATTTGACAAGAGATCTTTATAACGAGCATGGCTATAAACATTTTATCTATTGTCCAGTAGGTTTTGTTGCGGACCATTTAGAAGTTTTATATGACAATGACTATGAGTGTAAAGTGGTCACGGATGAGTTAGGTGTCAACTATTATCGTCCTGAAATGCCGAACGCAAGACCTGAGTTTATTGACTGTTTGGCAACGGTCATTGAAAACGCACTAGCAAAAGAAAGAATGTGACAGAAATGAGCGAGCGAAAGCACGTTATTATATTGGGCGGCGGCATAACAGGTTTAGCCGCTGCCTTTTATGTTCAGAAATATGCGAATGAAACTGGTAAGCAAGTAACCTTTACATTGCTTGAGGGAAGCGAACGCCTTGGCGGAAAAATCGATACGATTAGAGAAGATGGCTATGTGCTAGAACGAGGTCCAGATTCCTATCTTGCCAGAAAAACGGTCATGACAGATCTCATTCATGATGTGGGTCTAGCTGATGAACTTGTATCGAATGAAACAGGTCAAGCGTATATTTTGCATAACATGAAGCTTCATCCGATTCCAGAAGGAGCTGTGATGGGGATTCCGACAAAAGTCATGCCATTTGCGTTTACACCGCTCTTTTCTCTTGCAGGAAAAGCTAGAGCAGGTTACGATCTTGTCCTGCCTAAACGAAGTGATGCAGACCGTGATATTTCAGTAGGTCATTTTTTCAGAAGACGACTTGGTGATCAAGTGGTTGATCGACTCATCGAACCTTTATTATCAGGCATCTATGCTGGCCGAATCGACCGCCTCAGTTTGCAATCTACTTTTCCACAATTCATAGAAACAGAAAAGAAGTATAGAAGCTTGATTTTAGGGATGAAAAAGTCTCAACCCCAAAAACAAAAATCGTTAAAGCCTCAAAAGAAAAAAGGTGCGTTTTTAACACTAAAAGGCGGATTGTCCTCATTCATAGAAGCTCTGTCAAAAGCCTTGCCAGAAGATTCGATAAAGACTGGTGTTAAGGTTCAGGATGTTGTGCGTCTAGAAGATGGAACATATTCCGCGCAGATGGAAGACGGTTCATCTGTTATCGGTGATCATGTGATTGTGACAACTCCTTATGGAATCACAAAAAAAATATTCGATGAATCTCTTTTCCCAGTAGGTTTTCATGATACAAAGCCTACTTCTGTAGCGACCGTCGCGATGAGTTTTAATGAGGAAGATGTAAATTTTTCTTTAGACGGTACAGGTTTTGTTATCGCTAAAAGTGAGAAGACCTCTATTACGGCTTGTACGTGGACAAGCCGAAAGTGGCCGCATACGACACCAAAGGGCAGTGTAGTACTCCGCTGCTATGTGGGACGGGCCGAAGATCAGGATATTGTTCACGAAACAGATGAAGTTATTTTAGAAAAGGTATTGGACGACTTGAAAAGAATTATGGGTGTTGATGCCCGTCCGAAGTTTTACCATGTTTCCAGGATGATCGATTCCATGCCCCAATATGAAGTCGGTCATAAAGAACATGTGAAAAAGCTGCGCACCACGTTTAATGAAAAGCTTCCAGGTGTTAAATTAGCAGGAGCTCCATATGATGGTGTTGGCTTGCCAGATTGTGTGAACTCTGCGAGAATGGCTGTGGAATCTCTATTGACGCGTTAGGGAATGTCGCCTTAGCTTTTTTGAGTATTTCGGGGGCATTTCAGGGAAGTAGGGAGTGCGGAATTTGTCGAGGATTGTAGACTCGTCGATAAATGCTAAAAACTTTTGGATTGAGAGCCAAATCTCGTGGATAAACAGCCAGAATTTCTGGATTGCGTGCTGAAATCTGGATTAGAAAAATTGAATACCCCGCTGCGTATTAGGAAGAAAGTTTTAAGATTAAAAGTATATCATACAGCAAATAATTAAACGACAAATGGATATGTTTGTCGTTTTTTATATTTTCTTGGAGAATGTTTCTGCTATACTGAAGGAAGAAAAAAGGGAAGGGGAGTATTATGCAGGCATTTATTGAACCGTTATTTGTAAATATTGCAATCATTTTCTCCTTTACGCACCTTCTGAATATGTTCTTTCCCCTTCATCCTGGTGTTATTCCAAGTTATAAAAACCAAATTATCTTTGGTTTGATCAGTGGAGCAGGAGCACTGGTTTGTATGCTGTTTCCTATTGAAACCCTCCAAGATTCTTACTTCGATCTGAGAAATGTGCCCATCATGATCGTAACCCTTTATGTAGGCTGGCTGCCTGGGGCGATCTGTTCATTGATTGTACTTATAGCAAGAATAGGTATGGGTGGGGACCTTGTATGGCTTGGAGTCGTTTTAATTTTCTTGGCCTATATCATCTGTTTGATCTATCATGGATTTTTTGATGAAGACAAACGCAGATGGATTTCTACCATGTACATTGCACTTGTTTATACGTTGTTTTATATACTGTTCATTTACTCGTATTTAGATTTTCTCACGATTGATTTTTATGTGGTTTATTTTTCAAGCTTTTTGATCGCATTCTTTTCTTGTATCTTTTTAATCGAGAGACTAGTAAAGATCAATATGCAGTTAAAAGAAACTGTTTATTTAGATAAACTAGCCGTTGCCGGACAGATGGCTGCTGCGATTGCACATGAAGTTAGAAATCCAATGACGACGATCAGAGGTATGATTCAGTTTCTAGGCAGTACAACAACAGATGAAAAGCTTAAGGAGCATTCACCCCTCTTGATTGAAGAGCTGGATAGAACGAACAAGATTATTACAGATTATTTATCGATGGTAAAACCTGATGTTCCAAAACTTGAAAGAGTTGAGCTTGAGAAGGTTTTAATGGATGTGATATCTCTTACGGCTCCATACGGTTCGATCAACAATGTGGAACTAACCGCCAGTGAGATTGGTTCATACAAGGTTTGCATCGATGAACCAAAGTTGAAGCAAGGTTTAATGAATATTATTAAAAACGGTATTGAAGCGATTGAGGAAGGCGGAACGATCCATCTGTATCCATACAAAGTGACAAAAAGGAATATTACCATTGCAATTGAAGACAATGGTAAAGGTATGACAGAAGAGGAACTTGAGCAGATCGGTCTTCCTTTTTATACGACTAAAGCAAAAGGCACGGGTCTCGGCATGATGGTAACCTATAAACTGATTCAGGATATGGGGGGGAAACTTCGGTACGAAAGTGTACTTAACGAAGGAACGCGAGTATTGCTAACATTGCCGTTATGTACGAAATCAAGTGGGTTGGTTGACGAGGGGGTAGAATAAATGGATCGCAGAAAAAGTATTTTGGAAGCAGCAGAACGTTCTTTTTCCATGTTTGGCTACAAAGCAAGTACGGTAGATCAGATTGCTAAGATCGCCAACGTCGGAAAAGGAACGATCTACACATTTTTTTCTAATAAAGAAGAGCTGTTTTCTGAAATCATTACGAACTTGGTAAAAGAAACAAAATTGGCTGCATCTGCTGCAATAAAAGAAGACCGTCCTTTTTATGAAAATTTGCATGATGCGCTATATGAAGTCATAGAACTTCGGAGAACGCATCAACTGGCCGTTAAACTTTCACAAGAAGTGAAGGAATTAAACACTTCACCGGTCACAGATGCTCTGCAGAGAATTGAAAAAGCGGTCTTAAGTTTTGTTCAAAAAGAACTCGACAAAGCGGTGGAGAAAGGTGAAATCAAAGAGTGTCCGACAGAAATTGTGGCTTTTATGATGGTTAAACTATATATTGCTCTTATTTTTGATTGGGAACGTGACAACAAGGCTCTGCATAAGGAAAAAATGCTAGAAGTACTTGAGATGTTTGTGATGGATGGCTTAAGAAAATCTTAGTGTTGCAGAACCAAAAAAAACGTGATATATTTACTCGTGACCAATTTTCAATTTCGGTCATTTTTCTAAAAGTGGAACGTAAGAGTTCTCTTTTTTTGGAATAAAATGACCATTTGACTGATATAGTCATTCAGTATTCAGGAGGAGTGAAAAACGTGCTTAAAAGTATCGGAGCTCAATTTAAAGCGGTATTTTCAAACAGAAAAATCGCTGTACCGGTCTTGGCAGTTCTTTTTATACCTGTGTTATACAGCGGAATGTTTCTATGGGCGTTCTGGGACCCGTATGACAAGATGGAAGATCTGCCGGTTGCCGTAGTCAATCAGGATGAGGGTTATGATTATAACGGAGAAAACTTAGCTGTTGGAGATGAATTTGTTAAAAAGCTGAAAGAAAACCCGCAGTTCAAGTGGAAATTTGTAAGTGAAGAAAAAGCAAAACAAGGACTCGAACATAACGATTATTACATGATGATCGAGATTCCAGAAAACTTTTCAGAAAATGCAACATCTTTATCAGGCAGCTCGAACAAAAAACCAGAAATCATCTATACACCAAACGCAGGCTTTAACTTTTTAGCGGCGCAGATTGGTGGAACTGCCGTTGATAAGATGAAAGAAAGCTTATCCAACGAACTAACCAAAACGTATGCTGAAGTTATGTTTGATCAAGTTGAGCAGTTAGCGGGCGGTTTGGAAAAAGCTGCAGACGGTTCGAATCAAATAACAGATGGTCTGAAGAAAGCATCAACTGGAAGTGGTGAACTTGCAGCTGGGATGGAAGAGAAAACACCACAGATCAATGAACTAAGAAATGGTGCAGCTACTTATCAATCAAAAATGACTGAGTTTGATAACGGAGTCGATAAATTGCTTGCAGCTCACAAACAGCTTGCTGCAGGTCAAGGGCAGCTGAGTAACGGTGCACAAGCGTTAAAAGGCGGACTTAGTCAAGCGACAGCAGGATCTGAAAAAATCAAGGACGGCAGCCTTGCACTACAAGGCGGTGCCGCTAAATTATCGAGTGGTGCGAGTACACTTGCGGGTTCTGTAAACGAATGGAACGCAGGTGCACAAAAAGCAACAGCAGGGTCGAAACAATTAGAACAGCAGATCAATGCCTTGATTCAAAACCAAGGAAACATGACAGATGAACAAGTTGCAGCTGCTTTAAAACAGCTTGCAGCTGCAAGTAATGGCATCAATAAAGGATTAGATGGTCTAACTGCTGCAACAGGCAAGATTGCAGGAGGTGCCAACGAACTTTCAGCAGGCGCAAAAAAACTTAGTGATTCACAGACAGCTGTGGCACAAGGAGCAGAACAGCTTCATAACGGCCAGTTAAAATTAGTTAATGGAGTGGATCAGCTTGCAAGCGGTCAAGCAAAAGTAAACGAGGGCACACAAACGTTTCAATCTAAGCTTGGTGAATTAGCATCAGGTTCACAGCAGTTATTGGCTGCCAGCGGAAAAATTGCAGATGGAACGACAACTGTAGCATCAGGCTGGCAAGAGGTTACAGGTCACGTAAAAGAGATTCACAACGGCGAACAAAAGCTTCTAGATGGAAGCGGCAAGTTATCGTCTTCACTTAGTGATGCAGCAGATAAAACTGGGGAACTTGATCCGGACAGTGAAATGTTTGAGAGAATTGCGAACCCTGTGTCTGTAAAAACGAATAAGTTTTCTGATGTTCCGAACTATGGTACAGGATTTGCGCCTTACTTCTTATCACTAGGGCTTTTCGTGGGGGCACTATTAATGTCCATCGTATTCCCATTACGTGATAAAGCAGGTGAGCCGCGTTCAGGATTTAGCTGGTTCGCTAGTAAGTTCACTTTCTTAGCGGTAGTCGGTGTCGTTCAGGCACTCATTGCTGATGCGGTGTTGCTATACGGACTGAACATTGAAGTGAGTAACCTAGGTGCGTTTCTAGGACTTAGCATCATTACAAGCTTAACGTTCTTGGCTCTCGTACAATTGCTTGTGACGGTCTTAGGAGACCCTGGAAGATTTGTAGCGATCATTATCTTGATCCTTCAGCTTACAACAAGCGCAGGAACATTCCCGCTTGAACTGATTCCGAATGGTCTTCAAGGCTTTAACATCTGGCTTCCAATGACATATTCGGTAGCAGGCTTTAAAGCAGTGATCTCGAGTGGAGATATGAGCAGCTTCATCTCCAACATGTGGGTTCTAGTCGGGTTCATGGCACTTTGTATGGTTGGAACATGGATCTATTTTGCGACAAAAATAAGAAAAAAGAATACTGCTGATGAAGTAGCAGCAGCTTAAATAGTATGAGAACACCTGAAGGGATTAATAGCCTTCAGGTGTTTTTTTGTGCTCGTCCAGCGGCTGATAAGCAGGCTGGACGCGATTCTAGACTTTTACGAGCGATTCCTAAAAATAAGAATTTAGGTTTGTCAGAGCGCTATTCTCTCCAACGGAACTACTGCTCCCAAGCTTTAAACTGCCACTTTAAAAAAGACGTTTTCAAGTTAGCAAGCAAGGGAAATATAAAAAAAGGACATTCTAATGGATGCAGCTTACATATGACATAAAGGAGAGAACCGCATTTGATTACTTTCAAAAACGTAGGGAAAAAGTTCCCTGACGGTTTTGAGGCCTTGAAGAACATCGACTTTCAAATTAAACAAGGGGAGTTAGTCGCGTTAATTGGCCCAAGTGGTTGTGGTAAAACAACAACCATGAGAATGATAAACCGTTTGATTGAGCCATCAAAAGGAACGATATTAATTGATGGAGAAGATATAGCAAAACAAAACCCCGTTGAGCTGAGAAGGAATATCGGATACGTAATCCAGCAGATTGGACTTCTGCCTCACATGACGATTGAAGACAACATTTCGCTTGTCCCGCGTTTAAAAGGATGGGAAAAAGAAAAGTATGATGGCAGAGTAGATGAATTGCTTGATTTAGTCGGCTTAGATCCTAAGACATTCAGAAAACGTTATCCTTCTGAGCTAAGTGGCGGTCAACAGCAGCGTATTGGCGTTATTCGTGCTTTAGCTGCTGAACCCCCAATCATCTTAATGGATGAACCGTTCTCAGCGCTTGATCCGATCAGCCGTGAACAGCTGCAAGATGAGCTTGTTAAGCTGCAGGATACGATTAAGAAAACAATCGTATTCGTCACACATGATATGGATGAGGCGATTAAGATTGCAGACAGGATTGCGATTTTAAATAAAGGTGAGATCATCCAATTCGATACACCAGAAAGAATATTGCGCCATCCTGCCAACGATTTTGTAAAAGGGTTCATTGGCGAAAATCGTTTGTCTAGAGAGGATGCCTCAATGCCTGAAGCGGTAGATTTAATGAGGCCGAATCCTGTTACTGCAAGAGTAACAAGAGGTCTTGCTGAGGCATTAAAGATGATGAAACGATATGGTGTAGACAGTCTTTTAATCACAGATCAGCAAAATAAACTGCTCGGGATCACGACGCTGGAAACAATTGAGCATCATTATCCTGAGGAAGATAAAACAGTCGGGGACCTTATGGAAAAAGAGATCATCTCTGTTGATGTCTCTGCCACATACACTGAGGTAGCTGAAATTTTTGCTACGAACGGAGTCCATATGATTCCTGTACTCGAAAACGATAAGCTAGTCGGATTGATTACAAGAGCTTCGATGATGCGTGGACTTGCTGGGCTAAACATATCCGCACAAAAACCTGTTGAGGGAGGTGCGGGCATTGAATAATTTCTTTTTAACGATGAAGGATACTTTTGTAAATAGATGGCCTGAAATACTAACAGGACTTCAACAGCACTTATTTCTGTCGCTCGTATCCATCCTAATCGCTGCAGTAATCGCAGTTCCGCTTGGGATCTTTATATCAAGACGTAAGCGTGTAGCTGAACCCGTTATCGGAGTTACAGCAATCTTTCAAACGATACCGAGCTTAGCCCTGTTTGGATTTTTGCTTCCTGTATTCGGTATCGGCAGCACAACGGCAATCATTGCTTTAACCGTTTACGCGCTATTGCCTATTTTAAGAAACACGTATACAGGTATTACAGGCGTTGATAAATCTGCCGTTGAAGCAGGTAGAGGGATGGGGATGACGAATTCTCAGATACTACGTATGATTGAACTTCCGCTCGCCTTGCCAATCATCATGGCAGGTCTTAGAACAGCAACGGTATTGACGATTGGTGTTGCGACACTTGCAGCGTTTATCGGGGCAGGCGGACTTGGAGATCTCATCTATCGTGGGCTTTCTACAACACGAAATGAGCTAGTATTAGCAGGAGCCATTCCAGCAGCATTACTTGCTATTGTATTTGACTTTATTCTTAGACGGATCGAATTAGCAACAGAGCCGAAAGCTTCAAAAAAGCGCGGTTCGTGGAAACTGCCTGTACTTATCGGTGTACCGATTGCAGCACTTGTTCTTTTCTTCGCACTGCGCGGTGGTGATGAGGATGCGATTGTGATTACAGGTAAGAAGTGGACAGAGCAATATATCCTTCCTTATGTGATCTCTGAATATGTGAAAGATAAGACAGACTATCCTGTCGTTGTTAAAGAAGCAATCGGTGAAACGCCAATATTAACAGAAGCAATTAAGAAAGGTGACATCGATTTATACGTGGAATACACGGGTACAGGATATTTAACGATTTTAAAAGAGAAGTATGATCCTGGCATGACGCCTGACGAGATATATAACGCTGTAAAAGAAGGATATGCTAAGGAATACAACTTGAAGTGGACAAAGCCGCTTGGTTTTGAGAATACGTATGCTGTAGCACTGAATCCTGAGACAGCGAAACAAGTAAATGTCAAAACGGTTTCTGAATTAGCACCAAAATCGAATCAGCTTTCATTTGGGGGTCCAACGGAGTTTTTTGAACGTGAAGATGGCTATTCGCCATTTGTGGAAACATACAATTTGAACTTCCAATCGAAAAAGAGCTTGGATCCGAATTTAATGTACACGGCCGTAAAAGAAGGAAAAGTGGATGTCATTCCAGCATATACAACAGATGGGAGAATCCCTCGCTTTAACTTAAAGACATTAGATGACGATAAAAAATTCTTCCCGCCATATTATGCGGTTCCTGTTGTAAGAGAGGAAACACTGAAGAAGTATCCGAAGCTTGAAGGCGTACTTAATGAGCTTGAAGGTAAGATTTCAGAAAAAGATATGGCTGAAATGAACGCGAAAGTAGATTTGGATAAAGAAGATCCGCGTAAAGTTGCTCAAGATTTCCTAAAAAGCAAAGGATTAATTAAATAAGGTAAAAAAACTGGACTCTTTAGGGGGTCCAGTTTTTTTGTAGCATATGTAATTAAGTCTTCTTCTCAACAAATTAAGTCTTAAGACCGGTCAATTAAGTCTTAAAGCGAGCGAATTAAGTCTAAACAACACCCAATTAAGTCTTAAATCAAAAATAAAGGCGATTCGACAATTTCCCATCCGAACAGACCAAATAATAAAAGCCAGCACACCTAAAGTAGGGAGCTAGCTTTCTAACTATAATACTTTACTCAGAAACGCCTGCGTACGCTCATGCTGGGCATTGCCGAACAACTCCGACGGAACGTTTTCTTCGACGATATAACCGCCATCCATAAAGATTACTCGGTCGCCAACTTCACGGGCAAAGCCCATCTCATGTGTTACAACGACCATCGTCATGCCTTCGCGAGCGAGGTCCTTCATCACTTCAAGCACTTCACCGACCATTTCAGGGTCTAGAGCAGATGTTGGTTCATCAAACAGCATGATTTTTGGATCCATCGCAAGTGCACGCGCAATGGCAACACGCTGTTTTTGACCTCCGCTAAGCTGTGAAGGATAGGCATTTGCTTTATCTTGCAAACCTACTTTAGCGAGCAGCTTTAGTGCTTTGTCACGTGCTTGATCTTTATTGGTATTTTTTACCTTTAGTGGTGCAAGCGTTACATTTTCTAGAACTGTTTTATGTGGAAAGAGGTTAAATTGCTGAAACACCATTCCCACATCTTCACGGATTTTATTAATGTTTGTTTTCGGATCCGTAATATCTGTTCCGTTAACCAATACTTGGCCGCCAGTAATGTCTTCGAGTTTATTGATACAGCGGAGAAAAGTACTTTTACCTGAGCCAGAAGGGCCGATCACGCATACAACTTCTTGTGGTTTAATTTCTGCATTGATGTCTTTCAGAACCTCGAGATCACCGAAGGACTTTTTTAAATTTTTTACTTTAATCATGGTCCGGCTCCTTTCAATTCAAACAAATTCTGTATGTATTTTATCATAAGTTCGTTTGAATCGGTGTATCTCCTGCTTTATTGGAAATCTTTAAATGCAAAACTTTCTGAAAAAAAGGATTGACCAGTGAACAATTGGTGAACTATACTCTGAATATGAAAACGATTTCATGATTTCGATTCCACAATTTTTAAGAGGAGAATCTGATGGCAACCATTCAAGATGTGGCGAAAAAGGCAGGATTATCCCGCACGACCGTTTCAAGGGTGATCAATGAACATCCTTATGTGACGGAAGAGAAAAAACAGCTTGTAACACAAGCGATGCAAGAACTGAATTACGTGCCCAATTCATCAGCAAGAAGGTTGAGGCGGCAGCAGACAGAAACGATCGCTGTCTATGTACCGCGAATCACTAACCCGTTTTTCAGTCACCTTGTTGAAGTGATGGAGAAGGAAGCGGCCAAAAAAGGCTATCAGCTTATTTTGTGTCAAACCCGTTACCGGAAAGAGCAGGAGCGAAACTTCCTAGAGCTTTTAAAAACGAAGCAAGTAGATGGTCTGATCTTAACTTCTATTGAGAACGATTGGAGTGAGTTCGAACCCTATTTATCGTTCGGTCCGATTGTCGTATGCAATGAGTATTCGGATACGGCTCAAGTACCTTCAGTGTACTTAAATCAGATCGAAGGAAGCTACTTAGGAACGAAGCACTTGATCGATCAAGGGTACACAAAAATTGGTTATTGTACGGGTAACCACAAAAGCTCCAGAATTTCGAAAGACCGAAAGATTGGTTTTCTGAAAGCTCTTGATGATGCTGGCATCGCGATGAGGGAAGAGTGGTTCTTCTACAATGCTTATAGTGTGCAGGACGGTTTTGACGCATTTAAAGAATTGAGTAAGCTTGAGGATCCGCCGCATGCTGTTTTTACGGGCAGTGATGAAGTTGCAGCGGGCATAGCAAAAGCCGCATTTGATGCAGGGTGGAAAGTACCTGAAGATCTAGCAATAATCGGTTTTGATAATCAGCCTCTAGCCGAACTGATGAATTTGACGACGGTTGAACAGCCGATTGATACCATCGCCCGTCAGGCAATGAATCTGATGGTTGAAGCGATTCAGTCGAAAAAGCAACTGAGACGCAAAGAAGTTATTCTGCCTTTTCAGTTAATCAAACGGTCCTCGACTTAAAAAATTTTTTTTCGAAGGAATGTAATCGTTTACAAAACAGGAGTATTGGGGGAAAAACAATGAAAAAGCTTAAGAAGATCTCAAAAGTGATTTCTACTTCACTAGCGCTGTCACTTGTACTTGCAGCTTGTTCAGATAAAGAAGAAGGCAGCAGCAGCAAGAACACAGGCGGCGATAAAGACGAAAAAGTAACAATCGTTTATGCACGTGGTAAGGATGATACACAAGGGACTACAGCAATGGTGGAAGCTTTTGAAAAGAAATACCCTAACATAGACGTGAAATTTAAAGAGATGCCTGCAGATACTGGGAAACAGCATGATGCGTACGTAACGGCATTCAACGCAAACTCTGATGAGATCGACGTTATTGACCTTGACGTTATCTGGCCGGCTGAATTTGCACAAGCAGGATTCTTGATGCCTCTTGACCGCTTTATGGAAAAAGATGGAGTCAATCCAGAAGATTATAACCAAGGAGCAATCAGTGCTTCTAAATTTAAAGGCAAACAATGGGCGCTGCCTAAGTTTATTGATGCGGGAATGCTTTTCTACCGTACAGATTTAGTTGATGAAGGTTCTGTTCCAAAAACGTGGGATGAGCTTTTAGCAAAAGCGAAAGAAACAAAAGGCCAAGGCGGAACTCAATTCGGTTACTTGATGCAAGCGAAGCAATATGAAGGACTTGTATGTAACGCTGTTGAATTTATTGCATCATACGGCGGACAGATCATCGACGAAAACGGTGAGGTCAAAGTAGATTCTCCAGAAGCGATCAAAGGGATTTCTAAACTTGTTGAAGTTGTAAACTCTGATGTTGTACCGCAAAACATCACAACGTTTGCTGAGCCTGAGTCTCACACGGCATTCATTAATGGACAAGCTGGACTTATCCGTAACTGGCCGTACCAATTCGCACTAGCTAACGATGAAAAGCAATCTAAAATCGTAGGTAAAGTAGGAGTAGCTCCACTTCCAGCAGGTGATAAAGGTTCTGCTGCAGCGCTTGGCGGCTGGATGGCTGGTATCAACAAAAACACGAAACACCCTGAAGAAGCTTGGAAGTTCTTAAGCTTTATGGCTGGTAAAGAAGGACAAAAGATCGACGCGATCAAAGGCGGACATGCTCCGACAATTCTTTCTCTTTATGAAGACCAAGAAATTTTAGATGCAAACCCTTACTACAAAGATGAAGGATTTGTAAAAGCTCTTGAAGCAGCAGTATCTCGTCCGGTAGCACCGAACTACCCTGAGATCTCTGACATCATTCAAGTTCAAATCTCTCAAGCGGTAGCAAAAAAGATCACACCAGAACAAGCAGCTAAAAACATGCAAAAAGAGATTTCAGAAAAGCTAGTGAAGTAAGGAAAAGTAAATGATTGAGGGGTATGCCTTTCTGTAGGAAAGGCTCCCCTTACATTTATAACTGGTATCGATTCCACAAGAGTGAAATGGATGGACGTTACAGCGCCCGTCCGTCGATTGCATTCGAATAGTAAGGAGCTGACCCTTTTGAAACCAGATCTAATGCCTAACAACCAAAAGCCTATCGCACCGAAGACAAACTCTCAGAAGAAGAAAAAACGCTCTGACCGTTCCGTCGGCTATATGCTGATTGCACCATCCCTGATTTTGATCTTAATTATCGCGATATGGCCTGTATTTCAATCGTTTTATTACAGCATGTTTGATTTAAGGCTGAATAATCCAGCAAAATCAGAAGCGCATATTTCGTATAAAGTAAATTTGCAAACGTATTTGGATAACTATCCATTTTTAATCAGTACGTTAGAAGATGAGGTGGATACCGCCTCTGGAAATACAAAGACAGAACTTGAAACCATAAAAGCAAACTTAGAAAAAGTAGATGCAGAATTACAAAAAGACAACGAGATTAAGAGTAAATATGATCAAGTAGACGAGAAACTTACTGTTATGGAGCCGATCAGCGAAGAGCTTGCGGTTTCTGATCTTGATAAAGAAATCGCTTTAGACCTTGAGAAGGCTGTGAATGATTCAACAGACTCGATAAGAGGCTTAAAGGATGAACTGAAAAATTCTGAAGACCTTATTGGATTATCTTCTTCATTAGAAGACGCTGTCATTACGCCTAACTTTATCGGTTTGAAGCATTATAAAGAAAACTTAACAGATAGCCGTATGTGGAAGGCGATTCAGAATACAACAGTCTTTACGTTAATCTCCGTTTTCGCAGAGCTCGTAATCGGTTTGGCGATCGCACTGCTTATCAACAAAGCCTTTTTCGGCAGAGGGCTTGTTCGTGCGACGATCCTCATTCCTTGGGCGATCCCGACTGCGGTATCTGCTTTCATGTGGAAGTATTTATATGACGGACAGAACGGAATCGTAGCAAAAGCATTTGCCGATATCGGACTGTTTGACCAAATGACAGATATGCTGACAACAAGCACTGGCGCTATGTTTGCCGTTATCTTTGCAGACGTATGGAAAACGACGCCTTATATGGCACTCTTATTATTAGCAGGATTGCAGACGATTCCGAGTTCCCTGTATGAAGCAGCAGCGATCGATGGCGCGAGCAAATGGAAGCAGTTTTTGAAGATTACGCTGCCTTTATTAAAATCAAGCATTCTAGTTGCATTGTTATTCCGTACACTGGATGCATTCCGTGTATTTGACTTAATCTATGTTTTAACAGGTGGAGGCCCAGCTAACTCAACGGAAACGATCTCCATACTTGCTTATAAAGTAATGTTCGCACAAACCAATTTTGGTGAAGGTTCGGCGCTCTCCGTTATCGTGTTTGTCTGTGTAGCGATCATCTCTATGATCTATATTAAGTTCTTAGGCCGTGACCTTTTAAATGATAAATAAAAACGGAACAGATAAAGGAGTGAATAGGAAATGAACAAAAAAGCAGGCCCAATGTTTTATGTATTCTTAGCATTGTTTGTCTTCCTTGTCATGTTTCCGTTTTTATGGGTACTGGCAAGCTCTATTAAACCGGTTGCTGAACTTTTCGGTGATCGTGCGTTCATCCCATTTACGGATAATATGACGCTTGAAAACTACGAATCCGTATTTGTAAACTATCCATTTTTAAAGTATTTATGGAACAGCTTAGTTGTTTCAACGATTACAACGGTCTACGCTGTACTTGTAGCGAGCTTTGCGGCTTATGCGATCGCACGGCTTAACTTTAAAGGTAAAACAGTCATTCTTGGATTGGTGCTTTCTGTATCAATGTTTCCACAGATCGCAACCATTTCACCGATTTATATCGTATTGAAAAACCTTGGTTTAACGAACAGCTACCTCGGTTTGATCATTCCGTATACGACGTTCACATTGCCATTATCCATCTGGCTTCTTGTTACGTTTTTCCGCAAGATTCCGTTTGATCTGGAGGAAGCAGCAAAAATCGATGGAGCGTCACTGATGCAAACATACTGGCGTGTTATTTTGCCGCTTGCGCTTCCAGGGATTTTTACAACAGCGATTCTTGTGTTTATCTCAGCATGGAACGAGTTCCTGTTTGCTTTAACAATCAACACAGATGATGAGTTTAAGACCGTTCCAGTTGGGATCGCGATGTTTGAAGGACAGTTTACGATTCCTTGGGGAGAGGTTACAGCAGCGACTGTTATCGTAACGGTGCCTCTCGTTATCATGGTTCTTCTATTCCAGCGCAGAATTGTGTCAGGATTAACTTCAGGTGCTGTAAAAGAATAGAAGTTTTGATGAAAACCCTGCAGCAATATAAGCTGCAGGATTTTTTGTTATGGTATATTTTAAAATCACCAACATACAAATAGGATGATAATCGTTAAGATAGGGGGGTATTTCGTGCACGGTCACGATCTAAAACATATAAAATGGGAGGGCAGAAATGTTCATGTTCATCAATATTCTACAGAGACTTCAGTAAATGATGGACATTCACATACTGTCCAAGGGGTTACAAGTCCTGCAAAAAACTCGATGGGTCATGTTCATAACTATGAAGGAACTACTACTTTTAATGACGGTCATGTTCACCGCTTCTCTGGAACTACCGGACCTCCTATTTATTTAGCGGATGGAACACATTATCATATGATAGCTGGATCAACTACTTTTAATGATGGACACACGCATCAATACACTGGGTGGACGGATAAGAATGTTATTGGATGATAGATAATGAAAACAAATATCGATATCTAATCCTTTGCTTTTAGCAGGGGATTTTTTATATATATCATATAAATTTATTTATAGGTAAAGTGCAATTTTCTAATTTGTATTATGGGATTACAGGGTCTACAATAGGTTTTGTTAGCGAAATAACTTACTTTTAATTAGGAGGAATTATACAATGTCAAAACATATATTAATGGTCGTTACAACGGCTGATAACATGAATAATGAACACTCAACAGGGCTTTGGCTTTCTGAGTTTGGTGAAGCTTATGTGGAGTTTGCAAATGCAGGACACACGATTACGGTAGCAAGTCCTAAAGGTGGAAAAGCTCCAGTAGATGACCGCAGCCTTGAAGGTGAAGTGCCTCAAGAGATTTTAGATACAGCAATATATCTTGAAAACACTGTAAAACTAGAGGAGATTAAAGACGTTAATGAATTTGACGCAATCTTCTTGCCAGGCGGTCACGGAACCATGTTTGACCTTCCAGAGAACACAAAACTTCAAGAAGTGATTCGTGATCTGTATGAGCAAAACAAAGTAGTAGCAGCTGTTTGCCATGGCCCAGCCGGATTAGTGGGTGTTAAACTTTCTGATGCCACGCCATTAGTAGCAGGAAAGACAGTTACTGCGTTCACAGATGCAGAAGAAGTTGCAACAACACTTGATCAATACATGCCGTTCTTATTAGAAACACGCTTGCGCGAACTAGGTGCTGAGTTTGTAGCTGCTGAAAACTGGGTAAACCATGTGCAAGTGGATGATCACTTAATTACTGGTCAAAATCCGCAATCTACAATAGCTGTTGCAAAAGAAGTTGTTAAACAGCTAGCATAATTTTTGGAAACCTGCAGACCTTTATAACAGATGAGGTTTGCAGGCTTTATTTGGCTCACCGCCTTCCCCGCGGAAAGCGAGCATCTGAAACGGAAATCAACCACTACAAAATAGGAAGGTGATTGTTTTGTCTATTACAATTAACGCGATACTAAAAGCAAAACCAGGTAAAGAAAGTTCATTGCGCGAAGAATTAGTAAAAGTGGTACAAGCATCACGTAAAGAAGAAGGATGTATCAACTACACGCTGCATGAGTCAACCGAAGACTCTGATACTTTTGTGTTTTATGAAACGTGGCGGGATGAAGATGCGCTCAAATCACATATAGAATCTGAGCATTATATCAACTATCGGAAAAACATTGAAACACTCATTCAGCAACGGGAAGTCTATCGTTTAAACGTTATCCATTTATAGAGACCACTATGCACCGTTCAGCATTTAGAGCGGTGCTGTTTTCATGATTGGTGGAAGGGGGTTCAAATTATGATAGATTTTGAATGGTACCGGAGTTTTATCAGCATTTATAAACACCGCTCAGTTTCTGCGGCAGCGAAAGCAAGGATTTTAACACAGCCTGCGATGAGTCAGCATCTTGCGGCATTAGAAGCAGAAATTGGCGAACCATTGTTTATTCGAGCTCCGCGTAAAATGGTACCTACTGACAAAGGAAAAGAATTATATACAAAAATTGTTCCGCTCATCGAGAACTTAGAGAATACAACACTTGAAATGCTTCATAGTTCCTCCAGTAAAGGACTGGCCCCAGTGATCCGTATTGGATCGCCAGCTGAGTATTTTACAAAGCGTGCTCTTTCAAGTATTCAACATTTAGAAATTCGTTTTTTAGCCCAGTTCGATGTGGCAAGTATATTACTAGAAAAACTTGAAAAAGATGAAGTGGATCTGATTTTGACTACTCAGAAATCACAGCATCAAGGGATTGAGTATAGAAAGCTTGAAGTTGAAGTGTTTGTTGCTACGGCTCCTCCTGAGTATGAAACAGATGCGAAAAATGCTGAGGAGATTGAACAATGGCTGTTAAGTCAAAAGTGGCTAAGCTATGGGTTGGAACTTCCGATCATTAGAAGGTATTGGCGAGAACATTTTAATAAGCGGCCGGATTTTCAGCCGTGGCATGTTATTCCTGATTTAAGATCTATTTTAGAAGGTGTGGAAAATGGACTGGGAATGAGCATTTTGCCCACCTACTTATTAGAAAAATCGGTCCAAGAGAATAAGGTCAAAGTAATGTTCCCAGAGCTTACGGCAGAGAACACGATCTATGCAGCATATAAAGTAGATCATAAAAATAATCCCATCTTGGAAAAAGTATTAGACGCATTTAAGCTGAATAACTAGTGTAAAGTGAAGTCCTTTGTGTAAACTAGTTAGTAAAAATGGAGGACGAAATCATGAAACTGACGGTTTTAGGTTATTGGGGAGGTTACCCTGCAAAAGGTGAAGCAACATCCGGATATCTCTTGCAAAGTGATGGATTCAATCTGCTTATTGATTGTGGAAGCGGGGTGCTCTCCCAGCTGCAAAACTACATCAAGCCAGAAAAACTGGATGCTGTTATTTTGTCACATTATCATGCAGATCATGTTGCTGATATTGGTGTGCTTCAATATAGCCGACTCATCCAGTCATTTTTGCAAAAAGGGATAAAGACACTGCCTATCTACGGGCACACAAAGGATGAAGGAAGTTTTCAATCGCTTACACATGGGACGCACACGAAGGGGATTTCGTATGACCCAGAAGGAGAGCTGAAGGTTGGGCCATTTACGATTACATTTCAACTTACAAAGCATGCGGTTGTTTGCTATGCGATGCGTATAACTGATGGGAAATCAACGCTTGTTTATACGGCCGATACTGCACTGATCCCTGAACTGGTCCCATTCAGCAGAAATGCAGACTTGCTGATTGCGGAATGCAACTTCTATAAAGGCATGGATGGAAGCGGTCCTGGCCACATGACATCAGAAGACTGCGGAAAGCTTGCTCAGCAATCAGAAGCTCATCAGCTGCTCCTCACACATCTTCCTCATTTTGGTCAGTTATCACAGCTTGTCACAGAGGCAAAAGAGGTGTATAACAATAAAGTGGAGCTTGCCTCTTCCGGCTGGACGTGGGGAGCTTAAAGATAGGGACTGAAAGAGGAGAAAACTATGCTTTTTATTGATAATGAAAATATTACAGACCCAAGAGTGAATCTGGCAATCGAAGAGTTCGCTTTGAAACATTTAGACATCAATGAAACGTATTTGCTTTTTTATATAAATGAACCATCGATCATCATCGGCAAGAATCAAAATACGGTAGAAGAGATCAACGCAGACTATGTTCGCGAAGAAGGTATTCATGTCGTTCGCCGTTTATCAGGCGGTGGTGCTGTTTATCATGATCTAGGTAATCTTAACTTCAGCTTTATCACAAAGGATGATGGAAACTCGTTTCATGATTTCAAGAAGTTCACTGACCCTGTTGTAAAAGCGCTGAAAAAACTGGGCGTGAATGCTGAATTAAGCGGACGCAATGATATTTTAGCTGATGGGAAAAAGATTTCGGGTAACGCACAGTTTTCAACGAAGGGCCGTATGTTCAGTCATGGAACACTTCTTTTTGATTCTGAAATCGAGAATGTCGTTTCTGCTCTTAACGTTCGTATGGACAAGATCGAGTCAAAGGGTATCAAATCCATCCGCAGCCGTGTTACGAATATTCGTGAACACTTAGCGGAAGATATGACGATGGAAGAGTTTAAACAAACGCTTCTTGCTTACCTATTTGAAGAGTTAGAATCTGTGCCGAAATATGAGCTAACTGAAAAAGACTGGGAAGAAATTCGCAAGATCTCTAGAGAGCGCTATGCGAACTGGGACTGGAACTATGGAAAGTCCCCGAAGTTTAATGTTGAGCTATCCAACCGATTTGCGGCAGGATCAGTTGATATCCGCCTTCACATCGTAAAAGGAATCATTCAAGAAAGTAAGATCTTCGGAGACTTCTTTGGAGTTGGCGATGTATCTGATATCGAAAAAAAGCTGAACGGTGTGCGTTATGACCGTCAAGCGATTGAGAATGTGCTAGAAGATGTCAATTTGGAGCACTATTTTGGCAACGTATCACGCCAGGAGTTTCTTGATCTTCTATATTAATAATAAATGATTGAAAACCGCCTCTAATGGCGGTTTTTGTTTT
>NZ_LRFC01000013.1 GCF_001619875.1 Fictibacillus phosphorivorans
CTTAGGAAATGGAATTTACTTCTTTCCAGCTGAAACGGATCCGGAAAAGATTAAAACAGCAGAAGAGAAACAAGCAGCATGGTTCGCATCTTTTATTGCTGAAACGGAAGGGATGAGTGATTCAGCTTGAAAAAGTTCTTTTACTCTCTTATCTGCAAAATAAGAGGCAAACATAAAATCTATTGGTCTACCAACACCTGTAAATGTGGTTATAAAAGGAGTGGTGGATAATGTCTGAGGTCAACGCATTTATGAATGGTTATGAACTAGGTCCTGAACTTCGTTGTAATCATTGCAGTGAGGTATTTTACGGAAGCCATGAATGTCAGATGGATAAACTCAAATCCGAAGTACAACGCTTACAAGTGGAGAATGTAGCTTACAAAGAAGACCAACGAAAAGCACTAAAAATATTAAATAATATTAGTGTTGTAATAGTACCCAAGTTAGAAAACAAACTAAAGAAATCTCAACAGAAGGTGGAGAGGTTGGAGAAGGCATTAAATTTCTATGCTGACCCTAATTCCTACATTACAGACATTGTAGGAATGACAATCAAAGCTACTGTAATGATTGATAAAGGCTATCACGCAAAACAAGCACTAGAAGTCGAAAGGCAAAAGCTCCTTGAACGAGCGAAAGACTTCAAGTATGTACCTGGTCATGGTCCCAATTTAGAGAACATGACCAACGAACAACTGAAAAAGTACAACAATGTAATGGAATCAGTTTTTAAAGATGCTTTTGAAACGGAGGGGAAGGAATGAGCAGAAAGCAATGGTTTCCCATTCGATTAAAAACTAGTCGCATTAATTCACTGGGACATTGGTATTTCAGAAGAAATGGACTTTATGGGCAAGTATTTGCAATTGGAAAAGTACGTATTGTTTTGGGTGATTAAAGAAAGGTAGTTCTCTTAAACAATTAAATAACTGGAGGAATCAATCATGGCAAACATTATCAATCTATCAAGTTTCGCTGAAGGAGCAGTTGCAGAACGTTTTAACGCTGAACTTCAAAAGATTTTAGAAAACATCGCTGATCCGAACACAGATGCAGCAAAGGTAAGAAAGCTCACATTAACTCTTTCTTTTAAAGCAGATGAGAAGCGAGACATTGTCGTTACAAGCATTCAAGCCAAATCAGCATTATCACCTGCAAAACATATTGAAACAAAGATCGTAATGGATCTTGATAATCGTGGAAATGTAACCGGTGCCGAATTGAAATCAGGGATTAAAGGTCAGTCATATATCACTGAAGATGGTGAAGTTGAAACTGATGTAGGCGAAAAAGTAATCAGCTTCAAGCAACAAAGCAAGTAATTAAAAATTCAAATTAACTGGAGGAAAATAAAATGATTAAAACTGCAATCGAATATATCGTCGGTCTTGGTAACACAAAAATCGAGGAGATTAACGGTCAGCAATATTCAACTGAAAGACTGCACCTCGTTCCTGAAGCTACTCCTGAATCACTTAAAGTAAGATCTCTTTCAGGCTTGGTTGAATATCTGAAATCTGAGTTTGATGAAGATGAGTTTGACGGGAAGATGATCCATGTTGTAAGTCCAACTGAGGTGCTGGTGTTTAGTACATACAACCAGGACTACAGCAGAAATGAATACATTCGAGCTCAAGCTATGCTGCCGGAATACTCTTTTGATAGGTTCTATAGTTCAGAAGACTTCAACATCAAATTACAATCAGCTTTCGTGAAGAATGAAGATCGTGACATCATGCTAAAAGTTGTTGGAAACATCAAGGAAGAGAATGTAAACACAGTTGGAGATGATGGGGTTTCCCAGTCTGTTGTAGCTAAAACAGGAGTTGCTACTGTCGGAAATGTGCTGGTACCAAATCCAGTAGTTCTCAAACCATATCGAACATTCGTTGAAGTTGATCAGCCAGAAAGTGATTTCATCTTCCGAATGAAGAACGGTCCTGCCTGCGCTTTGTTTGAAGCTGATGGTGGAGCTTGGAAGTTAGCAGCCATGACTAACATTAAGAAATTCTTGCAAGAAGAATTGAGTGGAGAGATTGAAAAAGGACAGCTGGTAATCATCGCTTAAAGAATAACCCTCCTGCTTTTCTGCTTGAAGGGCAGGAGTTCATCAAATTTGGATGAGGTGAACAGTATGTCACAGGGAAATCGCGGCATGGCTTTTGAAATGCTGCTGAATTTGATTAATCAGATGTACGCCAAACAAAAGGTAGCCTTAATAAATAAACGCCCTACGCCGGTAAAAGTGCTAAAGAGCAAAGGGACAAAGGTATTGAACGGATTCTACGAAGCTCCCAGTACAGTGGATTATGACGGTGTGTACAAAGGTAGGGCGATTGCATTTGAAGCTAAGTCGGTTGGTATTGATCGCTTTGATTTGAAAAACCTTCATCAACACCAGATAGATTATCTGGAGAAGGTTGATAATATGGGTGGAGTAAGTTTTGTACTCATTGAATTTCGTTCAACAAAGCAAATATTCTTCGTTCCATATTCAACGATTAAACATTACGTTCATCACGCTTTAAAAGGTGGAAGAAAGAGTATACCTTTGGTTGATCTTGAAGTATATGCTTTCGAAGTTAAAAGAACAAAACGCAGCACACTCGATTATCTGGAATGGGTGGACAAGCTGATTGGCGAGGTCGCTGTGTAATGCTGAAGGCTAAATGCATAGATGATGGCGGTGCTTTGAATCTGGAGATTGGTGACGAGTATTTCGTCACTCCTTCAGATGATGGATATTATTTGTATTGCTACCGGTTTCCGAATAGCAAAAATGCCTACTTTGGAGTTTACCCATCAAGGCTATTCAAACTCTTAGAAGCTGCACCAGTTATTGAAAAAGGAAAGTGGTATACCGGCGAGCTTGTGAACTCAGAAAACTACAAGCTGGAGTACAAACAATATTTTCTCAGATTGAACCAAAAAACACACGTTTATTTCTACAGCGGTATTGATAAATCAGGATTCCAGGGTTGTTTTCCTCTCGAGTGGTTTAAGGATATTCGAGAGGAAGCGGAATCGGACATGACCGGACAAGAAGTGCAAGAAAACGTACACGAAACGGAAGAATCTGAACCAATAACTCCGGTTATCGTACAAGAGACCGGGCAATTCGAACAGATGAGTTTATTTTAAAGGCGGAGATTAGCTTGAAAGACTACAGCAAGATCAGACTCTATGATCTGAACAAACTTTGTCACAAAAAAGATCCAGAAGCACTTAAAGAGTGGAAACGAAGATGGATTGCGGATTGGCCTTCAATGGATGGCCAGATAAAGGTTAAAGAGAAAAAATAGAAGCCCAGAACCAACAGGCTCGTTAAAAAGGAGAATAGAAAAATGGATATCTCGGTTAACGAACAAACACAAACGTTCTATTAAGCATGCGATACATGGAAGCCAATGGTTGGACACCAAATCAGAGTAGGTAAATATCACTTCTGTGCGATTCCTGTACGAGGATATATAAATGTTTCAGAAATTACTACGGGTTCAAGAGTGTTTAATTTTCCTATAAATGTAGAGATGATGTTGGTTACAGAGTCAAAAGAGGGAGCTATATCCTTATTTCAAAAGATAGGTGAGTCTTTAAAGAACATTATTAATAGCGATGATAATTTCGATTTAAAACTTAAAATGATGAGAAAAACAGCTATTGAACGTTTGGGTGAAATGCCGCCGATTGAAGATTATGATTCTACTTGGCTTTTTGCTGAAGAAAGTGATGTGTTGAATTAAAGCTAAAGGAAAGGGTGAAATAAATGGGAAACGAGCACCAGTTAAATAATTTGGTTGCTGAAAAGGTTATGGAGTGGGAGTTCGACGTCGATAGCGAGTCATGGATCACCGAATTTGGCAACTTACTTTTTATTGATGGGGTAGACAGTGAGTGGAATCCATCTACTGATATTCAAGACGCTTGGTGGGTAGTAGAGAAGTTTTTCAGAGTAGAAATCGAGACTGGTAATGGAGCAAAAGAACATCTTGTCACAATCAGAGATGAATCAGGTTGGACAATAGCATATCATTACGGAAAAACAGTTCAGGAAGCGATTTGTTATGCATCCTTAAAGGCCTGTGGTGTTCAAATAGAGACATTAAAAAGCACCAGTTGAGCGGAACCTGTTTGGCAAAAATAACCCTGGGGTGGTTCTTATGAGTGAAAAACCAAGCGGTAAATTAAGCAACGTTGAATTTGAAATGATGGTTGACGAGATGATCAGAACTCTTCCGTATACGATCAAATACCATGTTGAACTTTCTAAGCTATACAAGAGCAGGTACGATTCACTAATAGCTGCAGGGTTCTCTGATAAAGAAGCATTGGAAATCGTGAAAGCAAGAGGTATAGAGTAAACTTCTAAGCTGGTGGGGTAGATGATGAAACAAAGTAAACTAAGGGGGTATTGCTTTGCGATTAAATGATCTAGAAATTAATCCTTCTACCCAGAAACTAGAAATTGATATAATGGAAAAAACTTCATCTTTTATGATTGTAGTGTGTGACGGTAAAGCAAGAATGACAGAGCTGCCGGTTCATGGTGAAACAAAGATCATCACACATCAGGGTAAGGTGAAGCGTGTTAAGTGGGATGAGGGGGAAGATTTCTGAAAGAGAAAACAGTAGTTGAGGAATGCTCAGGTTTATTGAATTGTGTATCACCTGATGCGTGGATACAAACATTCGGAAGTTTAATTGGTTCATTAATCGGAGCGTTTTTGGCAGGTTATTTTGCAGTAAGAGTAATGAAAAATCAATTGGATAATGAAAAAAATATTACATTAAGAAGTTCTTTAGAAACATTTCTTAAATTCAATATAAAATTTCAACACCAAGTTCATAATGTAGCGTTCGCTATAAAAGAAATAAATAAACTTATAACTAAAATAGAATTTGAATATGAGGATTATGCCAAATTACAGTTAGCTTGCGATAAGTTCTCAGAATATATTAGTATGATCCAGGATTTACCTGAAGATGAAGTAAGATTAGAAATTCATTCAAAATATAAGAATATTCAAAGTAATTTAGGACTTTTGCACAGTATAGCTGCTCTTTTTCCGGAAAGTAAACAAGGCAGAAGAGAAGAGCTAGTAAAAGAATTTGCTGAAAGAACTGAAATACTAGAATATGAATTAAGTTTTTTTCTGAAGTATGTAAATGAAATTGAAGAGAAGTTAAGAAAATTATCTTAAGTTCTACCAGTCAACTGGAGGACACTGATCGAAAGCAGGGACAAGCCCCCTGCCCTGATTGGTGTCTTTTTTTACGTTCTTATAGGGGTATAAGGGGTCTTCAACATAGGTTTCGCAGCTATACCTCACATTTATGGAGGTGCGATAAGCAATGAACACATTAAATGATCAGTTAAAGAAGTGGAAAAATAAAAATCAACCGGTTCCAGTTAAGAAGAAAAGAAATAATGCTGAGATTTCACAGCAAGCTCATTGTGAGAAATTAACGGACAGAGATTTAAAAGATCTCATGGGGATGAATAGACAAACACTTAAAAGACACAAAGGTTCTTACAGACAGAGATAAAGGGGGGCTTCATTTGAAAACTTGGGTCGAGAACATTAAAGAAGAATATAATCTTAGCAAAAAGGTTTTAGAAGAATATAGAGAAAAATTAGATCTAGATAATCCTAAAAACAAAGAAGAGGACAAGATTGTCGGTGAAATGATATCGGACATGAAATATGCGCTTGATTGGTTGAACAGAGGGAGAAGACCAGGGAATCGTCGCGGGGCTGATCGTCGCTCTGTATACCAACGAACTTCACTAATGGAAATGGATATCTTTCCGGATCTAAATCTAAATCATTCAAAACGTTTCCTACAGGATGACGAAAAAGTAATGATTGTTGATGTCCTATTAGAACTATCTGCACGCGAAAGACAATGCTATCTTCTTCATATGGCACAAGGAATGAGTTATGCAGCCATTGCTGAAGAATTAAATCTTTCAAGGCGTACAATCCAGCAATATGTTGAACGGGCAAAAGCCAAGATTAAAAATAAAGTTGCATAATTTTTGTTTTTGACGTGCAAATGACGTTCAAACGCCACCTATTATTGAAAAGAGTTTGCAGGAAAATATCTCCTTTTGTCGAAAACAAGCGGCAGAAGGAGGTGATAAATAATGGGTTTTAAACTTGATGGTTTTGACGAATTCGAAAAAAAGTTAAATCAAATGGCTGAGACTGCTAAAGAATATGAGGATGGTAAAAGTGTAGATTTCAACCAACTTTTTAACCAAGGTTTTATGGTTGAATACACTGATTTCAAATCAATTGATGAATTCTTTGAGAAAAGTCCGTTCACTGTTAACACACAAGAAGATCTTGAACAGTTAGATGAATCTCAGTTAGATGGCTGGGTAAAAGAAATAACAAGGTTTTCAACTTGGGAAGAAATGTTAGGGAAAGCCGGCACAGAACATTTAGCTAAAGAATTAGGATTTAAATAGGGATTGAAGGGTCACTCAAATGAGTGGCTTTTTCTTTTGCTACAAAACAAACAAATAAACATGGGGGTGGGTGATATGTAGTGGCAAGAGCAAGAAGTCCAAGTCGAGATAAAGCTTTCGAATTGTGGAAAGAAAGTGGCGGTAAGCGTTTATTAAAAGACATTGCTGCTGAATTAGATGTCACAGACACTCAGGTTCGAAAGTGGAAGAATCAAGATAAATGGGATGAACAATTGAAAGGTAACGTTACCATTCCCAAAAGGAACGTTACTAATAAGTCGAACACTCCTAAAAAGCCTGGAGGACAAGCAGGGAACAAAGGGAACCCTAATCCTAAACATAAATTTCCGAATCACAACAGCATAGCTACAAAACATGGTCTTTTTAGTAAGTTTCTGCATGAAGAACAAATAGAGATCATTGAAGTGATGAGTAATTTAGACATCGCTGATCAAATATGGTTTCAGATAGAAATTAAATTTTCCGCAATTGTTCGAATGCAAAAGATTATGTGGGTAAATGATGATAACGATCACTTGAAAGAAGAAAGTGGAAGTAGCTGGGCAGATGGTGGAGGAAGTGAGTCATTTAAAGTTTCATTCGCTTACGAACGCTATGAGTCTTACATTAAAGCTCAAGCAAGAGCGATGGCTGAGTATAGGAATCTAGTAAAACAATTTCTGGACCTAGCGCATGATGAAGACGAGAGAAGATTAAAACTTGAACAAATGAGGCTTGGAATTGAGAAGACTAAAGCTGAAATCGATAATATGAACGACGATGAGAATGATGCTCCAATAGAAATCGTCATAAAGAGAAAAGGTGAGCGGTCATGATTGAGAAAGAAGTGAACCCTCACTTTGAAGATTTCCTTTTTGATTGGAGTACAAAGACTCAATTTCTTGTCGGTGGATATGGCAGTTCAAAAAGCTATCATGTTGCATTAAAAATCATACTTAAACTTTTGTCTGAAAAGCGTAAAGCTCTGGTGGTTCGTGAGGTTTACGAAACACATAAAGACAGTACCTTTTCTCTGTTTACTGAAATCGTAGAGGATTTAGGATTGCTTGATGATTCGGGTAGAAAAAAAGTGGCCAAGGGAAAAATCAGACCAAAAGAAAGTCCATATGAATTGAAGTTCTCGAACGGCTCTAAGATCATCTTTAAAGGGATGGATAAACCTGCAAAATTGAAGTCCATTAACAACATTTCTCTTATCTGGTTAGAAGAGTGTTCTGAAATTAAATATGCCGGCTTTAAAGAGCTCCTTGGACGTCTTCGTCATCCGACATTGCAGCTGCACATGATTTTATCTACGAATCCAATCGGTGAAGACAACTGGACATTCAAACACTTCTTTAAAGATGAGTTAAAAAATCGTCTGGTTTTAGATGATTCAGAGTTATATGAAAAGAGAACAGTGGTTGTAAACGATACCTACTACCATCACTCTACAGCTGACGATAATCTTTTTCTTCCGGAAAGTTATATTGCCCAGCTTGATGAATTGAAAGAATATGATCCAGACCTTTACCGTATCGCTCGGAAAGGTCGTTTTGGCGTTAACGGGGTTAAAGTTCTTCCTCAGTTTGAGGTTTGGGAACATGAGGATGTAATGAATGCTATCAATCGTTTAGCACACCCGATTAAACGGGTCGGTATGGACTTTGGATTTGAGGAATCTTATAACGCAGTTGTGCGACTTGCTATCGATCGCGATAAGAAATACCTCTATATCTACTGGGAATATTACAAAAACAAGATGACCGATGACAAGACGGCCAAAGAATTAAATGAATTTAAAGTGTCTAAAGAGCTCATTAAAGGGGACTCAGCTGAACCTAAAACAATTGAGTTTTTTAAACAAAACGGATTTAACATACGTGGTGCTAAGAAGTTTCAAGGTTCACGGCTGCAGTATACGAAAAAGGTCAAACGCTTTAAGAAAATTATTTGCTCTAAGCAATGTACCAACACGATATACGAGTTGAAGCCATTGACTTACAAGAAAAACAAGCAGGATGAAATTATTCCGGATGAGTTTAACCTGGATCCACATACTTTAAGTGCCATTTGGTACGCGCTTGATGATTATGAGGTTTCTGACTTGAAAGGTCCTTTAGATCGATATAAACGTCTTATGAATGTGAGATAGGGAGGTGAGGAAGTGAAAACAATAGATAAAGCAAAGAGCATGCGGAATGACTTTATGATTGGCAATGGGAAAGGACATTCTAAGGATGCTCTTGTCAGACAGCAACCAGGATTAAGAAGGAGGCTGACTCACCAGCAGCTATCCAACCTTTATGCTGATAATCGGATCATTCAGAATATCATAGATATACCTGCCGAAGACATGACGCGCAGCTGGTTCACGTTGAAGATGAAGGATGAAACCTTAAAAAACAATATTATGAGCAAATTAAGAGATCTCAAAGCAAAAGAAGCATTTGAAAAGATGCGTACTTTTGAGCGTTTACGTGGAGATGGATTCATTTCATTAGGTGTTACTCAATCAACTGCCTTTAATTTGTCGGACAAGCTGGATGAAACGAAATTGAAGAAACTTGATTACATTCATGCTTTTTCTGGAATGAAGGTTGAAGACTTCATATTGAACGAGGACATGTTCAGTTTGAATTATGGTCAGGTCGAAATGTTCAAAATGAATCGTAGATCTAAAATAGGTGAACAGATCGCTGGTGTTTCTCAAGATCAAGTTCATGCTTCTAGAGTTATTCACGATCAAACACGAAGGCTTGAAGATGAGTACAGAGGGCAGCCGTTACTGGAACCCCTATATGACATCATCACGATTTTAGATACTTCTCTTTGGTCTGTCGGTCAAATGCTCTATGATTTTGCATTTAAGGTATATAAATCAGATGGTATTGAGAACATGAGTAGCGAAGAAAAATCAGAACTCGGAATGCTCATGGATTATATGTTCCGAACTGAAGCACTCGCAATTATCGGGACCAGTGAAGAGCTTAAGAAAGAAGGTACACCAATAGGTGGCATAAAAGAGCTGCTTGATTACGTGTGGGAGATGTTGGCCGGTGCTGCAAGAATGCCTAAATCAGTTATTAAAGGTCAAGAGGCTGGAACGATAACTGGTGCTCAATATGATGTAATGAACTACTATTCTCGTATTGCTGCACAACAAGAAAACGAAATGCGTCCACATTTAGAACGTTTGATTCGATTGTTGTTGTGGTCCTCAGATGAATTAGGCGGCAGCATTGATCCAGCAACTATTGAATGGGAGCTCAAATTCAATCCATTGTGGGAAGTCGATTCGAAAACAGATGCTGAAATCCGGAAGATTGTTGCAGAGACAGACAACATTTACATCACAAACGGTGTAATTATGGCTGATGAAGTAAGAGAGACAAGGTTCGGTAGCTCTGGCCTTACAAACGTCTTGAAATTCACTGGGGACGATGCCGATATCGAGAAAATGGCTCTTGAAGTTTACCGAGCATATAAAGGTCGTGGGAAAGATGCCTAAAATCGCCCCTCCTACACGTTTTCCTGATGCTGTGGCACTCTCGTATTACCGAGGCATGAAACGTTTAATTTCAGCTTTAAAGAAGCTCTCTCTTGAAGTGTTTGATGAGCAGATAAAGCCCGAGGTTGTAAATTATAAAAAAAGATATGACTCCACGTTTATTGAAGATGGACCTTTAGATATCATTCAGAGGGCAATCGATATTATTAAAGGGTTATCGCTTGGGATTTTTACTTCTAGTGAGGTCCATTCGATCGCAAACACATTTGTGAATGGTGTGAATGTATTTAATAAATCGAATGTACAGAAACAAGGTGCTATCAAAGGTATTGATCCTACAGCATACGAACCTTGGCTGCAGGAGTATATGAGAGCTTCTGTTTCGGAGAATGTTAGGTACATCAGCAAGCTCCGTGATGATTACTTTACAGACATCGAAACCATCGTTATGCAAGGTGTTAAAAGAGGGCATAGTCCTAAACAAATTCGCGATGAATTAGTCGAGCGTGTGGGATTGTCCTTAAAACGCGCTGAATTCATCGCTATTGATCAGGCTGGCACCATTCTTGGACAAATGACAGCTAAAAGACATCAGCAGATGGGAGTTTCGAAGTTTACTTGGGTAACTTCTAAGGACGAGCGAGTGAGGAAGACTCATAAAGAGCTGGATAACGAAGTTTTTTCTTATTTAGATCCACCAACTGTAGGTAAACGTAAAGTGTTACCTGGAGAAGATTATCGTTGCCGGTGTGTTGCAAGACCAATATTTGATTAGAGGAGGAAAAGACGTGTCTAAAAATAAAGTTACATCAGAGCAAGTGGAAAGCATTATGCAAGCCTCTGAATTCGAAGTTTTTCATCGAGTATTTGATAAGCAATGCCTAGTGGTCGCTAAGCTTCCGAATGGATTTACAGTGGTCGGAGAATCTGCTTGTGTGGATCCTGACAATTATGTCGAAGAGATTGGTGAAAAGTTGGCGAAAGAGCGAATCAAGAACCGAATTTGGGAATTAGAAGGTTATTCACTTCAAAATTTTTACCATAATGCTCATACAGCTTTTACTGATGCAATGGAAAGAGAATTTGATGGACCGAAAAGATAGCAAGAATCTCGAATCCATCGCAAAGTCATTAGCTGGCATAGATAAATCCTTAAAAGTAATAGCTTCCAGTATGGCTCCTGAGCAAGAAGAGCATAAACCTCTTCCCACAGCAGAGGAAATATACAATGGTAAACCCTTCCGCAAAGGATAGGGTTATTTTTATGCGTTTAGAAAGGGGGTGATGATGTGTGAAGATGCAACGTTATGACAAAGTCATGATCAATGACTATAGCGAAACAGAAGAAGGTTATTTGACCGTATGCGTACCTATTACTCGCCCTGGGGTGTTCCCCTATCAAAGGCAAGATGGAACGATTCAGATGGAGGCTAAGCTGCCGGAGGATATTTTTAGCGATCGTACTATTCGTTCAGCTAAGTCCAAACCAGTAACAGACGATCATCCAAATGAACCGGTCAACCTTAAAAACTATAATCGCTATGCAAAAGGTCTGTCCCATACGGATGCAAGAGTGGAGGATTTAAAACTCTATGTATCTATGACCATTACCGATGAAGAACTTATTCAAAAGATATATGACGGCAAAAGAGAAATCAGTATCGGCTTTATGTCCGATGTAGTGGCTGAATCTGGAGCTTATAATGGCCAATCTTATGAATTTGTTCAGAGGAATGTAGAAATTAAT
>NZ_LRFC01000014.1 GCF_001619875.1 Fictibacillus phosphorivorans
AACACTAGCTCGGATCGCTCAATTGTGTTCGCTCCTGTTATTAATGTGTCATCAGACAATGGCGATGGTAATTCGGTAAAGAAACAGATTCAAGAAGCAATGGATGAAGCTTTTGATCTCCTTAGTACACTTTATGATCCAGAGGTGATTCGTTAATGGCTAAATTAGGTAACGTATCCCTTCACATAGAAAAAGAAGGCGAATCACACAAGATAGAAGCAACAATGTATGCGGTTGAAAAAGGGGAGCCTTTTACTGATCATGTAGCGAAACGTCCATCGGAATTCTCCATCTCTGGGTATATACTGTCGAACTCTTGGGAGAATTCCATGGCTCAATTAAAGAGCATGATGGAAAAAGGCGAGATCACAAAATATGTAGGTAAAATGGTAGCACAAGACGTTATCATAACCGATATTTCAGGGGATCATGATTCTTCTGTGGCAAATGGCGCAGCTATAAAGATTTCATTACGAAGAATTCGAATTACAAAAACTGCATGGATTAAGGCAAACCCACAAGAAAAAGCAACACGAAAGCCAGTATCCAATACAGGTAAAAAGAAACCAATATCTAAAACACCTAGGAAATCAACAGCCGTTTATCACGTTATAAGAAAAGGCCAAACATACTGGTACCTTTTTAAAAAGTATGGAACTTCCATTCAGCAACTGAGAAGCTGGAACAATTGGCCGGATACTAAAATTCCAATCGGTGGGAAAGCGAGGGTGAAATAGTGGAGTATATCGACGTAAATAAGAGTGAACTTCCGGAGCGCTTTGAAATTGACCTAGCTAATGAAACATTCACCCTCGAGTTTTCTTATAATGAGTCAGGAGATTTTTTCACCGTAGATCTTTATCGCCCAGATAGTTTTGATCAAGAGGTACCACTCGTTCTAGGGGAAAAATTGACACTTAATCAACCTTTATGGAATGATTTTTCAAGTTTAGATCTTCCGGCTCCTAGTATTGTTCCAAGGGACTTAGCTCAAAAGGAAGGGCGTATCACTTGGGATAATTTCGGTATCTCGGTATTCCTTTACATTGCGGATGAGGCTGATATAGATGAATAATTATAACCGTGTAATCAAAATCACAGTAGGAGACGCGGTTTTTACTAATGATGAGTTAGAAATCCGATTTGAAGCTCCCTTTGATGACGATATTCAGCCAAATCAAAGCAAAATTGAAATATATAACTTGTCACAGAGTACCTTGTCTCGTCTGAAGAAAGATCAATCGGCTTCAATACAAGCAGGTTATGCAGGTGACGTAGGGGTATTATCATCAGGTGTTGTAAGTAAAATTGTAACCAAGTGGGAAGGGCTTGATAAAATAACAAGCATATATTTTATTGAGGGTGAGGACTTTACCAGGATTAAGGTTACAAAAGACACGACAAACAAAAAGGATAGTCTATCGATTGGTTTCAAACAGGGAACTGATGGTTTAACAATTATTAAGCGTTTGGTTAGCGTTCTTGGAATAAAATTAGGTGCACCTATCACTTTGAAAAAGAATGTAATCTATAAAAAAGGTTATATTGTTACGCAGCTTATCATGAATAATTTAGAAGAAGTAGTAAGGGACTGCGGATCTATTATGTATCACAGAAGGGGTAAACTCGTGATTCGACCTGTAGAGATCGGTACAGATGAAAAGTTTACTTTAGAGGAAAATACCGGCCTCATTGGATCTCCTTCAGAATTTGAAATTACGGATAAAAAAGGATCAGAGGATAAGGCTGTAAGAGGATACACAGTAAAGTGTCTCCTCCAGCATAGAATTACAACTTGTAGCATTCTAACCATTAAATCTAAGTCTGCAAACGGAGTCTATAGAGCTTTTAAGGGAAAGCATATCGCCGATGCTGATGACTTTATCACTGAGTTCGAATGCGTGTAGAGGGGGTTGGTTATGAGTTCAAATACTAAATTTGTAGATTCAATGATTCGTAATATAAAAATGTCACTTCACACCTTCGTCCCTGCACGAGTTGTAAAGTACTACAGCTCCACAAAAGAGGCTGATATTGAGGTGTTGTTTACGCAGGTAGTAAAGGGGGATACACCTGTTAAATATCCAATGATTTTAAAGGTACCGGTGTTAAAACACGTTGGCGCACTAGTCGCAAATGATGTTGTTTTTTGTGGTGTAAGTGAAAGATCGATTGATAACCTTCAAAAAGTTCCCTTTGATCCCACATTAAGTCGTACTCATGATATACGAGATTGTGTAATCATTGGCATCTGGGAGGGTGTCTAATCATGAATAGCATACTATTAAATCCAGATGGGGACTTTGTTTTTGAACAAGGTTCTTTTTTAATGGTCAAAGAAGACGAAGAACTTGCTCAGTCCGTGAGAATGGTCCTCCAAACGGCATTAGAAGAATGGTTTCTAAATGAGGAATTTGGTTTGAATCGAGAAGTCTTTCTAAACAAACTTTTTAATGAAAATGAAGCAAGAGATAGCATAATAGAAGCTTTGTCTCTTGAGAACAGGATTTCTTTAGTTGAAGAAATTAAATTTAAAAAAGTAGGACGAAAATTACTGATCGATTTGGTTCTACTTAAAAATGATAATACAAGTTTACTTATTGAGGGGGTGAACTTAAATGCTTGATAGGTTTGGTTTTAAACGGAAAAATTATGCTGAACTTCAAACGGAAATGGAGGCTAGAGCAAAAACTCTTTTTGGAGAAGATGCGAACCTTTCTGAAAGAAGTCCCCTCGGTATATTTATTCGTTTGTTCTCTTGGTTCCTTTCAAAAACATGGGAGCTTGCGGAAAAGGTATATAATTCAGCATTCATTACAAAGGCAGAAGGTATCCAGTTAGATCGGCTTACAGCTTTTTTTAACACCTCACGAAATCCGGAACAGTTCGCAATTGTGGACCTCTCTTTTTCCGGAGTACCCAATTCGACCATTTTAGAGGGGACTCGATTCGAAACGGAAAGTGGAATTGATTATGCACTAACTGAAAATGTGATCCTAGACTTGAATGGACTAGGCAATGGCAGTGCAGTCTGTTTAACAGCTGGTATCGTTGGTAATGTTCCCTCCGGATCCATTATAGTTCAGTCTGAACCAAGTGCGGATATATATGATGTGACTAATCCTTTGGCTTCTGAGGGTGGTAGGGATGAGGAAACGGATGCGGAACTTTTGGCACGCCTTAAAAGCTCTGGAGCTAACGTAGGAAGTGGCACACCTGATGCAATAGTATCTTCCGTCCTTGGAATAGCTGGAGTGCGAGCAGCAAACATTTCTGTAAACAACGCAAACACAACAGTAAATGGACAACCTCCTCATAGTAACGCAGTTTATGTTTTAGGCGGAGAAGGTCAGATCATTGCGGACACTCTTTTCAATCATTACGTAGGTCTTCAATTCTTCGGTACTGACTCGTATGTTGTCAAAGATATCTCTGGTAATAGCCATACAATAAGTTTTACTCCGGCCACTCAGATTACTATATTTTCAAATGTTACCTTAACAACAGACAATACTTTTACAACTACTGGTGTAACAGAAGTGAAAGACTCCATTGTGAGAATCATAGGAGGAGCATCGAGTGACGGAACACTTTATGTCGGCTTAAATATGGGTGAAGATGTGATTTACTCTAAAATATTGGCTGCTGTAATGGGAATTCAGGGTGTAGTCGATGCGACTGTTACGATTGGTAAGAGTGCTGGAACACAAGGGGCTAGTAATCTTGCGATTAATACGAGCGAGGTTGCACAGATTGATGCTGATAACATCTTGGTGACTGTATGAGTGTTTACACAGATATAATACGGAAATTACCCGATCTGTTTACGAAAAAGAGTGATTCCAACGTTGGGAAAATGGTCTTGTTGCTTTCTGAACAAATTGACACCTTGAATGTGACATTTTCAAAGATTGAAAGTTGGAGAGATATAAATCTTGCTGAAGGATCAACTCTAGATATGATCGGGGAAAATTCAGGTCAAAGAAGAGGACAGGCAACAGATGAAATAATGCGTGTACTCATTAAAGCCCGTATTGCCCGAAATTCAAGTGATGGGACTTTTAATAGTGTGATCTATGCCTTAGCACGATCAATAAACGCAGACCCAACAAAAATTAAAATAAGGGCTTTATATGAAGAGAATGATCCAGCGGCGGTTGTTATTGAAGGAGTTCCACTCGCAGAATTAAACAAAGTCGGAATGACAGCTGTACAGTTTGGATATATCGCTCAAAAGGTCGTAGCTGCAGGAATACGAGTTGCTGCTGTCGATCTGCGTGGTACTTTTGGATTCTCTTCACAAAATAATGTTTTGGAAACGAATACCGAAACAGGATTCGCTCCATTAGATCAAAGCCGAGGCGGGACATTAGGAGCAACGTTTGAACCAGATCAAACGCTACAATTACCAATATAAAAGGAGGGTTGAAGAATGCCTTTTAGCAAGCCATTACCAGAATGGAATAATCTTGGTACAAAACCGCCACAAAGTAAGATAGACACTGGGTGGTTACCAGACGACAGACCACCAGCAGATTGGTGGAACTGGTTTCTCTATACGACCCATCAAGCTTTATTAGAAGTACAACAAAATGCTGTTCATACGGACCGTGCCGGACAAACAATTGCACAGTTGGTAGCTGGTAAAGTTCCTGTGGCTCAATTACCAGACGGGACAACTTCAGCAAAAGGGGTTGTCCAACTTTCAAGCGCTACTAACAGTACCAGTACAACTGTAGCTGCGACATCTTCAGCCGTTAAAACCACATATGACCTTGCAAACGGCAAATATACAAAGCCGGCATCAGGAATCCCTAAAGCTGATCTTGATACTGCTGTACAAGCCTCATTGGGAAAAGCTGACACAGCAGAGGGTAACGCGATTGCACATGCAGACGAGGCTGTAAGTAATGTACAAACAGATCTAAATAATCATAAAGGTTCAGGTGGAACAGCCCATGCGAACGCAACCCAAATGGCATCAGGCTTTCAGTCAGCAGCAGACAAGACAAAACTCGACGGTATAGCAACAGGGGCAGAAGTTAATCAAAATACCTTCGCGAATGTTAAAGTTGGTACTACTACGATTGCGTCAGACAGTAAAACCGATACGCTAGAATTAGCTGCAGGAACGAATGTCGTTTTGACACCAGACGCCACGAACGATAAGGTAACGATCGCATTAAGTACGGAAATTGAAACTGTAACTGGGTCCCAAGCAAAAGCAACCGTCGTACAGAATAACTTAAACACTCATACAACAGATACTTCAAATCCACATGCTGTAACTGCTGCGCAGGTTGGGGCTTACAGCAAGACAGAAGCTGACGCAAATTATGCGCCAAAAAGTCATGTGGGTGCATCTGGAACAGCTCACCCTGCCGCGACAACCGCAGCAGCAGGATTTATGAGTACCGCGGATAAGTCAAAGTTAGATGGAATAGCAGCAGGAGCAAACAATTATTCTCATCCAGCAAATCACCCGCCTTCTATCATTACACAGGATGCTAATAATCGTTTCGTAACAGATACAGAAAAAGCGAACTGGAATGGTAAGGCTAGTACAGCAGTCGCTACTACCGCAGCAAACGGATTAATGGCAGCAAGTGATAAAAGTAAACTGGACGGAATATCTGCTAGCGCAGACGTTAATCAGAACGCCTTTTCTAATGTAGTAGTAGGGGCTACGACAATCGCAGCTGATACACAAACAGATACGCTTACATTTGCTGCTACAGCACCTATTACGATTACTCCAGACGCAACAAACGATAAAGTAACTTTTGATATATCAAATGCGACAACCGCAGCCGATGGAGCTATGAGTGCAGCCGATAAAACAAAGCTAGATGGAATTGCGGCAAGTGCTAATAACTACGTCCACCCTACTACGGCAGGTAACAAGCATATACCAGCAGGGGGCGCGGCGAATCAGTTTTTAGAATACTCGGCAGACGGTACGGCGGTTTGGAGTAGTATTGCAGGATCTCAAATCGTTGAAGATGCTAGTAACCGTTTAGTTACAGATACAGAAAAAGCTAACTGGAATGCAAAACTCGATGACGATAGCGCTACACGTACAGGTTTCTATGTTGAAATGGTCACAGCGCAAAGTATTGCTGCTACGGTTATGACGAAGGTAGCATTTAAAGGAACACCACAAGGTAACGCCAACTCGCGCTGGAGTACAACAAACTATCGGTTTACTGCAGCAAAAGCGGGCCTTTACCACTTTTCCACTACCGTACGTTTCGACTTAGACCAGTATACTGCAGGTGAACTTTACTTATATAAAAATGGTGTGAATCTTCTTACTCTGGGTAAGGTTGTTTCGCCTGGATCTGCTAACTTGGGGATACATGGCTCTGCGACCCTAAAACTTGCTGTAGGTGATTATATCGAAATTTTCGGTTTCGGCTCTGTAGCAACTACTTATTCTACAGATTCATTCCTTTCAGTAGTACAAATTACACCATAGGAGGATAAAGATGGACATAGCGAAAACTATCTTACATCTGTACCCAGATGCAGTGCCGTTAAAAGATTTTACCATTATGGAACTTTTGGACGGAAATGGTCCTTTTATTAGTGAATGGAACATAGCAGTACCAGAACCAACAAATGAAGAACTCCAAGCAGCATGGGAGGAAATTAAAGACATTCCACCTGTTATCCCAAAAACTGAAATAGAAATTTTGACCGAAAAAAATGAACAACTAGAAAAAGAATTAGCCATAACTAAAGAGGATAATATCGCGAACATGTTGGCCATAACAGAAATTTACGAGATGGTGCTTGGAGGTGGAACTTAATGGTGGTAATTTATTTCAAATTAGTTAAGGCTGGGGTCAAAACAATTGAAGAGGTACCGGAGATCCATCGTGCTGAAGTTCAGGAGATGCTTGATCGTGAAATTTCTACAGAGGTTTAAAATGATTATTTACCTTTTACGAATGGAGGTGAATTCTGATATGGTCACTGTTTATGTAACTTTAATTGTTCGTGGTTATAAAACTTATAGCCAGGTACCGGATACATTGAAACCACAAGTGAAAGCTGAACTTGAAGCTCTTGAGCTTGGAGAATTAGCACAATAACGCCGATGAGGGCGTATTTTTTATGGGGTAAAGGAGGTCATCTGAATGGAGGCCGTACAAGTGAATACGGAAAAAGAGATTTTAATGAGTTTAGCTAGATTGGAAACAAAGATGGACAATCTCGGAAATGTAAAAGAAGTATCTGCAGAAGCTCTTCAAAGCGCAAAAAGCGCTCATCATCGTTTAGATAAAATAGATGAATTGAGAATCGAGCGTATTGATGGGTATGAATCTCAGTTGAAAAAAATTGATAAAATCATATTTTGGGCAGGAACAACAATCATAGGTGGCGTTTTCTTAGGAGCCATAGGGTTGTTGTTTTATTTTGCAAAAAATTAATGGAGCGTGATGGAAAATGAAAATAGATTTCGGTAATTTGCCAGTCCAGGATATCCGGAACTCCATAAGAGTGAGTAAGACTATACTCACGGCATACAGAGCTATTGAAGACATTACATCAATAGCTTTACATCAAAGCTTAACAGAAGAAGGCGATGCACACGCATTTGCTAATTACCATATCGGAACTCTCGGTTGGTCCAGGATGGGATATGCATTTGTCATCCTTAAAGACGGGACAATCCAATGGGCTGCAGATCTTGCAGTTAAAACTCCTCATGTTGGAGATTCCAATCGAAGATCACTAGGAGTTTGTTTAGTGGGTGATTTACGTTATAATCCGCCAACTTTACCGCAGCTAAAGAGCATGTATGGATTAATTGAAGTCTTATTTAAAGTTCTACCAAATGTAAATGAAGCACAAGATGTTTGGGGGCACCAAGAATATCCTAATTATGCTTGGAAACAATGTCCTGCACTTGATATGGACTCGTTACGTGGTCAAATTGCTT
>NZ_LRFC01000015.1 GCF_001619875.1 Fictibacillus phosphorivorans
CGAAAAATACGAGCGCCATACGAAAAATACGAGCGCTATACGAAAAATACGAGCGCCATACCATTTGTGCATCCAGAAAAACCATGCGCCAGCCTGCGCGATTTGTTATACTTTTGAAGGAAATCAAAAGTGGGGGAATAACAGATGGAACCTTCAAAAGGTCTTGAATATCTAAAAAAAGGGAAGTTTGAGGAAGCTGCAAAAAGTCTGGAATCTTTGATTGAAGCGGATCCTCAAAATCCAGTTCATTATATTAACTTTGGCAATTTACTATCAGCTGTTCATGAACATGAAAAGGCGATTCAATTTTTTGATAAAGCCTTATCACTTGATGAGAGTGCTGCAGCTGCTTTGTATGGTGCTGGCATCGCTTGCTACCATTTAGAGGAATTCGCAAAAGCGGCAAAACTTTTTCAAGAGGCCATTAATGGCGGTTTACAAGATAGCGATACTTACTTTATGACAGGTATGTCGTTTGTCTCGCTTGGTGAGAACAAGCTAGCGTTTCCATATTTGATGAGAGCGACTGAACTTAACCGTGAAGATCAAGAAGCACTGTTTCAGTTTGGTCTGTGTCTAGCGAGAACAGGAGATATCCGATCAGCTTTAGATACGTTTGAAAAAGTTGTAAAAAAAGATGAGAACCATGCGGATGCATGGTACAACTTAGGGGTTTCACTTAGTTATTTTGACCGAAGCCAAGAAGCGCTTCAAGCCTTCGAAAAAGCGCTCGACATTCAGCCTGACCATTATTTAGCAGGGAATGGAAAAAGGAATATCGAAAATAAGAATACAAACCATTAAAGGGGGTGCTTTATGGCACAGCAGCCTTCCTTTCATTTAGACGATGAAATTCAAAAAACGTCCCGACATATAAAAGGTACGTTGATTGCTACTGTCTATCATCAATCGGAAAGTCTTTACACCGTTGCGAGAATTAGGGTGAAAGAGACAAGTGAGAAATATGATGAGAAAGAAGTCGTGGTTACGGGGATTCTTCCGCCATTACGAGAAGATGAACTGTATTTGTTTTATGGCAAATTTAAAGATCATCCGAAATACGGCAAGCAATATGAAGTCGAATTTTTTCAGAAAGAAATGCCTCAATCAAAAGAAGCGATGATTCAATATCTCTCCAGTGATTTGTTTAAAGGGATCGGAAAGAAGACGGCAGAACATATTGTTGAAGTAATGGGAAATGATGCAATCACGAAACTGTTGGAATCCCCAGAATACATTAGCCAAATACCGAAGTTAACAGAAGATCAGGCTAAAAACTTACATGAATCTCTTTTGCAAAACAGAGGTTTAGATCAGGTGATGATGGCAGTTCAGCCCTATGGAATTGGCCCACAACTTGCTATGAAGATTTTTCAAACGTATCAGGATGAATCTCTTTCAGTCATAAAAAAAGAACCGTATCGCCTAATAGAAGATGTTTCTGGAATCGGATTTCATCGTGCAGATGAAATCGCAAAAGGCAATGGTATGCAAGTTAACCATCCAAAACGAATACAAGCTGCCTGTCAGTTCGTGCTTCGTGATCAAGGAATAGATCTCGGGCACTCGTATTTGCCGATGGAAGAACTTTTAGAAGGTGTGAGAAGGCTTTTAGCCGACGGAAAAAACACGGTTGATGAGATGAGTATCTTTAGAGAGATACAAGATATGGAATCCGAACAGCGATTAATTGTAAAAGAGAACGTTGTGTACCTTCCGTCCCTTTATTTTGCAGAGCGTGGTTTCGCGCAAAAGATGAATGACTTAGTACAACGTCAGCAAAACGATTATCACATTGAAGATGGAAAATTGAAAACGGAGCTGGCAGCTCTTGAAAAAAGACTAGACATGAAATATGCAAACAGTCAAAAAGAGGCGATTAAAAAGGCATTAACCTCTTCATTAATGGTGCTTACCGGCGGTCCAGGAACGGGCAAGACGACCGTTATCAAGGGAATCGTTGAACTTTATAGCGAGATTCATGGTGTGAGTCTGAATCCTGATGATTACAAAGGAAAAAAAGAATCTTTTCCAGTACTACTCGTTGCGCCAACAGGGCGGGCCGCAAAGCGAATGACTGAATCGACAGGAATACCGGCACATACGATTCATCGTTTATTAGGGTGGAAAGGCGGCGGGAACTTCGAAAAGAACGAAGATGAACCCATTGAAGGTAAGCTGTTAATTGTTGATGAAATGTCGATGGTCGATATTTGGCTTGCTCATTCTTTATCAAAAGCGCTGCCTAACCATATCCAAATTATTTTTGTAGGTGATGAAGATCAGCTGCCATCTGTTGGGCCGGGTCAAGTATTAAAAGACCTGCTTCAAACCGAACATATTCCCCATACACGGTTAGTGGATATTTATAGGCAGGCTGAGGGGTCATCCATTATACGGTTAGCTCATGAAATGAAAAATGGCAATGTACCTGAGGATCTCCTTATCCCTCAAAGTGACAGACGTTTTTTTCCGTGTTCAGGTGAACACGTTTTTCAAGCGATTCTTCAAGTTTGTGAAAATGCCATTAAAAAAGGATACACTTCAAGAGATATTCAAGTATTAGCTCCTATGTATAAAGGTCCTGTTGGAATCGACCGATTGAACGTTGAGTTGCAGCGCCTTTTTAATCCAGAGAAACCAAATCAGCGACAACTGCAAGTTGCCAATGTTTTTTACCGAAAAGGAGATAAAGTTCTTCAGCTAGTCAATCAGCCTGAAGATCAGGTTTTCAACGGTGATATTGGCGAGATCGTAGCTGTTATTTATGCTAGGGAGAATACGGAAAAAGAAGATCAAATTGTAATTAGCTTTGACGAGATCGAAGTAACGTATAAAAGAAGTGAATTTCATCATTTTACGCATGCTTTTTGCTGTTCGATACATAAGTCACAGGGCAGTGAATATCCGATCGTGATTCTTCCTGTTTTAAAAAGCTATTATAGGATGTTAAAGCGGAACTTGCTGTATACAGCAATAACGAGAAGTAAAGAGTACTTGATTCTATGTGGTGAACAAGAAGCTTTTACCTGGGCAGTTCAGCGCTCAGACGAATTGGAAAGATTCTCAGGATTGAAAATTCGTCTTCAAGAAACGCTTTTGGAAAAAGATTTAATGAATGAGACCCTTTTAAACGAAACAAACTAGAAATGTTCGGGAGATGTAAGATGTCATCTCGTCGGACATTTCTTTTTTCTATAAGCCAAGATTCTTCAATCCATAATCATGTATATTTTCTCTGCATTCCGGACACCCTTGTAAAAGTAAATTTTAAAGGAGCGAGAGCAAGTGGAATGTCCAAACTGCAGCAGAAAAGATATTGGAAAAATCGGTGTGAACCAGTATTATTGCTGGAACTGTTTTATTGAGCTTTCCATTGTTAAAGGAAGACTGTCCCTTCATCAAGTGGAAGAAGATGGCTCTCTAACTTCACTCGATGATTTATTTGAAGATCAAGATCTGACTTATAGAGAAAGCACATCATAAATAGTAAAACTCTAATGTCGAGGTGATACAGCATGAGCAGGACGATGAGTTCTCTTTTCGCACTTGGTATTGGAGCGGCAACATATGCGATGAGAAACAAAAGGATGTCTCGAATGTCCAAAATGAACGTCAATTTTTCAGATATCGGTGATCTTTGGACATCAAGACGGGTAAAAAGAATCCGAAAAAAAGTCGCAAAAGCTATTTATTAAAAGTACGCAAACCCCGTCATAGGACGGGGTTTTTTAAAGAAAAGGGTGAGTATATGACTAAAGACAGCAGAATGAAGTGGGTCTACAGGCTAACCTTATCTTTATTATTGTTTTTATGTTTGTTTCTTTTGATGAAACTTTACCCTCTGTACGAACCATTATGGCAAGCAATAAAAGGAATATTCCTGCCTTTTTTTCTTGCAGCTCTTATTACATATCTCCTGCATCCTGTCGTTGAATATGTTCATGAAAAAGGGCTTCCCCGATTTGTAGCGATCTTAAGTATCTATCTCCTGTTCTTTGGTGGATTAGGATATGCTGCTGTTAAAGGATTTCCCTATTTTGTTGTTCAGATGAAACAGCTGTTAGAAAATGTGCCTGCCCTTGCAGCAGATTACAAAGACCTTTTGTATAAAGTTGATAAAGGAACTTCTGCACTTCCACCTTCCGTTCATTTGAAGATCGAAAATTACATCGGAAAAATGGAGACCAACGCTCAAAATATGTTGACGAATGCAATCTTTTCTTTGCGAAAGATCGTGGATTACTTCTTCGTTATTGTCGTTGTTCCGTTTTTAGTATTTTATTTTCTAAATGATTTTGAGAAACTAAAAAAAGCACTTTGGTTTGTAACACCAAGAAAATACCGAAATGAAGGGAAGCACCTGATAAAAGATATTGATCAATCTCTAGGAGGATATATAAGAGGGCAATTGTTTGTCGGAGCTATATTAGGGGCAGCAGCGATGATCGCTCTTTGGCTAGTGGGTATGCCGTATCCCATCCTGTTAGGGCTTGTAATCGCGATAACCGACATCATCCCGTATTTCGGTCCGATCTTAGGAGCGATTCCGGTTATCCTGATCGCTTTAACAATATCTTGGAAGATGGTTTGGATAACCGTTGGAATCATGCTTGTTTTACAGTTCATTGAAGGCAACATTTTAGGCCCTTTTATCGTCGGACGAAATCTTCATATCCATCCTGTTTTTATTATCTTTTCTCTATTACTTGGAGGAGAATTAGCAGGAGTGCCTGGCATGATCCTGGCTGTACCTATTTTTAGTGTGATAAAAGTGGTTGTCATTCACATAAGGGAACACCGTCTTAAGACATCCGATTGACAAGTCAGAATAAATAAACGTATACTAACGCTAGAAGATAAAAAAATCGCTGAAAGAGATAAGTACGTTTTAGCCCTTCCAAAAGAGAGAAACATCCATGTGCTGAAAGATGTTTTAGGAAGAAGAAAAGCCGAAAGCTACTCTGGAGTGCAGAAGGAAAATCTGCCGTTATGCCGCGTTAAGGCTTAATCAAGGTGATATGCTTCAATTGCATATAACCAGGGTGGTACCGCGTGAATTCAAAACTCTCGTCCCTGTTTTTTTACAGGGATGGGAGTTTTTTTGTTTTGTTTCAACTCCTGCTCAAGGGGATGAATCAGTCATTATTTTTATTCAAGAAAGCAAAAGGAGAATGAAAACCATGAAAAATTTGACATCAGCTCAAGTCAGACAAATGTTTCTTGATTTTTTCCAAGAAAAAGGCCACCGTGTGGAGCCGAGTGCATCACTTGTTCCACATGAAGATCCTACATTACTTTGGATTAACAGTGGAGTTGCAACACTGAAAAAATACTTTGATGGCCGGGTAATTCCTGAGAATCCGCGTATTACAAACGCTCAAAAATCTATTCGTACGAACGATATCGAGAATGTAGGAATAACGGCAAGACATCATACGTTCTTTGAGATGCTTGGTAATTTTTCTATTGGTGATTATTTTAAAGTAGAAGCGATTCTATGGGCGTGGGAATTTTTAACGAGTGAAGATTGGATCGGTTTTGATCCTGAAAAGCTTTCCGTAACCATACACCCTGAAGATGATGAAGCGTTTGAGATTTGGACGAAGCAAGTAGGTTTGCCAGAAGAGCGCATCATTCGTTTGGAAGGAAACTTCTGGGATATTGGGGAAGGACCAAGTGGACCAAACACCGAGATCTTCTATGATCGTGGTGAATCTTATGGTAACGATACATCAGATCCTGAATTGTACCCAGGTGGTGAGAACGATCGATATCTTGAAGTGTGGAACCTTGTTTTCTCTCAATTCAACCACAACCCAGATGGTACGTACACACCGCTTCCTAAGAAGAACATTGATACAGGTATGGGTCTTGAAAGGATGGTCTCTGTCATTCAAGATACAAAAACAAACTTTGAGACTGACCTTTTCATGCCGATCATCAAAGAAACAGAAAAGCTTTCTGACACGTCTTATGGCCTAAGTACAGAGACAGATACTGCTTTTAAAGTAATCGCTGATCATGTTCGTACAGTAAGTTTTGCGATCGGTGACAGTGCTCTGCCATCAAATGAAGGAAGAGGCTATATCCTTCGCCGTTTGATCAGAAGAGCGATTCGTTTTGCGAAGAAGATCAACATCAATAAACCTTTCATGAATGAACTAGTACCTACAGTTGCAGACATCATGGTAGACTTCTACCCGGAAGTAAAAGAAAAAGTTCCTTTTATCCAAAAAGTCGTAAAGACAGAAGAAGAAAGATTCCATGAAACGATTAATGAAGGTCTTGCAATATTAGAAGACGTAATGGCAAAAGAGAAGGCTGAAGGAGAATCTGTTATCTCTGGAAAAGACGCATTTAAACTATATGATACGTTTGGTTTCCCGTTCGAGCTTACTCAAGAATATGCGGCTGAAAACGGGATGGAAGTCGATCTTGATGGCTTTGAAAACGAGATGAAAGCACAGCGTGAACGGGCACGTGCGGCTAGACAAGAAGTGGACAGCATGCAAGTACAAGGTGGCGTGCTTTCTGACATTACAGTAAAAAGTGAATTCTCTGGCTACGATCACTTATCAGGAGGAGCTAAAATTCTTGAAGTTCTTCAAAATGGTGAGCGTGCTCAAATGGTAGCAGCAGGGGAAGAAGCTCAAGTTATCTTGGATGTTACACCTTTTTATGCAGAAAGCGGTGGACAGATTGCTGACCAAGGTATCATTACAGGTAAAGATATGGAACTTAGAGTAAAAGATGTTCAAAAAGCGCCAAACGGACAAAACCTTCACACGGTAATCGTAAACAAAGGTGTTCTTGAAAATAACATGGAAGTTACGGTTCAGGTTGATCCAGAAAATCGTGCAAAGATCGTCAAGAACCATACTGCTACACATCTGCTTCATCAAGCATTAAAAGACGTTCTTGGAACACATGTCAACCAGGCAGGATCACTTGTTCAAGAAGGACGACTGCGATTTGACTTTACACATTTCGGAAGCATTTCTCCTGAAGAGCTTGATAAGATTGAGGAGATTGTTAATGAAAAGGTATGGGCTAACATTCCTGTAGAAAAGATGGTTAAAAACATCAACGAGGCAAAGGCTATGGGAGCAATGGCTCTTTTCGGTGAAAAATATGGTGAGACGGTCCGCGTTGTAAAAGTGGGAGACTATAGTTTGGAGCTTTGCGGTGGGTGCCACGTTAACAATACCGCTGAGATCGGCTTGTTTAAGGTTGTTTCAGAATCAGGAATTGGAGCTGGAACACGTCGTATAGAAGCTGTAACAGGAGAGAACGCATATCGCCTGATGAACGGTCAAGTTCAGCTCTTGAAAGACACAGCTTCAAAATTAAAAACGAATGTAAAAGATGTTCCTCAGCGTATTGATGCACTTAACGAACAGATTCGTGAACTGCAAAAAGAAAAAGATTCTCTTGCTGCGAAAATTGGAAACATGGAAGCTGGAAGTCTTGTTGACGATGTTCAGACGATAAATGGTGTTTCTGTGATCGCGAAGAAAGTAAATGGTATGGATATGAATGGACTTCGCACGATTGTGGATGACTTAAAGAACAAACTTCAAAGCGGAGTTGTTATTTTAGGAGCAGAAAATGCTGGTAAAGTGAACATTGTAGCAGGTGTGACAAAAGATTTAGTATCAAAAGGGTACCATGCGGGCAATCTTGTAAAAGAAGTTGCAGTTCGCTGTGGCGGGGGCGGTGGAGGCCGTCCAGATATGGCTCAAGCTGGCGGAAAAGATCCTGAAAAGCTGCAAGAAGGAATAGATTCTGCAGTTGAAATGATTAAAACGGTTTCCTAAGCTTTCCTCTTTCATGTACAATAGAGATAGAAACTAATTTGTCCCATAAGGGAGATCTTCAGAAAGAGGTGTTCGCTAGTGAGTTCCATGGACAAAACGATGAAGTTTAACTTCAACGAAGATGATGCTTATAAAACGAATGTTGAAACTGTCCTGTTTTCTGTATATGACGCCCTGCAGGATAAAGGATACAACCCGATTAATCAAATCGTAGGTTATCTGCTCTCAGGCGATCCAGCTTATATTCCCCGTCATAATGATGCGAGAAGTATGATCAGAAAACTGGAGCGAGACGAGCTTATTGAAGAGCTTGTTAAATCGTATCTTTCAACTCAAAAAGAAGGAAGCCGTTAATGACAAAAACGCTTGGACTGGATGTCGGAACGAAGACGATAGGTGTTGCTGTTTCAGATGCACTGGGATGGACAGCACAAGGAGTTGAAACGATCCGGCGCCGTCCTAATCAACCTGAACAAGATTACGAACGTATTCAAGAGCTGATCAAACTTCATGATGTCAGCAAAATTGTGGTCGGCCTTCCTAAAAATATGAATGGTACGATCGGTCCCAGTGGAGAAGCTTGTCAAAACTTTGCAAAAGATATTGAAAGTCTTACAGGTATTTCGGTTATCCTATGGGATGAAAGATTAACAACTATGGCTGCTGAAAGAACGTTGATTTCAGCTGACGTTAGCAGAAAGAAACGAAAACTGGTGATCGATAAGCTCGCTGCTTCGATCATTCTGCAAGGATATTTAGACAGCCAACAATAAGAAAAGTAGAGGTGAGCCAATATGGCTAAAGAAGAACGCGAACGCATTATTATTCCTGATGAAAATGGTGATGAAAATCTATTTGAAGTATTATTCAAATTTGATGTTGACCAAACAGGAAAATCATACATGGTAACAATCCCAGTAGCTGATTCAGAAGATGACGATACTGATGAAGTAGAAGTTTTTCCTTTCCGTTATGAAGAAAAGGGAGAAGAGGATGATGATCTAGCATTGTTCCCTCTAGAAACAGATGAAGAATGGGACATGATCGAAGAAATGTTAAATACTTTCCAAGATGATGAGTTCGAAACAGAATAAAACAGTTAAAAAAGAGGAAGATGGTTCTATACCATCTTCCTTTTTTTATTCCAATTTACGGCCATTCTCGACAATTTCTGCTAGCAAACGTATAATTAAACAGGTGGAAGGGGGAAACAAAATGTTACATCTCCAGTCATCTGGGAATTACATAAATGAAAATAAAAGTAAAAAACGTAAAAAAACCATTATACTATCAATTCTCGTTCTCTTTTTAGCAATCATGATCGCTGCCGCAGCAGGAGCCTATTTTTATTACACTAAAAATACTGAACCTCTAGATGCTGATAACAAAAAGAATATGACGATTGAAATTCCAATCGGTTCATCTTCTGCAGACATTGGTAATGAACTCGAAGATAAAGGTATTATTAACAGCGGTGATTTTTTCAGACTATATACTCGAATTAAGGGTGAAGGCAACTTCCAAGCAGGCATCTATGATCTGTCACCTTCAATGAATCTCTCACAGATCATTTCTGCGCTTAAAGAAGGAAAGATGTTTAAAAAGCCCGAGCTAACGTTAACGGTTCCAGAAGGATATAACGTTCCGCAGATAGCCGGTTTGATCAGCAAGGCTACAGGCTATGATCAAGCTGAAATTTTACAAAAGATGAATGATAAAAATTATCTGAATGAGCTGAAGAAAAAATACCCTATGTTACCAGACGACATCATGAAGGAAGGTCTTTACTACCCGCTTGAAGGTTTTCTCTTTCCTGCAACGTATGATTTTGAAGTTAAAAAACCAGAAGTAGCGGATATTATCGACAAAATGGTTGGACAATCGTCTGTACTCTTGAAAAAACATGAAGCAGATATTAAAAAAAGCGGATACTCACTTTTTGAAGTGATCACCCTTTCATCTCTTATAGAAGAAGAGTCTCAACGTGATGAGGATCGAAAAAAAATCGCAGGGGTATTTTATAATCGCCTCAGCAAAGATATGAAGTTAGATTCCGATCCTACTGTTAAATACGCACGGAAAAAGTTCGATGTACAAGTGTTATATGAGCACCTTGAGTTTGATTCGCCTTATAATACTTACAGATATAAAGGGATTCCAATTGGTCCGATCGCCTCTCCAGGAGAAAAGGCAATTGAAGCCGCTTTAAAGCCAATTAAGATGGAAGAACTCTTTTTCTATGCAAGACCGAATGGTGAAGTGATTTACACGAAAACCTTAAGTGAACATAATGCAGTTTATAAAAAATACAGAGATGAATGGAAAGTTTGGCAGGAAAAAGACAAACAATAATTTTTAAGAGAGTACGTTTTCGCTAACGGGCTCTCTTTTGAGGGAGAAAACAAGAAAGTTCAAGCCAAACCGCATAGCAATTAGCACTTTAAATCGCAACGGAAATTCGTTGCGTTTTTTCTTGCTTTGTAAGAGTTTTAATAAAAATACCCTCTTTTATCTTTAATTATCACCTCAATTACCACACGTTTTAGTAATATGACAATAACTAGTGTCTTGCTGTGAATTGGAATGCGAATTCACTTGTCAATTGACCTGTCATTTTTAGTTGAAAAGAACAATTCTACGCTATTGAGCGAAAAACAGCTGTGTTGTGAGCGGAAACGGCAAGTTTGTGAGCGAAACTGACCCTTCACTGAGCGAAAACCCCAATCATTTGCGCGAAAGTGTAATAAAAAAAGAACATGTACCGTAAAAAATGATGCTGCATCATTTTTCTGTAAGCGGGGTGCTTTCATTGAATTGAATAATGCTATTTGAAAAAGAACTGACATAAATCTGGTCTTATTTCATGGTACACATCCACTTAGAGTGCTATCACCCTGCAAAATTTTTAAAAGTCCTTTTTCACATTCATTGTTGTTCATCTGTATAGTGCACTGCCTAGAAAATATGAAAAAAGGATAGGGCTCTCGCCTTCAAATAAAGATTATGTTACAATATACCGGTTAGTGTGAAGGAGGCGTGTTACTTTGGTCTCAAATGAAGTAAACCAATACATCGAAAAAATAATTCCAACGCGCTCTGAACAAGTGCTAATAATGGAGCAATACGCCAAAGAGCATAATGTGCCGATTATGGATCTAGTAGGAATAGAAACACTTCTCTCATATGTAAGGTTAAAAAAGCCAAGACGTATACTTGAAGTGGGCACTGCCATTGGTTATTCTGCCATTCGAATGGCCCTTGCTTGTGAAACAGCTGAAATTATTAGTATTGAAAGAGATGAAGAACGGTACAATATAGCAAAAGATAATGTTAAAAATCTTTTTCTTGAGAGCAGAATAACCTTATTATTTGGGGATGCGAATGAATTGCAGGGTCAAGTAGAAGACTATGCCCCATATGACTTTATTTTTATAGATGCAGCTAAAGGACAATACCAAAACTTCTTTGATCACTATTCTTCTATGCTTTCAGAAGATGGCATCATCGTTACAGATAATGTTCTCTTTAGAGGATATGTTGCGGATGAAAGCGGTCTGGAGAGCAGAAGACTTCGTTCTCTCGTTAAAAAAATTAGAAGTTTTAATGAATACATGATGCAACACCCTGATTATCAATCTTCAATCTTACCGGTTGGTGATGGTATGATGGTAAGCATTCGAAATTCTTAGGGTACAGGTGTTTGGAGGAGTAATAACAATGGCACAAAAACCAATTGTAATTGGGGTAGCAGGTGGATCTGGTTCAGGTAAAACGACAGTAGCAAAAGAAATATACAGGCAGTTTGCTAATCAATCCATACTCATTATTGAACAAGATGCTTATTATAGAGATCAATCCCATAAATCTATGGAAGAGAGATTGAATACAAATTATGATCATCCTCTTGCTTTTGATAATGACCTGTTGATCAAACATATTTCCTCGTTATTAGAATACGAATCCATTGAAAAACCAGTGTATGACTATACAGCACATACAAGAAGTGATAAAATTATCCCAGTTGATGCTAAAGATGTCATTATATTGGAAGGTATTCTTATTCTTGAAGACGAGCGATTACGTGATCTAATGGACATCAAGCTATTTGTGGATACAGATGCTGATGTACGAATTATTAGAAGAATGGTTCGTGACACTCGTGATCGTGGCAGAACACTAGAATCTGTTATTGATCAATATACTTCCGTTGTGCGGCCGATGCATAATCAATTTATTGAACCAACCAAAAGATATGCAGATATCATTATTCCAGAAGGCGGTCAAAATCTCGTAGCGATTGATTTAATGGTTACTAAGATAAAGACTATTTTGGAAGACAAAGCATTATTGAAAAAATGAGGAACAACATCCTCATTTTTTCGATGTACACGGACAAAGCTAAAGCTCTAAGCTGCTTGGCAATCAACTATTGTCCTATTTTTTATACATACCCTGCCCGAATTATCATATAACGTAACAAGGGTACTGATTATTGAAGGAGTGAATATTATGGCAGATGAGAAAAAACACTATATGACCTTAGAGGGTAAACAAAAGCTAGAGAATGAACTTGAGTACTTAAAAACTGAACGCAGAAAAGAAGTTGTTGAACGGATTAAAGTAGCACGCAGCTTCGGTGATCTTTCTGAGAACTCTGAGTATGATGCAGCAAAGGACGAGCAGGCTTTTGTTGAAGCTCGTATTGTTCAATTAGAAAAGATGATTCGTGATTCTGTAATTATTGAAGATAATAAAGACCAATCTGATAACGTTTCCATCGGAAAAACGGTTAAGTTTCAAGAGCTTCCAGACGGAGACGAAGAAACATATGTGATCGTAGGTAGCGCAGAAGCTGATCCATTTGAAGGAAAGATTTCAAACGATTCTCCAATGGCTAAAAGTTTGTTAGGTAAAAAGCCAGGAGACAAAGTTTCTGTTCAAACACCAGGTGGAGAAATCAGTGTTGTTATTCTAGAAGTTAAATAAAGTGTAACGATTTAAGAAGATTTGCGGCTTTTCGCAAGTCTTCTTTTTTTACACCTGATTAGGAACAATAAGAGTAGGTGAGAATGGGTGTAAGGTGGTGAAATGTGTATGTTATCCAGGAAAAGAACAATTGGACTCGCCCTTTGTTTTCTTTCAATTAACATCTTTTTGATCTATCGGTTAATGGATATACAATTGATCTCAACAAAATCATTTTCAAAGAATAAAGTTAATCTTATACAGGAAAGTGTTAATCAGCGTACACACCGCTTTACAATAAATGATGGCAGGGGTTATTTTTTGGATCGAAACGGTGAACTTCTGTCAACAGATGTTAAACCACAAGTAGTTGTTTTTCCTAATCTTTATTCAAGTAAATGGCCAGTGGCAACAATCGGAAATATACTGAAGATCCCTGCCGAAGATATTGATAAAATGATTGGTCAGCTTAAAAAGCCTTCAGCTCTTACACTTCAAAAAGAACTTAGCCTTGAGCAGATGAATGAGATAAATAAGCTTGAGATTTTTGGTCTTTACGCCCAACTCATTACAAGAAGAAAACCGATTCCATTTGCCAATCATATCATTGGTGCAGTAGGTGAAGACCCAGAACTAATAAAGAGAAAATACGGCGATAAATTAGCAAAGGGGACTGTGACAACCTCTACAAAAACGGGCAAGAACGGAATGCAATATACGTTTGATCCGTTTTTAATATCTGAAGGAGAAACACAATATATCTATCACGTTGATAGACAAGGACATCCCCTATTAGGTCTTGACGTCAAATATCGCTCCCAAACAAATCCTCTCTATCCTTTGTACGTTAAGACGACCATCGATAAAAAGATGCAGGAAACAGTAGAAAAAGTACTAGATGCTCATGGATTAAAAGATGGCGGTGCCGTTTTGCTAGATATTGAATCAAGCGAACTATTAGCACTAGCAAGCAGACCGCTGTTTACGAGTAAGACGATTTATAACCACGGAAATAATATGACGTCTCTGCAAATACCAGGTTCTGTTTTTAAGATCGTAACGGCCGCTGCAGCCATTGAAGAAAATAAAGTTCAAAATGAAAAAAAATATGATTGCAGCCTTAACATATATGGTGAGAAAGATGAAAGACAATTAGGCTTTCTTAATGTGGAGGATAGCTTTGCACAGAGCTGCAATCGTACGTTTGGTGAACTTGCGAATGAATTAAATGTCACTAATCCTGGTTTTATAGAGAAGTATGCAGAGAAGATGGGTCTTCTACACAATAATGGCTGGCATGGAGATGTGTATCATTTAGATTCGTTTTCACATTTCTATCAAGAAGAGCTTGGACAAATTTTTAGCCCGAAAAAGAATAATGCCCATTATCAGTCAGCATTGGCTGTTTCGCAAACAGCGATTGGCCAGCTAGATGTGAAAATAACCCCACTTGCAGTAGCGAATATGATGGCGACGGTCGCACGAGGCGGGATAAGATATGAAGTGAAGACAGCTAAAAGTGTGAACTTTGCTAACGGAACGCAATTAGTTGAATTTGAAGATCATAAGGTAGAAGATCAAAAGCTTTCGTCCTATACGATGATGAGACTTCAATCGTTTCTTCTAAACGTCGTAAAAAATGAAAGAGGTACAGGGCATGCTCTGCAGGAACTTCCTTTTCAAGTTGCGGGTAAATCAGGTACTGCACAAAAAGGAGAAGGAAACAACTACAACAATAAATGGTTCGCGGGATATTTTCCTGCAGAACAACCCCGTTTTGCATTAGTAGTAGTTGACCTAAAACACGATAAGATGAATAGAACGATCCCTGTTTTTAGGGACATAGCAAACGATATTATGAGTGATTCAAACTAAAGTGAACGAAATAAATGAAAAAGAGAAATAGTAAATAGTGTTCGTAAACATCATCCTCGTGTTAAAATAAAAAAAGTATTTACTGAGGAGGATATTATGAAACGAAACCAACGTTATGAAACGAGACTAGAAAAGCGAAAACAAAATCGTTTTTTAAACATAGCAATCGGGTTAGTTGTATTGCTGATTGTTGTTGTTGCATTTAATCTTTTCTCAGGCGATGAAAATGAAACAGCTACAACAAACGATACGGAACAAACGGCTGGTAAAAAAGAATCCAACAATAATAATTCAATAGAGATGGAAAAGGATGATTCTGAATCTGACAACAATAAAGAAGATTCTGCGAATAAAGAAGATACAGATGAAGAAGCAGAAAACGAAGAAACAGAGACTGAAGCAGAACAACCTGCAGGCGGAGGCCCAGAAGGTCCATGGGAGCCAATCGGAACTTCACAATCGGAGCCGCATCAGAAATCTTATGATGATGGATCGCAAGACTGGAACGAGATGGTTCAAGCCCTCTCTTATGCAACAAATATTCCTCAAGATCAGATGACCATTTTTTGGCTAGGAAACGGTGGTGGCCCTGATCTTTCAAAAGGAACCGTTCAATCTAAAGCGGATGGATCTAAGTATGATGTTATGCTGCAATGGGTACCTGAAAAAGGATGGCAGCCTACGAGTGTAACGCCTGTTCAATAAATAAAATGACTAACAACCTGTTAAAATGGCAGGTTGTTTTTTTTTTTTTTT
>NZ_LRFC01000016.1 GCF_001619875.1 Fictibacillus phosphorivorans
AGCGTTGTAAATCCGCATTTTCCTGACGGGACCCCTTTATTCGCTTTTCTTGCTCTTCTTTCTTATTTGGAATTGCAGCCAATTCTCTCTTAAATCCTTCTATTTTTTTCTCTAAACTGGTTAGTTCTTGCCCTTTTTTTCCTACACAATCAAAATAACTTTCAATTTTATCATTGAAATTACTCACAAACTTATTGAAATTTTCTAATCCGAATAATGTAGAAAGCCTCTGTTGCTGGTTCTGAGGCGTATTTGCTGACACTCTTGCGAATCCTTCAATTCTATTTCTTTCAATAAAGCAAAATTCATAATCTGATAAACTTGGCATTACAACAATTTCTTTTCCGTATGTATCAATACCTAATAAGGTAGGCGACTGTCCCTGTTTTGTATGAGCATTTTGAATATATTGATTAATGTTAATCCTTTTATTATCCGCTTCGTAAATTGTACCTAACAAAGAATATTCTAGTGCTTCACATAGACTCGATTTTCCAGTCCCATTTGGTCCATATATAAATGTATATGTAGAATTTAAATTAAATTTTAATTCACTTGTAAAGCCCCGGAAATTCTCTACCGTTAAGTTAGATAAATAAAGAATATCTTGAGTACTGGTCTCATTCTCCAAACTCTCCGACATTATATCTACAACACTGTCTCCGGTTTTATGTAGTAGTTCAACAATAATTTTAGCTCTATTACCACGAGCACTTGTTGCGGACTCAACTTTATCAAATTGACTTAGAATCAGGCTAGCTATCTTTTTTTCATACTCATTAAATTGATCTTGATATCCAGCTAAGAACCTTTTATATTCTATGATTGCCTTGGACAAAATAACCTCTCCTTTAAGCTAATTCCACCGTTTAATAGGTTAATTTTACCATGTATTGTTATTGAATTAATATTGTACGATTAATTATTTTTTGGAATTCTAATCCCAGGTCTTTTAAGCTCTGCTTTCTCAATAGATTTACTTTCTGTAGAATCCTACACTATAAAACGAACTAGCGTTCGTATATAATTACTTGAAGAGAAAAAATATGTGGAGGGATTTACTATGATACGTGATCGTGGAAACATCAAGTGGACAGCAATGATGCTGCCAGAACATGTTAAGGCACTACGAGCCTTTGATTCGGATCAAACAAAGAAAGAGAAACCTGAACTTGATGAACAGCACCTCTCACTAATGGAAGAGACAATCAGTGAAGCGATGGCTGAAAACTTGGAGTTATGTTTTACGTATTTTAAAAGTGATGATTTTCACTTGTATATTGGTAAAGTGCATTATATAGATACATATCGAAAAGAATTGAGAGTAATGGACTTTCATGAGGAGACATTCCGTTTAAAACTCGAAAGCCTGGTAGACGTTAGAATTCACTATCCACGATAAAAGAGCAATGGACCTCTGCATTGAATATTAAGATTCTATAATCCCTATTTTTGGACACAAAAAAATCGCTCTTTATGAAAGAACGATCGGTTACTTCCTTTGTCATTTAGCTTCTTCTAGTTCCCGAAGCAGAATTTCGGCGCCTTTAGGACTCAACACAAATTTCCCATCACCATACGTTTTGTTTTCGTTGGTTATTTCACCGGTAATCGCACACGCATTCTGGGCCATATATTTTTGGAAAATGATTTTATCATCATCTACAAAAATCTCTATTGCATCCTTAATTTCAATCTCCATGACTCTTCTTAACTCAATGGGAATAACAATTCTCCCCAGCTCGTCTACCTTCCTTACAACACCTGTACTTTTCATGCTAATATCTTCCTTCCTTAGGACGTGGGACGTCCGGTTAATTCTCCGACAAATTCTACATCATCGATCTTCCAGCCTTGCTCTTTCACATAAATAAGAGACGTTTTGACAATTACCGTTTCTGTATTCGATACATTATTATACTCTGTCGAAAGCTTGAATTCATTAAAGAACTCTGCCTCCGTTTTCGATGACTGATATTCAAACGGCTTCAGCCCGACCATGGTTGATTTGACGGATTGTTTGGATTCCGGTGGTTTCGTTCCAGAAGGATGAGTCGCTTTAAATCCACGATCGGTCATTAAGGGACGAATCTTTTGATAGCGTTCAGCCGTAGTTTCATAAGTGAAAAACGCTTCAAGGAACGACCGATTTTTAGATAGTGCCTCCGTTTGTTGAACAGAGGTTAGGGATTTAATTTGTTCTTCATAATGACGCTGATTTGACCTAACTTCCTGCAGCTGGGAGCGTAAGCTAAAAACGTACATGATGATGATTACCGCTGCAATAAAAGCACCCATAATCATAATGTAATTTTTCTTTTGGCTGGGTTCCATGATTTTCACCTCCACTACTGAATCCTTCTAAATCCTAAGAAAGGATAAATATTTTTCCACTCTTGAACGGACGAATAAGAAGTGCCGTTGCTGCCGTTCGCATTAATGAATTGGCCATCTCCTACATACATGCCGACGTGAGAAGCTCCTGGTTTATAGGTAGAAAAAAAGACTAAATCTCCCGGTTTTATTTGATCTTCAGGAACAGGAACAGTTTTGTCGTATTGAGATTGCGCTGTTCCGTACATGTCTACGCCAACCTGCGCAAAAGCATATTCGAGTAATCCTGAACAATCAAATCCGCCGGCTGCTGGCGTTCGACCTCCCCATACGTAAGGGCGGCCAAGAAATTCTTTCATAATGTGATGGACTTCCTCTACATCAAATGACTGGCTTCCATCTCCTACGACGACCTTCCCGCCATTTCCGCCCTCATAATAGCGAAGGACGTGTTCGACATAGTGGACGTCTCCATACCGGGACCATCCGTTTTTGACAGCCATCATCTCACTAAAATCAATAGCGACTTCCTTGGAATACCCTCCCCGTTCTAAGGCATAGCCGATAAATCCATTCCCAAAATTATAAGACTGCAGGGCTAGGTGAATATCTCCTTTGGCTTGTTTCATCACATCCGCAAAATACTTCACCCCAATCTGAATGGAGTATTCAGGATCGGTAATAGCCCCAGGTGGTAACCCGATTGATTCAGAACTCTGCATCACATCTAAATGTCGGCCACCACTTTCTTGTTGGATCAGAGCCATGATCAGCCCGACATATTCGCCAATCCCATTTTCCTCTGCATATTTCCGAATGAGGGGTTCATATCGAAGGACTTCAGCCGATACCTCTGCTGTTCCTCCAGCTCCTTCTCCTGAAAGCCCGGAGTCAAATTGATTTTCTCCGCCGAGACTAATCGAGATGAATAAAGCAATGCCGAAAATGGATAGGAGGAGAAGAAGGATCCCTGCAATCACCCACGTAAGAGGGTTTTTCAGAATGGTCACGGTTTTAACAACTTTTGCACCTTTCTTCAAAACGCCTTGCATAGGCTCTCCTTTCTGAAAGCCATTTTGACGCAACAAGACAAGGGGTTAACCACAAAACAAAAGTTAACTGCGTCAGAAGGCTTCTCTCCGACATCATTTTTGTCGGTTCGTTTGCTCATGCTTGGACTTCCTGCTTTCTGATCGTTTGACCGTCTCACCAGAAGTATTTGCATTCCTTTTTTTGATTTGCTGCTCAGCTTCCCATTGAGTGATGTGTTTGTCTGGGTCTCTCGATGCCGCCACCTCTTTTTGACTATCCATTCGTCCTGCCGGATTACGGTGAGGGGAAGGCTGGTGAGTCGTACTTCCATTTTTTTGTTGCTGGATTGGTTTAGATTCCTTATTTGTTGCTCTCTCTGACTTTGTTGAGCCAGGATTACGAGCCTCTGAAACGGATCGTTGAGAGGAAGGTGTTCTAGCAGCCTGCACTTTCTCCTCACTTTTGTTGGGTCCTTCACTTTTTTGCTTTTTGTAATCATTTAAATTCACGATCGCAGCTCCTGCATTTCGTGAAGCTGATCGAGGGGTCTCCGTTCCTGTAGCCGCTAAATCGCTTTTCATCCCTTTTTTATTCTGTTTTTCTGAATTTTTTTCACTTCCTAATTTGTTCTCTCCGACTGCTTTACGGTGCTCTGACCGTTCACCACTAGCTCCGGCCGCTTTCCGGCCAGCTCCCTCTAAACCAGATTGAAATTCGTCCATACGCTTTTTCTGTTTATGGTTTTGATGGGCTTTACCTACCATCCGTTTAGCCCCCTTCATTCCTCTGTCTCCAGCATCTCCCAATCGATTCAGGGTATTGGTGGTCGTTCTTTCCACCACTTGCTGACCTTGAACCATACCAGCTGAAGCGACTTCAAAGATTTCCGTACGATATTTGAACAAGCCCCAAATGGTAATGCAAATCAGAAAGACCACAAACGCATATCCTTCTACACCGTTCGTGACTTTAACTGATTCATAAAGGAGAGTGACCAGTCCCGTGATTACCGCAATTAAGAGAACGAGCCCTGCCTTCATAAGCAGAACACCCACAATCTTTTTCCCATGATTCAATGCACTTTCACTGTAAGCTGGGATGAGAGAAAGAATGAGTGGAATGGCCGTAAAAATGACTAAAGCTAAAAACCAGACTTGAAGCAAAAACTTAAAAACACCTAATAACAAAACCGGAATGGCCAAAGCAATCGTGGAAATGATCGTGATAATAAGATAGCCAAACCGCTCTCCACTGAATTCAGGAGACATTTGCTTGTTGTCTAGTTCTGAAACTTCAGCATTAACAATGTTTTTTCTTTGTTCTTTCCCTTCATCAGAGTAGGGTTTAATGGCCAATAAATTATCTACTCGATTGGGATTTTCCTTGATGATGTCAGCTTCTTTCGTGGAACCATAGTTTAAAAGCAAATACGGCCGCTTAACCATAAGGTTAAACAGTTGATTTTCAAGCAAGGCGATGCCCTCTTTAGGGTTATAAGCCGCATTACTGTCAAACTCGTCCGAACTGATAAGAACATTTGCTGAGCTGGCGATGCCTTCAAGTTCAGCCCCTCGATCATTGAGCCATTTGATATTCCCTGTCGCATCGGAGTAAAACCAAAAGGTCAGGACCGTGATGGCCAATGCTCCAAGGATGGCTTTTACTGCATGACCGACCTGCTGATTGACGAAATAACGCCACGCAGCAGCTCCACCCACAAAGATGACAAACAACGAGAGGAACGTACCGGACATAATCTCATAAATCCGTTCACTCATAATTCCGGCTTCGCTTGCAATGCTGCTGATTAAATCAAATGACATGAGTTGATTGGTCGAATAAAGAGTAAAGCTGGCAAGGGTTTTATTGAATCCCCACATCCCTTGATTAATGGCGTGCAAGGCATTATCCGCAGCATCTTTAAATCCGTCCCCTATGTTCGCTTCCATCTTGTAATGATCGAGAGGATATTCTTTGCTTTCCAGAGTCACACGACCAACGGTCTCCTCTTTTTTCTGAACAGTCGGGGAAGAATCTTCGGCCAGTGTAGCCGCTGGCATGAGAAGAAATAGCAGCGCTATCCCTAAACCGATCCCCCGTTTTAGGAAGTTCATCCAATCCCTCCTTATTCGCAGTGAATACAAGCTTGTCGGTCAAACTTGTCTTTGATATCCTCCCGGTTAATATCCAAACTCTTACTCGTATCTACCTTCCACACATCAGATTTTTGACGGAGCAGAATGTTATCTTTAACGGTATTATCACCATTTGGATTTTTGAAATCTGTAAAAACATAATAGTATTCAGACTCTTTGTCGTAGTAAACTTCAAAACGAATATCTTTATATTTCAAACCGGAATTAATCTTCTTAGCTCCTTTATCAACTTCATAAGAGCCTTTCTTAAACACAAGCTCTTGCTGCTTATCATATTCGTTATTAAATTTTGCTTTTTCCCAATCATAAGCAACCTTTGAAATATCTTCAGAAGAAGTGCCCTGATTGCACCCGGTTAAAAGTGCAACCAACGCTAAAAGGGAGATAACTAGTGTTTTCTTCAAATGAATGCCTCCTCGGTTTCCGCTCTGCCTCGGTCATTTTCTTTCGTATTGAAGGCGCTGATCCATTCATCAAACAGGACATCGGTTTGAATCTTGGCGGTGCGTCCGTACATGTCTTCAACGATACACTGACCCTCGGTCAGATTTTTCAGCATATCCCGGTTAGCTTTGTTGTCCTCCAGGCCGAGAAATTCAATGATGTTCGCTGCTTCTTCAGTGGTTTTCGCTTTAAACGCAAATTTTGTACCGATATTCTCTTTGATTTGAGGCTTGTTGTATTCATACGTGGACTGCGTAATGATATAAACCGCGGAGCGCAAGGAACGGCCGGTTCGTAATAACTCATTGATGAGCCGATCACCGGCCCCTGTGTTCATGAGCATCCAGGCTTCTTCAAAGATCGTCATCTTGACCACGGAATCATCACGGGCAAAACGGGTGGCGAACTTCGCCAACGGCTGCATTAACGCAACAGCTATGTGTTCATCACGCGTCGAAGCTTTTTCGCCTTCATCTGGGAGATTCAAGTTTTGAATCTGCAATATATTGACTTGTTCATGCAAACTAATGCCTTCTACATTCCCATCCGAAAACATAAGCTTGGCGATGCCGTTTGTCCCGATCTCATAAAGAAGATCTCCGACGTTTCGGACGTCCTGATCTTCTGATTCTTGTAAATGACGAACGACATTTAAGAGTCCTGGCTTCTTCTCTTGCTGCAGCACGTGACGGACCCCTTTATAGATCGCCGTTTTTACATTCCGTTCATTGGATTGAAGCTCGGATAGGTATTCAAGGACACCAACCGCTGCATCTTGCGCCTCTTCTCCTTCCAAGAACGTCAAAGGATCGAGCTTTCCAGCGTCCTTCTTTTCACTTGATAGAGTAATATAGTTAAAGCTTTCAATTAAATCCCGGAAGAAAGGCGCTGTTCGCTCCATTTCAGGCGTGATCGCTTGTTTAAATTTCTTTTCTACTTCATCCTTAGGATCCGTCATAAGCACCTTGGCACCGAAAAAGACGCCATTCAACAAGATATCTTTTAACAAATACGATTTCCCCATTCCCGTTGGTCCTGAGATCGTGACGTGAGGAGAAGAATACTTCGAACCTTTTAAGCCCAAATGAGCGAGAAACGGATGAAAGAAAACAAGAGATTGAGAGTTTTCAACGCTTTCGCCCGCGTAAGAGATATTTTTCCCGAGATAAAAGCCGACGGTATTGCCAATCTTCCGCGTAAGGGAGAAAAGAGATTCCCCAAAAGATTCAGGAGTAAGGATTTGCTCCCAATCGTCCGCAACGATTTTAGCTCCTGGCAGGGATTGATGAAATAATAGGAGTTGGTCGGCTAACGGTTGGACAAGTTCGATCTGCTGATCCTTAAAATCGATTTTGAGCCTTCTGGCTCGTTTTCGAACTTCTTCTTTTGTTGGGCCGTAGACCACGAAATTAATGTGAGTTCTGAGGAGTGGTTTACCTTGATTCTTGATTTGATTTTCTAAATCGTGCAGAAGTTCACGGCCTGTATTAATTAAACTGTCATCATCCTCATTGGCTTCAATGAGTTGGGCATCCTGATCACGAAATCGCTTTTTGATGGTATTGGTACGGCCTTCATCCTCCTTTTTGTTCTTGTAGATCGTTCGCATGTTGACTTCAACCGGGAAAGGATACGACTGAAAGAAATACGCCCATTCTTTATAGCCTAGCTGAATGGGGAATTCGGAAACTGGAAGAAACGCACACCAAGATTCATCTTCTAGTTGTTGAATACCCACATAGCCGGCTTTTCCGGGATCTAGGATGCCTTCTGTAAGACTGTACACACTGCCCTCCCCGTCAGGCTGCGCTTGACCTCTGACAAACTGATGACGAATGATGTAGCGAAGCTCTTTTTCCTTCACTCGATTGGCCCCTAGATAATGATTGAGCGTTGTGAAAGCATCCTCCTCGGATTCCTCAAATAACCGAACGGTTAAATCATCAATGCTCTGACCGCCAAAACCGGCAAGTTTCTGAAGGTACCGGTTCATGCTTTTAAAAGAGGAGGAAAAAGAATGCATGAGATTCTCATCAAGTTCCTGTCGCTTTAACTTCACACCAACAAAAAACTTATACTCGACCACGTGTTTCGCTTCTTCTCTTAAAATCTCTTTGGCTCGTTCTGCGTAATACATGCCGGTATCCGCGTACTGCCCTTCATATTGAGCTTGCAGGCTATCCATCCGTTTATCGATATCAACAGGAATCGGTACGATTTTATAATCGATTTCTTCAAATGCCGAGAACTGCCAAGCCAGCCGTTGCAGACGGTTCACAAGATGATTTTCTGCTTCTTGTTCATTAACGCCTACGGTGTTTTCATGCAAACGATAATAAGACCAGGCTTCCATATCATGTGTATAGATCACGTTGTCTTTAAAAGATTGAATCGGAAACTGTATCATACAATCACCACCTTATTGGAATCGCTCGTAAGACTGCGCTTTCTTCATTTGTGGCTGGTACACACTCTTTTGGCTGCTGTAGGAATAACGTTTAGTAAATAGATAACGGAAATAACCGATGAAAAAACGGTCCAATCGCTTTCCATCCAATCGGCTTTTGCAAATGGCCCCCGCAATCAACCAAGGCAACACAGCATAAAACGCAAGCTGCAGCGTGGTCGGCAAAATGTGATTAATGCTGCCTCTAAAGAGAAAGAAAAAGCCGAAGATCAGGACGGCCACGATGATTTGCCGAATCTCAATCCCCTTGGAAAAGACGAGGGATTTCTCGCCTTTTCCAAGCTTCCAGATTTTCAAGGGATATTTAAAAAACTTCCGATAACTGTAGGCATCTGTCCTCAATTTAAACCACCACTTTTAACTTGATCCCATATCGCATTAGCCATGCTTTCAAACTCCCCAGGATTGGCTACGATCACATAGCAGACAACCGCAAAAACAAAACTGGAGAAAAACTGGCCCCATCGTTGAGAAATAAACGCTCGGACAATCATGACAATCATAATGATGAACAAAACGGCCGCCACCTGACCTGAAACATAATCAGTTAACCCTGTAATATCCGGCATTTTCCATCATCCTCCTAAAGTGTGTTTGAACTGTTTCACATAAAATTTATTGTTCTCTTTGCTTACGACAAGAGTAAAAGGATGTTTGGTCTGCAATCCCGTATTCGCCTCTTGCAGAAGCACAAGCGTCTTCACAATGTACTGTCCTTCTTGCTCACCATCATAAACCACAAAATCTTCCAATCCCTTATACTCGTAAAGATCTTTCAAAGATTCTGGCTTTTCCATGAGATAAGCCATCTCATCCACTGAATTGGTTGTATATGAGGTGAAAAACTGTGTAACAAATTGTTTCATCTCATCTTCCACTTTGACATTTTGTTGAGATTGATCAGTTTGATCTTGAACCGCTGCGACTCTCGACTTTCCAGGAATCGCTTGATAGTAAGGTTGTTCAATGACATTAAAAGAGTTTCCATCCGTCCCTAGCCGGACCACAATCATTTGCTCTTTCTTCCCCAATGGCTCATCGATTTTCTTCATTCTTTCCTCTTTTACGACTGCTTCTTTTCCATCTTTCCCCTTGCTTTTAACAGGAACTTGCTCTTTTTTCTCGACGACGTTGAAAAGTTCATAATCTATACGATAAACATAACTCGCTGCATCTTCGCTCACGTTCTTCACATCATATAAGCTAGCACTCTTCAAAACTCGTTTCCCTTGAAAAGCTGTTAGGTTTTCAAGTTCTCCCACCTGTAACCCTTCAGCCAAGAAGTCTTGAAGTGCTTTCGATCGTTCTTCTCGTTTCTTCTCATCATTGGATACGTTGATATAGGTAGTAACGAATTGGTTGGCAAACGTTTCACCAGCTGGTGAATTGGCGAACCCTACCTCATTTAGACTTTCAATCTGCGAAGACGCTTGATCTTGATAACCGTTTACCTTTTCATTCAGAAACCCGGTTCGCGCCCAGGCCTGAAAGGAGAAAAAGATAACCCCGAGCAACACACCCCAAAAGACCACGGTAAAGGCGGTTCGTCTATTCAAACGAGAAGTCGTTAAACGTCGTTCATCTTTTAAGACTTTTTTTCTTCCTTGAGAGACATTCTTCTTAAGACCGCCTGTCAACTTGCTGAAAAAACTCATTGGATCCCTCCTAAGTCTAAGGCATTACGCACATACACTCGGCTGAAATACGTATCGTTGCCGTCCACCTCCACCATTTTTCGATTGATGAAAATCTCACCGATTTGAAGATTCTTAATTTCACTTGGATTGGCTTTAAAGCGTTCCACATCACGAACGGTTCCCATTTCGGCTTCATACCGGATATGGGGGTATTTCTTTTCAATCTGTTGCGTGATTTCCCGATCGGAAAACGTTCCGAACACCTGAGCGATGCGCTCTGCATCTTTGGAGGAATTCACGCGTCCTGTGGCAATGACATTACAGTTGGAAATGATCTGCTCGGTCATAATCGGATCCACGGCATCTATGTCGGACAACGTTTGAGTGGAAATGATACATTCAAAGCCAGCAGACCGTGATTTGTTCACGATATCCACGATTCGGCGGTCGCCATAAGCAGAAAACTCATCGTATACACCGAAGATGGATTTTCGCCCCTTTGCCTGACGGTATGCGACCAGACTGTTCACATCAAGAATGATCATTTTCCCAATTTTCCGAATATAGTCCGCATACCGACTCCCTGAAATACTGAAAATTACCACATCGTTGTGATCCGTAATGTTTTGAAGATCGATGCCTTCTTCACGTTCGATGAATAAATGGCCCAGATCAGACTCAAGTAATTCGCCCAATTGCATTTTCAATCGAGTTAAGCAGCCTACTACGATTTCTTCCGGGAACTCATCATCCAAAATGGTCTTAATCCGTTGCATACCTTCTTGAAGCTTTGTCACAGTCCGCTTACGCCTCTCTACAACCTTTTTCTTGACGATTTCGACCGTTGATTCCGATGGTGCGACGAAACCGCTTAGATCGTCATCTGAGGACGCTGACGCTTTCCCAACTGCTACTTCTTCTTCGACTTCCACTTCAATGTCTTCTTCAATTTCTTCCTGGATGCTGTGTTCCTTGAAAAAGTCATTCATGGAATCTACATTCGTCAATTTCGCAATCGTTTTGATATCCCTCGTAACCTGAGCTTCATCAATGAGCTTAACCACCAGCTGTAGATACCGTGAAGCTATATCCGTGTAGTAAGCACCGTCTCCTTCACTCGAAAAGCTGAAGAGGGACATGAGCTTATCGCGTGTTTCTGTCGGTGTACCATTTTTGATCGGATTGTAGGTCAAGTTATCCATTTCTGAAAACAGGTACACTTTACGGCCATACGCCTCACATAACGCTTTAAATTCGAGCATGGATTTCCGCTCGCCCTTCCCATCTACAAAGATGATGGGTTTATCCTGCTGCAGCGCCGCTTCCATTAAAGAAGCAATCAAGGTCGTCTTTCCGGTCCCTGTCCCACCTGTAGCCAGCATGTGATAATTGAGCTCTCTCGCTTCCAGTGCAACTCGTTCTTTAAAGTCGGTATAGCCCACAAAGATTTCCTGTGAAGGCTTTCTGCGGTAATGCTGCTGTTTATTATTTAAAAACTTCACCCGGTTCTTTCTGAACGTTTTATACCTGTGTTCTGCCTTTTGCTTCTGAACCTCTCCGGATTTGGTCTTGACTCGCCTTTTCCAAAAAAACTTGGAGAAGATGAAAAAGCCAAAGGAAAAGAGGAAGGAAAGTCCCACTAATACCCAATAAGATGAAGCAGAAACCGCGATAGGATTCCCATTATTAAGTAGAGACTCTGCACCGGTTGAAAGATACGGGATATTCATTTCTGAAATCAATCCAAAATAGGTAAGCAGCATCCCGGTTTGAAATTGCCATAAAAGAATCAGGAATCCAGATCCTAAACCCACATAGAAAAACCATTCTCGCTTAAACATGTGCAATACAGCAAAAATCAACATTCCGAGTAGGGCTGGAATAAAAAAGAGAATCCCGATCATTCCTATCAAACCGTAGATGACCACATCACCAATCATTCGGTCCATTTCAGTTTGTTGCGTCTGGTCCTGGCGTTTCGCCATTGGATCCACTTGGCATCACCTCTTCCCAACGTTCGTTAATAATGACCGACGGAATTTTACGTATGGAAATTTTATCTGCATTAACTAATCGTCGCTTGGCGTCATTGACCACATTATGAATCTTCACATCATCTGCGAAATAGATCACTTGGTCGTAAGAATATGGCTGATCGTCTAAGCGTTTACTAGAGAGCAATTGCTCAAAAAGCTTAAACTTTTCATCATATCGTTTCCGTTCTTTCTTATTGAGTTCCAGCTCTACCCAGGTAGTTGTGACCACGCCTTCCGCATTTTTGAAAAAGAACACCGCATCCGGAATACGTTCACGGCTCGCGTTATACGCCTTTAATTTACTTTGATTATCTCCCTCTCCAATCATGGAGTGACGAATCTCTCTTTCCGTCCGATACGTAAACTGAACTCCCTGCTTCTCCGCCTGAAACTCATAAAAGAGAACCAGATCATTAAGCAGGAGATTATGCTGCATCGTATAAACAGAAGCTTTCGTCGGGACCGTCACATGAACATTCGTTAAGTTCCTGGCATCGATCGTCCCCAGGTAAACCCCTACTTTATGAGCAATCTGCTCATGCCTGACATATTTCTTCCCTTCAAGTTTTCGAAGTCTCCGGTACACACGGTGGATATTGGGTTCTTGAAACTTTAATAGAATCTGTTTGGCTGTCACCATTCCATTCCTTAAAATAAACGTAAGATACTCCAAATCTTTCTCTTTAAGCGAAGTATACTTTAGCATCAACTTCATCATCCTCTTCTAGCAAATATAGGAACCACTCTCCCTTTTAGCAGTTTACCAAAAGCCAGGCTGATTGCATAAACCAAAATCGAAAAACAAACCGCAAATACAAACACAACCACTTTAAGAATTTTCACCGCACACCAGCTGGCCAACACATAGAACAAAACCAATAAACCTAAATACGCTTGCAGCCATCTATTCAACATAGAGAACACAAAACACCCCCTTGAATTTTTATACACTTATATTAATATTTTTGCGTTATTCACTACAACCTACATTCCACCAACCACCTCCACTTTTGAATAGCAACATCCACTTACCAACCTTCACTTGAACTTGCCTTTATCCTTTTTCCCTTGAACTTTTCTTTTGATCTTGACCTTGTACTTATCCCTTGAACTTTATCTTTTACTCTTGAACTTTATTTCTTATCCTCCTCCCTCTTTCACACCAGACTCCTCATTTCCTCTCCGCCAACCCCACTCACACTTTAGATTGACCTCCGCCTTTATTTAGTAGCAGAAGACCTCGGCTATGTTTACGTAGTATAGGCGAGGTCTTCTGCTGGTTACGAAAATAAACAGGAGTCAATCTACCTTTTATTTAATGGGGTTGGCGGCCATTTTCTACCGCAAATATAATGCAAATTGAGTTTCTTTTGATTTACGTATTTAAATCTATTGAATTTTCTTATAATTCCTCTTAAGACCAGTGTAGTTTACGTACACCTGTTTGGCAATGATTGTAAAGGTAATTCGTTCCATATGCTCACTTGTTATTTCATATATGTGATATTTTTACTATCTAATCATAACAATTCTATATATCTCCCCAGCCTTTTTCTTAACCTCCTCCCTTTACTTCTATCTAGCTTCTTCTGCACCTGATCTCCCTAACATAGATTAAAAGTTTTAGATTTAAATCCTGAATTACACATTGACTAAATTTGAATACTGATTGCATATACTAGATCTTCTCTTAATCTCAATCCCCTATTATTTAATCCTTTTCCCTCCCTGATCTTCTTGCTCGCTTATCAATCCTCAGCCTCTTTTCTTTAGCCATATTCCTACTTTCCTATCGAGAGTAAGTAACGAAGCGCTAAACAGCATAATCACCAGCAGCTTAAAGTACTATTTAGCAAGCTTCAGCCTAAATTATTTTTAAAAGTTTGCAACAATCTCTTGCCTTTGTTTTCCTGGTTTGGCATACTCGGGCATCAGGCCAGGAAAACGGCTGGAAACGGCTGGCTGCAGTTTTCCCCCTTGTGAAGCCGGGAGAAAACCGCTGAACGTTGACGTACTCGGTGTACCGAGTTCAGGTATCCGTATGGTATCCGTATGTATAGCGCTTCAAAGTCTTGCTTTCGCTTGTGAGCATATCAACTGCACCATTCCCTTAGCTTAGTTAGAAAAAGCTTCTAACCCATCTCACAACCCCGCTATGCGCCTAACAGACACATAGCTATGGTGTCCAACCCTCCTTTTACTTTGTGGCTTTATTATGCTTGCATGGATCTCCAAGCATCTTTTTTCCCCACTGGCGAAAAGGAACAAAACATACCGTTCCTGCCTGGCCGATCGTGAAGCTCGATCAACCCGACACGCTGGACTTTCCGAAATTGGCTCCAGCTGACCTGTCATCTTTTTTTCTATCGAAGAGAGTAAGTCCCTTGCTCTCCGCATAGAACACGTAAAAAAGACCGTTACAAGCTGTTAGACAGCTCGTCCCGGTCTTAACCATTAGTATTTGCTTTACGCAGAGAATCAGCTTGAGTTTTGTCGCTATTTGTACCATAAAAAACCATGGAAATATAGCTAAAAAACATTGCAATTCTTTTAAATTATTGCTATTATAAGCACATATTAAAAAAGAATCTATGATTCGCACATAAAGCTAGCACTAGTTTGGCGACCGGGCTAGCTGTTTCACCAAAGGGCGTTGTTGTCAGCAACGCTTTTTTCTATGGTGAAAAATATGTATGTAAGGATTGAATAGTCTTTAATTTTAGTTCTATGAATCTAGTAAATATTAGAATTTAAAACCACTATACACTCTTTTAGAAAATCCGTAAACCCTTTATTTTAATAGGGTTTTTTCTTCGTCAATTTGTATACAAATTCTGTATACAAATGTTTGACTTGTAAACAAATTTTGTATACAATGAAGGGGGAAGAAAATAAATCCATTTTTCAGGAGGGAAAAACATGAGATTAGCTAGTATAGATATTGGAAATGACGCATTAAAAGGGTACTTTGGGTCTTTAGATCAGCAGCTCTATATTCCAAACATCATCGCAAAAGCCGAGGATCGTTCCATTATTGACATGGAAAAAAATCCGTTAGATGCATTACATGTTGAAGTGAATTCTTCAATTTTGAAAGAAAAAAATAGAAAAATTGCTGTTGGAAAACTAGCTTCTAAATTTCCTGATAATGATGAATTGAAACCGAATCAGGATAAAAGTGAATCTGATCAACCGATTCTGATGTTGCTTACAGCTTTAGCCTTTGATGCTGTTCAGAACATAAAAGAAGATGAAGATAATATCATTAATGCTACGTACTTACTATCTACTGGACTACCATTAGATGAAACAAAGCGAGAGAAAAACAAAGAGTTTCGTAAAAAATTAAAATCCGGACAGCACTCTGTTACGTTTTTAAAAACGCCCGAATTTGAAGGGAAAACCGTCAGAATTCAATTTGAGCAAGTGCTTGTCAATACAGAAGGCTTTGCAGCATATATGGATTTAACCACAGATAAAGATGGTTCTGTAAAGAATGAAGAGATATTCGGAAAGACTATCTTAATTAATGACATTGGAGGCCTTTCAACGGACTCCGCGATTATCACAAAAGATACTCAGGTAGATAACATCAACTCTAACGGTATTAAAAAAGGCGTTTCCACTTATCTAGACAGCATCATTCGTAAAGTAAGAGCTGAACACCAATATACAATTAATACCCGTCGAGATTTAGTAGAGATCATCACCAACGAAGATCCGGAAGAGCAAAACTACATTTGGAAATATGGAAACAGAATTTCAATTAAGAATATTGTAGATGATGAGCTCATGGCCTTGGCTAATGAAGAATATAAATTGATTCAAGATCTTTGGATTAGCGTTCCAGATATTCGCCTAAGCTATCAAATAGGTGGCGGAGCTGTTGTTCTACGTCCTTATCTACAAAAAATCAATGAAGCTGCTCAGCAATTTCCGTTGCGTTTTGTAAAACCAGACGACAGCGTTTGGATGATTGCACGCGCGTATTTTAAAATCTTAATTATGTACTGCGAGTCGAAGAACATTGATGTAAAAGAAGCAATCGCAGCGAAATAACGACTGATTAAAGGGGATTTACTATGGAAAAATTTCATGGGGGGAAGGTGGTGTCCTTTCGCCTTCCTCATGAAACACCTATAGATGTACTAAACTTTTTAACAGACCTAAAAGAAGAACATCAACGAAAATTCAGCAGTGAAATTGCCGATCGGTTCGTAGCAACCATGCAGGAAGAGCTAGCTGGAAAACCCATAAAGAAGTTTGATAAGAGCCTAAGTATCCCAATACCCGAAGACCTAACACCTGAAGAGATAAAATATTTACAAAACCATCGAACAAAGGCCATAATTGGTCAATTACTTGTGCAACTTCTCAAAGATCCAACGGCAGAAATTAAAATAAATTCCTCTGAAGAGGAAAAAATCATCAATAAAGAAGAACCAAAAAAGAACTTTGTGAATGACCAGAAGCTCCAATCCTTTGCTCAACAAAACTTTTTGGACTTTGATGATGATTAAGAAGCAAAAAAACGAACCTGCTTGGCTAAGCTAGGTTCGTTTTTTTTGATGTTTATATATGTAAGTTTTTCACTAAAACATAACACTTTCTTTATCTTCCGAATAACCGGTCCATAATCCCCTTCTTTTTCTTTTCCGTACTTTCAGCTTCTTCTTGTTTTTGAATAAAGTCATTTACCCTATCGACCTTCTCTTTCATCACTTCATAATCACGCCTCATCTTTTGCATTTCTTGATGGCTAACTTCGTTGGCAGATGCAATTTGGTGTAAAGCCTGAAGGATAGACTGCCCCTGTTCCTTACTCATCAATCCTTCAACTTGGGTTTGAATATTTCGGATTTGGTCCGCCACAACAGATATTTCATGTCGCCCTGAAACATCCTCATCCCTTGTTCCGTATGGGATTACCTCCGCTACGTTTTGTGTCGCCTTACGATAATGTGACGCCACTATAGCAGCAGCAGCTTCTGGCCCAATTTTCTTATCTCGTTTAAGTTTTAACATCTGAGAAATGGCTAATTGATCTTGCTGCGTGTACACCCTATGGTCCAAATCATTGCGGAGCAATTCATATCCTTCTCTTTCTAATAAAGTAACATACTTTCTTACTGTACTCTCTGGCATTTTTAAGTTTTCCGCAATTGTACTCGTTTTAATTTCGACATGCATATCTATTACATCATCCGGGATTTCAAATCCTTTTTTCGTATCGTCCATAACGTTCACCTCTCTCCTGTATATCGGCACCACAATGCCAATATTTTTACTATTACTATAGCAAATTTACCAAGAGATGCGTACAGGAAAAACAATATAGAGCCTGAATAAATTATGCGGTAACTTAAAGCCTTAAAACAAATATGCTCGGACGGTGTCTTTGTGTCCTAAGACATAGGCTAGAAGAGGTGGGGAGAGGAGGAGTTTTTAATGAAATAAAGTATTTAGTTAACAGCTCTTACTTCACCAACCACTTGGTTTTTTATGGTAATATATATTTTTAATAAGGAGTGATTACTATAAAAGAGGTACGTATTAAGAAATTCGAAGAATTACATAAAGAACTAAGCCGATATAGAAAAACAAATGTATGGTTATTTAGAGGTCATAGCAATCCTAGTTGGGATTTGTTACCTAAAGCTGGAAGAAATCCTTATGATAAATATGATGATTCTTATGCTTTTAAGGCTTGGAAAAGACGAGCAGTAGAATTTCTAAATGTTCATAACGACGACTGGGATTTATTATCAATAGCGCAACATCATGGATTAGCTACTCGGCTTTTAGATTGGACTTTTAATCCATTAGTTGCAGCTTTTTTTGCAGTACAACATTATGAAAAATGCGACGCAGTTATTTACGCTTATCTAAATCAATACAGTTACAAAACTGAAAAAGCAAATCCATTTGAACAAGAAGGAGTTTCTAAAATTAAACCTAATGGTGCCGCTCAACGCATAGTTAGACAAAGTGGTATTTTTACTATACATAATCCTCCTACACTTAGATTAGAAAATAGTTTAAACGAGGGTCAAAAATTAGAAAAAATTATTATTGATCAATCTTATCGTCAGGAGTTGAGATTTGAATTATCCCATTATGGAATTAATGAGTTATCCCTTTTTCCAGACTTGGACGGTTTGTCTAAACAAGTTAATTGGTTTATGGAAAACAGTGATTACTGGTCTGGGGAAATTGATAAAGAGCTTGAATCAATAACTGAGTAAACAATTTAAAAATGCATTGGAGAGAATTGAAAATGAGTGATTATACTTATATTTTGCCTTTCACTAATGAAAAATATCTTACAGGTATACTTAGAGAGCTTAAAAGGAAAAGTGAAATACAGTTACATAATCTTTTAAAGAATTCTAGTATATCAATAGATAATTTGGGGACTTCCTATTATGTTGATGGATCTGGTAGGTGGGATGCACAGGGAATTAATATAAAGTTTTATGTGAATCCTGTGAATATTGACTCTCTTAGTATTCAAAGTAATAAGAATACCTTATTCGCAATATGCAATAATTTAATACCAGGAGAAGTCGGCTTTGATCTTAAAGCAATTGTATTTGCTCCTGATTTAACTATTGATTTCGAGGACGAAGAAGATATCCTTATAGATTTAGAAAATAAAGTAAACCAATCGACTAATTCACTTCTAAAAAAAATACTTCCAGAAGATATCAGAGAAAAAGGTATATACATGTCAGAAGTATATACCTACCTTTATTCAGTTGAAAACTCACTAAGAGTTTTTATTGAGATAGTTTCGAAAGAAAAATATGGTGAAAATTATTTTCACAAACTAAAAATTACAAAATCTCTAGAAAATACGATATCAGGAAGAAAAGAAAAAGCTAAAAATAAAAAATGGTTAAGTGTAAGAGGTAATAATGATTTATTTTATTTAGATTTTAAGGATATTGGAACTTTAATAAATAACAACTGGGATATATTCGAAGAATATTTCGACTCACAAGAATTTATTTTACCTAAGATTAACGAGATGGCTGAGTGTAGAAATCTGATTGCTCATAATAGTTATATTGGAAAAACTGAAAGAGATTTACTCAAATCTTATTACAATTCAATTTTGAAGCAAGTAGAGGAAAAATTCAATGCTATAAATGGATGACGTCCTTTACGTTGTTGGTCCCTTCCTTTATATCTTCAAAAATCATATGGAAATCTAACTAAATTGGAATTGGAGAGAGTGGTATATGAAAATGTCAAAAAAGACGGGTTGGTCTCTTGTTGCAGCAACAGCACTAACGGTTCTTGGATATGGTGCTAAAAAGGGGAAAATTCCTTTTATTTCACCTAAGCTAGTTCCTGATATAGCAAAAGTTGCTTCTGATGCTGGAATTAATGAAGAAAAATCATTTGGTGGACTTAAAGAGAGCGTGATAAATGGGATAGCTAAAAGTACTAATAAAGGTGAGCAAGCTTTTATTGACGGCAACGAATTAGTGTACCAGTTTAGATCTAATTCGAATAAAATGGTTCTAGAGGCAAAATTTATAATTAATGCTGCTGGGAAGTTAGTTATGACATTTGTATCGGGGAATTATGGTAATCAACCCAATGCACCAAGGTTTTTTGAAGATAGTTTAGTAGAAGCAATGAATAAAGCCAATGAGAATAATTAAAATGAGTATGTCATGGAATTTATGTATGAAGAAAGAGAACCCGATAAATCTGTCTTAATGCAGATTAATAGTATTTTTTAATAAATGATAATAAAGTTGAGAAAATCTGAAACACGCGTAACACCGTTCGAAGTCTCGAACGGTGTTAGAATTAGTTGTTTACAAGGTCAACTACAGGCAAAGTAAAAAACATGCTCTAAACTAAACAAAATATAATCAAATAACTCCGGGGATCAACCGGAGTTATTCAGTAACAGACAATACTCAAGCACAAAGAGTATTTACGAATACTTTACCTAATTTCTCCTACGTTTTGAAGGAAAAAACATCACGCTTTCCTTTCTTCATTTCTTTGCTGGCGGATTACCATTGGTTTATGCTTATCCTTTTTCATAAAGTCTACGTATTTTGCCAAATATCCTTCAGTGATTCGATGCGGAACATACCCCAATCGCTGACGAATAATGTTTTCCAGAACAAACATTTTACGCGTGATTTTTTCATATTCCGTTCCACTATATTCTTCAGACTCTTTAAACTCATCCGTATTACCGTGCTTGCGAGCCTTATAAAAAGTGTTCAGATAGCGATATAACGATGTTCTTTCAGCTCTTGCATATTTCAATAAACTAAGCAACTCGAAGGTCGATAGCGTTATTAATTCCGGCGTTGTCCTCCCAAGATAGACTTCTAGCGCAAAATCTCTTACACGAACTGAAATTCTTTCATGATTGCGTTGCACAAGCCTCTCTGGAACGTTCATTACACAAAAATCACAATAGTATTCCCCCAGTTGCTGCACCAGTTCGCTACCACAATAAGGACAAGTAATCACACTTTGATTTTTCATATCAATTTTCCTCCCTTCAATGTTTTGAACGTATAAGTACCCATTAATGGCTCGGTGTTTATGACGGTATTCTTGTGATATTTGGCTGTTTCTGAACGTTCTAACTAAATTACACCATTTAGGCACTATTTTAACAATTTATTAGGATACACCTCACGTTCTCTTCGTAATCTTGCTTCAAGATAGTTAGTTGCTCGACTTAAATGAAGAAATGATCCTACCCTTGTTCTTTTTCGGTATACACGGTAATAACTGCTTCCATCCTTACGAATTGAAAAATCTCCTTCTTTTCTTACGATCATCGTCATTCCTCCTTTTTCCGTTTTAATTCCCACTGGCCATACTGGGAATTAAATAATAGTAGTTTGAATTTATTTTATATAAGGTCATCTTCCTGGATCGACAGGAAGATGACCGATCCTTTGTGCTTGTGATGTTATAGGTTACTGCTTTTTACTCTCCTTCAGGTTCTTCTTCTCCTAGAATGTAATCCGCTGCTTTTTGGGCTTGTGCAGCTGCTTGAACCACGAGACGACTATCTTCTTTCAACGATCTTAGCCATGAATGGATATAGCTGGCGCTATTACTAATGGTGTTGTTGTCAATACCCGCAACACCGCAAAGCATTGCAGCCCCCATTTCCGCCACTAATTCTTCCTTCGAATAAATTTCATCTCCGAATGCTACATCTTGAGTGGTCACTCCTGAACGAGCTAGCCGATTTTTATGCCCTGTGCTGTGCACCATTTCATGAAACAAGGTACTGTAATATTCTTCGACTTTCGGAAAATCCTTTAATGGCGGGCAATTAATTTTATCCAGCGTTGGATAGTAAACGGCTTTTCCTGAATAAAATGTATAATCAGGAGCGTTGATAAAGCCTTTATAAATTTCTTCAGCTTTCTTAATTGGATCATGATCGAATGACGTTTCCGTTCTTTTACTTTCCAACCCCTCCACCTGGGAATTGATCTCAAATACTCGGTAGTACCGAAGGACAGGTATTTTTTCAACTTTTCCACTTTCTTCATCTTCTTTCTCTAACCACTTCCAGAAGACCACGATGTGCGACTTCTCGCCTTTTCTTACCTTTCCACCAGCTTCTTGAATTTGCTTATATGTCGCATATTCTCCGGATTCTAGAAGAAAAACGTTAATCCCCCTATACGCCTTTTGCGTTTTCCAATTGACCGCCCCCCCGTTAATCCAAGGCTTGCGCCAAGGGACAACTCCTTTTTGTAGCTCTTCCATGACCTTCTCTGTAACGATTTCATACACGCTTTTTTTCATTTCGCTTTTCCTCCTTTTGATTTTTGCCTTCCGAAGCGAAAGCTTTCCCCAAAGGGAAGGATTTTGCCCCTTTGACAGGAGAAACGAACAATGAGCATAGAGAAGGAGTCAAGGGAGCTTTTAGCGGAAAAGTTTTTTATGTTGCGAAGCGTGTTTCATAAAAAAGTTTTGTGCCCCTTGACTTGTTTTCTATCCGACTTAGCTTCCAGCAGGTTGAGGGCAAAGCCTAGGAGGCTCGACCTGCTGGAAGGTTAGCTCGGATTGTGTGATTGTACGATTCGGAAGGCAAAGGGCAAAATCTTATTCAATAGCAGCCGTAGGGCTGCTTTCCACTTTAGGTTTTATTCGTTTAAGGTTTTACGGCTCGTGCGGTACGGCCAGAATGGCAAATGGATCAGGAACCTACAGATTGTAGGCGAAGGATGAGCCGTACAAGCTGTGGTTATCGAGCCATTTAGTGCCGTCAGCGACACGTTACAGCCTGTTAAAAAACGTTCTTTGCTTTTTTACAGGTTGTCGTGCAGCCGCCCAAGAAAAGGTTTTAAATCTTTCAAAAGCCTTTTCTCAAAAAAAAAATTCCGCCTAAACGCGAATTCAGTCATGACAACCAATCTTTTTGCTTCAAGCAAAAAAGAGAGAAGGATTCATCCTTCTCTCTGATCACCAGTTTATACGTCCTTAGAAACCTAAATTCATCTAAACGATCTCTTCGATGCAGCTCCTACGAATCGTTGAACCTTTGCAATCATTTGTATTTCTCTAACCAGTGGGAAACCATCCCTTTCACATCACCTGCTTTTTCTTTCATATCTTGAAAAATCATATCCATCAAGGTAAACCAAGATATCTCCTCGCTGTAAGGATTATTTTTATTGATGTATTTCAGCACATGTTTAAGCTCCTTCATCCTTGCCTCGTCCAGGTGTTCCTGAAGGGATACTTTCACAAAAGCGTTCAATAAATTCACATTGCGTATACTGGCATCCAACAATAAAGCTGTTGCTTTGGACGGAGTGACATCCAAAGCAGAAGATAAAACGTAAATATCCTCATAAGACGTTTGAGAGAAGCGAGCTGTGATCCGTTCGTTTTTTCCTGGTTGGCATTTCCGCTGCAACGATTCTCTTCCCCATTCCCCTATAAACACCGTACTCATGAATTGGTAATCTCGTCTGAAGTGCTGCGATAAGTGTTCAATGACTTTTCTTGACCTTAACCCCTTCTCACACAAAAGAACGGCTACGTCCTTTACAGGTGTATGTGTAATATAAGACAAGCTATATATACAATCTTTAAGATTGCTAGAAATTGTCGGCTTGATGTCGCGTTTTGCATCTGATCTTTTCTTCCTGTTCTTCGTCATAACGGCCTCTTCTCTCTCCATTCCTACCCCTCTTTTCCGCATTTTCACTTAGGACAGTGTCAGAGTGTCCTAGACTTAGTTTTATATATATGGGGGATGGGGGATAGATATGTTTAGATTTTCAAAAACCCGTCCATACTTTTATTAAGAGTACTAGCAAAGGGGAAAAAGAAATGAAAATGTCGAAAGAAGAAGCGCAGGTACTAGCTAAAAAAGCGATTGAACAAAGTAAAAATAGGGGCATCCCCCTCAAAAACAAAAAGAAAAAACAGGCGTAATTCCGCCTGCTGATAAACATTCGATCTTCTAAGCACTCCGGAGATCGATTTATTTTTTTTAAAAGGACCTTGATAAGCTCACTTTTCTATACAGAGCGATCACTCGTTTGTTCTCTCTTTCCCATTCTTCATTCCTTAACATGGGAATCTGGTACACCTGCTCCATTTCTGTCACGAGCTCAGCCAATTTTTTGTCCTTTTTATCCCGTGGCCAGTCGGCATGAATAATCTCTTCATAGCGTTGATTGTATTGAACAAGTGTCATTTTTTTGCCTCCTGTCCGATGAATCCCATTCGATTTATCTCTTGTTCTGCATATGTCTGAACCGTCTCATCGGACCAATACTTCACTCCGCCTACAACAAGATCGGGATGGGGTACTTTCCCGCGTTCAAAATATAAATTTAACTTCTGTCGATCGTACCGCAGCCCTTGTTCACTTAAGTAGTCCGCAAATTGACTCATGCTTTTATAGTGAGATCCCTCACGAATCAAGGAATACGTAGGCTTCTGAATCAAATACGTATCCTTCCTGAAATATTCCGTCATTAACTCCAGAGCAAATTCAAGCCAGTCATTATCAAGGTGACGATACAGCAAACCAAGATCAAACGACTCCTTTTCCGGATCTTCAAAAAACCACGCTAACTGTAAAAACGTTGCCTGAACATCATCTACTTCCTTCAGCGCTTCATCGACCATCAGCATGTTTTCATAGGCATGTAATTTATCCTCGAACTTAGGAAACTTCTCAACAATTCGACGAGTTGCATTTTTCATATTTTCTCCTCCTGTATACTATGTATACAAAGTATACATTATTTTGTATGCATTGTATACAAAGTGGTATCACAAAACACACACAATACCGCTGAACGTTGGCGCTTAACTGAAAAAGGAATAGTAAGTCTTCATAACGAAGTAATTTAAAAAAGTAAGAAATGGTGATATTAAGATGGTAAATTCCAAACATAAGAATGATCATGATTTTCACAATTCCGTTACCGAAGCGTACCGCATGAATAGGCGAATAGGATTCAGTAAACCTCAGATAGGAATTTTTCATTGTTTAATAGAGGGGGATGGTCCTGGCTTTCTTATACAACTATATGATGAAGATTCAGAGGCTTCTGTATGTTTGTATACGGTCTCAGAAAAGGATTGTAAGAACATCAATTTGTCCATAATCGCAAAAGATTTAGCTAATTAAATCACGGATAAAACAGCATTAGACATTAAAATAATAGATGAAATTCAAGGTTATCGAATGGAATATGATGAAGAAAAAATGTGGATCGCACGGATGGCGATGCAGGGGATTGACGATGACTACTGATTTTATATACTGAAAAGCTCGTGACCCTAAACCTATCGCTCTAAAAAGGACTGGCCAGTGGGCAGTCCTTTTTAGAGTAGGGCTTAACATTTATTCCAAGAAGTAAATACTCCATTTCTTAATCCAAGCTCGTCGACCACACTCCAGTTTCACAATGATGTAATCGTTGTTTCCCTCAGCTACAATCTTTCCTTTTTTGAACCGATACGCTCTTCTCTTTCCTAATACCCATACTTTCTTTCCGAACAAGTGATGATCTTTCATCGTTCATTTCCCCTTTTGTAATGTCAAGGAAAGCTTTCTGTTTTTCCTTGCTATATACATTGCTCAATCTTTTTTAAAAGTCCTTAAAAAAGATTTCGACAAATAACTACCGTAAGGGAAAATCCAATTCAGCATAAATGATAGAAACGAGCAAAAAAAGGGAGGATTTCCTCCCTCTCTCTTATAATCTAGCATGCTCTTTCAAGCTGTAGTATTTGGCTTTCGTGTTGATGATGAGATGATCTAGAACCTCAATCCCTAGAATCTTTCCGCATTCTACAAGCCTTGCTGTCACTTCGATGTCTTCTCGAGATGGTGTGACATCTTGACTCGGATGCTGATGGCTAACGATGATTGAGGCACTGTTGTTTAGGATTGCCGCCTTGAATACCTCTCTTGGCATAACGATGCTGGCGTTTAATCCTCCCACATGGCAGCGATGCACCGCAACGACTTGATTCTTCATGTTCAGACACATCACAAAGAACACTTCACGATCATCATCTCCAATAAATTGAGCTGCAACATCCGCAGCATCCTGTGGCGAACGAATAACGAACTTTTCGTTGGCCTCAACTTCCTTGATTACTTGTTTGATCCTCACTACTTCATAGATTGTTTCCATTTTACTCTCTCCCTTCCGCGTTTGAGGACACCTGAACAATTCGCGCAAACAGGGGGAAGGGTTCGCTCACGAAGAAGCGAACGTGCCAGAGAGGGGTAGGAAAAGGCCATGATTTACGGACTTTTTCGTTAGAAAACGAGTGAAGCCCAATGACTTAGCCAGCGTTAGCTTGCGTACTTTGCAAGGTTACGGTGGTTTAGCCGACTTGGCTTTGCCGATTTCTTTCCCCGAACGCCCGCCCTTCCGGCTGTCATAAGCGAAGTTGTTACACTGAAGAGAACGAAGGAAGGAGAAGAGCACCGCACCTCGGGCGGCGAAAAGCAGACCGAAAGAGCTGCCGCCGCCTAACGGCAAGGGTTCGATGCCCGAAGCCGTTATATCAAAGCGATTTTTTCTGAAAACTGCAAAAGCAGAAGAAGAAAAAGAAGCGAACTGGATTGGCGCGTAGCCAGATCCAGTCGGGATTAAAGAGGTTCGATGCCCCTTTAAGCCCGCATGAATGATATGTAAAGCCATTTGATTATCTGTTGTCCTGTAGACAACAGGGTGAAAATTGCGTATTGCATGTTAAGCGCAGCTTGATTGCAATCAGTTTGCGAGGGTTCGAAGCCCAAAAGCAAGCTGACTTATGAATAACACCTTCTGAAGAAATAAATTCAGCCTAAAGGCTGTTCTAATAAATAGGGAAGTGTATCTCCTTTGCTAGTAATCTTTTATTTAATAAACTAATATATGGTAAAATAGTAGCATTACAAAAAGAGTGAGGGTCAGTAGATGGCATATCAATCAGAAGCTCAACTTGAGCTAAATATGTTAAAACAATTAGAAAAACAAGATTACACTCCAATTAAAATCAATAGCTACGACGAGTTGGTAGCCAACTTTCGTGTACAGCTGAACCACTTCAATGCAAAAAAGTTAGAGGGAAAACCCTTAACAGATGTTGAATTCGAACGGCTTATGAATAAGATTGATGGAAAAAGCATTTTTGATTCGGCCAAGATTCTGCGTGACAAGCAATTAATTGAACGTGAAGACGGCTCCCAGCTATATCTTGAGCTGTTTAACAAAAAAGATTGGTGTAAAAATATATTCCAAGTTACATCACAAACAACCGTAACCGAAAAATATACGAACCGTTACGATGTCACCCTCTTAATAAACGGATTACCTCTTGTCCAGGTTGAACTAAAACGCCGTGGGTTAGATTTTAATGAAGCATTCAATCAAATACAGCGTTATAGAAAGCATTCTTATAAAGGTCTTATGCGTTTCATTCAAATTTTTGTCATCAGTAACGGCATGGATACGAAATATTTCTCGAATTCGGATGGTGAGGTCTTGTCAGGATATACGTTCTTTTGGTCTGATAAGGAAAACAACATCATTACGAATCTTCAAGATTTTACGTCAGCCTTCTTAGAGAAGTGTCATATCGCTAAGATGGTTGCTCGCTACATGGTTTTAAATGATACCGATAAAATGCTGATGGTCATGCGTCCCTATCAAGTCTATGCCGTAGAAGAACTCGTACAACGAGCACTCGAAACCAATAATAACGGCTACATATGGCATACGACTGGATCTGGAAAAACGCTGACTTCATTCAAAGCGAGTGAAACCCTATCCAATGAAGAACATATTACAAAAGTCTTTTTCTTAGTCGACCGACAAGACTTAGATAGTCAAACGATTGCGGAGTTCAATAAGTTCAAAAAAGGCTCTGTCGACACGACCGACAAGACGGATGTATTAGTTGAGCAGATTAAAGATATGACGAATAACTTTATTGTGACGACAATTCAAAAGATGGCCAACGCAGTAAAGAACCCCCGTTATGCAAGTATCATGGAGCCATACAAAAACGAGCGAGTCATCTTCATTATTGACGAATGCCATCGAAGTCAATTTGGAAAGATGCATACCAATATTTCTCGTCATTTCCAAAAAGCTCAGTATTTCGGATTTACTGGTACACCTCGTTTTACTGAGAACAAAAGCCAGGATGGACGTACAACAGCAGACTTGTTTGAAAAGTGCTTGCATTCCTACTTGATCAAAGATGCGATTAGAGATGGAAACGTGCTGGGCTTTTCAGTCGAATATATAAAAACCTTCAACTCAAAAGTTGATGAAAACGACAAAACAAAAGTACAAGCCATTGACACGGATGAAGTATGGCATAATGAGGAACGATTGGAGTTAGTCGCAGATCATGTTTTAGCCAACCATGAACGAAGAGCAAAGAACAAAGGATATACAGCCCTTTTCACGGTGGACTCTATCCCATCACTCATTCGCTATTATGATTTGTTTAAAAAGAAAGATCATAATTTAAAAATTGCTGGTATCTATACGTATGGAGCAAATGAAGACAGTGAGGCAAAAGAAGAACACTCACGTGATGCGTTAGAACGCATGATTACCGATTACAACGAGATCTATGGTACGGACTACTCCACGCATGTATGGGACAGCTATTTTGCAGATGTATCCCGCCGTGTGAAAGCCGCACAGATTGATATCTTATTAGTGGTCCGAATGTTCTTGACGGGGTTTGACAGCAAACCACTCAATACCTTGTATGTAGATAAATCGCTCAAACACCATGACTTGCTGCAGGCATACAGCCGGACTAATCGTGTCGAGAAAAAGACGAAACCATATGGTAACGTCATTTGTTATCGAAACCTGAAGGAGAATACGGATGAAGCCATCCGCCTATTCTCTAAAACTGATTCCGTGGATGATGTGCTAATGCACAGTTATGACGAATACTTAAAATTCTTTTTAAAAGCTCAAGCAAAAGTGAAAGAAATCGCAGCAACTCCAGAATCGGTCGATTCCTTAGAACGAGAAGAACAACAGAAAGAGTTTGTTATTGCTTTTAAAAACATGACAAGGTTTCTTCTGCGCCTGCAAACTTTCTCCGACTTTGAATTTGATGAAGGTACGTTAAACATCAATGAACAAACGTATGAGGATTATAAGAGTAAATACTTTAAGATTGTTGATCGCACCAAACGAGAAGTTGAAAAAGTTTCCATTCTTCAGGACATTGATTTTGAGTTAGAGTTGATGCACACAGATCGAATTAATGTTAGTTACATTATGAATCTGATACGTAACCTTGATGTTACTGATAAAAATAAACTTAAGAAAGATATTAAATTCATTACGGAAGAAGTGGACCGAGCTTCTGATCCAGAACTTCGTTTGAAGATTGATCTTATCCAAGGTTTCTTAAAAAAGGTTGCACCAAATCTTTCCGGTGCACAATCTCCGGAAGAAGCTTACCAGCAATACGAAGAAGAAGCGCGTGAGAATGAGATTAAAGTATTTGCAGATGATGTGGGCATGAAAGAAGAAGTACTTAAACATCATCTCTCCGTATATGAGTTCAGCAACATGATGGATCAGCCAACCATCTATAATGAACTGTCAGGTAACTTTTTAAAGAAGAAAACCGCCGTACAACGGGTTAGAGAGTTTATCATCGAACATACAAAACGCTTTGCCTAAAACCGTTAAGAGAGGTGTACTACATACCTCTCTTTTTGTTATTTTTAAAAATAACAAAAATAACTCTTGTAATTTTTAAAAATTACATATAAAATCAAATTTGTAAGATATCCCTTTAGGAGGTGAAGACGATTAAACTACAAGATATCGCAATCATTACACAAGGTGCAAATGTTTCACGGCTGGAAACAAGTAAAGACGATTCAGATTCAATAAAGGTTGACGTTCTCACATTAAAAGAATTTAATGAAACGCTCGGGCTGTCGTATCGCATGACACAAGAGAAAAGCCAATCGGTGTACATCAAAGAAGACAAACTAAAAGATCAACTTCTAACAAAAGAAAAACGGCTGATAGTTCATTTGTTGTCTCAAAAGGCTGCCTTTCTACCACAACAGTACACCGGGCGTTTGATACCATCTAACTTTGTCGCACTGGATTTCCATGAAAACATCGATACAAAATTTATGGAATGGTATTTCAATGAACATCCATCCATACGCCGACAGATTATGTTAGGTACACAGGGTTCGATTGTTTCGACTCTTTCTCTTGCAACACTAAGAGAGCTGGACGTTTCAGTACCACCGTTATCCGTTCAACAAAGAATAGGAAGTATCTCAAATCTGTATCACAAAAAAAAGCAACTGGTTGAAGAAAGAATGAATCTTGAAGGAAGTTTGATTCACCAAAAAATAATGGAATCATTGGAGGAATACAAATGACAACATCTGAAAAACAACGCTTGCAGCAAGCAGAGCTACACAAAAAACTATGGGCGATGGCAAACGACCTGCGTGGTCAAATGGAAGCCTATGAATTTAAAAACTACATTCTCGGTTTAATTTTCTATCGTTACCTTTCAGAAAAGGTAGAGTCACGTGCTGCTAAACTATTAGAAGAAGATAATATCTCATATACGGCTGCATGGAAAAACCCAGAATACCGAGAAGGCTTGTCCGAATATTTGATTCAGGAACTTGGTTATGTAATTGAGCCGGAATACTTATTCTCAAATATGATTTTGGAAATTAAAAAAGGGGATAACGGAAAGTTTGACGTGGAAATGCTCCAAAAAGGAGTTAATTTGGTTGAAGAATCAACAATCGGGACAGACAGTCAAGAAGATTTCCAGCATTTGTTTGATGATATGGATCTGGCCTCTTCGAAACTAGGTCGTGACGTACAATCTCGCTCTAAACTGATCGCTAAGATCATGGTTAATATCAATGATATCCCGTTTCTTCATGATGATGTTGATATCGATGTCCTAGGTGATGCCTATGAGTACATGATCTCTCAATTCGCAGCGAATGCCGGAAAAAAGGCAGGCGAGTTCTATACGCCGCAACAAGTATCAAAAATCTTAGCAAAAATTGTTACAGCAGGAAAAACAGAACTTAAAAACGTATATGATCCAACATGTGGTTCTGGTTCCCTTCTTCTCCGTGTCGCAAAAGAAGCAAGAGTGTGGAAATTCTACGGACAAGAAAAAACGTCCACAACGTATAACCTGGCCCGTATGAACATGTTACTTCATGATGTGGAATATCAACGTTTCGATATTCAAAATGAAGATACACTAGAAGATCCAAGACATGTAGATGAAAGGTTCGAAGCTGTTGTGGCTAACCCTCCATATAGCGCAAAATGGAGTGCGGATGCAAAATTTGTGGATGATGAGAGATTCAGTGCATATCAAAAGCTTGCTCCAAAATCAAAAGCAGATTTCGCTTTCATCAAACACATGATTCATCAGCTTGATGACAACGGAACAATGGCGGTTGTTCTTCCACACGGTGTATTATTCCGTGGTGCTGCAGAAGGAGCGATTCGACGTTATTTAATTGAATCAAAGAACTATTTGGATGCAGTGATTGGACTACCAGCAAACATCTTCTACGGCACATCTATTCCAACATGCGTTTTAGTCTTTAAGAAATGCCGTAAGGAAGATGAGAATGTACTATTTATAGACGCATCAGCCGAATTTGAAAAGGGTAAGAACCAGAATCATCTAACTGACGAAAATGTAGAAAAAATCATCGGCACATACATTAACCGTGTAACGATCGATAAATACTCGTATGCAGCAACACTAGAAGAAATCAAAGAAAACGACTATAACCTAAACATCCCTCGTTATGTAGACACATTTGAGGAGGAAGAATCAATAGATCTTAAAGCTGTTTCAGCTCGTATTGAAACTATCGATCAAGAAATTGCTGAGATTGATGCAGAACTAGAGAAATATTTTAAAGAATTGGGGGTGTGAAAATGAGCTTACCAAATCTTCGCTTTCCTGAATTTAAGGATAAATGGAATTTAACTGAACTTGGAAAGGTTGTAGAATTTAAAAAAGGTTCGTCGATTTCAAAAGCTGATATATCTTCTGAGGGTAAGCCTTGTATTTTGTATGGTGAATTATACACTAAGTATGGACCTGTGATTAGAGAAGTTATAAGTCGTACAAATAGAGAGCTAATTAATCCCGTAATAGGACAAAAAAATGATATATTAATACCTTCTTCCGGGGAAAGTGCTATTGATATAGCTTGTGCTAGTGCGATTGACACTGATGAACAAGTAATCCTCGGAGGGGATTTAAATGTTTTAACACCACTCAATGGAGTTAACGGAAAATTTATCAGTTATCAAATTAACGGCGTTCGTAAAGTAAAACTTTCAACTTTTGCTCAAGGTGCATCAGTTGTGCATCTGTACAACAATAGCCTTAATAAGTTTGAGATAACACTTCCAGATGCGAAAGAACAACAAAAAATTGCAGATTTCCTTTCTCTCCTTGACCGTCGCGTTGAAAAGCAGCAAGCGAAAGTCGAAGCGTTGCAAGAGCAGAAGAAAGGGTTGCTGCAGAAAATATTTAGCCAGGAATTACGGTTTAAGGATGAAGGTGGGAAGGCTTTTCCGGAGTGGAAAAATGCTAACCTAGGTGAAATAGGCATATTTAAGTCTGGATATGGGTTCTCTGAAAAATACCAAGGACAACAAAATTTAGAATATCCATTTATAAAAGTTTCAGATATGAATACAATTGGTAATGAACGTGAAATTACCATATCAAATCATTCTGTTTCAAAAGAAATGTTGAAAGTGATGAATTTGAAGCCATTCACCGAAGTATCAATTGTGTTTGCCAAAGTTGGTGCAGCAATATTTTTAGAAAGGAAAAGAATCATTAAAAAACCTTTTTTAATTGATAACAACATGATGGCTTTCTCATTAAAAAATAGTGGAAATATATATTTTTATAAACATTTATTTCAGAGTATTCGACTTTCAAAGTTTGCTCAAGTAGGAGCTTTGCCTTCATACAACGGAAATGATTTAGCTATAATAAAGATAAAAGTTCCTTGTGAAGAAGAACAAAATAGAATCTCTAACTTTCTGTCTGTATTTGATCAAAAAATCGAAAAAGAAGGAGACAAATTGGAAACTCTACAAAAACAGAAAAAAGGTTTGATGCAACAAATGTTTATCTAACTTGCAGTAAAAGCAACGAATACTCAACAGGTCGTTGCTTTTTTGTATATACAAATAATATTATTAAAAATTTCATTAATTTTCATTCATTCAAAAACCACCGTTTATGGAAGTATGTAATGATAGATAATTTTCCCTCACTCTTTATTGAATTACTCCACCAAAACCCATATCAAAAACTATACGTCAAAAAGGTCCGTTAATGATATGATAATTATATAAAAATCGAACGGCAGGAGGTTGTTTTGGTGATTGTTGGATACGCACGGGTAAGCACAGCAGATCAATCGTTAAATTTACAGATGGACGCCTTGAATGAATATGGTTGTGAGGAGATTTTTCAAGAAAAGATGTCCGGGGCTAAAGATGATCGGCCAGAATTGATTCAAGCATTGAGAATGCTGAGGGCAGGGGACAAGTTTGTGGTCTATAAATTGGACAGGCTTGCTCGATCAACTAAAAGATTAATAGAGATCGCAGATGAATTAAAAGAGAGAAATATAGAGTTTGTAAGTCTTCAAGATAATATTAATACAAGTACACCGGCTGGAAAAGCGATGTTTGGGATGCTCTCCGTTCTTGCCGAATTTGAAAGAGACATTATTAGAGAGAGAACGATGGCAGGACTTAAAGCAGCAAGAGCTCGCGGACGAAAAGGCGGAAGACCAAAAGCAAACACTCAAAAGTTACGACAGGCAATCATATTGTATAAATCTCGTGAAATGACAGTAAAAGAGATTCAGCAAGAAACAGGTATTTCTCCATCAACACTCTATCGTGCACTTTCTAAAGAAAAACAATAGTCGCCATCAAGGCGACTTTATTTAACTAAAGAAGGAACACTAAAGTAAATGGAACATAAGGGGAGGGGAAAATATGAAAGTGATCTACAAAATAACTTATCCTAATGGGAAAATCTATATAGGAAAAGACTTAACTAATACTTTAAATTATTTTGGGAGTGCTAATAGTAAGTTGATTGAAAGGGATTTTAAAAGAGAAGAACATAGGGATTTTACTATTCGTAAAGAGATAATATGGGAATCAGAACTAGCAACAGATAAAGAGGTTAATGCTAAAGAAGTGGAATACATAAGATTCTATAATTCGAACAATCCTGAGGTTGGTTACAATCAATGGCCAAGATTTAAAAACGAAATTCTTTCCTAAAAGGATTCCTAAAGTTTTTGTACATTTATTTGAATGAAACCAAATATCTATTTGGTTTCATTCGACATGTTTTCAGACGGATTAAATGAGCTTTATCGGCTTATCTGCTTTATTGTGTAAATTTTAAATTTTTGTTTGCTTTTTGAATAAGTGTAAACAGCCGATGTCGATTGAACAACGTGACTCCCAGTTTTTTTGCCAGGTTTTTAGCAGGTATAGTAAATTCACTATTCGTAATGACATACGCCTCCGAGCAGTTATAGTAGGCTTTGGCAGCATAGACTTCTTGTACGGCTCGGTTGGTAATGCTTCTGGAGTGCCTCTTGCACTGAATTGCAATCTTTTTTCCGTTTCGGGGTAGCGTCAGGAAAATGCGGATTTACAACGTTAAGGAATTCAATATAAAAAAGCCTAATTTCTCGGTGTTGCAAGAGCTTAGGCTTTTTTTAAAAACTATAAGTACCGTTGGAATTAATATTAGGATCCATCTTGATATTTCATCTTTCCGGAGTTCACTAAATTAACTTTAACGTTTAAATTCTTTATACTGTGTTCATTTAGGTAAAACGATCCTGTTTTCACTTCTTCTTTCCATTTACTTGGGTTTTGGCGATATAATGATTCACCTAATTTGTAGATATCTGCATTTATTTCTATTCCTTTTTCAAAGGATTTTAGAATTTCTAACTTGATAATATCTTCAGTTTTTGTAATCAACTCTTTATCACTAATTTCCTTGATCTTCTCATTTATTCCAGCGTGAACTTCAACTCTAATATTAAAAAGTATGGGCTTACTACTCATAATAGGGGAAATTGTAATCTTAGGTTTCTCTACCACAACTGAAACAACAGCGCTATCATTCTCAACAATCCACACAGGAGATCGAACGGTTTTTTCATCCATCCATCTTAGACCGTTTAAATCAGTCTCAGAAAGCCATCCTTCTAGGCGATTATTTCTTACAAAGAACGCTCCGTCATTTCTTAATAATGGTGGTTTTTTGGATTCCTCTTTCCAATTTTCTGTTGAAATTTTAAGTGATGGAATATAAGCAGTTTGCCCCATCGGATCACTATCTCTAATAAATTGATAAAACTGTATAGGTTGTATGTAAGATCTTTGTTTATAACTTTCATTGGGTTCATGGAGTATTGTAGACAATCCCGATAATGTAAAAAAAGCTTTTGTTTTAAGTATATCTTCTATTGGTTCCTTTGTACCGTATAAGAGAATATTATAGCGTATTTCTCGGTAACGATTAATAAAATCGATGGAATCTTTAATATCTTGTTTTAGGAGATGTTCACTTAAAACTAGGGTAGAAACATGTCCCCAAAAAAGTCTTTGTTGAGCATCTTTATATAATTGATTTAATGCTTCCGTAATTGTTATACCTTCACCTTTTCCTATCCACACTGGTGGTTGTTTATCAGGTCGAGCCCCCTCTAACTTAGCAACGTTAGAAAAGTCAAGTAACTGAGCATAAGCTATGTATTTTCCTTCTTTAAAATCTATTCCAAGAGCTGCAACATAATAAATATCTTGAACTTCTTTAATATTCCAACATCCAGATAACATTGCACTAGTGATAAGCATCATAATTATTAGTTTTATTTTGTGCAGCTTCACTGTTTTCCTTCTCCTTCGTCCGTTTTAGAACTATCATTGGTTCGGAGATAACCAACTCTATGTCTATAACTTCTCCACGGTAAACGAAACAATCCCTTGAAAAAATCTGAACTAGATTTTGGGAAAACTAAAGCTAAGTAAGGGATTCCAAAGGAACGTAATCTTGAGATATAAAGAACGATTACGAATCCAGCAAGCATAAATCCATATAACCCCATCAAAATTGAACATAATAGTACAAACCCTCTGAGTATGGATACTGCTGCTGCTAATATTTGGTTTACTAAGGTATATCCCGCAATAGCAGATAAAGCAGTAATAACAATGACAGATGGGGAGATAAAACCCGAACGGATTGCTGCATCCCCAATGATTAGTCCGCCTACCACTGAAAGGGTTTGACCAAGGGGGGAGGGTAATCTTTGACCGGCTTCACGGAACATCTCAAAAAGAAACAAAACAATTATAAGCTCAAGTGGTGCTGGAAATGGTAGACCTGATCTTGCAACAGTCACAGTCGCAAGAAGAGGGAAAGGAATTTGATCTTGGTGATAAGCAAGTAATGCCATCCAAAATCCAGGTAGGAAGACAGCTAAAAGAAATCCTATCCACCGATAAAAGCGTGCAAATGATACAGTTAGAAAATTAAAGTGGGAATCTTCTGCAGCTTTTATTAAAAAAGTTATAGTAACAGGAGCGATAATAACAATTGGGGAGCCATCAATTATAATCACTACTCTACCTTGCAATAAGCATTCCACTGCAAAATCTGGTCTAGCTGTATCACCACAAAGAGGAAAAATAGATAAAGATTGTTTCGATACCATCTCTTGAATTTGAGTTGAACTAATTACGCCATCAATATCAATTAAAGTTAGACATTCTCGAATGTTATTTAAAATCTCTAAATTAACTACATCTTTTAAATATAATATCCCTATTTGAGTTTGGGTCCGTTTACCTAACGTCAACGTTTGATAAGACAAGGTGGGATGTCTTAATCTTTTACGAATAAGTGCCACGTTTGTTGAAATATCTTCAATAAAATTGTCTCTTGGCCCACGTACGGATATTTCGTAATTAGACTGTTCAGTAGAACGGTTTGGTTTATTTGAAGCATTGACAGAAAAAAAGGTAAGCGACTTAGGAAAATACAGAACTAAATTTCCGTTAAATATTTCCAAAGAGATAGACTCTAACCCTTCTCCCACTTTTAAAGGTGTCCACTCTAGCTCTTGTTGATACTTATGAATTTCTTCCTTTAAGAAAAGATATTGATGTTTTTGAGCTATTTTTTCTAATTGAGGAATAACAATCTGATTTATTTGTTTTTTGTCCACTAAACTTTCGCAATAAATGAAAAAGGTCTCAACAGCTTTTTCTTCACTCCCAATTTTATGGAGAACAACTTTGACATCCTCACTATTTTGATATGTTGAACGTATTTTTTCCTCATTTAATATTGGATTTGGTTTATAGATAGAAAATTTTCCATTACCCTCTTTTTTTGTATTCTGATTCCATCTTCTCAAGGATTATCTCTCCTTTCCTCTTTTTAGAAAAACTAAAAGTCCTAATACTATTGAAAAGGAAAGTAAAAATAAAAAAGTTAAATGAAAATAAACATTTTGTAAAAAACGAACAAATTCGATATCACTTATAGGAAGAAGAACAGCCACAAATGTAATTAGTGAACTGATTCCTATTAATACATACCTTTTTTTCTCGTTTTTAAATGAAAATAATTGTCCAATAATATATAAACCAAAACTAATCCTAATAAATCCACCTGATAACCATTGGTAAATTGAAAAGAAATCTACATGTTCGATATACATTCCTATCTTCAATAATCTCCATTCTTCGTAAGCAGGATACCTCTGATTAGAAGCCTCTTCAGGTCCAAAAATAGCAATAGAACCCAATAAAGGTCCAAGCGTTAAGCCTATCAACACTAAGCCGAGCATAATAAAACTCCGTGACTTGATATTCATTTTTAATTTATGTTGAATAAAAAATATTAAAGTCACTTCTAGTAGAGAACCTAAACTATAGACGGTTCCTTTGATAACGGGTGTCAATCCATTCTCAAGGATAGGGAATAATTGAGAATAATCCTTATGAGGAAAATTAAAACTCATAACGAAAAAGCCTAATGCAACAACAAATACTAATAAAAAACCTGAGAGAATAGATAAGGTTGTAAAGGTAGAAGTTGCAGCAAAAAAACAGATAACTAAAAATAGCATTGCTAATATAGGCGCAGGACTTTGTGGGAAATAGGATGTAACGGTCCATACAATCATATCCTTTAAGGTAACTCCAATAAATAAGAGGATAAATATATATATTAAAAAACATAATCCCCTTGCAATAATTTTGCCAAAATGGTTATTTAACCATGAATACAGATGTGTATGGTCTAATCTTTTCATAATAAATTGAATAAAAAGTAACCAACCGAGAATGAATCCTCCAGATAAGAGGACAGAAATCCACGAATCCCTCCTTGAGATCGCTAATAACATAGGAATTACCATTACGTGATTCATTAAGCCAATACTCATCATAAACAAAACAAATACTTGTGAAAAATGTGCTTTATGTGATTGCATTGTTAAACCTACTAACTTATTAGGATTTGATAATTAATGGGCAAATAAAATAAAATTTATTTCTAGGTTACTCAAAGGTATTCTTTCCATTTATTAATTAATTATCCATAAAACACCTCATATTATAATCTTGAGCATCAAACCATCCCCACACGATTTGGAATATTTTGCGATAATCTCCTAAAGAAGGCGCTTCTGGAAAATGGTGATTACAACAATAAGGAAATTTCAATATAAAAAGCCTTATTTCTCGTCAACTTAATGGAGAAATTTCGGCTTTTTTGTACTCCATAAACAGAGTTCTATTATTGAATATGTAAATTACTTAGGGATGACAGGAACCCAAAGTTCATGTCTTGGATTATGATTCGGCCCGTAATAACATTCTATACACGGTAAATTTGCAAGTTCGTACTCGGAGGTAGGGACCCACTCGGAATATAATCGTTTCCATGCATCTACTATGTTCGGAAAAACTGCCCATGTACTTGCGGGAATTATAAGCGTCTCCATATTTGCTGAGAATTCCCCATCATATCTTACACCCATGAAATAGGAAAACTCTTCATCTGTAATGGCTGCTTCTTTTCCACAAACCCCTAGAAGGCTTTCAAGCGTGCATTTTGGATTTTCCCAAGACATATCTATTAATTCTTGCATAAATCCATCTTTTTTCGCATTGTTCCAAAGTGTAGGGATTGTTTTAAATGCTCTGCTTGTTTTTACTGGCTTACTTTTTCCTACAATTCTTAATTCAAAATCAAGGTTTTCAATTCTGTAATCCATCTCGGTATCTCCTTTAATAGAAATTTGAAAGGAAATTCTCGGAAAGGCTTTTAACTGTACCCCTTTATTACGAGCAGTGGAAGGGGTTACTCCATGCATTTTTTGAAAAGCACGTGAGAAAGTATCAGAAGAAACATAACCATATTTAATTGCTACATCGATGATACGAATTTCACTTTTTTGAATTTCAAATGCTGCAAGTGTTAACCGTCTTCGTCTAATATATTCTGATAGCGATATACCTGAGATTGAAGAGAACATTCTTGAAAAATGAAACTCCGAACAATTAGCTGCTTTTGCAATCTCTTTGTAGTCTATCTCTTCATCCAGACTATCTTCAATATAGTTTAAAGCCTTGTTCATTCTTTCTAGCCAATCCATAAGCTTACTCCCTTTCAATATTTACTTTAAAACAAATTAGATAATAATTGCCGACATTTCATGCCTAAAAATGTTGGTACAAAAAATACACTCTTTGATAGAATCATGATAAACTATTTGTTGCCTTCCGAAAGCTTCCTATATAATGATGCCCTAGACACATTAGTAATTTCGCAGATTTGCCTTACAGTCATATCGCCTTCTTTATATAGCTTTACTGCGTAATTCATTCCTGCGTGATTTTTATGATATTTCTTTAAACGACCTTTAAACTTTCCTTCTTTCTTAGCTAGCTCAATCCCTTCACGTTGACGCATACGGATAAGATCACGCTCTAATTGGTTCACACCAGCCATTACTGTAATTAAGAATTGGCTGTATGGATTATCCTCTGATAAATCTAGCCATGTATCCTTGAGTGATTTTAAGCTTGCCTTTTTCTTTCGTATTAAATTAATCAATTCGAATAAGTCCTGCGTACTCCGAGTGATCCGAGTTAAGTCTGTAACATAAATAGAGTCGCCCTCCTGTAAATCCTCCAACATTTTTTGAAGTTGCTCTCGATCTATTGTTGCTCCAGAAACTTTTTCTTCAAAAATAATATCCATTCCGATTTCGCTCAGTTGCTGAATTTGCCTTGAAAGATTCTGGCTAGTTGAACTGACACGTATATAACCAATTTTTCGCAAAATATCACCTCATTTTTGAGACAAGTCTTATGAGACGCTCTTACCTATTATTTTATTAGTCTCCAACACTTGTATCAATAGAGTACACTCTATTGATATATAATTGAACTAATAAATTGAAAATACAGAAATGAGATGATACTGAACGAAAATGGCGAGAGGTAGGGAATTGCTTACATCGGAACAGAGACAGGCTTTTATGCAAATCCCTGAAGATGAATGGATACTGGGGACCTACTTCACTTTTTCCAAACGGGATTTAGAAATAGTCAATAAGCGAAGGAGGGAAGAAAACCGTTTAGGATTTGCCGTTCAATTAGCTGTCCTTCGGTATCCTGGTTGGCCATACACTCATATCAAAACCATCCCAGATTCAGTCTTACAATATATATCGAAACAGATCGGTGCCAGCCCATCCTCGCTTAGTCATTATCCTCAAAGGGAAAATACACTTTGGGATCATTTGAAAGAAATTCGAAGTGAATACGACTTTGTAACTTTTACCCTGAGAGAATATCGAATGACATTTAAGCACCTTCATCAATTAGCTTTGGAAAATGGTGACGCCATTCATCTACTGCATGAATGCATAGATTTTCTAAGGAAAAACAAAATCATACTACCTGCTATCACTACACTTGAAAGAATGGTGTGGGAGGCAAGAGCAATGGCTGAAAAGAAGCTATTTAATACGGTTAGTCAGTCTCTAACAATTGAGCAAAAAGTAAAACTTGAAGAGATCATTACTTCGCAGCATCCATCCGAATCCAATAAAACGTTATTGGGTTGGTTAAAGGAACCACCGGGTCATCCTTCACCCGAAACATTTCTGAAAGTAATAGAACGACTCGAATACATACGGGGAATAGAATTAGAGACGGTAAAAATTAGCCATTTGCACCGCAACCGCCTATTACAGCTATCCCGTTTAGGTTCAAGATATGAGCCTTATGCATTCCGTGACTTCCAAGAAAATAAACGTTATTCGATATTAACCGTCTATTTATTACATCTTACTCAAGAGTTAACGGATAAAGCTTTTGAAATTCATGACAGACAAATACTCAGTTTGTTATCAAAAGGCCGTAAGGCTCAAGAGGAAATTCAGAAACATAACGGTAAAAAGTTGAATGAGAAAGTTATACACTTTACGAACATCGGACAAGCTTTAATCAAGGCAAAACAGGAAAAATTAAACGTTTTTGAGGTTTTAGAATCCGTTATTGAATGGAATTCTTTTGTCTCTTCGGTGGAAGAAGCTCAAGAGCTTGCCCGTCCTGCCGACTATGATTATTTAGACTTACTGCAAAAAAGATTTTATTCACTTAGAAGATATACGCCAACGCTTTTAAGGGTATTGGAATTTCATTCTACAAAGGCAAATGAGCCACTTTTACAAGCTGTTGAGATTATCCGAGGAATGAACGAATCCGGAAAGCGAAAAGTGCCTGACGACTCGCCTGTAGATTTTATTTCACAACGTTGGAAAAAGCATTTATACGAGGATGATGGTACAACAATCAATCGTCATTACTATGAAATGGCTGTTTTAACAGAACTTCGGGAGCATGTTCGGGCAGGAGATGTTTCCATTGTTGGCAGCAGACAATATAGAGATTTTGAGGAATATTTGTTTTCAGAAGATACATGGAATCAAACGAAGGAAAATACGAGATTATCAGTTAGTTTATCATTCGAAGATTATATGTCGGAGAGAACCAGCAGCCTTAACGAAAGGTTAAATTGGTTAGCTGCCAATTCCAACAAATTAGACGGGGTTTCTCTTGAAAAAGGAAAGCTGTCACTTGCACGCTTAGAAAAAGATGTTCCAGAAGAAGCAAAAAAGTTTAGTGCAAGCCTTTATCAAATGCTGCCAAGAATAAAATTAACTGATTTACTCATGGATGTTGCTCATATAACAGGATTTCATGAGCAATTTACTCATGCTTCCAATAATCGAAAACCGGATAAAGAAGAAACGATTATTATTATGGCTGCCCTTTTAGGAATGGGAATGAATATAGGTGTAAGCAAGATGGCTGAAGCAACACCCGGACTTACATATAAGCAATTAGCCAATGTATCTCAATGGCGCATGTATGAAGATGCAATGAATAAAGCCCAAGCCGTATTAGTAAATTTTCATCACAAATTACAATTGTCTTCCTATTGGGGAGACGGTACAACATCCTCATCAGACGGTATGAGAATGCAGTTAGGTGTTTCATCACTACATGCAGATGCAAACCCACATTATGGAACTGGAAAAGGAGCCACCATCTACCGTTTTACTAGTGATCAATTCTCTTCTTACTACACAAAGATTATTCATACTAATTCAAGGGATGCGATTCATGTTTTAGATGGTTTGTTGCACCATGAAACGGATTTAAACATAGAAGAGCATTATACAGACACAGCTGGTTACACAGATCAAATATTCGGACTGACTCATTTATTAGGATTTAAATTTGCCCCAAGAATAAGAGATTTAGCAGACTCAAAATTATTTACAATAGATAAAGCAAGTGAGTATCCAAAATTAGAAGCCATTTTACGTGGACAAATAAATACAAAGGTCATTAAAGAAAATTATGAGGATGTTTTGCGATTAGCTCACTCAATAAGAGAAGGAACAGTTTCAGCATCCCTTATTATGGGGAAACTAGGTTCTTATTCAAGACAAAACAGCTTGGCTACAGCCTTACGTGAGATGGGTCGAAT
>NZ_LRFC01000017.1 GCF_001619875.1 Fictibacillus phosphorivorans
TTACACCTTGATTTATTTCAAAGTAGCCGCGATCTACATATTCTTGATATGGTTCATTCTTTGCTAAGAAGATCAGTCTCCAATCTCTGAGCTTCTGATAAAGTCTACGTTCACCGATTAGAATGCCTTGCTTAGAAACTAGCTTTGCAAGCTCTCTTACTAGTAAGGATCTATCAGATGCCATACATGATTCAGCAAAACTAACAAGTGGCTGTTGCTTTTGAATCGTTTGTTCTGCTAGAAAGCGTTTCGTTTGCTCATCTTTTAGCTGAGTTGCCAATGTGATGATCGTGTCTGGATTAAGAAGGACCTCTTCAATCTTTTGAGGTGTTAGATATGCACCGTGTTTTCTAATAGAAGGAAGTACTTCTTGTTTAACCCACTTCTTGAAAACTTTCGCCTCCAACTTACGGCTGGTGAAGATTAATTCGTAAAGACCTGACTCGTTAACAATAGATAATTTTTGTTTGCCGCCAAGGGTGTCGGTTAAAGCTACTCCCTTTTCTTCTTCATCTAGTTTTGAAAGGGCATCTCTATTGTTTTTGATTTCTAAAATGTCACAAACATCTTTTGCAACAAACCAAGGTTCGTTATTTTGTTCAACAACTCTTAATTGCTGGCCACGAAAATCAAACAGTTTTTGTAGTTCATTCATTTAAACTACCTCCCTATCAAAGTAATTTGTGTTTTGTTTAACCCAGCGAGTGTTCTGTTCAATCCATTTAAAAAGCAATTTTGTGGGAACACGTTTACCGAATTCAGTATTGATAGGAAAATCAGGTCGAGCAAATAGTTCAGACATTTTTGTTTCACCACAACGCAACAATTCTTTTGCTTCAGTTCTTGTTAATAAGTAAGGGAGATTGTTTACGCGATCGAATCTTTCAACTAGTTTTTCATAGGCACGGTCAGCAATCTTTTGAGAAATTTGTTCAATCATCGCTTCGTCAAAATCGAATTTGAACATTCAAGCACACCTCCTTGATTAAGTAATTTGAGTTTTTATTTACCAGTCAATGAGTAAAAAATTTTTTCGTTGCCACAACTGCATGCAGCATCGACGTCTTGGCGGTGACCGTCTGTATGTATTTAGGCTGGGCTCACCTTTCGGATCGTGGCTCCTTCCCGCTCGTTCGGTGCTCTATGCAGTTGTGGGAAAACCATTAAGCAGAGTTGTTTTTACTCAAATTGTGTATATTTTTATTAAAAAAAAGAACATTTACATCTTCGTTAAGAATATCCGCTATTTTCTTGGCTATCTCTAAGCTGGGTTTATTTCTACCCATCTCGATGTTGGCATAACCACTAGCGTATTTATAGCCTAATTTCTTCGCCATGAATGTTTGTGACTTACCTTGATTCAATCGAATTTCTCTTAAGGTCTTCAGAGTCATATTTTCACCTCTTTACTCAATGTGTGTAACCTGTAATTAAATAATATATTACTCGATATGTGTAAGTCAATAGTTTTTTATTCTTTTTGTGTAACTTTTTATATACTCTGTGTAAAACGTGATATTCTTTATTTAATAAATGGAAATAAGGTGTACATAAATGAATGATAAAACTCCGAAAATCCTTGAAAATTTAAGAGAAAATAAAGGCTGGTCTAAAACAGAGGTAGCAAGAAGGCTGGGGATTAAAACAGTATCTACATATGCTAACTGGGAATATGGAATCCGTACCCCCGATAAAGATATGCTAGCCAAAATAGCAAATTTATATGATGTTTCCATAGATTTCTTAATAACCGGTAACAAAGACAAGTCTCAAGAAAACGAAAACCTATTCTTCTTTGATCTGGAGGGATTGAGTGAAGAAGATATTGAAGCAGTAAAAAAACATATTGAGAGTTTACGGCTTATGGCAAAACAATATAATGAGAAAAACGATAAATAGAAGATTTATTAGAGGATTAAATCCATGAAAAAGATAACATCTTTACTGAAAGGTTATACGAAAAAAATCCGGTCATCATTTAACGAACCGTTTGACGGTAATCAAGAGTTCATGTTTGATAACATTTATTTTGACTTCACGATTGAAAACGGATACCTATATTCAAATGTACTAGGTGATTTCATTTATTCTGGCGCCTACTCTCCTAACAAGAATTACTTTTTCACATTAAATAAATCGTACTTAGTCTTAGTAGATTGTTCACTTAATAAAATGGTTTATTTCGTACCGAATAAGTATGGAGAAATTAATTACCTTCGCTTTTCAATAAACAATGATGGATATGTCGAAATGTCTAACATAGAAGATTTACAGAAACTTATTTCAAGATTTTATGTATTAAATCCCGAAGGACATATTGTTGTTGATCAAACATTCGATGCCTTACCTTTCTCAAACGGAACTTTAAGTGATGATAACACAATTGCTTGTATACAACTCTGTAATAACCGCAAACATAATGGAGATGGGGGAAAGTTACATATAGTTGATATAACAAATAATAAAGTTATTCATAAATGGAAACCCATGGATTTGACTTCTAACCTGAGTATCGATACAACAAAAAAGATAGTTACTTTAACTTTTAAAAAAGAAATTCTAAGTTATACATTTGAGGGAAAATCTTTTAACGATATCTAGTGGGAAGAACGCACAATTAGCGTTTTTATTTTTAAGTTAACTTTGTAATTTTTATACAAACTTTTTTTTAGGGGGGTTCTCTTTGCAAAGTACTTTTGAGTTTGTTCATGGTGGAAAAACTTCGATTAAGATCGATAACGGCTATCTAATGATTTCCAGAAAAGGTTTTTTGAATAAAGCTCAAGGACTTAAAGATGAAAAAGGTATTAAAATCGACTCTATAACAAACATACAACTTAAAAAGCCTGGTATAATGACTGGCGGTTCAATTAAATTTGGTGTAATAGGGAATAAAGATACTTTATTAACTCCAGGTGGCACGGAGATTCTTTTTTCAAAAAAAGAAATGGAATTAGCATTAGAATTAAAAAAAACTATCGAAACTTATTTAAAGAATAATACCAATGGAGCTTAAATAAAAAATGTTAAAGCCTGATCAGGCTTTTTCTTATAAAAGAAAAACGAACATACGTTCGGAATAGAGGTGCATCATGAGTAAAATCTATTTCCCAACCCCTTTAGAGTCATGGATTACAGAAAAATATAAGCGCATGAAAATTTTTACGCCAAATGAACTTTGTGAGGATCGAATCGCTTGGGTTTATAATATTTTTTACTTTAAAAAACCTATTCCCTCGACTTCATATGAAAACGGGAATTTTAAAAGCATCACAGTTGATTCAAGAATTGTACCACCATTACAGCGTGAACAGTTTTATCATGAATGGTGTCATATATTAAGGCATGCTGGTTATCAAATGAAAATTATGCCTGCTGCGTTCAAAGAACTTCAAGAGTACGATGCTAGAAATTTCACCCGGTACGCAGCTATCCCTTATCACATGCTGAACGAATACGACTTAAACGATCCTAACATCATTGATCATTGGCAGAAAGACTTTAAAGTTTCTGAAGAACTTTGTTCCGAAAGACTGAACCAAATAAGAAGAAGATTAAGTAATCAGAAAGGAGCCAAAAACTATGTATTGCAGAGAACTTATTAAAGGAAAAAAGTGGATGTGCGTGGCTGATGGACCTCGTGATCCTGTCACTGGAAAGAGAAAACAGATTTCCAGGCGTGCAAAAAGTAAAAAAGAAGCTGCAAAGAAAGTAGAAGAAGCTCTAAAGAACTTAGAGGATAATGGGATTGATGAAAAAAGGGTCAAAAACATTACATTTGATAAATTGTCCTTAGAATGGTTAAGCGTCTATACATTAACTGGTGTAAAGCGTAGTACTGTGCGTATCAGAGAAAAGGAAATAAAAATTATTAATCGTTACATTGCGATGGTAAACATAGATAAAGTTTCACCAAAAATGTACCAAAAAATATTAACAGATTTAGCTGCACAAGAATATGCCAGAACAACAATTGAAGGTGTGCATGTTACTGCAGGGATGATTTTTAAGTATGCCGTAAAAGAAAAATTAATTAAGGAAAGTCCTACCCTACATGCAGTTATTCCAAAAAAGCGAATTACAGTTGAGGAAATTGAAAATCAAAGTATAGAAGAAAAATTCTTAGAAACAGATGAAATCTCTCAGTTCCTTGATGCTGTGGAAGAATTCGGATTGTACCTGGATCGTGAAATATTTTACTTACTTCCCTTCTCAGGAATGCGCTCTGGAGAAATGTGCGCACTAAAATGGACGGATATTACCTTTAACAAAAAAGAAGTTCGTGTCACAAAAACTCTTACAAACGAGACAAATAATATGAGAAAGTATGATTTAACACCTCCTAAGACCAAAGGATCTATACGAAAATTCGATTTACCTGATCGGATCATGGACCTGTTAAAAGCTCATAGGATGAAACAAATCCGACTGCAAAACGATGCTAGAAAAAATACTGAAGACTTTCATGACGGAAATTTTATTTTTTCTCGTGAAAATGGCTATCCGATAGCACCTAAAAATGTTTTAGTTCGAATGGAGAGACTTCTTGCAAAGACATCCATTAAAAAACATGCTACACCCCACATCTTCAGGCACACACATATCAGCATGCTTGCATCAGCTGGAGTAGACATTACAACTATAATGAAGAGAGTCGGCCATGATGATATGAAAACCACATTAAAAATTTATACTCACGTCACTGAAAAAATGAAAGAGGATGCTTCACATAAAGTCAATGAGACTTTCGGAAACATCCTCAATTATAAGATTTCTAAATGAAATGTGATTGAAATGTGATTTTTTATCAAAAATCAGCGACTTAAAACTTCGGAAATCCTTGATAATACAAGGGTTTCTTTAGTTTAATTACATCATGCCGCCCAT
>NZ_LRFC01000018.1 GCF_001619875.1 Fictibacillus phosphorivorans
TAGATCGCGGCTACTTTGAAATAAATCAAGGTGTAAGAGAAAGCAGCAAAGGAACTTTTACTTATCTAACTATGAGGATTACTCCTAAAGGACAAGCCTACATTATTAATCGACTTAAGAAAGAACAACAAGATTTAGCAATCTAACTCTATCTCAATTATGTAAAAAATAATTTACACATTCTAGTAGATAAAAGGTACAAAACCAGAAGGAGGAAAGCACATGAAACTTGGCTACACATTAGCCAGGGCTCGGAATTGGAAGGGTTACACACAAGAGCAACTATCTATGGAACTACCAATGAGTCGTGAAGCAATAAGCAAGGCTGAAACTGGAGCTAGAAAAATCCCTAAGGAACTACGCAGTAAGGCGGCCGAGGTTTTAGATCACCCATTCCTTACCATGGCAATTGCATTTGAAGACACAGGGGGAGCGTGGGTTCCCGAATTAGATGGGGATAAGGTTGATTTACATCGTTCAAGCGTTAGAAGCAAAACAATCGAGGAATTAGAAGAAGCGATTGAAGCCATTAAAGGTGTTTGCTTAGCTAATCATCCAGAGTACATACATGAGCATGAAAGACAACAATTAAAGAAAGCATTAATGGAGGCAATAGACGCGATTATAGCGTTAAGTCATTTCGTAGGAATTATATGTCTAGAATACAGCTTTTCTTGGCTGGGGTTATGGAAAGAACAGCGTCTCAAGCTCAAATCTAAGGGTTTTGTGAAAGGTCGAATCTAATGGACAAGATTCTTTTATTAAGACAATTAAAGGCAGCATTTTTAGAAATTGAAACAATAGATCAACTTGTAATTTTTAAGAAGTACGCAAAAGCACTTTATACCAAATAGGAGGTTTAATTATGAGATTAGCAGCAAACATTAAACTATTTCCAGCTGAAATGAGCATGGTTAGAAGATCCACAAGATTACTAAGTGATCATCTTACAGGATGGAATAAAAGACTTTTCGATTCTACTACATTAAAACGAGTAAATGAGTCAACAGGAACACTTGTTATGGACGGAATGGAATTAAAAGATGTTGCGAGGGCGTTAAGAAAGCAAGGATGGTTTTTCTATAACTCAGGGCTTAAGTCAGAAGCAAAGATTTATTTTGAATTAGCTCAATGGATTAAAGAACAAAGATTTCAATTCCAAAAAGAAAATGGTCCAAAAATAAAAACAGCCGTCAGTGCTGGTACACTAACAGCTGCCATCGTATAGGACGTTTAACAATTTCATTTTACCATAACTGGTTAATGAACAGCAATAGACTTCGGTCTCTGCTGTCGGACCTAGGAGAGCCTACACCTACCCCTATCTCTCTCTTAGGCCGGACAGTGCAGATCGCACTAGAAAGTAGGTGAATTTATGGGAGAACATGTGGCTGGAACTATTCAAGTGAAAGTGTGTGCCAGTGAAGATATGACTAACGATTGGTTAACTACTAATGCCGATTTAGAAGTCATTGACATCAAGTACACAGGAACTGATGAAAATGACAATTTTATGATCATCTACAGAAAGGAGGACTAATGATGTGGTCAAAAACAGGAAATTGGTCGCCATCAGAAACGTTTTATTTAGTAAATCACGTTCCTATCGTTGGTGCAGAAGAAACTGCGCGTCGACTTAATCGAAAGGTAGAAGAAGTTGAAGCAAAGTTTGAAAGAGAACAACAAAAAAACTGCCACCGAGCAGGGTGACAGTTTCTTGGGATGTGTTTGAAAATTAATTTAATTCCATTATATGCAGTTATCAACATTTTATCAACAAAAGGAGGAAGTAAGCAGTGAAAACAGAGATTAAGTTACTGCAGTTAAACCTGAAGAACTTCAAGGGTGTTAAACAGTTCACTCTTGATCTACAAGGTGAAAACGCAAAAGTGTACGGTGACAACGCCACTGGAAAGACCACAATGTTTGATGCTTTCATCTGGGTTCTTTTCGATAAGGATAGTCAAAACAAAAAGGATTTTCAGCTTAAAACCCTTAGCGGAAAAAATGAAGCGGTTCACGGGTTAGATCATGAAGTAGAAGCAACTTTTAAAGTGAATGATCGTACTCTCACTCTAAGAAAAGTCTTTTCTGAAAAGTGGACTAAGAAACGCGGGTCAGCATTATCAGAGTTTACTGGTCACACAACGGATTATTACATCGATGGAGTGCCAGTGAAATTGAAAGAGTATAAAGAGCAGGTTGATAGCATTGTTCAAGAAGATATTTTCAAACTGTTAACCTCACCATCTTACTTTAATGAGCAACTTAAATGGCAGGATCGCAGAGCATTATTACTAACTATCTGCGGTGATATTACTGACCAGGAAGTTATTGATAGCAATAAAAGCCTTTCACAATTAACCAAAGTCTTGAATGGCAAAACCATTGAGAATCATCGGAAAATGGTTGCTGCTAGAAGAACAGAGATAAATAAAGAGCTGGATCGCATTCCAATTCGAATCGACGAAGTTCAAAGGTCCATGCCAGATACATCTGATCTAAACGAAGAAGAACTTCAGCAAGAACTTTCTTTCCTTAAGAATCAGATTGAAGAAAAAGAATCTGAAGTCAGCCGAATTAAATCTGGTGGCGAAATTTCTGCAAAAGAAAAGAAGCTTCGAGAAGTAGAAGGGGATCTTCAGCAAATTAAAAATGAACTTCAAGGAAAATCACTTGAAGCAATGTCTGCAAAACGACAGGAGTTATCATCAATCCGGTATGAAGTGGAGAATACGGATTTGCAAATCAGAACTAAAAGAAACCGTATTGCCAGCAATAACAAATCGATTCAGAACTCTACTGATTTAACAGATCGTTTGCGCAAAGAGTGGCATGAAGTTAATGAAAAAGTTTTCGAATCTCATCATGCTGAAGATTGTCCTACATGCGGACAAGCCCTACCTAGCGAACAAGTTCAAAATGCGCATGAAAAGGCACTAGCTCAATTCAATCTGGATAAAGCACAGAGACTAGAAAGAATAAATGCTCAAGGAAAAACGGAAGCTGGTGTTGTTGAAGGGCTAAAGACAGAAAATCAACAACTTGAAAATGAGATTGCGAAGCTTGAAGAATTCGTTCAATTACAAACTTCTGAGATAGAACGAGTTCAAGATGAAGTGTTAAACCTTCAAGCAGGAGTGAAGAATGTAGACTCGGATCCATTGTATATCAACAAGAAGAAAGAAGCTCTTTCAATTGAAGAATCCATACAAAATTTACGTTCGTCCGTTCAAGAATCGGTTTTCAAAGTTAACCAGGAGATTTCAGCTCTTAAGACGGACATGAATTTTTTAGAACAGGATAAAGCAAAATTTGCTCAAGTTAAGCTTTCTAAGCAGCGTATTGAAGAACTAGAAGAGCAAGAACGTGGTCTTGCTGCTGAGTTTGAAAAGCTGGAACAAGAACTTTATCTAACAGAAGAATTTATTCGCACTAAAGTTAATCTCCTAACAGAAAAAATTAACTCCAAGTTCAAATACGCTCGGTTTAAGTTATTTGAAACACAGATCAATGGTGGTCTTTCTGAAACATGCGAAACCCTTTATGAAGGTGTTCCTTACAATGGCGGCTTAAACAACGCTGCTCGTATCAACATTGGATTAGATATCATCAACACTTTAGCAGAACATTATGGTGTATCAGCTCCAATCTTTGTAGATAACAGTGAGGCTGTAACTCAGCTGATCGACGTAAATTCACAGGTTATCAGTTTAGTAGTATCAGAGGCTGATAAGAAGCTTCGAGTTGAGTACGGACAAATGCAGGAGGCGATCTAATGAGTAATTCAAACCAATTAGCAATGGTAAAAAAAGATACCGTTGATATAGTGGCAGCTAAAGTAAAACAGTTTCAAGAGGCTGGGGAGCTCCACTTCCCAGCTAACTATAGCCCTGAAAACGCGATGAAGAGTGCTTGGTTGATTCTACAAGCAACTAAAGCAAGTAAAAACGATAACTATGCGCCTGTACTTACACATTGTACAAAAGATTCAATCGCCAATGCTTTACTCGATATGGTGGTTCAAGGACTCAATCCGGCAAAGAAGCAAGGCTACTTTATCTGCTACGGTAAACAGTTAGCATTCCAGCGTTCTTATTTTGGCACAATGGCCGTTACTAAACGGGTTACGAATGCAAAGTCTATTGATGGCATGGTGATTTACGAGGGTGACGATGTTGATTATGAAATTGTAAATGGTCGTGTGGTTAACCTTAAGCACAAACAAAAATTTGGAAACATCAACAAAGATAAAATTTTAGGTGCTTATGCCACTATCGAAATGCCAGATGGTGAAATTTACACAGAAATCATGACAATGGATGAGATCAGACAAGCCTGGAGCCAATCACAAATGTGGGGCAAGGATCAAAAGAAAGAAAAACAAGGTAGCACACATGATGATTTTAAACAGGAAATGGCTAAGAAAACTGTTATAGGTCGCGCTTGTAAGAAATTCCTAAATTCAAGCGATGATGGCTCTCTTGTAATGCAACATATCAACGGATCTGATGAACGGTCAGAAGAAATAGAAGTTCAAAAAGAAATAGCTGAAAACGCAAACTCTGAATACATCGATGCTGAGTATAACGAAATCATTGAAGATCCTGAACCTCCTAAAAGAGAACATCAAGAAGAAAAGTCAAAACCTGAACCGGAACCAGTAAGTGCAGGCGGACCTGAGTTTTGATCGAGATAAAATCATTTGGAAGCTCTAGCGCGGGGAACTGCTATTACATCACGGACGGCAGAACCCCATTGCTTCTGGAAGCTGGTATCAAGTTCAAAGAGGTTCAGCGACAATTAAACTTTCAAACTACCTCAATAGCAGGCTGCCTAATCAGTCATGAGCATGGCGATCACTGTAAAGCGATTAAAGAGGTACTGAAAGCCGGAATCAACTGTTACATGTCACCAGGTACGGCAGGAACGTTAAACATACAACATCACAGAATACATACAATTCCTGCTAAACAGCAGTTTCGCATTGGAACATGGAATATACTTCCCTTCGACGTTCAGCATGACGTAGCAGAGCCATATGGCTTCTTGTTAACAAATGAATCAGGTGAAAAGGTCTTGTTCGCAACAGACACTTACTACATTCGTTACAAGTTCAAAGGTCTCACTCACATTCTAGTTGAGTGTAACTATTCAATGGACATATTAGATGCAAACATCGCTCTTGGAAGAACACCGGCGGTTATGAAAAAACGATTAATGAGATCTCACTTCAGCCTGGAGAACGTAAAAGAATTTCTAAAGGCTAACGATCTAAGCACGGTTCAAGAAATATGGCTGCTCCATCTTTCGGATTCGAACAGCAATCAAAATGAATTCAAGAAAGAAATCATGCAGCTAACTGGGAAAGTTGTGTATGTACCCTAAATATGAAGTTGAAATACCTCACTTGTACTTAGAGCTTACAAAAGGCTATAGCACACGAGGAACGATGTTCAAAAGGTACGTTATGAGTTACATCGAGAGAAACTACCCAAACTATAAATTTATCAAAATTGAAGGCATGAAAGTCTTATGTGAAAGAAAGGGGCAAGAGGGTCATGAAGAACGGTAAAAAGCCTAATCGCCAGCAGCAAGCACTCATCGAGTACAACGGTTTAAATCCTCAA
>NZ_LRFC01000019.1 GCF_001619875.1 Fictibacillus phosphorivorans
GAAAATAGAAGCGTTTAAAGAAATCATTGCTCAGATTAAAAAGGATACAAATATTCGAATCGTAAAAGGCAATACCAAAAAAGAACCTCCGCCTAAGCCATACGGAATATACAATGTATCTTCTCCATTCATTAAGGGATTAGGTCAAGGTATTTATACACGCTATTCGGAAAATGACATTAATTACGAAAAGAGAACAGAACAATATAAGTTCACTGTCTCCTTTTCTTTCTTTGCTGAAGATAACGAAACCACTATCGACCGCGCTATGAAGGTCCGTCAGTGGTTTTTATTTTTGGGCAAGGATTTTATTACTGAACTAAATCTGGCGATTGTAAGGGTTGAGAACATAGCAAACCGTACCACGTTTATAGTAGACGATTACGAATACAAGCATGGTTTTGACGTTCAGTTTCGTGCAACTGAAGAACAAATAAGAGAGTTAACAGAAACAATAGAAACAATTATTTAAGGGAGGTATGAAAATGCCATTACAAGATGTAACTGTAACCATTGATGTGGCATATCCAGCTCCGAGAATCGGGTTGGGTAGACCTGCGATTTTTGCCCAACAGGTCGGTGCTGGAACGTATAAGGAATACGCTACGCTGGAAGCATTAACTGTTGATTTTGCTTCAGGCACAGAAGCTTATAAAAAAGCGGAGGCTATTTTTAAACAACCTAACAGACCTGATTCGATTGCAGTAGCAACATATGAAACAGATATTGGTGCTGCACTAGCGCAATTTTATAATCGCGCTTGGCACTTTGCTTTAGTCGCTGGTGATGTTTCTGCTGATCAAGTGGCCGCGGCAAGTTTTATTAATGATAAGGATTTTAAATTTCTCGCGGTTCAAGTAAAAGATGACGCTGGTCGTGAAGCTGTAAAAGGGAAGAAAAGAACACTTGTTTTTGATCACAATGTGTCCGGAGAGCACTTGGATGCTGCTGCTGTAGGAAATCTAGGTTCTCTATCTGTTGGATCTATCACTTGGAAGTTCAAACAAGTCGTCGGTATTACCCCTCGCTATCTGACTGATACTGAGATTGTTGCAATCGATGAAGACTCTGCGATTGCTTATGTTGTTAAAGCCGGAAGACCACAATTGTCTGAAGGTTGGTTGTCTGATGGAGAATACATTGATGTTGTCCATGGGAAGGATTGGATTAAGGTTGACATGGAGAATGAAGTTCAAAATGTTCTAGCTCAAGCTGAAAAGTTACCGTATGACGCAAGAGGAATTAACGCGATAGAAGCTGCAGCTACTACTACTCTATTGCGTGGTTTTAATAACGGGATTATTGCTGCTAAAGAAGACAAGACTCCAGATTTTACAATATCTGCTTTAACACGAGAACAATCAGATCCTCAAGATCGATCAACACGTGTTTATAGAGGTCTACATTTTGAATTTGGACTCGCAGGGGCCATTCATGAAGCAAGAGTCACTGGCTCAATAAGAGTGTAAGGAGGGGATACAGAATGATAACTTACAATGCTAAAGATGTGACTGTAACTGTAGGCAGCCGTTTTATTACTGGCTTTGCAGAAGGGTCTATGGTTGAATGTGAAAAGGATGAAGATAATTTCAGTGCTAAGGTTTCAGCTCAGGGTGAGGTTAGTGTTGCAATAAGTAATAATCCTCTTGGAACAATTACTATTACCCTTGAACAAACTTCTCCAGACGTAAAGTACTTAAATTCATTAGCAAATTCGAAACAAGTTATACCGATTTGGGTAAAGGGACCAACTGAGAAAGCTGGCGGTACTCGGGCAATGATCAAGAAGCCGGCAGGAGTAACCTTTGCTGATGAAACAGAAGATCGAGAGTTTGAAGTTCAAGTTTTTGATTACACAGTAGAGTAATCCGAAAGGACAGGATATTTCCTGTCCTTTTTCTTATGAGGTGAAAAAATGCGAAATGCACATAAAAGGGAGATGTTGAAAATGGCTAGAAAAAGTGGAACAACAGAAACGGTAACTGTAGAAGGAATCGACTATACGCTACAACACCCAGGTGTTCGTGCTGGTGTGCAGCTCCGTGATCGCACAAAGGACATGCATGGGAACTTAGTTGAAGAAAAACTCTATAGTGAACTTATGAAATACGTAATAGTAGAGCCAAAAGTAAACTGGGATACAGTTGAAGAAATCGGTAATCAAGCATTCACTGAGCTAATGAAAGAGGCGTCTACCTTTCTTATGGGTTAAACCACTTCCGAAAGCTGTTTATCAAGAAACCGCAAGGAAGAATTGGACGATGTGGAGATTAGTTTTTGGAGAAGATACCAATATTTCTTATGAGGCAGCTTCCCAAATGGACATTCATGAATTAATGGAAGCAAACGCTGCATATGATCTTTATCTTGAAGCGAAAAAGAAGAGCATGAAATCAAAGAAAAAAGGAGGTGCTAAATAGATGGCTGATGAACATTTACGCGACACCTCGATTCTCGTTGATGTACTTACCGATGTAAACCCGTTAAAAGAAATAAATAATAGAATGAAAGAAATTACTCGAACATCTAAAATTATGGGAAATTCTTATGACGTATTATCAGATACTTCAAAGATTATGTTGAAGGAAATGAAATATGGATGGAATACACAACGAGATAGTCTCATCAAGTATCGAAACGATCTGATTGGCGCCGAATATGGGTATTACCTGTTGGCAAAAGGGGCAAAAACCTATCAGGGTAGCACCAAAAGGTTGATGAAGAGCATTGTTTCTTTAGGTTCTACACACAAGCAAGCAACGGATGCAATGTTAGTTGATGATGATCGAAAGAGAATGAGTATTTTTAAAACTATCGGTACCTATGCAAACATGACTCCTTTAGCTAAAAAGGTTGCTGATGGTTATAAAAAGCATAATCCATTCTTAACCGTTAATAATGCAGGACTTAAGTTAGTCAGTACTTTACAAACAATCGCAAACAGAGCGAACCCTGCCGCTTTAGCTTTGGAACGATTAGGCAGTAATGCAAGCACTAAAGACCTAAATGACGAGATTCAAAAAATTAATCGAGGTCTAGGTGCGATGCCAACTGTAGCAATTGGAGCCGCGATAGCTGGAGGGATTTTGTATACAGCTCTTTATAGAGCTGCTAATGGTCCAAATGTCCAAGAAGTATTTAGAAAGCAACAAGATGCTTTAAAAGAATACTCAGATGCTGTTAAAACACTTACCAGAGAAATTATGGACACATGGGGACTGTTCGAAAAGGTCCAACTGGAAAAATTAAATCCTAAAAATCTTATTAAAAACCTTCAGGGACAAGTTAACACTTTAAGGGATTGGAGCAATAACCTTAAGATATTAGCTGCTAGAGGAGTAGATGAGGGTTTAATTGCTGAGCTAAGAAAAATGGGTCCTGCCGCAGCATCAGAAGTTTCAGCCATGGTCAAGTCTTCTGATGTTGGATTAGCTGAATGGGTGTCCTTATGGAGAGAGAAAAGCACGCTTGCAAAAACTGCAGCTCTTACGGAACTTGAGAAGTTAAAAGCTGAAACTGATAAGAAGGTTCAGGATCTCCAGAAAACTTTAAAGCCTCTCGGTATTGCTACCGAAGAAATGAAAGGTTCATTAGCAAAAGCATTCCAACCAATGGTCGAGGTCTTTTCTTCAATAATGACCCCATTAGTAAAATTCATCACACATGTATCAAATCTAATTATTAAATTCAATGAGGCTCATCCTGTTATTGCGAAAATACTTCAGGGAATCGTTATGCTTGTTCCTATATTAACTTTATTACTACTTCCTCTAGGTTTAGGTATAGGGCTGATTGCAGGTTATAGAGCAGCACTATTTTATCTAATGAAACTTATTGGGCCAGTTATTACTTTTATGGCCTCAATGAGTGCTACTGTTTGGCTAGTCGCTGCAGCTCTAATAGGAATAGGATTTGCTGTGAAGTGGGCCTGGGATAATATTGACTGGTTCAGAAATAGTGTAACAGCGGCCTGGGACTGGATAAAGCAGAAAACATTAGAATTGAAAGACGAAATATCCATTGCGTGGGGTTGGCTGAAGGATAAAACAGGCGAACTTAAAGATAAATTTATTGAATTGAAAGATAATGGCATTAAATTCGTAACAGATGCTTTCTCTGATTTAAAGAAAATGATTGATGATAACAAAATTGCGATTGAGGGAGTAGCTATCACTCTTGGAGTTATTCTTGGTCCTGCATTACTTGTTACAGGTACTCAAGCAGCCATCGCTGGAGCAAGTATTGCTTTTAATTTTACTGCAAACCTTATTAAAACAGGAGTACAAGCAGGAATTGCCGCAGCTATAACCACAGGTCAATTTATTGTTTCTATGGTTAAAACGGCAGCCCAAGCAGTTATTACAGGTGCAACGATTACAGTTTCTTTGATTGGTGCGTTGATAAGATACGCTTTTCAAGGTTGGTTGGTAGTTGGTAGCATAACAGCACAAACGGCTGCATGGGTAGCACAGAGAACAGTAGCTTTGATAAGTGCCACGGCTACAGGTGTTATGACTGCAGCACAGTGGGCGTTAAATGCTGCAATATGGGCAAATCCAATAACATGGTTAATTGCTTTGATTGTGGGACTAATTGCTATTGGTGTTCTGCTTTATAAAAACTGGGATACCGTTAAAGAAATAGCACATGATTTATGGGTTAGTATCAGAACCTCATGGAGTAATCTTCAGGATTCCACAGAACGTGTCTGGTACAACATAAAAGTTGCTGTATTTAATTCAATTAACGGTGTTATCGAAAAGATAAATGAAATGATTGGAACTATCAACAAGATACCTGGTGTTCAAATCCCTATCGTTCCAAAAATTTCGAATCCAAAAATGCCGAAGTCAATGGTTATAAACGATTATCAAAGAGTCGGGGGCGCTCAACAACACATGGACGGCAGCCATAAAAATGGATTAGATAGAGTTCCATTTGACGGGTATAGAGCTTTATTGCATAAAAATGAAGCAGTATTAACAGCTGAAGAAGCAAATATGTATCGTTCAGGTTCGTTTGGAGAGGAGCAATCATACACTGCAGAATCTTCAGAAACAACGTATAACACTAGCTCGGATCGCTCAATTGTGTTCGCTCCT
>NZ_LRFC01000020.1 GCF_001619875.1 Fictibacillus phosphorivorans
CTTAGGAAATGGAATTTACTTCTTTCCAGCTGAAACAGATCCAGAAAAGATTAAAGCAGCTGGAGAGATACAGGCTGCATGGTATGCATCTTTTATGGCTGAAACAGAAGGGATGAGTGATTCAGCTTGAAAAAGTTCTTTTACTCTCTTATCTGCAAAATAAGAGGCAAACATAAAATTCAATACTCTACAGACCGGTGTAAATGCGGCTACAAAAGGAGGGGCGGTTGATGGATGAAATTAACGCATTTATGAATGGTTATGAACTTGGACCAGAGCTTCAGTGTAATAATTGCGGTGTTAAATTTCATGGGGCACATACGTGTCAAATGGATGTTCTTATCAAGACAAATAAGGAATTGGAGGAAAAAGTAGAACGCCTACAAGCGGAGATCGAAGAACATGAAAAAGGTAACAAATTAGCAAATAAAGAAACTGAATCGCTAATTAATAGCTTCCAGCTCAAGGTGGCGGACTACAAGAAAACAGCAAGTCTCTATTACGAAGAAATGATGCAACATAAACAGAAGGCGGAGAGGTTGGAGAAAGGGATAAAAGAATCTTTATCATTCTTAGGCGAAAACAGTGGAACAATCGAAAATCCTAAAAAGCTAACAATAGGTGAATTAACAATTTTATATGACATGTTAGCACAATCACTAGGAAACGGAGGATAAGGGATGAGCAGAGAAATTAAGTTCCGTGCTTATGTGAAATCTTTTGAAAAAATCATGAACGTTAGTGAAATAGATTTCCAAAATGAAAGTGTTATTGCTAACGATGGATTTTTAGGTGGTCTATTTGAATTTGATGATGTTGAATTAATGCAATTCACAGGCTTAAAAGATAAGAACGGCAAGGAGGTCTATGAGGGGGATGTAATTATTGGAGAACCTGGTTTCCCTTGTAAAGTTGAATGGGATATAGATAACGCTTGTTTTTATGCACCTGCTAATAATATTCCACTAGTGGCGGTGTCAGCTAGTAATTTTAAACGTCGAGAAGTAATCGGCAACATTTACGAAAATCCTGAACTTCTAAAGGAAGCAGTCCAATGATCGTAAAAAAGAACAGGACGTTAGAAAGACGTTCAGCGTATTGCCCTAACTGTAAATTTAAAGTCTTTGAGAACGTACCAGCTGTAAGTAAGGTTTCAATGCGCTTTAAATGCACTTGTGGGTGCAGCTGGTCTATGAAAATAAAAGATGCAGTTAGAGAACTTAACTTATAAAAACAGGAGGAAATAACATGGCAAACATTATTAATCTATCAAGCTTCGCTGAAGGAGCAGTTGCAGAACGTTTTAACGCTGAGCTTCAAAAGATCTTGGAAAATATCGCAGATCCTAACACAGATGCAGCAAAGGTTAGAAAGCTCACATTAACTCTTTCTTTTAAGGCTGATGAGAAACGCGATATCGTTGTAACAAGTGTTCAGGCTAAATCAGCATTATCTCCAGCTAAACATATTGAAACAAAAATCGTTATGGATCTCGATAACCGCGGAAATGTAACCGGTGCCGAATTGAAATCAGGGATTAAAGGTCAGTCATACATCACTGAAGATGGTGAAGTAGAGACCGATGTGGGCGAAAAAGTAATCAGCTTCAAGCAACAAAGCAAATAATTAAAAAAATTTAAATTAACTGGAGGAATATAAAAATGATTAAAGCTGCAATCGAATATATCGTCGGTCTTGGAAACACAAAAATTGAGGAAGTAAACGGTCAGCAATATTCAACCGAAAGGCTGCACCTTGTTCCTGAAGCTACTCCTGAATCACTTAAAGTAAGGTCTCTATCTGGTTTAGTCGAGTATCTGAAATCAGAGTTTGACGAAGATGAGTTTGACGGAAAAATGATTCATGTTGTAAGTCCAACTGAGGTGCTGGTGTTTAGTACATACAACCAGGACTACAGCAGAAATGAATATATTCGAGCTCAAGCTATGCTGCCGGAATTCTCTTTTGATAGGTTCTATAGTTCAGAAGACTTTAACATCAAATTACAATCATCATTCGTGAAAAATGAAGATCGCGACATAATGCTAAAGGTTGTCGGAAACATCAAAGAAGAGAACGTCAATACAGTGGGTGATGATGGGGTTTCCCAGTCAGTTGTCGCTAAAACAGGGGTTGCTACAGTAGGAAATGTCTTAGTACCAAATCCAGTAGTATTGAAGCCTTATCGAACTTTCGTTGAAGTTGATCAGCCAGAAAGTGATTTTATCTTCCGGATGAAGAATGGTCCAGCATGTGCTTTGTTTGAAGCTGATGGTGGAGCTTGGAAGTTAGCGGCTATGAAGAATATTCGAACTTATTTACAAGAAGAACTCAGCTCTGAGATTGAAAAAGGACAGCTGGTAATCATCGCTTAAAGAATATCGCTCCTGCTTTTCTGCTTGAAGAGCAGGAGTTCATCAAATTTGGATGAGGTGAACAGTATGTCACAGGGAAATCGCGGTATGGCTTTTGAAATGATGCTGAATTTGATCAATCAAATGTATGCCAATCAAAAGGTAGCACTAATAAATAAACGTCCTACACCGGTAAAAGTGCTCAAAAGTAAAGGTACAAAGGTATTGAACGGATTTTACGAAGCTCCCAGTACGGTGGATTATGACGGAGTATATAAAGGCAGGGCAATTGCCTTCGAAGCAAAATCAGTAGGAATCGATCGCTTTGATTTAAAGAATCTTCATCAGCATCAACTCAATTACCTAGAGAAGGTTGAGAACATGGACGGAATTAGTTTTGTGTTGATTGAGTTTCGCTCAACAAAGCAAATATTCTTCATTCCATATTCGACGATTAAACATTACGTTAATCACGCTTCAAAAGGCGGGAGAAAGAGTATTCCTTTAGTTGATCTAGAAATTTACGCATACGAGGTTAAGAGAACAAAACGCAGCACACTCGATTACCTGGAATGGGTGGACAAGCTCTTAGAAGATGAGGTGGCAGTTTAGTTTATGAAAGACTACAGCAAGATCAGACTCTATGATCTGAACACACTTTGCCGCAAAGGTGATAAAGAGGCACTTAAAGAGTGGAAACGAAGATGGATTGCGGAATGGCCATCGATGGATGGGCAGATAAGGATAAAGGAAAAATAAAAAGACCTTGGGGAAGGTCTTAATGAATTGAAAACTTGAAAATGACATCTCCGTATTTTGCAATAGCAGAAATAATAATTGCTGCTACAGCTAAAGCAAAAATTGGCACCAGAACATTATTTAGTAAAAAATCTCTAAGAATATTTAACAAGTATTGCCCTCCTCCCTTAACTAAATATTAACAAAAAAGGAAGGAATAAAATATGCCAAAACTTTTTGGATGGGTAAAGTGGGAAAAGAGCAGTGAAAAAAACACCACTTGAGTGGAACTTGTTTACAAAAAGGGGAGTTTATCGATGAAAGATAATTTAAATGGTAAGTTTACAAATGTTGAATTCGAAATGATGGTGGACGATATGATTAGAACTCTTCTGTATACAATCAAATACCATGTTGAACTTTCTAAGTTTACAAAAGTAGGTACGATTCACTAATGGCTGCAGGGTTCTCTGATAAAGAAGCATTGGAAATCGTGAAAGCAAGAGGTATAGAGTAATTTTATTTTGCTGGTGGGGTAGATGATGAAACAAAGTAGACTAAGGGGGTATTGCTTTGAGATTAAATGACTTAGAAATTAATCCTTCTACCCAGAAACTAGAAATTGATATAATGGAAAAAAATTCATCTTTTATGATTGTGGTATCGAATGGGAAGGCAAGAATGACAGAGCTGCCGGTTCACGGTGAAACAAAGATCATCACACATCAGGGTAAGGTGAAGCGCGTTAAGTGGGATGTTGGGGAAGAATTTTAATGACAGGTGGTTAGCAGATGGGGAAAGTATTCATTTCTAAAAAACAACGAAAGCTATTATTGAGTAGTAGCGTAATTAATCAAAATGATTTTTTGGAGATTAAATTACTTTTAGAGAAATATGAAATATTAACATTTGATGCACTTAGCAATGAAGAAAAGGGGCAAACATACCAGGCGGTTTTACCAAATTTATTAGGCGTTGCACAAAGTGAATGGGAAGAAGATGGCACAACCCCTGTTATTGATTTAGGAGAAAACTATAAATCCATTGGTCAGGCTTGTTCCTTATGCGGGAAAAAGCCTCTTAGATGGAAGTGTCCGATTAAAAACCAATATACCAAACAAACTCTGGTTGTTGGGAGTGAGTGTTCAAAAGAGTTTGGGGAAGAGATGAAAATAAGATTTAAGCATTACATGAAAGAAGCTGCTAAAGCGGCAAAAATAAAAGAGTTAAATGATAAATTCCCAGGAATCAGTAAAGTTGTTGAAATGTGGAGTAGTAAACTCGGAGAGTATCCAATTATTATTTCAGAAGAACTTGATTCAAGATGGAGGATACTTGGAGATAAATTAACTAAAATTTTCAATAACTTCATAGATGGAAAGATGAAGAAATCACCTATTTTAACTATTGAGTCCTTATTGTTGAAAAGAGAATGTTTGCTAAAGGAGATAGAAATATTCATTGAGATGAACCGGAAAAAATCCTTCATTGCTCAAAGTGATTTGGCTAAATGGTTAAGAACCAATGGTAAACAAGACGTAATAGAAACAATTAAAAAGGATGGGGGATTTATTAAGTGGAGAACTGCTCATAGAATTACTGAAGCAAATTTCATGAGAGATTTAGCCATTAAATTTAATACTGTATTAAAAAATATAGGCTTAAAAATTGAAGGCACTGGATCCACTAAAGCGGAGTACATTTTTAAGTTTACTGATGCTCCATTAAGTAGCTTAGAATTTAGTTACCAATACTCTGAATTTGTTTTAAATTATGGAGGTCTAATTTTTGAAGAAAACTTAGATATTCCAATTAACATAAGAGAAGTTTTCGATAAGGGTACATTGAGAGGACTGCACACGCATGAAAAGATTGTCTTAGAACTTGTTAAGAGAATTAAGGATTCCTCTTTAGTTTATAAGTCCCTCCCCTATAATGAATTAATTTTTAATTTTAATAATGAGTATTTTTTAGTTGAATACAAGAGTTTTGCTGAAAGATACAAAAGGATAATCTTTGGTGATGACATAAAGAGTGAAGAAATTATAAATCACATAAATCTCTCATCGAGAAAAATGAATAAACAATCATATAATTTACATCTGGAAGCTAGGCAAATAGCGCGAAAAGAAGTACGATAATTTGTTCTACCAGCCATCTGGAGGACACTGATCAAGAGCAGGAACAAGCCCCCTGCCCTGATTGGTGTCTTTTTTTACGTTCTTATAGGGGTATAAGGGGTCATCATCATAGGTTTCGCAGCTATCCCTCACATTTATGGAGGTGCGATTAGCAATGAACACACTAAACGATCAATTAAGTATGTGGAAAAATAAAAATCAACCAGTTCCAGTTAAGAAGAAAAAAGAAAAAACATCTGACAAAGCCCAGAAAGCACATTCTGAGAAATTGAGTGATCGAGACATAAGAGAACTCATGGGGATGAATAGACCGCGTTACGAAAAGCGTGGAGGTGCAATTAGACAGAGATAAAAGGTAAGGGGGAGTTTTACCATGAAGGAACAGATTGAAAGCTTGCTATTTGATTATCATTGGATGAAAAAAGAAGTAGAACGTCTTCAAAGAATTCTTTACGGGTATTCCACACCGATGAAGTCCTGGGGAGTCGCTCAATATGGAATTGATGCAGCAATGCCGAACGGAAGTAAAGGTAAGAGCCAGATTGAATTAGAAGAAATGGATGTCAGAGAAGAACGTCTTTATAAACGCTTGAAGAAGTTTGAAGATATTGTTTTCGCTATTGAAATGGCTGCGGATCTTCTGGAAGAGGAAAAACAAACGGTAATATATGATTGTTTACTAGATGGTATGAGTTATAGGTCAATCGCGAATCATGTGGGAATGTCCAGAAACCAGGTCAAAAAAACCAAAGATACCATATTGAACCATTTGAGCCAAAAAAGCCACTTTGTGCAATTGTTGAAAATCGAAAAATCAGCAGTGTAAAATGGGAGGCAGGACGGCGCGGAGATTAAATTTCGCCAAAGAACGATAAAAACCACCTGGCAAGAGGTGGTCATTAGTTAGCTAGCAGTATATGTTTTCCATGGGATCCTTCGAGGATCTATGTTTGCTAAGAATTTTACGATATCTGTTCTTCCGTGATATGTTGGAATTCCTCTAGCCTTCTGTGCCATTAAAATAACCGGCATTCTAGGAAAATAACGACTGAAACCAGCTCTAACTTTTTCAATCTCACTTGAATGTTGTTGTAAAACAGTTGGTTTAACTACAACAATAGCAAATGTGATACCTTGTTCTTTAATAACTGCTCCATCAAAACGCATAAATATATTCACCTCCTTTACTACAAATTTCGTCATTAGAAGAGGAAATTCCTTCCTTTTGTCGAATGCATAGGAAAAAGGAGTGATATTATGAAGTTACAAGAAGTAGATAGTAGCACTTCATATCATAGTGGATATGGTGCTGGAAGTGGTGAAGTTATTCGTGAAGAGTATAAGTGCCCTTGCGGTAACGGAAAAGTTATATATGAAAAAGATGATATTCCAGGATTTAAAGAAACCAATATTTATAGCACTTGTAAAGAATGTGATGAAAAGTTTGAATTCGGCAGAGGCACTGCTAAAGAGAAAAAGTAGAATAAAAATTGTTTAAGCATCCTTCAGGGTGCTTTTTCTTTTGCTCCAAAACAAAAACATGGGGGTGGGTGATATGTAGTGGCAAGAGCAAGAAGTCCAAGTCGAGATAAAGCCTTTGAACTGTGGAAAGAAAGTAATGGAAAACGGTTGTTAAAAGACATTGCAGCTGAATTAAATGTCACCGACACCCAAGTTCGAAAGTGGAAAAATCAAGATAAATGGGATGAACAATTGAAAGGTAACGTTACCATTGTGAAAAGGAACGTTACTAAAAAATCGAATACTCCTAAAAAGTCTGGGGGACAAGCAGGGAACAGAGGGAACCCTAATCCTAAACATAAATTTCCGAATCACAACAACCTAGCGACAAAACATGGTCTTTTTAGTAAGTTTCTGCACGAAGAACAAATAGAGATCATTAAAGTGATGAGTGATTTAGACATTGCTGATCAAATATGGTTTCAGATAGAAATTAAATTTTCGGCAATTGTTCGAATGCAAAAGATTATGTGGGTAAATGATGATACCGATCACTTGAAAGAAGAAAGCGGAAGTAGCTGGGCTGATGGTGGAGGAAGTGAGTCGTATAAAGTCTCCTTTGCTTATGAACGCTATGAGTCTTACATTAAAGCTCAAGCAAGAGCGATGGCTGAGTATAGGAATCTAGTAAAACAGTTTCTAGATTTGGCGCACGATGAGGACGAAAGAAGATTAAAACTGGAACAAATGAGGCTTGGAATTGAGAAGACCAAAGCTGAAATCGATAATATGAACGATGATGAAAATGATGCTCCTATAGAAATAGTCATAAAGAGAAAAGGTGAGCGGTCATGATTGAAAAAGAAGTGAACCCTCACTTTGAAGATTTCCTTTTTGATTGGAGTACAAAGACTCAATTTCTTGTCGGTGGATATGGCAGTTCAAAAAGCTACCATGTCGCATTAAAGATCATACTCAAGCTGTTATCCGAAAAACGAAAGGCGTTAGTCGTACGTGAGGTCTATGAAACACACAAGGACAGTACGTTCTCTCTTTTTACTGAAATCGTAGAGGATTTAGGATTGCTTGACGATTCGGGTAGGAAGAAAGTGGCCAAGGGGAAAATCAGGCCAAAAGAAAGTCCATATGAGTTGAAGTTCTCGAACGGCTCTAAGATCATCTTTAAAGGCATGGATAAACCAGCCAAGTTGAAATCCATTAATAATATTTCTCTAATCTGGTTAGAAGAGTGCTCTGAGATTAAATATGCCGGCTTTAAAGAGCTCCTTGGACGTCTTCGTCATCCCACATTGCAGCTGCACATGATTTTATCGACGAATCCAATCGGAGAAGACAACTGGACATTCAAACACTTCTTTAAAGATGAACAAAAGAACCGTTTAGTCCTTGACGATGCTGAACTTTATGAGAAACGAACAATTATTGTTAACGATACGTATTACCATCACTCTACAGCGGACGATAATCTTTTTCTTCCGGAAAGTTATATTGCACAGCTGGATGAATTGAAAGAATATGATCCTGACCTTTACCGTATTGCTCGGAAAGGTCGTTTTGGTGTTAACGGGGTTAAAGTCCTTCCTCAGTTCGAGGTAAGGGGTCACGATGAAGTTATGGCTGCTATAAACCGATTAGCACACCCTTTAAAACGGGTCGGTATGGACTTTGGTTTTGAAGAATCCTATAACGCTGTGGTAAGGCTTGCTATCGATCGTGATAAACAGATCCTTTATATCTACTGGGAGTATTACAAAAACAAAATGACCGATGATAAGACGGCCAAAGAGTTGAATGAATTCAAAATTTCTAAAGAACTTATAAAAGCGGACTCAGCTGAGCCGAAAACAATCGAATTTTTTAAACAAAATGGCTTCAACATAAGAGGGGCGAAAAAATTCCAAGGTTCACGGCTGCAGTATACGAAAAAGGTCAAACGATTCAAGAAAATTATTTGCTCTAAGCAATGTACAAACACGATATACGAGCTGAAGCCATTGACCTATAAGAAAAACAAGTTGGATGAAATCATTCCGGATGAGTTTAACCTGGATCCACATACATTGAGTGCCATCTGGTATGCCCTTGATGATTATGAGGTATCTGACTTAAAAGGTCCTTTGGATCGGTACAAACGTCTTATGAATGTTAGATAGGGAGGTGAGGAAGTGAAAACAATTGATAAGGCAAAGAGTATGCGGAATGACTTTATGATTGGTAATGGAAAAGGACATTCTAAGGATGCTCTTGTCAGACAGCAACCAGGATTAAGAAGGAGGCTGACTCACCAACAGCTATCCAATCTTTATGCTGATAATCGGATCATTCAGAATATCATCGATATCCCTGCTGAAGACATGACTCGCAGCTGGTTCACTTTGAAGATGAAGGACGAAACCTTAAAGAATAACATTATGAGTAAATTAAGGGATCTAAAGGCAAAAGAAGCTTTTAAGAAAATGAGATCGTTCGAACGTTTGCGTGGTGACGGTTTTATTTCGTTAGGGATAACTCAATCTACAGCATTTAATTTATCCGACAAGCTGGATGAAACAAAACTTAAGCGTTTGGATTACATTCATGCTTTTTCTGGAATGAAGGTTGAAGACTTCATATTGAACGAGGATATGTTCAGCTTAAATTATGGCCAAGTGGAAATGTTCAAATTGAATCGTAGATCCCGATTAGGTGAACAAATTGCAGGCGTTACTCAAGATAATGTCCATGCATCTAGAGTGATTCATGATCAAACACGTAGGCTTGAAGATGAATATAGAGGACAGCCTTTACTGGAACCCTTATATGACATCATCACGATTTTGGATACGTCTCTTTGGTCTGTGGGTCAAATGCTTTATGACTTTGCCTTTAAAGTCTATAAATCAGATGGCATAGAGAACATGAGCAGTGAAGAAAAGTCAGAACTCGGAATGCTCATGGATTATATGTTCCGAACTGAAGCACTCGCAATTATCGGGACCAGTGAAGAGCTTAAGAAAGAGGGTACGCCAATCGGTGGCATAAAAGAGCTGCTTGATTACGTGTGGGAGATGTTGGCTGGTGCTGCAAGAATGCCGAAATCGGTAATCAAGGGACAAGAAGCCGGCACGATTACAGGTGCTCAGTACGATGTCATGAACTACTATTCTCGTATTGCTGCACAACAAGAAAACGAAATGCGGCCACATTTAGAACGTTTGATTCGATTATTGTTGTGGTCCTCAGATGAATTGGGCGGCAGCATCGATCCAGCAACAATTGAATGGGAGCTCAAATTCAATCCTTTATGGGAAGTTGATTCTAAAACGGATGCTGAAATCCGAAAGATTGTTGCAGAGACTGACAACATTTATATCACAAATGGTGTAATTATGGCTGATGAAGTAAGAGAAACAAGATTCGGGAACTCAGGTCTTACCAACGTTCTTAAATTCACTGGTGATGATGCTGATATCGAGAAAATGGCTCTTGAAGTTTACCGAGCATATAAAGGTCGTGGGTAAGATGCCTAAAATCGCTCCTCCTACACGTTTTCCTGATGCTGTGGCACTCTTGTATTACCGGAGTATGAAGCGTTTAATTTTGGCTTTAAAGAAGCTCTCTCTTGAAGTGTTTGATGAGCAAATAAAGCCCGAGGTTAAAAATTACAAAAAAAGATATGATGACTCCACATTTATTGAAGATGGACCTTTAGACATCATTCAGAGGGCAATCGACATTATAAAAGGATTATCGCTTGGGATTTTTACTTCCAGTGAGGTCCAGTCGATCGCCAACACATTTGTGAATGGTGTAAATGTCTTTAATAAAAACAACATTCAAAAACAAGGTGCTATCAAAGGCATTGATCCAACAGCATACGAACCTTGGCTCCAGGAGTACATGAGATCTTCTGTTTCGGAGAATGTTAGTTACATCAGCAAGCTCCGTGATGATTACTTTACTGACATCGAAACCATCGTCATGCAAGGTGTGAAAAGAGGACATAGTCCTAAACAAATTCGTGATGAATTAATCGAGCGAGTTGGATTATCCTTGAAACGCGCTGAATTTATCGCTATTGATCAAGCCGGAACCATTCTTGGTCAAATGACAGCAAAGAGACATCAGCAAATGGGAGTTTCGAAGTTTACTTGGGTAACTTCTAAGGATGAGCGAGTGAGGAAGACTCATCAAGAGCTAGATAACCAAGTTTTTTCTTACTCAGATCCACCAACTGTAGGTAAACGTAAAGTATTGCCTGGAGAGGATTATCGTTGCCGGTGTGTTTCTAGACCGGTATTTGATTAAAGGAGGAAATGACGTGTTTAAAAATAAAGTTACATCAGAGCAAGTGGAAAGCATTATGCAAGCCTCTGAATTCGAAGTTTTTCATCGAGTATTTGATAAGCAATGCCTAGTGGTCGCTAAGCTTCCGAATGGATTTACAGTGGTCGGAGAATCTGCTTGTGTAAATCCTGACAATTATGTTGAGGAAATTGGTGAGAAACTTGCAAAAGAGCGAATCAAGAACCGAATTTGGGAGCTTGAAGGATACTCACTTCAAAACTTCCATCACATTGCACATACAGCTTTAGCTGAAGCGAGGAAATTTCATGGACCGAAAAGATAGCAAGAATCTTGAACGTATCGCTAATGCTCTTGAAGGTATAGAAAAACATCTTAAACGAAAACGTTCTGTGACTATAACACCAAGCATTAATGTTAAAGGGTCCGTTACAGAAAGTGTGAAAAAGGAATTAGACAAACAATTTAATAATTTAAATGAGCTCTACCGAGAAGGTTAGGGCTATTTTTATGCGATCAGAAAGGGGGTGATGATGTGTGAAGATGCAACGTTATGACAAAGTCATGATCAATGATTATAGCGAAACAGAAGAAGGCTATTTAACCGTATGCGTACCGATTACTAGACCAGGTGTATTTCCTTATCAAAGATCGGATGGAACGATTCAGATGGAGGCTAAGCTGCCAGAGGATATCTTTAGCGATCGTACCATTCGTTCAGCTAAGTCCAAACCAGTGACAGATGATCATCCAAATGAGCCGGTTAACCTTAAAAACTATAATCGCTATGCAAAAGGTCTTTCCCATACGGATGCAAGAGTAGAAGATTTAAAGCTCTATGTATCTATGACCATTACCGATGAAGGACTTATTCAAAAGATTTATGACGGCAAAAGAGAAATCAGTATCGGCTTTATGTCCGATGTTGTGGCTGAATCTGGAGCTTATAATGGCCAGTCTTATGAATTTGTTCAGAGGAATGTAGAAATTAAT
>NZ_LRFC01000021.1 GCF_001619875.1 Fictibacillus phosphorivorans
TTGAGGATTTAAACCGTTGTACTCGATGAGTGCTTGTTGCTGGCGATTAGGCTTCTTACCGTTCTTCATGACCCTCTTGCCCCTTTCTTTCACATAAGGCTTTCATGCCTTCAATTTTGATAAATTTATAGTCTGGAAAGTTTCTCTCGATGTAACTCATAACGTACCTTTTAAACATCGTTCCTCGTGTGCTGTAGCCTCTTGTAAGCTCTAAATACAAGTGAGGTATTTCCACTTCATATTTACGGGACATAAACCATCTTCCCAGTCAGCTGCATGATCTCTTTCTTAAATTCATCTTGATTGCTGTTTGAATCCGAAAGGTGAAGCAGCCATATTTCTTGAACCTTGCTTAGATCGTTAACCTTTAAAAATTCTTTTACGTTCTCCAGGCTGAAATGCGATCTCATCAATCGTTTCTTCATGACAGCTGGTGTCCTTCCAAGTGCGATATTTGCATCCAATATGTCCATTGAGTAGTTGCACTCAACAAGGATGTGTGTAAGCCCTTTAAACTTGTAACGAATGTAATAAGTGTCTGTAGCGAAAAGAATCTTTTCTCCTCCTTCGTTTGTTAACAAGAAGCCATAAGGCTCTGCTACATCATGTTGAACATCAAAGGGAAGTATATTCCATGTACCGATACGAAACGGCTGTTTAGAAGCGATTTTATGTATTCTGTGATGTTCAATGTTTAACGCTCCTGCCGTACCCGGTGACATATAACAATTGATTCCGGCTTTTAATACCTCTTTAATCGCTTTACAGTGATCACCGTGCTCATGACTTATAAGACAGCCTGCTATTGAGGTAGTTTGAAAGTTTAATTGTCGCTGAACCTCTTTAAACTTGATGCCAGCTTCCAGAAGCAGTGGGGTCTTGCCATCAGTAATGTGATAGCAGTTCCCCGCGCTCGAGCTTCCAAATGATTTTATCTCGATCAAAACTCTGGTCCGCCTACGTTTACTGGTTCTGGTTCTGGTTTTAACTTTTCTTCTGGCTGTTCTCTTTTAGGCGGTTCGGGATCGTCAATGATTTCGTTATACTCAGCATCGATGTATTCAGAATTTGCGTTTTCAGCTATTTCCTTCTGGACTTCTATTTCTTCTGAGCGTTCATCTGATCCGTTGATATGCTGCATTACCAGGGAACCATCATCGCTTGAATTCAAGAATTTCTTACAAGCACGACCTATAACAGTCTTCTTAGCCATTTCCTGCTTAAAATCATCATGTGTGCTACCTTGTTTTTCTTTCTTTTGGTCCTTGCCCCACATTTGAGATTGACTCCAAGCTTGTCTAATCTCATCCATTGTCATGATTTCTGTATAAACCTCTCCGTCAGGCATTTCGATAGTGGCATAAGCACCTAGAATTTTATCTTTGTTTATGTTTCCAAACTTTTGTTTATGTTTAAGGTTAACTACACGACCATTTACGATCTCATAATCAACATCGTCGCCTTCATAAATCACCATGCCATCTATAGCCTTTGCGTTTGTTACTCGCTTAGTAACGGCCATTGTTCCAAAATAAGAACGCTGGAACGCTAACTGTTTACCGTAGCAGATAAAGTAGCCTTGTTTCTTTGCCGGATTTAGACCTTGAACTACCATATCAAGTAAGGCATTTGCGATAGAATCCTTTGTACAGTGTGTAAGTACTGGAGCGTAATTATCGTTTTTTCCTGCTTTAGTGGCTTGTAAGATCAACCAAGCGCTTTTCATTGCATTCTCAGGGCTATAGTTAGCTGGGAAATGTAGTTCACCAGCCTCTTGAAACTGTTTTACTTTAGCAGCCACTATATCAACGGTATCTTTTTTCACCATTGCTAATTGATTTTGATTGCTCATTATTTAGCCGCCTTTACTGTGTTTTTGCATGAGTCACAAACCGCCATACAATTAGATCCAACTGTAACCGTTGTTAAAATTACCTGTTCTTTGCTTTTACATACTGAACATCCACCATGTTTAACAGTCATTAAATTGCCTCCTCCATATCTCCGTACTCAACACGAAGTTTTTTATCAGCTTCAGATACTACTAAACTAATAACCTGTGAATTTACTTCAATCAGCTGCGTTACAGCTTCACTATTGTCTACAAAGATTGGAGCAGAAACTCCGTAATGCTCTGCTAAAGTGTTGATGATATCTAGACCGATATTGATACGTGCGGCGTTATTCAAACCACCGTTGTAAGGTACACCTTCGTACAAGGTTTCACATGTTTCAGAAAGCCCGCCATTGATCTGAGTATCGAATAATTTGAAACGAGCGTATTTGAATTTAGAGTTAATCTTTTCTGTTAGCAGATTTACTTTAGTGCGAATAAACTCTTCGGTTAGATAAAGTTCTTGCTCCAACTTTTCGAATTCAGCTGCAAGACCACGTTCTTGCTCTTCCAGTTCTTGAATACGCTGCTTAGAGAGCTTAACTTGAGCAAATTTTGCTTTATCTTGATCCAAAGTGTTCATATCATTGCGTAACACAACGATTTCTTGATTCACTTTGTATACTGATTCTTGAACTGAAGAACGTAAGTTTTGTATAGATTCTTCAATATTGATAGCTTCTTTTTTCTTGTTGATGTACAGAGGATCTGAGTCAACGTTTTTAACTCCTGCCTGGAGACTTAATACTTCGTCTTGAACTCTTTCTATTTCTGAATTTTGAAGACGAACAAATTCTTCAAGTTTTGTAATCTCATGTTCTAGTTGTTGATTTTCAGACTTTAACCCTTCAACAACACCAGCTTCCATTTTTCCTTGAGCATTAATTCTTTCTAACCTCTGCGCCTTTTCAAGATTGAATTGAGCTAATGCTTTTTCGTGTGCTTCTTGAATTTGTTCACTCGGTAAAGCTTGTCCGCATGTTGGACAATCCTCAGCATGATGAGATTCAAATACTCGACCATTAACCTCATGCCATTCTTTGCGTAAGCGATCTGTTAATTCTGCAGAACTCTGAATTGCTTTATTGTTACTGGCTATACGGTTTCTTTTACTCCTGATTTGTAGCTCCGCATTTTCCGCTTCGAACTTAATGGAGGATAACTCCTGACGTTTGGCTGACATATCTTCAAGGGTCTTACCTTGAAGATCATTTTTTATTTGCTGAAGTTCCCCTTCTACTTCACGAAGTTTCTTTTCCTTAGCGGATATCTCGCCACCTGACTTAATGCGGTTAACCTCAGATTCTTTTTCTTCTATCTGATGTTTAAGGAAAGAAATTTCTTGTTGAAGCTCGTCCTCATTTAAATTCGAAGTGTCTGGCATTGATCGTTGAACTTCATCTATGCGAATTGGAATGCGATCCAATTCTTTGTTAATCTCAGTTCTTCTAGCAGCAACCATCTTCCGATGATTCTCAATGGTTTTCCCGTTCAATACGATCGTTAACTTTGAAAGACTTTTGTTGCTATCGATAACTTCCTGGTCCGTAATATCACCGCAGATAGTTAGTAATAATGCTCTGCGATCCTGCCACTTTAGTTGTTCGTTAAAGTAGGATGGAGAGGTTAGAAGCTTGAAGATATCCTCCTGAACAATAGTGTCTACCTGCTCCTTATACTCTTTCAACTTCACTGGCACTCCATCAATGTAATAATCCGTTGTGTGGCCTGTGAACTCTGATAACGCTGATCCACGTTTCTTTGTCCACTTTTCAGAGAATACTTTTCGTAAAGTAAGTGTACGATCGTTAACTTTAAAGGTAGCTTCTACCTCATGTTCTAATCCATGAATCGCTTCATTCTTACCGCTTAGTGTTTTTAACTGGAAGTCCTTTTTGTTCTGACTATCCTTATCGAAAAGCACCCAGATGAAAGCATCAAACATTGTCGTTTTTCCAGTGGCGTTGTCACCATAAACTTTTGCATTTTCACCTTGTAGATCAAGAGTGAACTGTTTAACACCCTTGAAGTTTTTCAGGTTCAGCTGCAGTAACTTAATCTCCGTTTTCACTACTTACTTCCTCCTTTTGTTGATAAATTGTTGATAAGTGAATATAATGGAACTAATAGATTTTTAAAAACACATCCCGTTAAAACTGTCACCCTGCCTGGTGATGGTTTTTTTGTTGTTCTCTTTCATATTTTGCTTTAACTTCTTCTTCTTTCCGATTCAGTCTACGAGCTGTCTCCTTCAATCCAACTACAGGAACGTGGTTAACCATGTAGAATGTTTCAGCTGGCGACCAGTTTCCCGTTTTATAGCAATGAATCATGTCACTCACTCCTATCCAATGCTTGTTAAGATTTTTGTAGTAATCATACAAGCCGTTTTTCTTTAGATAATCAACTTTAGATCGAAGTGTTCCTTCTGTTTTTCCCATTGCAAAACTGAGGGTTCTAGCGTGATCAACTTCGTAATACTTACAGAGGTATTCCAATTCAGACTCAGTAAATGATTCACCATGACTGAAATGAAATTCCGGATGAAATTTCATTCTTCCATGTCCATCGAATGAAATAGTGTCCTCCTCCATATGTTCTTTTACTCTTGCCATTGTCATTCACCTCATTTCTAGTGCGATCCGCACTGTCCGGCCTAAGAGAGAGATAGGGGATGGGGTTAGGCTCTCCTAGGTCCGACAGCAGAGACCGAAGCCTATTGCTGTTCATCAACCAGTTATGGTAAAATGAAATTGTTAAACGTCCTATACGATAGCAGCTGTTAGTGTTCCCGCACTAGCGGCTGTTTTTATTTTTGGGCCATTTTCCTGTTGGAATTGAGTTCTTTGCTCCTTGATCCATTGTGCTAATTCAAAATAGATTTTTGCTTCTGCTTTATGCCCTGAGTTGTAGAAAAACCATCCTTGCTTTCTTAACGCCCTCGCAACATCTTTTAATTCCATTCCGTCCATAACAAGAGTTCCTGATGACTCATTCACGCGTTTTAATGTTGTTGAATCAAACAGTCTTTTATTCCATCCTTTAAGATGATTACTTAGTAATCTTGTAGATCTTCTCACCATGCTCATTTCAGCAGGGAAAAGTTTAATTGTTGCTGCTGTTCTCATAATCTAACCTCCTATTTGGTATAAAGTAATTCTGTGTACTTTTTGAAAATTACAAGTTGCTCTAATGTTTCAATTTCAAGAAATGCTGCTTTTAATTGAGCAAGTAAAAGAACTTTATCCATCAATAACTCCCTTTTACAAAGCCTTTTGCTTTGAGTTTAAGTCGCTGTTCCTTCCATAATCCCAGCCACGAAAAACCATATTCCAAACAAATAATTCCTACAAAATGGGTTAAAGCTATAATCGCGTCAATGGCTTCCATCAATGCCTTTTTAAGTTGATGCCTTTCATGCTCTTGTATGTACTCTGGGTGATTTACTAGACAAACCCCACTAATTGCATCTATTGCTTCTTGAAGTTCTTCAATAGTCTTGCTTCTTACGCTTGATCGGTGAAGATCGACTTTATCTCCGTTTAATTCTGGTACCCATGCCCCTCCTGTATCCTCAAGTGCTACAGCCATTGAATAGAATGGGTAATCAAGTTCCTTTGCCAATATGGGACGAAGATCTTTAGGAATCTTCCTCGCCCCCGTTTCTGCTTTACTTAATGCTTCACGACTCATGGGAAGATTCAGAGATAGTTGTTCTTGCGTTAGTCCTTTCCAATTTCGAGCCCTGGCAAGTGCATTGCCAAGTTGATTCATTCTAGCTCCTCCTTTGTACCTAATAGATGGTAGATTGTGTAAGTGTTAGATTTATAATTAAATTAGATAGCTAATCCTTGCTGTTCTTTCTTCAAACGATTAATGATGTATGCTTGTCCTTTTGGTGTAACTCTCATGGTTAGATAAGTAAAAGTCCCTTTGCTGCTTTCTTTTACACCTTGATTTATTTCAAAGTAGCCGCGATCTA
>NZ_LRFC01000022.1 GCF_001619875.1 Fictibacillus phosphorivorans
TCAATTAGATGCGAAAGTTCAAGAACGCGTTGAATTAATTACAGGTGCTAAAACATTGCTTGGAGATTCTTTTGATTTCACAGGTAAATCTGATCGTGAAGTGAAGGAAGCTGTAATTCAGAAAGCTTCTCCTGATTTTAAAGGTGATGGAAAGTCAGATGAATATATCAATGCTTTCTATGACGCAACTGTTGAACGCGTTAAGTCAGATGGTTTTTCTTCAACAGGAACAAACCATATGTTTTCAGGTGATGGCTCTAAGAAAAACAAAGAGCTTGAGGAAAAGAAGCAAAAGCGATTAAACATGAAAGAAAATAAATAAGGAGGCGACAACATGTCGATTACTACTTACGATAAGTACATGCCCGAAGCTGGTGGTCCAGGGAAATTAGCAAATTATCAAGATTATAGTGCAGATACAAAAGCTGCAGCTGAGGTTGTTCCTTTTGGATCTCCAGTTCAGTTAGATGTAACAGGTGAAAAGGTTACCCAAGTTAAGGCTGCAGGTAAGCCATATGGAATTGCTCTTGCTCAAGAGGTACATGACTGGGTAACAAACGCAAACGATCAAAACTACCCTTTAAATGCTCCTGTAGCGGTTGTAAGAAAGGGTGTTATTTGGGTCGAGGTGGCTGAAGACGTAATTACAGGTAAATCAGCTAACGTTAACCCTGCAAATAATAAGTTTTATCCTTCAGATACTGCAACTGCTGGAACGATCGCTTTTCCTTCAGCGACATTCAAGTCAAAAGCATCTGCAGGGTCATTAGCACAAGTAGAAATCAATTTACCTTAAAAGGAGTGAATCACATTGACACAATATCGAGTTGACGGGATGATCCGTCCAGTAGACCTTGAAGCAATTGATAGTAAATTATTCGAAGCAAAGAAAGAGGAGCTTAAAGCACGCTCCATTTTTAATGTGAAAACGGATGTTCACGAGGGAGCAGAAACATATAGCTATGACGTTATCAAACGTTCTGGAGCTGCTAAGATTCTTGCTCCAGGTGCAGATGATATTCCGTTGGTAGACGCTGACATGGAACGACATACGGAGAAGATTTACTCCATTGCTGCAGCTTTCCGTATTTCGGTTCAAGAAGTTCGTCAAGCTGCTTTATCTGGCCGTCCTGTTGAAGCTACTAAAGCAGAGACAGCACGTAAAGCGATTGCAGAAAAGGAAAACCGCCTAGTGTGGATCGGTGATGCTACTCACAATATTCTTGGGGTGACTAATGCTGTTGGTATCCAAGTTATGGCCGTAGCAAATAACGCTGGTGGGACTTCTACAAAGTGGAAAGACAAAACAGGAAGAGAGATTGTTGCAGATCTTCGTACTGCTCGTAAGGCCGTAAATAAACTGCCTGGCCATACAGCAAACACTCTTGTTGTAACACCGGATGCAATGGAAGAGCTTGAAAAAGAGTATAACGAATATACTGGCCAAACTGTGCTTCAGTACCTTAAGAGCCAAGGATGGTTTACTACAGTAGAATTCACTTCTGATCTTGAAAAGCGCGGTGTAGGAGCTACTGATAGCTTCCTAGTTTTTGATAACTCTCCAGACGTTGTTGAAATCCTTATTCCTATGGATATTAAGCGTCATCCGGAAGAGTATAAGTTCCCGAATACGAAGGTGCCTTTGGAAGAACGTACAGGTGGAGCGATCGTTCGTTATCCTATGGCAATCGTGAGAGGAGATGGAATCTAATGTTAGTACAAAACAAAGGAAATTATATCTTGCATGCAGCGGGTGTCATGTTGATTCCAGGTGCTAATAAAATTAGTGAAGCTGAATGGAAAGATTTCAGCTCTCATCCTATTATGAAAAAAGTTGTTGATGATGGAGATGTTGTTGCTGAGAAGTCATTTGGTGAGCTGACTGCACCCAAAGCAGTTGAACTTGTGAAGGATACATTTGATCCGTCCCTTTTAGAAGCTTGGAAGAAGGAAGATTCTCGTAAAACTGTTCAAGAAGCGATCGACGCTCAATTAGCTGTTATTAACGGTGAAAATGAAGACGAATAGAGGTTGATATCTATGGATGCAACAACTCTTCGAAATCGAATTAAAAACATGGGTAAAGAGTTAAACAAACTCACTGATGACCAACTGAATATGTACATTGAGGACGCTTCTCTTGAGGTGTCCTCTTTAAATGTGAAGCCAGAGCAAATAGAGCGATTAACGCGCTATCTTGCTGCTCATCTTGCCACAGTAAGCATTAGAAAAGTAGTTAAAGAGAAGGTAGATTCATTGGAAAGGACTTACGCCTCTTCAGGCGAATCTGTCGGCTTGGATACTACACCATTCGGTCAAGAGTTTCAAAGAATCTTAAATTCTCTTCGTGGACGTAAAACACTTAATTTGACGGTGCTGTAATATGGCACGTAAACGAGTGAGAATCGTCACTAAAAGGGATGTCATTCCTGATCTGATCAAAGCATTAGAAGAACTAAATAAATACTCGGTAGAAATCGGTATTTTCGCTTCGGACGACTCTTTTTATGCGATGATTGCCAATGTCCATGAGTTTGGAATCACGATAAGGGCCAAAGGAAAAGCTCTAACGATACCAACCGCAGAGGCAAAGGGTAGGAAGGCTTCTGAAATACCAGGTTTGTTTCAGCCAAAGGGGAAGAACATCTTAGCTGTTCAAGACGGTGATAAACTAATCACCATGTTCATCCTTATAAAGAGTGTGACGATACCAGAACGTTCTTTTGTCCGTTCTACGTTTGATGAAAAGAACGATGACTGGGTTAAATTTGTTGAAGGTCAGCTTCAGCAGATCGTTGACTTGAAAATCAAGGGAAAAACATTGTATGAACGTTTAGGTGCTCTTATAGCAGCAGATATTCAAGACAAGATAACCACCTTGAAATCCCCTGCTAATGCGAAGTTAACGATCGAAAACAAAGGCTCCTCGAATCCACTGGTAGACACAGGAGGATTACGTGCAAGAGTCACATGGAGAGTGGTGAAGCAAGTATGACTCTTGAATCATTTGAATTTAAAGAAATGATTGACGATTGGGGTTTTACTCTTACTTATCATCCATCACCTAAAGAAAGTGGGTGGCAAGAGAATGGTGATCCTATCGAAGGTGGAGCAGTAGATCCTGTTCAAATAATAGGAGTTATCTTACCTCTATCGGATGATGAACTGCGTTATGTGGATCAAGGGACCTATACCACGAAAGACCGTAAGATCATTACCACTTCTGAATTGAAGTTTGGTCAAACGGTTGAACATAAGGGAATCCCTTATACAGTCCAGAACTTG